>OZ244796.1:0-1122500 GCA_965219965.1 Parvibaculaceae bacterium
ATTTTCCAACGCCCATTTCTTTCATCTAAAAAACCTAATCTTAAAGCGACATTTGGGGTTTGTTTTAGTTTGTCATGCAATCCGTTACGAAATTTCGCTATAGGTGTCTGGTCAAAGTTAATGCGTTTGTTGGTTAAGGGATGATGCTTGTGTGTTTTGAGGGCGGGGCAGTCATAGAAAAATATCCGATAAAGCCTTTCCTCATTTTTTTGGAGGTGCTTTAAGCATTGGTCGGTTAAATCTTTGACAATGCCCTCTATGTTGGCCTGCGGGACATGCTTTTCGGGAGAAGTTTTTTCATGGCGTTTCAGGTAAAAAGCCCCGTCCACTAAGAAGGCGACATTTCTTTTCATTTTTTCGCTCTCTCAAACAGAAACCCATAGTTTCGGGGAATGCCTAATCGTCGGCACCGCCTACTCCTATGGGCTGTGTATGGTTGAATAATACATAAATCGGGGGCGGAAAGCAATAAAAAAGGGGGTATTTTAACCCATTGAAATAATGGGGTTTATGCGCGTCCGCAGCAATGTTTGAACTTTTTGCCCGACCCGCAGGGGCAGGGGGCGTTGCGCGGGGTTTTGCTAAAACTGCGCGGCTGATGGGCGGGGGTGGCGTCTGTTTCTGCGTCTTGATTGGTGTGCATATCGGGCATATTGGGGGCGGGTACCGTTTCGGCAGGCTCAAGGCTGACATGCATCACATAGCGGGTGACATCATAGCGCAAGGTTTCCAGCATGGCCGAAAAAAGGCTAAAGGCTTCCAGCTTATATTCCGAAAGCGGGTCGCGCTGACCATAGGCGCGCATACCAATGACTTGGCGCAAATGTTCCAGCGTGTGCAAATGGTCGCGCCAATGGCGGTCAAGAATTTGCAACATGAGGCTTTTTTCTATTTGCCGCATCAGCTCTGGCCCGATATTGGCGGCATGGCTGGCGGCAAGGTCATCGGCTTGTTTGTGCAACTGTGCGGTGATGGTGTCGGCGTCCATGCCTTCATCACGCGCCCAATCGGCAATAGAAAAATCCGTGCCGAACAGCCCGCCAAGCTGCCCCGCTAGCCCATCAATATCCCATTGCTCAGCATAGCTGCGCGGCGGGATATGGGTGGCGACCATTTCACCAATCACCTCATGGCGCATATCTTTTATATTTTCAGACAAATCTTGCGTCTGCATAAATTCCAGCCGCTGTTCAAACACAACTTTGCGCTGGTCATTCATCACATCGTCAAATTTAAGAATGTTTTTGCGTATATCAAAATTCCGCGCTTCCACTTTTCTTTGGGCGCGTTCAAGGGCTTTATTTATCCATGGGTGAATAATGGCCTCGCCTTCGGCCAGCCCTAAACGGCTTAACATGGAATCCATGCGATCCGTGCCGAAAATACGCATTAGGTCATCTTCAAGGGAGAGGAAAAAATAAGACGCGCCCGCATCGCCTTGCCGCCCTGAACGTCCGCGTAATTGGTTGTCAATGCGCCGACTTTCATGGCGTTCAGTGCCAATCACGCATAAGCCCCCCGCTTGAATGGCTTCGGTGCGGGCCGCGTCTATTTCGGCGGCGATTTTTTTATGCAAGGTAGCCTTTTTTTCTTCTGGTAAATCATCGCTTATTTCTTCTGCAAGGCGCATATCCAAATTACCGCCAAGCTGAATATCGGTGCCGCGTCCGGCCATATTGGTGGCAATGGTAATGGCTTGCGGCACGCCCGCTTGGGCAACAATAAGGGCCTCTTGCTCGTGATAGCGGGCATTGAGGACATTATGTTTGATTTTTTGCTTTTTAAGCAAAGCCGAAAGCTCTTCTGATTTTTCAATAGAGGTGGTGCCAACCAAAACGGGCTGGCCGCGCTTTTGGGCTTTTTCTATGCGCTCAATCACGGCGTTTAGTTTTTCCGCCCGTGTGCGGTAAATTTCATCATCATGGTCAATCCGCGCAATGGGCGTATTGGTGGGAATTTCAATCACGTCCAGCCCGTAAATATCCATAAATTCTTCCGCTTCGGTCAGGGCAGTACCCGTCATGCCGCCAAGTTTTTTGAATAGGCGGAAATAATTTTGATAGGTGACAGAGGCCAGTGTTTGATTTTCTGGGCGAATATCCACATTTTCTTTGGCTTCAAGAGCTTGGTGCAAACCATCGGCAAAACGCCGCCCGTCCATCATGCGGCCTGTAAATTCGTCAATGAGCATGACTTGATTATCTTTAATAATGTAATCAGTATCACGGGCAAAAAGATGGTGCGCTTTAAGCGCGTTATTGACGTGATGGACTAAAGTGATATTGGCAATATCATAAATGCTGCTTTGGGCGTCTAGGAGTTTATTGTCCTGCAATAATTTTTCAACATGGTCATTGCCGCTATCGGTGAGCGAAACATTATTGGTTTTTTCGTCAATTTCATAATCTTCCGCCTGTAGTTGCGGCACAAGCGCGTTGATTTGATGATAAAGGGTGGATTTATCTTCTAGCGGCCCAGAGATGATAAGCGGCGTGCGGGCTTCATCAATTAAAATGGAATCCACTTCGTCAATAATGGCAAAGTCATGCCCGCTTTGCACCATTTCTTCGGGCGCGTGTTTCATATTATCGCGCAAATAATCAAAACCAAATTCATTATTTGTGCCGTAAGTAATGTCGCATTGATAGGCGGTGCGGCGGGCTTCATCGTCAAGCGCGTGCGTGATACAGCCCACGCTGAGGCCAAGCCGTTCATGGACTTGCCCCATCCATGCCGAGTCGCGCTGGGCGAGATAATCATTGACCGTGACCACATGCACAGCCTTGCCCGCCAAAGCATTCAAATAGCAGGGCAGGGTGGCGACAAGGGTTTTGCCTTCGCCCGTTTTCATTTCGGCAATTTTGCCATCATGCAAAACCATGCCGCCAATAAGCTGAACATCAAAATGGCGTTGGCCTAAAGCGCGTTTGGCCGCTTCGCGCACCGCCGCAAAGGCGGGTTCAAGCAGGCTGTCTAGGCTTTCGCCTTGCGCCAAACGGGTGCGGAAAATTTCAGTTTGACCACGCAAAGCGTCATCGCTCAGACTTTCAAACTCAGCTTCTAATGCGTTAATACGCGCCACCCGTGCCAGATAGGGGTTTAATTTGCGCTCATTGGCTGTGCCGAAAAAGCGGCGGGTCAGCTTGCTCAATCCCAACATGGGAAATCTCCTCATCTCAAGGCTTCATGTAAGCCTCCGCATGGATTATGTCAATCTATGCGGGCTATAATGGCGGGTGCGAGGCTATTAAAATGGGCGAAAATGAAACTCCCCCCTTGTGCCAAGCCGCGCACCAGCGCAATATGGCGCATATTCATTTGGTGATAGAGAGAGATTATGCCCCGTTCTATACCCCGTTCGCCGCTTGCGCCCAAGCCGATGTGTGCCAAAAACCCCAAACTGCCCATTGTGGACGGGGTGCGCTTTGGCGTGGCCAAAACTGGCGCACATTATGTTGGCCGCGATGATTTACTGCTCGCCGCTTTTGATAAGGGCAGCACGATTGCGGGGGTGACAACGCGCTCTTCTATGCTTTCGGCGGCGGTGGATTGGTGCCGCAGATATTTGCCCAAAGGCAAGGCGCGGGCTTTGGTGGTCAATGCCGGCAATGCTAATGCGTTTACGGGCCGTGCGGGCGCGGCGGCAACGGCGCAAATGGCGAAAATAACGGCAAAGGCTTTGGGCTGTGCGAGGGGGGAGGTGTTTATCGCTTCTACGGGTGTGATAGGTGCGCCGCTCAACACGCCGCCTATTGTGCAGGCATTAACGAAACTCGCGCCGAAACTGAAAGCCGATGCGGGTTGGCACAAAGCGGCGGGCGCGATTATGACGACCGATACATTTCCTAAATTTATCAGCCGCAAAGTTTCTTTTGGCGGGCAGAAAGTGACGCTGGCGGCGATTGCAAAAGGTTCGGGCATGGTCGCGCCTGATATGGCGACCATGCTCAGCTTTTTCTTCACCGATGCGGCTTTGCCTGCGCCCGTGCTGCGGCAATTATTACGCGAAGGCGTGGGCGCAAGTTTTAACGCCATAACGGTGGATAGCGATAGGTCAACCTCCGACACAGTGCTATTGGTGGCCACGCAAAAAATTCGGCTCAAAGGGGCGGGTGTGCGCTCGGCAGGGGATAAAAGATTGGCCGGATTCAAAAAGGCTTTGGCGGCCATGATGCAGGAAATGGCGCAAGCCATTGTGCGCGATGGCGAAGGTGCGACAAAATTTGTCACCATCACGGTGAAGGGGGCGAAAAGCAAAGCCGCCGCCCGTAATGTTGCGCTGTCTATCGCCAATTCGCCTTTGGTTAAAACCGCCATTGCGGGGGCAGATGCAAATTGGGGGCGGATTGTGATGGCCATTGGCAAATCGGGCGAAGCGGCCAATCGGGATAAGTTAAAAATCACCATTGGCGGCGTGGTGGTGGCACGCAATGGCTGTGTGGCACGCGGCTATGATGAAAAACCCGTAGCGCGGCATATGCGCGGGCGCGAAATTGAGATTGAAGCGCATTTGGGCGTGGGTCAAGGCGCGGCGCGGGTTTGGACTTCGGATTTAACGCATGGCTATATTTCTATCAATGCCGATTATCGGAGTTAAAGGCTGATGACCAAACCGCTTTTGGTTGTGGCTTGTGCGCTGGTGGATATTGACGGGCGGGTGCTATTGACCCAACGCCCGCAAGGCAAAAGCATGGCGGGCTTATGGGAATTTCCGGGCGGGAAAATGCGGGCGGGCGAAACACCCGAAGCCGCGCTTATCCGCGAGCTGAAAGAAGAGCTGGGCATTGATGTGACGCAAGCGTGCCTTGCGCCGCTGAGTTTTACCAGCCATGCTTATGATGATTTTCATTTGCTCATGCCGCTTTATGTGTGCCGCCAATGGGACGGGCAGATTGTGCCGCAAGAGGGGCAGAATATGCAATGGGTGCGGGCGCGGGATATGTTCGGGTTGGATATGCCGCCTGCCGATAAGCCGCTTATTGCGATGCTGCGCGATAATATTTAATTTTTAATTTTTGAGCTTTTGTTCTTTTGTGCCAAGCGCGTCCGCAAGGCGCGTTTTCGCACTGCCGCGTGGCAAAGGTTTTTGCTGGCTTTCATGCGGCGACCAGCCCGACAAATAAAGCAATTCAAAACTGGCGCGAATTTTGCCGTCTGTGTCGGCAAATTGCTCGGTGTAAATTTCCATCGCCCGCATGAGCGTGGCACGGCGCAAAGGGGTGCGGCGGCGGTCGGCGAGGATATTGGTTTCGCCCATTTGGCGCAAATCTTTCAGCAAAGCAAAAGGCGTGGGATAGCGCACGGTGAAGCTGTCACTATCGGCAACGGGCAAAGCAAAGCCTGCGCGTTGCAACAAGCCGCCCAACGCACGCAATTCCCCGAAAGGGTGAATATGGGCGGCCATGCCATTTTCTAGCTCGCTTTCAGCTTGCAAAAGCGCGTGGCGCAATTCGGTGAGCGTGTCCCCGCCCGCAAAGCCCGCAAGAAAAAGCCCATCGGGTTTTAGGGCGCGGTGATATTGTATGAGACTGCCCGTGAGGTCATTGACGACATGCAACCCGCCTATGGAAATTATTAGGTCATAATGAGCGGCGGGGAGGTTTGGATTTTCTTCATCAAAATTTTCATCTATGACGCTTACGCATTTTATATTTTTGGTTTTGGTTTGCAAAGCGGGCATGTCGTCTTGCAAAGCGGGCAAGGGCGTGATGATAAGCGCGTGGTTAAATTGGCGGGCAATATCAAGCAGGCGTTCATTCATGTCGCTGGCGATGCGGCGCAAAAGAAAATCAGCTTGCGCGATGCTGGGCGCGGCACGGCGCAAACGTTTTTGGCGCAAGGCGCGGTCAAAAATATGTGGCACAGCTTCGGTCATGCTGGCACTATAGACGGAAGGATTTTGGAAACAATGTTTTTAGAAAGAAACGCAATGATGCGCTTATTGGATAAAACCCCGCGCCCCGTAAAAGCGCATATGGGATATTTTCTCGGCCTTGCTTTGGATACGCTTTTGCCGCCGCGTTGCCAAGCCTGCGCCAATTTGGTGGCACGCGATAAAGCCCTATGCGGGGTGTGTTGGCAAGGGTTAAGCCTAATTGACGCGCCGATTTGCGACCGCACGGGTGCGCCCTTGCCGTTTGCGCTGGGTGATAAAACCGTTTCGCTGGCCGCTATGCACCACCCGCCTAAATATGATAGGGCGCGGGCGGCGGTGCATTATAAAGAGACGGGACGGGTGCTGGTGCATCGGCTCAAATTCCACGATATGCCCGAAATGGCCGATTTTCTGGTGGGCTATATGATGCGGGCGGGCGCGGATGTGCTGGCCGATAAGCCGCTTATCCTGCCCGTGCCATTGCATTTTACCCGCCTGTGGAAGCGGCGTTATAACCAATCGGCGGAACTGGCTCGCCGCTTGGCGCGGCGGGCGGGGCTGGATTACGCACCGCATATTTTACGGCGGGTCAAGCCCACCAAAGCGCAAATTGGACTCACACGGGCGAAAAGGCGGAATAATTTGCGCGGCGCATTCGCTGTGCGCGGCAAAAATGCGATAGTGGGAAAACAAGTATTACTTATTGACGATGTGATGACAACAGGGGCGACAGCCGAAGCCTGTGCCATGGTTTTACGCCGTGCGGGGGCGGCAAAAATTGATGTTTTAACCTTTGCCCGTGTGGTGCGGCCTGAAATTGTCTCTATTTAGGCGGATTTTTGGGCTTTTTTTGGGCTTTTTTCTGGGCAATACCCATATAATTAACGGCTAAATCTTGCGCCAAATGCCAGCTATCGCTGAGGGGGGCATAGCGCACCCCCGTGATGGCGGTCATTTCCAGCCCGTTAAGGATAAGCTGGTCTTCTAGCTCATCGGGGGTGATGAAACGCCGCCAATCATGCGTGCCACGCGGCAACCAGCCCAACACATATTCCGCCCCAATAATGGCCAAAGCAAAGGATTTGGCCGTGCGGTTAAGCGTGGCGAAAAACATTAGCCCTTGCGGGGCGAGCAAAGCGGCGCAATTTTGCATAAAATGGGTGACATCGGCGACATGTTCCACCACTTCCATATTGAGGATAATGTCAAACTGCCCGCCCTCGGCGGCGAGCGTGTCGGCGGCGGCGTGGCGATAGGTGATGTTTAGCCCCATTTGCTCGGCATGCAGGCGGGCGGCTTTGATATTATCCGCGCCCGCATCCGCGCCTGTGACGTGTGCGCCAAGCCGTGCCATCGGTTCGCTGAGCAGGCCGCCGCCACAGCCAATATCTAGCAGATTCAAGCCGTCAAACGGGCGCGGCTCATTGGGGTTGCGGGCAAAATGGCGGCAAATATGCTCTTTTATATAGGCCAAGCGGGTGGGGTTGAATTTATGCAAAGGCTTAAACGCCCCGTCCGCATCCCACCATTGGGCGGCTTTGGCGGTGAATTTGGCAATTTCCGCCGCATCTATATCATGTCCATGATTGGGCGTATGATTGGGGGCATTTTTTGTCGGGGGCATATCTATCCTATAAACTGGCACAAGCGGCGGTTCAATCATATATAGCCATTCGCGCCTTTATCATGTAAAAATGCCGCCCATATTGGGCTTTGACAAGCATATTTAATTTATGGAAAGAAAATGGCACGTCTTGTCATGAAATTTGGCGGCACCTCTGTGGGCGATATAGAGCGTATCCGCAATGTGGCCGCCCATGTGAAACGCGAAGCCGAGGCTGGCCATGAGGTTGCTGTCGTGGTTTCGGCCATGAATGGCGACACTGATAGGCTGGTCGGCCTCACCCGTGAAGTCGCACGGCTGCATGATACACGCGAATATGATGTGGTGGTCGCGGCGGGCGAGCAAATAAGCAGCGGGCTGGTGGCCATGGCATTAAATGAAATGGGCGTGCCTGCGCGGAGCTGGCTCGGCTGGCAGCTGCCGATTGAAACCGATAGCTGCCACGGCGCGGCACGGATTGTGAATGTGCAAACCAAAGAAATAGAAACGCAATTTAAGCAAGGCCGTGTCGCCGTGATTGCGGGTTTTCAAGGGCTGTCGGCAGATGGGCGCATTACCACGCTGGGGCGCGGCGGCTCAGATACCAGCGCGGTGGCCATGGCCGCCGCTTTGGGCGCGGAAAGATGCGATATTTACACCGATGTGGACGGGGTTTATACCGCCGATCCGCGAGTCGTGCCAAAAGCACGGCATTTGGATAAGGTCAGCTATGAGGAAATGCTGGAAAGCGCGTCTTTAGGCACAAAAGTGCTACAAACGCGCTCGGTGGAGCTGGCCATGCTTCACCATGTGCGCCTGCAGGTGCGCGATAGTTTTGACGAGCCGAATGGGGACTTTCCCAAAGACGGGCTTGTGGGTACACTTGTTTGCAGTGAGGAAGAAATAATGGAACAAGAACTTGTAAGCGGCATTGCCTATTCACGCGATGAGGCAAAGGTCACTTTGCGCGATGTTGATGACCGCCCCGGACGGGCGGCGGCGATATTTGGCCCGCTCGCCGATGTCGCTATTAATGTTGATATGATTGTGCAGAATATCTCTGCCGAGCGCAAAACAGATGTCACTTTTACGGTGGCCAATGATGATTTGGCTCGCGCTAAAAAGGTGATTGAAGACGCCCAAAGCGATATTGTTTTTGGCAAGCTGGAAACCATGTCCGGTCTGGCGAAAGTGTCTATTGTTGGCGTTGGTATGCGGAGCCATGCTGGCGTGGCACAAAAAATGTTTGCCATTTTGGCCGAGCAGGAAATTAACATTCATGTTATCTCAACCTCTGAAATTAAAGTCAGCGTTTTGATTGATGCAGAACATGTTGAAGCGGCGGTGCAAGCCCTTCATGCTGGTTTTGATTTAGACAATAATGGAGCGACCCGCAAAGACTAGCTGTCTTTGCCCGCGCTATTGGCTATGCCCTTATCTTTAGAAGGCCCTCGTATTTTGCTTCGCCGCTTGCGTCATGTGATGGCGCAAGATATTGACCGCCAAGCCCGCCTTGACCGCATTGTGGAACTGATTGCAACCAGCATGAATATGGCGGTTTGCTCGGTCTATCTTAAAAGCAATCCCGACACGCTGGAGCTTTGCGCGACAGAAGGCTTGCGGCGCGAAGCGGTGCATGAAACCACTTTGCGTATTGGCGAAGGGCTGGTCGGCGATATTGCCAAACATGCCCGTCCGCTTAATTTGGCGGACGCGCAAAACCACCCGCATTTTGTGTATCGGCCTGAAACGGGCGAGGAGGCGTTTCACTCTTTTGTCGGCGTGCCTGTGTTGCGCGGCGGCACAGTGATTGGCGTGTTGGTGGTGCAGAACACCACCCATCGGTCTTTTGTTGATGAAGAGGTAGAAGCCCTGCAAACTGTGGCCATGGTGCTGGCCGAAATGCTGGCCGAAAGCGGCCAGACGCAAGCGGCAGAAGATATGGTCGCCGCCCCGCGCCGCTTTAACGGGCTGGGACTGGCCGATGGGCTGGCCATTGGCCATGTGGTGCTGCATGAACCCCGCGTCAAAGTAAGCCAGCTCATTGCCGAAGATGTAGATGCGGAATATGAACGGCTGGATAAAGCGGTGTATGATTTGCGCCGTGCGGTGGATAAAATGTTGCTGACCGAAGATGTGTCCCATGCGGGCGAGCATTTAGATGTGCTGGAAACATATAAAATGTTTGCCAATGATACAGGCTGGCAAGCGCGTATGCGCGAGGCTGTCCGCACTGGGCTGACGGCAGAGGCGGCGGTGGAACGGGTGCAAAGCGACACGCGGGCGCGAATGACGGGGCGGCGCGATACTTATTTGCGCGACCGTTTACATGATTTTGAAGATTTATCCAATCGGCTCTTGCGGATTTTAACTGGACGGCCTTTAACGGCGTCTTCTGAACGCCTGCCTAAAGATGCGGTGCTTGTCGCCCGCAGTATGGGCCCTGCCGAATTGCTGGATTATGAGCGCAAACATTTGCGCGGGCTGGTGATTGAAGAAGGCACACAAAGCGCGCATGTGTCTATTGTGGCGCGGGCTTTGGGAATTCCCACTGTAGGGCGGACGGTGGATTTATCCGATATGGCCCGTGACGGGCAGGAAATTATTGTAGATGCCGATAATGGGGTTTGTTTCCTTGAGCCGTCCGATGACATGTTTGAGGCTTATGAGGAGCGTGCCAAAACATTAGCACGAAAGAAAAAACAATATGCACGGGTGCGGAAACTACCCGCCATAACCCGTGACCGCATATCGGTAGATGTGAAAATGAATGCGGGGCTATTGGTGGATTTGAAAAATCTGCCCGATAGCGGGGCGATGGGCATTGGGCTGTTCCGCACCGAATTGCAATTTATGGTGTCGGCCAGCCTGCCCAGCCGCAAGGAGCAAACCGCTTTTTATGCACGAATTTTGGAAGAGGCAGGCGATAAGCCCGTCGTGTTTCGCACGCTGGATATTGGCGGCGATAAAATGCTGCCCTATATGCGCCGCGCACAGGAAGAAAATCCGGCTATGGGCTGGCGGGCGATACGCATCGCGCTGGACCGTCCCGGCTTGTTGCGCCATCAGTTGCGGGCTTTGCTTATGGCGGGCAGTAAGCAGGAAATATCTATTATGTTTCCGCTTCTGGCCAATGTAGATGAATTTATTCAGGCCAAAGCTCTGCTGGATAAAGAATTAGAACGCCTGCACCATTTTGGCCACCCCGCGCCCAAAGCGGTGAAAGTCGGGGCAATGTTGGAAGTGCCGTCACTGGTTTGGCAGCTAGATATGCTTTTGCCTTTGGTAGATTTTATTTGTGTCGGCACGAATGATTTGCTGCAATTTTTCTTCGCCAGTGATAGGGGCAATCCAATGGTCGGGGCGCGTTATGATATTTTATCGCCGCCTGCTTTGGATATGCTGTCGCTTATCGGCGATAAATGTAATGAAGCGCAAATTCCCGTGACCATTTGCGGCGAAGCGGGCGGCGAGCCGCTTGAAGCTATGGCTCTTTTGGGGCTGGGCTTTAGAAGCCTATCGATTCAATCATCTTCTATTGGGCCGGTGAAAAGAATGATACGCTCGCTCAATATGCAAAAACTATCCGCCAAAATTGCGATTTTGAAAGAGCGCAATGCAAAAGAAGGCGGCGGGGTGCTGACACGCCCGCTTTTCACCGCCATAGCTGCCGAATTAAAGGTTAAAATTTAACCCGTTACAAAAGGGCTAAAAGTTTTATAATCTGCCATTATGAATAGCGATAAAAAAACCAGCAAAAAATCCAGCCCCAAAAGCGTGGGCGATATGCTCAAAACAGCGCGGGAAGCGGTCGGGCAGGATGTGGCTTTTGTTTCTAACGCTTTGCGGATACGCGAAGACCATTTGGTCGCGCTAGAGGAAAATGATATTCAAGCCCTGCCCGCACAGGCCTATGCGATTGGGTTTATCCGCACCTATGCCACTTATTTGGAATTGGATTGTGATAGTCTGATTGAGCTTTATAAAGACCAAGCTGGACGCGCAAGCGGGGTGCGGCTGGATTTTCCCGTGATGAAAGATAAAAGCGAATTGCCAAGCACCGCTTTGGTTATCGGCTTGCTGGTGGTGGTCGCGGCGGCTTATTTATTCTGGGCGTTTTTAATGACCGCAGAAGAGGAAATGATTGAAAAAGCCGCGCCGCAAAATAACGCATCTGTGCAAGTGGAAACGCCAAAGCCGACAACGCAAAATGTAACGCCCGCCCATATACCAACTGAAGAAGCGGGTGAGGCCGCACCCGTGCAAGCCGAACGCTTGAGCAATTTTGCCATTGTTGCCCGCGGGGAAACATGGATGCGGGTGGAAAATGACAAGGGGCGGATTTTATTTTCTTCCATTGTGCTGGCGGGCGAGCGTTTTGAATTTCCCGAAGGCGATAGCTTTCGGCTGGCCACGCGCAATGCAGGGCTTTTAGATTATGTGCATGGCGACAAGGTGATTGCGCCGGTCGGGGCATCGGGGCAGATTTTAACCCGTCACCGCATCAATGTGCCGCGCTTAATCTCTGGCTTTAATAATTAAAATCAATGGGGCAGAAAATGAGTATTCGCCCATGGCGCGATATTAAAAGACGCAAATGCCGACAAATTATGGTGGGCGATGTTGCCATAGGCGGTGACGCGCCGATTGCGGTGCAATCTATGACCAATACGCCGACCGCAAATGTGGGCGCGACCCTTGACCAGCTGCGCGGGCTGGAAGAAGCAGGCGCGGATATTGTGCGGATTTCCTGCCCTGACGCAGAGTCTACCGCCGCGCTGAAAGCCATTGTGGCGGCGGCCAATGTGCCGATTGTCGCCGATATTCATTTTCACTATCAACGCGCCATTGAAGCGGCCAAAGCCGGGGCGGCGTGTTTGCGTATCAATCCGGGCAATATCGGTGACGCCAAGCGGGTGAAGGAAGTCATTGCGGCGGCGCGTGATTATAATTGCGCCATTCGCATTGGGGTCAATGCGGGGTCGCTGGAAAAACATTTGCTGGAAAAATATAAAAGCCCATGCCCCGAAGCCATGGTGGAAAGCGCGCTGGCGCATGTGCGGATTTTGCAAGAGCATGATTTTCATAATTATAAAATTAGCGCGAAAGCGTCTGATGTGTTTTTATCGGTGGCCGCTTATCGGCAACTGGCCGAAGTGGTAGATTGTCCTTTGCATATTGGCATTACCGAAGCGGGCAGCTATACAAGCGGGACGATAAAATCTTCTATCGGTTTGGGCGCGTTGCTGTGGGACGGCATTGGCGACACATTGCGCGTTTCGCTTTCAGCCGAGCCGATAGATGAAATTAAAGTCGGCTATGAAATGCTCAAAGCCTTAGGGTTGCGCCATCGCGGCGTGACGATTGTTTCCTGCCCGTCTTGTGCGCGGCAGGGTTTTGATGTGATTAGCACGGTGCAGAAATTAGAAAAACGCCTCGCCCATATTCACGAACCCATAACGCTGTCTATTATTGGCTGTGTGGTTAATGGCCCGGGTGAAGCCCGCGAAACCGATATTGGTTTTACTGGTGGCGGCGGCGGGGCGGGCATGGTTTATGTGCAAGGCACACCTGACCATAAAATGTCCAATGATGAAATGGTAGAGCATTTGGTTACGTTGGTGGAAGACAAGGCCGCGCAAATGCGTGCGGCCAGCGAAAGTGGAGCGTAACGCATGTTGCCGACTCTCCCTGCCGACCGCCTTGACGCTATTTTAAGCCGTGCCAATCAATTGCAGGGTGAAATGAATAATGCCGAACTGCCGCCCGCCGAATTTGTGAAATTGTCCAAAGAATATGCCCGCCTTGACCCGCTTGTGGCGGCAATCAAAGCCTATCGGGCGGTGCTAGACGAAATTGCCGATTTGAAAGCCTTAACCCAAAGCGATGATGGGGAAATGAAAAAGCTCGCCAATGCCGAACTGCCCGCTTTGGAAGCGCGTTTGCCCGCCATGGCGCAGGATTTGCAAATTCTGCTCCTGCCCAAAGATGAGGCCGATGAAATGAATGTGATTTTGGAACTCCGCGCTGGCACGGGCGGCGATGAGGCGGCTTTATTTGCGGGTGATTTGTTCCGCATGTATGCGCGTTATGCGGAATTGAACGGCTTTAAGCTGGACATTATCTCGCAAGCGGCGGGCGATATTGGCGGCTTTAAGGAAATTATCGCCGCCATACGCGGGGCGGGGGTTTTCTCGCGGCTGAAATTTGAAAGCGGCGTGCATCGGGTGCAGCGCGTTCCAGAAACCGAAAGCGGCGGGCGTATTCATACTTCGGCGGCAACCGTGGCGGTGCTGCCCGAACCAGAAGAAGTGGATGTGGTGCTGGACGAAAAAGATTTACGCATAGATGTGTTCCGCGCTTCGGGTCCGGGCGGGCAATCGGTCAATACAACCGATAGCGCGGTGCGGATTACCCATTTGCCTACGGGGATTACAGTGTCGCAACAAGATGAAAAATCACAGCATAAAAATCGCGCCAAAGCCATGGCGGTTTTGCGGGCGCGTTTGTTTGAAGCCGAACGAGCGCGGATGGAAAGCGAACGCTCGGCGGATAGAAAATCGCAAGTCGGCTCTGGGGATAGGTCAGAACGGATACGCACTTATAATTATCCGCAAGGGCGGGTGACAGACCATCGCATCAATTTGACGTTGCACAAGCTGGAAAAAATTATCGCGGGCGATGGGTTGCAAGAAGTCATTGACGCGCTGATTGGCGAAGACCAAGCGCGGCGGCTGGCGGCGGAAAGCGAGGCGTGATGTTGGCGGCAGGCAGTTTTGAAGCGGTGCAAGCCCATGCCACGCGCCAAGCACGCCAAAACGGGCTGGCTACGCCCGCGCTGGATATGCGGCTTTTGTTACAACACGCAAGCGGGCGCGATGAGGCGGGGCTGATAAAAGCCGCGCATGAAAAAATAGATGCGGCGGCGGCGCAAAAATTTGCCACGCTGGTGGCCCAACGTTTTGCCGGTGTGCCAGTGTCGCGCCTGTTGGGGCGGCGGGAATTTTATGGGCTGAGCTTTGAGTTAAATAAAGACACGCTTGACCCGCGCCCCGATAGCGAGGTGCTGGTGCAACAAGCGGTGTTGCGATTAAAGGCGAGCCATAATGCCGCCCCGCGCTTGCTGGATTTAGGCACAGGGTCGGGCTGTTTGCTTTTGGCCAGCCTGTCGGTTCTGCCCCACGCAAAAGGGCTGGGCGTGGATATAAGTGCGGGCGCGTTGCGCCAAGCGCGTATCAATGCCGCGCTTTTGGGGCTGAGGGGGCGGGCGCATTTTCGCCAGTCAAATTGGTTTTCGGCTTTGCGTAAAAGAAATGAAAATTTTGATTGTATTTTAGCCAACCCGCCTTATATTGTGGCACAAGATTTCACCCGCCTTGCGGTTGAAGTGCGTGACCATGACCCCAAACGGGCTTTGCTCGCGCCTAAAGATAAGCATGTTTATGCCCATATTGTGCAACGCGCCCCCGATTATTTGCGCTCCGCAGGCTGGCTGGGCTGTGAAGTGGGCGCAGGACAAGCCGCTTATGTGGGGCGGCTGATGACACAAAATGGCTTTGACCATGTCCAAAGCCACGCTGATTTGTCAGGCATTGAGCGTGTTGTTTTTGGACAATGGGCAAAAAAATAATTGTTTTTTTTGCAAAAAGAGGTTTGATAAATTTTGCTGAATTGGTTAATCTGTCACCGTTTCAAAGATTGAGAGCAGAATTTTGAAACCGCTTTTTCCAAAAATATGATGCTAGATGTTATACCGAATATGAAATTGGAAATGCTGAAAGTAATGTGTGAATGAGTGCTATAATGTATCATGTAAAAATTGAACAGGAAGTGACATGAAACGATCTAGAAGTCGTGGGCGACGTCAGGGTAATCCGGCAAATCGCAGCTATGACAGCAATGGTCCTGATATGAAAGTGCGCGGCAATGCCAGCACTGTTTATGAAAAATATCTAACCCTCGCCCGTGATGCTTTAACCGCAGGCGACCCGGTGAAGGCCGAAAATCTTTTCCAACATGCCGAGCATTATTGCCGCCTTATGGCGACCCATGCCGCCACCGCAAATGCGGCAACGGGGGCAGGCAAAAATGATGATGAAGGCGACCCCGCTTCTTTTAATGGCAGTGGCATGGCCGAGCCGGGCGTGGTTGAGCCGCTTGTGTTGGGCGGCCAAGAAGGCGAGACGCAAGAGGCGCAAAGCGCGGCGGGCAAAAAATCTTCTGGCGCGAAAGCCGATAAGGGCGATAAACGCCGCCGTGGCCCATTACGCAGACGGCGCAAAGGCGCGGCAGGCGATAAAGGCGATGCGGGCGATGCGGGCGCGGATGAAGATTTGGATTTGGCCGAGTCATCAGAAAAAGACGCGGCGACAGCCTAGGGCTGCGACAGCCTAAACCCGCGACAGCCTAAAAACTTTCCAAATAAATTTTCAAAACGGGTCTTGTTACGCCCCGCTTTACTTCCCATATAGTCATTGAGCGCAATGATGAATGGGGGCGTAAATGACGCCAGAAAAATATACCGATAGATGCAAAGGCTTTATTCAGTCGGCGCAATCGCTGGCTTTGGGCGAAAATCACGCAAGGCTGGAGCCGGTGCATTTGCTCAAAATTTTGCTAGATGACGCGCAAGGGCTGGCGGCGAATTTGCTCGCCGCGTGCGGGGCAGATGCCAAACAGGCGCATGAAAATTGCATGGCCGCCTTAGACGCGCTGCCCAAAGTAACGGGCGCGGGCGCACAGCTTGTCGCTGCCCCCGCTATGGCAAAAATTTTCGCCAGCGCCGAAAAGCTGGCCGAAAAATCAGGCGATAGTTTCGTCACCGCCGAGCGTTTATTGCAAGCTCTTTTGTGCCAGTCTGGCACGGCGCAAGATATTTTAACCAAAGCGGGCGTGAACCAAGACGCATTGGCGGGCGCGATTGAGGCTTTGCGAAAAGGCCGCACCGCCGACACGGCTTCGGCAGAAGAGGCGTATGACGCGCTGAAAAAATATGCCCGCGATGTGACCGAAGATGCTCGCGCTGGCAAGCTAGACCCCGTAATTGGCCGCGATGAAGAAATTCGCCGTGCCATTCAGGTGCTGTCGCGGCGGACAAAAAATAATCCTATTTTAATTGGCGAGCCGGGTGTGGGTAAAACCGCTATTGCCGAAGGGCTGGCTTTGCGGATTGTCGGCGGCGATGTGCCAGAAAGCCTGCGCGGCAAAAAATTGCTGTCGCTGGATATGGGCGCACTGATTGCGGGGGCGAAATATCGCGGCGAGTTTGAGGAGCGTCTCAAAGCTGTGCTGCAAGAAGTCACCAGCGCGGCGGGGCAGGTGGTTTTGTTTATTGACGAAATGCACACGCTGATTGGCGCGGGCGCGAGCGAGGGCGCGATGGATGCGTCTAATTTGCTCAAGCCCGCTTTGGCACGCGGCGAGCTGCATTGCATTGGCGCGACCACGCTGGACGAATATCGCAAACATGTTGAAAAAGATGCCGCCCTTGCGCGGCGTTTCCAACCCGTTTTTGTGCAAGAGCCAAGCGTGGAAGACACAATTTCAATTTTGCGCGGGCTGAAAGAAAAATATGAACTGCATCACGGCGTGACCATTTCCGACAACGCGCTGGTGTCCGCCGCCGTGATGTCGCATCGCTATATTACCGACCGCTTTCTGCCCGACAAAGCGATTGATTTAGTTGATGAAGCGGCCAGCCGTTTGCGGATGCAGGTGGACAGCAAGCCAGAAGCATTAGATGAACTTGACCGCCGCGTGATACAATTAAAAATTGAACGCGAGGCGTTGAAAAAAGAAAAAGACAAAACCGCGCATGAGCGTTTGGAAAAATTGGAAAGCGAATTGGCCGATTTGAGCGAACGCGCCGATGCTTTGGCGGCGCATTGGCAAAAAGAAAAAGCACGCCTTGGCGCGATGCAACAAGATAAAGAAGCGTTGGACGCGGCGCGGATTGAATTAGAGCAAGCCGAACGCGACGGCCAGTTGGCTCGCGCCGGGGAGTTGGCTTATGGCATTATTCCCGAATTGGAAAAGAAAATTGCTGAAACGGAAACGCCAGCCGAAACACCAGCCGAGACACAAGACAGCGCGTCTATGCTGGAAGAAAAAGTCACGGACGACCATATCGCGCAAATTGTATCGCGCTGGACGGGTGTGCCAGTGGATAAAATGTTAGAGGGCGAACGCGACAAGCTGCTGGCGATGGAAAATCATTTGCACCGGCGCGTGATTGGCCAAGACACAGCCATTGCGGCGGTGTCGCGGGCGGTGCGCCGTGCGCGGGCGGGTTTGCAAGATCCGTCACGGCCTATGGGGTCGTTTTTATTTCTCGGCCCCACGGGTGTTGGCAAAACCGAGCTGACCAAAGCCTTGGCCGATTTTTTATTTGACGATGAGCAGGCGATTTGTCGGCTGGATATGTCTGAATATATGGAAAAGCACGCCGTGGCGCGGTTGATTGGTGCGCCGCCGGGCTATGTCGGCTATGAAGAGGGCGGGGCGTTAACCGAAGCGGTGCGGCGGCGGCCTTATCAGGTGATTTTATTTGACGAGGTGGAAAAAGCGCACGGCGATGTGTTTAATGTGTTGCTGCAAGTGTTAGATGACGGGCGGCTGACCGATGGGCAAGGCCGCGTGGTGGATTTCAAAAACACGCTGATTATTTTAACCTCTAATTTGGGCGCGGAACATTTGGCCGCCTTGCCCGATGGCGCGGATGTTGAAACGGCGCGTGAAGCGGTGATGGGGGCGGTGCAAAGCGCGTTTCGGCCTGAATTTCTCAACCGTCTGGACGAGGTGATTTTGTTTGAGCGTTTGCAACCCGACCAAATGAGCGCGATTGTTGATGTGCAACTGGCGCGGCTGGAAAAAATTATCGCACCGCGTGGGCTGGTGCTGGATGTGTCTGACACGGCGCGCAACTGGCTGGCGCAAAAAGGTTATGATGCGGTTTATGGGGCGCGGCCTCTCAAGCGCGTTATTCAACGCGAAGTGCAAGACCGACTGGCCGCAGAACTTCTGTCCGGCACGATTAGCGATGATAGCCGTGTGCATATTGATTGCGCGGCGGCAGGCGTGGGTGATGGCAACGCAGGGGTGGGCGATGGTGCGGGGGTGCGCGATGGCGATGGCAACGCAGGGGTGGGCGGCAATGGCGATGCGGGCGCGGGCGCGGGCGGCCTCACCGTAACGGGCGAAAAATTGGCACAGGCGGGTTAGATTGCTATAATCGGCAGTCGGTAGAGAGAGCGTTTGCGTCTAAAACAGCAGAAAAATTTGCCTAACACCCTGAACTTAAAGAGGTGCAGTAATGGTATATACAGTTTTGAAAGGGAAAAAGCTTGAGCAAGAACTCGCGGATAATCCTGAAAGGATTCGGGAATCAGAAAAAATTTTAGAGCAATTAAAGTCCGGTTCAAAAACCATCAATACATTATTGGATGAAAAGACACCCTTAGCTTTATATGGCGTTAGATTGAATGAAGAAAACTTTTTTCGTTATTTGAGAAATTCTCGTGCTAAACAAAATAGCGTGTCTTTGCTCAGGCTTGTCAACTGCAAGTTTGAACGACCGGCTAAACAATCCGTTCCTGTAATAAAGCTTTCTACTATTCGGCAAATTGACATTTTTAACTGTGAAACGGTTTATCCTGAAGGCCATGCTGATGAGCATTCAGAGGGTCGTATTAAGCCAGATTTGTGTTTGGAAGGTGCGTTTTCAGTTTTAGGTATTGTTATGCGCGATTACAGTATTGAAATTAGCGTCACATGTAACGGGGCAGTATTTAATGATTTGTATCAGGGAGGGATGTCATCTAACCCCGCCATCTGTTTCGCCACTTATTATGTTGCTGTGCCTAAGGGCTCTAGTTTTGCGGGTGCATTTCCAGCACCTTTGCTATTGGCAGACGGACTTGTTTTTTATGACCACGCCCCCATGCTGGAGAATGTTCCAGAATGGGGTTTGCGTATTGAGCATTATTCACATGATGCTGCTTATTCAAATCCCGTAAAAAGCTTGGTGATACAAGATGGTTACCATTCTGTATTCCTATGTCAATTGAAAGCTGATGGAGTTAGGTTGCATCATTCACTTAAAAGATTATATATCGGGATGTCAGATATTGGCTCATGCAAATCTGGACTTAAAAGTTCATTTGACCCACAAAAAGAAACCAGTCTCGTATTATCTAGCAGTAAATTTTCAAAATATATAAATTTTGATAACCTAAGGCTGGCCTCATCATCTTATGCGGTGGGGACAGAATTTCCTGTTTCTTGTGATAAGGCCAGAAGCAACTCTGATTTTATTAGAGGCCGTCTGAGTTATTTGGCTAGTGAGTTTCAGCGCGTGAAAAAGCAAGAGGTAGCAGATGAAATTAACATAGCTGAGCGTAGCTTGTATTTTCAATCGCGGGGCTTTTGCCCGAAAGTGATATGGAAATTATACGGATTTTTATCCAATTATGGGCGAAGTGCTTTTCGTCCCCTATTGTGGTTGGGTGCGTTGTGGTTCATGTCCTCTATATTTTATAAAGCTGTTGAAATATCTGATTTCATTTCAAAGAGCATCTTTTTGTCTTTGCCATTTTTATGGCCATTTTTCGGAAAGTCCTTTTTCCCTGAACTTGGAAAGGCCAGCGGCTTTGAACTGTTTTTATTTTGCACGCAATACTCACTCTCAGCCATTCTATGGATAATGATAATTTTAGGCGTGCGGTATCAATTTAAGGTTAAATTCTAATCACCGCTCCGTCCCCAGGCGGGTGCGATGCTTGACAGGCCAAAGACGGCTGATATGGTCAACGCAATAAATGGGGGACACGCATGACACGCAAAAAGAAAAGTTTTTTGGCCATAGGCGCGGTGACTATTGTTGCCCTGTTGACGAATAATTTTTTAGCCATATTCGCGGCGGCGATGATTGCCGCCCTGCTGACCACGCCGCCACCCAGCTTTGCACAAGCAGATACATCAGCCATAATAAAGCGTGCTAAACAAGGTTATGCGTTCGCGCAGTTTCATACTGGCGTTATGTATCTCACTGGCAAGGGTGTGGAACAGGATTATCGCCAAGCGGTGGAATGGACTCGCAAGGCCGCCGAGCAGGGGTTGGCGGAAGCGCAACATAATCTTGGCCTTATGTATTACAATGGCACAGGTGTGACGCAGGATGTCAAACAAGCGGCCCAATGGTATTGCAAGGCCGCTGAGCAAGGAAATGCGAAAGCGCAATCTTTACTTGGCGGTATGTATTACGAGGGCGAGGGTGTGCCGTGGGATTGTCACCAATCGGTCAAATGGTGGCGCAAAGCCGCCGCCCAGGGTGATGCAAAGGCGCAATATGGTCTTGGCATCATGTATTACGATGGCGAGGGCGTAGTGCAGGATGTCAAACAAGCGGCTAAATGGTATCGCAAGGCCGCCAAGCAGGGGTTAGCTGATGCGCAGTTTAATCTTGGCCTTATGTATGATGAAGGCTGGGGTGTAAAACAGGATTATCGCCAAGCGGCCAAATGGTATCGCAAAGCCGCCGAGCAGGGAGATATGGAGGCGAAAATGCGCCTTCGGAAGTTTCAATAGCTAGCGATATTGACCCCTAGTTTCTACCCCCAAGACAGGCAAGCGACTCTATAAGCCTGTCGTGCTAAGGACGCTTGCCTGTCTTGGAGGTGTGGGGGTGCGTCTATTTCGGGGGTACGAAAATTGAGAGCGCGGGTTCTGGCGGACACGCGAATAAAAAAAGTGATGGTCAAGGGTGAGGGTTTGGGTGCGAGGTTATTTGTCCCGTTCCTTTTTTTGCCGCTCCCCCAAACAGGCAGGCGGCTCTATAAATGTGCCTGAGCTAAGGGCGCCTGCCTGTTTGTGGGAACGCAGGGGAATGATACGCATTTATGGGGGGCGTGTTTTTGGGGCGGGGTTAATTTGTGCCATTGTCTTTTAACGCTCCCCTTTTTACACCCGCCTAACGGGCAGGCGACAATTTGAATCCGTTAAGCTAAAGACGCCTGCCCATTAGGCGGGTATTGGGTGGTATGCCTGTCTTGGAGGTGTGGGTGGTGTTACCAGTTTCGGGGCGTGTGGGTGGTGGGGCAAAAACGCGAGGGGTGGCATGATACGCATTTATGGGCGGCGGTTTGTTGTGCGGGTGCGGGGCGAGGCGTTATGATATTCGGCGGGCTTGCAGTTTTATTTCCCCCTGCTCTTACACCATACCCATGAGGGCGTAGGTGATTTGGGCGGCGGTGAAGTTGGAGTCGTGGCGGTCGGGCAGGGGGGCGAGTTCCACAATATCTAGGCCGACGCAGTGCCGCCCCACCAAAGCCGAGCGCACCAAATCAAGCGCTTGATAATAGCCCAAACCCCCCGCCACAGGCGTACCCGTAGCGGGCATGAGAGAGGGGTCCAGCCCGTCAAGGTCAAAGCTGACATAAATGTTTTTGGGGAAGTCGTCCGGCAGGCTGACGCAAGAGATATTTTGCCGCACCAGCTCGCCCGCATCATAAGTCAATACGCCATGCTTGCGCCGTGCGGCGTCTTCTTCAGCCGAAAACGCCCGCACCCCAAAACTGACCATGGGAAAATTTTCTTGCGCCAGTAAATACATCACGCTGGCATGGGAATATTTCTCCCCCTGATAGGCGGGGCGGAAATCAGCATGGGCATCAATATGCACAAGACCAAGCGGCTGGTTTTTTTGTTTCAGCGCGTCGGCCACGCCCATCACCGCGCCATAAGACAGCGCGTGTTCGCCGCCCAGCGTGACCGGAATTTTTTCCGCCGCCGCAAGGGCGTGCGTGGTTTGGCGCAAAGCGTCCATAATGGCTTGCGTGTCTTGGTCGCAATTTATCGGCGCGTGGGTGAAAATGCCGTGCTTGGCCGGTTCGCTATTTTCAACCAAACGCTCAAGCTGATGGCTGGCGGCGATAATGGCGGCGGGTCCGTTTTTTGTGCCGCGCCCATAGGATACGGTTTTTTCCAAACCGCAAGGGATAATGTGAAAACGGGCCGTGTCGGCTGCGTTTTCTGCAGGCGTTAATTCTTCGCCCAAAAATTGCGTTTCTTTTTGCGCCGCGCCCATCACAACCGTCTTTCAAATTCTTCAAAATCAAATTGGCGGACAATGTTGAGCGCGTCTGTGTCGCTATTCCACACCGCCAAGCTGGGCAGGCGCGTGCCGTTAAAAGTATTGGTGCGGGTCATGGAATAATGCGCTTGGTCCAAAAAGGCCAGCCGCGTGCCAATGGGCGGGGCGGCAGGCAGGCGATAAGTGCCAATATGGTCGCCAGCCAAACAGCTCACCCCGCCGAGCCGCACGCCAATGCCGCTCGCTTGCGCCGCGACTTCCTGCATGAGCGCGGGGCGGTAGGGGGCTTCCAGCACATCGGGCATGTGGCAAATGGGGGAAATATCCAAAATCGCATTGGGGCCATGATTGGGCATCACGTCCAAAACTTCGCCAACCAAAATGCCCGTATCAAACGCCACCGCCGCCCCGGGTTCAAGGTGAAGGTCGCATTGCATCACATTGCGAATATGGCGGAGCAAATCCACCAGCCCATCGCGGTCATAATCGGGGTGGGTGATTAAATGGCCGCCGCCCAAATTCAACCAGCGCAAATTTTTCGCCAGCGGTTGGAGTTTGCTTTCCAGCTTCTCCCATATATGGCGCAAAGGGGTGACGCCTTGCTCGCACAGCGCGTGAAAATGCAAACCCGTAACGGCTTGCATATGCGGGGCAGAAAAATCAATGTCGTCAAGCGCGTCTAGCGGCCAGCCGAGCCGCGAGCCGGGCGCACATGGGTCATATTTTTCTATCGCGCCAATTTGAAGTTGCGGGTTAATGCGTAAACCAATTTCCGCGCCATGTTTTTGCGCGACCGCGCCAAAGCGAGCAATTTGCGCGGGCGTGTTGAAAATCACATGGTCCGAGGCTTGTGCGATTTCTTCTATTTCTTCTGCTTTGTAAGCGGGCGAAAAAGTGGTGAGCTGGCCGCTATAATGTTTACGCGCAAGGCGGGCTTCCCACAAACCCGACGCGCATGTACCAGATAAATGGCGCGACACAAGCGGCGCGAGATGAAAAAAAGCAAAGGCTTTGAGTGCGAGCAAAATTTTTGCATCCGCCGCCGTGCTGATATTTTGCAAAAGAGTTAGATTGCGTTTAAGCGCGGCTTCGTCCACCACAAAACACGGGCTTGGCACGCGGGTGAGGTCAAAGCGTTCAAACGCGCCCGCACCCGCCGATTGGGTGGGCATAATGGGGGCAGATAGGATATTGGGACGCGGCATTTTTCTTAAAACTCCAAAGGCGCGGGGCGGGTGGCGACAGACCACGCCAAACCGTGCTGGTTCAGCATATCCATAAATGGGTCGGGGTTGAGTTCTTCCACATTCACCACGCCCTTTTTGCTCCATGTGCCTTGCAGCAAAAGCGCGGCTCCAATCATGGCTGGCACGCCCGTTGTGTAGCTGACCGCTTGCCCGCCCGTTTCGGCAAAGCAGCTTTCATGGTCGCATATATTATAAATGTAAAATGTTTTTTCCTGCCCATTTTTTACGCCCGTCACCACCACGCCAATGCAGGTTTTGCCTTTCGTGCTGGCTCCAAGACTGGACGGCTCAGGCAGCACAGCTTTGAGAAATTGCAAAGGGATAATATCGCGGCCTTCATATGGGACAGGCTTAATGGAGGTCATGCCGATATTTTCCAACACGCGCAAATGTTGCAAATAGCTGTCGCTAAAAGTCATCCAAAAACGTGCACGGGCGAGGCTGGGGAAATTTTTGGTCAGCGATTCCAGCTCTTCGTGATACATTAAATAAATGTCGCGCTCGCCAATTTCGGGGAAAGCAAAATTTTGCTTATGCGACAATGCGGGCGTTTCTATCCAATTATTTTGCGCCCCCTTTTTCTCCCAATGCCGTGCGGCGGCGGTGACTTCTCTGATGTTAATTTCCGGATTGAAATTGGTGGCAAAGGCTTGGCCGTGTGTGCCATCATTGCAGTCTAGAATGTCCAGCGCGTGCATTTCGTCTAGCAAATGTTTGTTGATATGGGCGACAAAGATATTGGTCACGCCCGGGTCAAACCCACAGCCAAGCAGGGCGGTTAGATTGGCCCGCGCAAAGCGTTCCTGATACGCCCATTGCCAATGATATTCAAATTTCGCCTCGTCACGCGGCTCATAATTGGCCGTGTCTAAATAATGTGTGCCAGTGGCCAAACACGCCTCCATTAAGGTGAGGTCTTGATAGGGCAAAGCCAGATTAACCAGCAAAGCGGGTTTGGTTTTTTCAATCAGCTCTATGGTTTGGGCGGTGTCATCAGCGTCAAGGGCGGCGGTTTCAATTTTTGGGGTGGACGCGCCGAGCCGTTGCTTAACGCTGGCGGCAATGGCATCGCATTTTTCTTTGGTGCGGCTGGCTAAAGTAATGTGCGAAAAAATTTCGGGCAAGGCGGCCATTTTGTGAACCGCCACCGAGCCAACCCCACCCGCGCCAACAACCAAAACTTTTGCCATCTTCACTTCCACCTGTGACCGCAATTAAAGGCGCAATATAAACAAGAAAAGCCCAAAGGGGAAGTGGCCAGAAGGGGGTGCGCCGCTATCCCCCCATTGCTTTTGCGATTGCTTCGTAGAGGGCGGGGGATTGTTGGGTGTGGGTGTGATGGTTTTTAAGCGTGTCATAGCCCGCTTGGCTCCATTGGTGGGCTTGGGCGGCGGTGAGGTTTTCTAATGCGGCGCGTAAAGCATGGGCCGCATCGGTCGCATTGGCGGGATTGGCCGCAAGCAGGAATCCGTTTTGATTATGGTTAATCAGCGCGGCGGGTCCTTGGGCGCGGCTCGCAATAATGGGCAGGCTGTGATGCCAGCCTTCCAGCACCACCAAACCAAATGGCTCATGGCGCGATGGCACAACCAATATATCCAGCGCGTTAAAGAAACGGGTTTTTTCCGCGCCCTGCACCCAACCGATAAATTCAATCGGCAAGCCCGCCGCTTGTCGGCGCAAGGTTTTTTCTGTCCGACCGCCGCCCGCAATTATGGCGCGATAGGGGCGGGTGCATTTTTTCAGTGCGGCAATGAATATGTCCAATCCTTTTTCTGGCGCGAACCGCCCCAAAGCCCCAATGGTCAGCGGGCGGTCGGCAGGCGGAAAGGGGCGCGGCTGAAAGGGCTGCGTCATGTTCAGCGCGTTTGGCACATAATAAGCCCGCCGCGTGTCATAACCGCTTTGCGCCAGCGCGTCTTGCATATAGCGGGCGGGGTAAATAATGTGCGGCGCGGGCAGCAGGCGGGCGGTTTTGCCGCCATGATGCACCGCCAATAGCGGACACATATTATCGGCGGCGGCCAGCACTAATTTAAGCGGCTGGGCGTTGTGCAAGATAATGGCATCGGGCTGGGCTTGGCGCAAAATGTGCCGCAGCCGCGCAATGGTGTGCGGATTCCAATGGCCGCGCTTGGCCGCAATGTGGCGGGTGGTGATGCGTGCGGTTTTTATTTTGTCCGCCAGCAAAGCATCGGGCGGCATGATGGCGGTGACGTGATACCCCGCCTTTGTGAGATGCTGGTTGTAATCTAAAAAAACCTGCTCAAGCCCGCCAAGCGTTTTGTGATAGGTGATATTGGCAATACGCATAAATGTTTTCCTGTTTGCGTTTGTCTGCGCGTGCCATGAGTGGCGACCAATTATAGCAACCTAACCGGCCTGTGCCAATTTTTGTGGGCGCACTGCCACCATTTTTATTTCTTAATTGACGGGCAAATTTCATGCTTAAAGTCAAACCAGAATATTTGAAATACTCTTTCTTCGCGGTTGCCCCAAATCCTGATTTCCCCATTTACCCGTAAAGAAAACAGCACGTCGTAATCATCTTTTTTCATAGTCTCTAAACGCTTTCGCGCTTCGGGAATGATTTTTGAAGTTTCAATTTCATGGTTGCTGGTTTTATTTTGTTTACCGTGCGTTTGCGACTCTATCTCAGCCCAAGTCATTGATTCTCTGCTGGTGAGATGTGGGAGAACGATTTCTTTCCAGCTCTCTTCATTCACACAGCTCCACCCCCATTTGCTATCATTGTCAACTTTGCCAAATTGCCAAACAGGGGTTTCTTTGCGATAAGCAAAGGAATCGACAGCAAGTTCTGGATTTTTCGAGAGTGGAGTAGAATTAGGGTCTTCGTTCCCCGATTTTTTCTCTTCCTACGCTTGTCCCTGGATTTGCCCATAATATTTAATCATGCTCTCTGGCGTAATTTTCTTATTGCTTCTTTCGCCCTCAGGAACACCATTGCGGGCAATTTTCCACGGGTCTTCCATATGGGTGATGTCACTTAGCTGTTTTGAAGTGTATTCCCCATAAAACTCAATGACTCTATCAATAGTATCTTTTTGATAATCTTCTAGTTTAGAAGAATCACCGCCCTCAATTTCTGAAACGTCATATTGACGGCGATGCTTTGCGTATAGCCCTTTAATTACAGGCCCACCCGCCCAAGCTTCAATGTCGTTACTGAACAATGCTTGTTCATCCCATACCAATGACCAAGCTTGCGAATAGTAACACAGCTTTTGCAGTTTCATAGCGGGCGTTGTGCCACGCTTTTCCAGAATATACTGGGCAACATCTTCTGCTTTGATGGACATCATAAAGCTCCAAGCTCCTTTTGATTCGACCCAGTGTATACCATTGTCGTTTTAATTCAACAATTTTGTTCTATAAATGTTCATGTAGGGCTATTCTCTGCCTGCCCACGCATCATCTCTCTTTATTATACTTCTCATAAAGTTTGGCGAAGCGCAGGGTTCGGCGGGTGCTGTGGATGACGGCTTCCATAAAGCCTTCAATGCCCCACATAAAAAAGCGGCGCAGGATATAGCATTTGAAAAAAGTCGCAAAAGGTTCAGCGATAATGCGTGCCACTGATACGCGCCGCCCACGGCTAAACATTTCTTCGGCCTGCATGGTGGTGTAATGATTTATTTTATCCATTTCATGCGCGTAGGAACGGAAAGAATAATGCAACACCACGCCTTTGAGTTTGCCGATTTGGCGGCTTGTTGTGTGCGGCTCTTTCAAAATCACGGAATCATGCGTGGTGCTGTCGCGGAATTCGGCCTTATGGCGATTGTAAAGACGGACGAAATCTCCGCCCGGCCCAAAACGCGAAAACCGCCGCTTCGGGTTGGGCGACATAAGAATCCAGCGCATGCGATAGGCGGCATATTGGAAATTATTTTGTGCGAAAAGGGCGGTGATGGAGTCGCGCAAAGCGGGCGTGACCACTTCATCGGCATCTAAATTAAACAGCCAATCATTGCGGCATTGCGCCTCGCCATAACGTTTTTGCGCGCCATAGCCTTCCCAATCTTTATGAAAAACCCGCGCCCCGTACTGCGCGGCAATATCGGCGGTGTCGTCTTGATTATCGCTATTAATAATGACAATGACTTCATCCACCCAATCGGCCACGCTGGCAAGGGTGCGGCCAATGCGGTCGGCTTCATTATGGGCAATGATGAAAACCGAAAGCGGCAGGGGCTTTCGGGCCGCCTTCTGGGCAGATTGGTCGGAAGGGGAAGGGGTGCGCGCCATGATGTTTGGCATATTGCTAAAGCCCCGCGGCAATGTCAACAGGCGGGGATTTCTGCTCTTTTTGCCGCTTAAATAGGGCTTGACGCTTGGTTTAGATGGTGTATAACGGCCTTCCACTCAGGCGAGGTTTGAAGCGATGACGGATGCGTCTTTGATACATCCGTAGGTTTTTAATGCTGGCCTGATTGTGCTGTTTGACATTGTGAAGAAGAGATTTACCTGAACCTGCATGAGCCGTTCAGCGTGGTTTTATTTATGTGCCAAGGGTGTTCCTACTCTTTGGTGGCCGCGACGAACTTTGCAGATGTGTCAGTGTTTTGCACTGGCTGGGGCTACCCAGCTCTATTCGGGTTAATCTGGCAAATATTTTGATTTGCTGTTGGTTCTCAAGCCAGCAGTGGATCTCTAGGTCTTGAATGTCGCTCGCTTCTTTTGGAGCGTTTGATATTCATAACTAATCGTAAATCATCATTTTAATTTTGATTTTGAAAAATGGTGATAATGAGAACAATCAAGTGTCTTAAGGGCAGTTGGTGAATGCCTTGGCATTGAGAGGCGATGAAGGACGTGGCACGCTGCGATAAGCTGCGGGGAGTTGTGAGCAAACTTTAATCCGTAGATTTCCGAATGGGGAAACCCGACACATATGTGTCATTGCGCGTTGAATTTATAGGCGCGCAAAGCGAACCCGGGGAACTGAAACATCTAAGTACCCGGAGGAAAAGACATCAAACGAGATTCTGTTAGTAGTGGCGAGCGAACGCGGAACAGGCCAATGCCAATTTTGCTGTAACTGGAACAAGCTGGAAAGCTTGGCCGTAGTGGGTGATAGCCCCGTACAGGTGTTCAGCGAAGTTGGATTTGAGTAGGGCGGGACACGTGAAATCCTGTCTGAACGTGGGGGGACCACCCTCCAAGCCTAAATACTCCTCAATGACCGATAGTGAACCAGTACCGTGAGGGAAAGGTGAAAAGCACCCCGACAAGGGGAGTGAAATAGACCCTGAAACCGATTGCCTACAATCAGTTGGAGCCGCTTTTGCGGTGACAGCGTACCTTTTGTATAATGGGTCAGTGACTTAATTTGACGAGCGAGCTTAAACCGTTAGGTGTAGGCGTAGCGAAAGCGAGTCTGAACAGGGCGTTCAGTTCGTTGGATTAGACCCGAAACCGAGTGATCTAGATATGAGCAGGTTGAAGGTGCGGTAACACGCACTGGAGGACCGAACCCACTTATGTTGAAAAATGAGGGGATGACTTGTGTCTAGGGGTGAAAGGCCAATCAAACTCGGAAATAGCTGGTTCTCCGCGAAATCTATTTAGGTAGAGCGTCGCACGAATACTCTCGGGGGTAGAGCACTGGATGGGCTAGGGGGCTTCACCGCTTACCAAACCTAACCAAACTCCGAATACCGAGAAGTAATATGCGGCAGACAGGCTATGGGTGCTAAGGTCCATAGCCGAAAGGGAAACAGCCCAGACCGCCAATTAAGGTCCCCAAGTGTTGACTAAGTGGGAAAGGAAGTGGAACGGCCAAAACAACCAGGAGGTTGGCTTAGAAGCAGCCATCCTTTAAAGATAGCGTAACAGCTCACTGGTCTAATTAAGCTATTCTGCGCCGAAAATGTAACGGGGCTAAAGTCAACCACCGAAATTGCGGGTGCTTGGGAGTTCAAAATCTATTGATTGCGGCAGGTGCGCTGGTTTTTCCAGCCGCTTTGCCGTGATTTTATTGAGTTTTTTTAATTTTTGTGTATGAATATTTTTATGGAAAAGAAACGTAAAAGAATGGGTGGGCGTAAGGATGTGTCTATGCGCCCTGACAAGCTGGCGGCGGGCGGCATATCAACCAATGATGTGCTGAAAATCGCTAAAAGAAGTTTCAAACGTTTTGATGCGCTTTATCGTAAGCTGGCAGAATAGTGCTTGCTGAAAAAGACAAAAAAGCGAAAAAGTCCAAAGAAGCTAAAACCAGAACCAGAACCAATAGATAGATTTTGATCTCTCAAGCGCGGTAGCGGAGCGTTCCGTAAGCTGTTGAAGGTGTGGTGTGAGCCATGCTGGAGGTATCGGAAGTGAGAATGCTGACATGAGTAACGACAAGGAGAGTGAGAAACTCTCCCGCCGAAAGTCCAAGGGTTCCTGCACAATGCTAATCAGAGCAGGGTTAGTCGGCCCCTAAGGCGAGGGCGAAAGCCGTAGTCGATGGGAATGAGGTTAATATTCCTCAACTCGCGGGATGTGACGAATTGCGTAAGTTGTTTTTCCTTATTGGATTGGAAAAGCCGCGAAGCAGTTCCAGGAAATAGCACCCGCAGATGAACCGTACCCTAAACCGACACAGGTGGACAGGTAGAGCATACCAAGGCGCTTGAGAGAACGATGCTGAAGGAACTCGGCAAAATGCCTCCGTAACTTCGGGAGAAGGAGGCCCGCTTGGAAGGCAACTTCTGGGCGGGGGCACAGACCAGGGGGTAGCGACTGTTTATTAAAAACACAGGGCTCTGCGAAGTCGCAAGACGACGTATAGGGTCTGACGCCTGCCCGGTGCCGGAAGGTTAAGAGGAGAGGTGCAAGCCTTGAATCGAAGCCCCGGTAAACGGCGGCCGTAACTATAACGGTCCTAAGGTAGCGAAATTCATTGTCGGGTAAGTTCCGACCTGCACGAATGGCGTAACGACTTCCCCGCTGTCTCCAGCATCGACTCAGTGAAATTGAACTCCCCGTGAAGATGCGGGGTTCCCTCGGTTAGACGGAAAGACCCCGTGAACCTTTACTACAGCTTTGCAGTGGCATTAGTGACGGCATGTGTAGAATAGGTGGTAGGCTTTGAAGCGGGGGCGCCAGTCCTTGTGGAGCCACAAAGTGAAATACCACCCTTATCTTCATTGATGTCTAACCGCGATGCGTTATCCGCATTCGGGACCCTGCATGGTGGGTAGTTTGACTGGGGCGGTCGCCTCCCAAAGAGTAACGGAGGCGCGCGATGGTAGGCTCAGGCCGGTCGGAAATCGGTCGTTGAGTGCAATGGCAAAAGCCTGCCTGACTGCGAGTCTGACAAGACGAGCAGAGACGAAAGTCGGTCATAGTGATCCGGTGGTCCCGCGTGGAAGGGCCATCGCTCAACGGATAAAAGGTACTCCGGGGATAACAGGCTGATGACGCCCAAGAGTCCATATCGACGGCGTTGTTTGGCACCTCGATGTCGGCTCATCGCATCCTGGGGCTGGAGCAGGTCCCAAGGGTTTGGCTGTTCGCCAATTAAAGCGGTACGTGAGCTGGGTTTAGAACGTCGTGAGACAGTTTGGTCCCTATCTGCCGTGGGTGTAGGAAATTTGAGAGGAGCTGCCCCTAGTACGAGAGGACCGGGGTGGACATACCTCTGGTGGAGCTGTTGTCGCGCCTGCGGCACTGCAGCGTAGCTAAGTATGGACAGGATAACCGCTGAAAGCATCTAAGCGGGAAGCCCCCCTCAAAACCAGATTTCCCTTGAGAACCGTGGAAGACCACCACGTTGATAGGCCGGATGTGGAAGCGCAGTGATGTGTGTAGCTTACCGGTACTAATCGTTCGATTGATTTGATTGTTCTCATTTTCTCCATTTTTGTTTTATATTTGCCGATTTATTGTTGCCCTGAGCCGGCCTGGTGGCTATGGCGAAGCGCCTGAACCCGATCCCATCCCGAACTCGGCCGTTAAACGCTTCAGCGCTGATGGTACTGCATCTTAAGGTGTGGAAGAGTAGGTCGTCGCCAGGCCTGCCCAGGGCAATAATTTTTAATCTCTTCTTCGCGGTGTTACCAAAACTTCCCCCAACATAAAATTTATCGTTAGAACACAATGGGTTGAGCCAAAACCCCCGCCGCGCCCTTGAAATGGGCGGGTGGCGTGCTTATGTGTATTGTATCCCCAAAATGGTTTTGGGGTGTGGTAGGTAATTTAATGAAGGAGGCGATTATGCCTTTTGGAAGAGATAGAAATCAAGCCGATTTGGATAATCACGCTAACCAGATGAATCCAAACAATGATGAGTATTACAACTCACGCGGCGATGATCCAGATGATCATTATGATGACAAGGAAGATAAGTAATCTGCCTTGAGGCAAGGGGGGTAGTTTTATAAAGGAGTGATAAAATGTCCAACTATGACTATTTGAAGGATTGGAAACATGCTTTGAGGGGTGGGTTTCGCTTCGATTCAATTGCCCCCTTTGCTGTTCATTCAAATGATGCAATGCATGCAGAGAGAATGATTGAACTTTGTAAAAAAGATGGCATCTCAAATAATGAGGTTCTGGAATACGCCGAAGAGTTTTTGATAGAACGTGGGTGTTCCGCAGAAAAAATTGCCGAAGAATTAGAGCGCGTTGATAGATTTATTGGCATCAGGCTAGATTAAAACTATATATTTTTCTGGGTTCGGATAGTATCCTCATAACACATATTTTAACTTTTAACGGAGGCATGTGTTATGGGACGATATATATTTTCTACGAAAACTTGGCTGTGCGTTGTCTGCGCGGCCATTATGCTTGCACCAAGCATTTCTTATGCTCGGGAGAATTTTCCGATACCTTTAAGTGGTTCAGGACGTTATGTTGCTGGTTTTCTGCATGGCATAGGTTTTGGCGCTGGTGTCGTTCTGGATACTGAAACAGGAAAATTATGGCACATACGCGGCTCTAATGATGCGCTCTATTTGAAACCAGTGCCATATGTAAAGGATTGCCCTAAACCTGCAGATGGCGGGCAGTATGACTGCACACCATAATCAAACGAATAATAATTGGAGGGAAAAATGAAACGCATATTGTTTAGCCTTATTGCTGTTTTTCTTGCCGCTGGTTTTCTGGCGGGTTGTCAGGTTTCAGAAAGTGTCGGCATTCAATATTTAGACCGCGAGAAAGTTGTTGTTGAAGCCATTCCTTCCCCTGACCATATGGTGACTGAAAACATAAAAAAAGCGGCCAGTGATGGTTGTGGCCGATATGGGAAAACAGCCGAATATGTGGGCGTGTCCCATGGGTTACATCACCAATTCCTCTTCCTTTGTAGATAGATTTTGCGCCCACCACCCCCACCCACGCCCTTGAAGTGGGGGCGGTAATTTTATATATGTGATATGAAAGGAGATTGTTATGGCGAAAAACAAACAATCGGGGCGCGGGAATTCTCGTGCCGACCAGAAAAACCCGAATAATCCGGCCAATAAGGCGGCACGGGATAATCGGGCCAATCAAATGAACGCAAATAATCCTGCGTTTCGTAAAAATACGGGCAGAGGCCGATAGGCGCACAGCACGGGCGCGGTAATGTGCAAGCGGTGTCGTGTTGTCGCGGGGGTTTTCCACGCTTTTATCCACAGGTTTCGCATTTTTGAGGCGCGTCTGGTGAGGCGGGAAGCCGCGCTCAGCGCGTGTTTAGGCGTATTGCCCCGCATCGCTCTGCACCACAGCACCCGCCGCGTTAAAAAAGTTCAACAGAAAGCCGAGATGCTCTATCGCCATCTCGCACCCGCGCCGCACCCACCCCCGCGCCGCCGCGCAACTAAAAAAGTTCAACATAGCGGCGAGGTGCTGTATCATCGCCGCGACCGCCCCGCATAAGGCAGGGGCGCAGGGCGAGGGGGCGCAATGGGCCGCGGAGATTTCACATTGCTCGTATTATTGGGCGTCACATCGGGCTATTCCATAAGCATGGCCATCGCGTCCGACGCCTATCATCAGCGCGGCATGGATCCAAATGCGGTCGCGCCGCTGGGCTTTTCAATTTTTTATTCGGTTGGCGCGAGCTGCGTGTTTTTCTTTTACATGTTCATCGCGCATCTGCCGCTTTGGCATTTGCACGGGCTGGATGACAGCCTGAAAATGCTGACGATATGGTCGGCTCTGTTCGGCTTCGGATGCTTCAAATTTTTCCGCGCCGATGAAAACGCCATGTGGCGTAACTCCCTGTCCAGACCATTTTATCGGGACACAGTTCTGTGGATGTTCGCTGGCTTCGCGCCCGCAGTTTCATGGATATACCTCATTTGGTTTCTTTGAATGGGGCGGCGGCGCGTACGATTGGGTGGGCGATTAGGGGCGCGGTTGGGGTGCGACTAAGGGGCGCGACTAAGGGGAGCGGCTAAGGGAGCGGCTAAGGGAGCGCAAAGAAATGCGCGGCGCGGTTGGAAACGATTAAAAACGGCCAAAGCCGTGCTTGCGCTTTGTTTCTGCTTTGTAATTTCCTTTGACAATGTTAAAATGAAACTTGCCATAAAATAAATTTAATGAGGGAACAGAAAAGTGGGTTTTGCGTGGAACAATTTTGGAATTTTGACTCATTCAGATGAGGACGAAAAATACTTTTACATTCACAATGACAAAGGTGATTGGCGTAAAATAAGTAAAGAGAAATATGCTCCTAATCTTCCTAATCTCAAAGCAAAGGTTCAAACCCTTATGGGGAAACCAATAATTTTTCGAACCAGCCAAAACACGGCTAATTGGTCTCCTTCCGAATGGTTCAGTGATATTGATGTTGATGAATCGGGTTTCCACAACCCAGAAGCGATTGTTCCTTTCTCTGAACCAAAATTTACCGAGGGGGTTGAGCCTGAGCCAGAGTCAAATGAAGCTCTGAAAAAGAAAATAGAGGAGTTAAAGAAAAAGCATAGCGATGAAAGGGAAGAATGGAATGCGGAGCGTAGCGAACTGATTAACAAAAATAGTGAGCTTGAACTTGCGTATTCCAAACTCCAAAGGCAAATAAAAGAAGAGGCAGATGCTTTACCTGCTGAAAAGCGGAATAAAAACGATTTAGACGCCAAAAGGCTGGCAGAGATGAAAGATCTCATAGGTTCTTCTTATGATTTATTGGTAAGAGGACATCCTGCCAGACAACTGCTTATGCGTGTCGGAAAAATTATCCCCAAGGGGAAGCAAAATGTTGAAGTGGTTTTTATAAAACTCGTCAAAGGGAACACTTATCAAGTGCGCCTGCCAGAATTTGATAATGTGGAAGCTATAGCTAGCGTTGGGTTTAACGAGGACAAGCGTATGTACGTAGCAAACTTTAGAAATATGGACCCCAATTACTTCCAGAATTTTGAAAAAATTATGGGCGAGCCAGACGAAAACTTTAAGGATAGAAATATGACGCCTGAGGAGCGTTTGGAGATTTATCACAAAGTTATGGGGGAATAATTATGGTTGAAACGCCACGGGAACGTCCGATTGTAACAGAGTTTCCGGTCAAATCTTTTGACCGCGATTACTTTATTACCGTGATTCAAGCTTGGCTGGGCGGCGTGAAACAAAGTGAATTGCCGCAATTAAGTGATGCTGACATTGGTAAACTTGTATCATCACAATCAACTGGTGAGTCGTTCTTACTCCAAGAATTTGAATCCGAAGATGGGAGCGCAATAGGTTTCCTGTATGACCGCCCCGATAAAGGGGGGCGTGTGCGGTGGGTCACGGAATGCGTGCTATCAAAAACCCCTGATACGCGTGAACAATATTTACTGCGCTTACGAACAAGTGCCGAAGGCGAAGCGGATAATCCGCCAGCTCCCCCGAGGCTTATTAAGCTACTGCTTGAGCGTGGAAAGGGCGGCTCTGACGGGGAATTAGAGGTTTCCGATAAACCTGTTTGGCTCACTAACAGCCAAGAAGATATTGCAAAAGCCCGTGCGATTATTGACGGCAATGCTACAGTAAGCCTGCCCGTGATTTATGTTTCGGCCAGCGGAAATGAAAAATGGGATTTGGGTAATAAAAAGAAGATTGAAGAGTTTGCATCTGGTATGGGCGGTTTTGTTCATGTGGTTGTGGAGCCGAACGAAGATTTTGCATATGAATTAAGCGCGCTATGTGACAGACGCAATCCATATGGCGGCACGGTCGGCTTTATGTGGCCGCAATCAGACCGTGTTAAAAAACACTATATTGATGGAGAGCACACTCGTAATAGTGCATCGCTTATAAGCAATCTGAGGGGGAGCGCGTTTGGCTGCTTGCGGCAAATGTCTTTTGCGGGTTGGGATTGGTTTCAACTGCAAAAAGAAGCAACACAGACACCATCATTGGAAGTCGCCCCCGCCCCACCAGACCCTTTAGATAGCCCTACAGGTGAACCATTTGTTAATGATAGCGAGGGTTTCCAGCCTTCGTCAGACCCTGAAGAGGAGGTTAAAGAATTAACAAAACGCCATGAAGGTGAGATTGAAAAATTAAAAGATGAGAATGAAAAATTAAAAAAACGCCATGAAGATGCGGAAGGGTTAATAAAACTCTATGAAGATGAGAATGAAAAATTAAAAGGTGAGAATGAAGACCTTAAAAAAGATTTGCGTCAAAAGTCTGATGATGAAAAATCTTATGATGAAAAATCTTGGTATGAAAGGCTGGCTGATGACGCTAAGCTTGAGGAATTTTATCCTGGTGAAATATCTGACAGATTGCGTTATTCAGTGTCACTTGCCATGAAAGATAAAGATTTGGATAAACGCTCCAAGAATGTTTTGAAAGATTTTCTCAAGAATGTTGAACAGACTCGAGAACTGACTCAATTTCTAAAAAAATTGGGTGATATTAATGAGTTTGATAATAATCTTGAGCGGTTTCTGAAACGGTATGGGTTTTCTAAAAAGTCAGAAAACAAGCATATTAGACTCGAGTCTGCCCACGAGGGTATAGACAACATTACGTTGCCTAAAACACCCAGCGATCGGCGAGCGATTTTGGAACACAAATCAGACCTTAAAAAAATACTGGGTATAGATAAATTGGACAAAATCAAATGACCTTAAATACCCGCCGAACGGTTCAAATCCCTTTACAATCACGGCGGACAATGTGATATATAGCCCCTTGGCGCGGGGTGGAGCAGCCCGGTAGCTCGTCAGGCTCATAACCTGAAGGTCGCAGGTTCAAATCCTGCCCCCGCAACCAATTTTTCTTTTACAGGTTAATTCTCAAATCGTGCCGTGGAAGTAAGCGGAACAGGTACTATCCCACATGGATGGTGACATCATAGCCCAAGGATCTTAATGCTTTTGAGGTGCGGCCATTACGCGGGGGGAATTTATCTGGCAGTGCCCAGCCTACTATTTCCCCCAATGAACTGATACCTAGTCCATCCATTTTCCATGCTGGGTCAGTTACTCCTTGCCATAAGCGTTCTGGTAGTTGTTCGCTTGAGCCCCCATAAAGGATGTGTGTCAATAACCGTTTCACGCGCTCTCCTTCGGAAGATTGCTCATGCCAAATACGCTTAGCAAGAGCATCAACTTTCTGAGGGATGCTGTATCGCGTGCCGTCACTTGGAAGGTTCACTTTTTTGTTAGACACACGACGAGCATGATCTCTGATTGAGTGGACGCGTGTGCAAATATCATGAAATGCACTTTCATCCATTTCAAGTAGAGCCTTCTGGGATAATTCGGATTGTAAAAATGGCGCAGTTACATTTAACATTTCCTTTTCTTTTTCATAATCTTTAATGAGACCCCACCACTCAATGGCTTCCTTTAAGGCTTCTGCTTCACGCCCCTGATTTTCCTTGAATAAATGTTCGTAATTTGCTTTACCTTCCTTGAAGGTACGCTGGTAATAGTGTGCATGTAAAAATTGGTCTGCCTGCGCGCCAGCAGAAGCGGTAGAGTTTATCCAAGATGGCCTATTTTCTGGTTGGCTAACAATCTGCCCAATATCTCTTAAAACCTGTAATGTTGCATGCCATTCTTCTAAAAATTCATCACGCTTTCTCTCGCGGGCTTTTTTGGGGGCTGTTTGAACAAGGCCGGGCCATTTTTTGAAACTAGGACTATTCCAGAAGTCTGTTTCATCAGGAACGTTTCTCCCTAACGCTCTAGAGCGTTTCTGCATTTCGTTTACTAATTCTTCTGTCAAGGGCGTGGAATGGGTTTCTAGAGTATCAAACAAATCTTTGAAATCGCTTGCCATTGCGTCACTGATTTCTTCTTCTTTAAAATAGCAGCCTGCTTCGACATTTTTATGCCATGCACTATCTGTCAGATTGGCAGAGCCAACGTATACTCCTACACCACGCCACCAGATAACTTTGGCGTGATGATGTTGAACTAACTTACAGACATAGTTTGGTGACTTCTTCTGAAGAAAATTTTTTAGAATATTAGTATTGACGGCAATGCCCGCATCAAGCCTTCCGTAATATTTTAACGGAATACTATTTTCCCAGCACCAATTAAAAAGCAAATCTGCCTCTGTTGCATAGGCTACAGCTGCCAGCACTTCCTCAGTATTGTCAGAAGCGTTTTCAACGATATTGCGCAGATAGTGGCCATTGATGCCATTCATTATAAGGTCCATCTTTGCCTCATTATTTATTCATTCGTTATTTGTAAATTTGTCAAAGCTGTAGCGTGCTTTGGCGCATCGTTTAGATGTGCCCGTTTTACTACCCCTTAGATTTCAGGGCGGCGCCGAGGGATTTTTTCAGGTGGGCAATCATAATGTTACGCATATTGACGGCCTTTTGGCGGTCGGTGAAGCTATATTCGCGCACATCATCGGCGGTGAGCGTCAGTTCAAAAACCCAAAACGCACCTTTTTTCTTCACGGGCGTGGCCGCGCCTTGCGCCACCAGCTGAGGGTCAATTTTCTGCCCGTCTTTCGTTTCAACAATTTCGCTCATACCGCACTCCATTCGCTATAGGCTCATTATAGGCTTTATGCCGCGCACAAACAAGCACGACAATATAACACACCGCGCCCAATCTTTCCCTTCCGCCGATATTGCCCCGCTTTTTCAGGCGGTTATCCCCAGCTTTTGGCGGCGAGGTGGTGCGGGACACGCGAAGAGAGGGCGCGAAAAAAGGATGCGGTGGTGAGAGGGCGGTGATGCGGCGGTGCGATTGGACGCGGCCAAAGCTGTGCAGTGCTGAGGGACACGCGAAGAAAGAGAGCGCAGGAAAAAGGGGCGGGGGATACGCGAAGAAAGAGGGGGCGGCGATGCGGCAGGGCAATATCTGCCGACCGCTCCTTACTTAATTTTCACAAACGAATTTAAGGTTGTCTTGATAGACAAGACAGCCATATTGACCGTTGGTTACACAACTTGATTGCGCTCTTTCTAATGCCCGTGCTTTTTCATAGCCAAATTTAGCGCATTGCTCTTTTGCTTTTATCGCGCCAGCATCCCAATCAATTTTATCAAACCCAGTGTAGGTTGCAGAGAGCGTTACCGATGGTTGGAACTTATCTAAATCTGAAATGCCTGGCACGACAGTACACCCCGCAAGGAACAAAGTTAAAAAGGCAATGCTCGCAATTCTTAGCGGTGCTGAAGTCTTTTTCATTTTCTCACTCCCACTATGAGTTCATTGAACCGACGGCGATTTCGTGCTTGTAACCCCTACTCCCTTTTTGTTTCGGGCATTTGCAGAACGGTTTCGCTGGCGGTGTTGGCGTTGATGTCGGCGGTGGTGAACCAGATGCGTTTTTTGCCGCGTGTGGCGAAGAGCTGATATTGGTCTTCATAATGGGCGGCTTTGCCCCCATCGGGTTTAATCAAACCGCTTTGGCCGGGCGCGACAACTTCAAAACTTTGCACATTGCCCTCACGGTCAAAGGCAACCATGTTGTTTTGCGTGCCGCGATTCATATCTACAATATCTTCACGCGCCGCACTGGGCAGAGTTTGCGGCACACCTAGAAAATTTTTGTGATGAAAGTGTGTCGCTGAAACGGGCATTTGCCAATTATCCATATTATTGCCGTAAGTGGTTCGCATTTCTTTCAGCGCGACATCAAGCGATTGCTTCCACAGCGCGGTGACATTTTGACCATTGAGGAAATCATAAGCACTGCGCCCTTCCAAAATTTCATAAAGCAGTTTAAGCCCAACCGAAATGTTCAGCCCCGACGCGCTGGGCGCATCGGGCGTGGCATAGCCCGTATCGGTGCTAAGCGCGGTGCCAACCGTGCCAGCCATATCATCGGCCAAAACAGCGCGTTGCATCGCCCCAAGCCAGTGGCGGAAAATCGTATTGGCACTTTGGGCGTAAGCATTGCCATTGCTTTTGGCCGTGCCGCGCCCCTTATCGGCGGTTCTTTGCGCGGGCTTGGTGGTGGCTTCAAAACGCCCGTCCCAATTTGCCAAACGCTGGGCAATTTTGCGATAAAGCGCACGGCTTTCGCGTGTGTCTTGCGCGATTTTTTCCAAAGCGGCCAACATATGCGGGCGGAAAAAACGCACATTCGGGTCGTCAAAAGAAAAGGCGAGCATTAAATCCCACGCCTCATCGGCAGATAATTTTTTATTGGCGGTGGCGGCGGCCAAACCATCGCGCATCACCCAAATGCGGTCGGCTTGCGACCAGCTATACCACCATTGGTCGGGATTGCCGCTATTGGCAGACGGCCTGTTGTTCCAATTCGCCACATAATTTTCTGGCGGGTTGAGAATGTGCGGATTGCTCATAGCCGGTTGCAGGCCGCGCCAATCCATGCGCCCTTCGCCCGAAACTGGCAAGCGGCGGTCATGGTCGGGCGCACGATTGGGAAAACGCCCGCTAGAAAAATAACCGATATTGCCGTTTTTGTCGGCATAATACCAGTTAACATTCACCGCCGAATGGGTCACAGCCTTGCGCCATTGGTTGAAATTTTTCGCCTGCGTGGCGGCGAGCCAGCCGAGCAGAGTTTCCATTTCGCGCCCCTGCCAACCGCGCTGGCGGGCATAGGCGTAACCATTTTCTTGCATGAAGACCGGCCCATGCACACTTTTAAGCGCGGTGAATGTGATGTCGTCCCCATCGCGCACGCGAATGGTTTCTTGGCGCGTGTCAAAATTTTTCCACTTGCCGCGATATTTATATTGATGCGGGTCGTCAGGGTTGAGGGTTTCGCGAAAAATATCAACATTGTCCCGCGCCGCCCAAGTGGATCCCCAAGCGATATGGGCGTTATGGCCAAACATGGGGAAGAGGTAGCCTAATGGTGCGTTGCCCACCGCTTTCCATTTGCGGCTGTGAAAGCCGACAGAATAGGTATAGGCCGGCGTCGCCCAACCAAATTGCGGCCCGTTAAGGAGCAGGGCGGCATGGTCGCGCAAATAGTTTTCGCCCAATATCAGCGCGTTAGAAAAACCCGTTGGCGGTTTGGTGTGCGTGTCTGCTTGGGCGTAAGCCTCAATAATGGGCGGCATTTTGATTTTGGGCGGCGGAGAAAGCTGTGCGGCTTTGGCCGTCATAATGGTGTTGGGCGCGGTGGCATGGTTTAGCGGCACGGCATCATTAAAAATCTGCATAGCTGTTTGTGCGCCGTGCTTTTGGGTGAGGTCAGCGAGGAATTGCTGGTTTTGCATTTCGCTATTGAAATCCCCATAGCGCAACATCATCGTGCCAATAAAAAGCATGGCCGCGTCATAATCGGTCCATGCGGCGGGGGTGAAATCATAATGGGTGAATTCGGCGGGCATTAATTTTTCAGGGTTCTGCGCCACCGCTTCAAGCTGGGCGTTAATGCCATCGGCGAAGGCAGAAAAAATCACCCGCTTTTTTTTCGGCAAAGCATCAAGCTGGGCGCGAATATCGTCTGGCCAAAATAAACGGCGTTGTTTTTCGTCAAAGCTGGCATAATCTGCACCCAATACTTCGGCAACCTTGCCTTGTGCAGAACGGCGCAAAATTTCTAATTGAAATAAACGGTCTTGGGCGAGCGCGTAGCCATAGCCGTAAAACAAGCCTTTATTATCGGCGGCGAAAATATGCGCCATGCCGTAAGCGTCGCGCTTAATGGTGACTTTATTTTTATCGGCGGGTAGGCAGGCGGATAGGCAAAGTGCTGCCGCTAAAATGACGCCAAAAGATGCTTTTGCCATTATAAACTCCCTTATCAATGCCCTGACATTATATTAGGCTTGTATTGGTTGGCGTAGTGTTGACCGAAGGCGGGCTTTATTCAAGCCTTTTTTGCACGCGGCAGGGCGGAAAATGAGGATAAATCAATGGCATTGGAAACGGCTCAACTAATTTGGCGCAAGGGCGTGCCAGAGTCGGTGCGTTTCGGCGATATTTATTTCTCCCGCGATGATGCGATGGGCGAGGTGGCGCATCATTTTTTGCACGGTAATGATTTGCCCGCAAGGCTGGCGGCGGGGGAAGGGGGCGTGTTTACCATTGGCGAAACGGGCTTCGGCACGGGGCTGAATTTTCTATGCCTTTGGCAAATGTGGGACGCATTGGCTGCGCCTAAGCCGAATGTGCATTTTATCACCACCGAATTGCACCCGCTCACGGCACAAGATTTAGCCCGCGCCCATAAGGCGTGGCCAGTTTTAGAAAATTATGCGCGGGATTTGCAAGCCGCCTATCCGCCGCCACTTGGCGGGGCGCATAGGCGGTTTTTTGCGGGCGGGCGCGTTGTGGTGGATTTTTTATGGGGCGATGCGGCGACACAGTTAGCCCGTTATGATGGTTTGGGGGCGGGCGGCGTGCAAGCGTGGTTTTTGGACGGCTTTGCGCCGCGCTGTAATGCGGCGATGTGGTCGGCAGATGTGTTTGATGCGGTGGCGGCACGCTCGGCGGCGGGGGCGAGCTGTGCCAGCTTTACTTCTGCGGGTGCGGTGCGGCGCGGGTTGGAAGCGGTCGGCTTTCGCGTGGAAAAGAAAAGCGGCTTTGGCAAAAAACGCAATATGTGCGTGGGCGTTTTGCAAAATGCAGGCGCGTCTGTGCGGGCGCAAAGTAAAAAGGCTTTGGTGGTCGGCGGCGGCTTAGCGGGGGTGTTAAGCGCGGCGCATTTGGCACGGCTCGGCTGGCAAGTGGTTGTGCTGGAAGCGCGAAGCGATATTTGCTTAGGCGCAAGCGGCAATCCAGCCAGTGCCTTTGTGCCGTTTTATCATAACCAGCGCGCACAAAGGGCGCGTATGTTGGGGGCGGGTCATGCGGGCATGGGGCATTGGCTTGACGCGCTGGCGGCAAATGGGCATGAGCTGGGCGGCAATCGGGACGGCATGGTGATGCTGAATATGGGTGCGAAGCTGGCACGCGCCCAGCGTTTTGCCCAATGGCAGGACAGTCTGCGCTTGCCCGATGATGTGCGCCGTAAGCTGAGCGCGGAAGAGGCCAGCGCATTGGCGGGGGTAGCTCTGCCCTATGGCGGCTGGTTTTACCCGCAAGCGGGCTGGTTGGATTTGGCGGCGGTCGCCCGTGCGGTGCTGGCGGAAGCGGGCGAAAGGGTGACGGTGTTGGCTGACCATGCGGTGGCCGAACTGGTGGAAATGGCAGGCGGCTGGCAGGCGCGGGTGGAAAATGGGGCGGCGTTTGACGCCGATATTGTGGTGCTGGCCGCTCCTGCGCTGGCGGCGGAGATTTTGCCTGAAGTGACATTAGAAGCCGTGCATGGCCAAAGCATAAAATTTTCCGCCCCCGATGGTTTGGGCGGATTAAAGCGGGCTGTCGGGTGCGGGTATAGTCTTTTGCCTTTGGCGGCGGGGCAAATAATTTGGGGGGCGAGCTTTCGTCATAAAATAAAGACGCCCGATATATTGGCCGAAGAAACCGCACAGCTTGTGGCGGATTTCAAAACGGCTTTTGATTTTCTGCCCCGCGAAACTTTGGCGGGGTTTGGTGATGGGCAAGTTTCGGCATGGGCGGGTTTGCGCTATAGCCATGCGTCTCGTTTGCCGCTTATTGGCGCGGTGGAAAAACGCGCAGGGCTTTATGTGAACCTCGCGCATGGAGCGCGGGGCAGTTTAACCGCAAACTTACCTTTTAGCGCGGCGGCGTATGATGGCTTTACGGAATCCGCGCAATAACCCGTGCAGGCGCACCACTGCCGCCTTTAATTTTCATCGGCAAAGCAAAAACCGTGCTGCCCGTTGGCGGGAGCTTGTCAAGATTGGCGAGATTTTCCAGCCCGGGCATATTTTCCGCCGATAAAATTTGATGGGTTTCAAATTGGCGCGACTGACCATAATCAAGGCTCGGCGTGTCTAGCCCCACCAGCGCGATATTGCGATTATCCACCAGCCATTGCGCTGCGCGCGGATGGATGCCGGGGAAATGCAATTTCGGCACAGCCTTGCCGCCGCGCTCTTGCGTTCCCATATATTTTTCTTTATCCGGCCAAAATTGGGCAAAGCCAGTGTAAAAAAGCAAAAGCGTGTTGTCGGGCAGGCGGCCATGTTTGGCTTCCCATTGGGTGATGTCGCGCACCCGAATTTGATAATCAGGGTTTTTCAGCGCACGGGCGGAAACATCAATGACCGATGCCGGCCCAATGAGGCGTTCAAGCGGGACTTCTGACGCGCCATGCCCTTTTTCATAAAAATGAATGGGCGCGTCCATATGCGTGCCGCCATGCTCGGCGGCGGCATAGTTATTGGCCGAATAAAAATAACCGCCCGCGCTTTTGCCATGATGCACACTTTCTAATTCAAAATTATCCGCCGTCGGCCAGTAAATTGTCTCGGCATCAAATTCGTAAGAAAGATCAATCCATTTCTCTGCATAGGCGGGCGCACAAAGCACCAGCGCAATGACATAAATTAAAAAGCTAAAATGCTTCATGACGTATCCTTAAAATTTATGCGATAGGGAAATAGCAATGGCATAAAAATTCATATCATCGCTGGAAATGCCGCCCGTAACTTTGCGCGTGCCGTCACGGCGATTATAGGGCGGGTGGCCGCGTAGGGGATTCCAAACCGCCTCGCCGCCCGTAAAAGCGTCATCATATTCCACCCAACGGAATTGCAAGCCAAGCATGCTGGTGGCGTTAAGCATGTAATCCACACCCGCCAGCAACTGCCATGCGATAGAGTCATCTTTGAACGTGCGATTGGCAACGCTGGACGTGCCAGCCAAATTATTGCGAACGGTTTCTTCTTCGGCAGGGGTCAGGTCGGGGTGGTCGCGGCCTGTGTAAATGTCATTGGGGTCGGCACTGCGGGTCCAATTACTGCCCCAATCTACTTCGCGCTCGCCAATGCCAAGCCCAAAACCTAAATTGGGAATAAATTTCCCGCTTTGGCCAACGGGTTCAAATTCATAAAATATATTGGCAAATAAATTGCGGCTTTGAATGGTGCCAAGATAGGAATCGACTTTGTGCAATTCATCGCGCTGTTTTTGCTGGTTAATGGCAGACAAATGGCGCGGCGTGACGGTTTGGCCTAAATTGGTGGCATGGGTGAAATACTCCGCTTCCACACGGATATTGTCGCGCAGATAAGTGCCAATGGCGAGGGCGGCAAAATCTCCGTCCGAGCTAGAAAAATCCGACTCCCAACCTTCGCTAAGCGCGACGGGCTGGGTCGCACAAGCGGCGATTTTGGCATAGGCGGGGTTGATATATTCATCGCACAGACTGCCGCCATCATTGCTCGCACCATTCAGCACAAGCCCATCGGCAAAGCTCAAACCAAAACTCAGCCGCATATATTTTTGACTGGTGGCTTCTTGTGCTTGCGTCACGCCCGATAGGCCGAGCAGGCTCAGCAAAGCGAGGGTGAGAATAAATATATGTGTTCTGATTGAGAAAGTCATTTGCGTCTCCTTATTTATGGGTTTTATTTTGTCGCCATATGGGCGCGGGGTCAAGTTTATTTATCGCGCATGAGTTTTTGGGCAATCGCTTTACCTTGTTCTACGGCGGGTTGGTCAAATGCGTTCACATCAAGCAGATGCGCGGCTAAAATGGTTTCCAGCATGAAATCCATCAGCAAACGGCCAAGACTTTCTTCATTGAGTATGTCCAGCGCGATTTTGCGTGCGGGGCGGCCATTATTTATCAGTGCCTGATAGGTGGCTTCGGCTTGGGCGGCGATAAGTGCGCCCAGCCCACGCCCATGCAGCCAGTCTAGGGCTGGCACTTGGCTGGCCGTGCCATTAGCGGTCAGACGATTATCGGGCGGGGTGGTGATGAGGGTGTAAAATTTATCATCTGGCCCGTCTAGGTAAAGTTGTAACTGGCTGTGCTGGTCAATCGTGCCAAGCGCGTTCATAGGCGTGGTGCCGCGCCCGTCCTTGCCCAAACTTTCCGCCCAAATTTGGCGATACCAAAAAGCAAAACGCTCAAGGCGTTGCTCATAAGGCATCAATACGGAAATGGTGCGGCCATTTTTAATATGGGCAATTTGTATCGCCGCCCCCGCCGCCGCGCCATTTTCTAAAAGCTGGTCGGCGTGTAAAAATTCATGCAATGCTTTAGCCGCGCCTTTGCGTAAGGCGGTTAGCTCCAACCCCGCCAAAGCGGCAGGCAAAAGACCAACATTGGTCAGCACAGAAAACCGTCCGCCAATTTTGCTGTCATGGGGCAGGGTAGGCAGGTCTAAATCCGTAGCAATGCGGCGTAGGGTATTGTCATTATCTTGCGTGATAACGCAAAAATGGGCGCGGGCTTCTAATTTGGCTTGCTCCACCGCCCCAAGTGCGGCGGAAAATTGCGCCATCGTTTCCGCCGTGCCGCCCGATTTGGACACGACCACAAAACCCGTGTCGGCCAAAGCGTCGGGGGCCAGTAAATCATGCAGGCAGGCGGTGGATAAATTATCAAGGAAAAAAAGGGTGGGGGTTTTTTTACGCGCCGCATGGGACGGCGTTCCCCAGCCCGTGAGCTGTGCCAGCACCTGCCCGCCTAGCCCCGCCCCGCCCGTGCCAAGAAAAACCACCCGTTTGAATTGGCGCAAATGGGCGGCCATTTCTTCAATGGCGGCTAAATCATCGCGCTGGTCGGGCAAAGCAAAAAGCGGTAGGGGATTTTCGCGCAAATGGGCGCGGTGCAAGTCTAGCTTATCCAGCAAATTGGCAAAAAACGCCTCGCTCTTGCGGCAAATAGCGTGGGTTATATCAATATGCACGGTATTCCCTTCTTATCTCGTCATTATATATAGACATTATATATAGGCATGAGGCGGTTATAGCATGGCGTCAAAAAGGCGCAATGGGGGGCGGCAGGAAAGCAGAATTTTGCTATTTTTAACATTCATGAAACATTTCACCCCTAATGATAAGGCAGGTGAGTCGGCAGGCTTGCTCCATTTTATACAAATATAGGGGAAGAGGGTCATTGTGATGAAAAAAGTTTTTATAAATATGGCTGCATTGATTTTGCTCGCCGCGCCTGCATGGGCTGGCACAGTTAAAACAGATGGGGCGGATATTATCATTAGCACGAAAGGCGGGCTGAAAGCTAAAACCGCGGATGGCAAAGCGAGTTTCCAAATTGGTGGCCGTTTGCAATGGGATTATGACAGCACCTCATCGGATTTGAATGAAACAGATGATTTTGATGTGCGCCGTGCGCGGATTTTCTTCAAAGGCCATTATGGCGATTGGGGCTATAAGGCGCAGTTTAATGTCGCCGAAAGCGCAGGCTCAAAAGGCGGCGATGCGGAAGATTTATATATTCGCTATATGGGGCTGGGCAAGCTGGCCAATATCACGGTCGGCAAGCAACAAGAGCCATTTGGCATGGAATATCTGACCAGCAGTAAAGATGTGAGCGCACTGGAACGCAGTGCGCTGACCGAAAGATTTGTGCGCGGGCGGAGCGCGGGTGTAAAACTGCATGGCGCGGGCAAAAATTGGACTTACGGCATCGGGCTGTTTGAAGCCGATGGCGATGGTAAGGATGATTTTGCCGAAACGGCTTTAGCGGGTCGGGTGACTTATGTGCCTGTGAAAACCGATAAGGGTTTGGTGCATGTCGGCTTGGCCTATACTGATGTTGGCGGCGAAACGGCGGCTGATGAATTTGACGCGCTTAGTGTTGAACTGGCGGGCGCGTATCAATCTTTCCATGCCAAAGCAGAATTTTTTGACGGCACAGAAGGCGGGCAAGATATTGACGGCTATTATGTGCAACTGGCTTGGGTGATAACGGGCGAAAGCCGCCCCTATAAAAAGGGTCTGTTTAAGCGCGTCAAACCAAATAGCGGCGCAGGTGCGTGGGAAGCCGTGCTGCGCTATGAAGATGGCGCGGGCAAATATAGCGACATCGGGCTTGGCACAGGCGAAGGCGAGCAAACCACTTATGGCGTGAATTATTACGCCAATGACCATGTGCGGCTGGGACTAAGCTATATGGATGGCGAAATGAGCCATGCGGGCGGCACAGCGACGGGCGATGAGCTGCGTTTTCGGGTGCAATTAACCTATTAAGCCAATTTTAAGCAATCAAGGCGGCGGGCGGGGCGCAAGAAAAAAACCCGCCAGCCGTTTTTCGTGTAATAAAATTACATAAAAACTTTTTGATTGAGGCAGAAAACTGCAAATTGCCCCTTTAAGGGCGAAAAACCCTGCACATTGGCACAAAGTAAGGTAAAAAGAGCGATAAATTGAGTCACCCCATTTGACCTATTGCGGTCGGCCATGCGGGTGGCGCGTTTGTTAAATGGGAGACCTTTACGTGATGGCTGGAAAAAAAACCACCGCCAAAAAAACCCGTCGCGCTTCTAAAGCACCCGCCAAAGCGGGCAAAGCAGGCAGCAATGCTTTGCTGAGCGCGAAGGAACTGCGCCATGTGCATCGCCAAATGCTGACCATACGCCGTTTTGAAGAACGCGCTGGCCAGCTTTATGGCTTGGGCAAAATTGGCGGCTTTTGTCATCTTTATAGCGGGCAGGAAGCGGTGGTGACGGGCATTGTGCAAGCACGGAAAAAAGGCGACCAAATGATTACCGCTTACCGCGACCATGGCCATATGATTGCATGCGGGGCCGAGCCGAAAAATATCATGGCCGAATTATTTGGCCGCGCATCGGGCGTGTCTAAAGGCAAGGGCGGGTCTATGCACATGTTTGATACAGACAGCCATTTTTATGGCGGGCATGGGATTGTCGGCGCACAAGTGCCAATCGGCACGGGACTGGCTTTTGCCAATCATTATCGCGGCGAAAAATCCGTGAGCCTGACTTTTTTCGGCGATGGGGCGGCTAATCAGGGCCAAGTTTATGAAAGTTTCAACATGGCCGCTTTGTGGAAACTGCCCGTCATTTATATTATTGAAAATAACCAATATGCGATGGGGACAAGCGTGGAGCGTGCCTCAGCGCAAACGGATTTTTCCCGCCGTGGGGAAGGCTTTGGCATTAAAGGCGTGCAAGTGGACGGCATGGATGTGGAAGCGGTTCACGCGGCCACGCTTGAGGCTTTGGATTTTGCCCGCAAAGGCCATGGGCCAATGATTTTGGAAATGAAAACCTATCGCTATAGCGGCCATTCTATGTCTGATCCGGCTAAATATAGAAAGCGCGAAGAGGTTAAACAAGTCCGCACCGACCATGACCCGATTAAAATTATTGAAGAACGGCTGCAAACACGCAAAATTATGAGCGAGGCCGAAGCCAAAGAAGTTAACCGCGAAGTGCTGGAAGTGATTGAAGCGGCCACTGTTTTCGCGGAGGAAAGTCCAGAGCCAGATGTGGCGGAGCTTTTCACCGATATTTATGTGGAGGACAGCCATGCCCGTTGAGATTGTAATGCCCGCCTTGTCGCCCACAATGGAAAAAGGCAAGCTGGCAAATTGGCAAGTTAAGGTTGGCGACAAAGTAGAGGCGGGCGATGTGCTGGCCGAAATTGAAACCGATAAGGCTTTGGTGGAATTAGAAGCCACTGCCGATGGCGAAGTGGGCAAATTGCTGATTGAAAATGGCACAGCCGATGTGGCGGTCAATACGCCGATTGCTTATTTGCTCGGCGAGGGCGAAGATGCGGCGGCTTTAGAGGGGCTGGCGGAAAAGGCGGCGGCGGTTGACGTAAAAGCAGAGGCCGCGCCTGCGCCTGCGGCGGAAACGCCTACACCGCAAGCTACGCCTGTTGCGACTCCAACGACTCCAACTGTGCCAGAGGCAATGGCCATACCCGAAGGCACGCAAATGGTTGAACTCAGTGTGCGTGAGGCCTTGCGCGATGCGATGGCCGAAGAAATGCGCCGCGATAAGGATGTGTTTGTGATGGGTGAGGAAGTGGCCGAATATCAAGGCGCGTATAAGGTGACGCAAGGGCTGTTAGATGAATTTGGCCCAAAGCGTGTGATTGATACGCCGATTGTGGAGCATGGTTTTGCCGGTTTGGGCGTGGGCGCGGCCATGGCGGGGCTAAAACCCGTTGTGGAATTTATGACTTTTAATTTTGCCATGCAGGCCATGGATCAAATTATTAACTCGGCGGCGAAAACGCATTATATGTCGGGCGGCGCGATTACTTGCCCGATTGTGTTTCGCGGCCCTAATGGCGCGGCCAAGCGCGTGGCGGCACAGCATAGCCAAGATTATGCCGCTTGGTATGCCCATGTGCCGGGGCTGAAAGTGGTCTCGCCCTTCGCGCCCGCCGATGCGAAGGCTTTGCTCAAAGCCGCCATTCGTGACCCCAACCCCGTTTTGGTTTTGGAGCATGAATTGCTTTATGCCGATAAAGGCCCTGTGCCAGAGGGGGCGGAATTTGTTCTGCCCATTGGCAAGGCGGGTATTTTAAGGGCGGGAGCCGATGTGACGCTTGTGTCGCATGCACGCGGCTTGCATAGCTGTTTGGCGGCGGCGGAGCAATTAGCCGCGCAAAGTGTGCAATGCGAAGTGATAGATTTACGCAGCTTGCGGCCTTTAGATATGGCCACGATTTTAGCCAGCGTGCAAAAAACCAATCGCATTGTGACGGTGGAAGAAGGCTGGCCTGTGGCGGGGATTGGCGCGGAAATTGCCGCCCGCATACAAGCAGAGGGTTTTGACGATTTAGACGCCCCCATAGAACGGGTGACGGGCTTAGATGTGCCACTGCCCTATGCAGCGAATTTGGAAATTTTTGCTTTGCCAACGCCCGAAAAAGTTATAGAGGCGGTTAATGCCGTGTGCTATCGCTAAGCAGGAGACGCGCTGTGCCTATTGAAATTGTGATGCCCGCATTATCGCCCACTATGGAAAGGGGCAAACTCGCAAATTGGCAAGTAAAGGTCGGCGATAAAATAGAGGCGGGCGATGTGCTGGCCGAAATTGAAACCGATAAGGCTTTGGTGGAATTAGAAGCCGCCGCCGATGGCGAAGTGGGCAAATTACTGATTGAAAATGGCACGGCGGATGTGGCGGTGAACACGCCGATTGCTTATTTGCTCGGCGAGGGCGAAGATGCCAGTGCGCTAGAGGGGCTGGAAGCGCAAGCGGAGGCCGCGCCTGTTGAGGAAGCCAAGCCTGAAGTGAAAGCGGAAGTGAAAGCGCAAGCCGCGCCGACTCCTGCGCCTGTCGCCTCCGCCCCGCCCAAAACACCCCAAGCCGCACAAAGCGGACGCATTGCCGCCAGCCCATTGGCACGGCGGCTGGCCCGTGAACAAGGTTTGAACCTTGCCAGCATTGCCGGCAGTGGCCCTGATGGGCGCGTTATTAAACGCGATATTGACGCGGCGCATCACGCGCCCGCACCTGCCAGCGCAACTGCAAGCGGGGCGGTTGCGGCCTCTTCTTCTTTGCCCGACCCGCGTTTATTTTTCAGTGAAGATGAATATGAGGTGGAAGCCCTTAGCCCAATGATGGCGGGCATCGCGCAACGTTTGCAAGCGGCCAAGCAGGAAATTCCTCATTATCAAGTGTCTATGGATGTGCCGCTTGACAAGCTGATGCTCATGCGGGCGAAATTGAATGACCGTTTGGCCGAAGCCGAAACGGGGCAGAAGCTCACGCTGAACGATTTTATTATGCGGGCGGCGGCATTGGCACTGATGGATGTGCCAGAAATCAATCGCAGTTTTGGTGGCGATAGTCTTTTGCAATATAAAAATGCCGATATTTCTGTTGCTGTCGCTTTGCCCAATGGCGGGTTGATAACGCCGATTGTCAAACAAGCACAAAATAAATCTGTGCAAATGATTGCGGCGGAAATCAAAGATTTGGCCAAACGGGCGAGCGAGCTACGCCTCAAGCCAGAAGAATATGAAGGCGGGACGTTCACGGTTTCTAATTTGGGCATGTTTGGCGTGGCCGAATTTAGCGCAATTATTAACCCGCCGCAAAGCGCGATATTGGCCATTGGCGGGGCGACCAAACGCGCTGTGGTCGGGGCGAAGGGCGTGGAAAATATCAATGAAATGCGCGTGACGCTTTCCGCCGACCACCGCGTTATCAATGGCGCACAAGCGGCGCAATTCCTCGCCGTGTTCCGCGACCATATCGCCGCGCCTTTAGGTTTGCTGTTTTAATTTTTCTCGCCCAACATATCGGCGCAAAGCGTGCGATAGGTTTCAAAACGCGCATGATATAAAGTGTGATTGTCCATATTGGGGGACAGTGTGGTGACCATTTCAATCATTTTAGTTAGCACATCTAAATTAAGATAAGCCCCATGCGCCAGCCCCGCTTGCAAGGCCGCCCCATAAGCGGCGTCACGATGGCGCGGAATTTGAATCGGCACGCCCTGCATATCGCATATCATTTGCGCCCAAAACGGATTGCCCGCCCCGCCGCCAAGCAAGGTGAATTCATGAATGGCACATTGCGTGCGCTGTTGCATATCTTGGCGCACATCTATGAGCGCGTAACCAATGCCTTCAAAAGCAGCACGGGCGAGGTCGGCCTGTGCGGTGTCTTGGCTTAGCCCGCTCAGGCTGGGGCGCAAATGCGGCGACCAATAAGGCGCACGCTCGCCATTAATAAAGGGGTGAAACAGCACACCGCCCGCGCCCAAAGGGGCTTGCTCGGCCAAGGCGGTCATTTTGTCTAAGGGCATATCGTCTAGCCGATTGGTGCGAAACCAATCCAGTGCAGAGGTGCAGCTATTCATGCCGGAAGCAAAATACCAACCCGCCGCCGCATCGGCATGGGGGTAGCAACTAATGGGCGGCATGGCGTGCGGGGCGTCACAGCCAACCGACACCACCCCCGCACTGGCCAGTTTAAGCGCGGCCCGCCCCGCACCGACCGCACCAATGCCAAGCAGCTCCGCACTGGTGTCCATACAGCCAATATAAATGGGCGTGCCAGCTTTCAACCCAAACGCCTGCGCCGCTTGCGCCGTGACCGTGCCGCCTTGTTGCGCCGAAGCGGCCACAGGCGGGAGAATATCGGGCGTGATGCCAGCCAAAGCACAAAGCGGCGGCGACCAATTTTTTTGGCCAATATCATAAAGCTGGGTGCCAACCGCATCGCCTAAATCGGTGTGAATGTCGCCCGTAAGCTGGTGGCGCAACCAATCCTTTGCAGGCAGAAGATGACGGGCGGCGCGTAAAATATCTGGCTCATGCACCCACAGCCAACGCAAATGCGCTAATGTCCAAGTCGGATTAGGGCGGTGCAGGCTGGCGGCAATAATCGCCTCTTGATGCTGGCACAAATCGGCGACTTCTTCATGAGCGCGTTGGTCGCTCCACATAATCGCGGGGCGCAAGGGCTGGCAGTCGGCGTCGCATAGCACGCCAATATGTGTGCCAGCCGTGATGCTGACAGCGGTGATGTCTTCAGGCGTTAACGGGCTGTCTGCCCATAATTGCGCGAGCGCGTTTTGCAAAGCCGCTATCCAATTTTGCGGGTCTTGTTCCACCTGCCCCGCATGGGGATGCTGGCTGGCAACGGGCTGGCGTGCCGCGCCCAGCCATTTGCCATCTTGCTGAACGGCGGATAATTTAAGCGACGATGCGCCAAGGTCAATGCCAAGAAAAATCATGCGCCAATTATAGCCATAGCATGGGCGAAAACAAAGCAGGCGCACATACAGAAGACCGCAGGCTCAAAAGAACCTGCGGTCTTCACCGACCAAGGAGGGACGAAGGGTAGGTCGGGACACTAGAAGATGTGGCTTTGTTGATATGCATTTACTCAGGACGCAACAACATAACAACCCAACGCAACCACCATGGGAGACGTAACCCCTAGTGACCCTTTCAGCTTGGCATTGGGGCAGCATGGGCGGCAAGGAAATTGTTGATAAATCTGTTTATAAACAAGGGTTTGTGGCGCATTTGCAACAAATAGGCGAGCTTTTCCATCTCTACAACCTGTGCTGTGGGTTTGGATTATCGGCGCAAATAAGCGGCAAGCACAACCTATAGGGGTATATTGGATTTTATCCACAGGGCAGGAAAATTTTACCGAAGCGCGAGGGGTTGGCGGCCATGTGGTGATTGGCGGGGTTCTGCCGTGTTTTCGCGCCTTTTTATGCCTTTTGCACCATGCCCGCCGCCGAAACCAGCTCGCGGGCGATTTCCTCGGCCTCTTCGGCGGTGAAATCCATCGGCAGTTCAAATTTTTCTGTCACCACAAATATCCGCACCATGCCTTGGTCGGTCGGCCCAACGCTCAGCTCGGCTTCCAAATCTGACGGGGTGTTGATGCTCATCGGCTTGCTCCTCTGCTTGTGCCGCCAGCATAGGCGAAACGGGCGCGGAATAAAATCCATTTTCGGAAAAAGGCTTGAAACACCCCGCGCAAGGGCTTATTTTGCCGCCAATAGGGCGGGCGGATAATGGCGGGCAAAGCCGCGCCGCACGGCACTGGCAAAATGTGCAGCCATAGCTCAGTTGGTTAGAGCGCCTGATTGTGGATCAGGAGGTCCCCTGTTCAAATCAGGGTGGCTGTACCATTTGGGGGTGGTAAGGAAATCAACGTTGCACTTATTATTTCCAGACACCCTCTAAATCAGAGGCAATTGTTTTTTCTATTTCCTCTATTTGTTTTTCGAGTTGCTTGATTTCATTTTTTTTAATCTCCGCTTTTGAAACGAGATTCTTTTGCTCATCTAGGGAGGGTAGTGGTATTTGTATTTTGCAGAAATCATCAAAATTGACTGTTTGACGCACGCTGCCGAAAGCAAACTCTCTTATTCTATCCTTCAATTCTTTAGTTTTTAAGAGCCAGTATAAATATTTTGGATCTAAAATTTTCTTATCTTTTATCTTAAACACAACATACATAGGGCTAACGCATCCAACTTTAGCAGAAGCATTATATGCGATTGAACCCACATTAATCCTAGCAGGATTATAAGCAAAATAATCTTTTCTTATCACCTGGTATTTTTCGGTATTATCAGAAGCAACCCTCTCGCTAAAAATCTTATCTGGAGTTATAAAACCCTCCTTATTGGATACACTCCAGACTTCAAATCCGTCTCTATTTAATTCTTTGCATCCTTCAAGCAAGTCTCCAAGTGACATTAACATAAATTTGCTATCAGTTTCACGCGTCCTATAAAGACTCAGAATGCTAATGTAATCATTATCCTTTATTTGTTCCATGTCTAACTTTTCAAAACCAACTTTACGCAACTTGTCCCCTTCTTCTGAATTATTATAAGACAGAAATATATCCAAATCGTTGTCTCCCTCTTTCTTTCTTCTTTTTACATTTTTTGTTAGCCCATCATTTCTTACGGAAAAACACCAAACAGACTCTTGTTCTTTCTTATTCACATTCACTTGCGTTAGATACAGAATGCTAGTTTTTACCTCAGGGGCATACGGCGCGAATGCCCCTAATGGAAGTGATATAATGTTCTGAACGTGACTATTGTTATAAATATATTCGCGTAATTTTTTAAACTTTTGGTCGAATAAAATTCCTTCTGGTACCACGATGCCTATTCTTGGATTACTGCTTGAGGGGTCAATGGCATTAAAACAGTGTTCCACACACAAGCTGTTTCCGTTTCCACTGCCCAACTTATAATTGTCAGCATACTCACCATAATTTCCGAGGGAAAAAGGCATGTTTGTAATCACCGTATCATATTTCCTTTCACTCGGATATTTCAGGCTATCAGTTCTTTCTATGTTATTATGTCCGTCCCCTGTCAGTATCATATTTAGCTTAGTAATTTTTGCATTTTTTGTAATCTCTGCACCATAGATTGTGTTCGCCTTAAGTTGCTTTAAGGTTTCCTCATTTCTTGGCATCTTGTTATAGATATGCTTAAAGGCTTCAATTAGCATTCCGCCTGTCCCACAAAAAGGGTCATAAACTCGTTCACCAAATTTTGGATTAACCAATTTAACCAAAGTTTTTACAATGTGGCGTGGCGTAAAATACTCGCCCAAATCCTTATTTTGGTCTGCCAGATAAGCGCCTAGGAAATATTCAAACGCATCCCCTTTAATGTCAGAATTGGTATCAACGAGTGACAGCGGGTCAAGCTTATCCATTATGCGCTTCAAAATTACAGGATTTTTAACTTGCAGAGGAGTAAAGATGTCTTTCCCATATTCATTTTGGAAATGCTTAAGCACAGTATCGTTAACGTAAGACAGTAATTCGTTTCCATCTTTATTTTTGAAAAAATTCCAATTATATTCTTTTGGGATGCGTAATTCTTCACCTAATTCTTGCCGCAGAATTTCTTCTTCACTAAATATTTTTAGAAAAAGAATATTGCAAAATTCACTAAACCTTTCTAGCCCAGCTTGTAGTCCCTCTTTCCTTAATTCTTTATTCGCTGATGAGAAAATACGTATTAATTCTTGGCGCGATTGAATAACTTGCTTTCCAAGCGTGTTATGTTCGTTAGCATTTATATATTGTAATGCTAGTCCTTCATCCAAGAACTCGTCAATTTCTTCACCATTCAATAAGAGTGGCCTATTGGTCTTTATGTGAAGTGTTTTTATTGTACTGCCATCACTAGCATAAGCAATGGGTGCTTTGAGGCTTTTGCTATACTCTTTTGCTTTTGCTAGTGCCTGATTTAAATCTTCACCCCGTTTTTTTGCCTCTATTACAATTAACGGATGCTCCCTATCTCTAGGATGCAGAACGTAATCCGCCCTTCCGGATTCGTTATTTTTCTCCGCAAAAACATTCTTGCCACGCCCAGTTAATTTCCAGCCCTTATTTTGTAGGGCTTCGTCTATTTCCAGGCGAATATCAGCTTCGGTAAGCATTTAATGTCCCAAATTCAGAAATTTTTGAAATATATTTCTAACAACTGTCATGCCCTCGTTCGCCCCCTCGTTCGCCCATTATCATACTGGCAGAATCCTACGACCAGCCCGCCCAATCAAACTGAGTCTGTGCTTTGTGTCAAGCAAAATGTTCTCTTTATGTTCTCTCTTGCGGAAAGACGAAGACATGGGGCGGTTGCAGGGTGATGGAGAGTTGTGCGCCGATTTGTGGGCAGTCGCCATAGATGTGGTGAAAGCGCACGGTGAATTTTTCGTCCGCTTCTGTTTCTACTTGCGCGTTAATAAGCCAGCCCGCGCCTGTGTGCCGCGTTTTGGTGACGACTGCATTAGGCGGCGCGTGAGGGACGTTATTTTTATCGTGCATCCGTAAGCCTTCGGGGCGGGTGACGATAAGCAGTTTTTGGTTTTGTTGCGGATTGTCCAAATAATCGGCGGCGGGCAATGTGCCAAGCGCGGAAATAATTTCATCGCCTTGCACCTGCGCGGGGATACGATTGATAGGCCCAAAAAACGCCGCCGTTTCTACGTCCACAGGGTGATTGTGCAACATATCTGGCTCGCCCATTTGCTTTATTTGCCCCGTCTTGCTGAGCAAAACCATGCGGTCGGCACTCATCAGGGCTTCTTCCGGGTCATGCGTGACCATAATAATCGGAATCCGCGCTTGCTTGAGCAAGCCCAGCACCTCTTCGGCAATATCACGGCGCAGGCGGTAATCCAAATTGGCAAAAGGCTCATCTAGCAACATAATGCGCGGCTGGGGCGCAAGCGCACGCGCCAAAGCCACGCGCTGTTGCTGGCCGCCCGATAATGTGTGCGGCGGTCGGTCGGCATGAGCGTGCAGGTCAATCATGGCGAGCAAAGCGTCCACCTTTTCGCGCTGTTCTTTCTTGCTCAAAACCCCAATGCCAAAGGCGATATTTTCCCGCACGGTTAAATGCGGAAATAAAGACGGATGCTGAAACACCAAACCCGCCCGCCGCTTTTGCGTGGATATATGATGCGCCCCATCGCCCAGCAATGTGTCGCCAATGTGTATCGCGCCTTCCTGCACCGGCACCAGCCCCGCAATGAGGCGCAATAGGGTGGATTTGCCCGAACCCGACGGCCCAACAAGGCACAACAACTCGCCCGCCTTAACGCTAAAGCTAACATCATCTAGCACTTGCTGGCGCCCATAGCGAAAGCTGATATTGGAAAGGGATAGGTCAGGCATTTTCTTCTCTATTCTCTGTTTGCCATGTTAGGGGCTGTTTGACCAAAAGCGCAATAGCGACCATGCTAAACAGCACCAGCAAAAGCGCGGACGGGCCAGCGCGTTGCAATAATTCATCGCCCGCCAATTCAAAGGTGCGAATGGCCAGCGTGTCAAAATTAAACGGGCGCAAAAGAATTGTGGCCGGCAGTTCTTTAACCGTATCCACAAAAACCAAAATAAAACCTGCGCCCAGCCCACGCCAAATAAGCGGCAAATGCACATTACGCGCAATGTTCGCCGCCCCACGCCCCAAAGTTTTCGCGCAATCATCCATAAGCGGGGTTATGCGCGTAAGGCTCGCTTCAGTGGTGTTAAAACCAATGGTTAAAAAACGAAATCCACACGCCCATACCATCGCCGCCAGCGTGCCAGTGAGCAGAACCGTGCCGCCTAATAAATGGTTCTGCACCATGATAAGCAAAAGCAAAATCCCAACCGCCACCACCGAGCCGGGCATCGCATAGCCGCTTGTTGCCAGCCTTGCGGCAAATTTAAGCGGGGCGGTGGGGTAAAAGCGCAAAATCATGGCGAGCAAAAGGCTTGCGCCCATCACCGCAAAAGCCGTGAGCAGGCCAAGCGTGAGCGAATTGCCCAAAGCGGCCAGCACATAATTATCCCAAAAAACGGCATGGGTGATGCTGCTCCAATAAATTAAAATGCCAAGTGGTATGGCAAAGCCCAATATAACAGGCAAAGCGCACGCGGCCAGTGCCAAGTATTTGGCGCGGCGCGATAGAGTGAAAATCAATACAGGCGCGTTAACCGCATTGGGATTGGCATAGCGGGCTTGGCGGCGCGCACGGCGTTCTAGCCACAGCACACACAGCACCAGCACCAGCAAAAGCGACGCCATTTGCCCCGCCGCAATAGGGTCGTAAAGCCCTTGCCATGAACGATAAATGCCCGTGGTATAAGTGGAAACACCAAACAGGCTGACCACGCCGAAATCGGCCAGCGTTTCCATCATCACCAAAGTGACGCCAACCATAATCATCGGCCGCGCCATAGGCAGCATGATTTTGAAAAACAAAGCGCGGTGGCTATGGCCAAGCAACTGCCCCGTTTCTAACATGTGGCGCGGCTGGCTGGCAAAACCCGCACTGGCGAGCAAATAAATATAAGGGTAAAGCGTCATCGCCAATATGAAAATACTGCCTTCAATGGAACGGATAGAGGCAAACCCATCCGCGCTGTGCAGGGCGAAAAAATCACGTATGAAAATTTGCACCGTACCCGCACTGTCAAATAGGTCGGCATAAATAATGGCGGCGACATAGCTCGGCACCGCAAAAGGCATCATCACCAGCCAACGCATTGTGCGCCGTGCCGGCATATTGGTGCAAGTGACAAAAAACGCTGTGCTAATGCCTATCAGTGCGGCCAGCAAAGCCGTGCCAAGCGTAATGATAATGCTGTTCAAACCATAACGCGCCAAAAGGCCGTGCTGGTGCAAATAGTCCAGCCCGCCCTGACTGGTAAAAAACCAGCTGGCGAAAATAAATAAAAGCGGCGCAGATAAAACAATGCAAAACCCAATGGCAAGCCATAGGGCAGGCGGGGTTTGCTTGTGGGGGCGACTTATGGCCATCCCACCTCATCCATAAGTTTTATGGCGCGGCTTTGCAATTTGCCCACCGCTTCTAAGTTGATTGTGTCGTGCTTAAACGCGCCCCAATTTTGTAACACTTGCGGCGTGGCCACGCTTTGCTTGGCCGGATATTCAAAATTATTTTTGGCAAAGAAGGCTTGCGCTTCATCGCTGGCAAGAAATTCCAACAGCTTTATGGCATTTTTTTTGTTCTTGGCGTGTTTGGTTACACCGCCGCCGCGAATGTTAATATGTGCGCCGCGCTCGGCTTGGTTGGGAAAAATAATGCCAACATTTTTTTGCACAAGCGGGTTTTCAATATCCGCCCCGCCCGCAATCAGGCGGCCAAAATAATAGCTATTGGCCACGGCCAGCGCACCTTCGCCCGCGCCCAAAGCGCGGAGCTGGTCGGAATCGCCACCCTGTGGCGGACGGGCGAAATTAGCAACCACGCCCTGCAACCATTTTTTGGTTTTGGCTTCGCCGTGATGGGCGAGCATGGCCGCAACCAGCGACTGATTATAAACATTGGAAGAGGAGCGAATGAGCAGCTTGCCGCGCCATTTTTTATCGGCGAGTTCTTCATAAGTTTTTATCGGCGCGGTGGCGGCGGCGTTTTTATTGTAAAAAATCGCCCGCGTGCGAATGGTGAGTCCATACCATTGGCCTTGCGGGTCGCGCAAATAGGCGGGGATTTGTTTTTGCAAAATTTCCGAGCGCACTTTTTGCAACAGCCCCCGCTTTTTGGCCTGAGCGATATTGCCAATATCCACCGTGAGCAAAATATCGGCGGGCGTGTTTTTGCCTTCATGTTCTAAGCGGGCGACCAAAGCCGCCTTGCCGCCGGTTATCATATTCACCTTAATGCCGCTTTGGTTTTCAAAAACATTGAGAATGGGGCGTATCAGATGTTCCTTTTGCGCCGAGTAAAGATTCACTTCGCCATTATTCGCCCGCCCCGCCCTGCCAATTTGCGCGATAGACACGCTGGCGGTTTGCAACTGTTTGAAAGCGGCACGCAAAGCGGTTTCTTTATGGTCTTCCGAACTGTGATGGACGCGCTGGACGGCGGCATCAATTTTGGCGAGCATTTTTTTGTGGCGCGGCTGATGCGTGAGCAAATAATCCACCGCCGCTTCCAACCCGTAGCTGGCTTCGTGGATAGCTTCCAGCGCGGTGCGGTCAAGCGGGCGGGCGGTGAGCTGTTGTTCAATGCGGCGCATTTTTTTGTGGAACAAGGCGTGTGCGCCCGCCGTGCTGGTGGGCTTTTCGGCATGATAATGGGTGATGCGCTCGTCATGGTCATGGTCGTGGTGGTCGTGGTGGTCGTCTGGGCTGGCCAAAACAGGGGCGATGCCCAAAGCCGCGCCGCTTAAAGTCGCGCTGGCCATAACTGCGCTGGTCACAGCTGCGCCGCTTAAAGCCAAAACCAAGCCGAGCCGTATAAGATATTTTTTCATGTTTTTCCCTATATCTGGTGGAAACGCCAGCCTAGCCCATCACCCCCGCTTTTGCAAATCATTATTAGTTGCTGTTAGGGGGTGGTTGACTCCCCGCACCGCGCAGGGGCGCGTAGCGGCGGGCGCGGGTGTGGGGGGTGCGGGGCGACACGCGAAGAAAGGGGGCGGCGCAATCGCCCTTTTTTGCCGCTCCCCCAAACAGGCAAGCGGCTCTATGAGCCTGTCGTGCTAAAGACGCTTGCCTGTTTGGGGAAACGCGGGGGGTAGCAGAGGGCGGGGTTCATGTGCGCCCTTGTTTTTATTGTCTTTTGACGCCGCCTTTTGCACCCCCCTAATGGGCAGGCGACATTATAATATGCCCGTGCTAAGGACGCCTGCCCATTAGGGGGGTGTGGGGTAGGTAGCGTCCCCTGTTTCGGGGCGTGCGGTGCGGCAGGCGCAGGGGCGCGAAGCGGGGGGCGCGGGTGTGGGGGGTGTGTGTGGGGAAGCGCGAAGAGGGGCGCAGGGGCGCGTAGCGGCGGGCGCGGGTGCGTGTGGGGGGTAGTAAAAAAGCGGGGGGCGTTTTAGGGTGCGCTTTTAGGGCTGGGAGTCTGCCGAATAAAATAGCGGCTTGCCGTAAATAAGGTGGACACGACCTTTTGACGTGTAACTAAGCTCCCAGCCACCTGCTTGCTTTACTTTAAGCTCCATCTTTCCTATTATCACAAATGGCGCAGTGTGTTGCTGCGCTGGGGTTAACAACCCCTCGGAAGCGTGTTGTTGAATACGACAATTCGACTCCCATGCTTAACGGCTGGGAGTCCGCTGAATACAATAGCGGCCCCGCCGTAAATAAGGCGGACACGATCTTTCGACGTGTTGTTAGCTCCCAGTCACCAGTTTGCTTCATAGCACTGGTGGCTCTCGCTAAATAAATAATGGGAGCTTATTATGAGTTGCGAATATCATTTTGGGGCTGATGCCCTGAATAAATTTTCTCAAATTACCCCGTGGATACAAGCGGTGGTGTCCCTCGTCATCTGCACGACAGTGTTGGGCTTGGCGCGTTTTATCAAAGAAATGGTTGTTGCCATCGTCTCTGCTTTTAGCGGAAAAGATAAAGCAAAACCGCCCATGCCAGAGACGCGCAAATAAAGGCGGCGCGGATTTTTATTCCCCGTCCACCACGCGGTTGGGGTTGAGGATATTTTTGGGGTCTAGCATTTGTTTGAGCTGGCGCATCATGGCCAGTTGGGTTGGGTTGCGGGTGTCGGCCAGCCAAGGTTTTTTAACCATGCCAATGCCATGTTCGGCGGCGATGCTACCGCCATATTTATGGGTGAGGGCAAAAACGGTTTCTTCCATCGCCGTAACATCTTCCGCCCGCCCCGTGCTGGCTAAAATGTGCAAATTGCCATCGCCCATATGGCCGAAAATGCGTAAGCTGCAATCGGTGAAATCCGCTTCCAGCACGGCTTGCACCTCTTGAGTGAAAGCCTGCATTTGGCTGACCGGCACCCCAATATCAAAATTCGCCAAAGGCTTCATTTGCGGAATCATATCGGCCACGGCCTCGCGTATTTCCCAAATTTTCTCGCGCTCGCCCAAACTTTTGGCCATGATAATATGCGCCGCTTGCGCTTCGGGGAACGCATCTAGCAAAGCGGTTTCAAAATCATCATTGTCAAACGCCGTTTCGCTTTCCAGCAAAACATAAAAATCCTGCGCGGCGGGGAAAGGATTAGCGCGGCTCAAAAGTTTCAGCGCGGCATCAAAATAATTCGCCCACATCACTTCAAACCCCGCCAGCCCCATCATGTTTTTATGCGCGGCGGCGAGCAAAGTAATAAGCTGGTCAAAATTATCCACCGCACAAAGAGCCGTTTTGCTCACGCGCCTTTGCGGCAAAAGGCGAAAGGTTAGTGCCGTGATAATGCCAAGCGTGCCTTCACTGCCAATGAGTAATTGTTTGAGGTCAAAGCCAGCATTGTTTTTAAGTAATTTATTGGGCGCGGATAAAATCGTGCCATCGGCCAGCACCGCTTCCAGCCCCAAAATGTTGGCCCGCGTCATGCCATATTGAATGACCTGCGTGCCGCCCGCATTGGTCGCGGCAATCCCACCCGCCGTGCAAGAACCGCGTGCGCCAAGGTCAATAGGAAACATCAACCCGTTTTCCGCCGCCGCTTGGTGGATTTCTTCCAACACAATGCCAGCCTCAACGCTTATGGTCATGCTAGGCGCGTCTAATTCTGTGATGGCGTTCATGCGTTCTAGCGACAAAACCCATTCGCCTTTTTGCGGCGTCGCACCCCCCGACATGCCCGTGCGCCCGCCTTGCGTGACGATTTTTTGGTTCGCCGCATGGCACAGCCGCATAATTTGGCTGACTTCTTCCACATTGCGCGGGCGTAGCACGACTTCTGGCAGATGGGCGGGCATGTGACTCCAATCGGCGGCATAGGCCGCGCCTATATCATCGTCGCGCAGATAGATATTCGGGTCTAGCTGTTTGAGTATGTCCTGCTGCATGGGCGTAAGATTATGGCAAATGGGCGGCTAAAACAATGCGAAAACATTTGCAAAAGCGCGGTAAAAGGGGGCTTAAAGCGGCAGATGGGAAATCCCTTGCGGATTATCCAGCACAAACTATGGTGGAAGCAGGCGGCTTGCCCCGCTGGGCCGCACTGGGTCGCATCATTTCAGGGAGCTATCATTGAACATATTTACCAACGCCAAAGTAAACGAACAGCAAAGCGATAATTTGCACGGCGCGGCCATTACCATGGGCACAGCTTTTGCTTTTACCGTTAATGATACGCTGATGAAGGAAATTGTGTCGGTCATGTCGCCCTATCAGGCTTTATGTTTGCGCGGGCTGATGGTTATGCCTTTGATTATTGCGCTGGCTTGGGCGGGGCAGCAAATCAATCCGCCTTTAACTTCTGCCCATAGGCGGCTTTTATTTCACCGCACATGGCTGGAAATTCTGCTCGCCTTTTGCGTGTTAAACGCGCTGGCGCATTTAACTTTGGCATTGGTGGTGGTGGTGTTTCAGGCCGTGCCTTTATGTTTAACATTTTACGCCGCGCTTTTTTTGGGCGAACAAGTCGGCTGGCGACGCTGGAGCGCAATCACGCTCGGCTTTATCGGCGTGCTGATTGTGGTCCAACCCGGCACGGCGGGGTTTGATGCGAATATCTTTTACGCGCTCGGCACAGTGGTGTGTTTAACCGCCCGCGATTTGCTCACCCGCCGCATGCCGCGAAAAATTTCTGCCCTGCACACCGTGCTGTGGACTTCGGCGGGAACGTGTTTATTTGGCGGCGCACTGATACCGCTAACCGATTGGACGACACTGGGCGGGTTGGATTATATTTTTCTGGCCGCCTCAAGCCTGACAATTTTGTTGGCCTATTGGCTCAGCGTGGTGATGATGCGGATTGGCGATGTTGGCTTTGTGTCGCAATTTCGCTATACGGGCGTTTTATGGGCCATAGGCTTTGGCTTTGTTTTCTTTGATGAAATTCCCTCCGCGCCGACACTTATCGGGGCGGCGATTATTGTGTCTAGCGGGACTTATTCTATTTACCGCGAGCATAAGCTGGCGCGTCTGGCGCGGGCGGCAGATGAGGAGCTATGCGATTAGAGGGGCGCGATGGCTGAGAAGCTAAGCACAAAAGAGCGCGAGATTTTTAACGCCATTAGCGGGCTGTCCGCAGATGGGCTGGTGCTGGCCAATGCGCGTGGCACGGTGTTGGAAGCTAATGCGGCGGCGTGTGAGAATTTCGGCCAGCGGATTTTGAACCAGCCTTTGCACAATTTTGTCCGCCACCCCGATTTATTGGCGGCGATTGAAGCGGCGTGTTTGCAAAAAACCCATGCCGTGCTGGAACATAAAATTTCCGCCCAAATTGCGCGTGAATATCATATAAAGGTCAGCCCGTTTAAGGCAGGCATTGCGGTTTTGCTTATTGAAAATCGCTCTGGAGTGAAATCTTTAGACCGCGCACGGGCGGAATTTGTTGCTAATGTCAGCCACGAGCTGCGCTCGCCTTTAACGAGCCTGACCGGATTTTTAGAAACACTGCACGATATGGCCGAAGATAAAACGCCAGATGTGGCCAGCCAGAAAAATTTTCTCAACATTATGAGCGAAGAAACCGGACGCATGACACGGCTGGTCAATAATTTATTGCTTTTGTCAAAAGCCGAAGCGACAGATTATTTACCGCCCAATGATAAGGTGGATTTATCCGCGCTGTTGCAAGAAGTGGTATCGGCTTTATCTTTGCGGGCGGCGCAAAGGCAGCTGCGATTTGAAATAGAAGGCGAAGCGGGCATGGCGGTAAAGGGCGAGCATGACGCGCTGGTGGCCGTGTTTTTGAACTTAGCCGAAAATGCGGTGAAATATGGCTATCCCGAAACACCGATTCGGATTGTCACCACGCCTATGGAGCGCGGGCTGGTGCGCGTGGCTATTATCAATCAAGGCGATGGCATTGATGAAGCCCATATTCCGCGCCTGACCGAGCGTTTTTACCGCGTTGATGAGGCGCGGTCGCGGGATATGGGCGGCACGGGGCTGGGGCTGGCCATTGTTAAACATATTGTCAACCGCCATGGCGGGCGGCTGCATATCACCAGCCAAAAGGGCGGTGAGACTGTGTTTGCGGTGAGCCTGCCAATTTTTTCTTAAAACCCCCTCTGTCATATTGGTGCAATAATTATCGGTGACAAGCGGGGTGAGCCAATCACGCATTGAGGGAGAAAATGATGCAAATAATATATAAAGCTGTTGCTTTGCTGGCTGTCGGTTTTTGGTTGGCGGGTGCGCCCGCCGCACAGGCGCGTGACCAAATTTCCATTGTCGGTTCGTCAACCGTTTTTCCATTTTCAACAAGCGTGGCCGAGCAATTTGGCCGCACATCAAATTTCAAAACGCCCGTGGTGGAATCCACTGGTTCTGGCGGCGGTATGAAACTTTTTTGCGCCGGTATTGGTTTGCAACATCCCGACATTACCAATGCGTCACGGCGTATTAAAATAACTGAATATGAAAAATGCCAAAAAAATGGCATTGATATGACTGAAATTGTTATCGGCTTTGATGGCATTGTGGTGGCCAATTCAAAACGCACTAAGCCTTTGCGTTTAACTTTAGAACAAATTTATTTGGCCACCGCCGCGCAAGTGCCAGCAAAAAATTGCACGGCAGAAAAATGCGAAATGGTTGCTAATCCTTATAAGAATTGGCGCGATATTGACCAGTCTCTGCCCGATGCGCGGATTGAAATTCTCGGTCCGCCGCCAACTTCTGGCACCCGCGATGCGTTTCAAGAACTGGCCATGGGCGGCGGGGCAAAAGCCTATCCTTATCTCAATGCGTTAAAGAAAAAAGATAAAAAAGCATGGAAAAGGCTCGTTTATACGATGCGCGAAGATGGCGCGTGGATTGATGCGGGCGAAAATGATAATTTAATGGTCAATAAGCTGGTGGCTAATGCCAATGCGGTCGGCGTGTTTGGCTATAGTTTCCTTGATCAAAATAGCGATAAAATTAAAGGCGCGGTGGTGAATAATATCGCGCCGAGTTTTGAAAATATCGCCGACGGCAAATATAAAATTTCGCGCTCGCTTTATTTTTATATTAAGCACGCCCATATTGGCACCGTGCCGGGCATTAAGGAATATGTGCGCGAATTTACCAGTCCGCAAGCCATAGGCGAAGATGGCTATTTGCTGGATAAGGGGCTGATACCTCTGCCCGAAGCGGAGCGGGCGCAAATGCGCGAAAATGGGGCGCAAATGAAAAAGCTGGAACTGAGCTTTGAGTGAGGCACACCGCCCATGACTCTTGGTTTATATATTGCGATTTTATGCGGGCTGGCGGTTTTTTCGTATTTTTTCGGCACGCTTAAAATTCGCCGCGTGATGGCGTCTATTGGGGCGGGCGATATTAAGCAACATTCACGCGATAATTTCCACGGGCTTTATGTGGCCGCTTGGGTGTTCCTGCCCGCGCTGTTTTTGGTTGGGCTGTGGCAAGCGGGCGCACCCTTTTTGCTCAATTATTTTTTAGAAAATCAAGTGCGTCATTTTGCGGGCGATATGAGCGCGGGCGCGTTTAATGTGCTAATTGCAAAAATCCACGCCGTCCATGCGGGCGCGCTTGATGCGGGGCAAGTGGAAGGGTGGATTGGCGAAGCGGCGGCTTATTATGGCCGTTTGCAATTTTTCTCTACGCTTATTTTAATGGGCGCGGCCAGCCTATTGGCGGCATTTGGTTTTCATATTGGGCGCACCCATATTGCGCCGCGCTTTGCCGCCCGCCACCGCGTAGAAGCCATTATTCGCTGGGCGATGATTGGCGCGTCTGTGATTGCGATTTTAACCACGATTGGGATTATTCTGTCGCTGATTTTTGAAGCCATGCGCTTTTTCAAACAAGTGCCGTTAAGCGAGTTTTTATTCGGCCTGCAATGGTCGCCGCAAATTGCCATTCGTGCCGACCAACCCGCAGGGTCGGGCGCGTTTGGTATTGTGCCGCTTTTTGCTGGCACATTTATGATTACGCTCATTGCTATTTTAGTTGCTTTGCCGATTGGGTTGATGTCGGCAATTTATTTATCCGAATATGCGGGGCGGCGTTTGCGCGATTTCGCCAAACCCGCTATTGAAATTTTGGCCGGTATCCCAACCGTGGTCTATGGTTTTTTCGCCGCGCTTTTTGTCGCCCCGCTTTTGCGCGATACGGGCGCGAATGTGGGGCTGGCCTTGTCTTCTGAATCGGCGTTAGCGGCGGGGCTGGTTATGGGCATTATGATTATCCCAATGATTTCATCTTTATCTGATGATGTGATTGCCGCCGTGCCGCAAAATTTACGCGACGGGGCGGAGGCTTTGGGGGCGACAAAATCCGAAACCATCCGCCAAGTGGTGCTGCCCGCCGCCTTGCCGGGCATTGTGAGCGCGGTTTTGCTGGCCATTTCCTGCGCCATTGGCGAAACCATGATTGTGGTCATGGCCGCAGGGGTGGCGGCCAATTTAACCGCCAACCCATTTGAATCCGTGACAACGGTAACGGTGCAAATTGTCATGCTGCTGATTGGCGACCAAGAATTTGACAGCGCGAAAACACTGGCCGCTTTCGCTTTGGGGCTGGTGCTGTTTGTTATCACTTTGGGGCTGAATATATTGGCTTTATATATTGTGCGAAAATATCGGGAGCAATATGAATAAGGATACGCAAAAAACTTTTGCCACGCCTTCGGCTGATATGCGGCGGAAATTATTGCGCCGCCGCTATCGGGCTGAAAGGCGTTTCCGTGCCTATGGGGTGGCGGCACTGGTGACGGCGGCGGCAATTTTGCTGACGCTGTTAGGCTCTATTATTTACACTTCACGACCCGCCTTTACGCAATATTATATTGGCCTTGATGTGGTGTTTGACGCACAAATGCTTGACGAAAACCAAAGCGGCGATGTGGGCGCGATGGTGCAATTTGGAAATTGGCGCAAAATTACCAATGACGCTTTGCGGGCGGGTTTTCCCGAAGTGACGGGGCGGCGTGATAAGCGCAGGCTGACCAAATTGCTTTCGGTCGGCGCGGCAGATGAAGTGCGCCGCCAATTTGCGGCCCGCCCCGATTATCTCAATACGCGCCAGCGCATTTATGTGCCTGCTTCCGATGATGTGGATTTGCTTTTGAAAGGGCGCATATCGCGCCATGTGCCAGAAAGCGAAAGGCTGGTTTCCGATAAAGCATTGGCGTGGATTGACCGCTTGGTGGCCGACGGGCGGGTGGAAAAACGCTTTGCTGTGTTGCTGTTTTCTAATGGCGATAGCCGCGAGCCAGAATTGGCGGGGGTTAAGGGTGCGCTTATGGGGTCATTGCTCACCATGTTGGTGACGCTCATTGTGAGTTTTCCTATTGGCGTGGCGGCGGCGGTTTATTTGCAAGAAATGGCCCCGAAAAATCGCTTCACGGATTTAATTGAAGTGAACATTAATAATCTCGCCGCCGTGCCGTCCATTGTGTTTGGCCTATTGGGGCTGGCCGTGTTTATTAGCTTTTTCGGCTTGCCGCGCTCCGCGCCCTTAGTGGGCGGGCTGGTGCTGGCACTGATGACCCTGCCAACCATTATTATTGCCACCCGCGCCGCGCTCGCCGCCATTCCGTCGGGCATACGCGAAGCGGCTTTGGGCGTGGGCGCGTCCCGCTTGCAAGTGGTGTTGCACCATGTTTTGCCGCTGGCCATGCCGGGTGTTTTAACGGGCACTATTATCGGGCTGGCACGGGCGGCGGGCGAAACCGCCCCGCTTTTAATGATTGGCATGATGGCCTTTATTGTGGACACGCCGCAAGCTGTGACCGATAAGGCCACAGTTCTGCCCGCGCAAATTTATATGTGGTCTAATAATCCCGAACGGGCTTTTGAGGCTCGCACCAGTGCGGGGATTGTTATTCTGCTCGCTTTTTTATTATTGATGAATGCGGCGGCGATTTATTTACGCAAACGCTATGAAAAAAGATGGTAAGGTTGGCTATGGGCGAAGATATTAAAATTAAAACGCGCAATGTAGATGTTCATTATGGCACGGCGCAGGCTTTGCACAGCATTGATTTAGATGTGCCTGTGCATCAAGTCACCGCGCTTATTGGCCCGTCTGGTTGCGGCAAGTCAACATTTTTGCGCTGTATTAACCGCATGAATGATGTCATTGATGGCTGCAAAGTGCGCGGCGATATTTTTATTGACGCACAAGATATTTACGCCCCGAATTTAGATGTGGTGGAACTTCGCGCCCGTGTCGGCATGGTGTTTCAAAAGCCGAACCCATTTCCAAAATCGGTTTATGATAATGTCGCTTATGGCCCGCGTATTCACGGGCTGGCGCAAAATAAAGAGCATCTTGACCAAATTGTTGAAAAAAGTTTGAAGCGGGCAGGGCTGTGGGGTGAAATTAAACACCGTTTGCATGAAAGCGGCACGGGGCTTTCAGGCGGGCAACAACAAAGGCTGTGCATAGCGCGGGCCATTTCGGTTGACCCAGAAATTTTGCTGATGGATGAACCTTGCTCGGCATTAGACCCTATCGCCACGGCGGTGATTGAAGAGCTTATCAATGAATTGCGCCAGCGTTTTACGATTGTTATCGTCACCCATTCCATGCAGCAAGCGGCGCGGGTTTCGCAAAAAACGGCATTTTTCCACCTCGGCCATTTAATTGAAGTGGGCGCGACCGCAGATATTTTCACCCGTCCGGCAAAGGAGCAGACAGAAGCCTATATTTCAGGTAAAATCGGCTAGGAGCTATACCATGATGAATGAAACGCCCCATATTAATTCGGCTTTTGATGATGATTTGGCCGATATTAATAACCAAATTGCACAGCTCGGCGCGTTGGCCGAAAGCCAGCTGACCCAATCCTTACAGGCTTTGGTAAGCGGTGATGCCTCTGGGCTGGACGCGATTATTGCCCGTGATGCGGAGCTTGACCAAATAGATGCGGATTTGAACGAAAAGGCTTTGTCGGTTATCGCTATGCGGGCGCCCATGGCCGAAGATTTGCGCCGCATTATTGTCGCGTTAAAAATTGCCGCTATTTTAGAGCGCACAGGTGACTATGCAAAAAATATCGCCAAGCGCACCAAGCTGGTGCTGGCGGAATCAGGCAGTATTGAAAAAACCCAAATGCTGCAAAATATGTCTAGCATGGTGCAGGAAATGCTTAATCATGTGCTGGACGCTTATATGGAAACAAATGTAGAAGCGGCAATGGATGTTTGGGCGCGGGATATTGAAGTGGACCAGCTGCATTTTATTATTTTCAAAGAAGTGCTGGAAAGCATGAAAGAAACGCCCGACCAAGTGCAAGCGGGTTCGCATATGTTGTTCATTGCTAAAAACATTGAACGTGTCGGCGACCATGCGACAGGCATTGCCGAGCAGATTTATTTTCTTGTTAATGGCCGTATGCCCGAAGATGAGCGTCCCAAAGATGACAGGACAAGCACAAATTCTTAAAATTTGGAGGCAGGCGCATGGCTATCAAATTATTGGTTGCAGATGATGAGGCCAATCAAACCGAACTCTTGCGCTATAATCTCACCAAAGCAGGCTATGAGGTGATATGCGCCGCAGACGGGTTGGAAGCCCTGACGATGGTGGAAAACCAAAAGCCCGATTTGGTGATTTTAGATTGGATGATGCCTGAAATGTCGGGCATAGATGTGTGCCGCCAAATTCGCGCACGGCCTGATTTGCAAAAACTGCCCATTATTATGCTCTCAGCTAGAGGCGAGGAAAATGATAAAAGCCTCGGCCTTGATAGGGGCGCGGATGATTATATCGCCAAGCCTTTTTCGCCGCGTGAGCTGGTGTCACGGGTGAAGGCTTTGCTGCGCCGCACCCGTCCAGAGGCGGGCGATGCGTGGTTGCGCTTTGGCGATTTGGAAGTGAACACCGCCACCATGCAGGTGCTACGCAAGAGCCAGCCCGTGCGGCTGGGAACAAAAGAATTTCGCTTGCTGTCTATTTTAATGGAGCGACCAGAGCAGGTTTTTTCGCGCACGCAATTATTGGATATGGTTTGGGGGCATGGCGTTTATGTGGAAGACAGAACGGTTGATGTGCATATGAGCCGTTTGCGAAAAGCCTTAAATAAATCCGCGCAAGGGGAAAAACTGCATAAAGATATGATACGCACAGTGCGCGGCATGGGCTATGCGCTGACGCTTCCAGAGAAATGATGCGGCGGCTAAACGGATTCGGCCATATACATATCAATTAAAATCGCTTGCGTGGTCGCACGGCTTGTCGGGGCGTCATGGTTGAGAATGGCGCGGGTGAGTTTTTCATGCAAGCCAGTGTTGAAGTCGCGTATATAGCGGTGGCCTAATTGGTTAATGAGCCTATGGGTGAGCGCACAGATATTATCCAAAGGCGCGATAAAATCATTATGGGCGGCGGCGTGCAAATGCGCGAAAAAATCGCGCTCGGTATCGGCCATAGGCGCGCCCGTGCTGGCATGGCGCAAATGGTTGAAGGCGTCCGATATGGTTTGGCGTTGGGCAGGCTCGGCACGCGAAGCGGCCAGCGCGGCACTGCCGGGTTCAATCATTAGGCGCAAATCTAGTAATTGATGCAAAAGGGTGCGGCGTTTTTCGGCGGGCGTTTCTAGCTCTATCCACGCCAGCACATCGGCATCAAATAACGCCCACGCATGGCGCGGATTAACAAAAGTGCCAGCTTTGGGGCGGGCCTGCACCAGCCCCTTCGCGCCCAAAAGGCGCAACGCCTCGCGCAACACCACACGGGAAATTTGGTGGGTGGCGCAAAGGGCGGCGTCAGAGGGCAATAATGCGCCCGCTTTGAGGCGGTGGGCGGCAATATCGCGGCCAATTTTGCTGGCGACGCTATCGGTTTTGCGCTTTGGAGGCGCGGTTTTTGGCGGTTTCGCGGCCATTGCGTCCCTTTCTGGTTGGCTTTCGGCTAGCTGAATAAATAAATAATACTTATTTTTTCACCGCAAGGAAAGGGGAAAATGGGCGACTCGGCGGCGCGGCGGGGACACGCGAAGTTGAGGAGGGCGAGGGATAGGGAGTTGGTGGCGTTACTCCAATTTCTACATACCGCGTTCGCGCAGAATTGAGGACTCAGTCCCCGTTATGTGCATTTTCTACATGCCGCGTTCGCGCAGGAGGAATTGTAGGAAATCGCGGTAGCGGTTGACGCGCTGGCGTTCGGCGGTGAAGTTTTCCTGATATTGCTCATGGGCTTGCGTGTTTTGCCGATGGTGGTTCACGGCCAGCATTTCTAATGCGGTTTGCAATTCGGCCAGCTCCTGATTGATTTGCGCCATTTCTTCTTGCAAGGCGGCCTGTCGGGTGGTGATGCGGCCTGCAAAATCGGTCATGGCACGGCGCATTTCATTGAGCATGGCATCACGGGCTTGCTCCATTTGGCCAAGCAAGGCTTGGGTGGCGGCTAAAGTGTCGGCATTGCCAGTTTTAAGGTCGGCCAAAGTATCGCGCATCCGCAAAGGCAAATAATGTAAGTCGCTTTGCGGCTCGGCCTCTGTTTTTGTTTCTGTTGGTGCGGCGGTAGGCGCATTGGTGGGCGCGGCGGGATTGGTGGCCATGTTGGATAAATCGGGCGCACCGCCAAAATGACCAATGGCGGCAGTGGGCTGGTCGGCTAAATCCGCCGCAATGGCCGCCTCTAGCCCGTCATCAGATTGTTCATCTGTTTCGGCGGCGGCGGGCGGGTCGGCGGCGGGTTCGGAATCGGGCGCAGGTTCGGGTGTCGGCGTGGCTTCTTCCGCACCAAAATCGGCGGGCGTCACCACTGCATTAGGCGCACCAGTCGCACTGGTCGCACCAGTCGCGCCAGACGCACCGCTTTCATCAGCCCCGTCATTTTCTAATATGTCATGGATGGCCTCAGCTATCTCGGCCATTTTCCCCAATTCATCTTCTTCATCCGCCAAAACGCAACGCACCCCTAAACTGAACACCCACCTATGCAGGGGTAAATCAGCCTGTCAAAAACCCTGCGAATCCGTTTTAACATGGTAACATAAGCGAAATTTGGTAAAAAGGCGGCGGCGAGATTCCTGCCGAATGTGTGACTTTTTTATCTTTACGAAGATAGGCGAAATAATGGGTCAATATAATGGGTGAAGCACCAGACGACATAAAAACCAATATGCCCGATGAGGCGGCAGAAGACGCGCCCCAAAATGTGGGGCAAGACGCACAGGTTAATCAGGCGGGCGCGCGGGCTTTGGCCAATTTGCTTTTGCTAGAGCATGATTTCCGCAATGCGCGGGGCAAGGCCGATTTGGCGCAACTGGTTGTGGAACGGCTCAACCGTTTTACCGATTATGATTGCGCCGTGTTTTGGCATTTGCGCCCCAATGGGCGGCTTGGGGCGGTATTGGTATCGGGCGCGGCAGAGGGGCGCGAAGGCAAAGCCATGCGCCAATGGGGCAGAAGGGCGGCGCAATTTTTGGCCAAAGCCATGCGGAAAGAAAAAACCGATAGGTTGCTCATTGACCACGACATGCTGCCCAATAAATTATTTGAAAAATGGCCGCCCACTTTGCCCATGACGGGTTTAAGCGTGGCGATTGCCGCACCGCATAAAGAAAAAATAAAAATGGGCGGGGTTTTGCTTTTGCGCGAGCGCGGCTGGAATGAAGCCACGCAAATTATGATTGAACAAATGACGCAAGCGGCGGGTTATAGTTTGCGGTCTTTGGCTTTGGGTATTTACGCACCGCGCCATGTCGGCTGGCGGGCGGGGCGGCGTTTTGCCGGAAGGCTTGTCACAGCTTTAGCCGCGCTTTTGCTGGCGAGCAGTTTTTTTATTTCTATTCCCTTTACGGTGCAAACGCGCCTGCACCCCGCTAGCGATGTGCTGGATACCAGCCGCATGGATATGCGCCTGCATTGGCCCGATAATTTGGCTTTGCGGCGTGGCGATTCCGTGATGGCGCAAGTGCAGGGGCAAAGCTATCGGCTGGTGGTGGAGCAGGTGCCAGCTTGGCATGAAGGCTTGAACCCCGCTAAGCCCGCGCCTAGCGTGCAATTACGCGTGGCCGATGTCACCCCACCCGCTTTGGCGGAAATTGACGCGCTGCGCCTGCCCAATATGCGCTTGGTGTTGCCGCTTTATGTTTTGCGGCAACCCATGGCTTTTATGCGTGACCTTTTGGGCGAGCCATAGGCGGGCGTGATGATAGAAATTGCCCATTTAAGTAAAAATTTCAGCACAGATTCTGGCCCGATTGCCGCGCTGAAAGATGTTTCTTTATCGCTGGCCAAAGGGCGGTCGCTGGCTCTGATTGGCCCAACGGCGGCGGGCAAAACAGTTTTGCTAAAATGTTTGGTCGGGCTTTACCGCCCCAATGCGGGGGTGATTGAAATTGAAGGCGGGCGTGCGAGCCGTGATAATATCGGTATGTTGTTTCAACAAAACGCGCTCTTTGATAGTTTAAGAATTTGGGAAAATATCGCCTTTCCGCTTATTGCTCAAGGCACGGGGCGGCAGGCGGCGCGAGAAACGGCGGTCGCGCTTTTGCCTAAAATTGGTTTGGGCGCGGAAGTGGCTGAATTATTGCCGTCTGATTTATCGGGCGGTATGCGGAAACGGGTGGGCTTTGCGCGTGCCATTATCACGCAACCAAAAATTTTGCTTTTAGATAATCCCACCGCTGGGCTTGACCCAATTTTAACGGCGCGGATTGACCGCATGATAAAAGGGCTGGTGCAAGAAAGCGGCGCGACCGTGATTTCTGTGACCAGTCATATGGGCGGAATTTATGAGGCTTATGATGAAATTGCGGTGATGGATGCGGGCGTGTTGCATTGGCACGGCACAAGCGCGGCGGCGCGTGATAGCGATAATCCATATTTGCGCCAAATTTTAGCGGGTCAGCGCGATGGCCCTATTAAGGTGTTGGCGAGCTAATGCGGGCGGGCAAAAAAACCACTTTGCCGACCGCCCAAGAGGCTTTGGTCGGGCGCGAAACGGCTGTGGCCGTGCCGCAAAAACATTTTGTGCTTGGCACGGCGATGACGCCGCCTTGGCCCAAGGGGGCGGCGGAGGCTTTGTTTGGCATGGGCTGTTTTTGGGGCGCGGAACGTTTATTTTGGCAATGCGACGGGGTTTTTACAACGCAAGTCGGCTATGCGGGCGGTTTTACCCCTAACCCAACTTATGAAGAAGTTTGCTCCGGCCAAACTGGCCATAATGAAGTGGTGCGGGTGATATTTGCGCCCGAAAAAATTTCCTATGCGGCTTTGCTTAAAATTTTTTGGGAAGGCCATGATCCAACGCAAGGCATGGCACAGGGCAATGATATTGGCACGCAATATCGTTCGGGCATTTATAGCTATGATGCGCCGCAACATAATTTAGCTCAAGCCAGCAAGGCCGATTATCAACGCGCTTTAGATGCGGCAAAGCGGGGCGCGATTACTACGGAAATTATCGCCGCGCCAAAATTTTATTATGCGGAAGATTATCACCAGCAATATCTGGGCAAAAATCCCGATGGTTATTGCGGGCTGGGCGGCACGGGGGTGGCGTGTCCGACGGGTTTGGTGGATTAGGCCGTGCTTTTAAGCCGCGCTTTTAAGCCGCGCCTAAGCGCAATAAATCGTGTAAATGCACCAGCCCAACGGGTTTGGATTTTTGACACACAAAGAGGCTTTGAATTTTCTTGCTGTTCATTAACCCTAAGGCTTCGGCGGCCATAGCTTTTTCGCCAATGGTTTTGGGATCTTTGGTCATAATATCGGCGGTGGTTTTTTCCAACATGGCTGGCCCCATATGACGGCGCAAATCGCCATCGGTAATAATGCCGACCAGTTTTCCGTCTGTAGCGGTGACGCCCAAACAGCCAAAACCTTTCGCGGTCATTTCCACCAGCGCGTCCGACATTTTCATTGTGTCGGCCACAAGCGGGAGCGTGTCGCCTATGTGCATAATTTCTTCAATGGTGGTCAGCCTTGCGCCGAGCTTGCCGCCCGGATGGAAGTTTTTGAAATCAGAAGCGGTAAAACCACGCTTTTGGAGCAAAGCCACAGCCAACGCATCGCCCAAAGCAAGCTGCATGGTGGTGGAGGTGGTGGGTGCGAGACCATTAGGGCAGGCTTCCGCCGCTTCAGGCAAAGCAAGGCACAGACTCGCCGCCTTGCCAAGCGCGCTATCGGGGTTAGAGGTGAGCGCGATAAGCGGAATGGTAAAACGTTTTGTGTAAGTGAGCAGGCTGGCCAATTCCGGCGTTTCGCCCGACCATGACAGCCCTAATACAATATCGTCCGCCGCAATCATGCCCAAATCGCCATGGCTGGCTTCGCTGGGATGCACATAATGGGCGGTCGTGCCAGTAGAGGCAAGCGTGGCGGCAATTTTCGTAGCAATATGGCCGCTTTTGCCCATGCCCGAAACAATCACACGCCCCTTTGTGGCGGCGAGCATATCCACAGCGCGTTCAAAATCCTGCCCCAGCGAGGCCGATAATTGCCGCAAGCCGTCCATTTCGGCGGCCAGTGTTTTGCGTGCCGAGTCTAAAGCGGTCAATGTTTTTGCTTTGCTCATTTTTTCGCTAACTCTTTTATATGTGCGTTCAGGCTGTCGCGCAAATTATCATCGGACAGCCCATAGGCCAAATTAGCCGCCAGCCAACCCGCCTTTGAACCGCAATCATAGCGTTTGCCCGTAAAATGACAAGCGTGTAGCGGGGTTTGACCAATTAAAGCGGCCAGCGCATCGGTGAGCTGTATCTCCCCGCCCGCACCCTTTTGCGGCGTATCAAGCTGGCGCATCACAGAAGGGTCAAGAATATAGCGGCCAATAATAGCCAAATCAGACGGCGCGTTTTCAGGTGCAGGCTTTTCCACCAACCCCTTAACGGGCAGGGGGTTTTGGTCGGCGCTGTTCTCTTGCGGGGCAATAATGCCATAGCGGCTGGTTTGGTCGGGGGCGATTTTTTCAATGGCCACCAAATTGCCGCCGGTTTTTTGGTAATGGGTCAGCATTTGTTTGAGGCACCCCGTTTTGGCCAGCACCATATCATCGGGCAGAATAACGGCAAAAGGCGCATCACCCACCGCATCTTTGGCACACCAAATGGCATGGCCAAGACCAAGCGGGGCGGGCTGGTGAATTTCAGTGATTTTCGCTTGCGGCGGCAGGCCCGCTTTCAGCACATTCAGCGCGTCGGCTTGGCCGCTTTTTTGCAAAGCCTCTTCATAGGCGGGCGCGGCGGCGAAATGCTGCATAATGGTGGTTTTATGCGGGGCGGAGACGAAAATAAATTCCTCTATGCCCGCCTCGGCGGCCTCTTCAACCGCCCATTGGATAAGCGGCTTATCGGTGACGGGCAGCATTTCTTTCGGCACAGCCTTTGTGGCAGGCAAAAAGCGCGTCCCCAAGCCCGCCACTGGAAAAATGACTTTGCTGATTTTAACCATTTTTAATTATCGCCTTTAATTGGGCAACCTCGCAAAAATTCATGGCATTTCACCGCAAATCTACACATATTTGACCTATCTGCGAACCGTAAATTTGAACAGGGCTTTCATGTTGATACAGCCAGTCATTTTATCGGGCGGAGCAGGGACACGATTATGGCCCATTTCCCGCCAACAAAACCCCAAACCCTTTTGTCGGATTGGGGACAATGCCAGCCTATTCGCACAAAGCCTCAACCGTGTGCAAGATGGGCAGGCGCGGGGGATTTTTTCTGCGCCGTTAATTGTCGGCGCACAAGCCCATGCGGAAAAATTGCGGGCGGTTTTGCGGGACTGCGAAATAGAAGCGCGGATTTTGCTGGAACCTGTCGGGCGTGACACAGCCGCTTGTGTGGCAATGGCGGCTCTTATGGCAGAGGGGGAAAATTTTTTGCAGCTGGTCATGCCCGTTGACCATTATATTGGGAACAAGGATAGTTTTTATGCGGCGGTGCAAAAAGCCAGCACGGCGGCACAAGATGGGCATTTGGTGTGTTTTGGCATTGAACCCGATGGGGTTGAAACGGGTTATGGTCATATTCAAGCAGGGGCGGAAACGGATATTAAGGGCGTGTATCATATTGACGCTTTCAAAGAAAAACCCGATGCCGCCCAAGCCCGTGATTGGTTTGAAACGGGCGCGGTTTTGTGGAATAGCGGTATGTTTTTATTCCGCCCCGATATGGTGCTGGGGGAAATGGCCGTCCATTGCCCTGAGATTTTAACCGCGTGCAAACGGGCTTTTGAAAATCGCATAAGCGGCGCGGCTGGTGACACGCGCTTTGGCGCAGAGGATTATGCCGCCATTCCCGCACAGCCGATTGATATTGCTGTGCTGGAAAAAACCGCTAAGGCTTGCGTCATTCCGACCAATATGGGCTGGGCCGATATTGGCACATGGCAAGGGCTTTACGCGCTGAGCGAAAAAGACGAAAACGCCAATGTGCTGAACGGCGATGTGGTCGCCTTAAATGCCAAAGGCAATTTTGTGCATATTGATGACACCATGGCCGATAAAAAGCTGGTGGTTTTATCGGGCGTGGATAATTTAATTGTTGTCCAAACACAAGACGCTTTGATGATTGTGCCGCGCCATGACGCGCAAGCGGTAAAACATATTGTCACAGATTTGCAAAATCAAAATAGGAGATGCTTATGACGCGCTTTAGATTTGCCATTTTATGTTTTGTTTTATGGCTGTTGCCCGCATCGGTTTCGGCGCAACAATCTTTTGACGCATGGCTGGCAGATGTCAAACGCGAAGCACATGGTAAAGGTGTTTCATATGAAACGCTGGCCGCGCTGGACGGTTTGGCGGTGGATGAAGAAGTGTTGCGCTTGGCGGCGCGACAGCCGGAATATGTCAAACCCCCTTGGGCTTATTTGGAAGTCATGGTGTCCGATAAGCGTAAAAAAATCGGGCTGGATTTGTTGAAAGAGCATCGGGAGCTATTTGACCGATTAGAGGCGCGTTTCGGGGTTGACCGCGAATTGCTGGTCGCCATTTGGGGGATTGAAACAAATTTCGGCAGCTATCAGGGTAAAATGAACATTTTGCAATCGCTTGCCACGCTTGGTCATCAAGGCGGGCGGCGGATGAAATTTGGCCGTCAGCAACTTTTAGCCGCGCTGGATATTATTGAAGCGGGCGATATTGCGGGCGTGAAAATGCTCGGCTCATGGGCCGGCGCGATGGGGCAGACGCAATTTATTCCCACCACTTATCTGGCCTATGCGGTTGATTTTACTGGTGATGGGCGGCGCGATATTTGGGATAGCAAGGCCGACGCGCTTGGCTCGGCGGCTAATTATTTGCGCGTTTCGGGCTGGCGTAACACCCATCGCTGGGGCTATGAGGTGCGCGTGCCGCCTGATTTTAATTATCGCCAAGCGGGTTTGCAAAACCGCCTTGCCTTGCGCGATTGGCACAAGCAAGGGGTGCGCGGCATAAGCCAAAAATTACCCATTGCAAAACAGGGGGCGGAAGAAGCGGCTTTGTTTTTACCTGCGGGGTATCAAGGCCCAGCCTTTTTGGTGACGGGAAACTTCCGTGCGATTTTGCGTTATAATACCGCGCCCGCTTACGCGCTGGCGGCAGGGGTGTTGTCTGATTATTATAAAGGCCAAGCCGATATTGCAACGCCTTGGCCTTATGCGGCCCGACCCTTGCACCCTGATGAGCTGAAAAAATTGCAAGCCAAATTAAAGGCGGCGGGTTATGAAGTCGGCAAAGCGGATGGCATTGTCGGGGCGCAAACCCGTCAGGCGATAAGGGCGTTTCAACAAAATAAAGGGCTGGTGCCAGATGGCCATGCCACGCCCGCTTTGCTGGATTTATTGGATTAGTTTAGCGCGGCAAGTCAGTCGCGCCTGTGAGGAATAGGTCAACTTCACGCGCACATTGGCGGCCTTCGCGTATTGCCCATACGACGAGCGATTGCCCGCGCCGCATATCCCCGCAAACAAAAATTTTGCTTTTATCGGTTTCATAAGTGGCCGTATCGGCGGCGATATTGCCGCGCTCGTCCAAAGCGCATTTAAGCTGGTCAATCATGCCGTCATGTATGGGGTGGACAAAACCCATAGCGAGCAGAACCAAATCGGCGGGCAGATCAAATTCCGAACCTGCAATTTTTTGCATTTTATCGTCCACGCGCACACATTGAATGGCGGTGACTTTATTGTCTGTGCCAATAAATTCAGTGGTCATAATGGAAAAATCACGCTTTGCGCCTTCTTCTTGGCTGGAAGAGGTCCGCATTTTGAGCGGCCAGTCGGGCCAAGTCAGCCCTTTATTTTCTTTTTCGGGCGGTTCGGGCATAATTTCTAATTGCGTCACACCCAACGCGCCTTGCCGAAAACTTGTGCCAATGCAATCCGAACCCGTATCGCCGCCGCCAATGACGACAACATTTTTGCCTTGAGCGGTAATTTCGGTAACATTATCGCCAATCGGCTCTTGGCCAATGCGGCGATTTTGTTGCGGCAGGAAGTCCATTGCAAAATGCACGCCGTCTAAGTCGCGCCCCTTAATGGGCAAATCACGCGGCTGCTCCGCACCGCCCGAAAGAATAACGGCATCATATTTTTTCACCAATTCAGGTGCGGTGATGTCGTGGCCAATATGGGTGTTGTAATGGAACGTCACGCCTTCGGCTTCCATTTGCGCCACGCGGCGGTCAATAATATGTTTTTCCATTTTGAAATCAGGAATCCCATAGCGCAACAGCCCGCCCGCTTTGGCGTGTTTTTCAAAAAGATGCACATCATGACCCGCACGGGCAAGCTGTTGGGCGGCGGCCATGCCTGCAGGCCCTGCGCCAATAATGGCAATAGATTTACCCGTTTTGTTTTCGGGTATTTGCGGCTTAATCCAACCCTGCTCCCAGCCCTTATCTACAATGGCACATTCAATGGATTTAATGGTCACGGGCTGGTCAATCAGGTTAAGCGTGCAACTGGCTTCACACGGGGCAGGGCAAATGCGCCCCGTAAATTCTGGAAAATTATTGGTGGAGTGCAAATTCCGCAACGCCTCTTGCCAGTCATTTTGATAGGTCAGCTCATTCCAATCGGGAATTTGATTATTCACCGGACAGCCATTATGGCAATAGGGAATCCCGCAATCCATACAGCGCGAGGCTTGGGTTTTCAGCTCCTCTTCGGAAAGGGGAATGACAAATTCACGGCTGTGCTGGACGCGCTCTTCGGGCGCGGTATAGCTGCGGTCATGGCGGTCATGCTCTAAAAATCCAGTGATTTTTCCCATTTTCGCCTCCTATTTACCCGCCGCCCGCGTTTCATCTGATTTTTGCGGCGCGGCCATTTCATTAAGCGCACGGCGGAATTCAACTGGCATTACTTTTTTGAATTTCGGCAAATAAGCGTCCCATTCACTCAAGATTTTTTGAGCGCGGGCGGAATTGGTATAGCGGGCGTGATTTTCAATGAGCTTATGCAAACGCTCGGCATCGCAAGCGGTCATATTGTCTTTAATATGGGAAAGCGTGTCGGTCATTTCGGCAGGGATTTCTTCCAGCTCCACCATAGACATATTGCAACGGGTTTCAAAATCGCCGTCTTCATCTAGCACATAGGCAATGCCGCCCGACATGCCCGCAGCAAAATTGCGCCCCGTCGCGCCCAACACAACCACCACGCCGCCCGTCATATATTCACAGCAATGGTCGCCCGCGCCTTCCACCACCGCAATCGCGCCAGAATTACGCACGGCAAAACGTTCACCCGCAACACCACGGAAATAACATTCACCCTCAATCGCGCCATATAAAACCGTATTGCCAATAATAATGCTTTCTTCCGGCACAATGCCGCTATGGGGCGGCGGGTAAATGGCAATGCGCCCGCCCGACAGACCCTTGCCGACATAATCATTGGCTTCGCCTTCCAAAGTGAAAGAAACGCCATGTGCGAGAAACGCGCCAAAGCTCTGCCCCGCCGTGCCAGTGAGCTTAACCGAAATTAAATCTTCGCCCGCCCCCTTATGGCCAAAACGCTCTGCCACCGCGCCCGACAGCATGGTGCCAGCAGAACGGTCTATATTGCTAATGGGCAGGTCAATTTGCACAGGCTTTTTATTTTCCAGCGCGTCTTTGGATTGGGCAATGAGCTTGCGGTCAAGAATATCGTCAATGGGATGGTTTTGCGGTATCGTATGATAAACTTTTTCGCCCTGACTATCCATTTTGGTAAAGAGGCGGGAAAAATCCAGTCCCTTCGCCTTCCAATGGTCAATGGCGGCTTTGGTATCTAGCATATCGGTTTGGCCGATAAGTTCGTTGAGCGTTTTCACACCCATCTCAGCCATAAGCGCACGAGCTTCTTCGGCAACAAAGAAGAAATAGTTAATGACATGTTCCGGCGTGCCAGTGAAACGTTTGCGTAAGGTTTCGTTTTGCGTGGCAATGCCAACGGGGCAAGTGTTCAAATGACATTTACGCATCATCACACAGCCTGCCGCGATAAGCGGGGCGGTGGCAAAGCCAAATTCATCTGCGCCTAAAATCGCGCCAATAATAACATCACGCCCCGTGCGTAGCCCGCCATCAACTTGCACACAAATGCGGGTGCGTAGGCCGTTTAGCACTAAAGTTTGCTGGGTTTCAGCCAAACCAATTTCCCATGGGCTGCCCGCATGTTTAATGGACGTTAACGGGCTGGCTCCCGTGCCGCCCTCAAAACCAGAAATGGTGACATGGTCGGCTCGTGCTTTGGATACGCCCGCCGCAACCGTGCCAACGCCCACTTCGGAAACGAGCTTAACGGAAATATCGGCTTTGGGATTGGTGTTTTTCAAATCAAAAATAAGCTGCGCCAAATCTTCAATGGAATAAATGTCGTGATGGGGCGGCGGCGAAATAAGCCCCACGCCCGGGGTGGAATGGCGCACAGCGGCAATGCGTTGGTCAACTTTGTGGCCGGGCAGCTGGCCGCCTTCGCCGGGCTTCGCACCCTGTGCCATTTTAATTTGAATCATATCCGAATTGACGAGGTATTCGGTGGTGACACCAAAGCGGCCAGAGGCGACTTGCTTAATGGCCGACCGCCGATTGGTGCCATCTTTGTCAGGCGTGAAACGGTGCGGCTCTTCGCCGCCTTCGCCCGTATTGGACTTGCCGCCAATTTCATTCATGGCAATGGCCAGCGTTTCATGGGCTTCAGGCGAAATAGAGCCGAAAGACATAGCACCCGTGGCAAAACGTTTCACAATTTCTGCGGCGGGTTCAACTTGGTCTAATTGAATGGGCTTGCGGCCTAATTCTTTGGCACGCTTAATGCGAAACAGCCCGCGCAAGGTAAGCAGTTTTTCATTTTGTTCATTAACCAAACAGGCAAAAGTTTCATATTTATCTTGGGCTTTGCCGCGCACCGCATGTTGCAAATGGCTAACCGTGTCAGACGACCAAACATGTTCTTCACCGCGCACGCGCAAAGCATATTCACCGCCAACATCAAGCGCGTTTTGCAAAATCGCCTTATCGCCAAACGCATCTTGGTGACGCATCACTGTTTCTTGGGCAATTTCAGCAAGGCCAACGCCTTCTATATTGGTCGCTGTGCCAGTGAAATATTTATCTACAAAATTTTGCGCCAACCCCACCGCATCAAAAATCTGTGCGCCGCAATAGGATTGATAGGTGGAAATGCCCATTTTAGACATGACTTTGCGTATGCCTTTACCAGCGGCTTTAATATAGCGTTGCTCAATTTCGCTTTGGTCCAATTCGGCCAGCGCATCGCTTGTATTTTTCAGCGCGGTTAAAGTTTCAAACGCAATATAAGGGTTAATGGCTTCCGCGCCATAGCCCGCAAGGCAACACAGATGGTGAATTTCCCGCGCCTCGCCTGTTTCCACCACCAAACCCGCACGGGTGCGTAGCCCTTTGCGAATAAGATGGTGATGCACCGCCGCCGTGGCCAGCAAAGCGGGCGCGCCAATATGGGTGGGGCTAACAGCGCGGTCGGACAGAATGATAATGTTTTTTTCCTGCGCGGTAATGGCTTTTTCGGCCTCATCGCACAGCGCGTCAAGGCGAGCTTCCAACCCGTCCGCACCCAATGCGGCGTCCCATGTCATGTCTAAGGTGATGGCGCGGAAATTATTGCCGCGTATATCACTAATGCGGCGGATTTTTTCCAAATCATTATTGGTTAAAATCGGCTGGCTCACTTCTAAGCGGCGCAAGCTGGCTGTGCCTTTTAAGTCTAACAAATTCGGGCGCGGGCCAATGAAAGATACCAGCGACATGACCAGCTCTTCACGAATAGGGTCAATGGGCGGATTGGTAACTTGGGCAAAAAGCTGTTTGAAATAAACATAAAGCAGTTTTGCTTTATCCGACAAAGCAGGCAAGGGCGTGTCCGTTCCCATAGAACCCGTCGCCTCTTCGCTTTTTTCAACCATCGGGGCGAGGAGGAATTTCAAATCTTCCTGCGTGTAACCAAAAGCCTGTTGCAAATCTAGCAAAGGGGCTTGCGAGCTTGTGCCAGAAGTGGCTTCGGGCAGGGGCAATTCTTCCAATTTAATTTGCGACTGGTTTAGCCAATCGCGGTAAGGATAGGCGGCGGAAAGCTGTGCTTTAATTTCTTCATCATCAATAATGCGCCCCTGCTCAAGGTCAATGAGGAGCATTTTGCCGGGCTGGAGCCGCCATTTTTCAATAATTTTTTCTTCTGGGGCGGGCAGCACACCCATTTCAGAAGCCATCATCACGCGGTCATCACTGGTGACGTAATAACGGGCGGGGCGCAAACCATTGCGGTCCAACGTCGCGCCAATTTGGCGGCCATTGGTAAACGCCACCGCCGCCGGCCCGTCCCACGGCTCCATAAGGGCGGCGTGATATTCATAAAATGCCCGCCGCTTCGGCTCCATTGTCGGATGTCCCGCCCATGCTTCGGGTATCATCATCATCATCGCATGGGGCAGGGAATAACCCGCTTGCACCATGAGTTCCAGCGCGTTGTCAAAACACGCCGAGTCCGACTGGCCTTCTTCAATAAGCGGCCAGAGCTTGTCTAAATCATCGCCGAACAATTCCGACATAAGGGTTTTGTGGCGGGCGGCCATCCAATTCACATTGCCGCGCACAGTGTTAATTTCCCCATTATGGCAAATCATGCGGAAGGGCTGGGCGAGCTTCCAAGTGGGGAAGGTGTTGGTGGAAAAACGCTGATGCACCAGCGCCATTGCCGACACCATATCGCTATCTTGCAGGTCGGGATAATAGCCGCCAAGCTGGGAAGACAACAGCAAGCCTTTATATAAAATCGTCCGACAGCTCATACTGGGAATGTAAAAAAACCGTTCGGCCTGCGGCAGGGACAGCGCGTCAATGGCCAATTCAATTTGACGGCGGATGACGAAAAGGTCACGCTCAAAGCCGTCACGGTCGCGGGATTTTTTATTAGCAATGAAAAGCTGGCGCGAAACAGGTTCGGTCGGCACAATGGAATAGCCCAAATCAGAACTATCCACCGGCACATCGCGCCAACCCAAAACGCCGTGGCCTTCGGTGGCAATAATTTCCTCCGCCTTTTTTTCAATTTGCTGGCGGGTTTTTTCATCTGGCGGTAGGAAGAAAAAACCAACGCCATATTGGCCTTCTTCTGGCAGGGTGATATTTTCAGGCGCGGTGACTTTACGCAAAAACGCATCGGGCAGTTGCAATAAAATGCCCACGCCGTCCCCCGCTTTCGGATCCGCGCCGACCGCGCCGCGATGCTCTAGCTTGGCGAGAATGGTCAGCCCGTCTTGGATAATGTCATGGCTTTTGGCGTTTTTAATATGGGCAACAAAACCAATGCCGCACGCATCATGCTCATGGCGCGGGTCGTAAAGCCCTTGACGTTTGGGCAGGCCAATATGTTTGTGTTTTACCATTTCATCGTCCCAAATTATGTCCCATTTGTTGCCATCATTAAGCCGAAAAAGCCGCCACCGAAAACGGCACCAACCCGCTTTAAGCCGATATGAACTGATTATTGAACGCCCTTGTTGCACCCAATGACGCAACCAAATATGGCAAATAAATGGGGTAAAGACAAGTATTTATGTCAGCAATCCTGTCCTATTTATTGGCGTGCAAAAACAAAGGCTTAGGTGAAAAATCCCCATTTTTCGCCCATGCGCGGGCTGGGGGTGGTTCAGGCGGGGCGTGCGGCGGTGCGGGTCGCGTGGCGTGGCTTGACAGCCAAAGCGCGGCTGATATGGTTCGCAAATGACAAAACGATGGTGGGCGCATGTGGGCGCAAGAATAAAAAGATTTTGTACGGCCACAATGTTGGTGTGCTTTTTCGGCCTGCTATTGTTAACAACGGCCACCCAACCCGTTGTCATGGCCTTTAACGCTGTGTGCGACAGAGGCTTCCTCCCCTCAATGTTATGCGACTGGCGGAAATATGTAATGGATGATGATGTAATAGATGGTGAGTGAGGGGGGATGTGATGGGTATAGATAATGTTTGACTCTGTATCTGGAGTCTGGAATCCGTATAGTGGCGCATAAAACTAAAATTTAAGGAAAATCCTATGAGCGAGCAGGGACAAGATATATCAACCATAATAGAGCAAGCCAAAGACGGCGATGCGGAAGCGCAATAAATGGGGGACACGATGACACGCAAAAAGAAAAGTTTTTTAGCCATGGGCGCGGCGGCGGTGATTATTCTCGCCGCCCTGTTGGCTGTGCCGCAAACCAGCTTTGCACAAGATAACTCAGCCATAATAGAACGCGCCAAACAAGGCGATGCGGAAGCGCAATTTCAGCTTGGCAATATGTATCGCACTGGTGAGGGTGTGCCGCAGGATAAAGCTCAAGCGGTGAAATGGTTTCGCAAAGCCGCCGCGCAGGGAGATGCTTATGCGCAAAATAATCTTGGCTTTATGTATTATAAAGGCGAGGGTGTGGCACAGGATTATAAACAAGCGGTGGCATGGTATCGCAAAGCCGCCGCGCAGGGCAATGCGCTGGCGCAAAATAATCTTGGTTTCGCGTATGCCAAGGGCAAGGGTGTGGCACAGGATTACAAACAGGCAATAGAATGGTATCGCAAGGCCGCCGCGCAGGGATATGCAAAGGCGCAAAATAATCTTGGCCTTATGTATGCTAGTGGCAAGGGTGTGGTGCAGGATTATCACCAAGCCGTGAAATGGTTTCGCAAAGCCGCCGCGCAGGGCGATGCGTCGGCGCAATATAATCTTGGTTTCGCGTATGCCAAGGGCAAGGGTGTGGCACAGGATTATAAACAAGCGGTGGCATGGTTTCGCAAGGCCGCCCCGCAGGGACATGCGAAAGCGCAAACTGTTCTTGGCGCTATGTATTACGAAGGCATGGGTGTGGCACAGGATGTCAAACAAGCAATAGAATGGTTTCGCAAGGCCGCCGAAGAATGGTTTCGCAAGGCCGCCGAGCAGGGGAATGCGGAAGTGCAATTTGAGCTTGGCAATATGTATTATGAAGGTGAGGGTGTGGCACAGGATGTCAAACAGGCTGTCAAGTGGTGGCGCAAGGCCGCTGAGCAGGGGAATGCGGAAGCGCAATGTAGTCTTGGCGCTATGTATGCCAATGGCGAGGGTGTGGCGCAGGATAAAGCCGAAGCGGTAAAATGGTGTTACAAAGCCGCTGAGCAGGGATTGGTGGAAGCGCAATTTAATCTTGGCAACATGTATGACAATGGCGATGGCGTATTACAGGATAAAGCCGAAGCGGTGAAATGGTATCGCAAGGCCGCCGAGCAGGGATACGCAAAGGCGCAATATAATCTTGGCCTTATGTATGCCGAGGGCAGGGGCATGGCACAGGATAAAGCCAGAGCGGCCAAATGGATTCGCAAAGCGGCGGCGCAGGGGCTAGCGGTGGCGCAAATACATCTTAAAGAGCTTCAATAACTAGAGATATTGAGTGCTTTCAATCACTTTGCTTTTACACCTTTTCTAATGATTCGGGAGGGAAAGTGTCTGTTCTGGGTTCTGATTTATCGAACCATCGGCAAACGAACTCCTTACCATCTAGGGTTAGTTCTAAAATAGTCATTTCAGGGCCACCTGATTTAAGTTGAACTATATCGCCAGCCTTCAATTGTTCTGACATATTAACTGCCTCCTGAGTTGACCTTGTATTAGTCGCTTCCTGTCAAGAAAAGCGACAAGTGTTAGTTAGTTTCACTAGAGTGGCTTCTTATTTTTGTCAAATCTTTTTTCAAAAAGTTAATTTTAGTTATTTGTTTCAATCTATTAGCCATTCCGCTTACCTCTCATCCCTGTCTTGCGGGTTTGGGCGCGGGGTATTTTTTCCCGCCTCCTTTTTTGACGCTCCCCCGAATAGGCAAGCGGCTCTATGAATGTGCCTGAGCTAAAGACGCTTGCCTGTTTGTGGAACGCGGGGGCGGCGGGGTTGGGTGGATTTTGGCCGCGCACTTCACAATTTTCTCACGCCTATTCACGCAAATGTGAACGGGTAAACACGGCTTTGTGATGGACTGTTGATAGGTCTTTAAGCCAGAAACATATATGGTTTTTATCAACACATTTGGCACAAAAGCCGCCGCACAGCGGGCGCGTTTGAATAAGGCGCATTTGAATCGCGGCGCGGGTATTGGTTTGGCTCTGCCCAATGGCGAAACGCCCAAGCCAAATAGATGGGTCGCGCTCACGGCAGATAAAGCCATTGACCTGATGCTGCACAAAAACAATCCCACGCCTTTGCCCTTGCGGGTGATTAACCAGCTTGGCCTGCTGGCAGTCGGCCCCGTGGCCGATAAAGGTCGCGCCGCGCAAATTTTATCATGCCTTGACTGGTATCAACCGCTTGTGGTGATTGACGATTTGCCGCACCATTTCAAAACGGATTTGCACCAAGAAATTTGTATGCGCCATATAGAAGGGCTACCCGATAATATGCGGCGGCGGCTGTGCTTGAGCGTGCCAGAATTAAACGGCACGGCAGAAGAAGTCCAAGCCGATATGCGCGGGCTGGGCGCATTGGCGCGGCGCATGCAATGCGGCCTTTCAGTTAATTTGGCACGGATTTTTACCACCAGCCAGTGCAGTGGCTTGCGGCCTAAGGCATTGCTGGAAATTTTAGACGCCGCGCTGATTCATATTGTTGAGCTGGGTTTTCTAGGCGGGCAGAAAACGCCGAAAATTGAACATGAGGTATGGGTGCTGTTTTCAAATTTCATTGACCATATCGGCCTGCGCCCCTGTTTGATTGTCGCCGACGCGCCTAATGTTGATATGGCTGTGCTGAACGCCGAAGCGGCGCGTGCCGATAATTTGCTCAACGCCGTGCGCCAATGCGGCCCGATTATGGGCGAAAATTATCGGATTTTCGGCTGAGCTTACAGGTTTTCAAGGAACAACCATAAAATGCCAAGCGGGGCGAGGATACGCGCCAGCCACAGCCAAGCGGCATGCAAAAACCGCCCGCCCGTGAAATAATCACGGCTAATTTTAGCTGGTATCACCCAAGCGGCAAAGCTGACCATCGCCAAGCCGCCAAGCGGCAAAAGAATGTTGGACGCAATGTAATCTTTCGCATCAAAAAGGGTTTTATCGGCAAAAATGCCCGTGTCGGCCAGCCGCATATCCGCCCAAATGTTGAAAGAAAATACCGTTGCCAGCCCCGTGACAAACACAACCGATAAAGTAATAAAGGTCGCCTTATAACGCGAAATGGCAAAACGTTCATGCACCCATAACACCACCACTTCGGTCAAGGCCAAGCCCGAAGTCAGCGCGGCAAATAAAACCAGCGTAAAAAACACCACCGCCATAATAGAACCCGCCGGAAGCTGGGCAAAAGCAAGCGGCAGAGTGGTGAAAATAAGGCCGGGTCCTTCGGCAGGGTCTAAATGCCATGCAAAAAGAATGGCAAAAATGCCCAGCCCCGCCAGCAAAGCAACAATCGTATCGGTAATGCCAATCACAATGGCGGCCTGCCCAATGCCCATTTGCTTGTTTATGTAAGACGCATAAGTAATGAGCATGGCCGCCCCAACGCCGACCGAGAAAAAGCCATGCCCAATGGCCGATAAAATGGTTTGATTGTCAATTTTGCTAAAATCAGGCGTGAAGAGGAAAGTGAGAGCGGCACCCATATTGCCTTCCACCAAGCCGTAAAGGGCGACCATAACCAGCATGAGTAGCAAAAGCGGAATTAAAATCAGATTGGCCTTTTCCAGCCCTGCGCGAATTTCGCGGGCGGTGATAAAACCCGTCAGCCCAATAAAAGCAAGTTGCCAGAAAATAAGCTCATAAGGATTGGCCAAAAGCGCGTCAAAAATCGCGCCACTGCTTTGTGCGTCCACACCCGCCAGCGCACCACTGGCCGCCCGCCAAATATACGCCATCACCCAACCCGCAATAACGGCGTAAAAACTCATTAAAATAAAAGAACCCAAAACGCCAATATAGCCAATGGGCGCGTAAAGAATGGGGCGGGTCGTATGCGCGGCCATTTTAACAACCGATTCAGGCGCGTTTTTCTGCCCGCCACGCCCAATCAACAGCTCAGCAATCGCCACCGGAATGGCAATGAGAAAAATAGAAGCGAGATAAATAAAGACAAACGCACCGCCGCCTTGCGTGCCAACCATATAAGGGAATTTCCATATATTACCCAAACCAACCGCACCGCCCACAGCCGCCATAATAAAACTCAAACGCGACGACCAAGCCGGATGGGTGACAGGGGTTTTTTGAGATGGGTTTGCCATAATGCGCCTCTTATTTATAAATGCTATCGGCAGAGCCTATAATGATTGGTAGTAAAATCAAAGCGCATAAGGGGCTAATTGGGCGAGCAAAATTTCATGCAAAGCCGTATCGCCGCAGGCCAAAACCTGCCCGCCCGCACGGGCCGATTGGCCATGCCAATTTGTGATGCACCCGCCCGCGCTTTCCACAATCGGGATAAGGGCTTGAATATCATGGGGTTTTAAGTCTTGCTCTAAGACGCTGTCTAGCTGTCCAGCGGCGAGCATGGCGTAATTATAGCCATCACCGCCATAGCGCATATGCTGTGCCGCGCTGGCAATTTTGTCAAAAATCGGCGCGGCGGGGGTGTGGGCAAAAAGCGCGGGGCTGGTGGTGGCGAGCATGGCATCTTCTAGGCGCGTGCAGGGGCGGGTGGTTAAAACGCGCTCTTTGTTTTGGCAGAAAAATTGCGTCTGTCCACCCCGCGTGGCGATAACGCGCTCGCCCGTAAAGGGCTGGTTAAACACGCCCAAAATCGGCACGCCTTCTTCGGCCAGCGCAATGAGCGTTCCCCAACTGGGCAGACCCGTGATAAATGCTTTTGTGCCATCTATCGGGTCTAGCACCCATTGAAATGGGCTGTCGCCAGAAGAGCTTTGCGTGGTGCCAAATTCTTCGCCCATAATGGCGTGGTCGGGAAATTTTTCTGCAATAAGCGCACGCATGGCTTGCTCGGCCTGCTGGTCGGCTTGGGTGACGGGGTCAAAATTATCTTTTTGTTTGCTTTGGACTTTTATATCGGTGCGAAAAAGCGGCAAAGATTGCGCCGCCGCCGCATCGGCAAGCGCGTGGGCAAAGGGAATGAAATCAGTGGCATTTGTCATTTATGGTGTCACCTATTCGGCGGCTTTGGGTTTTGTGTCCACAATAAATTGCTCTGTGTTTTGTTGTAAATAATGAGCTAAATCAGTCAACTGCTTTTGCAAAATATCAAAGCCCTGATGCGGGGTGTAGCTTTGCTCGTCCATATAAAGGTGGCGGGAAATTTCAATTTGTATTGCCTGAACGTGGCTGTGGGCGGCGGCCATGCCATAGGTGCGGGTGATGAAACCGCCCGCATAGGGGTCATTGCGGGCGACGTTATAGCCGCTTTGAGCGAAATGGTTTTGCACCGCTTGGCTGAGCGCGGCACCGCAAGATGTGCCACAGCAATCCCCAATCACAATATCGGGCTTTTGGTTTGGCTCTTCTATTGGCTGGCCGGTTTGGTGAGAGGGCATGGAATGAATGTCTAACAAAAAACCATGCCCGTGGGTTTGCACCGCTTGGTTGAGCGTGTCGCGCAAAGCGGCGTGAAAGGGGGTGTAAATTTTTTCAATGCGGGTTTTAATGGCGGCAAAGCTCAGCCTGTCGCGGTAAATGGGCATGCCATCGGCCACAATTTTGGCCACTGTGCCAAGCCCAAAACGCACATGACGGCTGCCCGTGTCCACATAGTTGGGCAAGGGCGCGTCAAACATTGTCGGGTCCAACTCATAGGGGCCGCGATTAAGGTCAAGATAAGCACGCGGATAAGTGGCAGCCAAAACCGCCGCGCCCTGTTGCGGGATATGGGCGAGCAGAGCCTCCACATGGGCATCTTCGGAACGGCGCAGGTCGGCAGGCGACAGCGCGGATGCGGCGATGAAGGCAGGCGGATAATAATCGCCGCTATGGGGCGAGGAAAATAACCATTGCGGCGCGGGCGCGGGCGGCAAATGCAACCGAAAGGGGGGGATGTGATGCGGGTTTGCCATTACGCTTGCGGCCTTTCTGCTTGCGGACTGTATTCAGCCGATACATCTAAGAATAAATCAACCAAAGGCTGATTGATATAATAATTATTGCGCCCAGATTTTTGCTCTGAGACAAAACCTGCTTGGGTTAATTTTTTGAGATAGCTGGCCGCCGTATTATAGTGAATGCCCAAACTGCTTTCTAAATAATCAATTCGCGTATAGGGGTGACGGAATAAATTATTGAGCAAATCTTGTGAATAAATTTTCGGCAATGTTTCGCGCATGCGGTGCTTGGTGTCTTGCATTAAATCGCGCATATCTTCAACAAGACGCAAGGTAGAATCCGCCGTGCGTGCCACAGCACCCAACATATATATCACCCATTCTTCCCACGCCGCATCATCACGCACCGCTTGCAACAGGCGGTAATAATCTGGCTTCGTGGCGTTAATGGCGCGGCTGAGATAAAGAATGGGCGCGTCTAACAGACCCGTATGGGTGAGGTAAAGAACATTAAGCATGCGCCCGACACGGCCATTGCCATCGGGGAAAGGGTGGATGCTTTCAAATTGGTGATGGATAAGTGCCATTTTTATAAGCGGGTCTAAATCATCTGCCGCCTCATTGATAAAGTTTTCCAATTCGCGCATCAGCCGAATGATTTCTTTTTCTTCTTGCGGCGGGCGGTAAATTTCTTGCCCCGTTTGTTCATTGCGTAAAATTGTGCCGGGCGTTTTTCGGTAGCCATCATCACGCTGTTTGAGAATACGAAACATTTCAATGAGCATTTTCTCGCTGATAAAATGATTTTTCTGCCACGCGCTATAGCCTTGCTGCATGGCATCACGATAGCGGGCAACTTCTTTGGCCTCTACTGGACTCGAACCAGCAAAGAGGTCAACCTTGAGCGCCGCATCTTGCGTGGTGACAATGTTTTCAATTTCGGAACTGGCCAGTGCTTCCTGCAAAAACAGCGTGTCAATGAGAATGTTTGGATTGGGCAGGCTCTTGGCCGTGCCGCGCAATTCGGCCAAAGTGCTGCGCGCCGCAATAAGCGATTTAAGGATAAGGGGCGCATCAAAATTCATATCGGGCGGCAAAGGCGCAATTGGAGTGGGGCTATTTTTGCTCATATTTTGTCCAGCCTATTTAACAAATTTTGTGGCAATTCTAGTTGTATTCCACAAAAAATCAATTTTTTTGTGGATGATGAAAATCTGTCCCACAAAAAACGGGTTTTTTTGTGGGATAAAAAATAACTTTCACAAAAAGCAAGGCTTTTTAGGGGCAAGAATTAGGCTGATTTCTGGGGGTTTTGAGGCGGCGGCGGAGATTAGGGCGTTTTTTCGGCTTTTTATCGCGGCGACGGGGTTTTTCTGGAATGGCAAAGGGAATATCCACAAAAAATGGGCTTTTTTGTGGATATGAAGGCGCGGGGGCGTGGGGGGTGTGGGCGCAAAGATGGGGGTGGGGGCTTGGCACGGGGGGGAAATGTGCTAGATAGGGTTTTTAGTTTCAGCGGTGCGGGCGATTAGCTCAGCGGGAGAGCACTACCTTGACATGGTAGGGGTCACTGGTTCAATCCCAGTATCGCCCACCACCACCGCCGCGCCGCCGCGTTATGAATTGCGCCAAAGGGGTGCGTAAAGGGTGGCGCGTAAAGAGTGTCATAGAAACGGAGCATGAATGATGAGTGTCAGTGAACTTATTAAAAACCGTTATTCGGTGCGGGGGTTTTTGCCTAAGCCCGTGCCGAATGAGATTATAAAAGAAGTGATTGCACTGGCGGGCCGTGCGCCGTCGGGCAGTAATACCCAGCCTTGGCACATTACGATTGTGTCGGGCGCGGCACTGGAAAAACTGAAACAAAGCATCGCCGATTTTCGCGCAGGCGGCGGCGTGCCAGAACCGGATGTGTCGTCCGCAGGCGGCGGCGCGGAAGGGGTGTATAAGGAACGCCAGCAAGAAAGCGGGCGGGCCTATTATGAAATGATGGGCGTCGGGCGCGAGGACAATGAGGCGCGGCAAAAACTGGTGGCGCGGAATTGGCAATTTTTTGACGCTCCCCATGCCGGATTTTTATCCATGCCGCGCAATATTTATCCGAGCAATGCGGTGGATATGGGCATTTTTTTCCAATCGCTCATGCTGCTTTTTGCCGAGCGCGGCATTGCCACTTGCCCGCAAGGCTCGCTGGCCTGTTTTCCAAACCATGTGCGCGAAGTCGCCCATGTGCCAGAAGGTAATGTGGTGCTGTGCGGGCTGTCTTTTGGCTATGAAGCCCCCGACGCGCTGGCCAATAAGCTCCGCACCGAGCGCGAAAAACCCGATAATATTGCCAGCTTTGCCGAATAGGAGAACGCGATGCGCCGCAAAATTTTTACTGTGTTTGTGCTGGTCGCGCTGGTCGCGCTGAGTGGCGTGCTGGCCGGCTGTGATGTGCCGCTTATTGATATAGATGTTCCTATTATTCCGGGCGTTTAATTTATGGCGCAACGCGGGTGGTTTTTGTTTCTTTGTTTTTGTTTAGCCGTAACGCAAAGTGCGGCGCAGGAATTTGAACCGCCTTTTGATCCGCTACCGCCCGCCCCGAAAGAGGTGCGCCCCTCTGGCCCGTTAGATGGCAAAGCGTTGCGCTGTGTTTATCGTCTGGCCGATATTTTTTATGTTTTATCGCCCGCTTATTTTTTATTTGAAGAAGGCGGCTTTAGCATTGTGGATGTAGATGACGCGGGCGCGCCGAAATTAGTGGCGGGTCGGCTAGAAATTTTCGCCCATTCCATTTATTTTTATCTTCCCAATAATCATAAATTGGGCGGCGAGCGTGTGCTTAATCGGCAAAATTTGACAATGCAACACCGTGACCGCGACAGCTTCCGCAAAGTTAAGGGTCAGTGCGCTTTTATCTCACGAACGGCGGTGGAAGATGCCTTTGGGCGGCGGTATTTTCCGCGCTAAATGGCTTTATGCGATGTGTGGGCGGCGGGGCGGTAACTTGAATCCGTGCTTATAATATGGCAAAAAGGTCAGCGATTCGTGCAAAAGCGGATAATTGTTAATGAGTGCGGCCCATGGAGCATATATCAACCATGCCAGTGAATGATAATGCCGATAGTGCTTTGCCCGTTTGGCGCAAAACCATTGGCGAGTTAATGGATGCAGGCATATTATTTGCCTTTGCCCTATTCGGCTTGGTTGTCGCGCTCGCGCCTAAGGGGCTGTCTTTGATTTTGGTGATTATCGCGCTTTGCGCTTTCGGCCATGCCTGTGCGCGGGCTTACCGCATCGCCATGCCAGTTAATTCTATTTCTATAAGCCTGCTGGCTGTGCTGGGCTGGATGGGTCTGAGCATTTTCTGGGTAGAAGATACGCACCAATCCATTGAACGGCTTTGGAAACTTTACGCCATTGCTTTATCTGTGCCTTTTATTTGGTCTTATATGGCGCATGCTGATAGCACGCAAAAGCGCAAGTTAAAAATTCTGTTTTGGTGGAATTTAGGGCTGGCCAGTTTCATCGCCACTTTTATTGTGTTCTTCCATGATGTGTTTCGTGATTTTGTCTATGGCCTCGGCTTCGTGGTTGATAATGGCGACCAGCATTTGCGTGGCCAAATGGGGACATGGGCGAGCGTGTCTAATAGAAGCCTGTCTGCCCTTGCTATGCTGGGGCTGTTGGGGCTGTCGCAAATTACCTTTGCGCGTAAATGGGTGATGTGGGCCATGCTGCCGCTTTGCTTTGGCATTGTGTGGTCGTCGCAAAGCCAATCCGTGCTGATGACTTATATCGTGCTGGTGGGATTTTATGCTTTAACAAAATACTTCTTCCGCCTTTCAAGAGGCGTGTTGCTGGCCAGTTTTATTGTCGGCGGTTTGCTAATTGTGCCAGCGAGTGAATATAATCATCAAAACCGTTTGGTTGAAAATCTTCTGCCTGAATCTTTTAGCTCTGGCGCATCTTTGGGTGTCCGCACCCCGCTTTATGCGTCTTATGCTGCCGAAGTGTGGCAAAAGCCAATTTGGGGACACGGCATTGGTCAATCGGCTTATTATCCAGTTAATGGGTTGGAAAATGCCGCTTTGATGGATTATTTAACCGATGGCCGCGCCCCGCATCCGCATAATCTCTTTTTGCAAATATGGTTTGAATTCGGCGTGGTGGGCATGTTTTTATTTGGGTTGTTTTTGTGCCAGCTCGTCCGCCATATTGGCAAGAGGGCGTCTATTCCCAATCGCACCGCTTTGGCGACTTTGATGACCTGCCTGACCGCGCCCTTTTTTGCTTTTTCCTTATGGCAAAGCTGGCTTTTATGCCTATGGGTGCTGGTTTTCGCGGTTTTTCTGCTGTTTTACCAAGCCCCAAATGAAGCGGCGACCAGCTCTTAAAGCCAAAGCCGACCAGCTGTGATATGCTGGCATGATAATGATAAGTGAACCATTATAAATGACAATGGATAAGAGCAAAATTTGCGTGGTTGGTGCTGGTTATGTCGGCATGTCTATTGCTGTGCTTTTGGCCCAACATAATGAAACAATGGTGCTGGAAATTGATGCGGGGCGCGTGGATGCTATCAATCAGGGCCGTGCCACAGTTAAAGATGCTATGATTGAACAATATCTGGCCGAAAAGAAATTAAATCTTGCGGCTACGAGCGATAAAGCGCAAGCCTATGGCGGGGCGGATTTTATTATTGTCGCCACGCCGACCGATTATAATGTGCAAACAAATTATTTTGATACTTCTAGCGTTGAAGCGGTGGTCGCAGATGCGTTAGGGGAAAATGACCACGCGCTGATTGTGATTAAATCCACCGTGCCAACGGGTTTTACGGCACGGCTGAAAGAAAAGCACGCCACTGACCGCATTATTTTTTCCCCCGAATTTTTGCGCGAAGGCCAAGCCTTGCATGATAATTTGCATCCCAGCCGTATTATTGTTGGCTCCGCCCTCGCACAAGCGCGTCAATTCGCTGCGCTGATGCAAAAAGCAGCAGTGAAAAAAGATATTGATGTGATGTTTTTGCGCTCTACAGAGGCCGAGGCGATAAAACTTTTCGCCAATACTTTTCTGGCTATGCGCGTTTCTTTTTTCAATGAGCTAGACAGCTATGCCATGGCGCATAATTTGGATTCGCGCAGTATTATTGAAGGCGTGTGCATGGATGAACGCATTGGCGCACATTATAATAATCCCAGTTTCGGCTATGGCGGCTATTGCCTGCCCAAAGATACCAAACAGCTTTTGGCCAATTATGAGCGCGTGCCGCAAAATCTTATCCAAGCCACAGTGGATGCCAACCGAACGCGCAAGGATTTTATTGCCGATAAGATAATGGAAAAAAAGCCTAAAATTGTCGGCGTTTTCGGGCTGGCCATGAAGGCGGGGTCGGATAATTTCCGCGCTTCGGCCATTCAAGGCATTATGAAACGGCTCAAAGCCAAGGGCGTTGAAGTGGTGATTTACGAGCCTTTGCTGGCGGCAGAACATTTTTACAATTCTAAAATTTACACCTCTTTGGAAGAATTTTTTTCCGTTTCAGATGTTATTATCGCCAATCGGCTGACCAAAGAGCTTGAACCCGTCTCCGATAAAGTTTTCACGCGGGATATTTTCAACCATGACTAAGCATATATTGGTAACGGGCGCGGCGGGCTTTATCGGTTTTCATTTATGCGCGGCTTTAATACAGCAAGGCTATAAAATCACCGGCCTAGATAATATGAACGCTTATTATGACCCGCATCTCAAACAAGCGCGGCTAGACAGGTTGGTGCAGCTGCAAAAACAAAAAGGCGCGGATTTTAATTTTGTCAAAATGGATTTGACAGAAACCAGCGCAATCAACCAGCTTTTTGCCGATGGGCAGTTTGATATTGTCGTGAATCTGGCTGCCCAAGCCGGCGTGCGCTATTCGCTGGAAAATCCGCAAAGCTATGTGGATGCCAACCTCAATGGATTTTTAAGTATTTTAGAAGCCTGTCGGGCGCATCCAGTGGAGCATTTGGTTTTTGCGTCATCAAGTTCCATTTATGGCATGAATCATAAAATCCCCTTTGCCGTGGCCGATAAAACAGACGCGCCCATTAGTCTTTATGCGGCCACGAAAAAATCCAATGAGCTGATGGCACATGCTTACGCGCATTTATTTGATATTCCGACCACAGGTTTGCGCTTTTTTACCGTCTATGGGCCTTATGGGCGGCCTGATATGGCTTATTATAAATTCACCCAAGCCATTAGCGCGGGCCATGCCATTGATGTTTTCAATGAAGGGGCGATGGAGCGCGATTTTACATTTATTGATGATATTGTGGAAGGCATTGTGCGGCTTATCCCGCTTGTGCCAGAAATGCAGAGCAGTGAAGGGTCAAATGCCCAAGCGCGGTTTAAGATGTTCAACATTGGCAATAATAATCCGGTTAAGCTGTCGCGTTTTATTGAGGCCATAGAAAACGCGCTGGGCAAAAAGGCGGTGAAAAATATGCTGCCCATGCAACCGGGCGATGTGCCAGTGACTTATGCCGATATTGATGATTTATCCGCCGCAACGGGCTTTGCGCCAAAAACAAATATAGAAGATGGCATAAATCTTTTTGTGTCTTGGTATAAGGACTATCAAAATTCAAATGAGTGAAAGGTGGGATATGACGGCGCGTAAAACCATTATGGTCGCATCCAATACGGCATGGAGTCTTTATGTGTTTCGCAAAAATCTCATCAAGGCACTGCTTGCGGCGGGCTATGAGGTGGTCGCGCTTTGCCCTGCAGATGAAAAAGACGGGGCAAAACATAGCACCGCTTTGCGCCAAATGGGGTGCATAGTGCGCCCAATACATTTGAAGCCTGACAGCTTTAGCCCATGGTCTAATATGCGGACATTTTTGGGCTATATTTATCTCATCGGCAGGACGCGCCCCGCCGCGCTATTGGCCTTTACCATAAAGCCCAATATTTTCGCCAGCCTTGCGGCACGGTTTTGGCGCGTGCCAGTGGTGAACAATATTACCGGACGCGGCAAACAGCTGCTGGCGGCAGGGGCGAAAAGAAATTTTTTCTTACGCCTTTATCGGCTGGCTTTGGGCGGCGTATCGCATGTTTTTTTTCAAAATAAAGAAGATATGGCATTATTTGTGAAACATAAGGCCGTAAGCGCACCCCACTGCACGGTGCTGGGCGGTTCTGGTGTGGATATAGAGGCGATAAAATACACCCCGCCCATAGAAAGGGCGGATGGGCAAACGCATTTTATCATGATTAGCCGCATATTGGCGACAAAAGGCGTGGCAGAATTTCTCGCCGCCGCCCAAAGGCTCAAAGAAATGAAACGCCCCGCGCAATTTACGCTTGTCTGTGCGCCGCATTTTTCCGACAAGCCATGTGAGATTGATGTGCAACCCTATATAGATGACGGCACAATTACTTGCTTGCCCGCCCAAGATGATGTGCTGGTGCATTTGCAACAGGCCGATTGTTTGGTGCTGCCCACTTATGGCGGCGAAGGCACGCCGCGCACCATTATTGAAGCGGGCGCGGTGGGGCGCAGTGTGATTGCATCAGATGTGGCTGGCTGTCGTGACATTATTCGCCACAGGGTGAATGGTTTGCTTTGCGTTCGGCAAAGCGTTAAAGATTTGGTTGAAAAAATGAACACCTTTATTGATATGCCAATAGAGGAAAAAATAAAATACGGCCAAGCGGCGCGTGCCATTGTTGAAAAAGATTACGCCGAAGCTCTTATTATCAAAAAATATATGAATGTATTGAGTGGTATTTGCGAATAGATACAATATATTAAAGGGCGGGTTTTGAGAAAGCTGGCCTAATTTCCATTTCTGGTTTATAGCTTGGCAAAGATTATCATTGGTGATGCAAATGGTTTCCGATAAAAATATTATCGTGACAGGCGGGGCGGGATTTATCGGCTCGCATCTGGTCAAAAGGCTGGCGGGCGCGGGGGCGCAGAATATAAAGATAATTGACTCAATGGGTTATGGCTCGGCAGAAAATATCGCCTTTGTGAAAGACGCAGCCAATGTTGAGCTTATCAAGGCGGATATGAAAGATATTTCTGCGGCTGATTATGAGACATTGGTGGATGGGGTGGATTATATTTTCCACCTTGCGGCAGAAAAGCATAATCAATCCAAAGATGACGCACAAAGAGTGCTGGATGTGAATGTTAATGCTTCGGCGCGTTTGTTTGAAGCGGCGGGGAAGAAAAAGGTCGGCAAAATTATTTTCACCTCTTCGCTTTATGCTAATGGCCGCACGGCTTTGCCCGCGCATAAAGTTTCCGAACCCGCTAAGCCGACAACTGTTTATGGTGTATCAAAGCTGGCTGGAGAAGGGCTGCTGGATTATGTCAATAAAATTTACAACATTGATTATGCCAATTTCCGACTTTACTTTATTTATGGCCCAAAGCAATGGGCGGGTATGGGTTATAAATCTGTCATTGCTAAAAATTTCGGCAATTTGCTGGCAGGTAAACGCCCGACTATTAACGGCTCTGGCAAACAATCGCTGGATTATGTTTTCGTAGAAGATTTAATTGATTTGCTCTTGGCGAGTGTTGAAAAGGATACAACTGGCAAAGTTTTTAACGCTGGCACAGGCCAAGCTATAGACATTAATGATTTGACCCGTAAAATGCAAAAAGTGGCCAACACAGATTTAGAACCTGAATTTATCGCCCCCGATTGGACAGATGGCACACATAGAGTTGCAGATAATACGCAAACAAAAGAATTTTTTAATTGGACGCCGAAAACTTCACTTGAAGACGGGCTGAAAGTAACATTTGATTGGATTAAAACTGCGGGCGTTTAGGCACGCATTTTACATGATATTGAATATGCGGGTTTGCTTATGACAACAGATATTTACAAAAAACCCCCGACAAAGCCGCGCACTGAACATGCTGGGCGCAAAGCAAGTAAGCCCGCACAGGCGCAAAGCCGCAAAAGTGTGGGCGGGGCGCAGACGCATCATCATTACGGCATTTCGGTCATCGTGCCATGCTATAATGAGCAATATAACTTGCCCGAACTGGTGATGCGGCTGGATAAATCTATCCAAAAAATTAATGTGCCATTTGAAATTATCCTTGTTGATGATTGCAGCACAGATGAAACGGCCAGCGTTATCCGTGATTTGTCTAAAAAATACCCTTCCGTTTTGGGCGTGTTCCATGAGGAAAATAAAGGCATTGTCGGCGCGTGGGCAGGCGGGATTGCCCAAGCCAATATGCAATATGCCTGTTTCATTGATGCCGATTTGCAAAACCTGCCCGAAGATGTGGTGCGCCTTTATCAGGAGCTGCAATATTCAAGCTGTGATTTGGTGCAAGGCGCACGCAGCAGTATTGAACGCGAAAGCGGCACGCGCACTTTTATTAGTAAACAGCTTAACCGTATTTTGAATCTCAGTTTTTCTATGAAAATGCAGGATAGTAAATCCGGCTTCGTTATGGCACGTAAAGATGTGCTGGTGGATATTCTCAATCATCAATATGGTTATTTTTATTATCAAACTTTCATCGCCGTAGCGGCAAAATTTAAGGGCTATAGCATACATGAAGTTGAAACTTTATTTATGAAACGCGCATCGGGGGAATCTTTCCTCACGGATTTGCCCTTTATGGTGATGGCCAAATGCCTGATTGATATTGGCGTGGCGTTTTTTGAATTCCGCCTGCGGAGGGAAAAGCGCGATAGCCTTGATTTATTTGTAGAGAAAAATGCCGACCTGCTAGATAGCGAAAAATTCATTGAATATAAGGGCTTACGGGGTCTGCGCTATAGGCTGTTTTTCATGACCATGCCCCTGCATAAATGGCTGGTGGGCCGCCCCGTGAAATATCTGCGCGAGAGTTTGGACAAAACCCAATGGTTGCCGCCCGAAGAAATTAGGCAGCTGCAAGAATTTCGCCTGCGTAAAATGGTCAGCCATGCTTATTATTATTCTCCCTATTATCGCAATTTGTTTGACACACATGGCATCGCGCCATCTGATATTCAAAAAATTGAAGATTTGCAAAAAATCCCCATGCTGTCTAAGGAAGATGTGCGGCGCAATTTGTATTTTAATTTATTTTCCAAAAACCACGATAAAAAGAAACTGCTTCGCATTTCAACAAGCGGCTCTACGGGCGAGCCATTTGTGCTTTATGCCGATAAACGCCAGCTAGAATATAGAATGGCTACTACTTTCCGCGCTATGGAATGGACAGGCTGGCGTTTTGGCGACCGCCAAGCCCGCCTCTGGCATCAAACGATTGGCATGCGTTGGTCGCAAGTGGTGCGCGAATATATTGACGCTTTTTTCCTGCGCCGTCTTTTTATTCCCGCTTATGAAATTCGTGAGCAAAATATATCTGGTTTCCTCAATAAAATCCGCCGCCATAAGCCGGTGCTGTTAGATGGCTATGCGGAATCGTTTAACTTCCTCGCCGAATTTATTTCCGAGCAGAATTCTCAAGGCATACGCCCCAAAGCCGTGATTTCTTCAGCGCAAATCCTGCCCGAACAAGTGCGTGAGAAAATTGAAACCCATTTGCAAACCAAAGTTTATGACAAATATGGCAGCCGCGAATTTTCCGGCATTGCTTATGAATGTGAAGAGCAGGACGGGCATCATGTGATGGCTGAAAGCTATATTGTGGAAATTGTCAAAAATGACCGCCCCGCTAAGCCGGGCGAGCTGGGCGAGGTGCTGATTACCGATTTGAATAATTTCAGTGTGCCGCTTATCCGCTATCGTGTCGGCGATTTGGCCGTAGCGGTGGATAATAGCCAAATATGCGCCTGTGGGCGTGGCCTGCCGCGTATTGGGCGGATTGAAGGGCGCACCCAAGCCATTATTTATTGCGCTAATGGCGCGTGGTTGCCGGGGACGTTTTTTGCCCATTATTTCAAGGAACATGACCATATTATCCGCCAATATCAGGTGGTGCAGAATGAACCGGGCGTATTTGTGTTGAAAATCATTAAAGGCGGGGTGTTTAATGAAGGCCAATTTAAGCAGGTGATAGACGGGCTTATCCCCTTTATCGGGGAAAAAACAAGGGTGGATGTGGTCTTTACCGATGATATTCCACTCGGCAAAACGGGCAAACGCACCAGCGTGGTCTCCAATGTGAAGCTGGATTTTCAGGAAATAGACTAAATTTCGCTTCCACACCCTTGAATTTGGCCAGAATCCCGCCCAATATAGGCTTCTGGAAATTTTGGAGAGAGATGTGATAGAAAAAGCAACAAATTCCAGAGTTTTTCTCATTATTCTTGCGGTTCAATTATGCGCCATATTTGTTAAGCAATGGCACTATGATGATGGCTGGGTGCTGGTGACGATTGAACAACTCAAAGCCCTGAACCGCTTTAGCTATTTTTATATTTTAGACGATCCCGAATATACATTCGTCAAGCCGTTCTTTTATTTGCTGTCGCTTTTGCCCGCGGATGGGTTTTCTAGCAAAGCCGTGTTTTTATTTTTACTGCCAAGTGCGCTTTGCTCGGCAGTGATGCTTTATGTGGTGCATAAAATTAATACACGCTTCCTGCTAGACAAGCTCACCATGTCGGGCGTGCTTATCCCGCTTTTGCTGTTGAATTATTTTTCTATCTATGGGCCAAGCGGGATTTCTATGCGGCCTGACATATTTATTATGCTCGCCTGTGCCTATGCGATTTGGGCGCATTTGCGCTTGCGCGTAGATGGCCGCCTGACCGCTTTGCTTGGCTCTATATTTGCATCGGGCCTTGCGCTGAGTTTCCACCCGATTGGCGTGCTGGCGGGTTTTATCAATTTGTTTAGCTTTTTTCAAAATTTCCGCCGTCTTGAGCGCGGGCAGGTGCTAAGCATTTTGCTGGTGGGTGCGGTGAGCATTGGGCTGGCCATTATGCTTTTGCTCTGGGGCAAAACCATTGGTGAATTTTGGGTGGATTTTGAAAAAATCTCCAATGATAGGGGGCATTTCACGCCCTTTTACCATGAATATTTGCGCTATTTGCGGCTGATTTCTAATTATGGGCTTTACGGGGTTTTGATTGGCCTGCTGGTGCTGGTCGGGCTGTTTTATTGGCTGGCTGGTTTTGTCACAAAGAAAATTATCGGCCAAGTGCAAGGGCAAGGGTGGGTGCAAAATCTCAAAGATGTGCAAAGCATTTTCCTACTTAGCTTTTTGTTTCTGTTTATTTTCCCAATAAAATGGAGCCATTATGTTGGCCTTGTGATATTGCCCTTAGCTTTGCTGACACCCATTATATTGACGCAATTATTGGATAAAATTTATTTGCGCTTCCTGCTACCCTATGGGCAGAAAATACTGGCCGCTTATCAGACACGGCGGGCGGCGGCGCGACCCGGCTTTTTCAAGCGTGTTTTCACCACACCCGCCCGCGGCTTTTATTGGGGCATCGGCCAGCTATGCCGCATTGGCGATGTGAAAACTGGCCTGCATGTGACCATGGTGGTTTTGCTGATTTACACTGGTTTTAATTTGGTCGCGCAATTTTGGAGCAATTATTATTTGCATAATCTTGTCGGCGCGAAAACCACCACGGCGATAAATTGGGGAACATTGCAATCATTCCATTTGGGTCAACGGGTCTATGCCCACCCTTATTTAATGCCCCATTATAGCCTGTCTAATTTATCCAAGCGCGACCGCCCCGCCGCGCCCATTGCCGAAATTATTGAAGATTATGCGTTTTTAACAGGTTATGGCGGGCGCAAAAGCCGCGACGAATGTCCATTTGGCTATGTGAAAACAATAGAATTGGTTTTTGCCGGACGGCATTTGAAACATTGTGAAATCCATGTCGCCTTTCCGCGCTATTTTTATAATTATAGGTTTTTTGAATGATACGATTTTGCAAACAATTATGCTTTTTGTTTTTGCTGGGGGTTTTGCTCGTGCCTTTATTTGCGCCCGTGCCAGCCAATGCAGATGGCTTGCGCGCCAAAATTGACACTTTGGTTAGAGACTGGCGCGCAGGCGATGATACATCCATTGCCTTTCCCGAAACGCATTTTCTGGTGAGCATTATCAATCGCGGCATAATTGTTGAAGACGAAACCATAGAAGAAGATTTGCGCCGCTTAAAGGCAGATTATTTGCGCGGGGCGCAAGCGGGTAATTTGCAAGACCATTATGAAGATGTTTTGCAAAGTCTCGCCAAATATACTGAATATAACGCGCAAATTAATGGTTTGGTTTTAACGGGTGCGTTGACTGATTTTGAAAAAGCCGTGCTGATTGATTATGTGCAATATATCAATCAATGCGTCCCAGAATTGGACACGCAATGTCGGGTGCGGATTGCTACGCTCATGTGCCATTTGACTCAAGCTGGCTGTGCGGCAGATGAGGAGCTGGAGGCGCATACAGATTTGAATACGGCCTATGAACCTCTTAATTTGGATAAATTAAACTTTTATCTTGCTCTTCAGCATCTAAGCGCGGGCAACCAAGCGGGCTTTAAGCGCGTTTATGGCCGCCTTGAGGATGTTAATTTGCAAGGCAGTTTGCGCGTGCTGGAAGAGTTTTACTTCCGTCATAAAACCGACCCCAAATTGTTGAAAATTGACCGCCCTGACATTGTCCGCCGCCGCATTATTCGTGAATTTTCTGCCAAAGGCTGTGCGGCTTTTGATTTTTTAGACACGGAAACAGAATTTAGAGACGCAGATGCAAAAAATCTGTTTGGTTTTATTTATATCACGCCAACGCAGAAAAATAGACTTCTCGCACAAATTGTCCGCACCAGTATTTTATATAATTGTCCAGTGAAAAATAAAATCAGTCTTATCAAAGACCAGCTTGTTAAAGAAGATTTGCTTTTCGCTCTGCTGGAATTTGCCGATAAGACGGGGCAGGCGACAGAGATGATTAACACACTTCGCAGTGTGAAAGTGGTTAACCCTTATTTGAAATATCGTTTTCATTGGGAAGCGAAAATGCATGAAATAGATGTTTATGAAGTCTTTGGCGGCCAGAAACTGACCTCATTGCGGCGTTTGAACCGTGCCATTAAGCGCGAGGTTAAAAGCTATGATGGGCTACACAGCTATTTTTATTCCTATATGGAAATAAAAATGCTGCATAAAATTTTGCAAGCCAATTTGGTGCCGCACCAAGTTTCCATGGACGCCATTCACCGTGCGTATGAAGTATATGTTAGCCGCGAAAGGGACTTGTTCAAAAAAATCCGCCACTTTGCCTATTTGGGCGAGATATATAAGGATATGGGGCTGTTCCCAGAATATAGACAAAGCCAAAGGCATATATTGCACGATATTGTTAGCCCAGACTTGCACCGCAGTTTGAAAAAAGAAGTGCTGATTGAATTTTCACAATATATGCTGGAGCAGGGCGAATATCAGGTCGCCGAAGTGCAGATTTTACGCTTTATTTCCGCCCCCCTTTGGCCCGCATCGTTCAAAGAAGAAGATAAATATCTGGCCGATAAATTTGCGCTAACCATGGCGCAAAAAATGATAAAGCGCGGCGAAAATAAAAAGGCCGTGCGTATGCTCGGCTATATGTTTGACAAAGCCAATGCTTTTCCCGCTTTGCTGGGCGCAGATGTGATGCCCGTGAGTAAAATTATCCTAAATTAGTGCGTGGCCATGGTGAATATTGATACCAAATTTATGAAATTTGTGCTGGTCGGCGGGATAAATACTTTTTTCACATGGATTATGTTTGTCATATTGGTGGAGCTGTTTGACCAGCATTATAATGTCGGCGTTTTTGTGTCTTGGGTGATGGGCATGATTATCACCTATTGGCTTAACCTTGTTTTTGTTTTCACCAATTCCATTGTCAAAAAACCAAATAGCTTTATGAAATTTTCCGTCGTGGCGATTGGCTATCTCATTTCAAATATGATTTTAATAAAAATCGCCGTAGATGTGTTGCATTTTAATGCGTCCCTGTCGCAAGCCGCGATTATTGCGATTTTATTTATTTGCCGATATGTCGTGACCTCGCAATGGGTTTTTCGTGACGGGAAAATCGGCTAATGGCGTTTTTTCCCGCAGTTAAGGGGCGAGGAAACACATCTCTGCTGGCGGCAGGGTGACATTTATTTTGTATTTTATGTAAGGTTGAGTTGGTTTTATGCGTATTGGTAAAGTGTCGCTCTATGCGGGGGCGGGGGCAGTCTGGGCCGTGATTGGCCTGATATTTATGTGCAGCTTTGGCTTGTTGCAATGGAATTTTGCCAGCTTGGGCAGCTATTTAACGCCTAGAAATTTTCTCGGCTGGGCAGCGATTTTATCCATGAGCTTTATTGGTTTTGCCAGCGCGGTGGCAAGCGGCAAAATGCGCTGGGATAAAAGCTGGTGGGTTTTGTTTATCCCGCCATTTTATATTTTGGCGCGGATGTTTTTATTTTCCAGCCAAACCCCGTCCAGCACAATTTTGTCGGCTTTAATGCTACTCTTTTTCGCGCTGTTTTTGGTCGCGCTGATGCAAATAAATTTTAACGCAAAACATTGGCGCGTGATTTTGCTGATTTTGCTCCTCGGTGCGGCATTGGCGGCGGGGATTAGCTTTTTCCAGCCAGCTTATTTTAATATTTTCACCCCAACCAGCACGGGGCTGGGTTTTCTGCCCGCGCAAATGCAGGCCAAACATGCGGGCTTTTACCAGCCTAATTTAATGGCCAGCTTTTTTGCCACGCTGATTATATGGGCCGGTGCGATGCGGTTGGTGGACGGCGAAACAGGCGGGTGGGGTTTTAGCGCAATGGCGCATTTTTGCGTGGTGATTTTATCTATGGCTTTGTTCAAATCTGGCTCTCAGGCGGGCTTTTGGGGCTTGCTGAGCGCGGCGGCGGTTTTACTGATATTGGCCTATCGCATGGGGTGTCCGCGCAAAAGGGTTTGGGTATTTTTAGGCTGTGTGCTGGGCGGATTTTTCTTACAGCTTTTTTTGCCGCCCGTGCTTGAGCTTTTCTTTACGCCTAATGGGGTAGCGGGGATTTCTTTTAAGCATCATTTGGGCGCGTCATTTGACGCCAATAGAGATAAAATTTTCCAAACCCATCCGGTGCGGTTGTCTATTTGGCTGGTGTGCTTAAAGGTGATTATGCAAAACCCGTTTTGGGGTGTCGGGCTGGGGGCATTCACAGAAGTTTTTCACAATGCTTTTGTCGCCGCCAATGAGGCTGGCACATTATCTATCGTGGCGAATTTATCGCATCCGCATAATGAAATTTTAATGGTTATTTTTGAACAAGGGCTGGTGGGTTTATGTTTTATTTTCGCGCCATGGCTTTGGCTGGCATGGAACATGAGGCGGCGGTTAAAGGGTCAGTTAAAGGGCGCGGATATAAGGCGGGCATGGTTTGTGATTCCACTGCTTATGCCGATTGGTTTGCACAGCCTCGTTGAATTGCCGCTTTATTTATCTGGTCTGCATTGGCTTTTGCTCGGCTTGGGGCTGGCTTGGGGGCTGGGCGGGGCAATAGGTGCGGTGCGTACCATGCCGCAATGGCGGGCGCGATGGGCAGGGTTTGGCGGGCTGGTGGCGGCTTACGGGCTGGCCATATATTTAACCGCCCATAGTGCCTATATGGCGCATGTGGCATGGCGGCATATTTATGCGGTGCATTACCCCGATTTGCGTAGCTTTATTGCTTATAGCGCGGCGCGGGAGGAATTGTATCATCCGTTTCTTGGTGCGTGGCTGCGGCGGCAAAACGCGCTGGCCATTGCAATGGCGGCTTTGGCGTATGATGAAAATGATGTGCTGGCATTTTTTCTGCCGCAAGTGGAACGCCAAAGGCATTATTTTGAAAATCCAAAAACATGGGCATTTTTGGCCGCCGCTTATGCGCGGTTAAATGAGCCGAAAAAATTAGCCGCGCATTTGCACAGGGTTAAAAATTTCTCGCGGAAAGATTATGAACGCTTGCGCCATTTGGCCAATTAGAAAAATTTCCTTATCAGAGAAGAAATGCGCCAGCTATGTTTGATAATGTAATGATAGGCAATAATCAGCCCAACAAAAAGCAATGACGCGCCCGCATCGCCGCCAAGCATATAGGCGATAAGCCCCACCATAGTCAGGCCAATACTGAGCAAGCATATGACGGCTAATGTTTGCAAAGCGGTAAAGCCGAAACGCTGGAAAATATGATGCAAATGGCGGCGGTCGGGTTTGAAGGGCGATTTGCCCTTGCCCATGCGCCGCCACATGAGAATGAGCGTATCAATAACGGGCAAAGCAACAACCCAAAGCGTCATGGAAGCGGGCAAAGCACGGTCAGGCGGCAACTGGCTGTAATAAACCAAAATCCACGCAATCACAAAGCCAATGAGCATACTGCCCGCATCACCCAAAAAGGCTTTGCGCGGGGTGACAATGGCCATATTCACCAAAAGATAGCCCCCAATCGCACCGCGAAAAATGCCAAGACTTTCATCGTGAATCACATAGCCGCCCGTTAGCGTGATGATAAGTATCACAGCCGTGACGGCAATCATGGCCATCAGGCCAGCCAGCCCGTCAATGCCATCAATAAAATTAAACGCATTGGTCATGCCCACCACAACAAAAACGGTCAGGAAGGGCCCAATCATGCCGATATTCACCATCGTGCCATTGGGCAGGGTGCCAATTTGGCGAATATAAATATCCGAACCAATGCACATAATGGTGGCGGCAATAATCTGGCCGATAAGTTTGAAAAAAGGTTTGATGTCTAAAAGGTCGTCAAGGAATCCGATAATCACCAAAAACCCGCCCGACCCTAACAGCCATTTAATTTCTGGCGGGATATTTTCAGCAAGAAGAAAAATCCCCGCAATGGCAAAATAAATCCCAATACCACCAATAAGCGGAATTTCACCATGATGCTGTTTGCGCCCGCCGGGGAAATCCAGCAGCTTATATTTTTTCGCCAATGGAGCCAGCGCAAGCAAGGCCATAAGGGTGATAAGCCCCGCTACAATGTCCCAAGGCAGATTTTTGAAAATGATGTCAGTCATTCATTTGCCAAAATTGGTTTTTCATTGCTCCTCTTATGCTTTATATAAGCAATCCGCCCGTATTAAAACTTTATTTCACCGCTTATTTGGTGGACAATCATGACCGAAAGGGGCGTTTATATGGCACAGCCAAAGCAAAGCAGTGCGAAAATGGCACGGATACGCAAAATCGGCGTGCGCACGATTTTATTTTGCATGATGGTGGTCGGCATTGGCCAAGCGGCGGTTTATACGATTTTCCCGCTTATGGCGCGGCACTTTGATTTTAGCGAAATACAAACCAGCATTGCTTTGTCTATTCCCGCGCTTTTTTGGGCTTTATCCAGCCCGTTTTGGGGGCGGATGAGCGACCGCTTGGGGCGCAAAAAGGTGATGATTTTAGGGCTAAGCGGCATGGCTCTGTCTATGGGGCTGCTCAGTCTTGTGGTCTATATCCATAAAATTTACACCATGATACCGGTGTTTTTATTTGTCATGCTTTTGGCCAGCCGTTCTTTATTTGGGCTATTATCGCCCGGCACATTTACGTCCGCTATTGGCTATATGGCCGACCGAACAGGGGCGGAAGATCGTTCCGGCGGGGTGGCGGCTATTATTGCTGCCTTTAGCATTGGCACGATTTTGGGTCCCGGCATTGGGGCGGCATTGGTCGGGGCGGGTTTTACTGTGCCTTTTGCGGTTTTATTTGCGATTTCCTGTGCGGCTATGTTTGCCGTGCATCGGCTCGTGCCAGAAACGCGCTCACCTAGCAGCTTTGCCCGTAAAAGAAAAACAAAAAAATTGCGCTATAGAGATATTCGCATACGCGATTTTATGATTATTAGTTTTTTCAGTGGCATTATGCAGTCGGTGATTTTGCAAGTCACACCGTTTTTTGTGATTGACCAAATGGGGCTGAGCTTGCTGGAGTCCACGCAAATTGTCGGCGTGTCTATGACCGCCATGGCCATGGCCAATGTGTTTGCCCAAAGCGTGATTGTGAATCATTTCCGCTTTTCCATTGAAAGCCAATATATTTACGGCGTTTTATCATCGCTGGCAGGGTTTTCAGGTTTCTTTTTTCCGCTAACGCAAATTAGTTTAACTTTTTGCATGATTGCGCTGGGGGTTGGCTTTGGGCTGGTCCGCACGGCGACAAGTTCTGCCGCTTCTTTGAGCGTGAATAAAGATGAGCAGGGCGCGGTGGCCGGTTTGCTGGGCGCGGCTATTACTTTCGGCGTGGTGATGACGCCGCTTGTGCTGATGCCGCTTTATGTGGCCTATAATTTAGCCCCTTATTATTTGGCCTTTTTGGTGATGGGCATTATTAGCACTTTCGCCCGCAAAGCCTATCAAAGGGGCAATTATAAGGAGGCTTTCGGCACTTTTACGCCCAAAGATAGGCTTAATGGCCCCTATTAGCCGCTATTGACAAGCAGGCAGGGGTCGGCTAGTTTCCGCCTCAATTCGGGAACAGCCCACCTAATTGGCTGGAGGTCGGAGCTTATGAAAGTTAAAAATTCACTCAAATCATTGCGCGGCAGGCATCAAAAAAACCAGCTTGTACGTCGGCGTGGCCGTCTTTATGTCATCAATAAAACCAATAAGCGTTTCAAAGCCCGCCAAGGCTAATTTATCGGACGCTTTTCACATTCTTAACCCTGAAGGCGTGCCGCATTTTCTGCTTTTATGCGACCATGCCAGCGCCTATATCCCGCCCGCTTATGACGGGCTAGGGGTGGCGGCGGAAATGCTAGACCGCCATATTGCTTGCGATATTGGCGCGGCAAATGTCACCACAGCTTTGGCCGAAAAATTAAACGCGCCTGCCGTGCTGGCTAATTTCTCGCGGCTTCTCATTGACCCTAATCGCGGGCTAGATGACCCGACACTGATTGTTCAGCTTTCTGATGGGCATGTGATTCCCGCCAATCGCGGCATTGACCAGCCGCGCCGCCGCGATGATTGGCAAAAGCGGGTGAAAGAATTTTACCAGCCCTATCATCAGGCGATTGAAGGCTGTCTTGCCCGCGCCCAAAAGGCGGGCGTGGTGCCAATTATTTTATCTATTCATAGTTTTACGCCCGTCTGGCGCGGGGTGGAACGGCCTATGCAGGCAGGCATATTATGGGATAAAGATGAACGCCTCGCACGGCATTTGCGTGCGGCTTTGTGTGACCAAATCCAACCCTTAGGCGATAATGAGCCTTATTCAGGGCGGTTGAAACATGACACGCTTTACCGCCATGCCACAGTGCATGGCTTTCCTAACGCGCTGGTTGAATTGCGCCAAGACACATTGCTAGAAGCGGGCGCGGGCGAAAAATGGGCGCAGTATTTTGCCCCCGCCATGCAGGTGGCGGCTCAAGATGCGGCGTGTCAAAAAATTACGCATTTCGGCTCCCATGCTGATTAGGTGGTTTTAAGCATGGCCGCATTTTGCTATGCTAAGCGGGCGGGAAGATATTAAAAGAGGAGTTGATATGTCAGGCTTTAACGACCCATCTGGCTGGGGTAAAAATATGGATAGGCCAGAGCATCTGAAAACCTATGATGGCTTTTTGAAATTCAGTAAATGGGCAACGCTTATTTGCGCCGCCGTGGTTGGTTTTCTGATTTTATTTGTATTTAATGGCGGCGGGCATTAAGCGCGTTTAGCGGCTTTAACGGCGACGCCCAACCAATCCCTCACGCTGGGCGGCTTTACGCGCCAGCTTACGCACACGGCGAATGGATTCAGTTTTCTCACGGGCTTTGCGCTCAGACGGCTTTTCATAATGGTCGCGGAGCTTCATTTCACGAAACACGCCTTCGCGCTGAAGTTTCTTCTTCAGCACCTTATAGGCTTGGTCAACATTATTATCACGAACAGAAACCTGCACTGGCTTACCTCATTTTGGTTTAACCCTAGAAAGGCCGCTTTCTATCAGTTTTTGCTGGCTTTGTCTAGTGGGGCGCGGCATATTGGCGGGTATGGAAGAGACACTCTATTTAGACGAAAAACGCGCCATTTTAGCCACCGCTTTAGATGAAGCGGCGGTGCAGGGCTTTAGCGATGGGCTGGTGGCCGTGGCCACGCAAAAGGCAGGGCTGACGGCGGCGCAAGGCGTGCTGGCCTTCCCCAATGGCGGGGTGGATTTGGCTGCCTTTTTTATCCGTGAAGGCACGCGGGAAATGAGCGCGGCTTTGGCAGAAATAGATATGCCCGCTTTGAAAATCCGCGAGCGCATTACCAGAGCCGTGCTGGTGCGGTTGGAAATAGACGCCCCGCATAAAGTTGCCGCCACCCGCGCCTTTGATTTGCTCGCATGTCCCGCCCATGCAGGATTGGCGGCACGGCTTTTGGGCGAAACAGCCGATGCGATGTGGCGGGCGGCAGGCGACACAGATACAGATGGCAATTTTTATTCTAAACGGGCGATTTTATGTTCTATTTATGCCGCCACTCGTTTGGTTTGGCTGAGCGATGACAGCCCCGATATGCAGGCAACAAAAAGTTTTTTAGATAATCGCATTGCCAATGTGATGCAATTTGAAAAAGGCAAAGCACAGCTACGCGCATGGCGGGAAAAATGCCCCGACTTTTTATCCATAGTGGCGAAATGGCGTTTTCGCTTTGACTAATCAGATGGAATGGCAGGCCGTTGGCCAAGCGGGTAAAGGTGATTCACATGCCCCATTTTGCGCCCCGCCCGTGCGGTGGTTTTGCCGTAATGATGCAAGCGGGCATTTTTTTCCTGCGCGAGACCATCAAGCTGGTTGATTTCATCGCCGAGCAAATTGGTCATCACCGCATCATAATTGCGGGTCGTGTCGCCCAAAGGCCAACCGGCTATGGCGCGGATGTGTTGTTCAAATTGGCAAGTGCGGCAGGCATCTTGAGTCCAATGGCCAGAATTATGCACCCGCGGGGCAATTTCATTAACGAGCAGTTTTTGGCCGCATACAAAAAGCTCTACTCCCAAAACGCCAATATAGTTAAGCGCGTTAAGCAGCGTCACGGCAATGTCATGCGCGGCTTGGTGGGTGGCGGCGCTGATTTGCGCGGGCGCGTAGCTATGTTTGAGAATATGGTTTTGGTGGATATTTTCGGCACAATCAAAAGCGCGTATGTCGCCGTCAGCCCCGCGGGCAGCGATAATGGAAATTTCACGGTCAAAAGCAACAGGCGATTCTAAAATAGCAGCGCGGTTTTGCAAGGCGTCAAAAGCGGTTTGGGCTTGGGCGGCGGAAGTGATGCGCCATTGGCCTTTGCCATCATAGCCAAAGCGGCGGGTTTTCAAAATCCCATCACCGCCAAATTTTTCTAAGGTTTCGGTGAGGCTGGCCAAAGAAGTGATGTCGGCAAAATCCGTGACCGCGATATTTTGGGCGCGGATAAAGTTTTTTTCTGCCAATCGGTCTTGGGCAATATCTAAAGCCCGCGCATCGGGACGCACGGGAACAAATTGCGCCAAAAAAGCGGCTGTGTCATGCGGCACATTTTCAAATTCGCAAGTGACAATATCCACTTGGGTCGCAAAATCTTTTAAGGCTTTTGTGTCATCATACGCGCCTTGCGTGGCTTTATCGGTCACTTGGCTGGCGGGGGAGGCAGCATCGGGGCTGTAAATATGGGTTTTCAAATCCAACGCGCTGGCGGCCAGTGCCAACATGCGGCCAAGCTGACCCGACCCTAAAATGCCAATGGTGCTGCCTGAAGAAAGCGTTTGCATAGGCACAGCCTTAGGGGCGTTTAATTATTTTGCGGCACATCGGCCACGCCATCACTATGTGCTTGCCGCCAAGCAGAGAGATTTTTCGCCAATGTGTCATCATGTAAAGCCAAAATCGCCGCCGCCAGTAAAGCCGCATTGCTTGCGCCCGCCTCGCCAATGGCCAAAGTGCCAACAGGCACACCTTTGGGCATTTGCACAATAGAGAGCAGGGAGTCTTGGCCGTCTAAGGCTTTGCTTTGAATTGGCACACCCAAAACAGGTAAGGGCGTCATCGCGGCAACCATGCCGGGCAAATGCGCCGCCCCGCCCGCACCCGCAATCACAACTTTTAGCCCACGCTCTTGCGCGCTGGCCGCATATTCATAAAGCCGCTTGGGCGTGCGATGGGCAGATACAATTTTGCTTTCAAACGGGATATTCAGCTCGTCAAGAATATCGCCCGCATGTTTCATGGTTGGCCAATCGGATTGGCTGCCCATAATAATGCCAATTAAAGCTTGCGCCGATATGGTCACTTTCGCCTCCATCTTTCGGGCGGAAAACAACAGAATAAACAGCAAATGGCCAGATTTTGCAAGCTTTATCGCCCTTTTGCGCCCCCATTGGACAAAAGCCCCGCATTTTGGCACAATATCCGTGTGAGAGATAGATAAAGGAGAACGCTCATGTCAAGTGATGCACGCATTACCAGCCTAAAAGAACAGCACACAAAGCTGGAAAGCAAAATTCAAAAAGAAGGCAAACGCCCACAGCCGAATGAAACTTTGCTCAATGATATGAAAAAACAAAAGCTCAAACTCAAAGAAGAATTGGCGCGGCTGAAAAAATAGTTTTATTTGCAGCGGGGCGGCGCACCGAAGGGTGTTTAGTCGTCCGCTTTGTTGAAATTACCAAAAACACTATCCACATCGGGGGCTTTTTCGGTCTCTTCTTCTTGTGGCGCAGGGGTAGGGCTGTCCGTGAAAACATCATTGACATCGGCCTGCGTGCCAGAATCGCTGGGCGTATCCATATCCATAGCAGGCGGTGTCGGGGCAGGAGTGGGTTGTAAAGATTCCTCCACCGACATGAGTTTTTCTTCCGTTTGCTTGGCTTGTTGGCGGGCTTGTCTTTTTTCAGCACGCGCCACACGTTTGGCAGCACGGGCAACTTCATGATCCAGCTCAACCTGTTTGCATAGGCCAAGCGTGACCGGGTCAAGCGGTTTCAAATTTGAAATGTTCCAATGGGTGCGCTCACGAATGGTTTGAATGGTCGGCTTGGTTGTGCCGACAAGGCGGCCAATTTGCGCGTCATTGAGTTCGGGGTGATTACGCACCAGCCAATAGATAGCATCGGGGCGTTCTTGGCGTTTGGAAAGCGGGGTGTATTTCGCCCCCTTTTGTTGCTTCGGTTCGGGCAATTCGCGCTTGGCGGTGGAAATTTCCAACCGCGCTTCCGGATTGCTTTGGCAACGCTCCAATTCATCACGGGTCAGCTGGCCATTGCTTATCGGGTCCAGCCCCTTAATGCCATGGGCAACATCATCATCGGCAATGCCTTTGACTTCCAGCGCGTGCAAGCCGCAAAAATCGGCAATTTGGTCAAAAGTCAAAGCCGTGTTTTCAATCAGCCATATTGCAGTGGCTTTGGGCATGAGAGGGTGGGTCATCATATCTCCTTCGCGCCGAACCTATTGGCCAGCCGCAAATAGGTCACGCAGGGGCGGGGTTTAGCTCAAAAAGCCGTCAAATTTCTTATTAAAGCGGCTGACGCGGCCACCACGGTCAACAATATGGTTGGAATCAGCGTTCCAAGCCGGATGGGTGGACGGGTCAATATCCAGTGTCAGCGTATCGCCCTCCGCGCCATAGGTGGAGCGCGTCTGATAGCTCGTGCCATCAGTCAGGGCAACGGTAATCATGTGATAATCGGGGTGAATGTCTTTTTTCATTGGATTTCTACTTCATCGGATTTTCGTGAAAATTCAATGCCGTTCTTATAACCGACCGCCGCCCTTTATGCAAGATACAATATGGCGCGGATATAGTGCGGGTTTGGGCGGTTTTACGCTAATTCGCGCAATAATTGGGTGTGGATGCTGTCGGGGGCGGTGGCAATGGCGCCAGTTTCAAGCATATTCTGCCTATCGGCCAAATCGGACACCATGCCGCCTGCTTCGCGCACCAGCACAATGCCCGCCGCCATATCCCATGGGGACAGCCCACGCTCCCAAAAGCCGTCCACCCGTCCGGCGGCGACATAAGCGAGGTCTAGCGCGGCAGATCCCATGCGTCGCAAGCCTGCGACTTTGGGCAAAAGCGTATCTATTTCTTTGACAAATTCAGCGCGGCCTTTGCGTGCGCCATGCGGCATACCGCAGGCAAAAACACAATCGGCAAGCTGGCTCCGCGCCGATACGCGGATACGCTTATTATTCAAAAACGCCCCTGCGCCGCGCTCGGCATGAAAAAGTTCGTCAGTTATGGGGTTATAAATCACACCCGCCACCAGCGTGCCTTCGCGTTCCAGCGCAATGGAAATGGCAAAATGCGGAATGCCGTGCAGGAAATTGGTCGTGCCATCAAGCGGGTCAATAATCCAGCGATGGGTTTTATCCCCACCCGTAATTTCGCCGCCTTCTTCTAACAGCAATCCATAGCCCGGGCGGGCATGGGTGAGTTCTTCGCGCAATGTTTCTTCTGCTTTCAAATCAGCATTAGACACAAAATCACCCGGCCCTTTGCGCGAAACTTGCAAATTTTCCACCTCGCCAAAATCACGCCGCAATGAAGGCGCGGCCTTATGGGCGGCCTTTATCATTACATTAAGTGTCGGCGAATGGGGGGTCATTTCATTCAGCGCGTTTGAGATAAATCACTTCATTGGTATCAATGATGATTTTATCGCCCGCTTCAATAAAGGGCGGCACCATAATACGCACGCCATTTTCCATCATGGCAGGCTTGTTAGATGAGGCCGCCGTTTGGCCTTTTACCACGGGTTCGGTTTGGGTGACTTCTAATGTGACTTGGTCGGGCAGGCGAATGCCAATGGGTTTTTGCTCGTGACTTTCCACCATAACCATCATGCCTTCTTGGAGAAAGGCCACGCGCTCGCCAATAAAATCGGCCTGCAATTCAATTTGCTCATAGCTTTGCGTGTCCATGAAAGTCAGCGCACCGCCAGATTCATAAAGGAATTGATATTCGCGCTGCTCTAAGCGCACGCGCTCCACCTTGTCGGCAGAACGAAAACGTTCATTCAGTTTTGAGCCATTGGTGAGATTTTTAAGCTCCACTTGCGCGAAAGCCCCGCCCTTGCCGGGCTTGACATGTTGAAGTTTCACCGCAACCCATAAATCACCATTATGCTGAATCACATTGCCCGGACGGATTTCATTGCCGTTAATTTTCATCTGCTTTCTCCTGAATCTGTGCGCCCTGATAGCATTTTTTCTCGGTTGCATCAAATAAGGCGTTAAAGGCTTTAATGGCCGCTTTTGCGCCTTGCGGGTGTTGCCAAACGCTGTGACTGACAGCAAGAAAATCCGCACCTGCATTGAGAAGGGGGGCGGCATTATCGGGCGTGATGCCGCCAATGGCGACACAGGGCAGGGTCATGGTTTCTTGCCACCATTGGAGAATATCGGGCGTGGCCGTGGCTTTGGGCTGTTTGGTTTGGGTCGGGTAAAATGCGCCAAAGGCAACATAATCCGCCCCCGCTTCACCCGCCAGCATGGCCAAATGACGCGAATTGTGACAGCTTACCCCAATCATGGCTTCATCGCCCAATAAGCGGCGGGCGGCGGCGCAATCCATATCCTCTTGGCCAAGATGGACACCATCTGCGCCCGTTTCTTGCACCAATTCGGGGCGGTCATTAATAAGGACGGCGATATTTTGGGCGCGGGCAATAGGCAGCAAATGAGCGACGGCGGATTCTATCGTCGCATCGGGGGCGGGCTGGCCATCGGGCTGTTTGAGGCGGATTTGCAAACAAGCAATATCGCCACCCACTAAAGCATCGGTGAGGGTGGCGGCAAAATCTTTCGGCTCAAAAACAGGCGGGGTGACAAGATAAAGGCGCGGGCGCATGGTTTGGCTTAGCCATTTTGGGCGCGGTGGCGCAGTAAATGGTCGGCCAGCACCAGCGCGAGCATGGCTTCGCCGACTGGCACGGCGCGAATACCAACACAAGGGTCATGCCGCCCTTTGGTGGCAATTTCCGTATCCTTGCCTGATGTGTCCACCGTTTTGCGCGGGCTTAAAATGGACGAGGTCGGCTTAACGGCAAAGCGCACGACAATATCTTGCCCGCTTGAAATGCCGCCCAATATGCCGCCAGCTTTATTGCTGGCAAAATCAGGCTGGCCCGTTTTGGCCATTTTGCCCGCAGACATTTCATCGGCATTTTCTTCCCCCGATAGGCGCACCGCTTCAAAGCCCGCACCAATTTCCACTGCCTTAACAGCGTTAATGCTCACCATAGCGGCGGCTAAATCGGCATCTAGCTTGCCATAAATGGGCGCACCCAAACCAGCAGGCACATTGCGAGCCACCACTTCAATCATCGCCCCACAAGAAGAACCGTTTTTGCGTATCTCGTCTAAATAATTTTCCCAATTTTTTGCCGCCTGTGCATCGGGACACCAAAAGGGGTTTTTGTCAATTTGCGCCCAATCCCAATTTTCGCGGTTGATTTTTTCCGTGCCAAGCTGAACAAGTGCACCTTTAATTTCCACCCCGCTAAGGATTTTCCGCGCCACTGCACCCGCCGCCACGCGCATAGCAGTTTCGCGTGCCGAAGACCGCCCGCCGCCGCGATAATCACGTATCCCATATTTAGTCATATAGGTAAAATCGGCATGGCCGGGGCGGAATTTGTCTTTTATATCGTCATAATCTTTACTGCGCTGGTCGGTATTTTCAATCAGCAAAGCAATGGGTGTGCCTGTGGTGACTTGTTCGCCCGTTTCAGGGTCGGCAAAAACGCCAGAGAGGATTTGCACCTTATCGGCCTCACGCCTTTGGCTGGTAAAACGGCTTTGGCCGGGCTTGCGTTTGTCTAGCCATTGCTGAATATCGGCTTCCACTAAGGGCAAGCGCGGTGGGACACCATCAATGACACAGCCTAAAGCCGCGCCATGACTTTCACCCCAGCTGGTGAAACGCAATAAATGGCCAAAACTATTATGCGACATTATTCTTCGCCCTTTTCGCCTATTTGGGTCGCAGTTTTGAGGTCGTCAAGTGCGCCCATGCCGATAATGTTATATCCCGCATCAACATAATGCACTTCGCCCGAAACGCCACTGGCCATGTCGGATAAAAGGTAAACCGCCGCTTGGCCAACTTGCTCTTTGGTGACATTGGTTCGCATGGGCGCGTTGGCTTCATTCCATTTTAACATTTCACGAAAATCACCAATCCCCGCCGCAGCCAATGTGCGAATGGGCCCTGCCGATACCGCATTGACGCGAATCCCGTCTGGCCCTAAATCGGCGGCCAAATAACGCACCGATGCTTCTAAGGCAGCTTTGGCCACGCCCATGACATTATAATGGGGTATGACTTTTTCTGCTCCGTAATAAGATAAGGTCAACAAAGCACCGCCTTGACTCATTAATGGCGTGGCATGGCGGGCAATGGCCGTGAAAGAATAGCAGGAAATGTTCAACGCTTTGTCAAAGGCTTGCGAAGGTGTGTCCACATAACGCCCCATAAGCTCTTCCTTGCCTGCAAAAGCAATGGCGTGAACAACAAAATCAATTTGCCCCCATGCGCTTTTGAGTTTTTCAAATAAAGCCGTCATGCTGGCTTCATCGGTGACATCACAGGGTTCAATGATTTTCGCGCCCACGCTTTCTGCCAAGGGTTTAACGCGCTTTTCCAACGCTTCGCCCTGATAGGTAAAAGCCAGCTCCGCACCCGCATCGGCACAAGCCTGCGCTATGCCCCAAGCAATAGAGTTTTTATTGGCAACCCCCATAATAAGGCCACGCTTACCTTGCATAATTGAAGAATTCATTATTTCGTCCTATCCCTTTTTCGTCCTATCTCTTATCTTGCTATACTATCACGCCATACAGCGAGGCAAAGCCCCATTATGAGGTGGATAGAAAAATTTTGAACTGTGGACGCAATCTGTGCTTGGCTGTATATCCGATAAGTGTCTTGTAACCCAATGAGAGGCAGAAATGAATTTTGACCAACCTCCTAGTGACCCGATTGCGCTGTTTTCCACATGGCTGGCCGAAGCCGAAAAAGCCGAAAGCGGTGATGCCAATGCCGGGGCTTTGGCCACAGTGGATGCAGACGGGCTGCCCAATGTGCGGATTGTGTTGCTCAAAGCCTTAGATACAAATGGGCTGGTTTTTTACACTAATATGCAAAGCGTGAAAGGTGTGGAGCTGGACGGGCAACCCCAAGCGGCGTGTTGTTTCCATTGGAAAAGCTTAAAACGGCAAATCCGTGTGCGCGGATCCGTAGTGCCAGCAGATGAGGCCGAAGCGGATGCTTATTTTGCCACGCGGGAACGGGCGAGCCAAATTGGCGCATGGGCATCGGCGCAATCGCAGCCTGTCGCCGACCGTGCCACTTTAGACGCACAATTTCACGCCTATGAAGAAAAATTTGACGGCCAAGAAGTGCCGCGCCCGCCGCATTGGTCGGGGCATCGTATCCAACCCATTTATATTGAGTTTTGGCAATATGGCATACATCGCCTGCATGATAGGCTGGCCTATCGCCGCGCTGATTTGCAGACCGATTGGCACACCGAACGGCTCAACCCTTAAAGGCGTGTTGTGCTATAAGTGAAGAGATGCAAATGATGGAAAAAAATCACACCCTATCACCAGAAAAAAAGACAGCCTATTTGCGTGCCATCACATTGGCCGCCATCGGGGTGGCACTATTGTTGGTTGTGATAAAAATTCCCGCATGGCGGGTGACGGGTTCGGTCGCTTTGCTCGGCTCGCTGATTGACTCAGTGCTTGATTTAATGATTTCCACCGGCAATTTTTTCGTTGTGCGCCACGCGCTGACCCCCGCCGACCGCGAGCATCGCTTTGGCCATGGCAAAGCCGAAGCCTTAGCCGCGCTGGGGCAAGCATTGGTCATTTCCATTTCTGCCCTATGGCTAGGCTATGAAAGCATCACACGTTTTGTCACGCCTGCGCCCATCGCGCATGGGGCGGTGGGGGTGAGCGTGATTGGCGTGTCCATTGTGTTTACGCTGGGGCTGGTGGCACTGCAACGCAAGGTTGCGCGCCTGACTGGCTCGCTGGCCGTCGCCGCCGATTCAGAACATTATAAGGGCGATTTGGCTATGAATTTGGCCATTCTCGCTGGCTTTGGGCTGTCCATTTATGGCGGCTTTATTTATGCCGACCCAATTTTGGGGCTGGTGGTGATGTTGGTTTTGCTAAACTCAGCGCGTGAGATTATTGTGCAATCGGCCAATCAGCTGATGGACCATGAATTATCCGATGAAGCGCGGGAGCAAATAAAAGAAATTATCCACGCCCACCCGCAAGTCCATGATATGCATGATTTACGCACGCGCCAATCTGGCACGCAAAAATTTATTCAATGCCATGTTGAAATGGATCCCACGCTAACGCTTATGCAGGCGCATCATATTTCCGATGAAATTGAAGCCAGCATTATGAAAGCCTTTCCCGAAGCAGAAGTGCTTATCCACCAAGATCCGGCGGGCTATGAAGATGTCAGCAAGCTGGAAAAAAGTTAAGAGGATAAAATGCTTGGGCAAATGCAAAACACACCTCTTTTGGTTCACTCTATTCTTGACCACGCGGCGGCATATCATGGAGAGCAGGAAATTGTGTCGCGCCTTGTTGAAGGCAACATTCACCGCGAAACTTATGCAGACGCTCATTTGCGAGCGCGGAAATTTTCTCAAGCTCTGCTCAAGCTGGGGTTAAAACAAGGTGATGTCGTCGCCACAATGGCGTGGAACACGCATCGGCATTTTGAAAGCTGGTATGCGATTGCGGGCATTGGCGCGGTGTATCACACGCTGAACCCGCGCCTGTTTCCCGAACAGCTGGGCTATATTATCAACCATGCGGAAGATAAATTTATCTGCGCCGATGTGAGCTTTGTGCCATTGCTGGAAGCCTTGCAAGAGCATTTGCCGCAAGTGCGGGGTTTTATTTTGCTGAGTGATGAGGCGCATATGCCTGACACTAAGCTGAAAAATGTGCATTGCTATGAAACGCTATTGGCGGCAGAGGATGGCGATTTTTCTTGGGTCGCGGTAGATGAAAACCATGCTTGCGGCATTTGCTATACGTCGGGGACGACGGGCAATCCCAAAGGCGTGGTGTATTCGCATCGCTCTAATGTGCTGCACACGCTCATGGTGAATTCTGCCGATGTGCTGGGCATTAGCGCGAAATCCACCGTTATGCCCGTTGTGCCAATGTTTCACGCCAATGCGTGGGGCGTGGTGTTTGCCGCACCTGCGGCGGGGGGCAAAATTGTCAATCCGGGCGCGGCGATGGACGGGGCCAGCCTTTATGAATTGCTGGACAGCGAAAAGGTGACACTCGCCGCCGCCGTGCCAACTATTTGGGCGATGTTGTTGCGCCATGTGCAAGAAAATAATTTGCGTCTGCCGCATTTGCAAAAGGTGAATATTGGCGGGGCGGCTGTGCCGCGCAATATGGTTGAAATTTTTGAACGCGATTATGATGTGGCGGTGGTTCACGCATGGGGCATGACGGAAACCTCGCCGCTTGGCACACTTAATAGCGAAAAGGCCGGCATGGAAAATTTAAGTTTTGACGAACGCATGGCGTTGAAATTAAAACAGGGCAGGCCGCCTTATCTGGTGACGCTAAAAATTACCGATGAGCAGGGGGCGGAATTGCCACGTGATGGCAAAACATCTGGCTTTTTGAAAATCAAAGGCCCATTTGTGGTGGAAAGCTATTTGAAAGACGCAGGCGCGGATTTGCTTGATGCGGACGGTTTTTTTGACACGGGCGATGTCGCCACGTTGGACGCGCAGGGCTTCATGCACATTACCGACCGCGCAAAAGATATTATCAAATCGGGCGGCGAATGGATTTCCAGCATTGATATTGAAAATTTGGCCGTGGGGCATGAGGCGGTCGCCGAAGCGGCGGTGATTGGTTTGCCGCACCCCAAATGGGACGAACGCCCCTTGCTGATTGTGCGCCTGCATGAAGGCGCGGCTTTGGGGCGCGACGAAATGCTGGCTTTTCTAGGCGGCACAATGGCCAAATGGTGGATGCCAGATGATGTTGTTTTTGTTGATGAAATTCCACACACCGCAACGGGTAAGATTCAAAAAACCGCCCTGCGTGAGCAATTCAAAGATTATGTGTTGCCTGATGCGTCTGCTGACGCGCCCGCCGCGCCTGCCGATAAGCGCGACGATTAGGGCAAGCGCAAGGCGGTGAGAGGCGGGGTATAATCCGCGCCAAAATCCAAGCCAAAGGGTTGGACCATCGCCCCGTTTCAGGTATATAAAACCCAAGTTGGGGTGTAGCCAAGTGGTAAGGCAGCGGTTTTTGGTATCGCCATGCGTAGGTTCGAATCCTACCACCCCAGCCATTTTTCTTAAAAATAGGGATTGTAATAGGGGGCAGTTGTGAGATTGATTTACATAGACGAGTCCAAGGACACCAAAAATGATATATGCGCGTATTCGGCCTTATGTATTCATATAGAAGAATGGCACAAGACATTTAATAAAAAGGCATCTAAGGCAGATGGTAAAAATTTGGGAATAATAAGAGTGGCATAAAAAGAGCGGGGCTGCCTACTACGCCATGTAATAGGAGGATCCCGCATGTGCTATTTTAATGTAGGGTAGGAAGAAAAACAAGCACTATATAGTTAAAGGAAAAACCTAGAATAGGCGCGGATTAGCCGAGAGAGAAAAAATCAAGCTTGCTAGATGGGATTTATCTTAGCCACTTGTAGGTTTGCTTAATACTGGATACCGCCAGTTCCAAGTTACTGTTTCTTGTTCACCTTCATCTTGAGTCTTAATCTCATTTTTATAACATTGTTCTATGTAACCCTTATTCTTTTCCAGTTCTTCAATGTCAATTGGAGTTAAAGAAAAGCTGTATTTGTTATCTTTAATGTTAAACTCACTGGGTGAATCAATTTCAATTGTTACATTATACGTGCCAGCTTTCCATGAAAAGCTTTGCTTTATATATTGGAACAAGCTTTGCATGCCCGCACTTTTCATGAATTCGTTTACATTAAACTTGCCCTGATTTTTGAGGGGGATTAAATCCCCTGCTATGTTATTTTCTTTTCTAAGTTTCTCAGTATGAAATGATGATTCTTGGAATCTGATAAACCGTTCTTCTATATCTTTCTCATTAAGTTTGATGGCAAAAACAGAGTTTTCTTTTTGATATGGCAAAGATGTACCGTCTGGAGTTTTTATTTGCATAACTTCTTGTTGTATGCCTTGCCACCCAAAAAACTTTTTTTCACCAGAGTTATGTTCCAGAATTATCCTGATTTCTGTGATAACTAAATCTTTATTCTTGGTAGAGAAAGCAAGGTGCAAATTAAAAATTGACCCTAAAGTTGTGAATCCTATTTCAACATTCCGAGATGTAATCACTCTAACTTCTGGCTTGGACCACCAGTTTTTTAATGAAGTCCATACAAAAGGAATCCATGCTAATGCACCAAGAATTGCGGCTATTTCAAATGGCTTCACTGGAACTTCCTCATTCTAATTTTAATTAGGAAAATACAGCTATATCATAATTTACTCTATTCTAAAAAACAACCTTCACTTCAAAAAATCACCCTACCGCTCTGGCAAAGGCGAGAAGACATCGGTGCGGATTTCAATACGGGTGGTGGTGGTTTCTAGGGGTTCGCCGAACATATTTTCAAAGCGCGTGAATTCCATACCAAAGCCGAGCTGTTTGGTGATATTTATTTTCACGCCCAGCCCGTAATAATAACCATTGCCTTCTTCTTCATGGCCGTGCGTAATCGGCTGGTCGTCTAGCATCACGCCGCTCCCGCCATTCGCATCGTCTTTATATTGCGCCGTCCAATAAATGCCGCCAAAGCGAGTGTAAAATGCCAGCCTTTCACGCATATTTTGCATCGCATCAATAAGCGGGAATGTATAGCGCAAACCCGCGCTCACCCCTTTGAGCGTATATTTATAAGTGCCGCCGCCCAGCCCGCTAATGGTGTGGTCGCCATAAGCAATGGCGGCGCGGGCGGGGTCTTTGGCCGTAAGCTGTGTGTCACCAAAAAGCGGGCGGCCAATTTCAAAATCAAAGCCGGGCGAAATGGGCATGCCCAAAACATAATCGGTAAATTTTTCGCTTTCCTTGAGGTCGTAATGCGCGTTGGTGGAAATGCCGTCTTTGAGTTCGCTGTCGCCCGTGCCATAGGCGAGATAAAACGGATACCAATCGCCAGCGCGGATGGGCGCAGGCGATAAAAGCACGCTCATAAAAAGGGCCGATAAAATAAAACACAACCGCATAGGGTTCACTCCAGAAAAACCCCACGCTTTTTTATATTTTAGCAAAGGCGGCGGCGGCGGGCTAGCGTGCGGGCGCGGCGGCGTGCGGTTAGAGGCGGGGCTGTGTTTTATGCGTCACATATTGAGCGCGTCATAAAGCCGTGCGGCAAAATTTTCGCGCAAAGGATAGCTGTCAAATGGCACAAGCTGCGTCATAAAAATGACAGTGAGGTCATGGGTCGGGTCTAGCCAAAACCATGTACCCGCCATGCCACTCCACGAGAAATTTCCTAAAGCACTGGCATGATTAGTTTTTTCAGGCTCTAACACAAGCGCGCCGCCAATGCCAAAACCATGCCCGCCCAACCCGCTTTCGCTAAACGCGCTGGCACTATAGCCCACCAGCCCGCCGTCATGGTTCAACTGATTGGTGAACATGGCCGCTTGCGTGTCGGGGGTGATGAGTTGCACACCGTCCAGCGTGCCTTTATTGCGGAGCATTTGACAAAAACGATAATAATCGGGCAGGGAAGAAATCAACCCCGCCCCGCCGCCGCAAAAATCACGCGCCGCCGCGAAATAAGAATTTTCAGGCGCGTCCACACAGCGCAAATGTTTTTCTTTCGGGTCATGATAATAGCAATGCGTCAGGCGGGCGGCTTTTTCAGGCGCGATGTGATAGGCGGTGTCGTCCATGCCAAGCGGGGTGAAAAGCATCTCGCGGCTGGCCGTTTCCAAATTCGCGCCCGTGATAATTTCAATCACATGGCCGACAACATCAATGGCGCAAGAATAATTCCACGCCGTGCCGGGTGTGAATAGCAGGGGCATGGCGGCGAGCGCGTCACAAAATGCGGCGAGCGATGACCACTGCTTGCGGCTGGCGGTGAGATTTTTGCGCCGATAAAGCGCGTCAAGCGGATGCTCATTCAGGAAATCATAAGTCAGCCCCGATTGATGGGTGAGAAGGTCGTGCAGGGTTATGTCGCGCTCAGCAGGGCGGGTGGTGTGGTCGCTGGTGTCGCCGCTAACCCAAATTTGCGGATTGGCAAAAGCGGGAATGTATTTTTTCAATGGGTCGTGGAGGGCGCATTTGCCTTGCTCGGCCAGCATGAGCAGCATCAGGCTGGTGACGGGCTTGGTCATGGAATAAATGCGAAACAAGCTGTCCTCGCCAATGGGAAAAGCACCCGCCGCTTCCGCACCAATCGCGCTTTGCCCGCCATAGGCCAGCGCGGCAATGGCACCGCGATGGGCAATGAGAAAAGAATAACCAGCCAGCTTTTGCGTGGCGATATAATCGGCGTTGAGCCATGTTTGCAACGCCGCCAGCTTGGCAGAGTCAAAATGTTCGCTATGGGTGGCCTCTAAACGCATGGGGGTATTTTCCGTTTTGGCGTTTCGCTTAGGGCATGAGCAAATCCAGTTTGGTTTTCAGATATTCCATGCTCCGCGCCCCTTTAATTGAATTGCAACTTCCGCATAGAAGCTGCAAATTGTCAATATGGTCCGTGCCGCCTTTGGCGCGGGCGATGATATGGTCAACATCAAAATGGCGAATTTCAAAATGGGTTTTGCACCCCGCGCAATTTCCGCCCTGCTGGCTGTAAAGCGTCTTTTTGTGGGTTTTATAGGACGGCAATTTGCCCATATCGGTGCGCTTGGGAATATCAGTGCGATGGGTGATTCCAAAAACCTTCTTTTGCGAGGAAGGCAAATCGGTCAATTCATTTTCTGCGCGTATTTTCACCAGCTCGGCGGCTTTCGCGCTAATGTCAATGCCAATCCACCCCCGCCCTAACTGCTCGGCGGCCACGCATGTGGTGGCACAGCCGCAAAACGGGTCAAGCACAATATCACCCGCATTGCTGGACGCTTTGATGATATGCGTCAAAAGCGCGAGCGGCTTTTGCGTGGGGTAGCCCGTGCGCTCGCTTTTTCTAGCATAATCAACTTTTAACCAGTCTCTGGGCGGTGTGTTGCTTGGATATTGTCTGTAAACCCCATCACTGCCATCTTTTTCTTTGGGCGCGAAACCACCACCTTTTTTGTATCTCAATACATAAGATTTGCCATCCTCATCTACAAACCTTTCCATAGCTTTCTTTGATGACTCTTTTAATGGTGTTGCCACATTTTTCCAATTAAAGGTCATAGATTTTCCTTTTGAGTAGAAAAGTAAATTATCGTGCCTTCTATTATATGTTGTCTTTATTAATTCTCTGCCTTCATATATCCAGATAAACTCATTGCGAAAATTCTTGCGCCCGAATATCGCGTCCATGACAAGTTTAAGATAATGACTCATAGTCGAATCACAATGCAGATAGATAGAACCCGTGGGTTTTAAGATGCGGTGCATTTCTAAAAGGCGGGTGGCCATATAGGCGAGATAGGATTTATCGCTATTGGTCATCGCCGCCAGCAAGACGCGGTAAAGGGCGGGGTGCTTGGCTTCAATCAGATTTATCCATTCAACATCAACATCATCAAGCGTCCATGTGTCTTTGAACACCGCGCCTGCGGCTTTTGAACCAATCGGGGCGGCATAGTCGGCTTTGGAATTAAAGGGTGGGTCTAAATAAATAAGGTCAATGGACGCGCTGTTGAACCCGCGCATAATGGGTAAATTGTCCCCCGTCCATATCGTTTGATTCGAGAAGTTCGGGGGGGGGGGGGGGGGGTATTGCTTGTCATTTTACGCCCACAGATATTGCTTTAGTTTGTCAACTTATCCACTTTACCATGAATAAGCAAAACAAAAGCATAGAGCAATGCGGTTTCGTGCAAGCGGTTATAGCGGCCTGCTTTGCCGCCATGTCCAGCGGCCATTTCCATATTGAGCAGGGTCAGCCCTTTATCGGTGCGGCGGTCGCGCAGGCGGGCAACCCATTTTGTCGGCTCCCAATAGGTGACACGCGGATCGGTCAGCCCGCCTGTGGCCAAAATATGCGGATAGGCGACAGCGCGGATATTATCATAAGGGGCGTAAGCGGCAATGGTTTGGTAATCATCTTTATTAGTTATCGGATTGCCCCATTCGGGCCATTCAGGCGGGGTGAGGGGCAGGGTGTCGTCCAACATAGTGGTCAGCACATCCACAAATGGCACTTCGGCCACCGCACCGCGAAATAATTCTGGCGCGAGATTAAGGCTTGCGCCGACCAGCAAACCGCCCGCACTGCCGCCATGTATGGTGATATGTTTCGGGCGGGTTAATTTAGCGGCGATAAGCGCGTGCGCCGTGCTAACAAAATCGCTAAAGCTGTTTTTCTTATGCTTGCCGCGCCCGTGCAGAAACCATTTATGTCCCATCGCCTTGCCGCCGCGAATATGAGCAATGGCATAAATAAAACCACGGTCAACAAGGCTCAGACGGCTGCGCGAAAAGCTGGGCGCAATGGTGATGCCATACGCCCCATAGCCATAAAGCAAAAGCGGGGCAGGGTGGGGCGTGTCTTTGTGATAAAGCAGGGAAACAGGAATCCGTGCGCCATCTGCGCCCCGCGCCCAAAAACGTTTGGTGATATAATTTTTCGGCTGGTGGTTCGGCACAATTTCTTCATGCACAAGCTGGCGCGTGGCGCGGTTCATGTCATAGTCATAAGTTTGCGGCGGGGTGGTCATGGAGCTATAGGTGAAACGCAGGGTTTGCGTGTCATATTCCAGCCCCGCATCAAGGCTGAGGTCATAGGCCTCTTCGTCAAACGCAATTTGGTGGGTCTGGCTCGTTTTAAGGCACTGAATGTGCAGGGTTGGGCAGGCATTTTCACGGGTGAGCCAAACCAAATGGTCGGCATAGGCGGCCATGTCTAATATGAGCGTGCCTTGCTGGTGAGCGATAAGCGTGTGCCAATTTTCAGGCGCATTTTCGGGAGCGGCCATGAGTTTGAAATCTTCGGCCTCGTGATTGGTTAAAATAATAAAGCGGTTACGCGCCGCATCATGGCTGAGCTGATATTCCAACCCTGTGCGGCGGGCGGCGACAAGGCGCGGGGCGGTGTGCGGGGCGTGCGCGTCAATGAGGCGGGTTTCGGAAGTTTCATGGTCGTGAATGTGAATGAAAATCCACGCCCCCGAACGGCTGGCCGATAGGCTGACAAAAAACCCCGCATCTTTTTCATGATAAATTTCTGTGTCTTGTTCACCCGCCGTGCCAAGCTGGTGACGCATAACACGGCTGGGGCGGTGATTATCGTCAAGCAAAATGTAAAATAAATGCTGGCCATCCGCCGACCACGCCATTTGCCCCGATGTGTTGGGAATTGTGTCGGGTAAATCCGCGCCATTTTCGGTTTGGGTGATTTTAAGGGTGAAATATTCCGACCCTTTAATGTCCACCGCCCAAGCCAATAGGTTTTGGTCGGGCGCGGCGGCAGTGTCGGCAATTTTGAAATAGGTTTCGCCCTTGGCGCGTTGATTGCCGTCAAGAATGATTTTGGGATTTTTGCCGTCACGGCTTTGGCGGCAAAATTGCGGATGCTCGCCGCCCTTTTCATATTTGATAAACCACGCCCAAGCCCCTTTTGGGCGTGGCGGGGTGGCATCATCTTCTTTCAGGCGGGCTTTCATTTCAGCAAAAAGCGTTTGGCGCATATCCCCCGTTTGTGCCAGCACGGCCTCAGTGTGTTGATTTTCCGCTTCAATATGGGCGCGTATGTCGGCGCGTAAAATGGTTGGGTCACGCATGACGGCCTGCCAATTCTCATCGCGCAACCACGCATATTCATCTGTGCGGGTGAGGGCGTGATGGGTATGGGTGGATTTTTTTTGCACCGCTTGCGGCGGGGGCGGTGCAGAAATTTTGTCAGTCATTATTGTTCCCATCAGGGCGTTCAGTGAGATTCAACGCCGTGCCGTTAATGCAATAGCGTAAACCCGTCGGCTGTGGCCCATCGGGAAACACATGCCCCAAATGCGCCCCGCATGCGGCGCAAAGTGTTTCGGTGCGGCGCATGGCATGGCTGTCATCATGGCGTTCGGCTACCGCTTCGGGCGTGATGGGCTGAAAAAAGCTCGGCCAGCCCGTACCGCTATCATATTTGGTGTCGGAATCAAAAAGCGGCGCGGCACAGCAAATGCAGTGATAAATGCCAGATTTTTTGGTATCCCAATAAGGTCCCGTAAAGGCGCGTTCGGTGCCGCCCTGACGGGTGACATGGAATTGTTCCGCGCTCAGCTCAGCTTGCCACTCGGCATCAGATTTATTGATTTTAGTTTTTTTCCGACCCATGCCAACAGATTGGCTTTATTATGCCTTTGGGTCAAATTTTAATTGACCGTTTGCTTGTCATTTTCACGGTTGAGCCTATCAACATAGGGCCAAAGCTGCCGTCCCCAGCGATTAACCGCCTTTTTTAGCTTTGTGGTTGGCACATAAAGCTCTGCCCGCCCAATGCGCTGAATGGGGCGAATATAGCCGCGCTCTTCAAAACGCCGCAAAGCCGCCCGCACCGTTCCATAAGCACGTCCGGTTACTTCAACAAAATTTTTCGTCACCGTAGATTTGCCTTCAGCATCATTAGACAGAATGATAAATAACATCATCCAATCTTCATATTGCGGCGCATCGGTTTGAAAAAGCTCGCAACCAAAATTATGGGCATTGAGCAGAACATTAATACTCCGCATCGCTTCCGGCAAAACGCCCGGCACAAAAAGTGAGATTTCCTCAGGCAGAGTAAACTCTGACCCTCTGGAAGTCCGTTTTATATCTGAATAAGCTGTCATATCCTCTTCTCATATATTTGGGTTAAAGGAAACAATTAAAACGCAAACACAACAATACAAACCAAGTTACAAATTTATGTTTATACGCAAGTGTGAACATCTAAATTGAAATAAAGATACACACTAAAATTTTTCATCTGGTCTTATAAAAATTTAATGCGGAAAAAATCAAACAGTCAAATTTTTGTGTAATTAGGCATGCAACCGCAGGTTGTTATGAAGTGTAACTATAAGAGATAAAAGGAGAAAAAATGGATTAAGCTCGCCTGCCTCCATATCGTAGAATAGGGAAAAACAATAAATGGGGGAAAAGTGTGAAAGTTAAACATTTTTTATGCGGACGAATGCATGCTGGTCATTTGCGGCGCGAAGGAATAAATAAAAAGCATTACCAGCGACTGGCTTGTCTTTATTTGGTGGCAGCGAATGTTGGTATTGCACATAACATTCCGGCCTTTGCAATTATGGCATCAAAACGTGGCCGCGCCCGTGTAGTTAGCGCACGCCAGAGGGCGCAATATCTCTGCCATGTTGGTTTTGCAATGAGTTTCACCAATATCGGTAAAATGTTTTTGCGCGATAGAACAACCATCGCCAAAGCCTGCCAAAATGTTGAAGAAAGCCGTGATAATCCATCACATGATATGGCCTTGCTGCTCATGGAATCCAGCCTACGCCATTTTGCTCAATCATTAGATTTGCTTGAAGAGAATGATAATGACACCTTATGAAAACCAAGAATTTTTCCGCATGGCGCGCCGCCTTTGTGAGCCGGGCGCATATTTGGCTAAAATAGATAATGGCTTCGGCCTGATGGTAAAGAAAAATAAATGGCAAAAGCCTGTCATGCGCGTAGATGAAAAAATGGTATCGCTTTTTGCCCGTGAGGCATTGCTACAAAAGGCGCAGAAATTAGGCACTTACGCGCTTTCCGATACGGGCCAAGCCAAGAATAACCGCCATCAGGCGGGTCATATGGGCTATGTCGCCCAGCATAAGGATGTTCAACCTACCCGTGCAGGCGGGGCAATTAATTTAAGCGCGCATCCGCTAAAATTTCTCTGTGGCACAAATAAAAACAGCCATGTGCATTTTACTGAATCGGAGTTTAAGTCCGCCGAACGCATTAACCGCGATTATGAAATTAGCCTTTATCAAACAGGTCTTTCAGTGGATTGGAGCCGTCCGATTTCCAGTCGGCAAAATTTCGGTCATTCGGCCAAAACAGAACTGCCCAATCGGGTGATGGACGCCCATAAAAGATTGCAACGGGCTTTTGATTATGTTGGCCCTGATTTGTCAGATATTTTGAAATTGGTATGCTGCCAGCATTATGGGCTAGAAGCGGCTGAGAAAAAACTCAACTGGCCGCGCCGTTCGGCTAAGCTGGTGCTAAAATTTTCCCTATCGCGGCTGGCCAATCATTATGGCTATTGAAAAGCACTATTATTCATTAAGTGCGTTTTGGGCATGGGCGCGGATGCGCTTGACCATAGCATAAAAACCATTTGATCTTTGCGGGGTGAGGTGTTCGCCTAGCCCCAATTTTTCAAAAGCATCACGCGCATCTATACGTAAAATTTCCTCAGCCGATTTGCCCGAAAATAGCGCGAATAAAATCGCTACCAAACCGCGCACAATATGGGCATCGCTATCACCGCGAAAATGCATATTATCGGGCGTGCCATCACTGACCAGCCAGACTTGCGACACACAGCCAGCCACTTTGGTTTCCTTACTGCGCTCCTCATCGGTTAAAGGCTCCAGCCCATTGCCCAGCTCAATAATATAGCGATAGCGTTCCTCCCAATCGCCAAAAAGGGCAAAATCAGTCAGCAAACCCGCCAGTGATAGGGGTTTGGGCGCGTTATTGCTAGAATCATTTTTAGAAGCAGACGGCACGGCACTCTCATATTTGTTAGCATTGCTTTTGGCAAATTAGCCCGCCAGCCCATAGGGCGGCAAGCCCTGATTGTATTTTTCCTGTAGATTGTGCTAATCCCAGATTTTATGAGGTTAAAAACGCATATTTGGGTCAACGCATTGCTCGCACGGGCGCAAAATGAGGGTGCCATGGCACTGGTCGCCCAGCGCGGCGATAAAGATGCGGGCGCGGTTTTTGTGCGCGTTAATCGGCTGGACGGAACATCGGATTTGCTCAGCGCTATGACCGATATGGACGGCCAGCGACTCTGGCGTTATTTACTGCCCATCGCCTCGTCAAATGCGGATATAGAGGCGCGTATCGCTCAAGAATGTGACTATGATAGCGATGCTTGGGTGGTGGAAATAGAGGATAAGCAAGCACGCCATTTTATTGAAGAAAAGGTGACAACAGTTTAGGGTGGGATTCATGGATAGCTTAAATGAACTTTGGGTGCTGGTCGTCAGCGTGTGGGATGCTGGCTCTTACGGGCTAGGCGGGGGCAATCTCGTCGGCGCGTTGGGCATTTTTATCTTTTTTGCCATTTTGCGCGGCTTGTTTGCGCGTTTTGTTTTATCCGCCGCAGAACGTTGGACGAAGCGCACCAAAACTGAAATTGATGATATGTTGCGGCTTGCCTTAGCACGGCCTTTGAAATTTTCCTTTTTGATATTGGGCGCGTTTTTCGCCGTGAAATTTTTAGCACTGGACGGCCTGCCCGCCGAACTGGCCGATAAATTTTTACGCATGATGATAGCGGTCGGCATTTTCTGGTCGCTCCATGCGGCGGTCACGCCTTTATCTTCTTTAATGAAAAATATTGAAAATATATTATCCGCCGAAATTGTAAATTGGCTGCTCACCGTGCTGCGCTGTGGCATTATTTTAACGGGTCTGGCCACTGTGCTGCAAATTTGGGGCATACAAATTGCCCCCATTATTGCGGGCTTTGGGCTTTTCGGCGTGGCTGTCGCTTTGGGCGCGCAAGATTTATTCAAAAATCTGCTCGGCGGCATTTCCGTTTTGGTGGAACGGCGGTTTAAGCTGGGCGATTGGATTAAGGTGGAAGGCGTGGCCGAAGGCATTGTAGAGCATATTGGTTTTCGCTCCACCCGTTTGCGGCAATTTAACCAAGTGGCCGTCACCGTGCCGAATAATATGTTTTCCGATTATGCAGTGGTGAATTATTCAACCATGCGGCATAGGCGGATTTATTGGAAAATCGGGCTGGAATATCGCACCAGCGTGGCGCAAATGCAAAAAATCATCAACCAGCTAGAAACATGGCTGGAAAAACATGATGGCTTTGTTTCAGATGAACGCGCTATGCGGCATATTTATATTGATGCGTTTAATGATAGCTCCATTGATATGATGGTTTATTGTTTTACCCAAAGCACAGATTGGCAAACATGGCTTGGGCTAAAACAAGAACTGGCTTTTGCGATTAAAAGAATTGTAGAAGAAGCAGGGGCGGGTTTTGCTTTCCCCAGCCAATCGGTTTATGTGGAAACTGTGCCAGAAGGGGCGGAAAGATTTACGCCGCCGCCTGAAACAGGTGAAACGGGCAATAAGTCATAATGCATATTCTCATTATTGGCGCGGGTCTTGTCGGGGTGACAACGGCTTGGGAGTTACAGCGCAAAGGTTATGAGGTGACGCTGGCCGATGCGGCGGACGCCGTTGCGGCAGAGGCAAGCCGTGCCAATGGCGGGCAAATTGCCGTTACCGATAGTGCGCCATGGTCCACGCCCAAATTGGGTAGGGATATTATGCGAGATTTTGTGAAACACCCTTTGCGGGCGCGTCCCTATCGGTTGCGCTTGCGGGCCAATGCGTTTCAATGGGGCTGGCTTTATCGCTTTTGGCGTAATTGCGCGGTGGCGGCGCATGAGGCGGGGACGGCACGCAATTACGCGCTGGCACAATTTAGTCAAAAATGTTTGGCCGAAACGCGCACCGCGCTAGGTGCTGGCTTTGATTATGATGGCCGCCAAACGGGCCTTTTGAAAATTTTTGGGGCGGGTGTGAGCGCAGAAGCGCAAGGTGAAAATTGGTTGGACGCTGCCGCGCTGGTCGCGCAAGAACCCGCTTTGCGCCATGCGGTTGAAGGTGGGCAGGTGACGGGCGCGGTGTGGCGCAGTCAAGATGAAAGCGGTGATGCGGCAAAATTCACCCATGCTTTGGCCGCCTATATGCAAAAGCAAGGCGTCGGAGTGCGGGTCAATACGCCGATTGTGGGATTTGAAACGCAGCATAATAAAATTATCGCCGCCCGCACCGCAAATGGTAAAACTCTGGCGGCGGATGGTTTTGTTTTAGCCGCAGGCACAGCCAGTCGCGGGCTGGCCAAAAAGCTCGGCCTTGCTTTGCCAATTCTGCCTGTCAAAGGTTATTCGCTAACCGTGCCGATTATAGATGGCGTAAAAATTCCAACCGCATCTTTAACTGATGCACGTCATCGTCTGGTCATTACCCGTTTGGGCGACCATTTGCGGGCGGCGGGCTTTGCAGAAATTGGCATGGATGGGCGCGTAGATGCACGGCGTATCCATGCCATTCGCCGCCGTTTAATGCAGTTATTTCCCGATGCGGCTGATTATGAAGGCGGGCAAAGCTGGGCGGGCTTCCGTCCCATGACGCCCGATAGCGCACCCATTATTGGCGCGGGCGCGGGCTGGGAAAATTTATGGCTCAATGCTGGGCATGGCATGTTGGGCTGGACGCTGGCGCATGGCACGGCGCGTTTGCTGGCCGCGCAAATCAGTGGGGCAGAAATGGAAATGGATATAAGCGGCTTTGCCCATGACCGCGCTTATTATTAAGGTTTATTTTTTGTGCCGAATTTTATTTTGCGTTTATCGGTATGGGCGGCGGGCTGATAGGCGTCAGATAATTCGCCCATAGCGGTTTTGAATTCATCTAGGGTGACATTATCGGCCACTTCAAAAGCGTCAATGCCACAGCGTGCCATAAAATGCCATTGGTCAAATGCAACATCGCCAATGGCACGAATTTCGCCGTCAAATTTTAACTCATCGCGCAAAATCCGCGCCGTGCTAAAGCCGCGCCCATTGCGAAAGGCAGGGAAATCAATCGCCACCATGCTGAGCTGGCTTAAAAAGGGGGCAAGCTCGCGGACATCTTCGCCAAGCAGGGTTTTGCCTTGCGTGTCAGAGCGAATGACAACGCCAAGCGGCGTGTTGCGGGTTTTGAGCGTATCGGCTTCGGCTTTCAGTCGGTCAAGCGAAACAATCACCGCCCCTTGCGGCAAAGCGTCATCATCGCCAACGGGCTGATAGATATTTTCCACAAAATCGGTATCTTTAATGAGTTTAGGCATAAAGACGCTCCTTAAATGGGTCTAGCCCGATGCGGCGATAAGTGTCTAAGAAACGCTCGTCCTTTTGGCGCAATTCAATATAGGTTTTCACAATGGTTTCAATCGCATCAACCACCTCATCGCCCTTAAAAGACGCGCCCGTGATTTTGCCAATAGTGGCGGTTTCGTCAGACGTGCCGCCCAAAGTAAGCTGGTAAAACTCCGTGCCTTTTTTGTCCACGCCCAAAATGCCAATATGGCCAACATGGTGATGGCCGCAAGCGTTAATGCAACCAGAAATTTTAATTTTCAACTCGCCAATATCATATTGCCTGTCCAAATCGGCAAAGCGTTCAGAAATTTCCTGCGCCAAAGGAATGGAGCGGGCATTGGCAAGGTCGCAATAATCCAGCCCCGGGCAAGCAATGGCGTCACTTATCAGGCCAAGATTGGGCGTGGCGAGATTATGGGCGGCCAGCGCATCATAAATGGTTTTAATATCCGATTTTTTGACATGCGGAAAAACAAGATTCTGCTCATGGGTGACGCGAATTTCATCCATGCTATATTGCGCGGCCAAATCGGCCAGCGCGTGCATTTGGTTTGTCTCAGCATCGCCCGGCACGCCGCCAATGGGTTTAAGCGATATATTGGCAATGGCATAGCCCGAAATTTTATGCGCGACCACATTGGTTTTGACCCATTGGGCAAAGCCGCTATCATTTTTTAGTGCGGTGTTTAATTCGGGGCTGTCATCGGGCAGGGTTTCATAATCGGGCGGGGCGAAATAAGCGCCAATGCGGTTTAGCTCTTCTTCGGGCAGTTTGAGAATCTGGGCTTTGTCAATTTGGGCAAATTCTTCTTCCACCAAGCGGCGCATTTCTTCCGCGCCCATTTCATGCACAAGAATTTTAATGCGGGCTTTGTAAGAATTATCACGCCGCCCAAGCCGATTATAAACCCGCATCACCGCTTCCAAATAGGCAAGCAAATCCGCAGGGGCCACAAAATCGCGTAGCTTTTTGCCAATAAAAGGTGTGCGCCCCAAACCGCCGCCAACATGCACCTCATAGCCATTTTCACCCGCTTTATTGCGGATACATACAATGCCAATATCGTGAAAACGTATGGCGGCGCGGTCATTTTCATGCGCGGTCACAGCAATTTTGAACTTGCGCGGCAAAAAGCTAAATTCCGGATGGAAAGTGGACCATTGGCGGATAATTTCAGAAATAATGCGCGGGTCTTCCACCTCGCCATCAATCACGCCCGCATATTGGTCCGCCGTAACATTGCGGATGCAGTTGCCAGAAGTTTGAATGGCGTGCATTTCCACCTCAGCCAATTCGGCGAGAATTTTCGGCACATCTTCCAGCTTCGGCCAATTATATTGGATATTTTGCCGTGTAGTGAAATGCCCATAGCCACGGTCATATTTTTCGGCAATGTCGGCGAGCTTGTGCATTTGGCGGCTGTTTAATGTGCCATAGGGAATGGCCACGCGTAACATATAGGCGTGCAGTTGCAAATAAAGCCCATTCATCAGCCGCAAAGGTTTGAACGCATCTTCGCTTAGCGCACCCGATATGCGGCGGGCGACTTGGCCGCTAAATTGCGTAATGCGCTCGGCCACTAATTTATGGTCAAATTCATCATAGCGATACATTTTGCGCTCCACTCATTTATTGGCCTGTTTGGCAAATGCCGGATGGGTGGTCGGCCCCAAAGCGCGAATGGTTTCACGCACACTAGCGGGCTTGTAAGCATCACCATCGGGGACGACTTCAAATAAATAAATGCCCACCACTTCCAATTCGGCCTCAGGCGGGCTGGCTTTTTCCAGCAAGGTTTGGGCCGCTTCCGCCCCATCGGCAATGGCGGCTTCTTTGAGGCTGTTGACCCACGCGCCTTGCGGGCTGAGATAAACCACCTCGCCCGCGGCCAGCGTATTGCCCGTAACCACTTGAAATTGTGCGCCTTTGGCAGAATGTTGCGCCATAATTGCTTTCCTATTTTGCGTGAATAATCGCCCAATAATCGCTTATGGGGCAAATTAACTTGAAACGCCGCAGGGTTCAAGCCTATCAGCTATCGCTCACGCTGGCTGTGATGCCAGTTTCTCAACAAAAGCCAGCCAATAAAATGCAAAATGTAAAAAAACGTGATGCCTAAAAATGAAAGCAAAAGCAAAGCGGCAAATGCTATGTCATTATGCAGACGATGGGTTGCTTCAATCAGCCGCCATGCTAGGCCCGTCGCCGTGCCTGTGCCAGCGACAAATTCAGCCATCACCGCGCCAATAAGCGCAAGCCCGCCCGAAATTTTCGCGCCCGTAATGATATGCGGCAAAGCCGAAGGCAATTCAAGGCGCAAAAGGCGGGCGGCAATAGAAGCATCGTAAAGGGTGAACAATGCCCGTAAATTTGGGTCAACCGAACGCAAGCCGCTAATGGTGTTAGACAAAATTGGGAAAAAGGCAATAATCGTGGCAATGATGACAAGCGCGAGCTGGATACGCTCCAAGCCAACCCAAATAAGAATAAGCGGCGCAATGGCAATGACCGGCGTGACTTGCAATATCACCACATAAGGGTAAAGGGTCAGCTCCAACCAACGCGCACGGGTGAAAAGAATGGCCATGCTTATGCCCAAAACCATTGCCAAGCTAAAAGACAGCAAAGTGATTTTCAACGTTTCCCATAAGGCAGCCATAAGGGTAGGAAATTGCGCCCAAAGGGCGGAAAAAATCGCTGTCGGGGCGGGCAGAACAAAAACGGGTATGGCGTAAAGGCGCACAAGGGCTTCCCATAAGCCCAGCGCGGCCACGCCAAAAACAAGCGGCATAATTATTTTAAGGACAGGCGGGCGTTTGGTTTTCATTTTTGCTCTCCTTGACTGGCGGCCAGCAGGATTTGCGAAATTTCCGCACAGAGGCTCTGCAAAGCAGGCGCGTGGCGGCTTTGCGGCACTGATTGCGGGGCGGGTTTGTCCAGCGCAATTTTTTCCATGCGGGCATTAGCCCCCATAATGAGCATATTATCGGCCAAATAAACACTGGCGGCGATATGATGGGTGACAAAAATAATGGTGCAACCCGTTTGCTGCCAAATGCGGAGTAAATCATCTTCCAAAGCCATGCGGGCAATTTCATCTAAAGCAGCAAAGGGTTCATCTAGCAATAACAGCTTTGGCCGCGAAACAAGCGCACGCGCAACCGAAACGCGCATTTTCATGCCGCCCGATAATTGATGTGGGTAAAAATTTTCATAAGGCTTTAGCCCGACCATATCCAAAGCGGCGTGAACGCTTGCTTTAATTTCTGTCTTGGGTTTGCGGTGCAGGCTGAGGGGCAAAGCAACATTATCATAAACCCGCGCCCATGCCATAAGGGTGGGGTCTTGAAAAACAAAACCAATATCACTTTTTTTCAACCCATGCGTGATGCGCCCTGCCAAAGGTTTTTGTAAGCCCGCAATAATACGCAATAGGCTAGACTTACCACAGCCCGACGCGCCCAGCACAGAAGTAAAACTGCCATCAGCAAAATCCATAGAGAAATTATCTAAAATGGGCGGGGCGTTGCCATAAGCCAGCCGAATATTTTTTAATTGCAACATGAACGTCTCTTAATCTGTGGCTTCTTTATGGGTGGGCAGAAATTGCGTGGTAAAAGCGGCTTGCCAATTTAATGTTGGCGGATAAACGCCATTTTGCGTCATAGTGGTGAAAAATTTATGCCAACGGGCGGAATCCATCGCACCAATCGTATGGGCGGGCGCATCCGTGCGGCGGAGCAGCTCATGGGCGCGGATTTTATCAATGGCTTGGTCAATCACATCTTGGCGCATATCGGGATTATCAGCTAAAATCAGGCGGTTAGCGGCGGCGGGATTGGCATAAATATAGCTTTCCCACCCCTTTATGCTGGCCGCCACAAAACGGCGCACCACATCGGGCTGGTCGGTGATAAGCGCGTTCCGGGCGAGAATAATGGCGGCATAAGAGGCATAGCCCTCATCGGATAGCAAGTAAACATGCGGTTTTATGCCCGTTTCTTTTTCAATTAAATAAGGCTCAGATGATAAATAGCCTTGCTGAATGGCTTTGGGATTTACCAAAAAGGGGGCGAGGTTGTAATTATATTTGCGAATTTGCTTATCAGAAAAATCAAAAGCCGCCCGCAACCAAACCCAAAAAGTCGCAATGGTCGCATCGGCAATCATAATAGGCTGGTCTTTCATATCGCTAATGCTGTTTATATCATCACGCGGATGGGTGATTAAAACTTGCGGGTCTTTTTGAAAAATAGCCATCACAGCTTTAGCCGGCACTTTGGCCGCAACCATATTAAGTGGGATAAAACTATTAGATCCCATACCAAAATCTATCCGCCCCGTGGCCAGTAATTGCGGAATGTTAATGCCCGGCCCACCCGATAGAATTTGCACATCTAGCCCAGCATCTTTGTAAAAGCCCAATGCTTTGGCTTGATAAAAACCGCCATGCTCTGCTTGGGCGCGCCAATCGGTTGCAAAAACCACTTTTGTTAATGTTTCCGCCCGTAAAGCGGCAGGAAAAGGGAAACTCATCACCGCCACGCCTATGCCGATAAGCGCGGTGCGGAATAATTTTGCCCGTTTTATTTTATATGGCATGCAAGCAAAGTGGCAGAGGTTGAAAATCGGGTCAATATGAGATGGACAAAAAACAAAAAAATTTGCGCCCTGAATTTTGCCGTAAGTTATTTACCTGCTTTATTTTTCGCCCTGATATTCCCCTCAAAATAGTCATAAGTCATTGAAAAAAAGGAAAAACCTCTTGACGGGCGTGACGCTTTCAGCTACCCTGTCGGGCATAATCCAAAAATTATGACTCAACCCAATTACTGAATATCCAATACTGAATATTAAGAGGTTGCTATGGCGCAAAAAGCGCAAGAGCGGCGACAGGACAGGTTGCGTCAACTCCATGATGATTTGCTGGCGACCATGCTCAGGTTTCAACAAGACCTGCCGCGTGACACACAAGGCATTACAGAAGAAGTTGAACGTCACGCCCGTGTAATCTCGCTGATGATAAGAACCATGAACATGATATGTGAAAGAGAAGAAAGTTTCAAAACGGCGACAAATGAAGTCAGGTCAAGGGAAGATATTGTCAAGGAAATTGAACATATATTCAATAGCATCCTTGCCGAAAACGAAACGGCAGAACTTCCTAAACCAACTCAATGATGACCAGCTTCATTTTCTTATGTCCTATTGGCCGTTCTGGGCGCGTGAAGATCAACGCGCCCCAGAAGGGGATTGGCGTGTATGGCTTATGCTTGGCGGGCGCGGCTCAGGCAAAACCCGCGCTGGTGCTGAATGGATTCGCGCTCAAGTAGAAGGGCGCACACCGCTTGATACAGGCCGATGCAAACATATCGCGCTGGTCGGTGAAACTGTCACCGCCGTGCGCGAAGTGATGATTGATGGCCCATCTGGTATTTGCACCATTAGCCCGCCCGAAACGCGGCCAAAATATGTGGTCAGCCGTAAAGTTTTGCTTTGGCCCAATGGTGCGAAGGCGCAGATTTTTTCTGCCCATCGCCCCGATGCCTTGCGTGGCCCGCAATTTGATGCGGCCTGGTGCGATGAATTGGCCAAATGGCGTTATGACACAGCCAGTTGGGATATGTTGCAATTTGGTATGCGGCTGGGCCATTTCCCGCGCCAAGTGGTAACAACAACCCCGCAGCCCACGCCGCTTATAAGGGGGTTGATAAAGGATCCAAGCTGCCATGTGACCCGCGCTTCTAGCCACGCCAATCGGGTGCATTTGGCTAAAGGCTTTTTGGAAGAGTTGATGCGCCGCTATGAAGGCACAAGGCTGGGGCGGCAGGAAATTGATGCCGAATTGTTAGATGAAGCAAGCGGTGCGCTTTGGTCGCCCGATTTGATTTCAGCTCACCGCATCGCCGAAGCACCCGCGCTAGAGCGTCGCATTATGGCACTTGACCCACCTGCCATTACTGGCCCACGCGCCGATGCGTGCGGCATCGTTGTGGCCGGTTGCGATGGGCAAGGTCATGGCTATGTTTTGGCCGATGAAACCGTAAGCGGTTTGTCACCACGCGGCTGGGCGAAAAAAGCGGTTCGTGTTTATGACGCGCATAATGTTGATTGTTTGATTGCAGAAATAAATCAGGGCGGTGATTTGGTGCGCGAAATTCTTTTGCGCGAAGCACCACATATTCATTATCACCCCGTGCGTGCCACACGCGGAAAGTTAATGCGTGCCGAGCCAGTTGCGGCTCTTTATGAACGCGGATTTGTTCACCATGTAGGCGTTTTTAAGCAACTTGAAAATGAAATGTGTCGTTATGACGGGCAGGGCAAAAAAAGCCCCGACCGCATGGACGCTCTTGTCTGGGCTTTGTCGGATTTGCTTCTGACGAAAAAACAAAATCGGAAACCGCAAATGCGGCGACTATAGGAAAAACGCATGAGCATATTTACTAAAATGGGTTTTGGACAACAAAATCCGAAAAATATAAAAGATAAATCCGGCTTTGCCGGATCTTTTTTTGCCCTTAATCCACTTGGCATTGGGGGCTGGCCCCGCCAAGATTATCACAGCCTTATAGGCGATGGCTTTTCTAAAAATGCCGTTGTTTATCGCTGTATTCGGCTGATAAGTGAGGCAGCTTCTTCTGTGCCAATCGCGCTTTATGATGGCGATGAGGCATTAGAGACCCACCCGCTTTTGGATTTATTGCGCCGCCCCAATCCAGAGCAATCTTTTGCCGTTTTCATGGATGGCTTTTATGCCTATCTGAATTTATCGGGCAATGCTTATATTGAATTGGTTGAACAAGATGCCCGCCCGCAGGCTTTATATTTGCTGCGCCCCGACCGCATTAAAATCACCCCCGATAAGCAGGGCTGGCCAAATTGCTATCGCTATAAAACCGACACAAGCGAACGTGTTTATCATTTGAATGTTGGTGATGTGCCGCCTGTGTTTCATCACAAATTATTCCACCCGGGTGATGATTATTATGGTCTCAGTCCATTGATTGCTGCTGGGCTGAGCGTGGATATTCACAATGCCGCGAATTTATGGAACAAGGCTTTGTTTGATAATGCCGCACGGCCATCGGGTGCTTTGGTTTATAAAGGCCCAGAGGGCGCACCCAATTTAACCGAAGAACAATTTGACCGTCTTAAAGGCGAGCTGGAAAACAATTATCGCGGCGCGGCCAATGCAGGCCGCCCGCTTTTGCTAGAAGGCGGGTTGGAATGGACCGCGCTGAGCTTAACGCCGCAAGATATGGATTTTATCAATGCCAAGCATACGGCGGCGCGTGATATTGCGCTGGCCTTTGGTGTGCCGCCTATGTTGTTGGGTATTCCGGGTGATAATAGCTATGCCAATTATGCCGAAGCCAATCGCGCCTTTTGGCGGCAAACCATTTTACCCTTAGCCGAACGTAGCACGCAATCTTTAGGGCTTTGGCTGTGCCGTGCTTTTGCACCATCACAAAATTTGCAGCTTAAATGTAATTTGAACGCCATTCCGGCACTGGCCGATGAGCGCGGAAAATTATGGCAACGCATTGGGCGCGCCGATTTCCTCACCCCCAATGAAAAAAGAAAAACACTGGGCTACAGCCCTCTACCAGAGGGTGACAATTTGCCGCCTGCTTTCACAAATAGAAAGGCAAAATCATGAACATTCAAGGTTATGCCAGCATGTTCAATATGGTTGATTTAAGCGGCGATGTGGTTGTGCCGGGTGCGTTTGACACTTGTCTAAGGGTGCGGCCACCCCAAGAAATTAAAATGCTTTATCAGCATGATGTCACCCAACCTATTGGCGTTTGGCAAATGTTGAAAACCGATAATCGCGGCCTTTGGGTAGAAGGCAAAATTGTTGAAGAAACCCGATTGGGGTATGACACAGCAAAACTTATCAATGCAACAGCCATTGACGGGCTGTCCATTGGCTTTCGTGCCATTCGTGCTGGCCGCGATAAGGGTCATCGGCGGAAATTGATTGAAATTGATTTGCTTGAAATTTCTCTGGTGACTTTCCCTATGCAACCACGGGCGCGTCTAGCGTTGCGGTCTCAAGATGCGCTCACTCATAATTGTCATAAGTTAATGACGCAATTCCGACAAGCTGCGGATGATGTAAAGCTGGTCGGGTAATTTTCTAAAAGGAATATCATGACACAAAATCTTGAAATTGAACATGCAGCACAGTTTGAGGTATCGTCAAAGGGCAGTGACCTTGACGCCAAAAAACTTCTGCACGAATTAAATGTGGCTTTTGAGCAATTCAAACAAGCCAATGATGAGCGTATTGACCAGCTTGAAAAGAAGCAAGGCGAAGATATTGTCACGGTGGAAAAAGTTGATCGCCTTAACGACCGTATCACGCAATTAAGCTGTGATTTAAGAAAGCCACCCCTTTCGGGCCAGTCATCTAACGGTGCGGTGGAAAATCGTGAAGAAAAAGCGGCCTTTATTGACTATTTGCAGTCTGGCCATGTCGCGCCCTTAACCGCTTCAGCTACGGCCAATGGCGCAAGCGGGGCGGGGATTGAAACCCGTGCTTTGCGTGCCTCTAGCGATTCAGATGGCGGCTATTTTGTTCCCGAAAGCATTGAAGCACGCATTAGCGACCACATGGCCAATACGTCTTTGCGGGCTGTGGCGCATCGTGTGCAAATTAGCAATGGCAATAGCTATCGCCAGCTTGTGCCGAGTGATGAGCTTGGCTCTAACTGGTCATCTGATACTGGCACACGGGTGCAAACCACCACAAGTGATTTGAATGAATTGTCTATTCCAGTGCATGAAATTTATGCCAATCCGGCGGCGACAACAACATTGCTTGAAGATTCCGCCATTGATGTGGAGCAATGGTTTGTGGAAACAATCAACCGCGCTTTCCATGAAAAAGAAAGCAAGGCATTTATTTCTGGGACAGGTGTGAGCCAGCCTAAAGGTATTTTGTCTTACACGACTCATTCTGGCACAAGCGGTGTGTGGAATAAGATTATGTATGGCAAAACTGGTAATAATGTGAATTTTCTGACCACCAATCCACATTTGCGGCTGATTGATTTAATTTATCGCATCAAACCTATTTATCGGCAAAACAGCCATTGGGTTATGAACCAAAACACTTTGGCAAAAATCCGCAAAATGAAAGATGACGATAATCATCATATTTGGACACCGCCATCGGGAGTGGATCAGATGTCTCGCGTGCTTGGCTATCCAGTGCTTGAAGAGTCCAATATGCCTGATGTGGCCGCGAATAGGCTGGTCGCTATTTTCGGTGATTTCAAAGCTGGATATGCGATTGTTGAGCGTCTTGGCACGCAAATTTTGCGTGACCCATTCTCGTCTAAACCCTATGTGCTGTTTTACACAACGCGGCGCGTTGGCGGCGGTGTGCAGGACTTTAACGCTTTTTGCATCCTCAAAGTCGCTGCTTAATTCCATGCTGAGTATGATTATCCAAACACCGGCTTCAGAGCCGGTGACGGTGCAGGAAGTGCGCGATGATTTGCGCCTTGAGTCTGGTGATGAGCTGCTTTTAAGCACGCTCATCACCTCAGCGCGGATTGTTGTGGAAGCCGAAACGGGTTGCCGTTTGTTAACGCAAAGCTGGGATGTCATGCTGGATGAATGGCCAGAAAATGACGGCGCATTATGTTTGCCGCATTGGCCCGTTCAGCAAGTATCTGGCGTTTATTTGCTCGGCGGGCGGCGCGACACAGTGGCCACTGATATTATGGAATATGAATTGCGCCCGCGTGTGCCGCAAATTATTCTCAAGCCCGGCCAAAGCTGGCCTGCCTTAAAACGCAATAAGCTCGGCGTGCTGGTTTCTCTGCGTGCTGGATTTGGTGATGATGCAGATGATGTGCCAGAGCCTTTGCGTATGGCCATACGCCAGCTTGTTGCTTTTTGGTATGAGCAGGCCGATTGGCACGGCTTTCATAATAAGGCTGAAATTCCGGGCGTCATTCATACGCTGTTGCAACCTTATAAAAAGGTAAAGCTGTGATTGGCCGCCGCCGCATTGCTTTGACACATGAAAAACTCACCATGCGCAATGGTGAGACAATATGGGAGTCGCAAGGCGTGTTGTGGTGTCGGCTCGCCCCGCGCCTTGGGCGGCTGAAATTGCTAGCTGGTGTGGAAGAGCAAATTATCACCCATATGGTGCGTCTGCGCTACACGCCGAATTTACAAACGGGCGATCGGTTGAAAGGCGCAAATTATGAGCTTTTTGTCCATAGTGTTGCCGACCCTGATGGGCGGCAAAGACGGCTTGAATGTCTGTGCGAACAGCGCGGGGTGTGAGCGTTAATATGAAGGAGATGAATGGATATGAGTGAAATTTCGCAAGACTCTGAGGTCAATGAAACACCTGTCACCTTGTCGGGTGATTTGCAAAATGCGCTTTTTACGCGGCTGGCAGAAAATAGTGAATTGTCAGCTTTATTTACGCTGTCGCAAAAAGGGCGCACGGATTTGCCGCGCCTTGATTTTGACGCATTGCAAACCCGTCCGCACCCTGATGGCAATGCAGATTTATATGTTCACGATTTTTCTTTTTCTCTATGGGGTAATTTACATGATGCACAGGGCGGGTTGGCATTGGCAGAAAAATTGCGCGACTGGTTTGACTCCGCCGCGCTGGTTTTGACTCACGCCGAGCTTATTTATTTGCGTTTTGATGCCATGCACTCATCTAAAAATACCCGCACGCGGTATCACCGCCACCAAATTCATTTCACTGCCCTAACGGACAGTTCAACCATTTAAGGAAATAATATGGCCGCACAACTTGGACAAAATATGCTTTTGAAAGTTAAAAAAGATAGTCTTTTTTTAACTGTTGCCGGATTAAAGGCACGCGAAATTGAATTTAATATGGCCCCCGTGGATATTACCGATAGCGACTCGGCAGGGCGGTGGCGCGAATTGCTTTCCGGCGGCGGTGTGCGTAAGGCACGCCTTTCTGGCGAAGGCATTTTCCGTGATGCTTCGGCGGACGCGCAAATTCGCAGCCTGTTTTTTGACGGCGAAACAAATGATTGGCAAATCACCTTGCCAGATTTTGGGCGGCTGGAAGGTTCTTTTATTATCAATAGCTTATCCTATGCTGGCAAATTTGACGGCGAGGTGACATGGCATATGCAGCTTGAATCGTCTGGAGAAATCAGCTTTGCCGAAATTTGATTTTATCCGCACTTTTCACCCCATTAATGCACGGCGCGGCGAAGTTTGCGTGAAGATTAATGGGCGGCGGCATATTTTGCGCCTCAGCTTAACGGCTTTGGCCTGTTTGGAAAATTTTTATGGCGGCGAAAATATTTTATCGCTCACCCGACGTTTTGCCAAAGATGGGCTAGGCGCACAAGATGTGCATCATATTTTATCGGCAGGTTTGATAGGTGGCGGCTATATGTGTTCTGATAAGCAGGCAGAAATGCAAATTAATGTGGAAGGCGGTTTTGAAACAGCCGCCCATGCGGCAGCGCAATTATTAGAACGCGCTTTTGTGAATCATTAATGCGTAAGCAACACGCCCTTTTTCCTTGGACAGGCTGGCGGCATTTAGCGCATGTCAATGGCATTGATGCAGCCGGTTTCTGGTCTATGACACCCGCCGAATTACATGCTTGCCTATTGGGCGGACATGATGATGGCAACACGCATCGGGTCGGCTTAACCCGCCCACAATTAGATAAGCTCATGCAGGCTTATCCCGACAGCTATAGGAATGATAATGACCGATAAAAGTGACACATATAAAGCTCTCGCCCAAGCGGCCAAAACCGCCCAAGCGGCGGCCAAAGATTTGGACAGCGTTTTAGGCCAGCTAGAAAATCGCCAAATAAATTTAACCCAAGCGGCTGTGAAACTCGGTGCCGATTGGGCAAAAACCTATGGCGATTTAGACGCAAGAGGCAAAGCCTTAGTGAATTTATTTGAAATTTTGGGCAATAAATTTTTAAGCCCCGCATCCGCCGCCCAAGCCCCACTTGGTGCAGGCCGTGCAGGGGCAGGCGGCTCTGTGGGTGCAGGCGGTTTTGGCGGGGCGGCAGGGGGCGCACCCCCTATTAATGTGCAACTTGTGGCCAATTCGGTCGCCGATATACAACGCGGCGAAGCACAGCTTTCTTCTTTGCTCGCCCGCGCCGTTACACGCGGCATGCGGGAGCTATAAATATGAGTGCATCTGTTTCTTTCCATGAAATACGCCTGCCTTTGCGTTTGGCTTATGGGTCAACCGCCGGTGTGGAAAGCCATACCGATATTGCCGCAATGGCTTCTGGCTTTGAACAGCGCAATAGTCGCTGGGCGCGTGTGCGGCGCAAATATAATATCGCCGCCGGCCCGCGCCCGATAAGCGAGCTGGTGGAACTATTGGCATTTTTTGAAGCGCGTGGCGGGCGGCTTTATGGTTTTCGTTGGCAAGATTGGCTGGACTATAAATCCTGCGCCATGAATGTTGATGTGAGCGCGTCGGACACCACGCCGCTTGCGCTGGGTGAAGATAACAAAAAATTTCAACTGCAAAAAACCTATATAAGCGGCACGCGCACCATTACACGGCGCATCACCAAACCCGTGACAGGGAGCGTTAAGGTGGCTGTGGACGGTATGGAAATTGACGCAGATGATTTTACGCTTGATTCCACAACGGGTATTTTTGAACTCAATGAAGCAGCCAGCGATGTCACAAGTGTGACGGCGGGTTATGAATTTGATGTGCCTGTGCGGTTTGATATTGACCATTTGGAAATTGAATATGCCGCCCATGATGCTGGCCGTATCAATGCTGTGCCATTGATTGAATTGCGTCTTGACGATTAGAGCTTTATTTTATGCATATTTTATCCTCTGCATTAGCCGAAAAGCTCAAAGCCGACAGCCTGCATTTTTGTCGCTGCTGGTTGCTGGAACTCACCAATGGCACAAAGCTCGGCCTCACCGACCATGACCGCCGCATCACATTTGACGGCGTGGATTTTGAGGCCGATACGGGCATGACACCCGCCGCCGTGGAAGTGGGCGCCGATTTAGCCCGCGATGGCAGTGAAGTGATGGGCGTTTTGGGCAGCACCCATATCACGCAAAAAGATTTGAATAATGGGCTTTATGATGGCGCGGCAATTTCGCTTTGGCTGGTGGATTGGCAAGACACAGCCAATCGGCTGATGTTGATGAAAGGCGTTTTCGGCCAAGTGCGCTATGAAAATGACGCTTTCCATGTGACGCTGGAAGGCCCGTCGGGCGTGTTGCAACAATCGGTCGGGCGGGTTTATCAAAAAAAATGCGACGCGCTTTTGGGCGATGGAAAATGCCGCATGGTGCTAACCGATGCACGTTATCAAGTGTCCACGCAAATTGTTAACGCCCAAGCGCTTGAAATTGAAGTGCCGCTATTGGCCGATTTTGAATCGGGCTGGTTTGCCAATGGCGAAATGGTGTTTTTATCTGGCGCAAGCGTGCAGGGAAAATTTGCCATACGCAGCGACACCATACGAAGCGGGCGGCGTTTTTTGGGTCTATGGGAAAGCCTAACAGCTTTGCCGATAAAAGATGATGCGGTTCAACTCACCGCCGGATGTGATAAAAAACTGGCTACCTGCCGCGATAAATTTTCCAATGCAGTTAATTTTCAAGGCATGCCGCATATCCCTGCCGACCATTTGCTTGTTAAGGCAGTTGATTAAACGCAGACATTCATGCGGGCTTTGGACAAAAAAATTATTGCTGAAGCAGAAAGTTGGCTCGGCACGCCTTATCATCATCAGGCAGGCGAAAAACATATTGGCGCGGATTGTTTAGGACTGGTGCGTGGGATTTATGCCGCTATTTATGGCACACCCGCGCAAACTCCGCCGCCCTATGCGCGGCATGTTTTAGACGAAGCCCAGCCTATGGATGAAAGCCTTCACCGTGCGGCAAAAAAATATCTTTGCGAAGTAGAAAAGGCTGCGCCGCGCCCCGCCAATGTTTTGCTGTTTCGTATGCAGCCCGATTTGCCCGCACGGCATATGGGCATTTTGGTCACGCCATTTTACATGATCCATGCGGCGGAAAATCACAGCGTGCTGAAAACGCCTTTTGGCAGATGGTGGCAACGCAAGCTGGTGGGTGTTTTCCGTTTCCCCGATTTTGAAGAAATAAATTTACATGACTGACTTGATTATTTCCGCCGGTCAAACTGGTGCTAATTTCCTCAATTCCGATTTAGGCAAATTCACCCTTGATTTGGCCACCCAATCAGCCGCGCTGGCTGGTCAGCCCGATAGGGAAGGCCCAAGATTGGAAGAAATTCAAATTTTACGCAGCTTTGAAGGCGCACCCATACCGCGTTTGTTTGGCCGTATGCGGCTGGGCGGGCAGTTAATATGGGCGGGCAAAGTTAAAGAGCATGTTAGCGTGAGCGAAAGGCGTGGCAGTAAGGGCGATGCACCTAAACAGCGCAATTATCGCTATACGCTTAGCTTTGCGATTGGGCTGTGCGAAAGCGAAGTGACGCGCATTGGGCGCATTTGGATTGACGGCCATCCGCATGATATTTCCGATTTGCGCTATAAATTATATACAGGTAGCAATACGCAAAATGCCGATACGACGATTGCTAATGATTTGGGCGCAGATAGCACGCCAGCTTTTCGCGGGCTGGCCTATTTGGTGTTTGAAGATTTTGATTTATCCGCCCATGGTAATCGTATTCCGCAATTTAATTTTGAAGTTTTCGCTAAAACAGATGCGTCTGCCAATGTCGTCAATGCAGTGAACATTATTCCGGGCGCGACAGAATTTGGTTATGACCCAAAGCGTTTTATCCAAGTTTTAGGGCGCGGGCGCGGGCGGGTTGAAAATTACCATTTGTCAAAAACCAAAAGCGACTGGTCTTTTGCTTTAGATGATTTGGAAGAAAGTTGCCCCAATTGTGAATGGGTGTCTTTGGTTGTCACCTGGTTCGGCACAGATTTACGCGCTGGCTATGGTCGCATTGAGCCGCGTGTGGTGTCGCATGAGAAAAAAACCTCGCCTGAAATATGGTCGGTGGCTGGGCTAACCCGTTCCAGTGCGAATGAGGTGAGTCAGCACGAAAACCGCCCCGCCTATGGTGGCACGCCAAATGATAATTCCATTATCCGCGCCATTGAGGATTTACATGCGCGTGGCTTTAAGGTGATGTTTTACCCCTTTATTATGATGGATATTCCCTCTGGCTCTAGTCTGCCGCATCCGTCAGGTGGGGTGCAGAAGCCTTATCCATGGCGCGGACGTATTGGGTGCGAAGCGGGGCTGACAGCGGCGCAGAAGACGAGCGCGATTGGTAAATTTTTCAACGGCCCCAATGGCACGGCGGCTAATCCGCGCTGGGGGTTCGCGCATATGATAAATCATTATGCTGATTTATGCGCCCGTGCGGGCGGGGTGGAAGCGTTTTTAGTTGGCACAGAACTGGTCGGGCTGTCGCATATTGAAACAACACGCGGGGTTTTTCCCTTTGCGGGGCATTTGAAAAATCTGGCGCATTATGTGCGGACGAAATTGCCCAATGCTAAAATTTCCTATGCCGCCGATTGGACCGAATATGGTTCATATTATAATGGCGAAACCAATGACACTTATTTTCCGCTAGATGAATTTTGGGCCGATGATGATGTGGATTTTGTCGGCATTGATAATTATATGCCGCTTTCTGATTGGCGCGATGGCAACACGCATTTAGACGCGCTGGCGGGAACCGATTCTATTTATGATTTGGATTATCTTAAAAGCAATATTGAGGGCGGGGAATATTATGATTGGTATTATGCCGACGCAACTGCGCGCACCCAGCAAACGCGCACGCCGATTGAAGATGGGTTGGATAAGGAATTTACCTATCGGCGCAAAGATGTGAAAGGCTGGTGGCAAAATCAGCATTTTCCACGCCATAATGGCACAGAAATTGCCGCAACCGCATGGCAGCCACAATCAAAACCAATATGGTTCACCGAAATTGGTTGCCCCGCCGTGGACAAGGGAACGAATGAGCCAAATAAATTCCCCGATTTCAAATCGGTAGAAGCAGGGCTGCCTTTTGCGTCCTCTGGTCAGCGCGATGATGATATTCAACGCCTTTATTTGCAGGCTCTGGCGGCCTATTGGGGCGATAGCGATAATAATCCAGTGTCCAGCACTTATAACGCGCCCATGATTGCCGCTGATAGGATGTTTATTTGGGCGTGGGATGCGCGGCCTTATCCAGCCTTTCCCCATGCCACAGATTTATGGGTGGATGGTTTTTCTTGGCCAACGGGTCACTGGATAAATGGGCGTTTGTCCAATACGCCTTTGGGTCATTTAGTGAGCGATATTAGCGATAGCCGCATAAAACTTAAAGATGGCGTGGCGGCTTTAGATGGTTATGTGCTTGACCGTGTTTTATCGCCGCGCCAAGCGGTTGAGCCGCTTGTGCAGGCTTTTGGGTTGGCACCCGTAGCTCGCGGTGATGTGATTGAACTTTTACCGCGCTCTGATATTACGGCGGTGGATTGCGATGATGATATGCATGTCGTATCGGCCAAACAAAAAACGCCACAAATAAGGCGGGTGGAAAAAGAACGTCTGCCAACGGTTTTGAAGCTTTCCTATATTAGTGCCGATGGCGATTACCGCCCTGCTTTGGCCGAAGCCCGCCGCCCTGACGCTAATCAAAATATCAAACATGTGCAATTACCTATGGTTTTGTCTGCGCCTATGGCACAACAAATTGCTGAACGGATGCTGGGCGATATATGGGTCGGGCGCGAAAAACTAACCATCACATTGCCGCCATCTTTTGCCGCTTTGCAAGCTGGCGATGTGCTGACATATAAGGATGCGCAATATCGTATCACGCGGCTAACAGATTTTGGCGCACGCCAAATTGAAGCCGAACGTTTGCCACCCGATTTGCCCGCCCGTTTTGTGCAAGCCGAAGCCCAAGAGCAAACCATTTCTTATGCGCTTTCCGATGCGGTCGGTCTTCCCGAATTAGTGCTGGCTGAGCTGCCCATTTATCACCCCGCCGCACCGCTTACGCCCGCATTGGCCGCTTACGCCACGCCATGGGGGCGGGGTATATTGGCGCATAATGTGCCGCAAAGCTGGCAAATATATGTTGATACGCCCACCCTCATGGGGGTGACAAAATCCGCGCTGAACTCCGCGCCTATTGGGCGTTGGGACAAGGCAACGAAATTACAAATTGAATTATTTGGCGGCGAAATTGACAGCAAACCCGCATTAGATGTGCTGGGCGGGGCAAATAAAATTGCCATTGAAACGCCGCATGGTTGGGAAATTATACAATTTACCCAAGCGCGTTTGGTTGGCCCGCGGCTTTATGAATTATCAATTTTGCTACGCGGCCAATATGGCAGTGAAGCGGTGATGGTTGACACGCTGGAAGCAGGGGCAAAAATTTTGGTGTTGGAAAATATTTTGACGCATTTTCCCGCCAGCACAATGGATGGCCGTGATGTGGTGAAATTAAAAGCAGGCCCCGCTCATTTGCCCGCCCATGACAGCCAATGGAAAGATTTTAGCTTAACGCCAAAACGCACCGCCTTGATACCACTTGCGCCCGCGCATTTACGGGCAGCAAAAAAATCAGATGGCTGGCATATTGATTGGATACGCCGTGCGCGTATGGGCGGCGATGACTGGCAACAGGCCGATATTGGATTAGATGAGCCAGAAGAAAAATATCGGCTTATTTTTTCGGTCGGCAGTGATGTTAAACGCCGCGTGACGGTTTCAAAGAGTAGCTATATTTACACGCAAACCAATTTCAACCGCGATAAAGCAAGCGGCAATAGCGTGCAAGTGCAAGTGCAACAAATCGGCGCACAAAGCCGAAGCGGATATTCTGCAACAATTAACATTATGGAGAATGAGCAATGACTTTATCCCCAAGACTGGGCTTGAGCTATTTAGTGCCAGAGCAAGCACAAAAACATGTAACGGTAAATGAAACATTCCGCCTGCTGGACGCGCTGGTGCAAATGTCGGCTAAGCGAATGGACGCCACCACGCCGCCTGACACACCCGCAGAGGGCGATATTTATGCTTTGGGTGCGGCACCAACGGGAGCGTGGAACGGGGAGGGCGGCAAGCTGGCACTTTATCAAGATGGCGCGTGGGTTTTCGTAACGCCCAAAACTGGCTGGCGGCTTTTTGATATTTCGGCCAAGGCGCATAAAACTTTTGATGCAGGAAGCTGGACGGCTGATAGCACAAGCGATAATAGCGCGGGCGGGCAAGGCAATTTAACTGGCACAGCTCTGCCCGATGGGTTGTCGCTATCGGTTTTGGAAATTGAGCATAGCATTGTGGCGGGTCTTTATAATGACACGGCTCTTATTATTCCCAATCGTGCGCTTGTGCTGGGTGTGTCGGCACGGGTGACGCGGGCTCTTAATGCCAAATGGAAATTAGGCGTGGCCGATGGGACAGACCGCTATGGCAGTCAAATTGGCGCCGAGTTGGACTCCACCAATTTAGGCGTAAGCAATGCACCGCAAGCCTATTATGCTGACACGCCCATACGCATTAGCGCACAAAGAAATCGTTTGACGCAGGGGCGGATAAAATTGCGGCTTTATCTTTTGCAATTTTCTTTGCCCACCACTTAATTTATTTCCCCTTTTCTTTTAGAGGCAGGCTGATATGGTCGGCCTCATGGATTGGGGTCAAAATATCATTTTATGGATAGGGCTGGCCGCTATGCTGCTCATTGTGGCGGGCGGTTTGTGCTATGGGCTTGTGCGCGGGGCGCGGGTAATGGCGGCGGGGCTGTTTTGCTTTTTGGCGGCGGCGGCATTGACTCTTTATATATGGCTGGGCGCACCCAACCAGCCCGACCAGCCTTTAGAAGCGCGGCTCAATAAGCCGTTAGAAGAACTACCCCCCGCCGCTATTCTCGCCCGATTGGAATCACGTTTGCGCCTTGTGCCGAAAGATAGCGAAGGCTGGCGGCATTTGGCGCGCCTTCGGGCGCGTTTGGGACAGCCCGCTCAAGCAGGCGATGCCTGGCGGCGTGTCTTGGCACTGGACGGGGCAGATATTGAAGCGTTGACTTCTTTGGCCATGGCTTTGATTGCACAAGAAGAAGGCGTGGTGTCACCAGTCGCGCATGAAATGATTCAACAGGCTTTGGCAATGCAAGGCGATAATCCCATGGCACTTTATTTGGCTGGGCTATCTGCTTTGCAGGACGGGCAAAAACAAATGGCCAAACAGCATTGGTTGCAATCACGCCAATCCGCGCCCGAAGATTCCCCTTGGTATATTTTTATCTCTGGCCAGCTCGCACCGCTGGCGGCACAATAATTTTTTTCTTTAATTTTCCCTTTTTCTTTCCTTCCTTTTCTTTCCTTTCTCGTGGCAAAACAGCTATAGTGGCGCAGATTTGAAAGGATTTTCCATGAACAGGCTCACGCCCCGCAAAATGCGGTTGATGTTTTTGGCAGGCGGCTTTGCAGTTATCGCCCTTATTGCTGTGCTGGCTTTAACCGCGCTGGAAGATAATTTGATTTATTTCCGCGCCCCCGCCGATATTGCCGACCAGCCGCCGCCTGTCGGGCAATTTATCCGCATTGGTGGGCTGGTGGCCGCCGATTCACTGCACCGCAATGGGGTGGTGCATTATTTTACTGTCACAGATGGGGCGCATGATATTGGCGTGCGCTATGAAGGGCTGTTGCCAGATTTATTCCGCGAAGGTCAAGGCGTTGTCGCCGAAGGAGCATTTGCGGCGGACGGGGTTTTTGTAGCGCGTATGGTTTTGGCCAAGCATGATGAAAATTATATGCCGCCCGAAGTGGCCGAAGCGTTAAAAGCGCAAGGGGTTTTCCGCCCATCTTCTGCAACAAAAAGAGGCGGCGATGATTATTGAAACAGGTCACTTTGCTCTTATTTTGGCTTTTTGTGTCGCCTGTGTGCAGACCATTGTGCCGCTTTATGGCGCGTGGCGCGGGGATAAAATATGTATGAGCTTAGACGCGCCCGCCGCCAAGCTACAATTTATTTTATTGCTATGGGCGTTTGTGGCTTTGAGCATTGCTTTTGTCACGTCAGATTTTTCTGTCATGCTGGTGGCTAATAATAGCCATGCAGCCAAACCGCTTATGTATAAAATTGCTGGCGTGTGGGGCAATCATGAAGGCTCTATGCTTTTGTGGATTGTTATTTTAGCCGCCTATGGCGCGGCGGTCGCGCAAATGAATAGCGAGACGAGCAACGGGGCGGATGATGAGGCGGGTGATGAGGCGGGTGGCAGAATGCCTGCCGTTTTACGGGCGCGGGCTTTGGCCGTGCAAGGTTTTTTAGGCGTATGCTTTATTGGGTTTTCGCTTTTTACGTCTAATCCTTTTACCCGCCTGAACCCCGCACCATTTTCAGGCAGCGGGCTTAACCCGATTTTACAAGACCCCGCCTTAGCCGCCCACCCGCCTTTGCTTTATCTCGGCTATGTGGGTTTTTCTTTGGCCTTTTCTTTTACCATTGCCGCTTTGCTGGGCGGGGTGAAATTGCGCTATTGGCTACGCTTTGTGCGCGTGTGGATATTATTGGCTTGGGCTATGCTGACGGCGGGTGTGGCACTGGGTTCTTATTGGGCTTATTATGAGCTGGGTTGGGGCGGCTTTTGGTTTTGGGATCCAGTGGAAAATGCGTCTCTTATGCCATTGCTGGCCAGCACAGCTTTATTGCATTGCGTTTTTGCGGCACAAAAACAAAGCCGCTTGCATCACTGGACGCTTTTGCTGTGCATTTTAACTTTTGGCCTTAGCATTGCTGGCACATTTTTGGTGCGCTCAGGCGTGCTAACATCTGTCCACGCTTTTGCCAATGACCCCGACCGTGGGATTTTTGTGCTGGCGATTTTGGCCATTACGATTGGCGGAGCTTTGGTGTTATACGCGCTTAAATCGGGTGCGATGATAGATGACGCCAAAGGGCGGCTTCATTTGCTTAGCCGTGAAGGCACGCTATTGGTTAATAATATTTTCCTTGCCAGCGCGACCGCGACAATTTTTGTCGGCACGCTTTACCCGCTGGCCATTGACGCGCTGAATATGGGCAAAATTTCAGTGGGTGCGCCTTATTATAATATTGTGTTCACGCCGCTTATGGTGCCGATTATTGTGCTGATGCCGCTTGGCCCATTTCTCGGCTGGGGCGCGGGGCGCAAAGCGGGCTGGTGGCGGCAATTACAAAGCGCAGCGATTTTAAGCATACTCTTTGTGGCCACGATTTTACTGATGCGTGGCGGTTTGCGTCCAAGCGATAATTATCAAACCGGTGCGGTGTTGGGGCTGGCGGGCGCGGGCTGGCTGATATTTGGCGCGGGCGCAGATATGGTGCGTAAAATGCGGCGCAGAGGCACAATGTTTCTGCCTGTGCGCGGTTGGGGGTCGGTTTTGGGTCATGCAGGTGTGGGCATTGTGCTGTTTGGCATTATTGGCACAACCGCATGGAAGGAAGAAAAAATTACCCTCATGCAGGCGGGTGATATTACCAAGCTGGGCGGTTACACATTGCGCTTTGAACGGGTGGAAGATATTAACGGGGCAAATTATCACGCCACACGCGGCGTGTTTCAGGTGCAATGGGGTCACAAAGCGCATAGGCTGACACCAGAACGGCGTTTTTACGAAGTAGAACGGTCGCAAACCACTGAAGCGGCGATTTTGAAACGGCTTGTCGGCCATGTTTATATTGCGCTGGGCGAAAAAATGGCCGATTCCAATCAATATATTGTCCGCATTTGGGTGCATCCTTTTGTGATGTTTATTTGGCTCGGCGCGGGCGTGATATTTTGCGGCGGGCTGGCTTCTTTTATTGGCCGATGGAAGGACGCGCAATGAAGGGAAAAGTTTTTTCTGTGCTTTTATTTTTTTGCGGTGCGGTTTTGCCTGCCCATGCGCTTAATCCCAATGAAGTTCTGCCCAATGCCGCTCTTGAGGCACGGGCGCGGGCTTTATCAGCGCATTTGCGTTGCTTGGTTTGTCAAAATCAATCCATTGATGATTCAGACGCACCCTTGGCGCAGGATTTACGTTTGGTGGTGCGGCAAAGATTGCTGGCCGGTGATACGGATGCCCAAATACGTGAATTTATTGTCGCCCGCTATGGCGAATTTGTTTTGCTCAAACCGCAAGTCTCCGCTAAAAACGCCCCGCTTTGGGCCGCGCCTTTTATTTTCCTGCTTATTGGGCTAGGGCTGGTCTGGCGCATGCGCGGAAAAAATTCAAGTAATTAAACAAGATGTTTGCGGGCTAAAATTTTGGCGTGCATTAAAAGCGGTATGAGGAAAAGTGCCGCGCTGGTTAAAAACAGCCCAACCATGACCCATTCAATCGTTTGATAATCACCGCCATCTTCCAATATGCGGGCAACCATAAATGGCCCAAAGGCAAAGCCAACCATCTGGAATTTAATAGCAAAAGGCATCACCTTGCCGCTTTCTTCCATGTCCACAATGGCACTTAAAATAAAGGGCAAAGCAAAATTCCACAGAAAATTAAATAGGCAAATGGCAAGCACAAAAGTAGTAAAATGTGTGTCCATTAATAACAGCCCCATAGAAAAGGCTGAGCCGAGAATACCGCCAAGCAATAAAATGTTGCGGTTAAAACGATTGGCTAAAGCCAAAGCCGACATGGCACCAATAATGGCGATGAATTGACACAGCAAAAGCGCGTCGGCCACAGCTTGCGGGTCGGGATTGATATGCACGCCAATGCGGAACAAATTCGCCCATGCCGTGCTAATGCCGATATTGTAAACAAAGAAAGCCAGCAGGGCGATGATAATCATGGAAATGGGAATCGCCGCCGCCGTCGGGCTGGGCTTAATCTGCACATCGGCGGAATTGGGTAGGAATTTCACAACCGCCAAACTGGCTAAAGCAATAATCGCCCAAGCAAAGAAAATGCCATTGAGTCCAATGGTGCTAAATAGAAGCGGCATTTGCCACAAAACCAGCGCACCATAAGTGAGCAGGGGAATGAGGTAAATGGCATAATTGCGGTCGGGCTTTTGGGTGAGGCCAATGGCGGTAAAGGTTAGAGAAACAAGCACACCTTCGCCAGTGCCTGTAAAGAAACGTGCCATTTTCAAAATCATCGGGTCGGCGGCCATAGAGGCGCTGACAGTATTGCCCACCGCACAAAGAATAAGGGCAAGGGCAATGAGTACCCTCCATCGCCCTAATTGGCTTAGAAAACTCATCGCAATGGCGGTCACAGCAATGCCTGCTAATTCAATAAAAGCAAGATAATTGGCTTCGGCTTCGGTATAGCCTAGCTCTACCACAAAGCCTTGCACAAGACCGGGTTGAACGATAAAGGATAAAACCGCAACCGTGCCAAGCCAAACCACGGCAGTAATAGAACTCGCGCTGTTAATGTCATGTTGGTGACTCTTGCTCATCTCATTGCTCCCCATAATTTTTTCAGCAATGTGCAGTATGATTGACCAATCAGCCCGTTTTTGCAAGGGTAATTGGCGTTTTTTCCACCGCTTCTTCTTCCTCTGATTTCTCTGGGGCGGGCGGCGGGTGATAGGTGGCTTGCAGCTTTTGCGTGCATTGCATCAGCGCGTCAATCACAGCCTCTTGATTGAAAAGCGCAAATTGGGCGCGGCGCAGGATAAGTGTCACCGTATTGGGGGTTTGGCTGTCGCTGGATTGAATGGGCGCGGCAATGCCCACAAGGTCATCATCTAGCTCACCAAAGGAAATATCAAAACCACGATTGCGAATGGTGTTCATCTGCGTGGAAAATGTCGGCCAATCCGCACCAATTTTTTTGAACTGCACCGCATCGGCATATTTGTGATAAAGTTTTTTCAAAACTGGACGGCGTAAAAAGGCCAGCATAACTTTTGATGTCGCACTGGTGGCAAGCGGCATAAGGTGGCCACGGTCAAAGGTCAGTTTTATTTTCGCATCATTTTTAACATGATGGGTGTTCACAATGGTTTCCCCATACATGCTTGAAACAAGCACATTGCCACCAAATTGCTCGCCCAAATGGCGTATTTCATCCACCCCGCCCGCCAGCAAAGCATCGGCTTTGCGAATTTGATAATCCAGTTGAATAATGCGCGGGCCTAAGCTGTAATGACCATTGGTGCTGGACAGCAATCCAGCCTGAGTGAGTTCTTTAAGATAGCGGTAGGTGGTCGGGCGGCTGAGCTTGAGCGCGGCAGAAATTTCCGACGGGCTTAGCTGGGGAATTTTTTCTGTGAATAAATCCAGAATGGAAAGCATGCGTGATAGACTTGACATGAGTATCCTTAATATCCTTGAGTATCCTTCTGGTCATTTGACGAAAATACGCCAATTTCTTCAATAATCAGAATATGAATAATTGTGGATAATGTAAAGATTAATATTGACATAAAAACGCATATAGTATCACATAGTGAGACAAACGCGAATTGTGGAGTTTTGGGAGCTATGCAGAACGTCAAATCAACCGCCGGATATGCCGCATTTCAAGCCGCGCTTGATTACGGCGTGGATGTCTGTTTTGCCAATCCCGGCACAACGGAAATGCCGCTTGTGGCGGTGCTAGATGAAATGCCAAAAATGCGCTCAGTTTTGGGGCTGTTTGAAGGTGTTTGCACAGGCGCAGCCGATGGCTATGCACGGGTGACAGGCCGACCCGCTTTGACGCTGTTGCATTTGGGCCCGGGCTTTGCCAATGGCATTGCCAATTTACACAATGCCCGCCGCGCCCATACGCCTATTGTCAATATTATAGGCGACCATGCGAGCTGGCATTTGAAATATGATGCACCGCTGACATCAGATATTGTTTCGCTGGCTTCGCCCGTATCGGTGAAAGTGGATACAATTAATTCTGCCGCCCACGCGCCCGTGGCCATGCGTGAGGCCATTGATGCCAGCGTGGTTGCGCCGGGCGGGGTGGTGAGCCTCATTCATCCAGTTGATTTTCAATATGAAGAAATGCCATCGGCGGATAAAGCCGCACCGAAAAAAGTCAAACGGGTTTATGTAACTCCCGATGCGGCGGCGGTGGAAAAAGTTGCAGAGCGCATGAAAAAAGCCAAAGCCCCGCTTGTGCTGGTTGGTGGGTCGGGTCTCAGTGAGGCAGGCCATATTGCTGCTGGACGGCTGGCGCAAGTCAGCAATGCCATTATGTATGGCGAAACATTTCCCGCCATTGCGGCACGCGGTGGCGGTCTGCCCAATCTTGACCGCCTGCCTTATTTCCCTGAAAAAGCCATAGAGGTTATGGAAAAAGCCGATTTGGTGGTGCTGGTTTGCGTGCCAGAACCCGTAGCTTATTTTGGCTATGAAGGCATTGCCAGCGAGCTTGCACCTAAAGACCGCACTGTGCGGCTGGCCGAACTGCACCATGATGGCGCGGCGGCTTTACATGCTTTGGCTGATGTTTTGGGAGCGGGTGATTTTACCCCGCAAGCTCCAAGCCTGCCCGAAGCGGCATCGGGGGCTTTAGATGCGACAAAAATCGCCACCACGATTGCGCGTAATATCCCCGAAAATGCGATTGTATCGGTGGAAGGGGCAAGCTGCGGCTATGCGTTTTTTGCCGCAACAGCGCAGTCAAAAAAGCATCAGGTGATGACCAATACGGGCGGGGCGATTGGCCAAGGCTTGCCCGTGGCTTTGGGCGCGTCCATTGGCGCACCCGATAAGCCCGTTATTTGCTTACAATCAGACGGTAGCGGGCAATATACGGTGCAATCTTTATGGACCATGGCGCGGGAAAAATTACCCATTGTGGTTTGTTTGGCGGCGAACCAAAAATATGCTGTATTACAAACAGAGCTTAATCGCATTGGCCTGACCGAATTTGGCGACACGGCAACCGCTTTGACGGATTTGGTTGAACCTGCGATTGACTGGGTTGCTTTGGCGCAAGGTTATGGCGTTGAAGCGTGCAAGGTGGAAACGGCAGAAGAATTAGATGCCGCCATTCAGCACGGGCTAAAAAGCGGCCAGCCCTATTTAATTGAGATGAGATATTGAGGGAAAGAATATGATTGAACTACTGCCCGCAGTAAAAGATTTTCTCGCCAAAACGCGCCCCATGTTAATTGGCGGCGAGTGGGTGATGTCGGCTTCTGGTGAAACATTTGAAACACGCAATCCGGCCACAGCGAAAGTGCTGACTAATGTCACACGCGGCGGGGAAGAAGATGTCAACCGCGCCGTTAAAGCCGCCCAACGGGCGATGGGCGATGACGCATGGGGCAAAATCACACCCGCGGAGCGCGGCGAATTTCTCTATCGGCTGGCCGATTTGGTGGAAAAACATGCCGATGAATTAGCTCAACTTGAAACGCTGGATAATGGCAAAATTTATCAAAAAGCGCGTTTGGGTGATGTGGCTGGCACGATTAAAGTGTTCCGCTATTTTGCTGGTTGGCCGACTAAATTTGGCGGCGAAGCCGTTCCCGTTTCTCCGGGCGGGGGCATGGATATATTCCACTATACGCGCAAAGAACCTGTGGGCATTGTCGGGCAAGTCATTCCGTGGAACTATCCGCTTTCCATGGCGGCATGGAAACTCGCCCCCGCATTAGCGGCAGGCTGTGCCATTATTCTCAAACCCGCCGAAGAAACACCGCTAACCGCCTTGCGCTTGGGCGAACTCATTATGGAAGCAGGTTTTCCTGCTGGCGTGGTTAATATCATCACTGGCCCGGGCAGCACGGTGGGCGCAGGGATTTCGGCGCATCCTGATATTCATAAAGTCGCCTTTACAGGCTCAACGGGCGTGGGTAAAGCTATTGCGGTGGCGGCAACAGAAAACCTCAAGCGCGTTTCGCTGGAATTAGGCGGTAAGTCACCCAATATCGTTCTGCCCGATGCTGATATAGATAAGGTCGCCGATGGCGCGGCGGGGGCGATTTTTAACAATCAAGGTCAAACCTGCACAGCAGGTTCACGGCTTTATGTGCATAAAAAGATATTTGACGAAGTGATGGAAGCGGTTGCGGTGCGTGCCAAAGCATTGAAAATTGGTCCCGGGCTTGACCCTGAAACGCAAATGGGTCCGCTTGTGTCACAACGCCAGCTTGATACAGTGCGCGGCTATGTGGAAGCAGGCCGCGAGCAGGGCGGTAAAATTATTGCGGGCGGTAATCTGGCGTCTCTGCCCGATAAGGAATATAAGGACGGGTTTTTCTTTGAGCCAACTGTTTTTATAGATACAGGCGACACGGCGCGGGTGGTGAAAGAAGAAATTTTCGGCCCCGTTTTAACAGCTCTGCCTTGGGACGATGAAAATGATTTGCTCAAACGTGCCAATGATTCCATTTATGGTCTGTCGGCAGGGATATGGACAAATAATCTCAGCAAAGCGCATCAAATTGCACACGCGCTGGAAGCCGGCACGGTTTGGGTGAATTGTTATAATTTGGTTGACCCCGCTTCGCCCTTTGGCGGCTATAAGGAATCTGGTTGGGGGCGTGAAATGGGGCGCGGGGCAATGGAAATGTATTCCGAAACAAAAAGCATTTGGATAAATCTTGGATAATTGGGGAGACAATTATGAATCTTGAACTTGAAGGAAAAGTTGCTTTTATTACAGGCGGCTCTATGGGCATTGGCAAAGATGTTGGCAAGGCTATTGTCAAAGCAGGCGGCGAAGTGGCCATTGCCGCACGCGGGGTGGAAAGCCTTGAAAAAGCGGCCGATGAAATTGAAAAAGAAGCGGGCAAGCGGCCTTTCATTGCGCCATGTGATGTGACTTCCACTGAAGCCATGTTTGAGGCCACGCAAAAGACTTTTGATAATTTCGGGCGGCTGGATATTTTGCTCAATGGTGCAGCAGCTCCTTCGGGCATGGTGCGCGGCCATCTTGACGAAGCCAATCCAGATGATTTGCTGACCGATATTGATATTAAAGTGGTCGGCTATTTCCGTGCCGCTAAAGCTTGTGCGCCGCATATGCGTAAAAATAATTATGGGCGCATTATTAATTTGGGCGGGCTAACGGGTCGCGGCTCAAAAGTTATTTCGGGCTTACGCAATGTGGCCATTGTTCACATGACCAAAACGTTGTCCGATTATTTAGGTCCTGATGGCATAACAGTGAATTGTATCCATCCGGGCGTAGTAGAAACGCCGCATATTCGTGAACTTTATGACAATCTTGCCAAACAGCAAGGCATTACAGCCGAGCAGGTGAAGCAAAATTTCATTAAAGACACACCTATTCGACGTATTTTGGGCGTTGAGGATATTGCCAATGTTGTGCTGTTCCTCTCATCGCCCGCAGGAAGTGCCATAACAGGTGAATCGCTGGGCGTAGATGGCGGCATCACGCGTGGCATTTTTCTATAAGATTGATGGAAGGAAAAATTATGGATGAAACAGTATTAGTTGCAACGGTCGGCCAAGGCATTATGTGGTCGGCCAATAAAGACCCCAAATGGCGGCGCATTGATTTACGCCAAGACATTGAATATGACGGCATTGTCCAATGCGTTGCTGTCCATCCGAGCCGTGAAGGCGTGGCCTATGCAGGCGGCCAAGACGGGCTGGCGATAAGCGAAGATGGCGGGGTGAGCTGGACACATGTTCCCTCTCCAGCCGATGGCATGCAGGTTTGGCGCATTGTTATAGATGAACAAAATCCTGATGTGATGTTTATGGGTACGGGCGCACCCTCACGGGTGGTGATTTTCCGTAGCCTTGATGGTGGCAAAAATTGGGAAGATGTCACGCCAGAGGTGAATGAATTTTGCCTTGGTGTGCATTTGCCCCGCGTGACAACCATACGGATTGATCCCACGGATACAAAACAAATCTGGTTCGGGCTGGAAGAAGGCGGTGTGTTCCGCAGCCATGATACAGGCGGTAGCTGGACACGCATTGACGGACCCGATACGGCCATTCAAAGCTCTGATATTCATGCGGTTGAAATTCTCCCTGGTCCGCCAAAAACAATTTTGGTGGTCACAGTCAATGCGCTTTATGTGAGCCAAGATGATGCCCAAAGCTGGACAGAGACAAATGTTAAACAGGCTTTTGGTATTTATTATTCACGCCTCACCATTACACAGCCTGATAGCAATACGGTTTTCCTCGGCATTGGTGATGGCACGCCGGGGACGGTGAGCAAAATTTTGCGCTCCAAAGACCTTTGCCAAAGCTGGGACGAAACGCCGCTTTCTGAGCCAGCAAAATCAACCGTTTGGGCATTTGGCACACATCCATCTGACCCTAATCGGATATTTTTCGGCACAAAATTTGGCGAGCTTTACCGCAGTGAAAATGGCGGCGATTCATGGGAAAAAGACCCGCGTCTTTTCAGCGAAATTTCCGACATTGTGTGGCTGCCATTTAAGGCAACCCCACCGCCAACCGAATATTATCATGTGCCGAAAGAACTGGTCGGCAAAGTTGAATTTCACGAGGAATAAAAGGAGTGGTTTCATGTTACCTAAAGTAGAAAAAATTGCCCATGTGGCATTGGCGGTTTCCGACCCGGAGGCTTCAGCGAAATGGTATGAGCGCGTGCTTGGTACACAAGTCGTGGCCACACCAGAAATTGGCCATTTTTTGAGCTTTGGCCATAATCATCACGATATTGCTTTGATACGCGCCAAAGAAGGCTCTACGCAAGGCGGGTTGGGCTTAAATCATTTTGCCATGCAAATTGAAGGCGACCTTGACACGCTGGCGCGTCTGCATGGCGCACTTTTGGACAAGGGCGTGGAAGTTCATCGCGTTGTTGACCATGGTATCGGCAAGGGAATTTATTTCTTTGATCCAGACGGCAATCGGCTGGAATTTTTCCTTGAAGAGCATAGCGGCCCTGCAAGCATGAAATTGTTTAATGATTTGGGCGCACCCAGCGATGATTATGACCTTAAACCCATTCACGATTAGACATTAGGATTAAATAATGACAAAAACCAAAGAACCAAATTTCGGTGTTTTCCATATACGCAAATGGTACACGCAAATTGAAGACACGCTGGCCAATGAAACAGGCGTGCAAGCCGATGGCGCGCCAGTGCGTAAAATTGTTATCGCGGCTTGCCTTGAAAATCCCTTTGCGGGGAAATTTGTGGAAGATTTAAGCGCGGTAATTGATAATTCCGACAAGCTCGGCCATGAATTTGCTCGCCGTGTGCTGGAAATCACCACGCCCGAGGATATTATGGCTTATGGTAAAGCCTGTCTGGTCGGCGTGAATGGTGAATATGAGCATGGCAATGCCCATTTGACGACGACTTTTATGAATCCAATACGCGACGCATTGGGCGGGTCTAAATCATGGGTGCCGTCAACTGGCAAGCGCGGCGGGGTGGATAGCTCTATTGATATTCCCTTTGGTCACAGACAAGCCCTTTATGTGCGGGCTAATTATGACACGGTCAGCTGTCAATTTGCCGATGCGCCCGCCCCCAATGAGGTGGTGATTGCGGTGGCTTTTGCCAGCCGTGGGCGTTTGCATGCGCGTCTGGGCGGGTTGAAACATGAAGATGTCAAAGGCGAAGACGGCCTGACTTAATATCCGATGATGCCCTATGATGGTTGACGACAAATTTGTGACATTAAATGGGTTGAAGTTCCATTTTCTTGAATGGGGCGACAGGCAGAGCTGTCCGACAATTATAATGTTGCACGGGCTACGCGCCTATGCCGATACATGGGTGCATGTGGCCGAACGTTTGGCCGACCGCTATCATATTCTCGCCCTCACACAACGCGGGCGGGGCAAAACAGATTGGGACGAAAAGCGCAATTATTACACGGATGCTTATTTGGCCGATTTGAAAGCCTTTATTGATTATCACCAATTAAAAAAGTTTTACCTTTTGGGTCACTCTATGGGCGGGACAGTTGGTTATTGCTATGCAGACGCTTATCCCGAACGGGTGGAAAAACTGATTATTGAAGATATTGGTCCTGGTTCATCAGTAAAGGGAGCAGGCTTTAAGCGGATTATTAAAGAAATGCGCGAAGTGCCGTTAGATTTTGCCTCGCTTGATGAAGCGGCAGCCTATTGGCGGCGATTGCGCCCGCAAATATCCGATGAAGCCGTCCAACAGCGTATAGAAAAAACCATGCGCGAGGGCGAAGATGGCAAAGTTCATTGGATGTTTGATATGGCCGGTATTAAGGAAACGCGTGTCAATCCCGACCCCGCACGGGTGACGGATTTAGGCCCCGTTGCGGCACGGATAAAAATCCCCGTGCTGGTGGTGCGCGGTGAAAAAAGCGATTTTTTAACCCGTGAGGCTTGCGAAGCCATGGTGGCGGCTAATGCCAATATCCAATGGGCGGAAATAGAAGGTGCGAGCCATTATGTGCATGATGATAATTTTGACGGCTTCATGGCACAGATTGAGAAATTTTTGCAAAGTTAAAGGAAAGAAAAATGATTGTTGAAGAACGCAATTATCGGGTCAAGCCGGGACAGGCCAAAGCCTATTTGGAGCTATGGGAAAAACATGGCCGCGCTGCCCAAACCGAAATTTTAGGCGATTTGCTCGGCGTTTATATTGCCGAAAGCGGCGATTTGAACACGATTGTTTATTTATGGCGGTTTGACTCTTTTGAAGAGCGCACAAAACGCCGTGCCGTTCTCATGCAAGATGAAAGATTTGCCGCCTTTCGCGGCAAAGTGCGCGATTTGGTGCTAACGCAGGAAAATCGTCTCTTGCGGGAATTTTAAGGAGAGAGAAAATGGCAGATGATTTTTTTGAAAAAGGCAAAGCCCGCCGCAGTGATGTTTTAGGCACTGATTATGTCAATGATATGCTGAACAAGGCGGATGATTTTTCCAAACCCTTTCAGCATGCCATGACCACTTGGTGCTGGGGCTTTGGCTGGGGCGATGACGCGCTAGATGCCAAAACGCGCTCTTTAATGAATCTCACAATGATTGGCGCATTGGGAAAAATGCATGAATGGGAATTGCATCTTAAAGGCGCGATAAATAATGGCGTAACGATTGAAGAAATTCGCGCCGCGATTCATGTGATTGCTATTTATTGCGGCGTGCCGCAAGGCGTGGAGTGCTTCCGTGTCGCAAGACCCGTTTTGCAAGAGCAAGGCCTGCTGTAAGTGAGGGGAGAGCCTATGACTGACATCACCGAAACAGATGTGTTGATTATTGGCGGCGGCCCATGCGGCGTTTTGCTGGCCAATCAGCTCGGCGTTTATGGCGTTAAAACGCTGGTGGTTGAACGCAGTGATGAAATTATAGATTATCCACGCGCTGTGGGCATTGATGATGAATCTTTGCGTTCAGTGCAATTGGTTGGCCAAGCCGAAACATTATTAGAGGGCTGTTATGAAGATGTGCCGCTGAAAATGTTCACCCGTGACGGGCGGTGCTTTGCCCATATGGAACCACGCACCCGCGAATTTGGTTGGTCACGGCGCAATATTTTCATGCAACCAGAATTAGAGGCCATTTTACGCAACGCGCTGGGGCAATATGACCACGTCACGCTTGAAACAGGCACGTCTCTGTTGGAATTTGAACAACAAGCCGATGGCGTGCTGGCGCATGTGGAAAAAGCATCGGGCGAAAAGCGCAGCATTAAAGCGCGTTATATGGTCGGTGCTGATGGCGGGCGCAGCACAGTGCGTAAACAAACTGGCATTGCCTTTGAAGGTGAAACGCATGAACGCAAATGGCTGGTTATTGATATTAAAAATGACCCGATTGACGAACATTATACGGCTTTGCACGGCGACCCCATACGGCCATGGCTATGGGTGTGGTTGCCGAAAAATTATCGCCGTTTGGAATTTATGATGTTTGAAGGCGAAGATGATAATGAAATTTTGAATGAAGAAAAAATCATGTCGCTCATTAGAGAAAAGAAAATCCACGATACAGATAATATAGAAATTGCCCGTGCGCGGATTTATACGCATAATTCCCGAACGGCAGAAACATTTAAGCGAGGCGATGTGTTTCTTGTTGGTGATGCGGCGCATTTAACCGAGCCATGGATTGGCCAAGGACTCAATGCAGGTTTCCGTGATGTTACGAATTTATCGTGGAAGCTAGCGCAATGCATCACCCATGGCGCATCAGAAGAGCTATTGGAAAGCTACACGATTGAACGCCATGAACATGCCAAAGCAATGATTAGCTTAGCACGGCTTTTCGGTGCGATATTTGCCATGACCAGCACTTTTAAGGCGTGGTGGCGCGATTTATTTTTAATGTCTATCCAAGGGATACGCCCGCTTAAACGCTATGTGACAGAATTTCGCTTTAAGCCCATGCCGCGCTATTCGCACGGCTTTGTGCGCCACACATTGCCGATGCGGAAGGATTCACCAGTCGGTCGGATGTTTATTCAGCCCGATGTGACCCGCCCCGATGGGTCACGTGCTAAATTAGATGCGTGCCTTGGCAATGGGTTTGCCATTGTCGGCATTGGCCAAGACCCCACCGCCGCCCTTAGCGCGGAGCAAGCGGATAAATGGCGTAAAGTTGGCACGCAATTTGTGCAAATTGGCAAAGAAGGCGAAACGGCCAGCAATGGGCAAGCCGATATGGTGTTTGACACAAGCGGCGCACTTTTTGCTTTTGCCGCTAAGCATGAAAATGCCCCGATATTTGTGATACGTCCCGACCGCTATGTCGCCGCTTTATGTGCGCCAGAAGAATTGGCAGGTGTGTTAGATGAATTGGGCGGTGTGCTGTTTGCCGATAATTAAATTTTAGGCGGCGCGGGCGGTTTTGCTTCGCCATCTAATAATGAATAAATTAATTCTGCGGCGTCAGTCACACCCTTTACATTCCAATGCTCATCATTTTCCCAATGAAAGCTTTTATCATAGTTCTGAATAGAATAATTAATGCCGTGCTTTGTGAGTAGTTCAGCAAAGCGATTGCGATAATCGGAAAATTCGGGGTGGGAAAATTGATATGTGAAGAGTGCCTGTATGCGGCATGTTGAGCAAATTTCTTTAATGTCAATAATGGATTTTTCAGTTGCCCGCCATGCGCGTTCAATTAAGGGTGAATTGCGATTTTTTGTGCCGAATAGGAGGTCATATTGCTTTGGAAAATATTTAATTGAGGCGAGCGCAGGGTCGCCAGATTTCAGGGTTTTTAACTGAAATAGGCGCAATCCGTGGATGACTTGTTGTTTGAACTCATATCCAAATACGGGTTCGTAACGTGTAAAGAACCACTCCATAATGCGTTGAGCTGTTGTGCGGTTGTAAAACTTTGTCCCACCATTAACAGGAGGCTGTAATTGCAACTCATTGTTAGGATTTTCAACATAGTAAGGTCTTGGCGAACCGAATGGTGAGGAATTATCTACGATTGAGCTTATTAAATTGCTGTTATCACGCACATCGTTGATCACTATTATCAGGACAATATCACGCGGTGTAACGCCATTGTTCAAAGCCTCCTTAAGCATCATTGCTTGTGCCGTTTGCCCTGTGCCTGAATGTCCGATTGCAATGATGTTTTTTTGAACATTATGCCTTTCCAAATATAATTCCCTTAATTTATCTTGCAGCTTGTTTTTCTGGCTCAATGAAAGCTGTGCCTGTTCAACAAATGAGTCGCCTAGCAAAATAATTGAGTCGCCTGCGACCGGCTCATGGTCTGGATGGCCAAGTGAATTTATGGGGCTTTCAGCACAAAAGTCCGAGTTGTTTGTGTGCCTTAAAGTAGCACCCGGCTTAAATGAGCTTATGCCCGCAAGCTCTGTAAAGCGTGATGGCCACGAAATCGCACCACAGTGCAAAGCCGATGTTTTTGTGGAATTGGCCTGATTGTGAAAACGCAAAACTTCTAAACAGGCAAATAAAAGGGCTAATGATACACTGATAATTATTGCAAAATCTCTAATCCAACTCATATCTATCCTTATAATTCTCTTTTAATTTCTCGTTTTGCTCTTCTTTGATAAGCAGGTAGTTACCCACTGCCAAAACATCTAACTCAGTACCCATGAAGCACTTAAATGCATCTGTGGGTGTGCATATGATTGGCTCACCACGCACGTTAAAAGATGTATTAACAACTATTGGACAATTCGTCTTTTCTTTGAACTTAGATATTACGGCATGATAACGGGGATTGGTATCTGCATGTACTGTCTGAATACGCGCAGAATAATCAACATGCGTAATTGCTGGTATGGAAGAACGCGGCACATTTAGCTTATCTATACCAAATAGGGCTTCCTCTTCAGCCGTCATTGCTCGTCGCTTATCTTTTTGCACATTTGCGACTAAAAGCATGTAAGGGCTGTCGGTATTATGCTCAAACCAGTCGCCGACATCTTCACGCAAAACACTAGGCGCGAAAGGGCGAAAGCTTTCACGATATTTCACTTTTAGATTAAGCTGCTTTTGCATTATGGCAGAGCGCGGGTCGGCAATAATACTTCTTGCGCCCAGTGCGCGAGGGCCAAATTCCATGCGCCCTTGCATCCAGCCAATGGCTTTTTCATTTTCTAATGCTGTCGCAACTTCGTTGATTAAGTCACTTTCCGATAGCTTTTTGTAAACCGCGCCACATGTTTCAAGCGCGGCTTTTATTTCTGCGTCACTAAACTCTGGCCCAAGATAAGCCCCCTGCATCGCATCGCCTATGTGGGCGGTTGTTCTTTCCCCATGATGGTGTAAATGCCAGACGGACAAAGCCGCCCCTAACGCACCACCCGCATCACCTGCGGCGGGCTGAATCCAGATATTATCAAAGATATTTTCACGCATCAGGATACCGTTTGCAACACAGTTAAGGGCAACGCCACCCGCCAGACATAAATTTCGTTCCCCTGTTTCTTTTGCAATATTTTTTGCAATTTGAATAATAATGTCTTGTGTTACTTTTTGAACTGAGGCGGCTAAATCCATCTCACGCTGGGTTAGCTCTGCTTCAGATTTACGAGGCGGCCCGCCAAACAAAGAATCAAATTTTTTGTTTGTCATCGTTAAGCCCGTGGCATAATCAAAATAACGCATATTTAATTGGAAGCTACCATCATCAGCTATGGTGATAAGCTTTTGTCGTATTAAGTCAGCGTAACGCGGTGTGCCATAGGGGGCTAAACCCATTACTTTATATTCGCCAGAGTTCACTTTGAAACCTGTGTAATATGTGAATGCTGAATAAAGCAGTCCGAGCGAGTGCGGAAAGTGAATTTCCTTCACTGTTTTTAAGTCGTTTCCATTGCCTATGGCGAGGGATGTTGTCGTCCACTCGCCCACACCATCAAGCGTTAATATCGCCGCACGCGCAAATGGTGAAGGGTAAAATGCACTTGCAGCATGTGATAAATGGTGTTCTGAGAATAGGAGTTTTTCATGCCAATCAATATCTGCGCCAAGCGTGGATTTAAGTTCTTTGATAAGGGCAGATTTTTGAAAAAGCTTATCTTTAATCCATATAGGCATAGCTTTTGCAAAGCTCGTAAAACCTTTTGGCGCAAAGGCTAGATATGTCTCAAGCAAGCGTTCAAATTTGACAAAGGGCTTTTCATAAAAAACCACGCTGTCAATTTGCGCCGCATCTATCTGTGCCTCTTTTAGGCAATATAATATGGCATGATGTGGAAAGCCCGCATCATGCTTTTTGCGGGTAAAGCGTTCTTCTTGCGCTGCGGCAATTATTGCGCCGTCTTTCAGTAAGCATGCCGCGCTATCATGGTAAAAGGCTGATACGCCTAATATATACATAAGCTAGCCTTTAGAACAATGTGTAGATGAAGGGTGCGACAACTGAGCCTTGGGCAAGGATAAGTAGGCCGCCCAATATCAGCATCACAATAATGATGGGCGCGAGCCAAAGTTTTTTACGCATACGAAGAAAAGCCCAAAGCTCTTTTAGAAATGCCATTATCTTTTCCTATTTTAGAATTGATGTTTGAAGCTGTCTGTTTGCATGGGTGTGTCACGTTTAATCCAATGCGTGTTTTTCTCTTTGAATTTAAGACGCAATTCATCACGCTTGCATAATTGCATTAAAAAAGCGATTGGTGTGAACAACCCGAAAAATATCAATCCAAGCACGATAGGACTGATAATCATGCCAAGAAAAAATCCAAAACGCATCCATAGCCGATTGAGGGGAAGCAAGATGTCCGCTTTAACCAAACTGGCTAGAAGGAAACAAACCGCTAAAGCGGTGAAAATATAAGCCGCAGTGACAGTTTGGTTAACGAAAAAATATCCAGCAGCAGCAAGACATACCAACGTAAAGAAAAATCCAAATTTTCTGTTGGAGGGGAGTTGTGCTTGTGAGAACTTCATCCCTTCATATCTCCTTGCGAAGTAAGTTCAGCATTATTTTATAGATTTGTTTGAGAGTTGGGAAGTGTATTTTGGGGATTATATATTTGAGGCATTGGGCGGCTGTTGCCCGCTTGCAATTTTTTCTTTGCGCCATTGAGCTGGCGTTTGGCCTGTCCATTTTTTGAAGGCACGGGTGAAAATACTATGCTCAGAATAGCCAAGCCGTGCAGAAATTTCTGAAATGGGTATGGTCGGCTGGCGTAAAAAGCGTTCGGCCAGCTCATAGCGACGGTCTTTCAAAATCGTATTGAAAGATGTGCCTTCCGCGCTCAGGCGGCGATAGAGGGTGATTTTGGACACGCCCAAACGGCTGGCAATTTCCGTCGCCGATGGGTTTTGCGCCACCCGGCGTTCATGCAAACGATGGCGCACAGCAGATGCCCATGACGCATCATTGCCGTCGCTTTTGCTACTGGCACGCGCATCTTCCAATAGGCTTTGCAATGTGCGGAAGAGATAATGGTCTTTTGTGTTAAGCGGGCGGTTCACTTCCGTGCGGTCAAATGAAACAGCATTCACGCCGCGCTCAAAAAAAATCGGCGCACCCAGCAAGCTGTCATAATCAGAAAAAGACCCTGTCGGTGCATGTTCAAAATGAAATTCCAAAGGCTGGCATCGGCCTTGTGAATAGCTGGCGGCTAAATGCGCGACATAGCTCATGGAAAATTCCGCATCTTGTCGGCGCGGGCTGATATTATCGTCTTGGATTTGATATTCAAAATGACACATATCATCTTCTATCCGTAAGCGCGACATAGTGCTGTCTTGAATAAGGTCAATATATTGCGCCAAACTGGTCAGTGCGGCACCAAGATTTTCTGCACTCATAAATAAATAACCCGTCCCGCCCAGCGTATCGGGATTCATTTTTTTTGCCACGCGGATGCCTAAATGTGTGTCGCCAATAAGCTTAGCCAGCTCCTCAAAAATCGCTACATAAATGGCCAAAGGCATGCGTTCGGTGTGGTCGTCAAAATCAGTGATTTTGAAATTATACCGCGCCAATATGGTGGCGATTTCTTTTTGATATTCTGGCAGAGCGGCAAGTAAATTCGCCGGAACGGATTTCGCTAATCTGGCTCCTATATGCTGCATAATATGTCGCTCCCACGCTTTAGATTTTTGTGGCGCACCCGTAAATTTTGCATTTTTCTGTGCAAATGTTTTTTTGAGAAACGAATAGTCCACCGATTGAAATAAAATGTCAAGTTTCAAACGAAAAGGCGGCTTACGGTGATAATTGCTTTGTTCATTATTTGCCGTGCTGTTAGGCTAGGCAGGCTGTTATACTGATGGAGAAATTAACAAATGGCAAAAAATACCACCAATAAACCCGTCGGCCCGCTGATTTTAGGCATGACTGCGCCGCGTATGACGGACAAAATCACCCCCTTTATTGTTGAGCGCGGTGAAGGGGTGCATGTTTATGATGCTGACGGCAAAAAATATCTCGATTCACAAGGCGGGCTGTGGTGTGTGAATGTCGGCCATAATCACCCGAAAATGAATAAGGCCATTATTGACCAGCTTAATAAAATCGCCTGCTATAACGGCTTTGTGGATACTTCGCATATTCCGTCTATTGAACTGGGACAGAAGATTATTGATATGACGGCTGAAGAGAATATGCGTAAGGTTATGTTCTCTTCTGGCGGCTCCGATGCGGTGGAAACGGCCATGAAGCTGGCTCGCCAATATTGGAAATTAGAAGGCAAAGCCACGCGCACCAAATTTATCTCTATGCAATATGCCTATCATGGGGTGCATTTTGGCGGTGTGTCCATTAATGGCAATTCATATTATAGGGAGCCTTATGAGCCGCTATTGCCGGGCTGTTACCAAATCCCCGCGCCTTTTGTTTATCGCAATCCGTGGACAGAAGATCCGCAGGAATTAGGCGAGCTATGCGCGGGTTTCCTTGAAGCCGAAATTTTGAAACAAGGCGCGGAAACAGTGGCCGCTTTTGTGTGCGAACCCATTCAGGGCGCGGGCGGCGTGGTTGTGCCGCCAGAGAATTTCTGGCCCCGCGTGCGTGAGGTGTGCGACAAATATGGCGTGCTGCTCATTGCCGATGAGATTGTCACGGGCTTTGGCCGTTCTGGCGCATTGTTTGGCAGTCGCGGCTGGGGCGTGAAGCCGGACATAATGTGCTTTGCTAAGGGTATAAGCTCTGGCTATGTGCCGCTAGGGGCAACCGTTATCAATGAACGGGTCGCCAAAGCATGGGAAGTGGACGGCCCTGAAGGCATGATTATGCACGGCTACACTTATATGGGTCACGCGCTGGCCTGCGCGGCGGGTCTGCAATCCCTGAAAATCGTGGAAGAAGAAGGGCTGGTGGAAAATGCAGGCAAGGTCGGCGCTTATTATATTGAGCAGATGACCGCGCTGAAAGACGAATTCCCCATTATTGGCGATGTGCGCGGCAAGGGGCTGATGATGGCCGTGGAACTGGTCGCCGACCGCAAAACCAAAGAGCCGCTTGCGCCCGATAACCCGCTTACAGGGGCGATTTCGTCCAATGCCTTGCGGAATGGCGTGGTGATACGCGGCATTGCCAATAAGCTGATTGCCAGCCCACCGCTAACCTTTAGCCGCGAAAATGTGGATGAGGTGGTGAGCGTGCTACGCAAGGCCTTTAAGGAGGAATGTGCATAAACCACGCCGAAAACTGTGGCTAATATGTCACTTTTCAGCCCCTTTTGGCCTGTTTTGGCGGATTTGGAGCAGGCTTGGTATGAAATATCAATTTTTTGTAAAAAAAAGTCTATTATTTATTTTAATATGAAACTAAAGTCTGCATGATTCGCCGCAAAAGGTGGCGACTCACGGGTAAAAGAGGGAGGAACTCACCCATGTATAATATGATGAAAAAACGACTACTCATTGCAGGTGCGGCGTTTATGGCCTTTGGTCATGCTGGTGCGATGGCGCAGTCAATTGACGAGATTGTCGTCACAGCTCAAAAGAAAGAGCAAAACATTCAAGAGGTTGGTATTTCTATCACGGCTATGCCTGGTGATACGATTGAAGCCCTTGGATTTAGCACCACCCCTGATATTGTCGCTCAGGTACCCGGCCTAAATGTCGGCACGCCTGTCGGTGAAGGCAACAACCCTGCATTTTCTTTGCGCGGTGTCGGCCTGAACGACTTTAACGACAATAGTGAGGGCCCGATTGCTGTCTATATAGATGAAGTCTATCAAGCAGCCCTGCCGGGTCTGACATTTAACCTGTTTGACACAGAGCGCGTGGAAGTTCTGCGCGGCCCACAAGGCACACTCTATGGTCGTAACGCAACGGGTGGTTTGATTCACTTTATTTCTAAAACCCCAACAGATGATGTTGATGGTTATTCAACCGTGGAAATGGGTAATTACAACACATTGAACTTCTCCGGTGCTATCGGTGGTTCATTGGGACAAGGCGCAAGAGGCCGTCTGTCTGTTTCATCCCTCAATAATGACGGATATGCTTCAAACCGTATCGGCCCAGATTCAAACCAAGCTGGCAGTGTTGCCGTGCGTGGCCAAATTGAGTTTGACCTTGCGCCTGAAACAACATTGCTGTTGAAAGCTGAGCATGCCGACTCTGATGTTGCGGCTCCTTATTATCAGCATGAAGGCACGACTGATGCGACTGGTGCTGATGCTTTGCCATTCTGTCCGCAACAATCTGGAACATATGATGTTTATTGTTATGCAGATAATGATGGCGATAATTTTGACGGCGAATATAACACCCAAGGCCGCTTGGAAATTGAAAAAGAGGCTTTCACAGCCACTTTGAAAACACCTGCGGGCATGGGCATTGAGCTAACCAATGTGGCTCATTATTCTGAAACCGTTAAAGCCCACCAAGAGGATACGGATATGGGACCCAATAATGGTCTTGATGCCCGTTTCGGCTCTACGACAACAGTTATCTCTGATGAACTGCGTCTGGCTGGTGAAGGCGATAATTATAGCTGGGTTGTGGGTGCATTTTACCTAGACACAGAAGTTGAAGGCTCGCTTGACATTGATGTTAATCACCGCCGTGACTTCTTGTCATTCCTTGACCGTTTGGCTGAAGAGGCTGGCGGTTTTGGTGTATCTATCGCTACGCTTCCTGACCCAGACTTCCCATTTGGTGCGCCTGGCACAGGTGGTCTGTCTGGTGCGAACCCGAATATAGATTTGACCCTTGATGTGTTCGCTGCGGGTGATACGGATGCAACGCTTCTGCCATTTATCCGCTATGATGCGTCTTACACACAAGACACAACATCTACGGCGATTTTCGGCCAGTTTGATTATGAGATAACCCCTCAGCTTAAACTGACAGCAGGTGCGCGTTACACAGAAGAGGAGCGTGAGCTTGAATATGTGAACCTTGCCAATGCTGATGCGGCGTTTAACAATTTTGTTACAGGAATCATTGGTGTGCCAGACTTCTTTAGGTTCACCTCTGAGGCACTCGCAGGTGGCCCAGCCTATAACATTATTGAAGATGATAATGTATCAGGCAAAGTCGTGCTAGATTACCAAGTCAATGATGATTTGCTGGTCTTTGTGAGCGCGAACCAAGGCTATAAAGCAGGCGGCTTTAACGCAGGTCTGCTGGACTTCACAGATGGCGTAGGCGTAGAAGATGTGCCTTATGATGCTGAGGAGTTGTTGTCTTATGAAACAGGCTTCAAATATGATTTCCCAAGTGGGAATTATCGTGTGAACGCTTCTGCTTTCATCTATGACTACACAGATTATCAAGCACTGACTTTCCGTGGTCTGTCGCAATTCATCACCAATTCCGATGCTGAATTTACAGGCGCGGAAGTGGAGCTTGTTGGCACACCCATGGAAGACTTGTACTTCCAAATCGGTGCCAGCTTGCTGGATGCTGAAATTGACCAAGTTAGCGTAGATGGCGTGGTTTCTGAAGGTGTCTCACCTGTGCTGGCTCCTGAGTTCACCATTAACGGCTTGGTGCGTTATGAGCAAAATGTTGGACGCGGCGCAGTCGCTTACCAGCTGAGCTTCAACCATCAGGACGACCACTATTTTGACATCACCAATAAGGAGCTGTCAAAAGAAGAGGCTTACACCCTGCTTGACGGGCGTGTGTCTTATGAAGTGGATAATTGGGAATTTGCCATTTATGGGCAGAACCTAACAGATGAGGAATATCGGGTTTACACCTTTGACTTCTCTGGTCCAGCTGGCTTTAACCAGCAGTTCTATGGGAAACCAAGATGGTTCGGGGCGACTGTTACTTACAGACACTAGTCCCGTCTGACCCGATTCTCTGAACTGAGAATCCGAACTTAAAGCCACTGGCTGTGTTAACAGCCAGTGGTTTTTTGTTGCGCGGGTTTGGGGCAGGGCGCGGGGCGATTATCGCTGGGTTGGATAGCCCACCCATGGCTTAACGGTTTTCATCACCAGCGCGCTATGGATGCGGCTTATATGCGGCAGGGTGGAAATCACCTCGCGGTAAATATCTTCATAATCGGCGGTGTCTTTAACCGCCACCTTAATGAGATAATCTGCCCGCCCCGTCATAAGATGACATTCCAGCACTTCTGGCCGTTGGCGGGCGGCGGCTTCAAATTCAGACAGCACTTTATCCGTTTGGCTGACCAGTGCCAGCTCTACGAAAAACATCATGCCCAAATCCAGCCGCGCCGGATTAAGCCGTGCGCCATAGCCATCAATATAGCCGCGCTCTTCTAGCAGGCTTATCCGCCGCGCACAGGCCGATAGCGATAGCCCAATAATCTCGGCAATTTCGCCAATAGGACGCTTGCAATTTTGCTGAAGCTGGGCGAGGATTTTTCTGTCCAGTAAATCGGTCAAGGATAAACTCCGCTTATTTTGGATAAATGCAGGAAATATTCCCATAATTTAGCAAAAATGCAAGAAAAATAGAAAAGTTTCTTACAATAATGGCGGTATTTGTCCCATACGCCCCGCCCAAGGGGTCATTAATAGAAGGATACGGCAATGTTAATCGGGGTTCCCAAGGAAATTAAAAATCACGAATATCGGGTGGGGCTGACGCCAGAAAGCGTGGCCGAGCTGACCCAAGATGGCAATGAGGTGATTGTTGAAACCCGTGCCGGCGAAGGCATTGGCGCGAGCGATGCCGATTATCAACAAAGTGGTGCGGAAATTATCGCCGATGCGGCGGAAGTGTTCGCCCGCGCTGAAATGATTGTCAAAGTTAAAGAGCCGCAAGCGGTGGAACGCGCCATGCTCCGCGAAGGGCAGATTTTATTTACCTATTTGCATCTCGCCCCCGATCCAGAACAGACGCAGGATTTAATTAAATCCAAAGCCGTGTGCATTGCTTATGAAACAGTGACGGATAATTTCGGCGGCTTGCCTTTGCTTAAACCCATGAGCCAAGTGGCGGGTCGGCTGGCAACGCAAGAAGGGGCAACTGCTTTGAAACGCAATGCGGGCGGACGCGGTTTGCTTTTAGGCGGCGTGCCAGGCGTGGCACGTGCCAATGTGATTATTATTGGCGGCGGCGATGTCGGCATGAATGCGGCGCAAATGGCGGTCGGCTTGCAAGCCAATGTGACGATTTTAGAGCGCAGTCCGCAAGTGATGGAACGGCTGTTACATCATTTTGGCGCGACGGCGCAAGTGTTGCGCTCCACGCCGGCTTTGCTGGAAAAACTTCTGCCTACGGCGGATTTGGTGATTGGCTGTGTGCTGATTCCGGGCGCGGCTGCCCCGAAAGTAATTTCAAAGAAAATGCTGCAAACCATGCGGCGCGGCAGTGTGCTGGTGGATGTTGCCATTGACCAAGGCGGCTGTTTTGAAACGTCCAAACCAACCACGCATGAAAACCCAACCTATGAGGTGGACGGCGTGGTGCATTATTGCGTCGCTAATATGCCAGGCGCGGTGTCTAATACCTCAACCTATGCGCTTAATGCCGTGACCATTGGTCATGTGCGGAACATTGCGCGGCTTGGCTGGCGCGAAGCACTGGCCGCCGACCCGCATTTGCTCAATGGGCTGAATGTGTGCCATGGCCAGCTCACTTGCGAAGCGGTGGGTGTAGCTTTGGATTTGCCCAGCGTAGCTCCTGAATCCGTGCTGAAATAGGGTTGCATATATGGCGGGGCAAATTATGCTGACTAATAGCCAAGGAGGAGTTGGTTTCTATGTTTGGGAAGTGTAAAGCAAAAACCGCCGACAGATTTGTCACCATCGCCGTGATAGACACAAATGGTCTTTTGCGCGGCCAGAAAGTTGCCGCCCGCGAATTGGCAGGCATTTTGAAAAATGGCATGGGCATGGCACCCGCGCAATTATCACTTGACCCAACAGATGTGTTTCTCAATGTGCCGGGCGTGTCGGATGATACAGGCGATTTTCACGACTCACCTTTGGCGGTTGACGCTAATAGCCGCCGCACCTTGCCATGGGAAGCAGCCCAAGATAGCGGCTTTTATTTGGCGCAATTTACGGGTGACGCGGCTTATTTCTGCCCGCGTAGTGTGTTGCGGCGCGTCTTAAAACGCGGGGCAGATATGGGGCTGCACCCTAAAACGGGCTTTGAAGTGGAATATACATTATTTGACGAAACCGCCCGTTCGCTGACCGAGAAGGGTTATAAAAACCCGCTAACGGCAACAGCGCATCCAAGCCATGATTTGATTATTTACCAAACAGCGCAGTGCGATTATTACCACGATGTCGCCAATATGTGCGACACGCTGGGGATTAAAGTCGCCAAAATGCATGAGGAAATTGGCGGCGGTTTTATGGAAGTGTGCATTTCAGCCGCCCACGCTTTGGAAGCGGCGGACCAAACTGTATTGCTGAAAAATTTCCTGCGCGTTAAAGCCATGCGTGATGGGCGCACTATTTGTTATATGCCACGCTGGTCGGAGGAGGCTGATAGCCAATCCACCCATGTGCATGTGTCGCTCTTAGATGCAGGTGGCGCACCCGTTTTTTGGGATGCGAATAATGAGGCGAATATGTCCGAAACATTCCGCCATTTTATCGGCGGCCTGCAAGCCTATTTGCCAGAAATGATGCTGGTTATGGCTCCGACCGTCAATAGCTGGCGGCGTTTTGCCGAAGGCACATTCGCCCCGCCTGCTTTTAGCTGGGGCATAGAAAACCGCACCACAGCTTTCCGCATTGTCGGCCATAGCAAAAGCTCCATTCGGGTGGAAAATCGTATGCCTGGCTCAGATAGCAATGCTCATTTGGTCACGGCGGCGATTTTATCGGCGGGCTTTGCGGGCATTGAAAGCAAAGCCGCGCCAAGTGAACCGACTGTGGGCAATGGCTATATTCCCGAAATCGCCAAAGGTCCAACCTTACCAGAAAATATGGGCGCGGCTATAAAGGCTTTACAAGGCTCTGCTGTTGCTAAGGATTGGCTGAGCGAAAGATTTGTGGAAACTTATACATCGTCACGCGCATCACAGCTGGAGTCATTCAAAGGAAAGGATTTGATTGACGAACGCCGCCGCTTTTTTGAATTGGGGTGAGGCATGGTTCAGATTGGTATTTTGGAATGTGGAGAAAACAGACCCGAATGGGTTAATGAGCATGGCCGCATTTGTGACGCCATACCGCGCTTTTTGAATTTGGCTGGCGCAGAAAGTGCCGATTTTACTTATAAAGCCTATCGGGCGCATAAGGGCGAGCTACCCGACGCGGCGGATGCGTGTGATGCTTGGGTCATTCCGGGCAGTCCGGCGAGCGTTTATGAAGACAAAGATTGGCAAAAAGGGCTGACCGATTTTATTCACAAAGCAAAATCTGTGCGCCCCTTTATTGGCATTTGCTATGGCCACCAACATTTGCACGCCGCCTTTGGTGGGGAGGTAGAAAAAATCACGCCTTGGGGCGTGGGGGTGACAGGCTATAGGCTGGCCGATAATATGCCCGATTGGTTTCCGCCCGTAGAAAAACATATGCGTGAAGAGGGTGTACAAATTATCGCCTCGCATCAAGACCAAGTGACGCAAATTGCGCCCGATACACGTATTTTAGGTGGCAATGAGCATTGCCCTAATGGCATTAGCATGATTGGCGATGATATTTTAACCATTCAAAACCACCCCGAAATGACAACCGCATTGGCACGGCTTATTTATGAGGATAATCGTGAAAAAATCGGTGACGCGCAAACCGATGCGGCTAAAGACAGTCTTGATGAAAAAACCGATAGTGCTTGGTTGGCACGTTTGGTGACAGCGTTTATTAAAAACCATCTGAAGAAAAAGTGAGGATATTATGGCATCTCCCAACCGCCCCGAAACACAAATAGACCTTTCTGATGCTGGTATTTGGCATAAAGCTGTGCCGCATGAAGAATTTGCGCGTCTGCGAAAAGAGGCACCGATTGCATGGAATGAACGCCATGATGGGCATAAGGGCTTTTGGGCGGCGGCGCGCTATGATGATATTTTTGAAATTTCCAGAAATACAGAGGTGTTTTCTTCGCGCTATGGGGTGATAAGCCTAGATGATTTTGACGATGAACAAAATGAAGCCCGCCGCACCTTGCTGGAAATGGATCCGCCGCAGCATACGAAAATGCGTAAAATAACCTCGCTGGCCTTTTCAGCCAAAGCGGCAGCAAATTTGGAAGACCGCGTGCGTAAAAAAGTTATTGAACTTCTTGATAATGTGGTTGGCGCAGGCGAGTTGGATTTGGTCGCTTCGCTGAATAAAAAGCTGCCTATTTCAACATTGTGCCTTTTGCTCGGCGTGCCAGATGAACGCCAAGATGATATGATACGCTGGAGCGATTTGCTCATTGGCTCAGATGACCCTGATTTCAAAGACCCTGCCTTTGACGGCTTTAGCGCAGAAGAAGCCCGTATGTTGCCCTTTGGCCATCCGGCGAGCTTGGACGCTTTTGAATTGGGGCTTGAACTGGCCGAAGCGCGGCGCAAAGACCCACGCGATGATATTATAACCACACTGGCTACGGCAGAAGTGGACGGGCGGCCTTTAACCAAAGATGAATATTGCAATTATTTTCTCATGCTGGTGGTGGCGGGTAATGAAACCACGCGCCACACTATTTCGCATGGGCTAACGGCTTTGGCCAATTTTCCAGAAGAGTGGACGCGCTTTTGTAATGAAGGCATTGATTCAGTGCTGATTACCAATGAAATTTTGCGCTGGGCGAGTCCAGTGCATTTTGTCCGCCGCGTGGCAACCAGTGATATAAGCCTGTCGGGGGCGGATATTAAGAAGGGCGATAAGGTGGCTATGTATTACCCATCGGGCAATCGTGACGAAACAAAATTTAACGACCCGCAAAAATTTCTCATTGACCGCGATGAAACCCCGCATATGGCGTTTGGCAAGGGTGGCCCGCATTTTTGCCTCGGCAATCAAATGGCGAAATTGCAAATTCGCCTGCTATTGGAAGAAATGCAAAAACGCGGGGTGAAAAAAGTTGAACTGGCCAGCCCGCCAGACCGCTTGCGTTCAAACCATATCCATGGCATTAAAGCGTTGAATGCCCGTATTATCTGAATGGTTATAGGCGCGGGCAAATGCGTGGAAAATGGAAGAAAATCAAGCATTTAGGGTAAGCATTGCCCCCATGATGGCGCGAACAGACCGCCATGACCGCTATTTTTTGCGCCAAATTTCCCGCCATGTGCGCCTTTATACAGAGATGGTCACAGCCGATGCCGTGCTGCATGGCGATAGGGAAAAGCTGCTCGGCTTTGATGTGGCGGAGCATCCAGTGGCTTTGCAATTGGGCGGTGCCGACCCGAAAAGGCTGGCGCAAGCAAGCCGCATTGGCGCGGATGCGGGCTATGATGAAATTAATTTGAATATTGGTTGCCCGTCTGACCGCGTGCAATCGGGAAAATTTGGGGCGTGTTTAATGCGCGAGCCAGATTTGGTCGCCGATTGCGTGGCCGCTATGCAAAGCGTGTGTGACATACCCGTGACAGTTAAATGCCGTTTGGGTGTGGACGCGCAAGAGCCGCAAGACGCGCTTTTTGATTTGGTAGAAAAATCTGCCCAAGCAGGGTGTCAGATTTTTATTATCCATGCGCGTAAAGCGTGGTTGGAAGGGCTAAGCCCAAAAGAAAATCGTGATGTGCCGCCTTTGGATTACGCATTGGTTTATCAGCTCAAGCGGGCGCGGCCAGATTTAACCATTATCTTAAATGGTGGCATTGAAACGCTTTGCGCCGCGCAAAAACATTGCAAAAAATTAGACGGCGTGATGTTGGGACGGGCGGCTTATAAAAATCCTTATATGTTGGCCGATGTGGATAGATTGTTTTATGGCGACGACACGCCGCCGCCCAGCCGTGAGGAAGTTTTAGAAAAACTCATTCCCTATGCGGAGAAAATCTGCGCCGCAGGTGTGCCGTTTCATGCCTTGTCGCGGCATTTAATGGGGCTATATCAAGGCTGTCCAGGCGGGCGGCTATGGCGGCGGTTTTTATCTGAACAAGCGTGCCAAGCGGGCGCGGGGGCGGATATATTACGCCGTGCATTGACGCAAATGCAAAACCGCACCGCACATACGGGTCGGGCGGCGTGACGGGTGCAGAAATTTTAATTTTCACCGCGATTTATATTGCGGTTGGCGTGTTGTCAGGCTTCATTGCCGGATTGCTCGGCGTGGGCGGCGGCATTGTCATTGTGCCATTTTTATTTCAAACCTATGTGATGATTGGCTTGCCCGAATCCGTGCAGCTTCATTTAGCGGTAGGCAGTTCGCTGGCCATTATTGTTGCCACTTCACTGCAATCGGCGCGGGTGCATTATGCTAAGGGCGCGGTGGATATATCTGTGCTACGGGCATGGGCGCCTGCCATTGCTTTTGGCGCGGCAAGCGGGGCCGTGCTGGGCGTTTTTCTGTCGGCCAATATGCTGAAAATTATTTTTGGCGGGCTGGCTTTGATATTGGCATTGCATCTTAACTTGCCCATGCGAAAAGTGGTTTTATCTACGCCCATTATGTTAGTGCAACGCGCATTGGCGGCGGTGATTGGTTTCTGCTCGGCATTGATGGGCGTGGGCGGCGGGATATTTTTTGTCGCATTGCTGACATTATTTGGCCGCCCCATTCACCAAGCGGTTGGCACCTCGGCGGGTTTGGGATTTTTCATTGCCTTGCCGGGTGCGGTGGGCTTTATGCTGGCTGGCGCAGGGGCAGAGGGCTTGCCGCCATGGTCGCTGGGCTATGTGCATTTTCTCGCCGTCGTTTTTTTATTGCCCGTAACAGTTTGGGCAGCCCCCTATGGGGCAAGAACGGCGCGGCGTTTTTCACGCAAAATGCTTGAACGGGCATTTTCGCTTTTTCTTATTCTTGTGGCTATGCGCTTGCTGGCTTCATTTTTTGCCAGCTAAAGTTTTTGGTCATATTCGCCAATCTCTGGCCAAGCCGATAGCACCGCATCTAGCTCTTTGAACATGGCACGCATATTTTTTTCTGATATGGGGCTTTCCACCACAACCACAAGGCCGGGCTTATTGGAAGAAGCACGGATAAGCCCCCAAGTGCCATCGTCAACCGTAACGCGCACACCATTGACGGTAATCAAATCGCGGATTTTCTGCCCAATAAGCGTGCCGCCTGCTTTGGCCAGTTTTTCAAAATGTGTCACAGCGCGGGCAACCACTTCATATTTTTGCGTATCGGCGCAATGGGGCGACATGGTGGGTGACGCCCATGTTTGCGGCAAGGAACGGCGCAAATCGCCCATAGTTTTGCTGTGATTATCGTCTAGCAAATTGCACACAGCAATGGCGGTTAAAATGCCGTCATCATAGCCGCGCCCAATGGGCTGGTTGAAAAAGAAATGCCCCGATTTTTCAAAACCCGCCAAAGCCTTAGTTTCAAATGTGTGGCGTTTCATATAGCTATGGCCCGTTTTCCAATAAGTCGTTTGTGCGCCCAGATTTTCAAGCTGGGGGTCGGTAGCAAAAAGGGAAGTTGATTTTACATCTGCTACAAATTTTGCCCCCTTATGCTGTGCGGCTAAGGCGCGGGCAATGAGCACACCCATTTTATCAGCAAAAATTTCTTCACCTTCATTATCTACCATGCCGCAACGGTCGCCATCACCATCAAAAGCAAAACCAATATCGGCGTTTGTTTCTAGCACCTTATCGCGCAAATCATGCAGCATTTTCATATCTTCCGGATTGGGATTGTAATGGGGAAAGGTGTAATCCAGCGTGCAATGTAGCGGTATGGTTTCAACGCCAATAGATTCTAACACTTGCGGGGCGAAAGCCCCCGCCGTGCCATTGCCGCAAGCCAGCACGGCTTTAATTTTGCGCTTCAGCTTTGGCCGATTGGCAAGGTCAGCCATATAACGTTGCGCTATATCAGGTATATAAGTATAAGTGCCGCCGTCACGGGTGCGGCTTTTGTTTTCCAGAACGGTTGTTTTGAGCCTTTGCATTTCATCTGGCCCAAAAGTAAGCGGGCGGTTTGCGCCCATTTTCACACCCGTCCAACCATTTTCATTATGACTGGCCGTCACCATGGCCACGGCAGGAATGTCCAATTCAAATTGGGCAAAATAAGCCGTGGGCGACAAGGCAAGGCCAATATCATGCACTTTTGCACCCGCCGCCATAAGGCCAGCGATAAGTGCCTGCTTGACCGATTGCGAATAGGCGCGGAAATCATGGCCGACAATGATGGCCGGATGGTCGGCCAGCTCATGCAATAGCGTTCCCAGCCCTAAGCCGAGTGCTTGAAATCCGAGCAAATTAATTTCTTCGTTAAATAGCCAACGCGCATCATATTCACGAAAACCCGTCGGGGCGATAAGCGGGGTGGTTTCAAAAGCGTCTGTGTTCGGCTTTAGCTCTGTTTTGGGGGGCGGAAACATGCGGCATCTCTTTGGTTTTGGATATTCCTTTATACAAATAATATCGCCATTTTCATATTGGCACAGGGCTTATTTTTTACAAAAAGCCCCCATTTATGGCTATAAAAAAGCATGGGTGACGCAAAAGACGCATTACAGCAAGACATTATCAGGCTGGCACTAAGCAGAGCAGACACGCCAGAGGTGAAGCTCGCTGGCCTGCCGCGCTTTGAAGCGGGTTGGGTTTGGCTGGCGGGCGCCGGCCCGGGCGATGTGGGGCTGTTGACTTTGCACGCCGTTAACGCATTGCAACAGGCCGATGCGATTATTTATGACGCGCTGGTGAGTGAAGATATTCTCGCCCTTGCGCGTAAAGATGCCGAATTATTTTATGCAGGCAAACGCGGCGGCAAGCCATCATGGAAACAACAAGATATTTCCGACCGAATGGTGACTTTGGCCAAACAAGGCAAGCGGGTTTTGCGGCTGAAAGGCGGTGATCCATTTGTGTTTGGCCGTGGCGGGGAAGAGGCCGAAAGGCTGGTGGCAGAAAATATCCCCTTTCGGCTTATTGCAGGCGTGACGGCAGGCGTGGCCGCGCCAGAATATGCTGGTATTCCAGTTACGCATAGAGATGTTAATCATGCCGTGGCTTTTGTTACGGGTCATTTGGCGGGTTCGGAACAAATTGAATTGCTGGATTGGGCCGCCATTTCCAAAGCCACGCCCGTGATTGTTATTTATATGGCGATGAGCAAGCTGGATATTATTAGCGACAAGCTTATCCGTGCGGGCCGTGCGCCAGATGAAGCCGTGGCGGTGATAACCCATGCAACCACGCCGCAACAAAAAGTGCTGGAAACAAATTTACAAAATGCGGCTAAAGATGTGGCGGCACAAAAATTAGAGCCACCGTCCATTATTATTATTGGCGCGGTTGTGCCATTGGCAAGAAAGCTGGCTTGGTTTAAGCCTTGAATTTCACATCCTAATCGGCCAGCACGCTAAAGGCAGGGTTTAATTCGGCCAGCGCGGCGGGCAGTTGGTTATAATGGTCAATAAGCGCGTCCGCGCCAAGCTGGTCAAGCGGGACGCGCCGATAGCCAAAGCTAACGCAAATAGATTGCATACCCGCCGCTTTGGCCGCTTTAGTGTCGGCCTCGCTATCGCCGAGCATGATGCAATTTTCAATGGCACAGCCAAGCTGGCGGGCAGCTTCTTCTAGCATTTCGGGTGCGGGCTTGCGGGTAGGCAAATCATCACCGCCCAAAAGCACAGGAAAATAATCGCGCACATTGAGTTTTTGCAAAAGATGGTCGGCCAGCCCATGCCTTTTATTGGTGACAATGGCCAGCTTTATGCCCACTGCTTTAGCTTTGTCTAAAATCGTCAGCACCCCATCATGCAAAATTGTTTCTTCAGCAATATGGTCGTGATAATAGGCCACCAGATTTTCAGTTTCTGTATCTAAGCGGGCATCGTTCCATGTTTCGCCGTGATAATTTATGCCCGATTGCAACATACCCCGCGCACCTTCGCCAATCATATTGCGTAAATCTTCTATCGGCGTGGGCGACAAATTATTTTGCTGTAAAATATAATTCACCGCCATGCATAAATCTGGCGCAGTCTCGGCCAAAGTGCCGTCTAAGTCAAAGAGCAAGCCATGAGGAAGGGCAGGGGGCGTTTGTTTTTTATCAGTCATTTGTTTCTTGTAAGGCAAATGATATAATAGGCGCAATGGTAAATTTCATTGCACAGCCTTCACCGAATTTTGACACCCGCCCCGATGGGCAGGCCATAGATATGGTGATTTTGCATTACACCAATATGCCCGATAGCAGTGCTGCTTTGGCGCGTTTATGTGATAGGCAAGCCAAAGTCTCGGCTCATTATTTGATTGATGAGGCAGGTCAAATTTACGCGCTGGTGGATGAAACCCATCGCGCATGGCATGCGGGCAAGGCTTTTTGGGCGGGTATGCGCGATATAAATGGCCGTTCGCTGGGGGTGGAATTAGCCCATTGCGGGCCAGATGAAAGCGGCCAAATGGCACCCTATCCCAAAGCACAAATGCAGGCTTTGCTTAAATTGCTGGGCGATTTCGCCCGCCGCTATGAAATTCCGCTACAGCATTATTTGGGGCATAGTGATGTCGCGCCCGCCCGCAAAGCAGATCCAGGTGCGGTTTTTGATTGGCCATATTTGGCGGCGGCGGGTTTTGGGCTGGTGTCCCATGCCGATGCAGCAAATGCGTCTGCTTTATCATCTGGCATGGAAGGTGACGCGGTGCGCCAATGGCAAAGCCAGCTGGCCGATTTTGGTTATGAATGTCCAGTTTCAGGCCATTATGATGATATGACAGAAAAAGTAACCGCCGCTTTTCAACGTCATTTTCGCCCGCAACAAGTGGATGGAGTGGCCGATGCTCAAAGTCATGCGCGTCTGCTTGACCTTTTAGCGCAGACCCATTAAAACAGCAGTGCAGACGGTCGGGCAGTCGCTCTTCTTTTGAAGGGAGGAAAGTCCGGGCTCCACGGAAACGCGATGCCGGTTAATGGCCGGCCAAGGTGACTTGAGGGAAAGTGCCACAGAAAATAAACCGCCTTTTAGGTAAGGGTGAAAAGGTGCGGTAAGAGCGCACCGCGACTTTGGTAACAAAGTTGGCAAGGAAAACCCCATCGGGAGCAAGACCAAATAGAGACGGCGCATAGTCTGTTTCCGGATTGTCGTCTGGGTAGGTCGCATGAGGTGTTCGGTAACGGATGTCCCAGATGAATGGCTGCCCCTTGCTTTAAGCTCTGCGCTTTGAGTAAGGACAGAACCCGGCTTATAGATTGTCTCACTTCTTTGAACCCGCCTCCCGAAAGGGGGGTGGGTTCTTCAATTTGAGGGGCAGAAAGGGGGCAAAGGGGCGAAAAATCCCTGTTTTTTCCATTTTTTCCATTGACTGCCCATAAAATCCCATGCTATCCCAAATTATCCCTTTTCAAACCATGCCCGAATTCTGTCTGGCGGGATGGTTTGGCGGGGAAAAATGCCTGTTTTCAGGCAAAAATCGGCCATTTTGCGCCAATAGGGTCGGAGAAAACCAGATAGAGGAGAACGGCTGTGACGGGGTTTTTGTCAACAGTGACGAGCAAAATAGACGCTAAGGGGCGGGTTTCCGTGCCTGCCGCCTTTCGTGCGGCGGCTTCCGCGCAGGGTTTTGGTGGCATTTATGTCTATCCGTCCTTCACCGAAGCGGCCATTGAAGGCGGTGGGCAAATGCTGATGGATAATGTCAGCCAAATGATTGCTCGCCTTGACCCTTACACGGAAGAGCGTGACGCGCTGGCGGCCGCTCTTTTTGCCGATAGCCACCAGCTAAGCTTTGATGGCAATGGGCGCATTAGCTTGCCCGATGCTTTGCTGTCTCATGCGGGTATTGATAAAACGCTGACCTTTGTTGGCCTTGGGGCGAAATTTCAAATTTGGGAACCGTCGCGCTTTGAGGCGTGGCATATTAAGGCGCGTGAAAAAGCGCGTCAGCATCGCGGTCTGTTACGTTCGCTTGCTGGCGACCCGCCAACACCGTCCGCACGGGGAGAAGACTAATGGTTGGGGCGCACAGTGAATTTCGGTGCACAGATATGCGCTCTCATATGCCAGTTCTCCTTGATGAGGTAATTGACTCCCTGTCTCCACGCGATGGGGAAATTTACATTGATGGCACTTTCGGCGCGGGCGGTTATAGCCGCGCTATTTTGGAAAAAGCCGATTGCGCGGTGATTGCCATTGACCGCGACCCCGATGCTATAAAAGATGGCGCGGCTTTGCGCGATGAATTTGGCGAAAGGCTGAATTTAGTGCAAGGCTGTTTTGGCGATATGCCATCATTAGCGGCTGAGCTAGGTATTTATCAGGTTAATGGCATTGCGCTGGATTTGGGCGTGTCTTCCATGCAGCTTGATAAAGCCGAACGCGGTTTTTCCTTTATGCGCGACGGGCCGTTGGATATGCGTATGTCGCAACAAGGCGTGACGGCGGCAGATTTGGTCAATGCTTTGGCAGAGGATGAGCTACGCCAAATTATTTCTGTCTATGGTGAAGAACGTCGTGCGCGAGCCATTGCTCAGGCGATTGTTAAACGCCGTGCGACCCGCCCCATTACAGGCACGGGCGAATTGGCCGATTTGGTAGAAGGGGTTTTGGGTCAGCCGCCTGCGGTGAAGGGAAGCAAGGGCAAAAAGCCGCTTCATCCAGCCACGCGCACTTTTCAGGGCTTGCGCATATATCTCAATGATGAGCTGGGCGAACTTTTGCGCGGGCTGGAAGTAGCAGAAAAACTGCTCGCCCCTAAAGGTCGTCTTGCCATTGTCACTTTTCATTCGCTGGAAGATAGAATTGTAAAGAAATTTTATGCCCAGCGCACTGGACGCAGTGGCCGCCCATCACGCCATGTGCCAGATATTGAACAGGCAGAAAATAGTTTCGTAGAAATCACCCATGGTTCTGTCGTGCCGCAAAAGGCTGAGATAGAAAACAACCCACGGGCGCGTTCGGCGCGTTTGCGTGCTGTGGGGCGCACAAATGCCCCGCCTATTAAAGCAGATGACACGCTTTTGCCGCGCATAGCTTTGGGCAAGGAAAAGAAAAGGCCAGAAGCATGAGCAGATTTATCAATATCCTATTATGTATCATTATGGCAGCTTTGCTGGCGGTTTTATATCATGTCCGCTATGCCGCCGATGCCCAAATTCGCGCCATACGCATATTGGAGCGCGAGCAAATGGGACAGTTGGAACAGCGCAAAGTCATGCAGGCTGAATGGGTGAGTTTGAATGACCCCTTGCGGCTTGAAGGTTTATCCAATCGTCATTTGAAAATGCACCCGCCTTTAGCAGAACAAATGAGCAGGCAAATTGGCACAATGAATTATATTGCGGATTATATCACGCCGCTTAAAAAATCCATGCCCCAACAAGTCAAGCAAATAAAATTGGAGGGCAGCCATGTGGGAGAAGAATAAATCTCGCAACGCATCTGGCCTGCCGCTTATCAGCGCGGGCGGGGATTTGGCACGGGCTTTACGCACCCGCCTAGATGTGCATTTAGATGATTTAGAACGCCACGCCGCCACGCGCACACGCAAGCGTTTGCGCCATGCCAGTTTTATTTTTACCATTTTGTTTTTAGCACTCACCATGCGCCTGTTCCAACTCACCACAGGTTCAGATGAGCAGGCCGTAGCGCGTGCCTTACACCCATCTGCGCCGACCAGCACGGCGCAACGGCCAGCTATTTATGACCGCAATGGCACGGTGTTGGCCACCCATATCGCCACCCATACTTTAGGCGCTGACCCGCGTATGATTGCCGATGCCGAGCGAGCCACGCAGGCTTTGGTAGAAATTTTGCCCGCCTTAAATAAAACCCGCACCCGCCGTCTTTTGGCCACAAACCGCCATTATGTTGAACTTAAACGCGGGCTAACGCCACGCCAATATAAGGCCGTGCTATCGCTGGGCAATCCAGCTTTGCTCATGCATCGCGATGAAAAGCGTGTTTATCCGCATGGCTCTTTAGTGGCGCATATTGTCGGCTATGCCAGTTCCGATAATCGCGGGCTGGCTGGTTTGGAATTGGCCTATGACCATGATGCCTTGCCTGTGAATATGGGCGAGGTGGTGCGGACAACGATTGATATTGGCGTGCAATATGCGGTGCGAAGTGAATTGCTTAAAGCCATGCACAAATATCGCGCTATTGGCGGGGCGGCGATTGTGATGGATGTGCATAATGGCGATATTCTGGCTATGGTTTCTCTGCCAGATTTTGACGCTAATCACCCCACAGCCACGCCAGAGCAAAATCGTTTTAATCGAGTTGTGCAGGGGACATATGAATTGGGTTCCATTTTCAAAATTTTCACCGCCGCCATGGTATTGCAAGCAGGCACAGTGACGACTGATCAGCTTTTCCAAACCACCACGCCTTTGCAATTTGGCAAATATTTTATCCGTGATATGCGCCCCAAGAAAAAGCCACTGACCGTGCATGAAATTATTGTCCATTCATCTAATGTCGGCGCAGGGCAGTTGGCTATGTCGGTCGGGCCAGAAACGCATCGGCATTTTTGGACACAGCTAGGGCTTCTGGACGCGCCTTTATTTGAACTGCCCGAAACAGCCGCCCCGCAAAGGCCAGAACGTTGGGGCGATATTTACCGCGCCACCATGTCTTACGGCCATGGCATTTCTATCAGCCCCTTACAGGCGGTCGCCGCAGGGGCGACCATGGTTAATGGCGGCATATATTACACACCGCGCCTAATGGAAGATGGCGCACCCGTCGGGACACGTGTGATAGACCAAACCATTTCGTACCAAGTCCAAGAAATGATGCGCGCAGTGGTGACGCAAGGCACAGCCCGCAAAGCCAATGCAAAAGGCTATGGGGTGATGGGCAAAACTGGCACGGCGGAAAAACAACATAATGGCGGCTATGCAAAGAAAAACAAAAACATCACCAGCTTTCTCGGCGCCTTTCCGGCGCATGAGCCGCGCTTTGCTTTTCTTGTCACATTAGATGAGCCACAACCTTTGGCCAGTGATTACAACCATGCCGAAGCTGGATGGAATGCCGCGCCTGTAGGTGGAGAAATTGTCAAACGCATCGCACCATTGCTGGATATTTATCCGCAATATGCATCGGTTGAAACAGATGCGGCAAATGACGCGCATGACACACAAGCGGCGGTTTATTATGAAGGGGAGGGTTTGTGATGCGGCTCATTGACCTCATGGATAAAAACGATATCCCCGCAAATATTGACGCCAATATGTCTATATTGGGTTTGTCATGCGATAGCCGCACGGTTTTTCCGGGCTATCTTTTCGCCGCTTTAGCAGGCGGTGAAGTAGATGGGGCAGATTATATTCCCCATGCGGTTGAACGCGGCGCACGGGCGGTGTTAACCCAGCGCGAAAAAGTTTCTGGCGCGGCATGTTTGCACAGCATCAATCCGCGCCGTAGTTTGGCATCTATCGCTGCACGGTTTTTTGAATTTATGCCCGATATGATTGTCGCCGTGACGGGGACAAATGGAAAAACATCGGTCACAGAATTTTATCGCCAAATCATAAGCGGACTGGGCGGCCAATCAGCCAGTCTTGGCACGTTGGGCATTACAGCACAAGCAGGTGGCGCAGTGTTAGGCCACACCACGCCAGAGCCGATTGTGTTGCACGCGGCTTTGCGTGATTTATATTTTTCTGCCGTCACGCATTTGGCATTGGAAGCGTCTAGTCACGGGCTGGCGCAATATAGGCTGGACGGCGTGCCAATACAGGCGGCGGCATTTACCAATATGACACGCGACCATATGGATTATCACCGCAATGAGGCAGATTATTTTGCCGCCAAAAAACGTCTGTTCACTGAATTACTCAATGATGATGGCGCGGCGGTGATTAATTTGCGCGGCGCAGGTGGCGATAAAATGGCACAAGCCGCAAAAGAGGCGGGACGTGAAGTGCTGGGTCTTGGTGCGGAAGGGTCGGGCGCAGCACTTGAATTGGCGCATGTCACGCCCGCGCATAATGGGCTGAATTTTGACTTAACCTATCAGGGCGTGCAGAAAAATATCCATCTGCCCGTGGCGGGTGTGTTTCAGGCAGAAAACTTTGCTCTTGCCGTAGGTCTATGTTTGGCCAGCGGCTTTGATTTCGCCGCCATTGCTGATATGGCCGCCAAGCTAGACGCGCCAAAAGGGCGAATGGAATGTGTCGGCCAAACAGCAGGCGGGGCAGGCATTTATGTAGATTACGCACACACGCCCGACGCGCTGGCCACAGCATTGGCCGCTTTGCGGGCGCATACAAGCGGGCGGTTAATTTGCGTTTTCGGCTGTGGCGGCGACCGCGATAAGGGCAAACGCCCGCAAATGGGACAAGCCGCCGCTAAGGGGGCGGATGTGGTGATTGTCACTGATGATAATCCGCGCCATGAAGATGCAGAAAAAATTCGCCGCGATATTTTGACCGCTTGTAAGGGTGCGATTGAAATAGACGACCGACACGCGGCCATTGCCCGTGCCATTGAATTAGCTAGTGGCAAAGACGTGATTTTAATTGCGGGCAAGGGACATGAAACTGGACAAATTATTGGCGACAAGGTGCTGGCCTTTAGCGACCATGATGCTGTGCGAAGCTTGTTGTCTTCTGCAAATGGGGAGGGTGCGGTATGACCAATATGACAAAACCGCTTTGGACAGTGCAGGAAATTTCCGCCGCTATTGGTGCAGGCGCAGGCGTGGGCGACCAAACGCCTGTATCGGGCATTTCCATTGACAGCCGCACATTGGAAGCTGGTGATGTGTTTGTCGCTATTCTCGGTCCGCATTTTGATGGGCATGATTATGTAGCGGATGCTTTTGCCGCTGGTGCTGTGGCGGCGATTATTTCGCATGCGGTGGATGCACCACAAGGGCGTTTATTGCGCGTAAGCGATACATTGGCTGCGCTGGAAGCTCTTGGCCAAGCGGCACGGCGTCGGGTACAGGGCAAAATTGTGGCAGTGACGGGCAGTGTGGGCAAAACCAGCGTGAAGGAAGGCTTGCGAGAGGCTTTATCGCCTTCGGGCAAAACGCATGTGTCGGCTGCCTCGCATAATAATTTATGGGGCGTGCCTTTATCGTTGGCACGTATGCCTGCTGATACAGATTATGGCGTTTTTGAAATTGGCATGAACCATGCGGGCGAAATAACGCCATTAGTCGCGCAAGTTAAACCTGATATTGCCGTGATAACAAAAATCGCGCCCGCCCATATAGAGCATTTTGATTCCGAAGCCGATATTGCCCGCGCTAAGGCAGAAATTTTTTCTGGCCTTGATGGTATGAAGCTGGCTTTACTGCCCGCCGACTCCCCGCATTTGGATTTGCTACGTGCGGCGGCACGCAAAGCAGGGGTAGCGAATATATTCACCTTTGGTGAATCCGCCAAAGCCGATACGCGCTCTATATCGGTGAAAATTCACGCCCATTGTAGCTGTCTTAGCGGCAATATTATGGGCCAAGATGTAACGCTACGCATTGGTCTGCCTGGCCATCACATGGTGCTTAACGCATTAGCCATATTAAGCGTGGTGCAATTATTGGGCGCAGATTTAGCTTTCGCCGCTTTGGCTTTGGGCGAAATGGAAGGTCTGGCCGGACGCGGGCGGCGGCATGAAATCAATTTGGCTGACGGCGTTTTGACCATTATTGACGAAAGCTATAATGCCAATCCAGAATCCATGCGGGCGGGGTTGACGCTTTTAGGTCAAATTCCACGGCTGGGTAAAGGGCGGCGCATTGCCGTGCTGGGCGATATGAAAGAGCTGGGCGACAATAGCAAAGCCCGCCATGCCGCGCTGGCGCAACATGTTGCCACGGCGGATATAGATGTCGTCTTTACGCTTGGCACAGATATGGTGGCTTTATATGAAAATCTGCCGCCCGGGCGCATTGGCGCACATACGAATAATCTTGAACAATTAAAAAATACATTGCTACGCGATTTGCACGGCGAAGATGTGGTGATGCTGAAAGGCTCAAACGCCATGGGGCTAGCAAAAATTATTGATGCTCTGCTCGCTATGGAGCAGGTGCCAGAAAGTCAACTCAAAAGCGATGGGAGGCATGGCTGATGTTTTATGAACTCGCACAAATTTTCGGAGACAGCTTGCCGGGCGTAAGCGTGCTGAATTATATCACCTTCCGCGCAGGCGGGGCGGTAGTCACGGCACTGCTTATTAGCTTTTTAATTGGCCCGCATATTATTGGCCGATTGAGAATCCGCCAAGGCAATGGTCAACCCATTCGTAAAGATGGCCCGCCTTCGCATTTAATGACCAAAACTGGCACGCCAACTATGGGTGGCTTGCTGATTTTGATAAGCATTGGGGTGGCGACATTGCTCTGGGCAGATTTAAGCAATGCTTTTGTCCGCATTGTGTTGCTATCTACGCTTGCTTTTGGCGCGATTGGCTTTGGCGATGATTATTTGAAAGTCAAACATGGTAGCAGTGATGGTATTCCCGCATGGGTAAAGCTGGTTTTAGAAACGCTCATCGCATTGGCAGTTATTTTTTCTGTATCGGCCAATATGCCCGCACCCTTAGCGGCCAGTTTTGCTCTGCCTTTTTTCAAAGATGTATTGCTGGAATTCGGCTTGGTTTTATTTGTGCTATTTAGCCTATGCGTGATTGTCGGGGCGGCCAATGCGGTGAATTTAACCGATGGGTTAGACGGGCTGGCCATTGTACCAAGCATGGTGGCGGTGGCTAGTTTTGGGCTGATTGCCTATTTGGTTGGCCATACGGTTTTTTCATCTTATTTGCAAATTCATTATGTCCCTGGCACGGGGGAGCTGGCCGTTTTCTGCGCCGCCTTTATGGGCGCAGGGCTGGGCTTTCTCTGGTATAACGCTCCGCCTGCCATGGTGTTTATGGGCGATACGGGTTCACTGGCCATTGGCGGTGCGCTGGGTTCTATCGCCGTGGCAACCAAGCATGAAATTGTGCTGGCCATTATTGGCGGACTGTTTGTGCTGGAAGCTGTTTCGGTAATTGTGCAAGTGACATCTTTCAAACTCACTGGCAAGCGGGTTTTTGCTATGGCACCGCTTCACCATCATTTTGAACAACGCGGCTGGGCTGAGTCCACCATTGTTATCCGCTTTTGGATTATCGCGGTCATTCTCGCCCTTATCGGCCTGTCAACATTGAAACTGAGGTAAGATGATAAAACTACCAGCATATAAGGGCAGTATCGCCATTTACGGTTTGGGCGTTTCCGGGCTGGCCGCTATGCGTGCCTTGCTGGCCAGCGGCACAAAAGTGCTGGCATGGGATGATGATGCTGACCGCCGTGCAGAAGCAGAAAAATGTGGTGGGGAAATTTGTGATTTATCAACCCTGCCCGATAATCTGCCCGATGATGTAGAAGCCTTGCTTTTATCGCCGGGGATTGCGCTGACGCATTCTATTCCCATGCGGGCGCGGGAAGCGGGTGTCCCCATTATTGGCGATATGACGCTTTTTGCCCGTGCCTTAGCAGCCAGCACGCAGGCGCACTCTGCGCCCGTGATTTGCGTTACAGGCACGAATGGGAAATCCACCACCACGGCATTAACGGCGCATTTGCTCAAAGCGTGCGGCTTTCATGTGCAAATGGGCGGCAATATTGGTCATCCCGTAATGGCACTGGATATGCCAGATGAAAAAACAATTTATGTGATTGAGCTTTCCTCTTACCAAATGGATTTGTCACCAGATTTTTCCGCCGATATTGCCGTGCTGTTAAACATTACGCCCGACCATATTGACCGCCATGGCAGTTTTGAAAATTACGCACAAGCCAAATATCGGCTGATAGAAAACCTAACCGCTAAAGGCGCGGCCATTATCGGCATAGATTGTGACACGGCACGGCAGGCAATGAGTAAATCTAGCGCGAAAGTTCATACCATATCAGGCCATGACGCGCAGGCAGATTGTTTTGTTAAGCAAGGTGTTTTGCATGATGAACAAGGCGCGGTGGTGGATTTATCAGCCATTCGCACTTTGCAGGGGCAGCATAATGGGCAAAATGCTGCCGCCGCCTATATGGCCGCCCGCCTTGTCGGGGCCGAGCGTGATGCGCTGGCGGGGCAATTTGAAACATTTTCTGGATTGACGCATCGTATGCAGGCAGTGGCGGAATATCGCAATGTGCTTTTTGTTAATGACAGCAAGGCCACTAATGCTGAGGCCACGGCGCAGGCTTTAACGTCGTTCAAAAATATTTATTGGATTGCTGGTGGCGTGCCTAAGGAAGAGGGGGTGAAACCTTTACTGCCTTTCCTTTCAGATATACGCAAAGCCTATTTAATTGGCGAGGCAGCTGAAGGCTTTGCCGCCGTGCTGGCGGGGCATATTCCTGTTGACCAACATGAAACACTACAAGCGGCCACCCATGCGGCGGCGCAAGAGGCGGTGGATACGGCAGATGCCGAAACCGAAACGGGCGGGGTGGTGCTTTTCTCTCCAGCTTGTGCGTCTTTTGATTTGTTTAAAGATTTTGAACAGCGCGGCGATGCATTTTGTGCCGCCGTAGCTGATTTTACCAGCACGCATCAAATAGGAGGGGCGGCATGATTGGCATTGGACGCACCGATACAGGCTTGTTGGCAAATTGGTGGTGGACCATTGACCGTCTGCTGTTGACCTGTTTGGCTTTAATGATTGTGTTTGGCTATATTATGAGCTTTGCCGCTGGTCCTGCCGTGGCACAGCGTCTTGAAATCGCGCCATTTCATTTTGTTTATCGCCAGCTGATTTTCCTTAGCCTGTCATTTATTGCCGCTATAGGGCTGTCTATGTTGTCGCCCGAACAATTGCGGCGGCTTGCTTTTCTCGGTGGACTCATGGCTGTGGTCGGCATTGCTATGACGCTATTTGATGGCGATGTGATTAAAGGCGCAAAAAGGTGGATAAGATTATTTGGTTTTTCTGTTCAACCATCTGAATTTCTCAAACCCTGTTTTGTTGTGGCCATTGCATGGTGTTTTACTTTGCAAAATATCCGTTTCAATATACCGGGCACATTTCTTGCTTTGCTGATTTACGCTATATGCGGCGGGCTGTTATTGCTACAACCCGATATTGGCCAAACGGTTTTGCTGGGACTGGTCTGGGGCGGGCTGTTTTATCTGTCGGGTGGTTCCTTCGCGGCCATTTCCACCTTCTCGCTTGTCGGGCTGGTAGCGGCTTTGGGTGTTTATTATAATTTCCCCCATGTTCAAAGCCGCGTGGCGCGTTTCCTTGACCCTTCATCGGGCGACACATATCAAACCGACCGCGCCATGGAAGCTATTCAAAATGGCGGCTTGCTCGGCACGGGGCTGGGCGATGGGCGGGTGAAATTTATCCTGCCCGACGCGCATACTGATTATGTTTTTGCCGTGGCGGCTGAAGAGGGTGGCATGCTGGTCGGGCTGATGATTATCGGCATTTTCGCCGTTTTTGTTTTACGCGCCTTATGGTGCTTGTCCAAAGAAAAGCGGCATTGGATTCAACTGGCTGGCACGGGGCTGGTTGCGCTGATAGGTTTGCAAGCTTTCATCAATCTCGGCGTGAATATGAATCTTATGCCATCTAAAGGCATGACTTTGCCCTTTATTTCTTATGGCGGCTCATCACTCTTGGCTTTGTCTTTAACGATGGGCATGATTTTGTCTCTCACGCGCAAGCGGTTTAGCGAAAGGTTGGCCTGTATTCGTAAAGTGCAAAATATAGATTTCTCACGGCAATTAGAGCAGGAAGGGCGAGCATGATTTTTGCGGCTAAAAAAACGGGCGATAAATTGTTTATCCTCGCCGCAGGCGGCACGGGCGGGCATTTCTTCCCTGCCTTAGCATTAGCGCGTGAATTGCAAGGGCGCGGGCGCAAAATCTGCGTGATGACCGATGCACGTGCTAGAAAATATGGTGAACAGCTTGACGGGCTGGCCGTGAAGCAAACCCATGCCGCAACTATTTTCGCTGGTGGGGTAATCGCACGGCTAATCGCGCCGATAAAAATTATTTTCGGTATTTTGCAATCTGGTTTTTCTTATATTATGGAACGCCCCGATATGGTTATTGGCTTTGGCGGTTATCCAGCTTTTGCCCCGCTTGTGGCGGCGCGTTTGCTGGGAATTCCCATTGCCATTCACGAGCAAAATGCCATTTTAGGCCGCGCTAATCGCGCCCTTGTTCGGCTGGGGGCGCGTATTGCTATTTCTTATCCAGGAACGAAATTTATCCCCGCCCATAAGCGCGGCTATGCTGTGGTGACGGGCAATCCCTTGCGTGAAAAAGTCCTAGAGGCAGCACAAATTGCTTATGATCCGCCTATTGCGCACGAGAAATTTAACTTGCTGGTCTTTGGTGGCAGTCAAGGTGCGCGGGTGTTTTCTGAGGTTCTGCCCAAAGCCATTGCTGCTTTGCCAGAAGATAAACGCAAATCTTTGCGCCTTGTTCAACAATGCCGCAAAAGCGAGCTGAAAGAATGCCTGAATACTTACAGCCAAATGGGCGTTGATACTGAACTGCGCGACTTTTTTGATGATATGCCGCAACGCATTGCCCAAAGCCATTTAATTATTGCCCGTTCGGGCGCGTCAACCATTTGCGAATTGGCCGCCATTGGTCGTCCATCTATTCTCGTGCCACTGCCTGCCGCACTGGATAATGACCAGATGATGAATGCGGTGCATTTGAGCAATTATCGCGCTGCCTTTTTGGTGGCTCAACGTTTGTTCACGCCAACCAAGTTGAGTGAATTGCTCGGCGAGCTAATGGATAATCCCGCCCGGCTGACCAATATGGCCGCCGTTGCCCGTGGGCGTGGGGTGCTTAATGCCACGGCTAAGTTGGCTGATTTTTGTGAATTGCAAGCTGGTGTCATGCCGCCCACCACCACCCAAAAAGAGGAGCTGGCCATATGAACGCGTCCCTGCCTTCAAATCCGAAATCTATCGGCACAGTGCATTTAGTCGGCATTGGTGGCATTGGCATGTCAGGCATTGCGGAGATTATGCATAATTTGGGTTATAAAATCCAAGGCTCCGATATGGTGCCTAATGCCAATGTGAAACGGCTACAAACAATGGGCATTGATGTTCAATGCGAGCATGATGGGGCGCATATTGTCAATGCTGAGCTTGTGGTTGTTTCTTCTGCTGTGAAAGATGACAATCCCGAATTAGTTGCAGCGCGTGACGCGCTTATTCCAATAGTACGGCGGGCTGAAATGTTGGCCGAGCTGATGCGGCTGAAATATACAATCACCATTGCTGGCACACATGGTAAAACAACAACCACATCAATGGTCGCGGCCATTTTAGACGGGGCAAATTTAGACCCAACGGTTATTAATGGCGGTATCATCAATGCCTATGGCACCAATGCGCGTTTGGGGGCGGGTGATTGGATGGTGGTGGAAGCCGATGAAAGCGATGGCACATTTGTACGCCTGCCTTCCACCTATGGGGTGATAACCAGCATTGACCCAGAACACCTTGATTATTATGGGAATTTTGACGCGCTGAAAAATGCTTTCCAACGCTATGTGGAAAATATCCCCTTTTACGGGGCGGTGATGATGTGCGTTGACCACCCTGAAGTGCAAGCCCTTATGGGGCGGGTGAGCGAAAGGCGTATGGTTAGCTATGGACTGTCGCCGCAAGCTGATATCCGCGCTGTTAATATTGAAACGCAAACCACAGTGACGCATTTTGATTTGGAGCTAACCAATTTACGCAAAGAAGCATCGCGTACAATTACGGGCATGAAACTGCCTATGGTCGGCCAGCATAATTTGCAAAACGCGCTGGCGGCAATTGGTATTGGTTTTGAATTAGGCGCAAGTGAAAAGCAAATTAAAAAAGCATTAGCTAAATTTGGCGGGGTGAAACGCCGCTTTACCCATACAGGGAATTGGCAGGGCGTGGATATTTATGATGATTACGCGCATCATCCAGTTGAAATTTCCGCCGTGTTAAGCAGTGCGCGGGCTGTGTCTAAGGGGCGGGTGATTGCCGTGGTGCAACCGCATCGCTATACGCGCCTGCGTGATTTATTTGACACCTTTTGTAGCTGTTTTAATGAAGCCGATAGCGTGATTATCGCACCAGTTTATGAGGCGGGTGAACGCCCTATTGATGGCATTAATGCCAGCACTATGGCAGCGCAAATTCGCCAAAATGGCCACCGCGATGTGGTTACAATTGACGGGCCAGAAGAGCTGCCCGCTTTGGTGTGCGAAAAAGCCAGCGCGGGCGATGTGGTGCTGTGCATGGGCGCGGGCAGTATTAGCCTTTGGGCAGATAAATTGCCCGATATTCTCAATGCAGATGGGGGTGCGCGATGATTAAACGGCAAACCTCACCGCTTATGCATAATGCGCCCAGCTTTGGTCGCACGGATTTGCTTAGCCGTCTGCCAGAAGTGCAGGGCAAATATCGCCCCTGCGCTGTACTGGCCGATATGTGCTGGTTCGGCGTGGGCGGGGCGGCGGAAGTTTTGTTCACGCCCGCCAATGCAGATGATTTGGCGCATTTCCTCAACGCAACACCACCCGATATACCCGTCAACATTTTGGGTGCGGGGTCTAATATTTTGGTACGCGATGGCGGCGTATCGGGCGTGGTGATTAAGCTGGGGCGTGATTTTGGAAATATTGAATTTGATGATGCCCATGTGCTGACCGCAGGGGCGGCGGCACAAGATATGATGGTTGCTCGTGCGGCGGCCAAGCACGGGCTAGCGGGCGTTGAATTTTTCGCTGGTATTCCTGGCACAATAGGCGGCGCATTGGCAATGAATGCGGGTGCTTATGGTTGCCAAACGGCAGATTGTTTTATTTCTGCTGAGGGTTTTGATAGGCAGGGCAAGGCCTTGCATTTAAGCAAGAATGATATGAGCTTTGCTTATCGTCAAAACGGGTTGGGTGAAGATGTGTTTTTCACTTCCGCTTGCTTTGCTTTGCAGCCAGGTAATGCAGATGACATTGCTCGCCGCATGGCAGAAATTACAAATGCGCGACAAAACACTCAGCCTGTTAAAACACGCACGGGTGGCAGCACTTTCCGCAATCCCGATGGCACGAAACCAGACGGAGTGAAGGCATGGCAGCTTATAGACAAGGCGGGTTGTCGCGGCTTGCGCCAAGGTGGCGCACAAATATCTGAGCAGCATTGCAATTTTATGGTCAATGATGGCACAGCCACAGCCAGCGATTTGGAAATGCTGGGTGAAACAGTGCGGGAAAAAGTCATGGCCGAAACAGGCATCGCATTGGATTGGGAAATCAAACGCATAGGGCAATTTTTAGTAGAGGGAGAGGGCGCATGACACATATTGCAGTGTTAATGGGTGGCTGGTCGCCTGAACGGGAAATAAGCCTGCTATCGGGGAAAAATTGCGCCGATGCTTTACGCGAATTGGGCTATCAAGTTAGCGAGCTAGATGCAGGACGTGATATGGCACAAAAGCTGGCCACGCTTCAGCCAGATATGGTGTTTAATGCTTTGCACGGCATTGGCGGCGAAGATGGCACAGTGCAAGGCGTGCTGGAAGTTTTGGATTTGCCTTATACCCATTCGGGTGTTTTGGCATCGGCTTTGGCCATGGATAAAATAAAAGCCAAGCAATTTTTTGCCGATGCGGGTTTGAATATCGCCACGCATAAGTCCATCACAAAACCGCTTAAGGGTCAGCACCCTTTGCCGCGCCCTTATGTTATTAAGCCGGTTAATCAAGGGTCAAGTGTTGGTGTGTTTATGATTGGCGAAGGTGATGATGTGCCATCTGATTTGGGCGATGGGGCATTTATGGCCGAGCAATTTATCCCAGGCCGTGAAATGACTTGCGCCGTAATGGGCGAGCATGCATTGGGCGTGATGGAAATTATACCCGCAGAAGGATTTTACGATTATAGCGCGAAATATAAAACACCTGCCGCTGAGCATATTATGCCTGCCCCGATTGATGAGGCTTTGCGTGAAGAAATTCGTCATGCGGCATTGACGGCGCATCAAGTGCTTGGTTGTCGCGGCATTACGCGCACGGATTTTAGAATAGATGAGGGCGGCAAGGGCGTTGTTGTGCTGGAAATTAACACCCAGCCGGGCATGACGTCCATGTCGCTTGTGCCAGAAATTGCCGCGCATGAAGGCATTGATTATGGCGCATTAGTGCGCTGGATGGTGGAGGATGCGTCATGCCAAAGATAAAACAAAGTATCCGTTATCTATTTGTCGTGCCTATCAAGCTATTGGCTTTATTTATCCGTCTGTTACAGAAAGGAAAATGGGGTTTGCTCACTGGATTGGTGATTTTAACAGCCTTTATGCTGGTCGGGCTACATTTGCATGGCAGTTTAGACAAAATCAAACAGACCGCGCTTGGCAAAATGCATATTTTGTTGAGTCAATCTGGTTTGGCATTGGAGAATGTCACCATTGAGGGGCGGCATCACACAATACGCGGTCATTTGGAATCGGCGCTGAATATATATCGTGGCCAATCCATATTTTCTTTTGACTTAGCACAAATGCAAACCCGCCTTGAAGCTCTGCCTTGGGTAAAAGCAGCTATGGTGCGGCGGATTCTGCCTGATCATTTGCATGTGCAACTCATAGAGCGCGAAGCCTTAGCGCGTTATGAGGAAAATGGGCGCATTTATTTGATTGATGCGGAGGGTGTGAAAATTATCGCGCCCATTCCGCCCGCCTATGCTAGTTTGCCCATCTTTAAGGGCGGCAAAAGCAATATATATGCCCGTGATTTGCTCACCTTGCTGGCCGATTATCCAGCAGTAGAAACGCTTTTTGCAGGCGCGGAACGGTTTAGCGATAGACGCTGGACATTGCATCTGAACCATGGCGGGCAAATTCATTTACCCGCCGAAGAGCCGCGCAAGGCTTTGGATTTGCTCACTGAAATGCAGGCTGAAAAAGAGGTCTTGACCCTTAAAGGCCATGCTATTGATTTGCGTTTGGGCAATCGGGTGATGATACGCCCGCTTGGTTTGCCCACACCCACACCCGACCCACAAACTTTACGCCATATTGGCGGGGAGTTCGGCGCATGAATCAGAATCTTCCCGCCCGTCAGTTCCAATCGCGCAATTCATTATTGTCGCCGACACGCCATAGCATTATTGGCGCGTTGGATATTGGCACGAGCAAAATCACCTGCTTCATTGCCCAAGCCCCCGATGATACTTCGGGGCGGCTGATGCAAATTAAAGGCGTCGGCTATCACCCGTCGGCGGGCTTTAAGGCGGGCGTTGTTATAGATATGGGCGCGGCAGAAAAATCTATCCGCACGGCGGTGGATAAAGCCGAACGCATGGCCGATGTGAAAGTAGAAAATATTTATGTCGGCATGTCGGCGGCGGGTTTGCAAAGCCATACATTTAATGCCGAAATCCCGCTTAATGGTTTGCCCGTTGATGATGCGATTTTGAAAGCCGCCTTGCAACGCGCTTATGACGAATGTTTGGGCGATGATGTAGAGCCTTTGCATGTCATACCTGTGAGCTACAGAATTGACGGCAAAATAGCAGTTAAAGACCCACGCGGCATGTTTGGCGATATGTTGCAAGTTACCACCCATGCCATGACCACCCCCGCCGCGCCTGTGCGTAACCTATTGGCTTGTATCAATAAATGCCATTTGAAAATAGAAAGCCTTGTTGCGACCCCCTATGCCAGTGCATTGGCCTGCTTGATGCAAGATGAAATGGATTTAGGCGTGCTAGCGGTGGATATGGGCAGTGCGACAACTTCTTTCACCGTGTTTCAGGAATCCGCGCCTATTCATACGGGCATTATTCCAGTTGGCGGTTATCAAATTACCCGCGATATATCTGTCGGGCTGGATATTTCTTTAGAAGATGCTGAACGCATTAAAATCGTACAAGGCAGTGCTTTGGCTGATTCGAATACGCATGAAGAAAGTTTTGATGTGCTGCCCTTAGGCGAAAAAGGCGCAAGCGGGGCGCAAAGCATAGACCGTTCCATGCTATCGCGCATTATTCGCGCTCGCTTTGAAGAAATTATGGAAATGCTTAACATCCGTTTGAACAATACGAAGCTGTCGCAATTTGCTGGCCGCAAATTAGTGCTTACTGGCGGCGGCGCACGGCTCAATGGCGCAAAGGAAGTCGCCGCCCATGTGCTGGACAAGCAGGTTCGCATTGGTACACCGACGCGTTTTACGGGTCTGCCAGAATCGGCAAGTGGCCCAGACTTTTCCGCCGCAAGTGGCCTCGTGGCCTATGCGTATCGTGAGAATCAGTTTGATTTAGCCCCGCAACGGGTGGGCAAATTAACCGCGCTTTTGAGGCATGACCGATTGGGTCGTCTCGGAAGCTGGCTGAAGAGGAATATTTGAGATGTCGGAGCAGAGCGTAAATTTCATGTCTGCCCCTTCAGGTGATGCACACCGCATCGCCATAAACGGGTCGTATGACCCAAAACAGAACGTCCATGCGTCATGGATCGAGTCATTTCATTGGGAAATGGCGGGCGTATGGGCAAAATATTCGGCGATGTGTTTGCTTAAAAATCGCCGAATGAAAGGAGAAAATTATGAGTATCCAATTAACCGTTCCTCCTAGGAAGGAACTAAAACCGCGTATAACAGTTATTGGTGTCGGCGGTGCTGGCGGCAATGCTGTTAACAATATGATAAAGGCAGGGCTTGAAGGCGTTGACTTTGTGGTGGCCAATACAGATGCACAAGCACTGGCTGGCAGCCATGCAGAACGGCGAATTCAAATGGGCGCACAGCTTACCGAAGGGCTGGGCGCAGGTTCTGACCCATCCATTGGTAGCCAAGCGGCCGAAGAGGCTATGGCTGAAATTGTTGATCAAATCCAAGGTTCGCATATGGTCTTTGTGACCGCGGGCATGGGTGGTGGCACGGGTACAGGAGCCGCGCCCATCATTGCTCGTGCTTGTCGTGAGCAGGGGATTTTGACCATTGGCGTTGTCACCAAACCATTCGAGTTTGAAGGTCCACGGCGTATGCGTGCGGCTGATGCGGGCATTGAGGAATTAACCCGCGCAGTTGATACGCTTATCATCATTCCAAACCAGAATTTGTTCCGCGTTGCTAATGAACAAACTGGTTTTGTAGAGGCTTTTGCCATTGCTGATGAGGTCTTACATTCAGGCGTGTCCAGCGTCACGGATTTAATGACTAAGCCAGGACTTATCAATCTTGATTTTGCCGATGTCAAAATGGTCATGAATGAAATGGGCAAAGCGATGATGGGAACAGGCGAAGGCCAAGGCGAAAACCGTGCTATTGAAGCGGCTGAAGCGGCCATAGCCAATCCATTGCTGGAAGATGATTCCATGCAAGGCGCAACCGGTGTGCTGATTAATATCACTGGCGGTGAGGATATGACGCTTTATGAGGTGGACGAAGCAGCCAATCGCATTAAACGCGAAGTTTATAGCGATGCCAATATCATCATTGGGGCTATTTTTGACGAAAGCCTTGAAGGGATAATGCGTGTTTCTGTTGTTGCAACGGGCATTGCCAGCGATGATGTGGAACAGGAAGTGGACACCACGCCACGTGTCGTGCATTTGGCTACGCCAACGCCAGACATAGACGCGCTCAGTCCTGAGCCTGCCGCCCAGGCGACGGGGGAAGCGGAAATGGCACCCATGCCTGCCGCCCCGCAAGTGGGGGCTGAGGCTGGGCAAGGTGTGGATGAAGCGGAAGCCAAGCCAGATATGCCAGACTTTTTGGCACCACCCGTCCGTCCACAGCCTGGTCTTCTGCCGCGCCGTAAGCAATCCTTCATTGACCGTGTTTTGCGCGGGCGTAAAGAGGAGGATGACCCTAAGGCACAGCAAAAGCCTGCTGAGGAATCATCTGCTGCTTCTATGGACGCACCCCCTGCACAGGAAACACCACCTGTGCCAGAGGCCGCACCAGAATCGGTAGAGGAGTCGTATCAACCTCATCAACCCATAACGGGCGATGAGGCCATGCCGTTGGATTTTGAGGACACGCCAGAAAGTAAACCGGCCGTGGCCGAAACCGATTCAACACCAAGTATGGGCGATACGGCACAGGCCTCGCAGGCCGAGCAGGGTGATTTGCCAGAGCTGGTTGAAGTGGTTTTGGATGAGGATAAAGAGCCAAGCAGGCTCGTACCAGAAACCACCGCACAGGCACCAGTGCCACAAATAGAAGCCGAAGCTGAACCACAAGCTGAAGCAGAAATATCACAGGCGGCAGACGAATCAGTTGCTGTGAGTGATGTGGCCGAATCGACTCAGCCCGTGCAAACAACCATGCAGTCAAGCCCGTCATCGGGTGGTCTGGATGATGCCCAGCTTGATATACCGGCTTTTCTCCGCCGTAATTGATAGCGCACCCCGAACAAACCCTTCTGGCCCGATCCGCCAGAAGGGTTGACGGGGCTGTTTTCCACGCTTTTCCAGCGTTTTTCGGCATTTTCTCCCGCACGCCACAAATGGGCTGGCCAGCTGTGGCTATAATGGCGCAAATGCCCGCCAGACAAGTCAAAGCCCGTAATAATGGGTAACAAAGTGTTATTTGTCGCGCCCCGCCGATTTTCTTAAAACATGCTTAGAGAAAAAGGTTCAATCACATTTTCGTGGCGCGTTTTCGTATCACCTTTTTGTGAAGAATTTTTAGAGAGATGTGAGGATTTTGGGATATGGCACCGCCAGCAACATTGGCTCAAATGCATCAGCGTTTCGCCCCCGTTCCGATTGGGGAGCTGGTGCCGTGCGGCATTTTGCAGCGCACCATTGCCGCGCCCTTTACCTGTTCAGGCATTGGCCTGCATAGTGGGGCAGATGTGTCTGTCACGCTTAAACCCGCCCCCGCCAATAGTGGGGTCGTTTTCGTACGCACCGATATTGAAAATAAAGAAGAAGCCTGCATACCTGCTTTGTTTGCCCATGTGTGTCAGGTGACTTTGTGTTCAGTTATCGGCAATAGTTTTGGCCATACTGTTGGTACGGTGGAGCATTTAATGGCCGCGCTTTCTGGCACGGGTATTGATAATGTGCTGGTTGAAATTGACGGGCCAGAAGTACCCGTTATGGATGGCAGTTCGCAGGCTTTTGTGAATATGATTCATGAGGTCGGCACTAAAAAACTCAACGAGTCGCGCCGTATGATACGCATTACACGCCCTGTGCGGGTTGAAGATGGCGATAAATTTTGCGAACTTCTGCCTGATAGAGGCTGTATTTTTGAAGTGAATATTGACTTCAAAAATCCGCGCATTGGCAAACAGGCCGCCATTATGGATTTGGCGGCAGATGAGTTTTGCGATGATTTCGCCCAAGCACGCACTTTTGGCATGTTGGAAGAAGTCCAAGCCATGCACGCCGCTGGGCTGGCACTGGGCGGTTCGCTGGAAAATGCCGTTGTGCTGGATGGTGAAGATGTCCTCAATGAGGACGGCTTGCGGAGTGAAGATGAATTTGTCCGCCATAAATTGTTAGATGCGGTGGGTGATCTTTATTTGGCGGGTTTGCGTATTATCGGCAAATATCATGGCGTTAAATCTGGCCACGCCCTGCATAATAAGCTCCTCCACGCGCTATTCTCACGCCCCGATGCGTTTGAAATTGTGTCTCTGGCCAAAGAGCCGCAATTGGCGGCTTTGGCGGCGGCTGAATAGCAGCCAAATTTTTCCCTTTTTGTTTTCTATACTTGCAATCGGGCTGAAATAAAGCCAAAGTCCCGCTTATGCTTATTTATCGTCTTGTTATGGCTATGAGAAACATACCCGCCATGGTGCTGTTCGTGCCGCTTATGGTTGGCTTTCTGCCCGCCTGCTCAGATGGTGATGAGGAAGAAGTTGCCTATGTGGAGCGCGGTGTTGAGGAAATTTACAACACGGCCTATGACTATTTAAGTGAGCGTGATTATCGCCGTGCGGCGGTGGAGTTTGACGAGGTAGAACGCCAGCACCCTTATTCTATTTGGGCACGGCGTGCCATGGTGATGTCGGCCTATGCTTATTATCGGCAAAATAAATATGGCGATGCGATTTTAACCGCACGGCGTTTTTTGGCACTGCATCCAGGCAATGCCCAAGCACCTTATATGTATTATTTAATTGCCCAAAGTCAATATGAGCAAATATCCGATACCGCCCGCGATCAGAAAAACACCGAATTGGCACGTGAGGCTTTGACCGACGTTATCCGCCGCTATCCCAATACTGATTATGCCCGTGATGCACGGCTCAAGCTGGATTTAACCATTGACCATTTGGCAGGTAAGGAAATGGCCATTGGGCGGTATTATTTGCGCCGTCATTCTTATGTGGCCGCCATTGCGCGATTCAAAAATGTGATTTTGCAATATCAGCGCACCACTCATGCTGAAGAGGCTTTGCACCGCTTGACGGAAGCCTATCTCGCTCTGGGGCTGGAGGAAGAAGCCAAAGCATCGGCCGCCGTTCTGGGGTATAATTATCCAGCAGGTGCGTGGTATGCCGATTCGTACCGTATGCTTGTGGAGCGCGATTTTACCCCGACTACCGAGTCGGCATGGTATAAACGCATTTGGAGATAATTTTTCTAATCACCTATAGGGTGCCCATGCTCGTTGCATTGTCCATACGCGACATTGTTTTGATTGAGAAGCTTGACCTTGAATGGCGAGCGGGTCTGTGTGCCTTGACTGGCGAAACGGGGGCGGGAAAATCCATTTTGCTAGACGCACTGGCATTGGCCACAGGTGCGCGGGGCGATGCCAATTTGGTTGCCCATGGCGCCCAGCGCGGCTCGGTGACAGCCGCCTTTGACATTGCGCCCAATGGTGAAGCGGCGCGTCTGCTAGATGAAAATGATATTGAATGCGAAGACCAGCTTGTTTTGCGCCGTGTGCAAACCAAAGATGGCCGCACACGGGCTTTTGTCAATGACAGGCCAGTAAGCATTGGACTGCTCAAACGACTTGGCGCGGCTTTGGTTGAAATTCACGGCCAAAATGAAAGCCAGTCTCTGACCGAAGCTGAAACACAGCGCAATTTGTTAGATGCTTTTGCAGCTCATCAAGCAGATGTGGCCGATTTGGAGGAAACCTATCATGCCATGCAGGCGGCTTTGGCGCGGCTGGAAACTTATCGCCATGCGCGGGCGGAAGCGGCTGGCCAAGCCGATTATTTGCGCCATGCGGTTGAAGAACTCACCCGTCTTGCACCGCAAAAGGGCGAAGAAGCGGCTTTGACCCAAGAACGCACCATGCTTATGAATGCTGAAAAAATCGCGCAGGATTTGAATGAAGCCTTGGCTTTGCTGGGCGATGATGGCGGTTTTCACACAGCGTTAAATGGCGCATTGCGGCGGCTGGAAAAAGCCGCCCCGCATGCGGCGGGTCGGCTGGATGAAGCCATTGCCGCTTTGGAGCGCACGGTTTTGGAAAGTGATGAAGCGCGGCGTGCTTTGGGTGAAGCGGCGGGCGCAGTGGTTTTTAACCCCGAAAAATTGCAAAAGCTAGATGAGCGTTTATTCGCGCTCAAAGATACTGCCCGCAAACATAATGTTGCAGTTGATGAATTATGCCGCGTGCAAGAACAGCTGGCGGCACAAATTAACGATATTGATAAAGGCGCAGATAGCGAATCCGAATTGGAAGCGGCATGGCAGGCGCAGGCAGAAAATTATCAGCAAAAGGCACAGGCCATATCAGCGGGGCGCAAAGCGGCGGCAGAAAAATTAGATGCCGCCATTGCGAGCGAATTGCCGCATCTTAAATTAGATGGTGGGCAATTCACTACCCTTATTGAAAGTTGTGATGTCGCGCAGGGCGGGGCGCATGGGGTGGATAAGGTGCAATTTATGGCCGCCACTAATCCTGGCACACCGCCAGCACCCATTGCGAAAATCGCCTCTGGCGGCGAGCTGGCACGTTTCATGCTGGCACTCAAGGTTGCATTGGCAGGTGCGGGCGAGCCGCGCACCATGATTTTTGATGAGGTGGATACGGGCGTGGGCGGGGCGGTGGCTGAAGCCGTGGGTGAACGACTCAAGCAGTTGGCCAATTATCAGCATGGCTCAGGGGAAGGGCAAGAACAAGGGCAGGTGCTGGTTGTCACCCATTCGCCGCAAGTAGCCGCTTGTGGCGACCATCAATGGCAAATTGTTAAACGCACGGCGCAGGCCAATACGAAAACGCAAGTCAAAGAATTAACCCGCCCTGACCGCGAAGAAGAAATTGCCCGCATGTTGGCTGGAGCGACCATAACAGATGAAGCCCGCGCCGCCGCCCATCGTTTATTGGAGGCGTGAGGCCATGCCACGTGATAAGCCTGTTGAATATTTAACGCCCAAAGAAGCCGAAGCCGAATTGCAGGTTCTGGCGAATGAAATAGGGGCGCATGATGCGGCTTATTATCAAAAAGACGCACCTATTATTTCCGATGCTGATTATGACGCGCTACGCCAGCGCAATGAAGCCATTGAACGCCGCTTTCCCGATTTGAAACGCGCCGATAGTCCTAGCGAGAAAGTCGGTGCGGCACCCGCTTCGGGTTTTGCCAAAATAACCCATGGGGCACCCATGTTATCTTTGGGCAATGCGTTTTCAGAAGGCGATGTACGCGATTTTTCCCGTCGCGTGAGGCGGTTTTTGAATCTGACCGATGATGAGCCAGTGGCCTATACTTCTGAGCCGAAAATTGACGGCCTGTCTGCTGGTTTGCGCTATGAAAAGGGCGTTTTGGTGCATGGCGCAACACGTGGCGATGGGCAGGTAGGCGAAGATATTACTGCAAATTTGAAAAAAATTAAGCAAGTGCCACAAAAACTGCCCAATGATGCGCCCGATGTGGTGGAAATACGCGGCGAGGTTTATATGTCACATAGCGATTTTGCCGCGCTCAATGCGGTGCAGAAAAAAGCGGGCAAAGCAGCATTTGCCAATCCACGCAATGCAGCCGCGGGTAGTGTACGCCAGCTTGATGCGTCGGTCACAGCCAGCCGTCCGCTTAAATTTTTCGCCTATGGTTGGGGGGAAATTTCTGCCCTTCCAGAAGCCACCCAATATGCAATGATGCAGCTTTTTACGCGCTGGGGGTTTTCTATCAACCCGCTATTGGTGCAGGCGCAAAAGGCAGATGATTTAATGGCACATTGGCAAAGCGTCAATGACCAGCGCACGGAGCTGGATTATGATATTGATGGCATGGTTTATAAAATAGACCGTCTAGATTGGCAGGAAAGGCTAGGCTTTGTCGCTCGCGCCCCGCGCTGGGCGGTGGCGCATAAATTCCCTGCCGAGCAGGCCAATACGCGTATTGAAAGCATTGAAATACAAGTTGGCCGTACTGGCGCGCAAACACCCGTGGCTCGCCTTGCGCCCGTAACGGTAGGTGGGGTGGTGGTGCAAAATGCCACACTGCATAATGAAGATGAAATTACCCGCCTTGATGTGCGCCTTGGTGATATGGTTGTTGTGCAACGGGCAGGTGATGTAATCCCGCAAATTGTTGAGGTGGTCAAAGATAAACGGCCAAAAAATGCTCAGCCATTCAAATTTCCAAAAACCTGTCCAGCCTGCGGAGCGAAAACGGTCAATGAAATTGGCCCAGATGGGGAAAAGGATGTGGTGCGGCGTTGCACGGGCGGGTTAAGCTGTCCCGCCCAAGCGCGTGAAAGGCTGAAGCATTTTGTTTCGCGCCAAGCCTTTGATATTGTCGGGCTAGACGAAAAGCAAATTGATGAATTTTGGGATTTGGGTTTGCTGAAAACGCCCGTTGATATTTTCCATCTGGCCGAAAAGCATAGCCAAAACCCTCCAGAAAGCTGGCTATATGGGTCAGGCAAGCAAAAAGGCCAGCTTAAAGACAGCATTAAAAAACTTTTCGCCGCCATAGAAGATAGAAAAACCATTGCGCTTGACCGATTTTTATTTGGTCTTGGGATTCGCTATGTCGGGCAGGAAACGGCACGGCTTTTGGCGCAACATTATGACGGTTCTGTGCTGGATATGCAAAAAGCTATGCGTATCATTGTCGCTGATAAGGAATCTGTGGTGGGTTGGGACAATCTATTAGTTGTTAAAGATGTTGGAAAAAAAACAGTGGAGGCTTTGATGGATTTTCTTAAAAAGCCGCATAATTGTGACCTTATCGCCAATATGGGCAGGGAAAAAACCCCTTCTGATGCCTTGAAGAGTCTGAATATCTCAAAGATGAAATCTAAGCTAGAGGCTTTAGGTAGGCATTATAAATCTGTGTCAGCCTTGCAAAAGGATTTACAGCTTCTCGCTAATACAGATGCTGAGGCTATGACCTTGCGTAATGACATAGAGGGTATTGGCGGTGTTGGGAGAGAGGCGTCGCGGGCTTTGGTGGACTTCTTCGCCGAGCCGCGCAATGCTGATATTTTTGATGGCCTACTAGCGTCGGGTGTGACCCCCCAACCGCTTCAACAGGCTGATAAAAATTTACCAATGGCAGGCAAAAGGGTGGTATTTACCGGCACGATGGTGCGTATGACCCGCGCCGAAGCCAAAGCGCGGGCGGAAAAATTAGGCGCAAAAGTTTCTGGTTCGGTATCGGGGCAAACTGATTATTTAGTCGCGGGTGAAGCGGCTGGCTCTAAGCTAAAAAAGGCCAATGAATTAGATGTCACCGTGCTTGACGAAGAGGCATGGTTGAAACTTATCAAAGAGACTTAAACTTAATTTTTAAGCAAGAAGCCTTTCTTGCCATGAGGGGGTGAGGGTGGAAAGGCGGGTTCTAAATGGCCGTGGCGGGTTTCGCGCCGTTCGGGAATGAAATATTGCCGTTGCGCCCAATCAAAACATTCTGTTTGGTGGCGACGCATTAATTCCATTGTTCCCATGCCTCTATAGCCTGCTTGCACCATGGCTTTGCTGAGCCGTTTTAATTGGCGCGGCGTCATATCGCCTGTATCTTTAGATGATTTGGACACAGCCAAAACGGGCAGGCTAGGCATTTTATTTTCATAGCAATGAGCGACGACATGATTGAGATGCCGATAAAGCAAAGCGTAAATATATGGCCAGTCTTGGTCAGCAATGCCATAATGGCGGGTGATATCAATGAAACTGGTAAAAATACGCTTCTTGGCTTTGAACAGTAAAAATTCAACTGTGGTCTGATTGTTAAATCTCTGAGCTAACATATTTCCCCTCATATTTTTGTTACAGCCTAACACTAATAGGCGCAAATATTTTTTTCAACCAACCATAAGTTGTATATCAAAATTTTTGTTTTTCTCCTATTTTCAGCGTTTTTTATCGCGATTCGCTGGTTTTTTAATCAAGCGGGGCGCAGACGGCGGTCAGCCATTTTCGTGTTGAGTCGTCTAATAACGCGGCCAGATTCGTCAGCACCATTTGATGATAATTATTAAGCCATGCGCGCTCATCTTGGGTGAGCAATTTTGTATCAATCAGACGGCGGTCAATGGGTGCCATGGTAAGCGGCGCGAAGCTGTGCATTTCTTCCGCTTCACCCGCCTGCAAGGTAAGTGGGGTGACATATTGCAAATTCTCAATGCGAATCCCAAACGTGCCTTCACGGTAATAGCCAGGTTCATTTGAAACAATCATGCCTTCTTTCAGTGCCGCCGTGCCATTGCGCGAAATGCTTTGCGGCCCTTCATGCACAGAAAGATAGCTGCCCACACCATGCCCCGTGCCATGGTCAAAATCCAATCCGCCCGCCCAAAGTGGCGCACGGGCGAGTGCGTCCAAAGCAATACCATTTGTGTCTTTGGGAAAACGCGCTGCAGCTAAAGCAATATGGCCCTTTAGCACACGGGTGAAAGCCATAATGGCATCATCGGGCGGCGGCGCGCCTGTGACCCATATGGTGCGGGTGACATCGGTGGTGCCATCTTGATATTGGCCGCCACTATCAACTAAATAAATATCGCCGGGCTGAATTTTGCGATTGGTCGCTTTGGTGACGCGGTAATGAATAATCGCGCCATTCGCCCCAGAGGCTGAAATTGTGTCAAAGCTCAAATCCAGCAATTCATCCGCTTGGGTACGGAAGGCTTCTAATTTTTGCGCGGCAGAAATTTCCGTTTCCTTGCCTTTGGGTGCATGAGTATCAAACCAGCACAAAAATCGGCATAAAGCCGCACCATCTCTTTTATGCGCGGCAATGGCACCGTCAATTTCCGCTTGGCTTTTGCAGGCTTTGGGCAGGCTACACGGGTCAGCCATATTGACCGCATCGGGTAGCCAATCGGCAAAAATATAATTGGCTGTGCTTTCATCTAGCCCAATGCGTGTATTTTTGTGCTGGCGCAAATGGGTTTGCATTTTTTCTGGCGGGATTAAATTCACCTCGCCACCAATATGAGCCAGTACGGATTTTTCTACCCGTTCAGGCGCGATAAACCAATCCACCGCACCATTTTTATGCAAGAGCGCATAGGATAAAGCAAAAGGCGTGTGCGGCACATCCGCACCGCGAATGTTTAATGCCCATGCAATGCTTTCGGGGCGGGTGAGCAGAAAAGCCGCGCAATTTTTTTCGTTTATCACTTTGCATAGTTTTTCACGCTTGGCACGGCTGGTTTGGCCAGCGCGTGTATCGGGATGAATGCGGACGGGTTCTTGCGGCAGGGGCGGTTGGTCGTGCCAAATCATATCAAGCAGGTTGGGTGTGATGGGTTTGAAGCTGATATTATTTTCTTTTAGCGTTTCGGCCATATCATTGTGCTGTTTAATGCTGTGCAGAAAAGGGTCAAAGCCAATCACCGCGCCATTGGGAAGTTGCTCTTTGAGCCAATCCTTTATGCGCGTTTGGGCGAGGGGGGTAATATCAAAGCAATTCGTGTCCACTTGCTGCGGGGCTTGCAACACATAGCGACCATCTACGAATAGACCTGCGCCTTTGGCCAGCACCACCGCCGTACCGGCTGAGCCGTCAAATCCAGTCAGCCATTTAAGCCGTGCGCCATGCGGTGGGACATATTCGCCCATAAAAGCATCTTCATGTGGTACAAGAAACGCATCTAGCTTGTGCTTTTGCATTTGGGCACGCAAAAGCTTCAGGCGTGGCGCACCCGTTTCAGGATCGGCATGGGTTTCAAAATTTTGCAACATGGCGCATTATTATTCCACGCTATCTGCTTTTTGTAAAAAATTATCCAGCACTTTTTTAACGCCCGCCTTCTCAAAGGCCACAGTGCATTTATTGCCATCAATGGCTTCAATCCGTCCATAGCCGAATTTTTGGTGGAAAACACGGGTCTTGCGAGTGAATTTGCTGTCATCTTTGATTGGGGCGGCTTTTTGAGCGCGAGCGGGGCGGCTTTTGATGTTTAGGCTGGTCTTGGCTGCTTGGCCATGGTCGGTCGTTTCAATATGAATATGCTCAGATGGCAATTCTCCAATAAAACGTGAGGGTGCATTGGATACCCATTGCCCGTGTGTTTTGCGATTGCCTGCAAAAGAAATAGTGGCCCTTTTTTTAGCACGGGTTAACCCGACATGGGCGAGACGGCGTTCTTCTTCTAAAGCCTTGTCGCCACTTTCATCTAGGCTACGCTGATTGGGAAACACGCCTTCTTCCCAGCCAGGCAGGAAAACAGTTTCAAATTCTAACCCCTTGGCGGCATGGAGCGTCATCAGCGATACTTTGTCATCTGTACCATTCTCGGCTGCTTCCATGACCAGCGCAATATGCTCTAAATACTCGGCGAGCGTGCTAAATTCTTCCATAGAGCGAATAAGCTCTTTCAAATTATCCAGCTTAGCTGGCGCATCAGGTGTTTTGGTTGCTTGCCACATTTGCATATAGCCACTTTCATCTAACACGCGCTTGGCCAGCTCATGAGGAGGCAGGGTGTCTTTAAGTTGTCGCCAATGATTAAGTGATTGCACAAATTCGTCCAGCTTTTTACGGCTGGCGGGTTTAAGCTCATCCGTTTCAATGAGTTTACTCGCTGCACGCATTAGCGAAACACCTTGCCCGCGGGCGGCTTGATGGAGTGTTTGCAAGCTCACACTACCCAAACCACGGCGCGGCTTATTGCAAATACGCTCAAAAGCTAAATCATCATCGGGTTGAGCAATAAGACGCAAATAAGCATTGGCATCACGTATTTCAGCGCGTTCATAAAAGCGCGGCCCGCCGATGACGCGGTAAGGAATGGCTTCGGCAATGAAGCGGTCTTCAAATTCGCGCATTTGAAAAGAGGCGCGCACTAAAATAGCGATTTCATTAAGCTGGTGGCCCCTATGCTGGTGGTTTTCAATGTCCATGCTGGTCATATGAGCTTCCTGCATCCCATCCCAAACACTGCGGAGGGTGACTTTTTCGCCGCCCTTAATATCTGTCCACAGTGTTTTGCCCAGCCGGTTTTGATTGGCTTTAATTAGCTCTGTTGCTGCGCCTAAAATATGGGTAGTGGAACGGTAATTCTGCTCTAGGCGGATAATTGTTGCGCCAGAAAAATCTTCCTCAAAGCGCAATATGTTATTGACCTCTGCACCGCGCCAACCATAAATGGACTGGTCGTCATCACCGACGCAACAAATATTGCCATGCTCTTGCGCTAAAAGCCGCAGCCAAAGATATTGCGCTGTATTGGTGTCTTGATATTCATCCACCAACATATGCTCAAAACGGTTTTGCCATTTAGCTAACACATCGGGATTTTCTTGGAACAAGCGTAGGCACTCTAACAGCAAATCACCAAAATCGGCGGCGTTTAATGTTTTTAGACGTTTTTGATACAGCGTGTATATTTTGCCGCCGCTTTTATTGGCAAAGGCTTCGGCTTCCGAAGGTGGCACTTGGTCAGGCTGGAGTCCGCGATTTTTCCATTGGTCAATGAGTCCAGCCATTTGCCGCGCTGGCCATTTTTTTTCATCTATATTTACGTCTTGCAAAATTTGTTTTACCAGCCGGATTTGGTCATCTGCGTCTAAAATGGTGAAATCGGAGCGCAAACCCACCAGCTCAGCATGGTGGCGCAAAATTTTGGCAGAAATAGAATGAAATGTACCAAGCCATGGCATATTTTCCATTTGTGTGCCGACTAGCGCACCGATGCGGGCTTTCATTTCGCGTGCTGCTTTATTGGTGAAAGTCACAGCAAGAAATTGGCTTGGCCAAGCCTGACCCGTGGCGAGTTTATGGGCAATGCGGGTGGTTAGCACACGGGTCTTGCCTGTACCCGCACCTGCCAAAACTAAAAGCGGCCCGTCTGGTGCGAGAACAGCTTCGCGCTGCTTATCATTCATTTGCGCCATGCTGGCGGCGAGTGTGTCACTGATTTTATTTTCAGGTTTTTGCGCTTCTTTTTGAGCAGGGGTGGCGGTGGGCGTATCGCCCTCATCACCAAGGTCAAATATATCGTCAGATGGGTCGCCGTTCATCTCACTTGTTTAGCACAAGTTCCGTGATTCTGCCCGCTTATACCAATCCAGCACATAAAGGCGGATGGCCGATGAGAGTGAGGCATGGCGGCTTTGGGCGTCAATTTCGGCAATCAGTTCCGCCCGCCCCAAGCCACGCATGGCGGCAATATCCCCCAGCGCATCCCAAAAGGGCGTTTCCAAAGAAATGCTGGTCGCATGACCCGCAATTTTAAGGGAACGCTTTTGCGGTTTGGTCATTTATTTGGGTGCAATCATATCTTGCGGGCGGATAATGGCGTCAAATTCCTCATCCGTCACAAAGCCACCGCCGACTGCTTCCTCGCGCAAAGTCGTGCCATTTTTGTGCGCGTTTTTGGCCACAAGCGTGGCGTTGTCATAGCCAATTTTCGGCGCAAGTGCTGTTACCAACATTAAAGAGCGTTGCATCAGCTCAGCAATATTTTTTTCATTGGCCTTAATGCCAATAATGCAATTATCGGTAAAGCTCACCGCCGCTTCGCCAAGCAGTTGGATGGATTGGAGTAAATTATACGCCATGACGGGTTTGAACACATTTAGTTCCATATGCCCCTGACTGCCCGCAAAGCTGAGCGTAGTATGATTGCCCATAATTTGTGCGCAAACCATGGTCATGGCTTCGCATTGGGTTGGATTCACCTTGCCGGGCATGATAGAAGAACCTGGCTCATTTTCTGGCAAGCTTAATTCACCCAAACCCGAACGCGGTCCAGAACCAAGCAGACGAATATCATTGGCAATTTTGTAAAGTGAGGCGGCAATAGTGGTCAACATGCCTGACATTTCAACAAAAGCATCATGGGCGGCAAGGGCTTCAAATTTATTTTCCGCTGTGACAAATTTCAGCCCCGTATAGACGGCGACTTCCTTGGCGAAAGCCTCAGCAAAGCCGGGTTTCGCATTCAACCCCGTGCCAACCGCTGTGCCGCCCTGTGCAAGGCATAAAAGGCGCGGTAAAGCGGTTTTAACGCGCTCAATTGCGTATTGCATTTGTGTGGTATAGCCAGAAAACTCCTGCCCCAATGTAAGCGGGGTGGCATCTTGCAAATGCGTGCGGCCAATTTTGACAATATCCTTAAAGGCTTTGGTTTTTTCCGCCAGTGCTTTGTGCAAATGCTCAAGCTGGGGAATAAGATTATTCGCCGCTTCTTCAGCCGCCGCAATATGCATGGCCGTTGGGAATGTGTCATTAGAGGATTGCGACCGATTGCAATGATCATTGGGATGCACTGGCTCTTTGCTGCCCATTGTGCCGCCCAACATTTCTATTGCGCGGTTGGAAATCACTTCATTGGCATTCATATTGCTTTGCGTACCAGAACCTGTTTGCCAAACTACAAGCGGGAAATGGTCATTTAGCTTGCCTTCAGCTACTTCTGTTGCGGCTTTAACAATCGCTACGCCAATATCTTTTTCTAAATTATCCAGCTCCATATTAGCCTTGGCGGCGGCCATTTTGACAATGCCCAAAGCGCGGATAAGCGCGGGTGGCATGGTTTCTCCACCAATTTTGAAATTGCCGAGCGAGCGTTGCGTCTGTGCGCCCCAATATTTATCGCTGGCAACTTTAAGTGAGCCAAAACTATCTGTTTCCGTGCGTGTATCGGTCATATCCGTCCCTATTTACCTTTTATTTGTCTTTGCGAAAAGCATCAAGATTAACAATTTCCCCTTCCGTATTGGCATTATTTTTCGCCGTTTTGGGGTTTTTATATTTTTGCTGCGGCGTGGTATCCGTTGCGCTGGCTTCGTCAAACCCGTCTGGCTCTAATCCATCATGCTCCAGCCCGTTGCGCTCAAACATGGCTAAAATGGCTTCATCTTCATGCGTGCTTAGGTCAAAATCGTCAAACATTAAGCCAAAGGAAACGGCTGGGTCGTAAAAACGCGTAATGGCCTTAAAAGGCACGATAAGCGTTTCAGCCTTGCGGTCAAAGCTCAAGCGTACGGTGAAATGGTCGTCCACAACGTCCAAATCTTCAAATTGATTTTGCAAAACAATGGTTATTTCTTCTGGATGTTTTTCGCGCAATCGGTCAGATATAACAACTCCATGGCAGGTGGTAGAAAAGCTGATATAAAAATGATGCCCGCTTGGCAAACCTTTTTGAGCGGTTTCGGTCAACACATCACGCACCACATTGCGCAAGGCATTTTGTGTGCGCAAACTATATTCAAAAAAATCTTCTTGCTGTGTTGGCTTATCACTCATACTCACTCCCGAAAAAAAGCGGAAAGCTTCTGTTGCCAGGTGCCTTCCAAACCCCGCCTCAACCTGCAACGGCCAAGGGCTTAAATGAAGACCGACACTGCTCTAAGCAGCGGCAGCGACTTCTGCATAGTTGTCATTTGCAACTAAAAATAGCCCGATAACGGCGGAACAATGCCGAGCGACGGAACCAACCTTTACACCCTCGTCGATCCTGTTTCGCCCCCCTAAAATTTCCCGCCAAGAGAAGATGGTGGAGGCGCCGGGTACTGCCCCCGGGTCCGATGGGTTTATTGCGAAGACCGTTTATCGCTATAGCCAGAAATCTGGCAGGCTTAATATAACCCATTTAGCAGTAAATTTACAGAGGCGGAGGCAAAACATTATTGACGGGGTTGACAGGCGGCAAAAAACCCGTGAAATGGCGGAGAATCCAACTAAATTTGAGGCCATGAAACAATATTTGAATCTCCTGCAACGGGTTCTAGATGATGGGGTGGAACGCACTGACCGCACAGATACTGGCACGCTTGGCGTGTTTGGCCACCAAATGCGGTTTGATATTGGGGCGGGTTTTCCGCTTTTAACCACTAAAAAGCTACATTTGCGCTCCATTATCCATGAGCTGTTATGGTTTCTGGCTGGTGATACCAATATCGCCTATTTGCAAGAAAATGGCGTTAAAATCTGGGATGATTGGGCCGATGAAAAGGGCGAGCTGGGACCCGTTTATGGCAAGCAATGGCGTAGTTGGGAAACAACCAGCGGGGCGCAAATAGACCAAGTAAAAAATCTGGTCGCACGGTTGCAGAAAGACCCATTTTCGCGCCGCCATATCGTCACGGCATGGAATCCCGCCGATGTTGAAAAAATGGCCTTGCCGCCATGCCATTGCTTGTTTCAGTTTTATGTCGCGCCAACTAAAAGCGGCAAAATGCGCCTAAGTTGCCAGCTTTACCAACGCTCGGCTGATATTTTTCTCGGCGTGCCATTTAATATTGCTTCTTATGCTCTGCTGACGCTAATGCTGGCGCAAGTCTGTGACATGGAAGCGGGCGATTTTGTCCATACGCTTGGTGATGCGCATTTATATTTGAACCATTTAGACCAAGCCCGTGAACAGCTTTCACGCACTCCGACTGCTTTGCCCATGATGCGGCTTGACCCGCAAGTGAGGGATTTATTTGCGTTTACCTATGACAGCTTCACGCTGGAAGGTTATGAAGCCCAACCCCATATCCGCGCCCCGATTGCGGTATAGGGTTTGGCGAATCGTTTTTTTATGCTAGCTTGGCCAGCACTATCACTGTGCCGATTGGATAATCACGATGAATATCTCTATGATTGTTGCGGTTGCCAGTAATGGCGTGATTGGCAAAGATGGTAAAATGCCTTGGCATTTGCCGTCTGACTTGCGGCATTTCAAGCGCGTCACAAGCGGTCATGCGGTGGTGATGGGGCGCAAAACATTTGAAAGCATCGGGCGGGCTTTGCCTGACCGGATGAATGTTGTGCTGTCGCAACGTCGTGATTTTGCCCCTGACGGAGTCACCGTTGTTGCTACGCCCGAAGCTGCCATAAAGTTGGCTACACAGCAAGGCCACAAGGAATTGTTCGTGATTGGTGGCGGTGAAGTTTATTATTTATTCAGAAATGAAATTACCCGTATTTTTCTCGCACATATACACGCTGAACCAGAAGGTGACACACACTTGGATTTGGGGTTTGATGCACGCAAGAAAAAATTGAAAGAAGTGCAAAGGGAAGTGCAAAGGAATGGTGGGTTTAATAACGCTTTATGGCTGAAAATTGGTTTGGATGCACGTGATTGGGAGCGTGTGGCAGTGCAAAAAGACGCACATGATAAAGCAAAAGACCAGTATCAGTTTGATCATTATGAGTTGAAAAAAAAACCAAAAACTCGTCGGCTTGAAGCCAAGCAAGGCGTTTTAACTCTCTTTCCTGCTTAGAGTATCAAACCAGTTCAAAATCATCCTTGCCAAATTACCAAAGGCTTCCGTTGCCGGACTGTCGGGAGCGAAGGCGGTTATCGGTTGGCCAGCATTGCAGGCCTCTTGCAAGGTCGGGTCAAGTGGCAACTGGCCGAGATAAGGGCATTTCATTTGCTCAGCAATTAATTGTCCGCCACCTTGACCAAATGGGTACATTTTGGTTTCACCATCGGGCGCGAACATCCATGCCATATTTTCTACCACACCCAAAACGGGCGTTTGGGTTTTTTGAAACATAGCAATCGCACGGCGCACATCAGCGACTGATAAAGCTTGCGGCGTGGTGACAATCAACGCACTAGAAACGGGAATTTGTTGCGCTAAGGTTAGCTGAATGTCACCCGTGCCGGGTGGTAGGTCGATGACCAATACATCTAAGGGCGGCCATGCCACTTCATTAAGCATTTGCATCAACGCGCTTTGCACCATCAGTCCCCGCCATGCAAGCGGCTGATCGGGCGGCACCATAAAGCCCATAGACATAGATAAAATGCCGAATTTATCAAAGGGAATGAGCTTTTTATCATCACTCACATCGGGTTTTTCATGGATGGAAAGCATTTGCGCGGCAGATGGCCCGTAAATATCAGCATCAAGCAGACCCGTTTTTTGTCCCGCCGCGCCCAAAGCGGCGGCTAAATTAAGTGCCAAAGTAGATTTGCCAACCCCGCCCTTGCCACTGGCCACAGCAATGACGCGCTTAATATGGTCAAAAACCGCAGGCGTGGCTTTTTCGGGTGCGCGGCGTTTTTGCGTCATTTCAGGGGCATTGTTATGTGCCGTTAACACCACGGTAGCCGATAAAACGCCTGTTATGCCACGCACGCGCTCTTCGCATGTTTGGCGCAAATCTTCGCATATCTCAGCATGGGCAGGGTCAATTTCCAATGAAAAGCCGACATTGCCCTGCTTAATAACCAGCCCCTGCACCATTTTGCTGGCCAGAATATCCGCCCCCGTAACAGGGTGGGTTAGCCCATCAAGGGCTTGCCATATATCATCATGGCTGGGAGAAGGGGGGTTGTCGGTCATTTGATTATTTTCCGCTTGTGACATTTTGTAATATTGCCAATAGCCCGTATATAGGTCAAAAGAAATATTGGTCTTAATCTGCGCTATGGGGTAGGCTGGGGGCTTGGAGCAGAAGTGACAGGGAATAGATGAGGAGAAAGGCACAATATGCCTTGGGATAAAAACGGCAATCAGAATAATGGCGGTGGCAATAATCCGTGGGGGCGTGATCCGCGCCAATCGCCACCAGATGTGGATGCGTGGCTACGTGGGCAATTTGAAAAGCTACAAAAATTCATTCCAGGCGGTGGCGGGAGCGGGATTGTGTTTATTCTTGCCGGCCTGCTATTGGTCTGGGGCTTGAGCGGGTTTTACCGTGTGCAGGCCGATGAGCAGGGCGTGGTTTTGCGCTTTGGCAAATTTCACACCCAAACCAGCCCTGGATTGAATTATCATATTCCATGGCCGATTGAGACAGTGCTGACGCCCAAAGTTACCATTGTGAATCGGGTGGATATTGGTATGCGTGCGGCGGGTGATACATTTCGTAGCCGTTCGGGTGCTGTGCGCGATGTGCCAGAAGAAAGCCTCATGCTGACGGGTGATGAAAATATTGTGGATGTGGATTTTTCCGTTTTCTGGGTCATTAATGACGCGTCTGATTTTCTGTTTAATATTCAAAACCCTGAAGGTACGGTTAAAGCCGTCGCTGAAAGCACCATGCGCGAAGTTGTTGGGCAGAATGATATTCAACCTATTTTGACCGAACAGCGGCAAAAAACCGAAGAGCAGGTTTTAGGGCTGATGCAAAAGACTTTAGACAGCTATGGAGCCGGCATCACCATCACGCAAGTGAAAATGCAGAAAGTTGATCCGCCATCGGCGGTGATTGATGCTTTCCGTGATGTGCAAGCGGCACGCGCTGACCAAGAACGCGCCCGCAATGAGGCCAATGCTTACGCCAATCGCGTCGTGCCAGAGGCGCAAGGGGAGGCTGTGCGGATTCGGCGTGAAGCAGAGGCTTACCGTGAGCAAACCGTGTCGGAAGCCGAAGGCCAAGCCAGCCGTTTTGCCGCTATTTATAATGAATATCGCAATGCCTCAGAGGTTACGCGCCAACGCATTTTCCTTGAAACGCTGGAAAAGGTAATGCAGAAATCCGATAAGGTGATTATTGAAAGCACGGGCAATGGCTCTGGCGTGGTACCCTATCTGCCGCTTGACCAGCTACGCCGTAAGGAGGGTAATTAAATGCGTCCGCTTGGTATGTTCACTCTCCTTTTGCTGGCTGTGCTGGGCTTTTTGGCCTTTTCTAGCCTGTTCACCGTCCATCAGACGCAACAAGCCATTGTTTTGCAATTTGGCGATCCGCGTAAGGTGATTACTGAACCAGGCTTGCATTTCAAACTGCCCTTTGTGCAGAATGTCATTTATATAGACAAGCGCATTCTTGATTTGGACAGCGCGACAGAAGAATTAATTGCCGCTGACCAAAAGCGGTTAGTGGTGGATGCGTTCACTCGCTATCGTATTTCCGACCCGTTGAAATTTTACACGTCCTTGCGTGATGCACGGCGTGCTAATTCGCGGCTGGCGACAATTGTCACCTCTTCTATGCGTTCGGTGGTTGGTGAAGCTTTATTTGAAGATATTGTCCGCGATAAGCGTGACGCACTAATGGGTAAAATCCGTGCTTTGGTTAACCGACAAGCGGTTGATTTTGGCATTGAAATTGTTGATGTGCGGATTCGCCGCGCCGATTTGCCCGAAGCCAATAGTCAGGCCGTTTATCGCCGTATGCAAACCGAACGCCAGCAAGAGGCGGCTGAATTCCGCGCCAAGGGGCAGGAAGTATCGCGTGCCATTCATGCACGAGCCGATAAGGATGTCACTGTGTTGCTGGCTGAAGCGACCCGTGATGCTGATATTATTCGCGGGCAGGGTGATGCGTGCCGCAATCGGATTTTTGCTGCCGCCTATGGGCAGGATCCCGATTTTTTTGCCTTTTTCCGCTCCATGCAGTCTTATGAAAAAGCATTAGAAGATAATAACACCACTATGGTGTTGTCGCCCGATAGTGCTTTTTTCAAATATCTTAGCAATCCCAATGCGCCGATTGAAAGCGTCAAGCAAAGTTCTACAGGCGGACGAGCAAAAGTGGATGTAGCGAAAATTATTTCTTCTGGCAAATCTTTGCGGGCTGAAATTTGCCCCGAAATTGTTACGGTTGAAAAACAAGATACGGCGCAATAAATGACTTATTTTTTGCTTGGTGTCGGTTTGGTGTTGGTCGTGGAAGGCACGCTTCACGCGCTTTTGCCACGCCATTTGAAAATGATTATCCAGAAAATGGGCGGCCTATCGGAAAGCCATTTGCGTCGTGGTGGGTTGTTGGCTTTAATGGCTGGTGTGCTTATCATATGGATGTCGCAAAATATTTAAGCTGTTTGGTTGAGAGAGCAGATTTTATGAAACAGAGTAGTTTTTTCGCTTTTATTTTTTCTGTAACACTTTTTATTGGTTTCACTTTTGCCAGCTCTGTGCGTGCCGCGCCAGAAAGCTTTGCTATATTGGCTGAAAAGCTCATGCCTGCCGTGGTCAATATATCCATAAGAACAACGGTGGAGAATCAAGCACCGCAAATGCATGGCAGCCCATTTCAAGATTTCTTTGAAGATTTTCTTGAACGCCACGGCCATAATCGCCAAGAGGGTGAGGAAAGCCCCAAACGTAAAATTGTATCTCTGGGTTCAGGCTTTGTGATTGATCCAGGCGGCGTGATTGTCACCAATGATCATGTCATTGAAAATGCCGATGAAATTACAGTGACGTTTTCTGATGGCGATAAATATAAGGCCACATTGCTTGGGCGCGATACCAAAACAGATTTGGCCGTTTTGCAAATTAAGGCCGACAAAGCACTGCCCTTTGTTAAATTTGGTGATAATCAAAAATTACGCGTTGGCGATTGGGTGATTGCTATTGGCAATCCGTTCGGCTTGGGCGGATCTTTATCGGCGGGTGTGATTTCGGCCATTAATCGGGATATTAATTCCGGACCCTATGATAGCTATATCCAAACCGATGCGGCCATCAATCGCGGCAATTCGGGGGGACCTTTATTTAATATGGATGGGGAAGTGATTGGTGTGAACACGGCCATTATTTCACCAACGGGCGGTTCGGTCGGCATTGGTTTTTCTATACAGGCTGATTTGGCGGTGAGCGTGATTGACCAGCTCCGTAAATTTGGTGAAACGCGGCGCGGTTGGTTGGGTGTGCGTATCCAAACCATCACTAATGAGCTGGCCGAAGGCCTAGGCATGGATGAACCCATGGGCGCACTCGTGTCCGAAGTTTTTGAAGATGGGCCAGCCGATCATGGCGGGCTGAAACAAGGCGATGTGATTTTATTATTTAACCAAAAGCCAGTAGGGGAAACGCGTGACTTGCCGCGTATTGTCGCCGAAACGGAAATTGGCGAAAAAGTCGTGGTGGAAATTTTGCGCCGTGGTAAGAAAATTCGCAAATCAGTCATTGTCGGACGGTTGGAGGATATTGAGGCAGATATTGCCGTTTCGCAAGGGGCGGGCGACAACCCCGAAAAGCATAAAGATGGTTCGGTTGATATTCTCGGCATGACTTTGCGCCCGCTTGATAGCGAAACCAAATATGAATTTGGACTCAAGGCGCGTGAAAGTGGCGCACTGATTACGCATATTGATCCTGATGGTGCAGCGGCTTATGCGGGTTTGCATTCCAATAGCATTATCACTGAGCTTGACCAGCAACCCGTCCGCACACCAGAAGATGTAGTCAAGCTGATTAGCAAAGCCCGCAAGCAGGGTAAAAAATCTGTGCTGGTTTTGCTACGCTTGCATGGGAACTTGCGCTTTATTGCTTTGCGAATTGTTACCGAAAAAGAAACAAAACCGTCACGGCGCACACCTTAGGGGTGGACAAATTCTTCCTGCCGATAGCCTTGCAAATATAACAGGCTGGTTAAATCACTATGTGTGATGGACAGTTTTGCTGCTTTGCACACGGCAGGCTTGGCGCGAAAGGCTACGCCAAAACCCGCTTGGGCAAGCATATCTAAATCATTTGCCCCATCGCCCACAGCAAGGCTTTGGGCGGGGGTGAGTTTTTGCTCTTTTGTCCATTGGGTCAAAAAAGTGGCTTTGGCATTGCGGCCTAAAATAGGCTCGGCCACTGTGCCGTCTAGCTGGCCATTGGTGATATTCAAAATATTACTTTGCTGGTGGTCAAAACCAAGACGGGTAGCAATTTTTTCGGCGTAAAATGAAAAGCCGCCTGATACTAGCCCGCATATTGCGCCGTGCTTTTGCATGGTTTTAACCAAAATTTCCGCTCCCGCCATAAGTGTGATGCGTTCATCATAAATTTTCTGCAATGCGCTTTCAGGCAACCCTTTGAGCAGGCCAACCCGTTCGCGCAAGGCAGGTTCAAAATCCAATTCGCCCTGCATGGCACGCGCAGTAATGTCAGCTATTTGTGGGCGCAAATCCAATAGGGCGGCCAACTCGTCTAAACATTCCTGCGCGATAATGGTGCTTTCCATATCAGCCACGAGTAGTTTTTTGCGCCGTGTTTCGGCAGGGACTAAATTCACATCTATTTTTTGTTTGTTTAGTAGTTTCTGCACAGCAGATAATTTTTGTGGCGCATCGCATGGAATTTCGCAAGCAATATGCGGGGCGAGTATTTGCACCTGTCCGCCAATCGCCACGCCTGCCGCTTCAGCCAAAGCAGGCGTTAAAATGGCCTCAGCTGGATCGCAGGTCAAAACGATAAAATACGCGCTTTTCATATCGCCCCCAATGTGCAATTCATTCTGCATCAAATCAGCTATACTAAAGACTTATGATGGGTTCTCAACAAAATTTAACACCCGCATGGCGTGCTGTGTTGCTGGCAGGGGCAACGGCAAGCGGCAAATCGCAACTGGCACTGGCATTGGCTCATGCCTTTAAGGGTAGCATTATCAATGCTGATTCCATGCAGGTCTATGCCCAGATGCATATTTTAACCGCCCGCCCGACAAAAGCGGAAATGGCCGACATACCGCATTATCTTTATGGCCATGTTTCAGCCCGCACCCCTTACAGCACGGGCGATTGGCTTAAAGATGCGCTTGGCGCGGTCACGCAGGTGGAAGAAGCGGGGCGGTTGCCGATTATTGTCGGTGGCACAGGGCTGTATTTCAAAGCATTAACCGAAGGGCTGGCACAAATTCCCGATATTCCGCCCGATGTGCGGACGGATATACGCAACCGATTAAAGCAGGAAGGGCTAGCCGCTTTGCATGAGGCATTGACCCGCATAGATGAAGCGGCTGGCCAGCGCATTGAGCCTAATGATAAGCAACGCATTTTACGCGCACTGGAAGTTCATGCCGCTACGGGCAAAACGCTGACCGAATGGCAAAACACATCCGTGCCCGCCCCGCCGCTTACGGGTGAGGTGGCGCGGCTGGTTTTAATGCCCGACCGCGCTTGGCTTTATGCGCGGTGTAATCAACGCTTTGAGACCATGTTTGCGGGCGGAGCTTTGGAAGAAGCTGGAGCCATGGCGGCTTTGGGGCTGGCGGCGGGTATACCTGCTATGAAAGCCTTAGGGCTGGAGGAGCTTATCGCCTTTCAACGTGGCGCAATGACGGCAGAAGAGGCTTGTATGCACGCCCAACAGCAAACTCGCCGCTATGCCAAGCGGCAAATGACGTGGTTCCGTAACCAAATGATAGGCTGGCATTTTCTCAATGAGAAAGAATATTATAAAAATCAGGAAAAACCTTTTCATATATTGCAAAATAATGCGTGATATTGCAAAATAATGCTTGACGCTGTGGAAAGCTTTGCTTAGTTTCCCCGCACTAAGCGGCTTTCGCATAGAGATGTGCATCGGGAGCCGCTTGTTTTGTGCGGTTTTCCCCCAATATCGGGGCAGAGTGGAAAGAGAGTATGGCCATGGCGGGCAAAGCTGATGAAATGACGGGGGCGGATATGGTTATTCGCGCACTGCATGAGCAGGGTGTGACGCATATTTTCGGCTATCCGGGTGGGGCGGTTTTGCCGATTTATGACGCTGTTTTCCATCAAGATGAATTTGAGCATATTTTGGTGCGCCATGAACAGGGGGCGGCCCATGCGGCGGAAGGCTATGCGCGTTCTACTGGTAAATGCGGCGTGCTTTTGGTGACTTCTGGCCCAGGGGCAACAAATGCCGTGACTGGTCTGACAGATGCTTTAATGGACTCTATCCCGATTGTGTGCATTTCTGGCCAAGTGGCGACGCCCTTAATTGGTTCAGATGCGTTTCAGGAATGTGACACGGTTGGCATTACCCGCCCCTGCACCAAACATAATTATTTAGTTAAATCGGTTGATGAGCTGTCTAGCGTCATCCATGAAGCATTTCATATTGCCACAACAGGCCGACCCGGTCCAGTGGTGATTGATATTCCCAAGGATGTGCAATTTGCCACAGGCGATTATATTGGCATGGGTAAAATTGAAACACCAACCTATAAGCCACAGCTTAAAGGTGATATGAAAGCCCTGCAACAAGCAGTAAGGCTGATTGCGGGTGCGAAAAGGCCGATTTTTTATACAGGCGGCGGGGTGGTTAATTCAGGCCGTCAAGCCAGTGATTTGTTGCGCGAATTTGTTCGCCTGACAGGCTATCCGATTACGTCAACATTAATGGGGCTGGGTTGCTATCCAGCCAGCGATAAGCAATGGTTGGGCATGTTGGGTATGCACGGCACTTATGAAGCCAATATGGCCATGCATGACTGTGATGTGATGGTCAATATCGGGGCGCGTTTTGACGACCGCATTACTGGACGGCTAGATGCGTTTTCGCCCCATTCAAAGAAAATCCATATTGATATTGACCCATCTTCTATCAATAAAATTATTCAAGTGGATGTTCCCATTATTGGCGATGTTGCTCATGTGCTGAAAGATATGCTAAAAATTTGGCGCGATAGTAAAGCTACGCCAGATAAGAAAGCTTTGGCCGATTGGTGGCAGCAAATTGATGGTTGGCGCGGGCGCAAGAGCTTGTCTTATGAAAAATCCGACACGCAAATTAAGCCCCAATATGCGGTGGAACGGCTTTACGCGTTGACCAAAGACCGTGACACTTATATCACCACTGAAGTTGGTCAGCATCAAATGTGGGCGGCACAGCATTATCATTTTGAAGAGCCGCATCGTTGGATGACTTCTGGTGGACTGGGGACAATGGGCTATGGTGTGCCGGCTGCTGTTGGCGTGCAGGCGGCGCATCCGGACGCATTGGTGATTGATATTGCTGGCGAGGCCTCCGTGCAGATGACGTTGCAGGAAATGTCCACGGCGGTGCAATATAATTTGCCCATTAAAATTTTCATTTTGAATAATGAATATATGGGCATGGTACGCCAATGGCAGGAATTGCTGCATGGTGGGCGTTATTCGCATAGCTATTCTGAAGCCCTGCCGGATTTTGTTAAAATGGCTGAAGCCTATGGGGCGACGGGTATTCGCGCCCAAAAACCGAATGAGTTAGATGCGTGTATTAAAAAAATGCTGGCCACAAATGGACCCGTGATTTTTGACTGCGTTGTAACGCAGGAAGAAAATTGCTTGCCTATGATTCCATCTGGCCAAGCGCATAATGAAATGATTTTATTTGACCACGACGAAAAAGTGACTGTTTCGGATAAGGGCAAGACTTTAGTCTAGGGCTGTGTGATGCATAAAGATATTGAAATTCATACGCTTTCTGTTTTGGTGGTTAATGTCGCTGGTGTTTTGGCGCGGGTTATCGGGCTGTTTTCTGGTCGCGGCTATAATATTGAAAGCCTCACCGTGGCCGAAGTTGACGGGCAAGCTAATTTGTCGCGTATCACGATTGTGACGTCAGGCTCGCCGCAAGTGATTGACCAAATAAAACACCAACTTTTGCGGCTCGTGCCAGTATCATCGGTGATTGATTTGACGGTTGAAGGCGAAAGCATTGAGCGCGAATTGGCACTGGTTAAAGTTGTCGGCAAGGGTAAAAAGCGGGTTGAGGCTTTGCGCGTGTCGCAAGCTTTCCGGGCGCATGTGGTGGATACAACGACCGAGTCCTTTGTGTTTGAACTAACCGGCGCGACCAGCAAAATTGATGCTTTTATTGATTTGATGCGCCCATTGGGCTTAAAAGATGTATCGCGCACAGGCGTGGCTGCAATTTCTCGTGGCGCGGAGGCCATGTAGGGGCTATAAGAAATAAATAACGAATTTAGGGAGAAGAAAATGGAAATGCTCTATGACCGCGATGCGGATATTGATTTGATTAAAGCTAAGAAAGTCGCCATTATTGGCTATGGTTCGCAAGGTCATGCCCATGCGCTGAATTTGCGCGATAGCGGCGTTGAAAAAATTTGCATTGGTCTGCGTGCTGATTCCTCTTCTGTCGCCAAAGCTGAGGCGGAAGGCTTTGAAGTGAAATCCATTGCTGATGCTGTTGCCGATGCGGATATTGTGATGGTGCTGACGCCAGATGAATTGCAGCGCGATATTTACAATGAGCATATTGGTGGCAATATTCGCCAAGGGGCATTATTGATGTTTGCCCATGGGCTGTCTATTCATTTTAAGCTCATTGTGCCGCGTGATGATTTGGATGTCGCTATGGTTGCTCCCAAAGGCCCTGGCCATACAGTGCGCGGCGAATATCTTAAAGGCGGTGGCGTGCCGTGTTTAATGGCGGTGCATCAAAATGCGTCTGGCACGGCGCGTGATGTGGCTATGTCTTATGCTTGTGCTGTAGGCGGTGGGCGTTCGGGCATTATTGAAACCAATTTCCGCGATGAATGTGAAACGGATTTATTTGGTGAACAGGCTGTGCTGTGTGGCGGGCTGGTTGAGCTTATCAAAGCTGGTTATGAAACGTTGGTTGAAGCGGGCTATCCGCCCGAAATGGCTTATTTTGAATGTTTGCATGAAGTCAAACTGATTGTGGATTTAATTTATGAAGGTGGTATTGCCAATATGAATTATTCCATTTCCAATACGGCTGAATATGGCGAATATGTCGCTGGGCCGCAAATTGTTACAGAGCAAACCCGCGAAGCGATGAAAAAAGTGCTGTCTGATATTCAATCTGGCCGCTTTACCAATCGCTGGATGCAGGAAGGCCAAGATGAAATTAAACAAATGCGCACCGATTGCGCCAACCATCCAATTGAAAAAATCGGCGCAGATTTGCGCGCCAAAATGCCATGGATTGCTGATAATAAGCTGGTGGATGAAAGCAAAAACTAGCTTCATGCGGTTTCATGCCGTCTGCTCATATCGCTTCATGTGGAAAATGGCCAGATTTAATTTGCTAACCCCCCTTTTTGTTATAGGATAGGTGCGTTGTTAACTTATGAAAAGGATTACATAATGACAAAACCTCTTACAAAAATGGCCTTTGCTGGTGCGATTGCACTGGCGGTTGGTTCAATCATAGCGACTCCTGTTCACGCTGCTGAAAAGGAAAAATGCTATGGTGTAGCCAAAGCTGGCAAAAATGATTGTGCCGCTGGCCCTGGTACAACATGTGCTGGCACATCCACGGTTGACTATCAAGGCAATGCCTGGAAATTCGTCAAGCGCGGTAAATGCGAGAAAATCAGACTGCCTGACCAAGCCAGTGGGATGCGCCGTCATGGTTCGCTTGAGCCACTCATGCGTGACCCTGCATAATAATAGGCATGGATGACGGCTAGATGCCTGAAGACTTGCTGAGTGATGTAGGCGTTGGCTTTAAGTCGGCTCATTTTGCTGACATTATGGCCGCGCCCGACCCGATTGCTTGGGTTGAGGTGCATGCAGAAAATTATATGAGCGCGGGCGGTGTGCCAAAAGCGCAGCTTTTTGCTTTGCGCCAAAATTTTCCCATAAGTCTGCACGGGGTGGGGCTGTCGCTTGGTGCGGCAGTTCCCCCCGATCCCCGACACCTAAAACGATTAAAAAACCTAATAGATGAGCTACGCCCCGCGCAAATTTCTGAGCATCTTGCTTGGGTGGGTATAGAGCAGCATGGCACACGCCAATATTTTAATGATTTACTGCCAGTTGATTATGGCGAAGATAGCTTCGCTACACTTTGCGCCCATATTGACCAAGTGCAACAATTTCTAGGTCGCCCGATTTTAATTGAAAACCCGTCTTCTTATGTGATTTTTGATGGCGCGGTTTATGACTCTCCTAATATTGAAACCGATTTTCTCACCCGTTTGGTTGAGCATACCAGCTGTGGCCTATTGTTGGATGTGAATAATGTTTATGTAAGCTGTGTTAATCTTGACTGGTCGCCAGAGGCTTATTTGCAAAATTTCCCTATGCCCGCCGTGGGAGAAATTCACCTTGCTGGCCATGCTGAAGAATTAGACGCGCAGGGCGAACGGGTGCTGATAGATAATCACGGCGCACCCGTGGCCGATGATGTTTGGCAGCTTTACGAAAAAGTACTTGCCGCCCATGGCGCATTGCCGACTTTAATTGAATGGGATACGTATATCCCCACATGGGCGATATTGCAGGGCGAGTGCCGCAAAGCCGCCCGCTTTTTAGCAGATGTAAGCAAGAAAATGGAGCTGGCTGGATGAGCGCATCTTCTAATTCTGTTCGCCGTTTGCGCCAAAGCCGTTTTGCTACCGCTTTGCTGAACCCTGACACGCCCGTGCCAGATGATATACGCCATCCGCGTAGTGGCCAAGCGGTGTGTGATAGATTTAATATTTACCGCAATAATGTTGTTTATAGTTTACGCGAAGCTTTGCGCGATATTTTCCCACGCCTGTATAGCCTGATTGGTGAAGATTTATTTGCCGCGCTAGCAGATTATTATATCCGAACCCATCCGCCTGCTTCGCCTGTGCTGGCTGAATATGGGCGCAAATTGCCAGATATTATTGCCGAATTTACCGCGCTGGATGATGTGCCTTATGCGGCTGATATTGCACGGCTGGAGCTTTTATGGTTGCAAAGCTATCACGCCGCCGACCATCAACCCATTGCTGCCGCGCATTTGCTTGAAGCCGATATTGAAAATTGTAGCTTAGTCCTTGCGCCGTCTTTGCACTGTTTTTCTTCCTCTTGGCCTATATGGGATATTTGGCAATTTATTGATGATACCGCGCCCACGCCAGACCATGTCACCCCGCAAGCCATGGTGATTTATCGCAATAGCGATATGGCTGTGCAGGCGGCAGAACTTAATCCAGCGGCGGCGGAATTCCTTGCCCATTTGCATGGGGGCATGACCGCTGGGCAGGCAACGCAAAAATTAGCCGAAGGGGCGGAAGTTTTGCTTCAAACTGTCCATTTATTAGTGCAACATGGACAAATCATCCAGATTATCCGACCCGATACATCAAATTGAAGGGAAACAAAAGGAGATTGCTATGTCACGTATTTTATCCCTCTATGGCACAATAAATTGTTGGCTTGTTGTATGCTTTCCACCCTGCCTGTTGCCTCTTGCGGCGCGTTTTAGCTTTGCGGCTGTGCTGGCAGGCTATTATTGGCACTCGGCCCTAACCAAATTTTCTGATGGGTTGTTTGGTTTTTTACAGCCTACAACGGGTGCCTATTATCAAATTTTACCAACCATCACCGAAGCGGTCGGCTATGACACAGAGCAAATTGGTGGGCTTTACACAGCCATTGTTGTACTGGGTAGCTGGGCGGAAGTGGTCTTGCCTTTGCTCATCATTATCGGCCTGTTCACGCGCTTATCGGCTTTGGCCATGATAGGCTTTATTGTTGTCCAATCCCTGACCGATATTTTTGGCCATGGGGTGGATGCGGCCACGATTGGCGGCTGGTTTGATAGGCATTCATCAAGCCTGATTATGGATCAACGCCTTTTTTGGGTGGTGATTTTGCTGATTTTGCTGGTTAAGGGTGGCGGCAAGCTGTCTTTGGATTCTGTCCTTAAAATTGGCAGTAAAGACGCAAAATAACGCATTGCGCTTTGCTATAGGTACGCCCGCCAGAGGGCTGTCATATGGCCAAGCGTGCCAATAGAGCAAAATGCTTTCAATTTCCGTGCTTTACGCCCTTTTCGGTGCGGTTAGGGCTTGCAATTCTGCGCCCTGATGGATAAACAGGGAATAGAAATATTTTTGACATTTCCAAAATGTGGAATTGGAGTGCGATAATGGCTAAAGGCGCAATAAAACGGCGTTTTTTCAACATTCGGGGCAGAGTTTTCCGGGTGGTGTTTGCGTCTGCCTTTGCGCCAGTTCCAACCAAATTGCGCCCCATTCAAAGCGGCATTGCCACGCCTCTAACTCTTCTAATCAGCCCCTGAGGCTGTTTCGGGCTATCCGTCCGGCGCTCAGGGGTAAAACGCCAACCGAAGAGATAAACAGGCATTTGCCGAATTGATGGAAAGATTAAATGATGAGTACTCAAGATTATAACGCCCAAAAAATTGGAAAGCTGGAAGATAGGGTTCTGATTTTTGATACCACTTTGCGTGATGGTGAGCAGTCGCCAGGCGCGTCTATGACGCTGGATGAAAAACTGCGTATTGCCGAAACGCTGGATAATATGGGTGTAGACATTATTGAAGCTGGATTTCCAGTGGCATCCAATGGGGATTTTGAATCCGTATGCGAAGTTTCTAAGCTGATGAAAAATGCAATGGTTTGTGGCTTAGCACGGGCAGGGGAAAAAGATATTGCACGTGCGGGTGAAGCTCTTAAGCCAGCCAAGCATCCGCGCATCCATACATTCATTTCCACTAGCCCAGTGCATATGAAACATAAATTGCAAATGTCCCCCGAAGCTGTTTTGGAGGCCATTGCTTTCAGTGTAGATTATGCGCGTAAATTTACCGATAATGTGGAATGGTCGCCAGAAGATGCCACCCGTACGGAACCAGATTTTCTGTGCAAGGCGGTGGAAATTGCTATTAAGGCAGGTGCGACCACAATCAATATCCCCGATACGGTCGGTTATACAATTCCGTCTGAATATATGCACATTATCACCATGTTGCGCGAAAAAGTGCCAAATATAGATAAGGCGGTTATTTCAACTCATTGCCATAATGATTTGGGGCTGGCTGTGGCTAATTCGCTGACGGGTGTGCAAGCGGGCGCACGGCAAGTGGAATGTACCATTAACGGGCTGGGCGAGCGTGCTGGCAATGCGGCGATGGAAGAAATTGTCATGGCTTTGAATGTGCGCCATGATTTAATGCCGCAATGGACGGGCATTGATACAACGTGCTTGGCGCGTGCTTCTAAGTTGGTTTCTGCCGTCACGGCTTTTCCAGTGCAATATAATAAGGCCATTGTCGGGCAAAACGCATTTGCCCATGAAAGTGGGATTCACCAAGATGGTATGCTCAAAAACAACCAGACTTATGAAATTATGGTGCCGGAATCGGTTGGTATTTCTAAGTCTTCCTTAGTGATGGGCAAACATTCTGGCCGCCATGCTTTCCGTGAGAAAATCACTGAGATGGGATATAATTTAAGCGAAAATGAATTGGAGGAGGCTTTTGAACGGTTCAAAAATCTGGCCGATAAGAAAAAGCATGTCTTTGACGACGATATTGCCGCTTTAATTGATGACGAAGTTGCCCGCGCCAATGACCGCATTAAGGTTGTGTCGCTGGAAGTTCATGCTGGCTCTAAAGGCCCACAAAAAGCTCGTTTGGAGCTTGAAATTGAAGGTGTCATTCAGGTCACAGAAGCAACTGGGGATGGGCCCGTAGATGCGACTTTCAATGCTATTAAGCAGCTCTTTCCGACTAAGGCGAAATTGCAACTTTATCAAGTCCATGCGGTGACGCAAGGCACAGACGCACAAGCCGAAGTGAGTGTGCGGTTGGATGAAGAAGGAAAAACGGTCACTGGACGCGGGATAGATACTGATACGATGGTCGCCTCAGCGCGTGCCTATGTGAGCGCGTTGAATAAATTATTGGTCAAACGTCTGCGCCAAGCGCCTGATGAAGTGGCCTCGTTGAAAATTTAATTGAGGATTAAAAGGAAAAAATATGTTGGATGGATTGCTGGGAATGTTTTCTGCGGATATGGCCATTGACCTTGGCACGGCCAATACGCTGGTTTATGTAAAAGGGCGAGGCATTGTGCTGAATGAGCCTTCCGTGGTTGCGATTTTCAATAATAATGGCCGTAATCAAGTTTTGGCCGTGGGTGATGAAGCCAAGCTTATGCTAGGGCGCACGCCAGGTAATATTCAGGCCATTCGCCCCATGCGTGACGGGGTGATTGCCGATTTTGATGTGGCCGAAGAAATGATAAAGCACTTTATCCGTAAAGTGCATAATCGGCGCACCTTTGCTAATCCGCAAGTGGTGATTTGTGTGCCATCTGGAGCAACGGCAGTGGAGCGTCGGGCGATTCAAGAAAGCGCATTATCGGCGGGCGCGAGGCGCGTTTATCTGATTGAAGAACCCATGGCGGCGGCAATTGGTGCGGGCTTGCCAGTGACAGAGCCAACTGGCTCTATGATTGTTGATATTGGTGGCGGGACGACAGAAGTAGCCGTGTTATCGCTGGGTGGGATTGTTTATTCACGCTCGGTTCGGGTCGGCGGTGACAAAATGGATGAGGCGATTATTGCCTATATTCGCCGCCACCATAATTTGCTATTGGGCGAGTCCAGCTCGGAGCGTATTAAAAAGGAAGTTGGCTCAGCCTCTGTGCCAGAGGATTCAGAAGATGTCAGTATCCGCATTAAGGGGCGCGATTTGATGAATGGCGTGCCGCGTGAAGTGGAAATTAGCCGCCGTGAAATTGCTGAAAGTCTTGCTGAGCCAGTTGGTGCCATTGTCGAAGCGGTGAAAGTGGCCTTGGAGGCCACGCCGCCAGAGCTGGCCGCCGATATTGTGGATAAGGGTATTATTTTAACAGGCGGCGGTGCTTTGTTGAAAAATCTTGATCGTGTATTGCGTGATGAAACGGGGCTACCTGTGAGCATTGCTGATGAGGCTCTGTCTTGTGTTGCGCTTGGCACGGGTCGGGCATTAGAGCATATCAAAACAATGAAGCACGTTTTGTCCACGGTGTATTGATGGGCTTGGCACAATGGTGTTCGGGGAACGCAAAAGTCTAGGGGCGCGACGGCGGAGTCATCGCCGCCGCATTTCCATTTTTTTCCTTCTTTGCATGGTTTTGCTTCTTTTGGTTAATAATAGATCCGCGCTTATCAATTCTACCCGACAAATTGCAACAGATATGGCTGTGCCATTAACGTATGCTGTCACTTTGCCAGTTGTTTTTGTGCGCGACATTCTCGCCGACATTTCAAATTATCTAACATTACGGCAAGTCAATGAAGGGCTGAGGGTAGAAAATGACCGCCTGCGTTTTTTTGAAAATGAAACCGCCCGCCTGCGCGATTTAGTGCGCAACTATGAAAGCTTGCTGAAAGTGCAGCTGCCAGAAAATTATGATGCGGTCACAGCGCATGTTCTGGTTGATTCTGGCGGCAGCTTTGTTCGCACGCTGGTGGTCAATGCTGGTTATGATAGTGGCGTGCGGGTGGGTCATGCTGTGGCCGGCACGCGTGGGCTGGTTGGCCGTGTGGTGTCTGTGGGTGTGTTTTCCAGCCGCGTTTTGCTGGTGACGGATTTGAACAGCCGTATCCCTGTGCGGATTGAGCCTATTGGCGAAAATGCGGTTTTGTCAGGCAATAATACCGCCACGCCACGGCTTGAATATGTCGGCGATAAAACCGAGCTGGTTAATGGGATGCGGATTGTTGCTTCTGGGCTGGGCGGGGAAGTGCCTGCTGGTTTGACCATTGGGCGACTTAAAATCGGGCGCAATAATATGCCAGAAGTCATTCCAGTTGAGAATTTCAACAATCTTAAATTTGTCCGCATTTTACGCTTCTTGCCACCAGAAGATGCGCCAGTTGAGGAATTGCCTTCCGCGCTGATTGGGCGTAAGAAAGAGGCAGGCGGATAATATGGCTTTCAAATCGGGCAGTGGGCTGAAAAGTTTTTTACAGGGGCAGAAAGAAAAATCGGCCACCTCCTTAATCCCCATTTTCATTTTATTTTTATTCACCTTGGTAACTAAAGTGCCAGTTGGCCAATGGTTTGGCGTTGTTCCCGTACCCGCACTTTCGCTTATTGTTATTTTCTTCTGGTCGGTTGTGGATGAAAGACGCTTTCCCATTGGCGTGCTATTCACCTTTGGTATTTTTGAAGATTTATTTTCTGGTACACCAATCGGCCTATGGGCGTTGATTTATGTAGGCATGAATTTTTATGTTTCCTCACAGCGGCGTGTTCTTGCTCCTGCCAGCTTTACAACCAATTGGATTTCTTTCGGCTTTGTTAGCCTTGCCGCCTTTGTGCTTATTTATTTTGTGCTGGGTCTTACCTCTGGTACTTATCCGCCCATTGCGGTTTTGCTTGTGCCATATATTTTCACCCTTGCTTTATTCCCACCCATGGCGCGATTTTTGGCTATGCTTGAAAGCCGTCTAGCACGCATTGGCATTGGTGATTAGGGGACGTGATGAGAAGTTTCATGCATAATCGGCTTGATGAGCGTGACAGTCCCACCTTCACCCGTCGTGCAGCGATTTTGGGGATTGGGCAGGTGAGCCTTTTTGCTTTGCTGGCTGGACGATTGCAATATTTGCAAGTATCGCAATCAGAAGAATATGCCATGCTGGCGGAAGAAAACCGCGTCAATATTGGGCTTATCGCACCGTCACGCGGGCAGATTTTTGATCGCTTCGGGCAGGAAATTGCCACCAATAAACCCAATTTCCAAATTGTGATGATACCTGAGCAAACCGATGACCCACTGCAGACGCTGGAAGCTGTTAATCGGCTGGTGCCGATTTCTCCCACTAAAAGGCGACGGCTGGCCAGAGATATTGCGCGATCGCGCAGCTTTGTGCCATTTACCTTGGTGGAAAATCTCACTTGGGAACAATTTTCTGCCATTAACGTTCACTCTCCGCATTTGCCTGGCGTAGAGCCGCGTGTGGGTGAGATGCGTTACTATCCCAAGCCAGATGAATTTGCTCATATTGTCGGCTATGTCGGTGTGCCAAGCCGCGATGATTTGATTGACAATAACCCGCTTTTCCGCGTGCCAGGTTTTAGATTGGGGCGTAGCGGAGTGGAGCAACAGCTTGACACCAGCCTGCGCGGACTGGCGGGTACAAGGCGGGTGGAGGTTAATAATGTCGGGCGCATCATTCGCGAGCTGGCTAGAGATGATGGCACGCCTGGCGCGGATATTGTATTGACGCTAGACAGCCATCTTCAGCGTTATGCGAAACGCCAATTAGGCGAGCAAAGCGGGGCGATTATTGTCATGGATGTTCATTCGGGTGATGTGCTGACCATGGCATCTAGTCCGTCATTTGACCCGAATGATTTTAACCTTGGCATTAGCCAAAGCAAATGGAACCGTTTGCTGGAAGATGAACGCAAACCTTTGCTCAATAAAACCATTGCTGGACAATATGCGCCTGGCTCTACCATTAAAATGCTTGTCGCGCTGGCTGGATTGGAAAGGGGCGTTATCTCGCCGCGTGAAAAAATTACCTGCACGGCTAAATATAAACTCGGCAATGACACATTTCATTGTTGGAAGGAAGAGGGTCATGGGGCGGTGAATATGCATGAGGCTATTAAACATTCTTGCGATGTGTATTTTTATGAATTGTCTAGACGGATGGGCATTGAGCCAATTGCAGAAATTGTGGAACGTTTCGGGTTAGGGCGTGTAACTGGATTGGAAACGCAAGGGGAAAAATCGGGCAATGTGCCAAATCGTGATTGGAAAAGGGCGAATTTAGATGCTGGTTGGCAAACTGGTGAAACGCTGATTACGGGCATAGGGCAGGGTTATTTGCTGGCCACGCCTATACAGCTGGCCGTGATGGCCGCCCGTTTAGCTAATGGGCGAGAAAAAGTCACGCCAAGCCTCATTTATGCCGTGAATGATGATGTTAAGTTACGACCAGAATTCGCACCTCTGCCCGTTAAGCCTGCCCATTTGGCACTGGTGAAAAAGGCCATGGCGAGCGTTATCAATGAAAGCGATGGCACGGCTTTTATGCGGGGCTTTGATGTGAGTGGGCAGAAAATGGCGGGCAAAACTGGCACGGTTCAAGTGCGCCGCATCACGCCCGCTGAGCGTGAGGCGGGTATTATTGATAATGATGATTTGCCATGGCATTTGCGCGACCATGCTTTATTTGTCGGCTATGCGCCTTTGCGTAATCCCAAATATGCTATTGCCGTTATTGTGGAGCATGGTGGAAGCGGGGCGAAAGTGGCCGCGCCTATTGCTCGCAAAGTGATGGAGCAAACACTTAAAACCGATCCGCTTTTGCGTGATGTTTATTTACCAGCCAAAAAAGAGGATGGGGAAATATGAGTGTCAGCTTTTTATCTTCGCGTACTTCTTTGCAGGCAAAATTTATCGGTCTCAATTGGTGGTTGGTCGGACTCATTGTTGCCATTGGCGCGGTGGGGGTGACGGCTCTTTATTCTGTCGCCAATGGGAGCTTTGAACCATGGGCAGCACGGCAGCTTTATCGGTTTCTGCTCGGCTTTGTGTTGATGATTGGCATTGCCATGATTGATTTGCGCCATTGGTTTGCACTGTCTTATGTGATTTTTGTGGCGGGGCTGGCCGCGTTGTTTGGGGTGGAATTATTCGGCGATGCACAAATGGGCGCACGGCGTTGGCTTGACCTTGGCTTTGTTAATATCCAGCCTTCGGAACTCATGCGGCTGTCATTGATATTAGCCTTGGCGCGTTATTATCATAATTTGCCTGATGAGCGCGTATCGCATCCAGTGTGGATGGCTTTGCCGATTTTGATAATCCTTGTGCCTTATGTGCTTATCTTGCGCCAGCCCGATTTAGGCACGGCGGTTTTATTCGCGCTTATTGGCGTTTCTATGCTGTTTTTGGCTGGACTAAATTGGCGTTATTTCATGGTCGGTGTGCTGGCACTATTGCCATTAAGCTGGGTTGTTTGGACAAATATGCGTAGCTATCAAAAGGAACGGGTACTGACTTTTATCAATCCCGACCGCGATCCGCTTGGTGCAGGCTACCATATTTTGCAGTCCAAAATTGCTATTGGGTCGGGCGGCATATGGGGCAAGGGCTTTATGAAAGGCACGCAAAGCAATCTTAACTTTCTGCCAGAAAAACACACTGATTTTATTTTCACCATGCTGGCCGAAGAAATTGGGCTAATGGGTAGCCTAGCCGTTCTGTCGCTTTATTTTTCTGTGCTGGGTATTGGATTTTATATTGCTTTTAGAACCAAAAGCCATTTTGGTCGCATGGTTGCCATTGGCGTATGCATGGCGCTGTTTTTATATCTCTTTGTCAATATTGCTATGGTTATTGGCTTGCTGCCAGTGGTGGGCGTTCCTATGCCGCTTATTTCCTATGGTGGGACGTCTTTAATGACATTGCTGCTCAGCATGGGGCTACTTTTGAATATTCATGTGCATCGCAATATTGAATTGCCACGTAATTAAATTACCATCGCTGTGAGAATTATTTTTTAGCAAAAAGACGATGCGGACTGAATTTTTTCACTGCCTTGCGTGCAAAATATAGTCCGATAAGCACCAATGCAAAACGGAACAAGGCTTCGCCCAATGTAGTTGAAATAAGCATATGGGTGAATTGGCGAAAGTCAAAATGTCCTTGGCTGGTGGAAATATGCGGCAAGGCTTCAATGATAGATAAAGCTACAACCCAATTATAAAAAGCCGCAAGGACAAGGCTGTGCGGTTTCTCAAACAAAGAAAAAACCAACACCGTACAAATGATAACAGTTAGTTCGGTCTGACCCATTGGCCAGCCTATAAGCGGAAACCAGAAATCCATATCCATATCCCAAACTTTGCCTCAGCCTGCCCGAAATTATGGCTAAAATCAATGTTTTATGGGAGTTTATAGAAAAGGGCGGGGAAAGCCGCTTCTACAGCCAGCCGCCCAAATCGCGCTGGGCGATAGTGGTGAGTAATTCAATGGCTGGCTCTTCAGCGTTTAGGCAGGGTATAGCGGTAAAATGCGTGCCGCCCGCCTGCTCAAATGTTTGTTTAACGCCAATACCAATTTCTTCTAGCGTTTCAATGCAATCAGACACAAAGCCTGGCGTAATAACGGCAATTTTTTTCACACCTTGCGCGGCCAGTTCTTTAATGGTTGGCTCAGTGTAGGGCTCTAGCCATTTTGTCGGTCCGAAGCGCGATTGAAAAGTCAGCTTAAAATTATCTTTATTCATCTGCATTTCTTCACGCAATAAACGTGCTGTTTTAACACAGTGGCAATGATAGGGATCGCCTTTTTCAAAATAGCTTACTGGTAGGCCGTGAAAAGAAGCAACAATCACATCTGGTTGCCATTTTTGCTGGTCAATATGCGCCCGAATGGTATGCGCCAATGTTTTAATATAATTGTGATGGTCATGCCATGCCGCAGAGGTGCGTATGGCTGGTTGCCAACGCATTCTCAGTAAAGCGCGGAACACTTCGTCATAAACGCTGGCATTGGTAGTCGCACTATATTGCGGATAAAGCGCCATAATCGCAATGCGTTCACAGCCCTTTTCTTTCAATCGCGCCAGCGCGTCGGGAATGGAAGGCTGGCCGTAACGCATTGCCCAATCCACGATAATTTTGTCGCCCAAACGGACTTGCACACCTTCAGCTTGCTCACGTGTATAGCGGCGCAGGGGGCTTTCATTATTTTGCTTATCCCAAATTTTGGCATAGGCATGGGCGGCTTTGTGCGGACGAATATTCAAAATAATACCCCGCAATATGGGCTGCCAGAGCAAAGCAGGCATTTCAATGACGCGCCTATCGCTTAAAAATTGCTTCAAATAGCGGCGCACGGCCTTGGCATTGGCGCGGTCAGGCGTGCCGAGATTGACCATGAGCAGGCCAGTTTTTCCATATGAAATTTCTGGATGTTGAGTGGGCAGATTCATGCAGATAGGCTTAAATGGCTTTGGCCAGCTTTTCTTGCGTTTTATCGGCAATATCCAGCGCGTTCCAAACTTCTTTAAGCGAAGCCACCAGCGTGTCCATCATGGTGTCATCATGCAAAGGTGTCGGCGTGATACGTAACCGCTCCGTACCGCGCTCCACAGTGGGGTAATTGATAGGCTGGATATAATTGCCATGCTTATGTAGTAGGCGGTCGGCGGCGGCTTTGCACAAAACTGGATCGCAAACCATAAGCGGGACAATATGTGTTTCAGTTTGCAAAACAGGTAAACCCGCCGCCTGCAACTTATTTTTCAGCACAGCGGCGCGTTCTTGATGTTTGGCACGCAAATCATTGGCCGTTTTAAGATAGCGTACACTGGCTACCGCACCCGCTGCAATAGCTGGCGGCAGGGAGGTGGTGAAAATAAAGCCAGGCGCGTAAGAGCGAATAGCATCTACAATGTTGGCCGAAGCGGTAATATAGCCGCCCATAATGCCAAAGGCTTTGGCCAAAGTACCTTCAATAATATCCACCTCATCCATGACATTTTCACGGTCGGCAATGCCGCCGCCACGCTGGCCATACATGCCCACAGCATGCACTTCATCCAAATAGGTCATGGCATTATATTTTTTCGCTAAAGCACAGATTTCACGCACGGGCGAAATATCGCCATCCATGGAATAGACGCTTTCAAAAATAATCAGCTTAGCCCGTTCATGGCCAGCATCTTTAAGCAGTTTTTCCAAATGGGCTAAATCATTATGCCGCCATATTTTTTTCGCTACCCGCGCACTACGCACACCAGCAATCATAGAAGCATGGTTTTGCTCATCTGAAATAATCAAGCAATCAGGCAGGATTTTGGCAATGGTTGAAATGGTTGCCTCATTGGACACATAGCCAGAGGTGAAAACCAGCGCACTTTCTTTATTGTGCAATTCGGCCAGTTCAGCTTCAAGCTCAATAATTTGATGATGTGTGCCAGAAATATTGCGCGTACCACCCGCGCCTGCACCCATGGTTTCTATGGCATGCTTCATCGCCGTGATGACTTGCGGGTTCTGCCCCATGCCCAGATAATCATTAGAACACCAAACAGTGATTTCACGCGGCGGAGTTTTTGAATAATCCAATGCCCGCGGGAATAGACCCGCCTGACGGGCGAGGTCAGTGAAGACCCGATACCGGCCTTCTTTGTGCAAAGCCGCCAATGCGTCATCAAAGTAAGATTTGTAATCCATAGCGGCACAATGCCCTAAAGTTAAAAATTTTTCCAGCTATTTCAGTAATTAACTTATGGCTATTTGTCGCAGTTATGCGGATTTTCGCCCCTTATTTACCCCCATTGAGCCGTTAAAAGAAAATTGTGATATGATTATCACGCGCTATCTGCTTTGGCGACATGTGTGGCGGTTTTGCACATTTGGTGCGCTGTGCTTTTTCCGCCATTGCGAATCGAGACAAAGCGTTTAAGTTGAAACGCGAAAACCAAAGGATATTTTTGCCATGCTTGACGCATCATTGATGATTTTGGGTGGCTTTTTGCTTTTGGGCATTGGCGGCGAGGCTTTGGTGGCGGGTGCTGTTTCTTTAGCCAAGCAATTAAATGTTCCCCCCTTGCTGATTGGCTTTACGTTGGTCGCGTTTGGCACATCGGCACCAGAATTAATGGTTTCGATGCGTGCCGTGCTAGACGGCCAGCCCGATATTGCCATTGGCAATGTGGTTGGCTCTAACATCGCCAATATATTGCTGGTTTTGGGCGCGGCGGCTTTGGCACGTCCCATATTAGCCGACAGCCATTCCATGTGGCGTGATGCAGTGGTTATGTTGAGCGTAACCATTGGCTTTGTGCTGGTTGCGCTTTGGGGACAAATTGATACATATATGGCATCGGCCATGTTGGCTTTGCTGGTGCTGTATATTATTTACGCCTATCGGCATGAGAAAAATAAAAACGAAATTAGTGATGCTGAGCAAGAAGTCGCTGATACGCAATTAAAAGGCGGTGTGTGGGTGGCATTGCCTGTTTTGTTGCTTGGCATGGGCGGTGTGATTTGGGGCGCAGATGTGCTGGTCACAGGCGCGGTTTTGCTGGCGCAAGGCTTTGGCGTATCACAAGCCGTTATTGGCTTGTCGCTGGTAGCATTTGGCACGAGCCTACCAGAATTGGCTATTTCTATGCTGGCCGTTTGGCGTGGCCATGCCAGCGTGGCCATTGGTAATATTTTGGGCAGTAATGTGTCCAATATTTTGTTGATTTTGGGCGTGACTGGCCTGATAGAGCCTTTAACCATTACGCCGCAAATTGTCTACTTTGATATTTGGGTCATGCTCATTGCAAGTTTCAGCGTGCTATATTTCCTTGCCGATGGAGCGCATATGAGTCGCCGACAAGGCGGGCTGTGCTTGGGCGTTTATACGGTTTATATTGCTTTCCTCTATATGGCGTGATAGGGCGCACATATGTCTGACAATTTTTCACTCAAACCCGCGCCGCAAGGGGTGGCGATTGACCAGCTTTTAGATGCGGTTTTCGGTCCTGGACGCAAGGCACGTATGGCTGAGCGACTGCGTGAAGATGCGACCCCCATTGGCGATTTAAGTTTTGCCGCTTTCGCTGGGGAGACGCTTATTGGCGCAGTGTCGTGCTGGCCGATTTTTATTGGCGCATATGAGGCCGTTTTGCTTGGTCCTTTGGTTGTGGCGCACGATTGGCAGGGCAAAGGGGTTGGGCGCAAGCTACTGGATGAAGCCACGCAAAGCAGGGATAAGCCCGTTTTGCTCATTGGTGATGCACGCTATTACGCGCCAAGTGGTTTTGGCGTTGCCCCTAAGGGGCTGGTCTTTCCTGCACCCGTTAACCCCGAACGGGTTTTGGTGAAAATGCCCGATGGGGAAAAACTGTCGCTTTCTGGCACGGTGCGGGCGCGTTAAGTTCATTTAGGAAAAGCCGATTATGTGCTAGCATGAGGTTGGCACATCCGTGTGGGAAGATTTTGATGTTGCGACTTGTTTTATGGAATTTATTTTTATTTGGCCTGCCTTTTACGGTTGCCTTGCTATGGCTCAAATGGATCAAGCGTGTGCCATTTGCACAAGCAGGCTATAAAATCTGGGCTGGGGCGGCACTGGCTGGATTGGCTTTGCTTTTTACCAGCCTGCTTTTGTTTAGAAGCTCGCTGGGTGTGCCGCCAGGTGGAAGTTATATTCCGCCGCATATGGAAAATGGCCAGCTCATGCCCAGGCAATTTGAAACCAAATAGAGGAATAAATGGTGCATTTGCCGCAAACCGCCAATTGGCTACATCGCCAGCAAACGCAAGATATTATGGCCTGCCTAAATGGCCAATCAGCTGATGATAAGGTGCGTGCCGTGGGTGGCTGTGTGCGCGACAGTCTGCTGAACCAGCCTGTTACCGATGTGGATATGGCCACCAGCTTTGCCCCGCAAGATACTTTGGCGCGACTGGAAACGGGTGGCTTTCGTGTTATCCCCACAGGCATTGCCCATGGCACAATTATGGTTGTGGTTGACGGGTGTCATTATGAAATCACTAGCCTGCGGCAAGATATTAAAACCGATGGCCGCCACGCCATTGTGCGTTTTGGCACGGATTGGCAATGTGATGCCGAACGGCGTGATTTTACCGTGAATGCTTTGTATGCCGATGCTAAGGGGCAGATTTATGACCCGCTAGGCTGTGGGCTAGATGATTTGAAGGCCAAACGGGTACGGTTTATTGGTGATGCCAGCCAGCGCATTGCGGAAGATTATTTGCGTACCATCCGGTTTTTTCGTTTTCATTTTCATTTGGCTAATGGTGCATTAGATAAGGATGCTTTAAACGCTTGCAAGCAGGCTGTGAAACAAGAAGAAGGCTTACATGCGCTATCGGCTGAGCGTTTATGGATGGAACTCAATAAAATTCTCATGGGTCGCTGTCCAGTGGATGCGTTAACCGCTATGCAGGGGGTGGGGGTTTTGCCCTTTTTGCTGCCCGTGTTGGCAGGCTTTGACCGTTTGGTACGTTTGGCCGAAGATAAAGAGGCTGATGCGTTATTGCGCCTTGCCGCGCTTCTGCCTGATACAGAGCAGGCCATTATTCAAACGGCGCATCATTTGCGCCTGTCTAATAAGCAAAAGGTACGGCTTTTGGCTCTATGTGATAAATCCCTGCATGCTTGCATGGCAGAAAATTGGCAGGAGGCGGTTTATTGGCACGGCAAACAGGCCGTGGCTGATTTTGCTCGGCTTGGGCAAGATAAATTTAATTTCACCGCGCTGTCCGATTTTGACTGTCCCAAATTTCCCCTAACAGGTGCGATGGTAGAGCAGAAAGGCGTGTCATCTGGCCCGCATATGGGGCAGTTGCTTAAACAGGTGGAGCAATGGTGGGTGGCGGCTGGTTTTCCTGATGACAAGGATGCGCTAGAACGGCAGCTTAAAGCCGAAATAAAAAAGCTGTAAAGCTTACGGCCAGCTAACCAAAGGCGGCATGGAAGATAGGATGCTTTCCACATTGCCGCCCGTTTTAAGGCCAAACATTGTGCCGCGATCATAAAGCAAATTAAATTCTACATAGCGCCCGCGTCGGACAAGTTGCTCGGCACGGTCGGCATCGGTGTATTCGTCATTCATGCGCCGTTTGGCAATCATCGGATAGGCTTGCAAAAAACTGCGCCCGACATTTTGTGTGAAAGAAAAATCTTTTTCCCAATCGCCTGTATTGAGATGGTCGTAAAAAATCCCGCCCGTGCCGCGATGCTCTTTGCGATGGGGCAGATAAAAATAGGTATCACATTCAGCTTTGAATTCTGGGTAATAGGTCGTGTCATATGCGTCACAAGCAGTTTTACAGGCGGCGTGAAAATCAACCGTATCGGGATGGTCGTCGCGTCGGTCGCGTTTTAGAACGGGCGTTAAGTCACACCCGCCGCCAAACCAATTTTTGCTTGTCACCACCATGCGGGTGTTCATATGCGCCGCTGGCACATTTGGATTTTTCGGATGGACAATGACCGAAATACCGCTTGCCCAAAAGCGCGGGTTTTTATCCGCCCCTTCCACTTGCGCACGGAAGGCGGGGGAGAGTTCACCATAGACGGTTGAAATATGCACGCCAGCTTTTTCAAATATATCGCCTTTAAGCAACGACATTTCCCCGCCGCCTAAATCTTGTGCCTTTGTGCTTTCTTCCTCACGCTTCCAAACTTCGCGTTCAAATTTTTTGCCATTCGGCTCTAGTGATTCAAGGCTTTGGCATAAATCATCACGCAAAATGCGAAACCAATCTTGCGTTCGGGTTTTATTTTCTTGCGATATAGGTTGCGGGTGGACTTGTGTCATCATCAGCTTCCTCAAACTCAACTATGTGCATTGGGTGTGGGCATCGGGCGATGCGTCATAGTGACACATCAATCTATCAGTTCACGCAGGCTTGACAATTCTTTCTTGACATCCTTTTTTGCTAGTGATAATCAGTCTCAATTGCAAAAACTAAGGGAAGTAAGCAAATGAAAAAAACCTATAATAAAACACTCATATCCGCGCTCACCTTGAGCGCGGTAATTATTTTACCCCCCGCTATAGGCGGCTCACCTGCCTTGGCGGTAGATGAAATTGTAGTAGAGGGCAAAATTCTATACGCCAATCGGGTGAATGCGCTGAAAACGCCAACTCCGATTGTTGATGTTCCTCAAAGCGCGTCTATCATCACTGATGATGAAATTTTGGCACGCGGCTTTAAGACTATTGGCGATATTAGCCGTTACACACCGGGCGTGAACACTTCACAAGGCGAAGGCCACCGCGATGCTATTGTGTTTCGCGGCGTGCGGTCAACGGCTGACTTTTTCGTTGATGGTGTGCGCGATGATGTTCAATATTATCGTTCCTTGTATAATTTGGAGCAAGTTGAAATTTTGCGTGGACCCAATTCATTGCTATTTGGCCGTGGCGGCACGGGCGGCATTATTAACCGCGTCACCAAAAAGGCCGAACTGGGTGATGAATTTGGTAGTGCGATGATAGGGGTTGACTCATTTTCTGGCGTCAATGCCGCTATGGATTACAATATTGAAACGGGTGAAAATTCTGCTCTGAGATTGAATTTCCACAGCGACAAGCTGGCCAATCATCGTGATTTTTACGATGGCGACCGTTTTGGATTTAATCCGACCTTAAAAATCAATCTTAGCCCGAGAACAGTTTTGGATTTATCTTATGAATATGCTGACCATGAGCGTTTCATTGATAGGGGTATTCCCACTGGCGCGGATGGTCAGCCCGTAGAAACCCTTAAAGATATTGTTTTTGGCGGTGAGGATATTAACACCACCACGCTTGAAGCGCATATTTGGCGCGGTATTTTAAGCCATGAATTTTCCGACACGCTTAAAGGTAATCTCACAGTTTCCTTTAGTGATTTTGACAAGAGCTATCGCAATTTATATGTGGCCAATTATCTGCCTGATACGAATGAGGTGGTTATTGACGGCTATCTTGATCCGACTAAGCGCGAAAGCTTGATTGTTTCTGGTAGTCTTATTAAGGAGCTTGGCAATCATATGATTTTGTTGGGTGCTGAGATGATAGACACAGATAATGAAAATCATCGCTACAACACCCACTGGTCCGCAACTTCTGATGACCAAGCGACCTTCACCATTACTAATCCGATGCGTTTCACATTCACATCGGCCAGTGATCCAGTTGCCCCTAATGCCGCGACTAGCCTTGATTTTACCTCAAGCCTTAATAATCACACAAAGACAGATTTGGAAGTCACATCCTTTTATTTCCAAGACCAAATTGATTTGCTTGATAATGTGATATTAACGCTGGGTGGGCGGTTTGATAATTTTGATATCACCATTGATGATTTGAGAAATGGCAATACGCGCTCGCAAAGCCTTGATGAATTCGGCCCACGCGGCGGACTGGTTTATAAGCCATTTGAAAATAGCTCATTCTATGCCAGCTATAGCGAAAGTTTCTTACCACGCTCAGGTGAGCAGTTCAAAGAAATGGACGCGTTGGAATCTTTGGAAGATCCCGATCGATTTGAAAATATCGAAATCGGCTATAAATATGAGACAAAAAATGCAATTTTCTCAATCGCCTATTTTGAGCTTGAATCAACCCGCTTTGATAAAGCCAATGCCAATGCTGAGCAAACCGAAGAGCGTGATTTAACAGTGGATGGTATTGAGCTGGCCTATATGGGGCGGGTTAATGACCAATTTGCCATATCCACCACCTATAGCGCACTGGATGGCGAGAATTCTGGCCAAGTGGCGCGGGAGATTCCCGAGCAGACATTTACGCTTTGGGGGGATTATCAGGCAAGCGATATGCTTAATTTGGGCTTGGGTGTGATTTATCAGGGGGAGTCGCATATTGCTGACGGCTCAACCGCCATATTGCCAGATTATGCACGGGTGGATTTTGCTTTGAACTATGATGTGCGTGATGACATTACCATTCAACTGCATGTTGAAAATCTAACCGATGAAGTTTATTTCCCGCATTCCCACTCTACTCACCAAGTTACGGTAGGCAAACCTCTCAATGGTAGCCTGTCGCTGTCCAAAAGGTTTTAAGTGTACTCTCCCTCTCCTTTCCCCTGTCCTCCTTTGGGGGAAGGGGGAGGGAATTTCTAGCTGAGCCTCACGCCGCTATGCGGGCGATTCGAGGCTTTGACACCCATTGTTGCACCATTAGGTACGCCAGATGGCGACGGGCGGCTTTTTCTGGCCGCTATTTGGGGTGGTCTGTCCCCTAATATGGACGGTGTTTTTTATCAGTAAAATTAATGGGTTAAGAGGATTGCCTGAAATCATAGGTGGGCTTTTCAGTGCGGCATGGTGACACATAGAGCGTTTCGCTGCATAGGGGTATTTTGCCAATCGGCCAAATGTTCTATAAAGGGGCGGATAAATAAGCCTCCGCCCAAAGGGGCGCAACAGGCAGTTCGGCAGGAGATGTTCCGTGACAGACAGCACAGCAGACGATACCAATCGGCGTGAATTCCTTTATCTGGCCACAGGTGCCGTTGCTGCGGTTGGTGTGGCCAATGTGGCGTGGCCACTGATTGACCAGATGAATCCTGACGCATCTATGCGGGCACTGGCCAGTATTGAAGTTGATTTAAGTGCCATTGAAATTGGCCAAAGCGTAACCGTGACATGGCGCGGCAAGCCCGTTTTCATTCGCCGTCGCACGCAAGCTGAAATCCGTGAAGCTGAAAACACGCCGCTTGATGATTTGCCCGACCCGCAAGCTGATAGCGATAGGGTGGAAAATCCCGAATGGCTGATTATGGTTGGCATTTGCACTCATTTGGGTTGTGTGCCATTAGGCCAAGCAGGGGAATTTGATGGCTGGTTCTGCCCGTGCCATGGTTCGCATTACGACACATCTGGGCGCATCCGCAAAGGCCCTGCGCCAACCAATCTTGAAATTCCTGCCTATAATTTTGTATCAGATACGCGTATCAAAATCGGTTAAAGTCAAACGGATAGCAGGACGGCATCATAATGAGTGGCAAAAGCACATATATTCCCCAAAATGGTTTTACAAAATGGCTGGATGAACGCCTGCCCATTTTGCGACTGAGCCATGATAGCTTTGTGGATTATCCCACGCCTAAAAATTTGAACTACTGGTGGACCTTTGGCGGCATTTTAACCTTCTGCCTCATGGTGCAAATTGTCACTGGCGTTATTTTGGCCATGCATTATACGCCGCATATTGATATGGCCTTCATCTCAGTTGAGCATATTATGCGCAATGTTAATTATGGCTGGCTTATCCGCTATATCCATTCTAATGGCGCGTCTATGTTTTTTATTGCTGTCTATATTCACATTTTTCGTGGCATGTATTACGGCTCTTACAAAGCTCCGCGTGAAGTTTTATGGATTCTCGGCATGGTGATTTATTTGCTGATGATAGCCACCGCCTTTATGGGCTATGTGTTGCCATGGGGGCAGATGAGCTTTTGGGGCGCAACGGTGATTACTAACTTGTTCACCGCTGTTCCTTTGATTGGCGATAACATTGCCAGCTGGCTATGGGGTGGTTTTTCTATTGAAAACCCAACCTTGAACCGCTTTTTTTCACTGCATTATTTGTTTCCCTTTTTGATTTTCGGCGTGGTGGTTCTGCATATTTGGGCATTGCATGTGCCGGGCAATAATAATCCAACTGGCATTTCAGTGAAGTCGCAACAAGACACAGTGCCGTTTCACCCCTATTACACGGTTAAAGATGCGTTTGCGCTGGTGCTGTTTGTGATTTTATTTAGCTGGTTTATTTTCTTTGCGCCCAATGCGCTGGGTCATTCGGATAATTATATTCCAGCCAATCCATTGGTTACGCCTTCGCATATTGTGCCAGAATGGTACTTCCTGCCTTTCTATGCGATTTTACGAGCCATTCCCGACAAGCTGGGTGGGGTGGTGGCCATGCTTGGTGCGCTGGCTGTGCTGTTTGTTTTACCATGGCTGGATACGGCCAAAACCCGCTCAGCGCGTTATCGTCCGCTTTTCCGCCAGTTTTTCTTTATTTTCCTTGCTGATTGTGTGTTCCTTGGCTATTTGGGCGCACAACCCGCAGAAGGTATTTACATCACGCTGGCACGGCTGGCGACGGGTTATTATTTCGTCCATTTCCTCGTGATTTTGCCCGTGCTGGGGCTGGTGGAAAAACCAAAAAATATGCCAGAAAGCATTTCCGCTTCTGTGCTAGGGGATAGGGGTTAGGCTGATGCGACAATATCCTTTCTTTTTTATATTGCTATTGGTGTTAAGCACCGCGCCCGTGCCTATCCATGCTGCTGGTGATGGCAAGATGCCTGCCGCGCAAGATTGGTCATTTAATGGTCTGTTTGGCACTTATGACCGAAATGCGTTGCGGCGCGGCTTTAAGGTTTATCAAGAAGTATGCGCTGCGTGTCATGGCATGGATTTAATGCGCTTCCGCAATTTATCCCAGGCGGGCGGTCCAGAGTTCTCTGAAGCAGAAGTCAAAGCCATTGCATCGGCCTATACGGTTGAAGATGGACCAGATGATTTTGGCGATATGTTTGAGCGTCCAGCTCTACCTAGAGATGCATTTGTGAATCCATTTGTTAATGAAAATGCTGCACGTGCCGCCAATGGTGGGTCATATCCGCCAGATTTGTCTTTGATAACCAAAGCTCGCGCTCATGGGGCAGATTATATTTATGCTTTGCTGGTTGGTTATAAGGATGCTCCAGTGGGCGTAGAACCAGCGGCGGGGCAGTATTATAATCCCTATATGGCGGGCGGGCTGATTGCCATGGCACCGCCTCTGGATGATGATTTGGTGGAGTATACTGATGGCACACCCGCCACCAAAGAGCAGTTGGCGGCCGACGTGGTGCATTTTCTCAATTGGGCGGCAGAGCCAGAATTGGAAACGCGCAAGAAAACTGGCGTGATGGTGATGGTTTACCTATCTATTTTGGCCGTCTTGCTCTTTTTGTCTATGCGTAAAGTCTGGGCGGGTAAGCATTAGATTGTGCCTTGCGTTTTCACAAAAATAAATGGCTAAAGAAAACCCCGCAAAGCTAAAGCCTTGCGGGGTTTAATATAAAATTTTTGCCAATTTGTTTTAAGGCGTTGAGATGTTGATATTTATAGTTTGATCATCGCCTTTTTTGATTCTGTCAATGACGCCTTTGGCGGCTTCTACTTCCAAATCAGTGCGCTCATCAGCCGTTTCAGTGCGGCGTTTCTCTTTTGAAAGCCCTGTTTTTTCACGCTGAACTTCGGTTTGTTGACGTAATAATTCTTTTTCGCGTTCAAGGTCGGCTATTGTGTCTTTGTGACCTTTGCCCGTATTGCCAAGTGCTTGCACAGTCTCAGGATTGGCCTGATATTTGCTGATGACTGAGGCAATATGCTCTTGTCCCTTCACGCATGGCGTGGCGGCATTGGATTGGACTCGTGTCTCATTTTTCCGAGTGATAACAACCAAAGCAGGCCCTGTGGCGAATTGGCACATTTTACCAATTTGCACAGAAGTGAGTATCTGCCCACCTTCTGAATAGAGAATTTTAACGCCATCTACCAATGTTTCGCTGGGTACGAGGCCTTCACCGACAGCTCCGCCGAGAAGCGCACCACCTGCCGCATGGCCACTATCTTTTGTTGAGCCGAGCAAAGCCCCTGCAATAGCACCAAAAACAGCCGCCGCCTCTTTATTGGTGCGGTTGTCAACCTTAACCTTGCCTTGTTCAAGCGACACGATATTGATGATTTTTGCTTCCTGACGGCTATTAAGATCAGATGTATCAAAAACATTTGCGCCATGTTGCGTCGCTGGATCCACGCAGGCGACGAGCAGGGCGATGGATAAAGTAATAGATAATCCTTTAAGCATGAGATATCCCTCTCCTATGAGTTTATTTGTCAAAGTCTAGCCAAGGGGATAAAGGGTGTCAAATGCTGTGCATGGCAAAGTAGTGTTAAACATTGAATTTGAACAGCATCACATCACCATCTTGGACAATATAATCTTTGCCTTCTTGGCGCATTTTGCCCGCTTCCCGCGCCCCTAACTCGCCCTGACAGGCAATATAATCGTCAAAGCTGCATGTTTCGGCGCGAATAAAGCCACGGGCAAAATCTGTGTGGATAATACCCGCCGCTTGCTGAGCCGTTGTGCCGCGCCGAATGGTCCATGCGCGACTTTCCTTAGGTCCGCAGGTGAAATAGGTCATAAGCTGTAACAGCGCATAGCCTTGTTTTATTAGCCGATTGAGGCCGGGTTCTTCTAAGCCAATGGTTTGGAGATATTCCAGCCGTTCCTCCGCTCCAAGGCGGGTCAATTCTTCTTCAATACGCGCCGACACAATCACCGCTTCGGCATTTTCTTTGGCCGCTTTCTCTTGCACCTTAGCCGTGAGCGCATTGCCTTGCGCCGCACTGGCCTCATCCACATTGCATACATAAAGCACGGGCTTGGCAGTTAGCAACTGCAAATTATGATAATCGCGGACGCGGTTTTTAGGAATATCGGCATTGCGCGCTGGGCGGGCTTCGCGCAATTCACCCAAAGCCAATTCAACCAGTTCCAATTCTTCAATAGATTTTTTATCTTTGCTGGTAGCTTTTTTACGCAAATTAGCTTCGCGCTTTTCAAGGCTTTCCAAATCGGCCAGCATGAGTTCGGTTTCAACTGTTTCGGCATCAGCGATTGGGTCAATAACATCTTCCACATGAGTGATGTCGTCATCTTCAAAACAGCGCAACACATGGGCAATGGCATCTACCTCGCGTATATTACCGAGAAACTGATTACCCAACCCTTCACCTTTAGACGCACCGCGCACTAGCCCAGCAATATCAACAAAATGCAAACGCGCTGGAATGGTTTCTTTTGAATTTGCAATGGCGGTTAATTTGTCTAGCCGTTCATCTGGCACAGATACCTCGCCTATATTTGGCTCAATGGTGCAGAAAGGAAAATTAGCCGCCTGCGCCGCTGCCGTTTGGGTCAGCGCGTTGAACAAAGTTGATTTGCCAACATTGGGTAGCCCGACAATACCGCAACGAAATCCCATTAGATTTTTTCCTCTTCGGGTGTAGGGGCATCTGGGTTTAGTGCCATATGCACCCGATTTTGATAAGTTGCATCATCATTTTCCGCCAGCAAGGGCGCATATTCGGCCAGTGCGTCTAAAAATGGGGTCAGCCAGCTTTGCTCATCTTCTGAAAAATCTTGCAATACATGGGCAATGACCTGTTTCTTATGGCCAGGATGGCCAATGCCCAATCGGGCACGCCGGAAATCATTGCCAATATGAGCTTTAAGCGAACGCAGGCCATTATGTCCAGCCAACCCGCCGCCTATACGCATCCGCAATTTTCCAGCCGTTAAATCCATTTCATCGTAAAAGACAACAATATTTTCCAAGGGCTGTTTATAAAACCGCACGGCTTGGCTTGCCGATTTGCCGCTATCGTTCATATAGCTTTCAGGTTTGAGCAATAGGGTTTTCATCCCGCCTAGCTGGCCTTCGGCAATTTGGCCTTGAAATTTAGGGCGGAAATCGCCAAAGCCATGCTTTTGGGCAATTTGGTCAATGGCCATAAAGCCGATATTATGCCGATTGGCGGCATGTTTTGCACCCGGATTGCCAAGACCTATAAGCAGAAGCATGAAATGTGTCGCCAGTAAAAGAGATGAACCAAAAGATTATTTGTCATCGCCTTTAGCGTCATCCTTATCGCCCTTATCGGTGTCGCCTTCACCTTCGGTGCTTTCTTCACTCTCTACGCCTTCTTCTCCCTCTTCACCTTCAACGCCTTCAACGCCCTCAGCTTCTTCCTCTTCGGTCAATTCAGCTGGAGCAGCGATGGTGGCCACGGTAAAGTCACGGTCGGTAATGGTTGGGGTTGTGCCTTCAGGCAGAGAAATTTCTGAAATGTGCAAAGATGCACCAAGGTCGGCTTCGGCTAAATCCAATTCCAAAAAGGCTGGGATAGCATCGGCAGGGCAAAGTAGTTCAACCGTATAGCGCACCACATTCAACACGCCGCCATGTTTCAGCCCCGGACAAATTTCCTCATTTAAGAAGCGCACCGGAATTTCAACCGTGATTTTCGCACCCTTACCAAGGCGCAAAAAATCAGCGTGTAAAATCGTGTCGCGCACTGGGTCAAGTTGCACATCACGGGTGATGACACGGTTTTTCTTGCCGCCCACTTCAATATCCAAAAGCGTCGCCATAATCTGACCCGTATTGTAAATTTTGGTCAGCACTTTGCGTTCTAGCGCAATGGGTAAAGGGTCTTTTTTATCGCCATAAATGACGGCGGGAATTTTCCCCGCTTGACGCAGTGCTTGAACGGGCCCCTTGCCGCCTTTTTGCCGTGCTTCTGCGCTTAAAGTGATAACATCAGCCATTATCTATCTCCATAATTGGCCAGTGCTGGATTGCGCCGGCGTAAATCCCGATGCCCTCCAGGGGTGTGCATCCAGATTGCGGGCTTTATAGCCCCAACTGGGGGGCAGGGCAAGGGGTAAAGGCGGCGATTGGGCGGCCTTAAGCGTTTTGCGTTTCAATGCCTAAATCGGCGAAATATGAGCGTAACTCATTGTTTTCAAACATTTCACGGACAATATCACAGCCACCGACAAATGCACCTTTGACATAAAGCTGTGGAATGGTCGGCCAGTTGGAAAAAGCCTTAATTTCCTCACGCAAAGTGTCATCTTCCAGCACATTGACGCCCTTAAAAGCTACGCCAAGATAAGATAAAATTTGCACAAGCTGGCTAGAAAAACCGCATTGTGGGAAAACGGGCGTACCTTTCATAAATAAAACAACATCGGCACTGTCAATTTCAGCTTGGATATGGGTGGTCATATTAGGCATGGGATTTCCTATTCAGATTCAGGAATGGCTGTTTGTAAAGCAAGGGCGTGTAGTTCGCTACCCATGCCGCCCTCAAGTGCGTCATAAACCATTTGATGTTGTTGCACACGGGTTTTGCCCTTAAAGGCGGCAGAAGTAACAAGGGCGGCATAATGGTCGCCATCGCCACGCAAATCGGTAATTTCAACCTCCGCATCGGGCAGAGCTTGTTTTATTTTTTGCACAATTTCTGACGCATTCATAGGCATGTGAAAATTCCGCTTTCTATTTAGAAGCCCCCATATAGGTGGGAAACCAGTCCTCATGACATTGACGGGCTTCTGCAATAGATATGAGCGTCTGGCCGTCTAATGTCAATTCCTTGCCGCCCGTTTTTCCTAGTCTTGTGAGGCTCAGCCCACTTTTTTCGGCTTTAGTGGTCAAAGCCTCCTCTTTGGCCGCATTTATGGCGACAGTATAGCGGCTTTGATCTTCGCCAAACCAAAGCGCATGGGCGGGCAGGGGGCTGTCTATGTTAATGCTAAAGCCGATATTGCCTGCCAGTGCCATTTCCGCCAGTCCCACCAGCAAGCCACCATCGGATATATCATGCACGCTGTCTAATAGTCCCTCAGCAATGGCTGAACGGATAAAATCACCATGGGCTTTTTCTGCTTGTAAGTCGGTTTTGGGTGGCGCACCCAAATCAGTAGTCGGCATGCCGATAATATCGCGCAAATAAAGTGAGCAACCCAAATGGCCATGCGTTTGCCCCAGCACAAAAATTAATTGCCCGTCTGCCTTAAAACCAATAGAGGCGGTGTGGTTAATATCAGCAACAACACCCACCCCGCCAATGGCTGGTGTGGGCAGAATGCTTGTGCCATTGGTTTCATTGTAAAGCGACACATTGCCCGACACGACGGGATAATCCAATGTACGGCTCGCTTTGCTCATACCTTCCAAACAGCCAACAAATTGCCCCATAATTTCCGCTCGCTCTGGGTTGCCGAAATTCAAGCAATTAGTGATGGCCAAAGGTGTTGCCCCCGTAGCGGTGATATTGCGATAGGTTTCAGCCACGGCCTGCTTGCCGCCTTCAAATGGGTCAGCATAGCAATAGCGCGGGGTTACATCGGTGGTGATAGCCAGTGCCTTATTTGTGCCATGCACACGCACCAAAGCTGCATCACCGCCTGGGCGGCCAATTGTGTCGCCCATCACCATATGGTCATATTGTTCCCATACCCATCGGCGCGAAGCCAATTCGGGGCTAGCCAGCATTTGTTTGAGTGTTGCGCCGAGATTTTCTGGTAGCGGCACAGTGGCGGGGTCTATATTTTTCTTAGGCGGGGTCGGTACAAGGGGGCGTTCATAAGCAGGCGCCCCATCGGCCAAAGGGGCAAGCGGCATATCGGCTTTTACGTCGCCCTTATGGCGGATAATCATGCGCTTTGTGTCGGTCAGTTGGCCAATCACGGCAAAATCCAGTCCCCAACGGGTGAAAATTTTCTCCGCTTCAGCCTCGCGCCCAGGTTTGAGAACCATCAACATGCGTTCTTGGCTTTCCGAAAGCAACATTTCATAAGCCGTCATTTTTTCTTCACGGCATGGGACATTATCAAGGTTAAGCTCAATACCCACGCCGCCCTTATCGGCCATTTCTACTGAAGAAGAAGTCAGCCCTGCCGCGCCCATATCTTGAATGGCGACAATTGCGTCCGATGCCATGAGTTCCAAACAAGCTTCTAGCAAAAGTTTTTCTGTGAACGGGTCGCCAACCTGAACTGTGGGGCGTTTTTCATCCGAGTCATCGTCAAATTCTGCCGATGCCATGGTCGCACCGTGAATTCCATCGCGTCCAGTTTTGGAACCAACATAAACCACTGGATTGCCAACCCCGCTTGCGGCGGCGTAGAAAATTTTATCCGCTCGTGCGAGGCCAACACACATAGCATTGACAAGAATATTGCCATTATAGCTTGCATCGAAATTCACCTCACCGCCTACGGTTGGCACACCAATGCAATTGCCATAGCCGCCAATGCCCGCCACCACACCTGCTAGCAAATGACGGGTTTTAGGGTGGTCGGGTGCGCCGAAACGCAAAGCATTTAAGTTGGCCACAGGTCGTGCTCCCATGGTGAATACATCGCGCATAATGCCGCCCACACCCGTAGCCGCGCCTTGATAGGGTTCAATGAAAGAAGGGTGGTTATGGCTTTCCATTTTGAACACAGCGGCCAGCCCGTCGCCAATATCCACTACGCCTGCATTTTCGCCTGGCCCTTGAATGACCTGCTTGCCAGTAATGGGTAATTGGCTCAGCCATTTGCGCGAAGATTTATAAGAGCAATGCTCCGACCACATAACCGAAAAAACACCTAGCTCGGTTAGGTTCGGGGTACGCCCCATATGGGTGACAATGAGTTGATATTCTTCAGCCGTTAGCCCATGCTCGGCAACCATTTCATCGCTAATGGGCGGCTCTGCTTTATTTTTTGCACTCATGCCAACACCTCAGCCAGTCCAGCGAAAAGGGATTTGCCATCCTCGCCGCCCAAAGCTGTATCGGCACAACGTTCAGGGTGGGGCATCATGCCCAACACATTGCCCCGCTGGCTGACAATGCCTGCGATATTGAGGCAAGCCCCATTGGGATTGTCATCCGCCGCATAGCGAAACGCAATGCGCCCATCACCTTCTAGCCGTTTGAGCGTATCATTATCGGCAAAAAAATTGCCTTCATTATGCGCCACGGGAATGATGATTTCCTGCCCTGTCTTGTATTGGGTGGTAAAGGGCGCGGCGGCGCGTTCTACAATGAGCCTTGTGTTGCGGCACACAAAGTTCAAATCCTTATTGCGTAGCAAAACGCCTGGTAGCAAACCGCATTCAATGAGAATTTGAAAACCATTACATATGCCCATAATTGGCACGCCCTTTTCTGCACGCTTAACAATTTCGCGCATGATAGGGCTATTGGCTGCTATCGCCCCGCAACGCAAATAATCGCCATAGGAAAAGCCGCCAGGCAGAATAATGGCGTCTATATCGGGCGGCAAATCAGCATCACCATGCCATGCCATAAGAGGTTTTTGTCCGCAAGCGGCTTCCAGACAAACGGCAACATCACGGTCGCAATTTGACCCGGGAAAAACAATCACCGCAGCTTTCATTTTACGCCGCCATTTCTATTTCAATATCGTAATTTTCAACAACCATATTGGCGAGCAATTTGGTGCACATTTCGTCTAATTGCTGCTCGGCTTTGGCGCGGTCGGTTTCGTCTAGCTCCACTTCAATCAGCTTACCTTGGCGTACACCTTTAATACCGTCAAATCCCAACTGTCCCAAAGATTTTTCAATCGCTTTGCCCTGAGGGTCAAGCACGCCTTCTTTGAGCCTAATTTTTATCACTGCTTTTATCATCTTGCTTTTTCGCTTTCGTTTAACGCACCAGCTTTGGGCCAGTAGTGGCCTTTGGTTGATTATCTGTCAGCAGGCCAAGGCGTTTGGCCACTTCCTGATAGGCATCCATCATGCCGCCCATATCGCGGCGGAAGCGGTCTTTGTCTAGCCTATCATTGGTTTTAATATCCCATAGGCGGCAATTATCTGGACTAATTTCATCGGCCAACACAATGCGCTCTTCATCTTCGGTTTCCAAACGACCAAATTCCAATTTGAAATCCACCAACCTTATGCCAACACCCAAAAACATGCCTGCCATAAAATCATTTACGCGCAAGGCGAGGTCGGCCATTTCATCAAGCTCATCATCACTTGCCCAATCAAAAGCTGTGATATGCTCTTCACTAATAAGCGGGTCGTCTAGCGCGTCATTTTTGTAAAAATATTCAATAATGGGGCGCGGCAAAGAAGCACCTTCTTCCAGTCCAAGGCGTTTGCAAATAGAACCCGCCGCCACATTCCGCACAACAACTTCAACGGGTATAATTTCTACTTCCTGCACGAGCTGTTCACGCATATTGAGTGATTTAATGAAATGGGTAGGAATACCAACTTCGCCTAGCCGTTGAAAAATATATTCTGAAATACGCTGATTAAGTACACCCTTGCCATCTACAATATCGTGCTTTTCGGCATTAAAGGCAGTGGCATCATCTTTGAAATGTTGCACCAGCGTGCCTTCCTGCGGCCCGCGATAGAGAATTTTGGCTTTGCCTTCATATATTTTGGTGCGTTGTACCATCTTCATTTCCTATGTTGTGCCGAAAACGCGCTTGAAAATTGTATCAACATGTTTGAGGTGATGTTCAAGATCAAAAAGCGCGTCCAATGCGTCATCTGATAGCACGGTTTTGACATCTTTATCGGCTTTGAGTAAAGGCAGAAATTCCCCTTCACCTTGCCAAACAGGCATAGCATTGCGTTGCACTAATTGGTAAGCTTCTTCACGGCTCATACCCGCCTGGGTCAGTGCTAGCAAAACACGCTGTGAATGAATCAAGCCGCCAAGCTTGTCCATATTGGCTTTCATGCGGTCAGGATAAACCAACAGTTTATCTATGACGCCTGTCAACCGTACTAAAGCAAAATCCAGCGTAACCGTGGCATCGGGCGCAATCATCCGTTCTACCGAGCTATGCGAAATATCGCGCTCATGCCACAAAGCAACATTTTCCATGGCTGGTATCACCATGCCGCGCACCAGCCGTGCGAGGCCAGTGAGGTTTTCAGTTAGCACGGGGTTGCGCTTATGTGGCATGGCTGAGGAGCCTTTTTGTTTGGCAGAAAAATACTCTTCTGCTTCTAGCACTTCGGTTCTTTGCAAATGGCGAATTTCCACTGCCAGCCGTTCTATAGATGAGGCGACAACGCCTAGTGTGGCGAAAAATGCCGCATGGCGGTCACGCGGAATGACTTGTGTGGAAATTGGCTCAACTGCCAGCCCCATCTGCTTGGCGATATGGGCTTCTACCGATGGGTCTATATTGGCAAATGTGCCAACCGCACCGGAAATAGCGGCGATGGCAACTTCCGTCCGTGCCGTTTCCAGTCTTTGGCGGTTGCGGTCAAATTCAGCATAAGCTTGCGCCATTTTCAGCCCGAAAGTGGTCGGTTCAGCATGAATGGCATGGCTGCGGCCAATGGTGACGGATAGTTTATGGGCAAAGGCCTGTTTTTTCAGCGCGGCGAGCAACGCATCTATATCCCCCAGCAATACATCAGCAGCGCGGACAAGCTGGACATTTAAGCAAGTATCCAGCACATCGGAAGAGGTCATGCCCTGGTGGACAAAACGTGCCTCTTCGCCGACATGCTCGGCCAAATTGGTCAAAAAGGCGATAACGTCATGTTTGACATCACGCTCAATTTCATCAATCCGCGCCACTTCAAACCGCCCCTTTTCACGGACAGCTTTGGCCGCCTCAGCTGGCACGACACCCAGCTTGGCCATGGCATCCATCGCATGTGTTTCAATTTCAAGCCAAATGGCAAAGCGGTTTTCGGGAGTCCAAATATCGGCCATTTCTGGCCGCGTATAACGTGGAATCATAAAATTTCTCCTCACGCGGCATTTAGCAGAATTATGTCATTTTAACAACTCTAACCGTGGGCTTTACAGCAGATTAAGTGCCTTAAAACTCGCCTCATTGGATCGCGCAATAATCAGATGGTCATGTAGCACAATACCAAGACTCTCGCCAATATCACGAATTTGGTGGGTCATTTCAATATCGGCCTTAGATGGCGTTGGGTCGCCACTAGGGTGGTTATGCACCAAAATAATGGCCGAAGCCGATAGCGCAATAGCACGTTTCATCACCTCACGTGGATAAACGGGTGTGTGATCAACTGTTCCCGTGCTAACAAGCTCATCGGCGATAAGGCTGTTCTTGCGGTCAAGAAACAAAACGCGGAAAGATTCAATATCCTTTTCCGCCATAGTGGTGCGACAATAATTGATAAGCCCATCCCATGATGAAATTACGGGCTTGTGCATGACACGGCTTAATCCAATCCGTGCGGCAATGGCTTCTACCAGTTTAAGCTGTGCTAGCACATTTTTTGTCATGCCAGGAATATGCTCTAGCCGTGCGGGCGAGCTACTGAAAACGGCAGACAAATCGCCGCAGGCTTCTATCATGGCTTTGGCCATGGGTTTGACATCCTTGCGTGGTATGGCTTGAAATAAAACCAGTTCCAGCAATTCATATTCTTCCATGGCTTCGGCATTGCTACGCATGAAGCGGTCTTTGAGACGTTTGCGGTGGCCGATATGATGAGGTTCTTTCTTACCCGTTTTCTTTTCCGTTTCCTTTTTCGTCACGCCAAGTCCCACCTTTTAATTTTATATATTAGGCATTTTATGCGGTTGGTCTAATCCCGTGGGCGATTTTGTGAAAATTTCACAGCCTTGTTCCGTCACCCCGACAGAATGTTCAAATTGCGCCGAAAGCGAACGATCACGAGTGACGGCTGTCCAGCCATCGGCGAGAATTTTAACGCCTGCCTTACCCAAATTGAGCATAGGCTCAATGGTAAATATCATGCCTTGCTTTAGCTCAATGCCTTTGCCTTTTTGCCCATAATGCAAGATATTGGGTGCGTCATGGAAAATTTTTCCTAAGCCATGACCGCAAAAATCTTGCACCACGGAGAGCCGATGCGTTTCGGCATGGGCTTGAATGGCCGCACCAATATCACCCAATTTTGCGCCAGGCTTAACAGCACCAATGCCCAGCATCATGGCTTGATAGGTTTCATCCATCAAACGCCGCGCTCGCACAGGTACATCGCCCACGCTAAACATGCGGCTATGGTCGCCGTGCCAGCCATCAAAAATCAACGTCACGTCAATATTAACAATATCGCCATTTTTCAAAACCCGTTCGGCTGGTATGCCATGGCACACAACATGGTTGATAGAAGTACAAATGGTTTTGGGAAAGCCACGATAATGTAAACAAGCTGGCACAGCACCCTGTGTGATGATGAAATCAAAAGCCAGCTGGTCAAGTTCATTCGTGGTGATTCCTGTGCGCACATGGTCGGCCAACATATCAATGCAAGCGGCCGCCATCTGTCCAACCATGCGCATAGCTTCAAATGCTTCCATGCCGTGCAGTTTGATTTGTCCAGTATTTACTGGCGGGGCGGTTTTTGCATCAATATAATTCATCCAAAGATCCTATGATGGTTCAATGCTTTGCCTGAGCCTTTTACTTAGCCGCCTTTGGCAGTGTTTTGCAAGTCAAACAGGGCGGTATGCGGCAGGGTGTGGACGATATGGAGCAGGGCAGGCGTGCGGCCAATCCCGCTTTGCTTTCCCGCTTGCCTTTTGCTATAGAGCAATCGGATGACCCGAAAATCGGGCGGCCCCCTGGTGGAAGTGGTAGACACAGCAGACTTAAAATCTGCGGCCCGAATACGGCGTGCCGGTTCAAGTCCGGCGGGGGCCACCACCTTACGGCGCGATTTCTTCGCGGATGAATTGGTCAACATGCAGTGCGGATAATTGCGGTGTTGTTTGCATCGGCACATGGCCATTGCCCGGATAGCTTATCATTTGCGAAGAAAATATATAGGCATGCATCCGTTTGCCATATTTAAGCGGTACAAAGCTGTCCTCTTCGCCCCAAAGCAAAAGTGTAGGCGTTACAATACTGCCAAGGTAAATATCCAAAGGCTCTTGACCCGCTTCGCTATTGAGGCGGTCAATTGTCGCTTGCCGGTTACCGCTATGCAATAGCATGTCATAATGCTGTGCGACCATCGCATCTGTTACCCCAATTGGTGTGCCGTAGGTGGCAAGGATGTTGTTGCGTATCACGCCATAGGGGGTGATGTAGCGCGTGAGCTTAATCAATAAGGGTGAAGCATAAATACGGTGGAGCAGGGGATAGGTGTCGTTTTTGTCGCGCTTTAGCCCATCCGCCCCGATAAGCACCAGTCCGCCAAGTGATTGACGTTTGGTGAGCGCGTAGTGCAAAGCAATGCGCCCGCCCATACCATTGCCGCCCAGAATTGGATTTTCCAGTGCTAATTTGTCAATAATTTCACTGATAAATAAATCCATCGCCGTGCTGGAATATTGCCCGTCTGGTGCGGGACCCGTCATCCCATGACCAGGTAAATCCACGCGCACAATGCGGTATTTTTGCACTAGCTCAGTCGCCCAACCATCCCATGCCAAAAGTGATGCATTTGCTCCGTGCAGTAAAAGCAGGGTTTGGGCATTTCTTGGCCCTTCATCTTTTAAGTGAACTGTCTGGCCATTGCGCAGGGGCAGGAAAATGGAATTTTCATCAGCATATTTGGCGATAATTTCGCTACGCGATTTATCTGGAATGGTGAACAGCGTTATGGCAAATAAACCCGTCACCAATAGGGTAATGGCAACCATGAGGCTTATAAAAATAAGACGCAAGCTCCATTTTTTGAACTTTCTGCTTATAGATGACATAGATGATGGCATAGCACCAAACTCTTTAACTAAACGCTAACTTACTTTTATCTAAAAGAAATTGGTGCGCTTTGCTTTATTTTTCCGCCTGTTTTTTGTCATAATGGTAAAGGGTGGCGCAATAAGGACACACAATATGGTTATCTTGCCCCATATCTAGATAAACATGCGGATGGTCATGCGGTGGGCTGGCACCAGTGCATTCAAACTCTTTTGCACCGATACGCATCTCGCTGACCCCCTTATCATTGCAGAATTTCGGGGTTGACGGTTTGGCCATGCAAAGCTCCTGCTGAGATTTATTGCCATGCTATAAAGCTTGTTGTCCTGATAATCAAGTTGCTTTGCTCATGGTTGGGAGGTGCAAAAGCCTTGCGTGGGGCAAAAAACCTCGCTAATCCTATGTGAGTGTATGGGGGTAATAATGGCCGTCACGGAAGCGAAAAAAGCGCAAACAAAGTCCATTTGGACGCAATTACAGGCCGAAGCCGAAACCTTGGCGGCCAGCGAGCCAGCTATGGCTGGTTTTTTGCGGGAAGCGGTGCTGGGCAAAGCAGGCCTTGGGCAAGTTATGGCTGGTCATTTGGCGGCTAAGCTGGGTAATGATGAAATCCCCGCAAAAATTCTCGCCGAGCAATTTGCGTTGGCCTTTACCCATGATGATAAATTCCCCGCCATGTTAGAGGCCGATATATTGGCCGTGCATGACCGCGACCCCGCATGCAAAAACTATCTCAACCCGATTTTATTTTTCAAAGGCTTTTTGGCTCTGCAAACCTATCGCGCCGCTCACTGGCTGTTGCAAAATGAACAGCACGGCATGGCCATTTATATGCAAAACCGCGCTTCGGAAATTTTCGGCATAGATATTCACCCCGCTGCCAAAATTGGCCGAGGCATTATGATTGACCATGCCAGCGGTGTGGTGATTGGCGAAACGGCAGTGATTGGCAATGATGTTTCCATGCTGCATGGCGTGACTTTGGGCGGGAGTGGTAAGGAAAGCGGCGACCGACATCCGAAAATTGGCAATGGTGTGCTGATTAGTGTCGGGGCAAAAGTGCTGGGCAATATCCGCGTCGGTGATTGCGCTAAAATCGGGGCGGGCAGTGTGGTGCTAACCGATATACCAGCCTATTCCACCGCTGTGGGCGTGCCAGCCAAAGTGGTCGGCAAGGTTTCCTCGCCAGAGCCATCACGCGCTATGGATCACAGCGTCAACCCCTTTTCTGGTGATGGGATTTAGACTGAAAGGATAAAGTTGATGAAAGATGAAGAGATAAAAGAGGTTGAAGCTTATTTACGCAAAAAATTTCGGCTGGATACGATAAACGTCAACCCATCGGCTCGTCGGGATATGTGCGAAGTGGTGATTGGTGATGAATTTATCGGCACGCTTACCCGTGATGATGATGAAGGCGAAATCAGCTATAATTTTTCCATGGCCATTCTCGATTTTGACCTGGCAGAAGATAGTGCAGAAGATATTTAGGCTATGAGTTTTTACGCACTTGGTGATAAAACGCCCATTGTGCCGCAAAGCGGGAATTGGTGGGTCGCGCCCAATGCACAAATTATCGGCGATGTAGAATTAAAGGAAAATGCAAGCATCTGGTTTGGCGCAGTGTTGCGCGGTGATAATGAACCGATTGTGATTGGCGAAAATTCCAATGTGCAAGATAATTCAATTTTACATACCGACCCTGGCTCGCCGCTTATTATCGGCAAAAATTGCCTTATTGGACATAATGTTATGTTGCATGGCTGTTTGATAGGCGATGGCACGTTGATTGGCATTGGAGCAAATGTGCTAGATGGTAGCAAAATCGGCAAAAATTGTCTGATTGGGGCGCAAAGTCTTATCCGTGAAAAGCAAGAAATTTCTGACAATTCCGTGGTTATCGGCGCACCTGGCAAGGTGGTGCGGGAAATATCACCAGAATTAAAGACAATGATTGCCGCTGGTGTGGCTGATTATGTGCAGAATTGGCGGCGATTTAAGCAAGATTTACGCCAAATAGAGGTAAAATAGCCCCCAAGTCCCGTACTCAATGGGCGAAAGGGCGTTTTGGCGCGTTGACCCCCTTGCACGGCTTGGCCTTATGTCGCACATTAACGGGTAAGAAAAATACGCTGAAGGGAGAGCAGAATGACTGTTGGGCTAATTCTTGACGAAAAAGGCGCAGATGTGATGAGCATTGACGGCGTCAGTACGCTTAGTGATGCCGTTAAGATGCTTGAAAGCAAGCGTGTCGGTGCTTTGATTGTTGTTGATAAAGGCAATCCAGTTGCAGGCATGTTGTCTGAGCGCGATATTATCCGTGCGCTATCCACCAAAGGCGCGGGCGTGCTGAAAAAGCCCGTTGCCGATTTTATGACTCGTAAGGTCATTACCATTGCGCCAGAAACACCTGTGGTGGAGGCCATGGAAATTATGACTGAAAAGCGTGTACGCCATTTACCCGTGCTTGATGGTGGTAAGTTGCGCGGGCTGGTGTCCATTGGTGATGTGGTTAAAAGGCGGCTGAGTGCCACAGAAGCTGAAGCCCAAGCCATGAAAGAATATATTTCTACTGGCTAAACTGTCTGCCTTACAATTTTGTTGGATTAGGTGCGTCGCCGTAAACTTCTACGGGGTCAAAGATTTTGTCGTCTTCTTCAAATTTAAGCGCAATGTCGTCGGTCACGGGCTGGCCAGTTGGGATAGAGCGATAAAAACAGGAACGATAGCCAACATGGCAGCTTGCGCCATTGCCTGCAACTTTAACCCGCATCCATACGCAATCTTGGTCATCATCAATGCGTAGCTCCATAATTTTCTGTACCAGCCCGCTGGTCGCTCCCTTGTGCCAAACGGTTTGGCGCGAACGGCTGTAATAATATGCTTCGCCCATTTCTATGGATTTAACCAGCGCTTCTTCATTCATATAGCCATGCATGAGCAATTCACCGCTTTCGGCATCCGTGGTGACAACGGGAATTAATCCTTTTTCGTCAAATTTCGGGGCAAGTTCATTGCTTTCTTCAACTTGCTCAACGCTTTTGCGGGGCGCAAATTTTGTTTCACTCGCGGCAGTCATGTGGAATCCTGCTAATCGTTAATCATTGCAAGGAAACGGGCTTCCATGCGTGAGTCTTCAGCAAAAATGCCCGTAAAGCGGGTGGTCACTGTGGCCACATCTGGTTTTTTAATACCGCGCGTGGTCATGCATTGATGCTTAGCGTCAATCATAATGGCAATGCCTGCTGGTTCTAGCCCTTGCTGGATACAATCCACAATTTGCGCGGTCATGGTTTCTTGCGTTTGTAGTCGCTTAGCAAAAATTTCAATCACCCGTGCTAATTTGGAAATGCCTACCACTTTGTCCACGGGCATATAGGCAATATGCACTTTGCCTAAAATGGCAACCATGTGATGTTCGCAATGGCTCTCCAGCGCAATATCGCGCAGCATGACAATATCGTCATAGCCTTCCACTTCTTCAAAAGTGCAATTTAGAACTTCTTCTGGGTTTTCATCATAGCCAGAAAAAAATTCTTCATAAGCCGCAACTACGCGCTTGGGCGTATCAACCAAACCTTCACGCGCTGGATTATCACCCGCCCAAGCAATGAGCGTACGAACAGCGTCTTCCGCTTCTTTGCGTGAAGGTTTTGTGACTTTCGTTTCGCGCTTACTTACATCCAGCTTTTTGCCGTCAACTAACGCATCCATTTTCTTAAATCTCCGCCAAGAAATAACGTCCCAGCTTTCGTTTTCCCCTTTAGGGGCATAGGGCAGGGTATAGGAATTGCCCCCTTTGGGTCAAGCCGCTATGCCTGCGAACTTGTAGATTGAGCAGAACAGCTTTATGTTCCGCCCCATGGATTTATATTTGCACAATGTCAGAACACGCTGCAAGGAAGTTTTTGCTCCGCAAAATCCCAATCGTGTGACCATGTATGTTTGCGGCCCAACTGTTTACGGCCCCGCCCATATTGGCAATGCCCGTCCAGCCGTGGTTTTTGACGTTCTGGCACGGCTCTTACGGGTGCTTTATGGGGCTGATAGGCTGATTTATGCCCGAAATATCACCGATGTAGATGATAAAATAAACCAAAAGGCCAAGGAAGAGGGTGTTGATATTGGTATTATCAGTGACCGCTATAAAGCCAAATATCACAGCGATATGGGGCGACTGGGGGTGCTGGAGCCAGATATTGAGCCCCATGCCACAGCACATATTAGTGACATGATTGCCATGATTGAGACACTCATTGCTAGAGGGGTTGCCTATGAGGCTGAGGGGCATGTGCTGTTTGAGGTGGCTAAAGACTCCGAATATGGCTCTCTATCGCGGCGTAAGCAGGACGATATGATTGCTGGTGCACGGGTGGAAGTTGCGCCCTATAAGCGTGATGCGGCTGATTTTGTGCTGTGGAAGCCATCTGCACCCGATGAGCCGCATTGGGACAGCCCTTGGGGGAAAGGGCGACCCGGTTGGCATATTGAATGTTCAGCTATGATTGAAAAGCATCTCGGCACGACAATTGATATTCACGGCGGTGGGCTGGATTTGCAATTTCCCCACCATGAAAATGAATGCGCCCAAAGCCGTTGCGCCCATAATGCGCCTCTGGCTCATTTTTGGCTACATAATGGCCTGTTAAATATGTCGGGTGAAAAAATGTCTAAATCGCTCGGCAATATCCGGCTGGTGGAGGAGTTAATCAAAGAATATCCAGGCGAAGTTATAAGGCTGGCTTTGTTAAAGACCCATTACCGCCAGCCGCTTGATTTTACAAAAAAACTTTTGTCTGAATGTGAAGTTAATCTTGATGCACTTTATGGTGTTTTGCTTGATGATGCCGATGTTGAAGAGGTTGAATCGATGCCACCTCTAAGTTTTATGCAAGCTATGTGCGATGATTTGAATACGCCTAAAGCCATAGCTGAATTGTTTGTGCTGGCCAAAAAGGCGGACACGCCACAAGGTAAAGGGGAATTTTTAGCGGCAGGCAAAATGTTGGGATTATTAAAAAAAGGGTGTCAGGATTGGAATGAAGAACTTGAAAAGTGTATAGCTGGTGGCGATATAGACATGGTCATGGAATACGTTAAAGAACGCGAAGAGGCGCGTAAAGTTAAGGATTTTGCCCGTGCTGATGCCGCTCGTGACAAATTGGACGCGCTGGGGGTGGCGATTGAGGATGACCCTGATGGGGCGATACGGATAAAACGCAAACGTTAATGATGAACGCGCTTTATAATCAGCAAATTTTGCAACTGGCCAGCAGTATTGCTCATATTGGCCAGCTTGAGCAGGCTGATGCAAAAGCTCATGCCGTGTCGCGTCTGTGTGGGTCAAAAGTGTCGGTTGAGCTTTGCCTGACGGATGGCAAAGTTTCTGCCTTTGCGCATGAGGTTGAGGCTTGCGCTTTGGGGCAGGCTTCCTCGGCTATTATGGCGCGTGAAATTATTGGTGCGACGCCAGATGAACTGCACCGCGTGGGAGCGCAAATGCGTGCCATGTTAAAAGAAAATGCTCCGTCACCAGAAGATTCTCCACGCGGGGCAAAGTGGTCGGATTTGAAAATGCTGGAAATGGTGCGCGATTACAAAAACCGCCACGCCTCAACCCTGCTAACTTTTGACGCAGTGGAAGATTGCCTCAACCAGTTGGGGGTTTAGCCTCACTCCATAAAAACATGCAGACAGATGCCAGTGGTGTTGCCTTCTTCAAGTTTTTCTGCCGTTCGGACTTTTTTATTGAGCAAAAGGAAATAGGTATCTTCGTCTGTGGCGGGGAAGATGGAGCTTACCCATGTGCTTTTGCCAATATGGGCTTTGACTTTTAGCGAGCTAAAGCCGCGCTGTATGTGGTCGGTGAAATGCTCAATATGTTTGCTAATATCACGCGGCACATCAATAAAATAATAATCCGATTTTTTTCCCTGCATCACGGAGATTTCAGCGTCAAAATCATATTGGATATAATCAATCATGTTTAACGGAAAAATTTAATCGCCAACCAAATATAGCTGGCCAAGAATAAAGCCGTCCAAATTTTCCAGCCCACTGTTAACAGCAATGGCCAGAACGTTGCCACCATAAGCGCGAAACTAAAGACACATAGCTTGAATATGGCAATATCAAGCCAGCGCATTTGCTGAATATAATTTTCCATGTGCGCAAGGAGAGAAGAGAAAATAGACATGAGCGCTTCCTTTCACCTCTTGTCATCTTTTGACGCCGCTATACTATGGCATAATGGTTGGTTTTTTCAAAATTCTGCTCTTGCTACCCATATGGCTTTACCGTCTCTTTGTGTCGCCCTTTATGCCGCCTGCCTGCCGATTTGAACCAAGCTGCTCAATCTATGCACTGGAAGCGGTGCGCCGCCACGGGGCTTGGGCAGGGGTGGTGTTGAGCGTCAAAAGGCTGGCCCGTTGCCATCCATTTGAAAAACTCGGCTCAGGCCATGGATATGACCCCGTACCCCTTGAGATTTTGCCTATAGCTTGGTATGCCCCTTGGAGAGTTATTTCTGCTCCCGCGAAAGGAGCAAAAGATGGATAAAGCGATGATAACCCTAACCCTGCCCGATGGGGCGAAGCGTGAATTTGAAGCTCCCCTTGATGGATTGGCCTTGGCCAAATCCATTTCCACTTCGTTGGCCAAAAAAGCTCTTGCTTTGAAGTTAAATGGCGAATTGGTGGATTTATCTACCGTGCTTGACAAGGATAGTGAAGTGGCTGTGATAACGGCAGCCGATGCAGAGGGGGTGGAAATTATTCGCCATGATGCGGCGCATATTATGGCTGAAGCTGTGCAGGAATTATTTCCTGGCACGCAGGTGACTATCGGGCCAGTGATTGAAAATGGTTTTTACTATGATTTTGCCCGTGACGAACCCTTTAGCCTAAATGATTTAGAAAAAATTGAAGCGAAAATGCACGAAATCGTCAAGCGTGATGAACCGATTGTGCGCGAAGTTTGGGAACGCAAAGAAGCGGTTAAACATTTTATGGAAATTGGCGAGAAGTATAAAGCCGAAATTATTGAATCCATTCCAGGCGATGAGCCAATAACCATTTACCGACAAGGCCAGTGGAAAGATTTATGCCGTGGTCCGCATTTGCCATCTACGGGTAAGCTTGGCAAGGCATTTAAGCTCACTAAGCTGGCCGGTGCCTATTGGCGCGGCGACAGCAATAATGAAATGCTACAACGCATTTACGGCACAGCATGGGCGCATGAAAAAGACCTCAAAGATTATCTCTATATGGTGGAGGAAGCCGAAAAGCGCGACCATCGCCGTTTGGGGCGTGAAATGGATTTGTTCCATTTGCAAGAAGAGGCGCAAGGCTCGGTTTTCTGGCATCCAAAGGGTTATATTATTTGGCAGGCTTTAGAGCAATATATTCGTCGCCAGCTAGAGACCAATGGATATAGGGAAGTTAAAACTCCGCAATTGCTTGACCGACGCTTTTGGGAAGAGTCGGGTCATTGGGATAAATTCCGTGAAAATATGTTTATCGTACCAGATGAAATTCCATCTATTGAGGAAGGTCGCCCGGTGCTGTCGGGCAAGGCGGATTTAATGTCGCTTAAACCAATGAACTGTCCTGCCCATGTACAAATTTTCAAACAAGGTATTAAAAGTTATCGCGATTTGCCAATTCGTATGGCGGAGTTTGGTTGTTGTCATCGCAATGAACCCCATGGTGCATTGCATGGGCTGATGCGGGTGCGGCAAATGACGCAAGATGACGCGCATATTTTTTGCCGCGAAGATCAAGTAATTGAGGAGGCGATTGGTTTTTGCGCTTTGGTCAAGCGGGTTTATGCTGATCTTGGTTTTAAAGATGTATCCGTGGCATTGGCCTTGCGCCCTGATGTGCGCACGGGTGATGATGCGATTTGGGATAGGGCTGAAAATGGTTTGCGTGAAGCATTAAAAGGCGCAGGGTTAGAATGGGCAGAACTGCCAGGCGAGGGAGCGTTTTACGGCCCGAAAATGGAATATCATTTACATGACGCTATTGGCCGGACATGGCAATGCGGCACATTGCAACTTGATTTTGTCATGCCCGAACGGCTGGATGCGTCTTATGTTGGTGAAGATGGCAATAGGCATCGCCCTGTTATGTTACACCGTGCTGTATTGGGAACGTTGGAGCGTTTTATCGGCATTTTGCTGGAAAGCTATGCAGGCAAGCTACCCCTATGGCTTGCTCCGCAACAAGTTATTGTCTGTCCGATTACAACGCAAGCAGATGATTATGCCAATAAAGTTGTGGCCGCGCTGAAAGAAAAATCTTTGCGGGTTGAAGCAGATTTACGCAATGAAAAAATCAATTATAAAGTCCGTGAACATTCGCTGGCTAAAGTGCCAGTGATTTTGGCCGTCGGTACCCGTGAGGCCGAAGCGCAAACCGTTTCCATGCGCCGTTTGGGGTCAAAGGATTCGCAAACCTTATCCTTGGGTGAAGTGATGCAAAGCCTATCAGATGAAGCCACGCCGCCAGATTTGCGCTAAAGTTCAAAGTTAATTTCCAATGCGATTTTAACAAATGTTTCACGCGGAATGTTTTTCTGTGTGCGATCATGTCCCCATTTTAAGCGCAAAAGGTGGTGGCGATATGGCACGCCAATTTCCCATAGCCAAAGGCTTTGGTAATAGGATGTTTGCCTGTGAATTTCCCCGTCTAATCTTTCATAACCAATATACCAATCGCGATAACCAAGCTGTAAACGCGATGTAAGTTTGAACTCACCATTGCCATCATCAGTACGCGAAAGCAGACTAATAAATTCCGTTTGCAGGGAAAGTGGATTTTTATGATGGGTTCTAATTTTATCAGCACGGGAAATTTGTAAATACACACCCGCACTGTCTTGTTTGTTATAGCTATAATGGCTAAAGCCTATATCATAGCTGGCTCGTTTATCGCGGCTGATTTCATTATCGGGCGAAAGGTAACGGAAAAGTCCCGACGTACCTAAAGGAATGAGATTTCCTTTCTTCCATTCCAAATTTTTACGCAAACCAATTTCTGTGCCTTGCGTGCGGTCGCGTTCACTGCCAAACCCGCTGCCTAATATGCTACGATAATATTTTCCAACCAATGTTGTGCTATCCGTCAGCCCATATTCCACATAGATTTGTTTGAATTTGCGCTCGTAGGGAATGGTAATGCTATCCAAGCTACCATTGGCTTTTGACGTGGCACTTTCTAAATGCATTTCCACGGCGTTTTCTTTTTGCAACCATGCAGCGGCGAAAACCGGCGAGCTGGCGGATAAAACGGATATAAGCAGTAGAGCTAGAGTGGATATTATTATTTTCATCATATACCTCTAACCCCAAGCCTACCCCTAGCTTACGCATAAGACAATTGCCCTTAAAATTGCTTATAAATTACCCTATGGGCTGGATTTTCTGCTAGGCTAACTGAATGAACCAGATTGATGTAGAAAAATATCAAAAATTGCTCACAGTGCGCCAAGCCGAGCTTGAAAGCCAGAATGATTTGACGCAGGCCGATATTGCGCCAGTTGAATTGGATCAGTCAAGCGTTGGCCGTTTGTCGCGCATGGATGCGTTGCAACAACAAGCCATGGGGCAGGAAACGCGCCGACGGCGAGCGGCTGAGCTTGTCCGCATTAAGGCGGCTTTGCAACGCATTGAAGATGGTGAATTTGGTTATTGCCAGATTTGCGGCGAGGAAATTGCCCAAGCACGGCTAGACCTTGACCCCAGCGTTGCCAATTGCATTAAACATGCGTGAGGGTGTGCTAAGACAAAAATTGTTCGCTCAAAATGCGTTCGTCAAGGCTGTGGTCTTTATCAAATAGGATAAGTAATTTGCGACTATTGTCTTGGACAATATCAATTTGCGTGACATTGGCAAAAACATCCAGCCCAGCCACCGCGCTTACGGGGCGTTTTTCTGGTTCAAGCACATCAAAATGCACCTGTGCGCTGTCGGGTAGCAATGCCCCGCGCCAACGACGGGGGCGGAATGCGGAAATGGGCGTCAGTGCCAGCAATTTGGCCTCTATCGGCAAAATCGGCCCATGGGCAGAGAAGTTATAAGCCGTACTACCAGCAGGTGTGGCGACCAAAGCACCATCGCAAACCAATTCTTCCATCCGCACCCGCCCGTCAACGCTTATTTTTAATTTCGCCGCTTGGGCGGTGTTGCGCGTGATGGACACTTCATTTATGGCCAGTGCTTCATGGGTTTTACCCTTCATATCTTGGGCAGTCATTTTAAGCGGATGCAATTCATTTTGCTGTGCGGCGGCGAGGCGTTCAGGTAAATTATCGGGTGCGTAATTATTCATCAAAAACCCAACTGAGCCACAATGCATACCGAAAATTTTCTGCTCAGTATTCATGGTTTTATGCAGGCATTGTAGCATCAGCCCATCGCCGCCCAACGCGACAATAACATCGGCCTGCTCAAAATTAACTGTATCATATTTGGCTTCAAGCTCGGCTTTGGCGGCTTGGGCTTCAGGCGTATTAGTAGCGGTAATAGAAATGGTCTTCGTCATGGGTTTATCCTTAGCTTATTCGGGCAGAAACAACAATTAGCCTTTCACCAATTCTTTTTTTGCGCTATTTTGAAGGCAATCTGTGGAAATGAAAAGGTAAGCAAAATGGGTAAATTCGCGTATATATTGGTTTTTTGCGCCATTATAGCCGCCCCTGCTATGGCTGATGATGTAACCGATTTGTCCACTGGTGATGTGGGTGAAAAACGCGTCAAACGCTTCAAACAGCTTGGCAAGGCGATGGATTCAATGTGGGAAAAAGATTTCCCTGCTCAAAATTGGGTGGGTATTATGCAAAGCGCACAGGCCATTGCTGATTATGCGGGTGTGATGCCAGATTATTTCCCCGCTGGTTCAGATAGAGATGATGATAAGGCGCGGGCGAAAATATGGACGAATTTTGACGATTTCACTGACCATGCCAAAGGGCTGGAAAACGCTGCGCAAAACCTTAAAGACGCCGCTATGCGTGGTGATATGGGTACGGTGCAAACCGCTTTGGGACAGCTCGGTGATAGCTGTAAAGCCTGCCACCGCAAATATAAATATAGGTAAAATCTAAAAGCCAGGGCGCAATAGGGGCAAAGCGTGGCAAGCCAGCAAACAAGCGGCCATAAGAACCAGCCCCGTGATGGTTTTGCTTTTACTCGGAGCAGAAAGTGCGTCATCCTTGCCGCCCTTTATCATACGGGTGACAAGTTTTTCACCTTTGGCCAGCCGATGATAGAGCAGGGCGCATAAATGCAAACCAACCAAAATCATAATGATAAGCTCCCCCGTATGATGAATGGAACCAGCCAGCGCACTGGTTGCGTCGCGCCCAAATGGGCTGAGATGGAGCAGGGGGCCTTTGTAGAACACATCGTCAGTTGACAGGCTGCCCGATAGGGTTTGTATGGCCAGCACAAGCAGAAAAGCTAGCACCGCCAAAGCCCCCCATGGATTATGGGTTGGCGGTATATGTGGCGGGTTGCGCCAATAGGCGACCAGCTTGGACGGGGTGGGAACAAAATTCACAAAACGCGACGGTGCATGGCCAATAAAACCCCATATCACGCGAAACAATATCAGCCCCATAACGGTTAGCCCCATGCGTTCATGCACAGCCATGGCATCAATTTGCATAGATATAAATGCGCCCGTGACACATGTCACAAGCAACCAGTGAAATAATCTTGTCGGTAAATCCCAAACCATTCTTCAAATCATTTTATTGTTGTGGAAACATTATCGGCTTGTCGCCATCTCGCCATATATCATATTTTTGCATAATGGCGTCGAGGTGTTTTGACGATAGAAAATCATGTAACCATTTTTGTACGTGGGGAATTTGTCTTTGCTGGTCAAACCAATCCTTATCAGCACTGCGGAATTGACGTATAAAAGGCAACACCGCCCAGTCCACCATTTTGGGTTTATCGCCGCCCAGCCATTTATGTGCGCTAAGCCGTTTTTCAAGTTGGTCAATATATTTCATACACGCACTACGATGCTCTTGTGCCACCGTATCCTCGTAACGGTCGGCATATTTATAACGGTCAAGATGATGTTTGAATGTCCCATCATTGAGCGCAATTAATTCATCATCATTGGCTGGATTAGCGTCGGGCGTGTCGGGGTCATTTAACATGGCTGCCCAGCGCATAACATCCATGCTTTCATCCAGCACTGTGCCATCGGGTAGCAACAAAACTGGCACGGTTCCTTTAGGCGACAGCTCCAGCATATGGGCGGGTTTATCGCGCAGGGAAATTTCGCGTATTTCAAAAAGCTGCGACGTGTCGGCCAAAGCCAGCCTAGCACGCATAGCATAGGGGCAACGCCGAAAGCTGTAGAGAATAGGCAATGCCTGGGTCATTTTGTTACCGCCTCTGCACCTATATGTTTCGTGCCGCGCTGTTTGGCCAGCTCCATCTGCTTTTGTCTATCGCTAAAACGTTTTAACTGGCGCGTGCTGTGCTGGCCGAAACATTTCGGGCAGCTCACACCCGCTTGATATTGCGTGTGCTGTTTATCTTGCACTGTTATCGGCATCCGGCAGGCATGACACATATCATAATCGCCTTGGCGCAAACCATGGCCAACCGAAACGCGCTGGTCAAATACAAAACATTGCCCATGCCATTTGCTTTGCGCGGCAGGGATTTGCTCTAGATATTTCAAAATGCCGCCCTTGAGGTGATAGACATTTTCAAAACCTTGTTGCAATAAATAGCCAGTAGATTTCTCGCACCGAATCCCGCCCGTGCAGAACATAGCAATTTTTTTCTTCTCATCCCCTTTAAGCATGGACTTGAGCGTGGTATCTACATAATCGGCAAATTCACGAAAGCAGGTCGTTTGCGGATTAAGCGCGTTTTCAAAAGTGCCAATGGCAACTTCATAATCATTGCGCGTGTCAATCACAATCGTGTCGGGGTCGTCAATCAGCGCGTTCCAATTTTTGGGCGCGACATAAGTACCCGTGCTACGAGCAGGATCAATGTCGGGCTGGCCGAGGGTGACGATTTCTTTTTTCAGCCGAACTTTCATTCGATTGAAAGGCTGCTCATCGGCAAAGGAATATTTGACTTCTAAATTGGCAAATTCCGAGTGCTGGCGTAACCAGCCGATAAGCTGGTCAATGCCTTGCCTGTCGCCTGCCACCGTGCCGTTAATACCCTCATGAGCCAGCAGAAGCGTGCCGTAAATGCCTGCCTTTTTGCATGTCAGCTTGAGGCGCGGCTGTAGGGCTTCAAAATCTGGTAGGCCGACGAATTTATATAAAGCGGCTACCACAAAGGGGGCGTCCACCGCATCGGGCGTGGCAGGTGGGGTGGGTTTATCTATTGGGGCTTTATTTACCATGCTCATATTTGCCATACATTATATAATATAGTCAGTTCACAATTAACGCGCAATGTGCCGTTTTGGCGCGAGAAATTCAAGCCCCATCGCTTTTACGGGGCAAAAAAGGCTTTTTTTTACCTGCCAATGCGGCTATAAACCGCCCTCATGCTAGAGGCCGGTATAGCTCAGTTGGTAGAGCATCTGATTTGTAATCAGAGGGTCCGCGGTTCAAGTCCGTGTGCCGGCACCATAATCCAGCATTTTTATGTTTATTTTTGCTTATTTATCCACACCAGCATTGAATCACGGGAATTCAGGCCTAATAAGTTAAGAAATACTTGTTGATATTGGTTTTTTTATTCAAATATTTGTTGACGCAAAACCTCAAAATGTTAACTTAGCGCGGCATGCTTGTTTATGGTGACCTGTGAGTCGCTGTGGGCAGGTGTTTAGGTTTACCGTTTCTGACAAGTGTAATCACAGAAATTGAGACGGACGCAACATTGAAGAAGGGACAAAGACAATGGCAACGATTGGATATCGCGTAGCGGGTACTTATGCTGGACTTACGATACAGCAACCAGGCTGGTATATTTTGGACGCGGATGGTAATCCGACCAAAGGTGCGCCAGTTACGAGAACAGAACTTTCACGCGGTGACACGGTTCTGATTGACAGCAATTTTGCTGGACAGGATGATTTCTCTGCGGCAGGCGGAAGCGACACTTATCAGATAGAGCTTTCTTATGGCCAAGGTGCGGCGAATAGTTCAACCGACCATGTGACTTTGGTTGATGCCGACGGAACAAATAACCTTATCTTCTCAAACCAGCTTAGGATTTCAAGCATTACGCGTGACGAACCTCCAGGTGGTGGCGCAGTCCAAGTTACTTTCATGTTTGAAAATGGTGCTAAAGTCACAGTTGAAAATGCGTCATTCTTTACTTTCCAACGTGCAACACATCCCGCACAGTCTCTAGATAATTTCCTCAGTGCTATTGGCTTTGATAATGACAACCCGAATAGCTTTACTCCCTTCACAATTGAACCTCCAGGCGGCACCCAACAGCATCCTACAGCTTGGGATTTGGACGAAGAAACAGGTGTTGCCGATGACGGTAGCAATGTTTATAGTCTTGATGAAACGTTTGATATCACCAATGCATTGCTAGATATTGATGTGGTGGATCCTGATTCGGGTGTGAACACATTCTCTATCAGTGGTGCCGATGCGTCTGCATTTGAGATTCGCAGTGGCAAACTTTATTTTGTCGCAGGCACGGATTTAGACCAAGAGGCCTCAAGTCCAAAAGCCAGCTATACTATCACTTTGAGTGTTGCCTCTGATGGCAATACGGGTGATGTGCTGGGCGACATAACCCTGACTTTCAACATTAATGACGTCAATGATGAAGCGCCAACCGCGCAGTCAATTCCCGACCAGACAGCGACAGAAGATCTTGATTCTACAATAACTGTGAGCGGCTATTTTTCTGATGCCGATACAGCTACGCTGACATTCTCAGCTACGCTAGAAAATGGTGATGCGCTACCAAGCTGGTTGGCTATCTCTACTGATGGCGTTGTTTCTGTTACGAGTCCGACGGATGCTCATGTTGGTACGCATCGCATCACTGTTACAGCCAGTGATGGTGTCGCCAGCGTGTCTGAGACATTCACGCTGACAGTTGAAAACGTCAATGATGCGCCGACTGTCGTGGCGATTAGCGACCAGACAGCGAACGAAGATGCACAGACGCCAATATCATTAGCAGGCTTTTTCACCGATGATGATGGCGACAGTCTGTCTTACACAGCGACGCTAGAGAATGGCGATCCGCTACCAAGCTGGTTGACTATATCTGGCGATGGTGTGCTTACCGCTGATAATCCGTCAAATGATGATGTCGGCACTTACAGCATCACTGTTACAGCTAGTGATGGTAATGGCGGCACGGTGGATGCAACATTCACATTGAATGTGCAGAACGTCAATGACGACCCCACCCAGACGCATAATCGCGGTGCGGCTTATGATAGCGGTGCTGCAAGTGTTGTTCTTTCTGCACGTCTGTTGCAGTGGGAAGACGAAGATACCGATGATGGTGCTGACCAGATTACTTACACGCTTACCGAAGTTCCCGCTTCAGGTACGCTGCAGTCAAATGACGGCTCTAGTTGGACGGCTTTAGTAGTTGGTGGCACATTCACACAGGCCGATATTAATGCTGGTCGTGTGCGCTATGTACCAGACGCATCTACACCTGCTTCAGCAAGCTTCAAATTCACCGTTTCGGACGGGGAAAGCACGGCTTCTGCTGAGCAGACATTCGACATCACCATACGTGAAGCTTATCAACTGCCAGTTGGCGAAGATGAGGATGGTGATAACACGGTTGACCTTTCTAGTGAAACTGATCCGCAATCCATTAAAACAGGCGAAGGGCGTGACAATGTGAAAGACGGGCAGGGCGATGACCGCATCGTTGCTGGCCGTGATGATGACATGGTTGACCTTGGCACGGGTGGTACGGATGAAGTTGTCTATGAGTTTGAAGACAGCAGTGATGGCTATATCGCCCTTGATGGTGGTGACGACATTGTTGACTTCACCCGTGGCGAAGACAAGCTCGTTTTCGGCGATACAAACGGCACAGAATTCCTAAATGACGTTAATGACAAATATAAGGTCATGGTTAATTGGGGTAAGAATGCCGATGGGGATTGGCAAGTTGAGGGGCTTTATTTCCTCTTTGTGGATGCGGTTTATTCTAGCTCTGGCGGCATTGCTGGTAGCATGGTGTCGTTGACATTCACCAATCCAATTAGTGCGGATGAATTCCTTACATTGGTAGATAATGGCGGTGCAAATGATGGCTATGAAGATGGTCTAATTACGACAGCCGAAGCTCTGCTTGCTGTGCTTGGCATGGATAGTATCGGTTCAGAAACATTGGCACCAACCATCAGAAATAACGCACCAACAGTTGACAGCCCGATTGCCGACCAAACAGTGAATGAAGATTCGCCTGTATCTATTGATGTTAGCACGGCTTTCAACGATGTGGATGCGGGCGACACGCTGACGTTCTCTGTTACGGGCAACCCAAGCTGGTTGACTTTTGACGGTACGAACACCTTGTCTGGTACGCCAGAAAATGCTGATGTTGGTAGCTATACAATCACTGTTACAGCAACCGATAGCGATGGCGCAACGGTGACGGATGAATTCACCATCACGGTGGCTAATACCAATGACGCGCCGACTGTGGCTAATGCGATTACTGACCAAGGGGCGACAGAAAATGTAGCCTTTAGTCTTGATATAGCTGGCGTCTTTGCTGATGTGGATGCGGGTGACACGCTAACTTACAGCGTTTCAGGCGCAAGCTGGCTGAGCGTATCTGGCACAACCATTTCTGGTACACCGCCAGCAGGCAGTGCAGGAACCGTTACCGTTACGGTTACAGCTGAGGATAGCAGTGGTGCAACGGTGACGGATTCGTTTGATATTACCATCTCTCAAGGTGCTAATAACGTCCCGACTGTGACCAATGCGGTTATTGACCAAACGGCAACAGAAGATTCAGGGTTCACTCTTGATGTGGCCAATGTCTTTGCTGATGCTGATGGTGACACGCTGGCCATTACGGTTTCAGGTGCGAGCTGGTTGAGCATATCTGGCACGACCTTGTCTGGTACGCCAACCAATGATGATGTTGGCACGCACACCATCACCCTGACGGCTACTGATCCCCGTGGCGGCACAGTGTCGGATGAGTTCACCATCACGGTGGCTAATACCAATGACGCACCGACTGTGGCTAATGCGATTGCTGACACGGGTGCGACAGAAAACACGGCCTTCAGCCTTGATATAAGCAATGTCTTTGCTGATGTGGATGCAGGTGACACGCTGACTTACAGCGTTTCAGGGGCAAGCTGGTTGAGCATTTCTGGCACAACCATTTCTGGTACGCCGCCAGCAGGCAGTGCAGGAACCGTTACCATTACGGTTACAGCTGAGGATAGCAGTGGTGCAACGGTGACGGATTCGTTTGATATTACCATCTCTCAGGCGGCCAATAATGCACCGACTGTGGCTAATGCCATTACTGATACCCAAACGGCAACGGAGGATTCACCGTTCACCCTTGATGTGGGTGGTGTCTTTACCGATGCCGATGGTGATGCGCTAACCATTACGATTTCAGGTGCGAGCTGGTTGAGCATTTCTGGCACAACCATTTCTGGTACGCCGACAAACGACGAAGTTGGCACACACACTGTCACTCTGACGGCCACGGATGCCCGTGGTGGTTCGGTCACAAGCACTGTTGAAATTACAGTGACCAACACCAATGATGCGCCAACAGTGTCTGCGATTGCTGGTTCGGCTTCACAGGCAGAAAATACTGATTATTCTGCCGATACGGATACGGGTCTGACATTCACAGCATCTGATGTGGATGTGGGCGACACGCTGACCTTCACCGTTTTGGAAGGCACGGACAGCAGTGCAAGCCCGCGCTTCAAAGTTGTGGCCGATGCAGGCGTGACCGATGGCTATAAAGTCCAAATTATTAGCGGTTCTAGCTTTGACTATGAGGCGGATAGCAGCATTGATTTACGCATTGTCGCTAGTGATGGCACCTCGGAGATAGTAGAAACAGCTACTTTCACAATAACCAATGTGGATGAAGCTGGTTCTATCGGCGACATTACAGGTACCGCAGAGCTAAATGGTGTGCTGACCGCACCCACGCCAACCGACCCGGATGGCGCGGTGGGCAGTGTCACCTATCAGTGGTTGGACAGTGAGGACAATGCGATTGACGGCCAAACAGGCCAAACATTGACCCTTACACGGGCTTTGATTGAAGCAGCCAATTTGGTTGGCAAAGGCATCAAAGTGCGGGTCAGCTACACGGCGGGCGGCTTTACCAGTGCGCTGGTTACGGCGGCCACGGCGGCGCTTGCGGCACTACCAGACCGTGCGACCACGGGTACAGTGGCCATCACCTATACGGATACGGATAGCGATAATGAGGCAGATATCGGCGAAGTGCTGACGGCTGACACAAGCGGCCTATCCGATGACGATGATTCTAGCCTGACATTCACCTATCAGTGGCAGAAAGATGGCTCGGATATTTCCGGTGCAACAGAGGCCACTTTCACAACAACGGAAGCGGGCGAATATACGGTTGTCGTTACGGCTACGGATGATGTGACCAATACGAACACAGCATTCACCTCTAACGCACTGACAGTCGTCGCTGCCGCCGTTGTCGCGCCTACGCCGACCAATCTGATTGATGCGAGTGCTTACACGGCGAATAATGGTACTAGCGCGGCTAATACACTTGATGCCAGTAGCACAACCTCCGCTCAACTCATTCAGGGCGGTGCGCTGATTGATACCATTACAGCCAGTGCGCATGGTGATGTGATTGTCGGTGGTTATGATGATGACATTATTGCGCTGGGCGCAGGCGCAGATACGCTTGTTTATCGTTTTGGTGGAAGTAATGGCTTGGCTGTAGATGGCGGGGATACCGTCAATAATTTTACTTGGGGTACGGATAAAATTATCTTTGCCGATACAGATGGCAGTGACGTGGATACTGCCACCGAGCTTGTAGATATTATCAATATTAAAGTGCTGTTTAACTTCACCACTTTCCAGATTACTGGTTTTCAGCTACTTCTTCCTGTGGAAGGCACAACGGATGGCACTGAATCTGGCGCCGGAAGTAACTCAACCGTGAATTTTGCGAATCCGCAGACCATTAATGATTTGTTCGGGGCTGGGTCGGACTCGCGGACAGCGTCTATAGTTGACGTCACAGGCAGCTTTGTACTTCTGGATAAATCGTTAGCTGTCAACCTATTTGGTGGTTCAGATTATGTGGACTTCGTTGACTACAGCGATCCAGCAAACTCAAATCTCGGCTTTGAGATTCTCTAATAAATTATAAGAAAAAGGGGGAGGGTGAGCTTCGGCTCGCTCTCCTAACCTTTCGTTAAAGAGAGTGTGGTTGTTTCGTTTGGTGGTTTGTATAATTTGGACCATCGGAGCATGACGGATGACGACTCAATTTGATATATCGGCTTTGGGCTTAACGGTTACTGAAGGCGGGGTTTATAGTTTTACATTGACGCCCAAGGCAGCCTTGGGTTCTGATACGGTTATCCGCTGGGAGATTGTCCCTAAGGGTGAGTTGCCTATCTCTTCTTCTGATTTTTCTGCTCTGAGTGGTGTTGTTAATTTTGCTTCTGGTGCTGTTGATGCCCAGACGGTGACGATTACGCCGTCTGATGATTCGGTTTTAGAGGTGCTGAAGCACTTTGAGATACGGGTTTATGAGGTTGTTGGCGATAGGGACGATACGACTACTGAGACGGATGATATTCTGATTGGGTCTCAGGATGTGACCTTGTCTGATGATGAGACGGATGATTATGGGAGTAGCCGGCTTTCATCGACGGGTGAGGCGAATATTCTCACGGCGGCGAATACGCAAGATTTAACGACTTCTGGCGGTGGGGGTGATGATATTTATATTATCACACGCTTCCAGCATGGTGATGTTTCGATATCGGATACTTTTGGTACGAACCTGGTTAAGTTTGATGCTGGTGTTACCATTACCGACTACTCGGAAACCTCGGTTAGCTTTTTTGGGAATGTCTCCATTCTCTCAGTTTCCCTGACGCTTTCTACGGGTGCGGAAGTGATGATTGATGCGCCGCTCTCTTTTAGCTTCCAGCTGGGTGATGGTGAGACGCTGAGCTATGCGGATTTTAAGACGGCTATTGGTGCGTCTGGTACGAATGCGACGAGTGCCTTGGCGGCAGATTATGCGGTTACGACCCAGACTTCTGTTCCAGATATTTCTGGTAACACAGAAGATGCTCCAACCCAAAGGTTGGTTTCGACGGGTGAGGCTGATGTTCTTGGCGCAGGGGGTGATTTTAGTTTTACGGCCAGTGGCGGTGGCGGGGATGACACTTACATTATCACGCGTTTTCAGCATGGTGATGTTTCGATATCGGATACTTTTGGTACGAACCTGGTTAAGTTTGATGCTGGTGTTACCATTACCGACTACTCGGAAACCTCGGTTAGCTTTTTTGGGAATGTCTCCATTCTCTCAGTTTCCCTGACGCTTTCTACGGGTGCGGAAGTGATGATTGATGCGCCGCTCCCTTTTAGCTTCCAGTTGGGTGATGGTGAGGTTCTCAGCTATGCCGCCTTTAAGACGGCGATAGGAGCCAGTGGTACGGCTGGCAGTAGTACCCTTGCGGCAGATTACACGGTGACTGCCCCACAAACCCCAACCCAAGAGCCGGAAGAGGAGTCAATTATTGATGCCCAGACGGCCACGGAGGATGTGCAGTTTAGCTTCACCATTCCGGCTGATGCGTTTGGCACGGGGACGTTCACCTATGAGGCGACGCTGGCCGATGGTTCAGACCTGCCCGATTGGCTGACATTTAACGCCGATACGCGCACATTTTCTGGTGAGCCTGCCCAGAGCGATACAGGCACGCTATCTATCACCGTCACCGCTACCGATACAACGGCAGGCACAGCCATAACCGAAACCTTCACCCTCACAGTGGAAAATACCGATAACCATGACCCAGTCTTTGTTATTGATGGGCCGAACATCATTGTGTCGGGTATTAAAATCATTTTTACAGGTGATGAGACAGTTCCCTTGGCACAATTTTATAATTCTAGTGGTACTGCTCATTCAATCACTTATTCTACCTATTCTAGTATATTAAGAATTTTTACATCCCATGCGAATTTGACATTGCAAGATATGGTGGATTTAATCAACGCCAATCCAGCGGCGGCGGCTTTTGCTGGCCATAATGATGCCCGCTCGGATGAGCATAAATCATGGATGCGCGCCGAGCTGGTTGACCCGACTACGGGTGGTGATGCGCTAGATTATACTGCCTTTTTTGGTGGCATAGGTCGTAGGAAAAACCATGATTTCGTTGATGTATCTATCACATGGGGCGAAAATGCCGATGTGAGTGGTGTTGTTTTCACCGCCCGTGCTACAGATGCCGATAATGTTGTTGGTCGCCCGCCCAGCGACATCATCACCTATGAATTGATTGAAGGGCAGGGCGATAATAGTGCCTTTTCTATTGATACAAATACTGGTGAGGTGCGCTTCCTTACCAATCCTGATTATGAAACAAAGACCAGCTATGAGGTGCATGTCAAAGCTATCTCCACCAACTCGGCGGGTGCGGGCAGCATCAAAGAGGTTACCAATCAATATACAGTTTATATTACCGATGAGAATGACGCCCCGACCGTGGTGCGTGAAATTGGCGACCAAATGGCGAATGAGGGTGAGGTTTTCACGCTGTATGTGTCTGACTATTTTACAGATATCAATGGTAATAGGCTGACTTACAGTGCTTCGGTAAGCTGGTTGAACTATGATTCGGCTACACAGACGCTTTCTGGCATACCGCCTGTCGGTACAGCTGGTACTTTTACTATCACCGTTATGGCAGCGGATAGATTTGGTGCAACGGCCACGGAGGAATTCACCATTACGGTCATCAGACCCCCCAATCGGCCACCTAGCGTGGCACGTGGAATCCCTGACCAAGTAGCTACGGAAGACACGGCGTTCAGCTTTACCTTTAATGAAAACACTTTTGCCGATGCTGATGCCGATACGCTGACTTATACAGTTTTAGGCAATCCAAGCTGGCTGAAATTTGATGCTGATACGCGCACCTTTTCTGGAACGCCCACTCGGGGCGCTACAGGCATAGTCAGTGTTACGGTTATAGCCACCGACCCCGATGGTGAAACGGCCATGGACTCATTCACACTCGCGGTTGAGAATATTGACAATAACGCACCCGTCTTCGCCAATGCGACAACCACGCATACAGTTGTTATTCAGGGCATTGAGTTCAGCTATTTAGGTGACGCATTGCCAGAAGACTTCTTTGTGGCATTTCACTACCACACGGCAAGCAATTATGTTATTGAGCCTATTACACGCAACGGTGCTATGGGTATTTCCATTCATTTTGGTCCATCCACACGTCAACTGGTTGTTGATATTATCAATCAAGATTTATCGGATTCAGTGGCATCGTATCTCCCTCATCCAGTTGAGGATAACCGCCCAGATGGTGATGGCGATGGTAATCCTGACCTAATTATCAGTGCGCGTTTGCTTGACCCGACAACGGGTAGCGAAATTTTTAATCTCCCTACCTCTGAAACGCAACACCCATTCATAACCATCACAACCGTTCCGCCTATCACATGGGATGAAAATTCCAATACGGCGGATGTTGTGTTCATCGCTACGGCAACCGATGCAGACAATATTGTCGGTGAAGCGCCCAGCGACATCATCACTTATGAACTGGTCGCAGGTGCGGGTGATAATAGCTTCTTCACTATTGACCGCACCACAGGTGAAGTGCGCTTTGTCAACACACCAGATTATGAAGCTCAAGTCAGCTATGAAGTGCATGTCAAAGCTACTTCTACCAGCACGCTGGGTGCGGGTGGCACGAGAGATGTCACGGCGCAATATACGGTGAATTTGAATGATGTAAATGACGCCCCGATTGTGGTTAATGCAATCACAGACCAAATAGCGACTGAAGACGCTGAATTTAGCTTTACTTTTAATGAAAATGTTTTTTCCGATACAGATAGCGGCACGCTGACTTACAGGGCGCAACTGGCCGATGGTGCAGACCTATCAACAAGCTGGTTGCGTTTTGACTCCAACACGCGCACATTTTCTGGTACACCGCAAAATGGTGATGTTGGCTCGTTGTTTGTCACCGTCTTGGCAGATGATGGTGATGGCGGCGTAGGGACAAACACTTTCATCGTCACGGTGGAAAACACCAATGATGCCCCGACTGTTGTTAATGAAATTGCCGACCAGAGGATTACAGAGACGGTTGAATTTAGTTTTACCTTTGACAAAAATGTTTTTACCGATATTGATGGTGACAAGCTGACCTATACAGTTTCAGGTGATCCGTGGTGGTTGGACTTCAATTTCATTACTCGTACCTTTTCTGGCATAGCACCAGAAGGGCGTGCAGGGACATTCTCTATTACGGTGACGGCTGATGATAATAATGGTGGTACAGTGTCGGATACATTTGATCTCACTGTTGTAGAAACCGGGCGTGAAATTAACATTCATGGATTGTTATTCAGAATTAAAGATGAAAGTGCTGTGGATATTGTTTTTCAATCAACCTCGTCCAGTAGTTATGTAAATTATAATGAAGGAACAGGTCGCCTGACCGTTTGGCTGGAGGCCATTTCCTTTTTAACGCTTACGCTTGATGATGTTATTATCAGTTTGAACACATTTTTTGAGGATGTTGATTTGGATTCGGATTTCACGGTTGAGTTGGCCGATGGCACAGATGGTTCGCATAAATTGAATTTCGGGGCAGATGATGGCGATACGACAACGATTGAAGTTCAAAGCACAGCATACAGTTTGCCCGCAGTGCCAGTTTTAGCTAATGAAATTGACGACCAAACCGTGACGGAAGGAACGGAATTTAGCTTTACCTTTGGTGAAAATGTGTTCGCCGATGAAGATGGCGATACATTAATTTACACCGCTATGCTGGCCGATGGTTCACCTCTATCAACACACTGGTTCCGATCAACAAGCTGGTTGCGTTTTGACTCCGACACGCGCACATTTTATGGTAGGCCTGGCCAAAACGATACAGGCACCACGCTGAGCGTTACAGTAACAGCCACCGACCCAAGCGGTGCAGATGTGACAGATACATTTCGCATTACCGTTTTAGAAACTGGGCGTGAAGTTAATGTCCATGGATTATTGTTCAAAGTGAGAGACACGGATGTGGTGGATGTTCAGATTCAATCAACCTCAACCAGCAGTTGGGCTGAGTATGATTCATCTACGGGTCGCCTGACCGCTTGGATGGAGGGGGGTCAATATATTACGCTTGATGATATTATTACCAATTTGAACAGATTTTTTAGAGATGTTAATTTGAATTTGGATTTTGAGGTCAAGCTGGCTGAAGGTGCGGACGGGTCGCATACAATCAATTTCGGGGCGGATGATGGCGACGCGACAACGATTGAAGTGGTAAGCGGAACGGTCTATACGCTACCGGCGGCTGAGGAAGAAGAACCACCCGCCAATAATGCCCCGACTGTAGCGACTGCGATTCCTGACCAAGAGGCGACGGAAGGCACGGAATTTATCCTCACCTTTGATGCGGGCGTGTTTACCGATGCTGATAATGACCCGCTAAGCTATAGTGCCACGCTTGCCGATGGGTCGGCTCTGTCAACAAGCTGGCTGAGCTTTGATGCTGACACGCGCACCTTCTCTGGCACACCGCCAGAAGGCTCGGAGGGTACGGTTTCTGTGACCGTCACTGCCAGCGATGGCACAAATACGGTGACGGATACATTTGATATTGAAATCGCCGCCGCAGGCAATACCCGTCCGACCGTTACCCAAACAGCTGTTACCATTGAAGTGGCCAGAGGCGCGACACTTGCACTGACCGATTTAGCCGATGATATTGGCTGGAGCGATCCTGACCCAGATGACAGCGTGTTTAGCTATTTCAAGCTGGATTTCTCTGACCCCATTCTCGGTGGGCGTTTCTATTTAGATGACGAGCAGAAAACTGCCGCTGAGCTTGAGGCCTTAACTTCTGGTGCTGTGGAATTCAGGGCGGGGAATAAAAACGGTGCCCCGTTCAGCTTCACCCTGCAGGTGGGCGATGGCGGTGACAGTGGCACAGACGCAACCGACCTGCTCGCACCCATAACCATAACCATAGATGTGTTGTAGCTTGATACATAAAAACTATGGGATTCATAGGTATAACCAATAATTGCAGTTTTCTACCAGTTTTCTGCGGGTTTTGCTGTTTTTTCCGTATTTGATATTATTTAACATAAATAATGTATTATAATCAATGATATATGGTCTGAGCTGATTAGGGACAAAGCGATATGACAACTCAGAATGATATGCCAAGGCTGGTCGTAAAGACAGGCTCTGACGACCTCGTGCTGTCGCATAATGAGGACGACAAGGTGCGCACCATTGGGGGTGTGCTGGCCTATAGTGCTACCGATGCCGATGCCCTGAATTTTTATACTGAAGCCAGAGGTGGGGAAGGTGAAGGCTCAGATACGAACGCCCAGCGCACGAGTATTCAAAAAAGCGTTGACACCATCGCTGAAATTGGCGTGGCCGCCCTTGCTTTGGAATCCAATGTGGCGATAATTTTCGGCACTTATGGTGTTTTCACCCTCATACGTGATGAAGCGACAGATGAGCTACGCTGGGAATATCAGCTGGCTCATGACGATGTTGGCACGCAAGCCATGCGCGATACTGTTCAAGCATTGGGTACGGGTGACGTTGTTTATGATGTGCTTGGTATTTATGTAAGCGATGGGATAACACCTTCGCTTCCTATTGTTCTCACTGTTACCATTACTGGTGAAAATGACGACCCGACACAAATACGTAATAACGGCATGGCCTATGATAGCGACGCAGAAAGTACCCTTCTTTCTGTGCGTCTGTTGCAGTGGGCAGATGTTGATGATGATGCTGAGCAGATTACCTATACGCTTACCGCAATCCCCGCTTCGGGCGTATTGCAGTTAAATAATGGCTCTGATTGGACAGATTTAGCGGTCAGCAACACATTCACCCAAGCTGATATTAACGCCAGCCGTGTGCGCTATGTGCCAGACGCGCTTGCGCCCACTTCGGTAAGTTTCAAATTCACCGTTTCAGACGGGGAAAGCGTAGCTTCTGCCGAACAGACATTTCAAATCACTGTGCGCGAGACCTATCAACTGCCCGATGACCAAGGTACAGAGGCAGGTAATAATGTTGACCTCTCTACCGAAACCACCCCGCAAACGGTTGAAACGGGCGAAGGGGAGGATGAGATTATTGACAGTAAAGGCAATGACCGCATTGATGCAGGCCGCGATGATGACATGATTGACCTTGGCACAGGCGGGGCGGATGAAGTTATTTATGAGTTTGAAAAATCCGATGATGGCTATATTGCCCTTGATGGTGGTGATGACATCATCAATTTCCGCCGTGGTGAAGACCGTTTGGTTTTTAATGACGCACAGGATACAAGTTTCATTGATGACGTAAATGACAAATACAAAGTTATGGTGAATTGGGGAACAGATGCCAATGGTGGCTGGGTCGTTGAAGGGCTTTATTTCCTTTTTGTGGATGCGGTTTATTCTAGCTCTGGTAGCATTGCCAATAGCATGGTTTCGCTGACATTTAGCAATCCCATACCAGCAGATGAATTCCTCATCCTTGTAGATAATGACGGCCCAAATGATGGCTATGAAAACGGTCTCATTACAACAGCCGACGCCTTACGCGCCGTGCTTGGGGTGGATAGTATCGCGCCGACCATTAAAAATGCCGTACCCATTGTAGCCAATCCGATTAACGACCAAACGGCAGCAGAAGACGCTGAATTTAGCTTTACTTTTGATGAAGCTGTTTTCAGTGATGCTGATGGTGATACGCTAGCATATACCGCTAAGCTGGCAGGCGGCGTAGGTTTGCCCAACTGGCTGGAATTTAATGCTGATACGCGCACCTTTTCTGGCACGCCAACCAATGACGATGTTGGTAACTATACCATCATTATTACAGCAAAAGACCGCCATAATGAAACGGTAACAGATGAGTTCACCATTATGGTGGTCAACACCAATGACGCGCCAGTGGTGACAAATTCTGGCACAGATGCGATTGTGGTTATTGAAGGTGAAAGTGCCACCATTACCGAAGCAATGCTAGGCGTGTCGGATGAAGATGATGATGATAATGACGCTAATGGCAATTTGCTTGGCACGATGGTGCTGAAAGTTTCCGATGTACAAAATGGCAAATTCCAGCTTAGCGGGGCGGATGTTACGCAATTCACGCTGGCCGATGTACGGGCGGGCAATGTTGCTTTTGTCCATGATGGTGGCGAGCAGTTTGAAGTTGTCAATGGTTCCATAACCAACACGCCCCGTTCAACCCATTTTACGCTGGTGGCCAATGATGGTGATACTGACAGCGCACCAATGGTGTTTACGCTGGATGTTACGCCCGTCAATGATGCGGTCATGGTGTCGGATGGTGTTGACGACCAAACGGTTACAACTGGGGCGGTTTTCACCTTTAGCATTGCGGAAACGGCTTTTGCCGATATTGACAGCGATATTGTGTCTTATGCTGCCACGCTGGCCGATGGCTCGGAATTGCCCGACTGGCTGAGCTTTGATGCCGCCACGCGTACATTTTCTGGCATAAGGCTGAGGTCAGATGTGGGTACCACGACCATCCGCGTGACCGCCACGGATGATGACGGCAACACCGCGTCGGATGATTTCGTGCTGACCGTTGAGGCGGGCGAGGCGACATTGGAAATAAGCACGATTGCTGGAACTGTGTCTGTGGCGGAAAGTGCCGATTATACCACTGACACGGATGCGGGTTTGACATTCCGCGCCGTGGCCGATATCGCCCTGACGGCGAGTCATTTCACCCTCTATGAAGGCACGTCGCAAACGGCCAGCACGCGGTTCAAAGTGGTGGCCGATGCCAGCGTAACGAATGGCTGGAAAATCCAAATTGTCTCTGGCGCAAGTTTTGATTATGAGACGGATGGCGCGAGCATTGCGCTTCGGGTTGTCGTTGATGACGGGGCAGGGACACAAGCTGAAGCAAATAGCACTTTCAGCATTGAGAATGTTGAAGATGAAGTCCCTGTCTTTACGACAGAGGGCGCAACAAGCGCGGGGCAGATTAATACAATTCCGAGTGTTATCGTTAATGGCGTTGAATTCTTCTATCTAGGTGATGATGTGCCAGAAGAGTTTTTTATTCGTACCAAAGAAGACAGCGTGTTTAACTACAGAATTACACAACTTGGTGGCATTACGCCACGTGGCTTGCGATTCAACTTGGATGAATTCACCCGCCAAGATATTATTGATACGATTAATACGTTCAAAAACGAGTTTTCAAAAATTATCCGTGGTTCTCAAAAGTATATCCAGCTCAGTGATGAGCGGCGCGATAATGACGGAGACGGCCATATTGACCAAATCATTGAAGCGCGTCTGGTTGATGGCTTTGATGCTCACGGCCTTTTCATGGGTCGTGGCGTTTTGCGGAATGGGCGATATGATTTCACCCACGAAAATTTATCCACCATCATTATTGATACACCCATTTCTGTAGATGAAAACAGCGATGTGAATGATGTTGTGCTTACCGTAACCGCAACCGATGCTGATAATATAGATGGCACGACACCGACCGAGAGCATCACCTATGAACTGGTGGCTGATTTGCAAGGTAGCGATAATGAAAAATTCATAATTGATGAAACCACAGGTGAGGTACGTTTTATTGATAGTCCCGATTTTGAAACTCAATCCTCTTATGTGATTTATATCCGGGCGATTTCTACCAGCACATTGCCTAGTGGTATGACACGCCAATCTGACCTTATCCAATATACGGTCAATGTGAATAATGTGAACGAAGCCCCAGAAATTGATAGCGGAGGCTTTATGACTCAAGGGGTCAATGTGAACGGCCTTATTTTCACCGCTATTGCTGGTCAAGTGCCAGATGGTGTTAAGATATCATTTGTTTCTGACAGCTTTGGTGGCAGTTTTACTGACCCTGTGGAATATGACGAATCTGCCAATCAGCTGACTATTCACGCCACGTCGGGAAGGCATAATACACTCAATAAGCTCATGGCACTTATCAATGGCGATAGCGATGCCAATAGCCGCTTTACCTTGTCACTGGCTGATGGAGTGGATGGTGATGCTGCCATTAACACAGGAAGCAGTGCTTGGGAGCTGCAAACTTTCACGCTGTCGCCGCAAAATGTGACAATTACCGAAGGCGGTAGTTTTACTCTCAACGAAACGATATTGGGCGTGTCGGATAATGATGTGGCCGATAATGACGCTGATGGCAATTTACTTGGCACGATAGTGCTGAAAGTTTCCAATATTCAAAATGGCACAATCCAGCTTTCGGGTGTGGATGTCACCCAATTTACACTGGCCGATGTGCGGGCGGGCAATGTTGTCTTTGTCCATGATGGCGGCGAGCAGTTTGAAACTGTCAATGGGTTCAAAACTGACACGCCTCGTTCAACTCATTTTACGCTAGTCGCTAGTGACGCTAACTCCGATAGTGAGCCAGTGATATTTACGCTGGATGTAACGCCCGTCAATGACGCATTGGTTGTGGCCGACGGTATTGGAGACCAGACACTCACGACAGGAGGAAATCCTTTCTTTAGCATTCCAGCAACGGCGTTCGCTGATGCTGATAGCAATATAGCGTCCTATACGGCAACGCTGGCTGATGGCACAGCTCTGCCAAGCTGGCTGGATTTTGATACGGATACGGGCGGTTTTACTGCCACGCCGCTTAAGAGTGATGCTGGTTCTATTACTATCCGCGTGACGGCTACGAACACTGAAGGTGATACAGTATCCGATGATTTCGTGCTGACCATTGAAGCCAGCGAGGCAGCGTTGGATATTTCTGGCATTGCTGGCCATGCCTCAGCGCAAGAGAATATTGATTATACCACCGACACGGATGCGGGTCTGACTTTCAGAGCCACTAGTGATAGTGGGCTAACGGCAAGCAATTTCACTGTCTATGAGGGCGCGTCTGAAACGGCTAGCACACGATTCAAAGTGGTGGCCGATACGGGTACGACCAATGGCTGGAAAATCCAAATTATTTCTGGCGCAAGTTTTGATTATGAAACAGACGGAGCGAGCCTTCCGCTTCGGGTTGTCGCCGATGATGGGGCAGGGGAGCAGGTTGAGAGAAACAGTACTTTCGGCATTGAAAATGTTGATGATGTTGGACCAGAATTTGAGGTAGATGGCCCAACGAGCAATGGGCAGGTAAGTTTCGCGCCGAGCGTTGTCATTAATGGCGTTGAATTCTTATATCTGGGCGACGATATGCCAGAAGGATTTTATATCAGAATTAGAAATGATAATGAGTTTGGTTACAAAATTAAAGAGATTGTGGACGGTGAGGGAGATTTGCAAGGGCTAAGGTTCTCATTTGATGAATTCTCACGCAACAATATTATTGATTTGGTTAATACGGACTCAAGCCATTTTACATTCACCGTCCGTGGCAGGTTTCTTCCACCCTTCCGCCCGATTGACAATCGCCGTGACCGTGATGGGGATGGCAAAAAAGACCAAATCTTGGAAGCGCGTCTGGTTGACGGCTTTGACGCGAACGGCCTTTTTATGGGTCCCGGTGTTTTGACCCATGACGACCATGTATTGGTCGTAAAAACCGAAACCGCCACCATCGTTGATACACCTGTTAGTTTTGATGAAAACGGTAATGCTGATGATGTGGTGTTCACTGTTGCGGCGAAAGATGATGATAATGTTGCAGGCGAGACACCGACTGAAACGTTCACTTATGAGCTGGTGCGTGATTTGCAAGGTAGCGATAATGACAAATTCATAATTGATGCGGCTACGGGTGCGGTGCGCTTTATCGCTTCGCCCGATTATGAAACGCAAGCTAGCTATAATGTTTATATACGTGCGACTTCCACCAGCACATTGCCCAGTAGTACGCCGCGCCAATCTGACATTATCCAATATACGGTCAATGTGAATGATGTGAATGAAGCACCAGAAATTGCGGGCATAGGCGTTTTGCCCGGCACGGTTAATGTGAACGGCCTGATTTTTACTAGTATTGTTGGCAAAGTGCCAGCAGATGTGGATGTGTTCTTTTCTTATTATTCGGGTTCACAGGGATTTGGTAATGACCGTGTGCAATATGATGAGACCGCCGCCCAGCTGGTCATTTACGGTAGGCCGCGCGTCCATAATACACTCAATAAGCTCATGGCACTTATCAATGGTGATGGTGATGCCAATAGCCGTTTCACCCTGTCACTGGCCGATGATGCGGATGGCGATGCGGAAATTGACCTGACGGATGAGAGTGTTTGGGAGCGTCAAACCTTTTCGCTGGTATCACAAACGGCTACGCCTGTGATTGGTCAAGGTGGCAGAATCATCATCACTGAGGCCATGCTGGGCGTGTCGGATGTTGATGCAGATGATAATGACGCAAATGGCGACCCGCTTGGCACCATGTTGCTTAAAGCCTCCAATGTGCAAAATGGCACATTCCAACTTTCGGGCGTGGATGTCACGCAATTTACACTGGCCGATGTGCGGGCGGGCAATGTGGAATTTGTGCATGATGGTAGTACGGTGGATGCTAACAGCCCGACTGGCTTTACACTGATTGCCAATGATGGCGAAGATGATAGTGCGCCTGTTGCCTTTGTGCTGGAGGTGGACGCAGTCCCGATAATTAAGAATGCAATTATTAACCAAACGGCGACCGAAGGTGTAGAATTTAGCTTTACTTTTGATGCCAACACTTTTGCTGATGCGAATGGTGATACGCTGACCTATACCGCCACGCTAAGAAATGGTAATGAGCTGCCAGATTGGCTGAGCTTTGATGCCGAAACGCGGACATTTTCTGGCACGCCATTTTATAGACATGTTGGCAATCATGGCATTGCCGTCACGGCGGATGACGGCAATGGTGGCACGGTGACGGATGAATTCTTCATCACGGTTGAAGAAGTGCCTAATATCGCTCCGACTGTGACTGGTGCAGTTGCCGACCAAACGGTGGATGAGGATGCAGAATTTAGCCTTAATTTAGGCACTGTCTTTAGTGACGCAAATAAAGACTTGCTGACCTACAGCGTTTCGGGTGCAGACTGGTTGAGTATATCGGAGGGTGTGCTTTCTGGCACACCGCTTCAGGAGCATATTGGCACATACACAATCACGCTTGCGGCGGATGATGGGCGTGGTGGCACAGTGTCGGATGAATTTGTTATTACGGTTGAAAATACCAATGACGCTCCGACGGTTGCCAATCCAGTTCCTGACCAAAGATTGTTAGAAGGTGAATCGTTTAGGATTGATGTAAACACTGTCTTCACCGATATAGATGAAGGCGATACGCTATCTCTTTCTTCGGAGATTGTTGGTTGGACATCCTCGGTTGAGCCGAAAACATGGCTGAGATATAATCCAATCACAGACATTCTGCATGGTACAGCCCCAGTAGGCAGTTCGGGAACAGTCACGGTGGAGGTGAATGCGACTGATGCAGCTGGTGATAAGACAGTAGATATATTTGTTATACACATCTCTGCGCCCACTCCTGTAGCGAGTGCGGAACCTGTGAAGGCCGATTCGTTACCACCAGTTCCAGCGACTGCACCGATAGTTGCCAACCCGATTGCCGACCAAGTGATTACGGAAGGCACTGAATTTAGCTTTACCATTCCATCTGATGCTTTCACCGATGCAGATGGTGATAGGCTGACTTATGTCGCGGCCTTGAACGAGATTACGGTTCTGCCAGACTGGCTGAATTTTGATGCTGATACGCGGACATTTTCTGGCACGACTCCAGTGGGTGGCGCCAGCTTCACTGTTGCTGTCACAGCCAGCGATGATGACACAAATTCAGTGACGGATAAATTCACGCTTACCATTGACAGTCCCGCACGCTTTGACGCTGAAACAAATGGCGAAACGGGTTCAAGAATGGAGCAGGCGGTCATCATTCAGGGCATTAAACTTATCTATACAGGCAATGATATTGCCGAAGGGGAAAGTTTCTTCCTGCAAATAGCCAACGATAATACGGACGGCATAAAGTTTGACGTGCGGCATCTTGGCGGTCCGCCAGCGGGGATACATCTTACACTGACAGATGTGTCTAGCTTTCTTACTCAATCCTTTATTGATAGCAACACGCCGCGTTTGAAGCATATTGTCGATTTGATTAACGATTCCTTGCCGAATTTCCCGAACGCGGCAGATGTTCGCCCTGAAAGTAAAAAGTCTCTGGTGCGTGCCGAATTGGTTGACCCAAGCACGGGTGATGATTTATTTGATATTCTTGCAGCGGTAGCGGGCGACGGCACCTATCAATTTGAGACGATGGCAGTTGATGGGTTGCAGGTCACTGACCCTGTTATATGGAATCAACACACCGATGCGGCAGATATTTTGTTCACTGTTTCGGCGAGTGATGCTGATGCAAATGATGTGATTCACTATGAATTCGCCAATGAGCGTGGCAATAATAATAATTACTTCACCATTGACCGAAATACAGGTGCAGTGCGTTTTGCTGACGCACCTGACCATGAAGCAGACCCAGCCGACTATGCAGTTTTTGTCAAGGCCGTATCTACCAAAGCATCAGGTAGCACAGTTGAGGCAGTGATTAAATATGTCGTTAATTTTCAATTTTTGAATGAGGCGCCGATAGTTGCCAATCCGATTGCCAATCAAATGGTTGCGGAAGGGGATTTGTTTAGCTTCATTTTTGATACCAACACCTTCACCGATGCAGATGGCGACACACTGACCTATAATGCGTCTTTGGCTGATGGTTCGGCACTGCCTGGTTGGTTGCTTTTTGACGCTGATACACGCAGTTTCTCTGGTACCCCACCAGAAGGCGATGACACCAGTCTCACTATTGCTGTGACGGCGACAGATGGTGTGGGTGCAGAGGTCACGGATGAATTTACGCTCACCATTGACCGCCCCGTACGCTTTGACGCTGAAACAGATGGTGAAACTACCGCAGAAACGGAGGAAGGGGTTATCATTCAAGGTATTAGAATTATCTATGCGGGTGACAATGCAACGGAAGGTCAGAATTTCTTCCTAGAAATACGTAACAATGTCAACGCTCTAAAATTTGATGCAAAACATATTATTGGCCCGCCAGTAGGCTTACGCCTTGTGTTATCCGATGTAAGTGACTCTCCGCAGCAATCTGTTATTGATGCATACACGCCGAGTTTGCAAAATATTGTTGATTTGATTAATGGTGATAGTACGAGTTTCCCGACAAATGTGAGAGATTTCCGTAAAGATGACCAAAAATCACTGGTGCGCGCTGAATTGGTTGACCCGACTACGGGCAATAACGACTTTGATATTTCCGCGGCGTTAGAGAGTGATGGAGGAAATCGCATCTATCAATTTGAAACGATAGAAACGGGCGTCTTGCGGGTTAATACTCCTATTACATGGGATGAAAATATTGATACGAGTGCTGTTGTGTTCACCGCCTCGGCCAGTGATGCTAATGCAGACGATAGGATTGAATATGAACTCATTAGTGAGGGCGGCAATGTGCCAAGCGGTGGTTTACCGCTAGGTGGTAGGCCAGGCGGTGGCTTGCCGCCGGGTGGTATACCAGGCAATCCAGCTCGGCCAGGTGGCGTGCCGAATAATGAGCAAAGCGATGATAATAGATTCTTTACCATTAACGAGACCACAGGCGAGGTGCGCTTTGCAGAGACCCCCGATTTTGAAACGCAGGCCAGCTATGAGGTGCGTATCAGGGTTGTGTCCACCAATCCCAATGGCGACACGACCGAGGCCACTATCATATACACCGTTAATCTGAATGATATGCCCGAAACTGCGCCTACACCGCCTGTTCTGCCCATTCGGCCTTCTTCTCCGCCAGATCCTGTGGGTGATCCGCCTATTGATCCGCTTTCCCCTGATACGCCACCAGATATCATATAGGGGAGGAGCAGGTTCCGTGAATTACCCCCACGAATCGGGCATAGATTTGAGATTATTTAAGGAATTGTGTATAATGATACCTCGTTGCGTTGAGTAGCTGTATACCAATAAAACTAATCAGGAGCATGACGGATGACGACTCAATTTGATATATCGGCTTTGGGCTTAACGGTTACTGAAGGCGGGGTTTATAGTTTTACATTGACGCCCAAGGCAGCCTTGGGTTCTGATACGGTTATCCGCTGGGAGATTGTCCCTAAGGGTGAGTTGCCTATCTCTTCTTCTGATTTTTCTGCTCTGAGTGGTGTTGTTAATTTTGCTTCTGGTGCTGTTGATGCCCAGACGGTGACGATTACGCCGTCTGATGATTCGGTTTTAGAGGTGCTGAAGCACTTTGAGATACGGGTTTATGAGGTTGTTGGCGATAGGGACGATACGACTACTGAGACGGATGATATTCTGATTGGGTCTCAGGATGTGACCTTGTCTGATGATGAGACGGATGATTATGGGAGTAGCCGGCTTTCATCGACGGGTGAGGCGAATATTCTCACGGCGGCGAATACGCAAGATTTAACGACTTCTGGCGGTGGGGGTGATGATATTTATATTATCACACGCTTCCAGCATGGTGATGTTTCGATATCGGATACTTTTGGTACGAACCTGGTTAAGTTTGATGCTGGTGTTACCATTACCGACTACTCGGAAACCTCGGTTAGCTTTTTTGGGAATGTCTCCATTCTCTCAGTTTCCCTGACGCTTTCTACGGGTGCGGAAGTGATGATTGATGCGCCGCTCTCTTTTAGCTTCCAGCTGGGTGATGGTGAGACGCTGAGCTATGCGGATTTTAAGACGGCTATTGGTGCGTCTGGTACGAATGCGACGAGTGCCTTGGCGGCAGATTATGCGGTTACGACCCAGACTTCTGTTCCAGATATTTCTGGTAACACAGAAGATGCTCCAACCCAAAGGTTGGTTTCGACGGGTGAGGCTGATGTTCTTGGCGCAGGGGGTGATTTTAGTTTTACGGCCAGTGGCGGTGGCGGGGATGACACTTACATTATCACGCGTTTTCAGCATGGTGATGTTTCGATATCGGATACTTTTGGTACGAACCTGGTTAAGTTTGATGCTGGTGTTACCATTACCGACTACTCGGAAACCTCGGTTAGCTTTTTTGGGAATGTCTCCATTCTCTCAGTTTCCCTGACGCTTTCTACGGGTGCGGAAGTGATGATTGATGCGCCGCTCCCTTTTAGCTTCCAGTTGGGTGATGGTGAGGTTCTCAGCTATGCGGATTTCAAGATGGTGATAGGAGCCAGTGGCACGGCTGGCAGTAGTGCCCTTGCGGCAGATTACACGGTTACTGCCCCACAAGTGCCGACGGAGGAGCCGGAGGCTAATAATGCGCCGACGGTTGCCGCCGCCATTGGTAGCCAGACGGCGACGGAAGACACAGCGTTTAGTCTTGATATAAGTAGTGTCTTTGCTGATGTGGATGCGGGCGACACGCTGACTTACAGCGTTTCGGGCGCAAGCTGGCTGACCCTTACTGGCACAACCCTGTCTGGCACCCCGCTTCAAGAGCATGTCGGCACGCACACCATTACCGTCACGGCCAGTGATGGCAATGGCGGCACGGTCACAGAAACTTTCACCCTCACAGTGGAAAATACTGATGACGCGCCTGTGTTTGAGGGCGAAAAGGCGCAAACCGTCACTATTGGCGGCATTAAATTCACCTATTTGGGCGACACGGCGGATTTCTCCATTCGCTTTCAATATGAGACAAACACAGACGCGCATGAGATTTCAATTGAATCGGGCAATTTGTTGAAAATTACCACCTCTCAGAGGTTGCACTTGAATCTGCAACAGATTGTGGATTTGGTCAATGGCGATACCGCCGCGGTTGTGGCAACGGGCTATGCGAATTATGCTGACACGCGCACCGAGGCAGAAAAATTGCTGGTGCATGCCGAACTGGTTGACCCAAGCACGGGTAGCAATGCGCTGAATTATGACGCCTTCTTTGGCACGCAATGGGCTCAAGGCGCAGGGCTAACGCATGGCATGTCCCCCAGCTCGGAAATTCGCACCGCCATCACATGGGATGAAAACCGTGATGCGAATGATGTTGTTTTCACGGCACGAGCCACGGATGAGGACAATGTTGCTGGTCAACCCGCCACCGACATTGTTACTTATGAACTCGTTTCAGGAGCAGGCGATAATAGCTACTTTGCGATTGACGCCAATACGGGTGAAGTGCGCTTTGCGGCCACGCCTGATTACGAAACCAAAGCCAGCTATGTGGTGCATGTCAAAGCCACCTCAGTCACCACATTGGGCGAGGGCGGCGGCGGCAGTCTGCAGGAAGCCACAGCGCAATATACGGTGAATTTGAATGATAATAATGACGCGCCCACCCTTGCCAATGCGATTGATGACCAAACGGTGCAGGAAGATAGGGATTTTTCACTGGATATAAGCGGCAATTTTTCCGACCCAGATAGCGACACGCTGACCTATGCGGCGACACTGGCCGATGGCTCTGCCTTGCCAAGCTGGCTGAGCTTTGACGAAAATACGGGTATTTTCTCTGGCCGCCCCGCCCAAAGCGATGCTGGCACGCTGAGTGTCCGCGTTACGGCCACTGACCCGTCGGGCGAAGCGGTGACGGACACGTTTGATATAGTGGTGGAAAACACCGACAATAACGCGCCTGTATTTGAAACGACAGGCACGGAAAACACCATCACTGTTGCCGGCATTAAGTTCACCTATAGCGGCGACAGCCCAAGTTTCTATGTAGAAGCGGACCAGGATATTGATACCACCTATATTGGAATTCTTTACCGTGAGGATCAAAATTCTCTGTACCTGACCGTTAGCCGAACCAATTTCACACTGCAAACGATTGTGGATATGGTGAATGGTAATTTAACACATACGGATTTCAGTGGTTTTCGCTCTGACCAATATGGAGACGACCGCAACAATGAGCAGAAAGCACTGGTAACGGCGGAATTGGTTGACCCGACCACGGGTGATGATGCGCTTGATTATGATGCCTTCTTTGGTGGTACCGGCAGCACCAAATATCACTACCTCTCCACGCCGGTTACGTGGAATGAAAATTCCGATGCGGCGGATGTTGTGTTCACTGTCTCGGCTACGGATGCAGATAATATCGCTGGCCAGCCTGCCACTGACACGATTACCTATGAGCTGATTGATGGGCATGGCGATAACGCCTTCTTTACCATTGACGAAACCACAGGCGAAGTGCGCTTTGCGGCCACGCCCGATTATGAAACCCAAAGCAGCTATGAGGTGCGGATTAAGGCCGTGTCCACCAGCACACTGGGGTCGGGCAGCACGAAGGAAACGATTATACAATATCGGGTGGATTTGACCGATACGAATGACGCGCCCGAATTCGCCACCGCCCCGCTAGAGGCGACGGTGAATGTCAATGGCATTATTATCCGCGCTAAGGATATAAATGAATCGCTGGATATTCATTTCATTCCCACGGCTACGGAAGAAGAGCCGGGCGTTTTCCTTGATACGGCCAATAATCGGCTGAATGTCAAAGCTGGCTCTGAGGCTGGCACGCTAAACGCGCTGCTTGACCTTATCAATGGCGACACGGATTTCACCGATAAATTTGAGGCTTTCCTCGCCGATGGCACGGATGGCACAACAAGCATAAACACGTCAGACGCGGCGTGGAATGGCCGCACCTTTAGCCTCACCGTGATTGACGGCGCGGCCACGCCGATTCCAGTTCAGGCGGCGGAAGAGGTGACACTCACCGAAGCCATGCTCGGCCTGTCCGATGTGGACAGCCAAGACGGCAGTGGCAATGTGATTGGCACAATGACGCTGACCGTGTCCAATGTGGAAAACGGCAAATTCCAGCTTAGCGGGGCGGATGCCACGCAATTTACGCTGGCCGATGTGCGGGCGGGTAATGTGAAATTTGTCCATGATGGCAGTCCGCATACAGATGGGGCGCGGTTCACTATGGTGGCCAATGACGGCCAAGCCGACAGCGCGGCGGTGATATTCACCTTTGCTGTCGCCCACGCCAACCGTGCGCCGACTCTGGAACTTGCCTCAGCCAACCACACGCATGACACGGCGGTATCGGAAAATGCGGACGGCACGGCTGACACCGCCGCTTTCGGCATTGTCACCTTTGCTGATGTTGATGAAGATGACACGGGTACGAATCTGCAATTCTTCATCGGCACGGCGGCTGACACGCAAACCAATGCCCTGCCGCATAATGGGACGGAGCAAACCGTTCAGGGCGTGGTTGAATCCACTGATGTCCCCGCCCTTGATGGCACGGATTTGGGCGATTTCCTTTTCACGCGCACGGTTGGCGGCGAAGTTTCATGGAGCTTCACGCTGGAAGAGGCCAATGCGCGTAGTCTCGGTTCGGGTCAAACGGCGACTGTGTCGGTCTGGTTGCGCGTCAGCGATGGCGGGCTGGAAACGGTCAAGAAACTCAGCGTCACGGTTACGGGTAATAATGACGCGCCGACCGAAACGAATCACGAGGATGCGAGTTTTGGCGGCACGGGCGTTATTTTCACCGCCGATATGCTGAAATGGAGCGATGTTGACGCCAATGACGGCGCGAGCCAAATCACCTACACGCTGACCGCCGTGCCAGATTCGGGCAAGCTGCAAATCAGTGGCGATGGCATTGACTGGTATGATATGAGCGTGAGCGAAACTTTCAGTCAAAACGACGTTAATAATGGCTATGTCCGCTATGTGCCAGATGCCAGTACGCCTGCTGATACGAGCTTCAAATACACGGTTACAGATGGCAAGGCAGACGCTTCTGCCGAGAAAACATTCACGCTGACTTTTGACAATGAAGCCCCGACTGTGGACATTGCCCCAAGCGCATTTACGCATGATTTAGATGTTATAGAACAGGGCATTGGCGAAGTTACCGAGACGGGTTTCACCATTCACGGCATTAAATTCACATTGAAGGCAGGCCAAACGGCGGTTGATTTCGCCTTTGTGCAGGAATCAACTCCCAATGGCCCTGAATTGCGCTTTGCCAATGGCCGCAATGAGCTTGTCTTTAACAAAGACCTCTCACGGCAGGAAATTGCGGGTATTGTCAGCGCGTCCACCGATTCGCGCTATGTGACGGTTCTGCCGCATGATGTAAATCTGAGTGAAGCCATTTCTCAGGCTGATTTGGTTGCCACTGGCACAATTACACCAACCACCACCACAAAAACGACCCAAATCAGTGATAGCACCGCCAATGGTGTTATCACCTTTGCCGATGCTGATGAAGGCGATACGGGCGAGACGCTGAAATTCTTCGTCGGCATCAGCGCGGGCAGTCAAGCAACCGAATTGGCGCATGGCGATGTGTATGTATTCGTTCAAGGCGTGGTTGAATCCAGTGATGTGACCGCGCTTAATGGCGCAAATTTGGGCAGTTTCATCTTGCACCGCACGGGTGCGGGGCAGGTGACTTGGGAGTTTGAGCTGAATAATGACAATGCCGATGTGCTGACGGCGGGGCAAACGGCCACCGTGTCTATTTGGGTGCGGGTCAGCGATGGCTATGCCGATAGCGAGGTTAAAAAACTCACCATCACAGTAACGGGTACGAATGACGCGCCCACAATCGCCGGCACGGATGTCACAGCCACAGTGACCGAAGATTATACTTCTGGCGGCCAGATTCAGCTATCCTTTAACGACCCCGATGGCGCGGAAGCGGATGTGGTTTTCCGTGCCAAAGTGGCGCATGGCATCACTGCCGCCGAAGCTGAAGCACAAGTCAATACAGTTGCCAAAGTCGGCACAACCGATTTGGTTTTTGTAGAAGATGGCTCTCTAACGATTATTGATATTGAAGGCACTTATGGCACATTTAGGCTAGACCGTACAGACAGCACTGGTGGTTTTGGTTGGCGTTACCTACCCAACACAGCGGCACAAGCCCTTAAAGCGGGGGAAACGGTTTATGAAACGCTCGGCGTTTACGGCACGGATGGCGCGGCCAATGGTGAGGTGAAACTCTTGACCGTCACCATTACCGGTGTGAATGACGCGCCCACCATTACCGGCCCGACCAGCATTGATTATACCGAAAATGACACAAGCCTTATCGCCACATTTGATATTAGCGATCCCGATGGTGATGAACTGGCATATCAGTTCTCAGGCAATCCGGAGACGTTCAATTTTAACAGAGAAACGGGCGAGCTGCGCTTTATCAATCCACCTGATTATGAATCTCGTGAGTCGGGCATGGTTACATTTGGCGTACGGGTTACTGATAGCAGTGGGGCGGCTGCCACTCATAGCTTAACCATTAATTTGCAAGATGTAGAAGAAGCCCCCGCCTTTGTTAAGGTGCAGGAAATTAACCTGCATGATTTAATTATCCTCACCCAAAAAGAGGTGGGTCATAGGGCGACAAGCGTTGAGTTTAATATATCTCCTAGCGGGGCGCAGGTGCTTTATAGTGGGGGCGACACGATAACGATTGGCACTGATGCAACCCTCAATACGGCGCAAAAGCTGGTTGATTTCCTCAACAGCAAATGGGAAATCAATCTACATTTTGAAATCGCACTTGCCGATGGGGCGGATGGCAATACGGCCATTGACCTAACAAGCAATGAGTGGGACGGGCGGGTCTTTGAGGCAGAGGATAGCGATACAGACGCGACCATTCCCGACACTGAATTTGATGAAGACGTGAATAATGTTCTTGCCCTCGCTAAATATTTCACCGATTCCGATGGCGACACATTATCTTATACGGCCACTTTGGCCGATGGCACGGCTTTGCCAAGCTGGCTGACGCTTAATGCCGTGACCGGCTATTTCTCTGGCACACCGCTCCAAGCCGATGTCGGCACTTTGGACATTACCGTTACCGCCACTGACCCGTCTGGCCTCAGTGTGTCTGACACTTTCACCCTGACCATAAAAGATGTGAATGACGCGCCTGTGATTACCCCGATTGATACGACCACAAGCTCGGTCAATATCAATGGCCTTATTTTAACGGCGAAATTTCCGACCAACGCGCCGGATATTGAATTCCGTTTCTCAGCAAATAATCCAAGCACGGGTCGGGAGGGCAATAAGGTACTTATTTATGGGGACGCTTCAATAAATACGCTCCAAAAAATGCACGATTTGCTCATCGGCGCCCAAGGGATTCAAGAACATTACACCATCACCTTTGCAAGCGGGGTGGATGGGACGACGGCCATTGACCCGTCCGATACGAGCAAATGGGCGGGCAATACATTCAGCCCCGTCTATCCCGACGACCATGTGCTGTCCACGCCCGAAACCACCACGAGCCAAGTCAGTGTCACCGTGCGCCAAGTCAGTATCAATGGCGTTATTTTCCGCGCCAAAGACACTTCTGATACAACGAGCCTTAACTTTAATGCGGCATCCTCCCCTGGGGATACGAATGTTTCCTATCTTTCACATGCTAACCGATTGGTAATTGAAGCTAATTCGGACGACATTACCACATTACAAAAACTGATTGATTGGCTTAAAACCTATACAGTCTTCACCAGCCGTTTTGATGTGTTCCTCGCCGATGGGGTGGCTGGTAGCACGGCAGTGGCTATGGGAGGCTCGGCTTGGCAAGGGCTAATCTTCACGACGTCTACTTTGGAAACAACGGAGATGCGTGAGGTAGAAACGCCTGTCAAGGCCACCGCGCCTTTGCTTTCTGCAGAAGGGGATCCCGTGCGCGAGGTCAATATCAATGGCATTATTTTCCGTGCCAAAGACGATAGCGATGAAACGGATATTTTCTTTTCTCGCCACGTTCCAGGGTCAGGCGTGGAATCGGCTTACCATGCGTCTGGCATCCTTACGATTCATGCCGACCCCAGTGACGTCAACACATTGCAAAAGCTGATTAATTTTGTCAACGGCTATACAGATGTGACGAGCCGCTTTGATGTGTCTCTTGCCGATGGTGTGGATGGTGACACCGCTATTGATTTGACGGATTCCAGCTGGAATAGGCAAACCTTTAACACGGCTCTAAAAACCTCTATCGTGCCTGTGCCTATCACTGAGGGCGGCACGATTACCATTACCGAAGAAATGCTCGGCATTACCGATGAAGACCCAGATGATAATCCGGGCGGCGTGCTGGACGGCACAATGTTGATTTCGGTTCACGAGACGCAAAATGGCGCATTCTACATCAATGGCATCCGTATTGACCTATTCACCGTGCAACAAGTCCGCGATGGGCTTGTGACTTTTGTCCATGATGGCGGCGAACGCCATGAAGTGGAAAATGGCCTTAAAAGCACCACGCTACGCCCGACCTTTTTCAAAATTTCTGTTAGTGATGGCCGCGCCACGAGCGACCCCGTCACCTTTGAATTGGATGTCACGCCTGTTGATGACCCGATAACGCTGGCCGATGCTTATGAAGTGAACATAAATGGGCTGGTTATCCGCCACAAGCTGGGAATGTCGGCAGAGATTCTCTTTCAAGGTGTGAACACCGAGCCATATATAGATAGAGGGTTTGGCGTGAGTATTGTTGAAGGAATAAATATTAACACCCGTTCGGCGTCACCAGAATTTTCCACGCTCAATAATTTTATTAAATGGCTCAATAATAATAGTGACTTTAACGAGTATTATGAAGCCTCGTTGGGTGATGGGGCCGATGGTGAAGCCGCCATTGATGTGAGTGATGGGACATGGAGTGGCCGCCACCAACTCACCAAAGTCGCCAATGATTTCAATGTCCCCGACCAAACCGCGCTGGAAGATGCCGCCTTTACGCTGGATATTAGCGGCTATTTCACCGACCCGGACGCTTTTGCCATCACCTATACGGCAACGCTGAAAAATGGTGACGCGCTGCCAGACTGGCTGAGCTTTAACTCCGCCACGGGCGTTTTCACCGGCACGCCCACACAGGCCGATGTCAAACGCTTGGCTATCAAACTCACCGCCACCTCATCGGACGGCACAAGCATTATTGAAAACTTCGCCATAGATGTGCAAAATGTGGACGATAACGCCCCCGTCATCACAGGCGCGAGCGAGACAACAAAACATTCCTTCATCGTTAGTGGCGTTGAGTTTACCTATATTGGCGAACCACCCGCAGGGTTTTTCGTCAGTGTGCTACAAGCCAGCAGTTCAACCTATACAATTAGTGAGACTACCAAAAATGGCAATTCGGGTCTCTTCATCAATGTAGATTATCTTACCCGTCAGCAAATTGTTGATATGATTAATCAAGACATCACCGCAATAGGGTCATACACAATCAGCGATAGCCGTACCAGCCCGCTTATCACTGCCAGCTTAGTGGGTGATGATGGTGATGCAGATTTTAATATAAGCACCGACCCTACCAATGTTTTTGGTGGAAGTAAAGATTATTCCCTTACTGACTTCACATACACAGCTGTGTCCCCCGAAATTACGATAAGCGAAACCACCGCGCCTTCTACGGCTGTGTTCACCGCCCAAGCCACAGATGCCGATAATCTCGCAGGCCAAACGCCGACCGATATTATCACCTATGAATTGGTCGCGGGCGCGGGCGATAATAGCTATTTCCGCATTGATGCCGAAACGGGCGCGGTGCATTTCATTGACCCGCCCGATTTTGACACGCAAGCCCGCTATGAGGTGCATGTGAAAGCCATTTCCACCAGCTCGCTGGGCGCGGGTTCGGTGCAAGAAGCCACTGCAATTTATATTGTCAATTTGACCGATGCGGCGGTTGACAACCAGACTGTGCAGGAAGACACCGCATTTAGCTTCACCGTGCCGGCCGATGCGTTTGATTCGGATAATCCGATTGAGAGTTATACTGCCACTTTGGCCGATGGCACGGCTTTGCCAAAATGGCTGAAATTTGACACGGACACGGCGACTTTCTTTGGCACACCGCCGCAAAGCGCGGTGGGCGATTTGAAAATTGCCGTTTCGGGTGCAACCGCTAGTGGTGCCACTGTTCTAGAAGAATTCATTTTGTCCGTAGAAAATATAGACGATAACGCGCCTGTGTTTGATAGCATTGGCTTGCGCCCCGCTTATGAAATAACCATTCAGGGCATTAAATTCACCTATACGGCTGAAGATGCGCCAGATGATTTCAGTCTCTTTTTCAGCTATACGAAAACCTCTGTAGAGCATTATATTGATTTTCGCTCCAGCCCGTCCGAATTCTATTACATAGGCACTTCTCACGATGGCCTGACCCTGCAAGATATTGTGGATTTGGTGAATGATAATCCGGCGGCGGCGAGCTTTGGCGGCTATCAAGACCGCCTCACTGATGAGGAAAAATCTTACATACGCGCCGAACTGGTTGACTCGAATTCGGGCAGCACGGCACTGGATTATGCCATATGGTTTGGTAGCACTCAGGTGGGTAGCCGAAAACACCATTATATGGAACTTGGCACCGGGCCAGATGTCGTTCCTGCCTATGAAACAGATTTGGACGAAAATACCGATGCTAGCGAAATTGTGTTCACCGCTTCGGCCACGGATGCGGATAATATTGACGGGCAAACGCCGACCGATACGATTCATTATGAATTGGTTTCAGGGGCGGGCGATAATGCCTATTTCACCATTGACGCGGCCACAGGTGCGGTGCGCTTTGCGGCAACGCCTAATTATGAAACCAAAGCCAGCTACGCGGTGCATGTAAAAGCCATTTCTACCAGCACGCTGGGCGATGGCAGCACGCAGGAAACCACCAATCAATACACCGTCAATTTGAACGATGTAAACGACGCACCGGAAATTAGGCCTTATGTTCCGACCACTCAAACTATAGATTTGAATGGCCTCATTACGCTAACCGCAAAAACGAATAATCCGCCCGATGTTCTATTTCATGTTGCTCCCAGTAATCACGATGTACTTCTTGATAGCTTCGCTACTGGTGGACCGGCACTTACCGTTAGGCCGGGTTCAAATGAAGTCACCACAGTCGGCGATTTTTTTGAGTATCTGCAGGCAGAATCCTTTGTGACAGATCATTATGACATTGCCATTGCCGATGGTGTGCTGGCCACCACTGAAATTGATTTGTCCGATAGAACAAAATGGCATACGCAGCAATTCAGCCCCGTTGATACAGGCTATCACCCGCTACACGAACCCACAGATGGAGCGTGGAAAGTTAATGTTAATGGCATTATTTTTGAAGCCATAGACCGCTTTGAAACGGCGGAGATTTTCTTCACCTATATTCCCGCAGGTCGTGTGGCGTATATTGAATATTTCTCCAACGTTGACCAGATACGGGTGCGCGGTCTCGTTGATACGCATAATACATTGCAAAAGCTGGTTGATTTCATCAATACGCAACCCGATGCAACCGACCGTTTCAAAATCTATCTTGCCGATGGCGTAGATGGGGACACCACTATTGACCTGCAGGATTCAGATGTTTGGGAGCTTCGGACTTTCCACCTGCCTACTATTTCCGAACCCGTTGACGCGCTGGGTGAAGGCGAGGCTTTAACCATCACCGAAGACATGCTCGCTTTGTCCGATGTTGATGCGGGCGACCAAGACGCCAATGGCAATTTGCTTGGCACCATGATATTGAAAGTGTCCGATGTGATAAATGGGGTGTTCCAGCTTTCGGGCAGTGATGTGACGCAATTCACGCTGGCCGATGTGCGGGCGGGTAATGTGAAATTTGTCCATGATGGTAGCGATTCCACCGCCGATGATGCCGAGCAAACCCGCTTTACGCTGGTGGCCAATGATGGCGATGTGGACAGCGCACCGATTACCTTCGCGGTGGATATTTTCCCGCCGCGTAAAATTGCCATTCACGGGCTGGTCTTCACCACCACTAGTAAAGATGTGGTGGATATTGAAATCGGCACAAGCGGTAGCACCACCGATGTATCTTACGATTCCGATACGGGGCGGTTGACAATCAACTTCTATAAACAAAGCACAACGGGTTTAGGCGCAACGCTGGATAATATTGTGATTTTCCTTTCGCGTGATAATATCTTTACCGCCGATTTTATCGCACAGGGCTTCACCGTTGCGGTGGCCGATGGCGTGGATGGTAGCACCGTCAAATGGAATTTCGGCGATGATGACGCCGATGACGACACGATTGAGGTGACGAAGGGCGAAGTGTATGCGATTGCCCCTGCCGGCAACCGTGCGCCTTATTTGAACTCACGGCTCAGCGGATATACGCAAGATTTCAATGTGCGGGAAGAGGGGACAGATGTCGGCGCGAGAGATACATCTGCCACCGGCTTTATAAGTTTCTTTGACCCTGACGGCGATGCGGGCGAATCGCTCAAAATCTATATTGGTCAAAGCGCGGACAATCAAGACACGCTTGTGACCGATAATAGCATTGTCAGAATTAAAGCGCACATTACAGTTTCCGATGTGCCGTCTCTGGTCGGCGTGGAGCTGGACAACATTATCTTCGTTCAAACGGATAATGTGCTTTCATGGACTTTCAATATGGTAGGCTCTCCAGGGAAGATTGTTGATGTGCTGGGCGACGGCCAAACCGCGCAAATTGATTTCTGGGTGCGCGTCAGTGACGGCTATGCCGATAGCGCGGTAGAAAAATACACGATTACCATCCAAGGCAGCAATGACGCACCGACCGAAGCGGCTAATACTGGCACGATTTACGAAGATAAAGACACGCCTATTATCCTCACCACCGAAATGCTGCAATGGACAGATGCGGACGATAATGATGGGCCGAGTGAAGTTGAATATCGGCTGACTGAACTGAATTCGGGTAAATTGGAATTCAATCATGCAACGCTTGGCTGGATTACTTTGCTGGCGGGTCAACGCATCTCGCAAGAAGATATTGATGCAGGCAATGTGCGCTATGTGCCAAACGCAACCACGCCCGCCACGGCGATATTCAAATTCACCGTGACCGATGGCGATTACACGTCAAGCGAACAGAGCTTCCGCTTCAGATTCTACGACCCCGATGCCAATGACGCCCCCGAAGAGGTGCATAATAATGGCGCGAGCTATACCTCTGATGTGGAAAACTTCGTGCTGACCACGGCCATGTTGCAATGGGACGATTTTGACACCGATGACGGGGCGGGCGAAATCACCTATACGCTCACGGGCGTGCCAGCTTCGGGTAAAATGCAAATCTCTGCCGATGGCACGACCTGGTATGATATGGGTAATGGCGAAACCTTCACCCAAGCGCAAATTGATGCGGGTCAAATCCGCTATGTGGCAGACACCACCACGCCCGCTTCGGCCAGCTTCACATTCACCGTTTCCGATGGGGAAGCCACCGCTTCTGCCGCGCAAACCTTTACGATTACGCTGGAAAACACCCCGCCCGCCGAAAAAACCAATAATGGCGCAACCTATATGGCAACAGATGCAAATATTGTGCTAACCACCGCCATGCTGGAATGGACGGATATTGATGCGGGTGATACGGTGTGGGATATCGTCTATCGGCTGGTCTCTGTGCCGAGTTCGGGTACATTACAGAAGCATGTAAGCGGCGTATGGGTCAACTTATCGGTGGGCGGCATCTTCGCCCAAGGGCAAATTGACGCAGGCCATGTGCGCTATGTGCCGGACAGCTCCACGCCCGCCGATGCGAGCTTCACATTCACCGTTGAGGATGGTGAGGAAACTTCTGCCGTGCAGACTTTTGAAGTATCGCTGGTTACAGCCAATACGCCGACTGTGGACACACGCATTCCTGACTACACCATTGACGAAAATGCGCCATGGGAGATTAGTTTGGGCAGCTACTTTAGCGACCCCGATGGTGATACGCTCACCTATACAATCACTTTGGCCGATGGCTCGCCTCTGCCAAGCTGGATTGCATATACCTCCAGTATAAACACACTCAGCGGCAGTCCAACCCAAGCAGATGTCGGCACAATATCTGTGCGTGTGACGGCGAGTGATGGCACGGAATCTATATCCGATGTGTTCAAAATCACGGTGAATAATGTTGATGATAATTTCCCGATTTTCACCCATATTGAAGGCACGGATGAAAGCATCACCATTCAGGGCATTAAATTCATCTATGGCGAAGGCCACAGTGATTTTGGTTTGCGCCTTAATTACGCTTCTAGTGTGAAACATGTGATTGATTATGGCGACGGCGGTCGGATGGATGTTACTACTTCTCACACAGGGCTGACGCGGCAAGATATTGTTGATTTGGTCAATGGTAATACGGCGGCGGCGGCTTTTGCGGGCTATCTTGATGGGCGTTCAGATGAAGAAAAGGGGTGGCTACGCGCCGAATTGGTTGACCCGACCACAGGCGGCACTGCAATAGATTATGCTGATTTCTTTGGCGGCACAACTGCCCCATTCCATAAGACCTATACGCTTCGCATACCCTATAGCTGGGACGAAAACCGCCCCGCCAGTGATGTTGTGCTGACTGTTGAGGCGACCGATGCCGATAATATCGCAGGGCAAACCCCGACCGATATTATTACCTATGAATTAGTTGAAGCGGCGTCGTGGCACGATAATGACTATTTCACCATTGACGAAACCACAGGCGAAGTCCGCTTTGCGGTGACGCCCGATTTTGAAACCAAGAGCAGCTATATCGTTTCTATCCGTGCCACCTCTACCAGCACGCTGGGCGAGGGGAGCGTCAAAACCAATCATAGAAGCTATAAAATCACCCTGAATGACACCAATGACGCGCCCGAAGAAGCGCATAATATCGGCGGCACTTATGACAAAGATGCCGACAGCCTTGTGCTGACCAAAGCCATGTTGGAATGGACGGATATTGACGCCAATCACGGCGCCGGAGACGTGACCTATCGGATGACGCAAGGCCCAGATTCCGGCAAGCTCCAGCTTAACCAAAACGGCGCATGGGTGGATTTATCCACGCCCGCCAATGCCAATCGCAGAGAGCAAACTTTGGAAGACTTCACTGGCTACGAAGATGCCTACGCCAATGGCACAGATGCCAGCGATGGCCTGTTCCACTTCAAGGGAACATTTACCCTAAGCGGAAACACTTGGTCAGCATCGGATGTCACAGTTTACAATGAAGCCACAGGCGAAACCCACTACCGCGCCACTGACTCCGGCGTGACAACCCTCACCGCAGGCACGACCCAATTAGTGTTTTATTTAAATAGTTCTGGTGTTTGGGATATTTCTCCTGTACCACCAAGTGTACCGCCTCAGGTATTCACAAAATACTTTGTTTTAGCCACGGTAAATGCGGCTGGTGACGGCTGGGATTTTGGTGGCACGAGCAGAACTGCGACCGATATTATCTTTAATAGCTTTTCTTCTACCTCTCTGCCCACCAGTTTCACGCAAACCGATATTGAAAACGGCAATGTCCGCTATGTGCCAGACGGCACAGAACGGGCTTCTACCAACTTCAAATTCACCGTGGATGATGGCGAATCGGAACGCTCTGCCGAGCAGACATTTGAAATCACCTACACCCCGCCCACCCGCGAGGTGACAATTCACGGGATATTGTTCAAAACCACCAATGAAGATGTTGAGACGATAGTCTTTGGTGCGAGTTTGACCTCTGGCATTGCCGCCAATTATAGTGCGACAACGAAGGTTCTTACCGTCTTTGCCCCCGCCCCCAACCAGACACTTGCAGACATTATCGCCATCTTTAATGCTACAAACAATAGGTCGGGCGACTCGATAAGTTTCACGGCTGAATTGGCCGAAGGCGCGGACGGCACGCACACCTTTAACAGAGGGGCGGATGATAATGACCCAACCACGATTGAATATACATTCGGCGAGAGCTTTACAGTTCCCGATTTTGTAGATACCAACACCGCGCCCACGCAGACGAGCAATACAGGCGCGACCTATAATAGCGGCGATGCCAATCTCGTGCTGACCACCGCCATGTTGCAATGGACAGATGCCGATGAGGATGACGGAGCAGCGCAAGTGACCTATACGCTCACGGGCGTGCCAGCTTCGGGTCTGTTACAGTTTAATAATCCAGATGTTGGCGGCGACTGGGTGAATTTGTCGGTAGGCAATACTTTCACGCAGGCCGATATTGACGGCGGCAATTTGCGCTATGTGCCGCATTCCACCACGCCCGCGGCGGCCAGCTTTAGCTTCACCGTTTCCGATGGCGAGGCCGATGCTTCTGCGGTGCAGACATTTGCCATTGCTATCAACCAGCCGCCCGTTGAGTTGCATAATAAGGGTATGAGTTATCTGGCAAGCGCGGAAAGTGCTTACATCACGGGTTTCCTCCTGCAGTGGGAAGACAGCGATGCCGATGACACGGCGGCGCAACTGGTTTATGAACTGACCGCCGCGCCAGCTTCGGGGCAGTTGAATCTTTGGTTGGAAGTTGACCAGATTTGGGTCAATCTGTCGTTGGGTAGCAAATTTACGCAAGAGGATATTGATAATAATTATGTGCGCTATGTGCCAGACAGCACCACGCCCGCCGATGCGACTTTCAAATTCACCGTTTCAGACGGGGATTACACCTCTGCCGAGCAGACATTTGAAATTGAGCTTAACCAACCGCCAAGCGAGGTGCTAAATACGGGCGCGAGCTATGAGGCAGATGATACATCCCTGACCATCACCAGCGATATGTTGCAATGGAGCGACCCCAATGATGACGCGCATAGTATCACCTATCGCCTCACCTCATTGCCAAGCTCTGGCACGCTACAAGTTGACCAAGGAGGAGGCATTGTGTTCAACTTGGTGCTTCACCAAGGTGGCACGAATAGCTTCACGCAAGCTGATATTGACGCTGGCCATCTGCGCTATGTGCCAGATGCCAATACGCCCGCCACGGTGAGCTTCAAATTCACCGTTGATGATGGCCGTGATGCTCATAAATCTACCGAGCAGACCTTCACGATTACGCTGAATGAGGCGACGGAAGAGACCACTGTCGGCGATGCTGAGGCGCGGGAAGTGAACATTCACGGGCTGATATTCAAAACCACCAGCGATGACGCAATATCTATTATCCTGACCTCAACCAGCGATAGTGGTTACGCGGGGTACTCGGGTACAAATACGCTGACGGTTTCTATCCCTACGGTTAACAGCATATCTGATTACACTCTTAGTGGCCTTGTTACTTTTTTAACCACCTCCTTCAACGCCCAATCGGCACTGCGTGATGATGGCTGGACGGTTGAATTGGCCGATGACGCAGACGGCACGCATAAATTGAATTTTGGCGCGGATGATAGTAGCGATAGCACCATTGAAGTGACAAAAGGCACGACCTATACGATACCGGCAGCACCGGCTGAGGAAGAAGAAACCCGCGAGGTGAACGTCCACGGGTTGTTGTTTAAGACGACCAATGATGATGCGGTGGATGTGCGCCTTAGCACGGCGTCCGAAACGCCCACATATGCGAGTTATGATTCTGGCACGGGTCGCTTAACGATATTTATCAACGCGCCCAAAAATCTTGCCGAATATGTAACCATCTTAAACGGATTAAGTGCGCTGAGCGATAATGGCTGGTCGGTTGAAGTGGCCGCAGATTCAAACGGTACGGATTCATTTAACTTCAATAGCGGCTCAGTGCATGCACTGCCTGCGGTGGAAGTTCCCAATACCGCGCCGACTTTGGATATTGCCCCAAGCGGCCACACCCATGACACGGATGTGACGGAAAGCGGCGCGGGGGAAACCGTAACCACCATTACCCATCACGGTATTATCTTTACGCTTAAAGAGGGCAAGACGGCACTCAACATTTCTGTTTCTCACACCTCAGACACGGGTCTTAGTGTTGATGGTGGTAATAACAAGCTCTTCTTTGACCTTAGCCCGACGCGACAAGCCATTGTTGATTTATTCAATACCGATTCCGATTCACACTACACAGCCGCCTTGGCCGATGGTGTGGATGGTTCGCAAACCATTAACAGGGGTAATTGGTATAATGACTTGGTTCTTACGCCAACCACCAGCACAACAGGTGCGGGCGATGACAGCGCGGGCGGCGTGATGACCCTTGGCGATGCTGATGCAGACGACACCGCAAGCAGTTTGGAACTCTTTGTCGGCACAAGCGCGGACAGCCAGACAAATTCTATCGCCCATGGCGGTATCCAAACCATTCAGGGCGTGGTTGAATCTTCCGATGTGCCATCGCTCAATGGCGCGAATTTGGGCAGCTTTACCGTTGAACGTAGCGCGAGCGATGCGGCGCGGGTGGATTGGAGCTTCACCCTCAGCGACTCCGCCGCCGCTTCGCTTGGCGAAGGGCAAACGGCTACCGCTTCGGTCTGGTTGCGCGTTTATGACGGCGAAGATAGTAGCGAAGTGAAAAAACTTTCCGTTACCATTACCGGCACCAATGACGCCCCGACCGTCAGCCAAACAGCCGTCACCATTGAAGTGGCCAGAGGCGCGACGCTGTCCATGGCCGATTTGGCCGATGATATTGGCTGGAGCGACCCAGACGCGGATGATAGCGTGTTTAGCTATTTCAAACTGGACTTCACCGATACGATTGTCGGCGGGCGTTTCTATGTAGATAATGAACAGAAAACCGCCACCGAGCTTGAAGCTCTAACCTCTGGTAATTTGGAATTCAGGGCGGGCAATAAAGCCGCATCAGCTTTCAGCTTCACCTTACAAGTGGGCGATGGCGGCGCGGACGGCACAGATGCAACTGACTTGCTTGACGCTATAACGGTAACAATAGATGTCTTATAGTCATACTAACACTTATATTGGGTACCCCCGTCGGGGGGGGGGGGTTGAACGACTTGCCTGCCCCAAGTTCTAAGGGTGGAGTGGAAAGCTTGGTATAGAAAGTTAAAGGCAGGGCGATATGACAACTCAAAATGATACGCCAAGACTCATTGTAACAACGGGTTTTGCCGACCTTGACTTATCGCGCAATGAAGACGACAAGGCGCGGGTGGTCGGCGGCACGCTGGCCTATAGTGGGACTGATATTGATGCGTTGCGTTTTTATACCGAAGCCAGAGGCGGGGAAGGCACAGGTTCTAGCGATGGCGCACGGCGTGTCAGTGTTCAAGAAAGCGTGGATACTGTCTCTGAAATTGGCGTCGCCGCCCTTGCTTTGGAATCCAATGTGGCGACAATTTTCGGCACTTATGGTGTTTTCACCCTCATACGCAATCAAACGACAGATGAATTGCGCTGGGAATATCAGCTCGCCAATGGTGATGTCGGCACGCAAGCCATGCGTGATGCCGTTCAGGCACTAGATGAAGGCGATATTGCTTATGATGTGCTTGGCATTTATGTGGGCGATGGGATGGCGGTTTCGCTTCCCGTTATTCTCACCGTCACCATTAGCGGTGAAAATGACGCGCCTGCCGAAGACCATAATCGCGGGCTGGCCTATGATAGCGATGAAAGCGGCGTGGTCATTTCCAGCCGCCTATTAAGCTGGGATGATGCCGATGCGGATGATACAAGCGACGCAATTATTTACAGCCTAACGGCTGTGCCTGCTTCGGGTGCGTTGCAATTACTTAGCGGCGGCAGTTGGCACATGCTTTCTATCGGTAGCACTTTCACGCAGGCCGATATTGATGATGGCCATTTGCGCTATGTGCCAGACGCGCTTGCGCCCAGTTCGGCCAGTTTCAAATTCACCGTTACAGATGGCAATGTTGTATCAGACGAGCAGACGTTTGAAATTTCTATGCGCGAAACTTACCAATTACCAGTTGGCGAAGATGAGGACGGCGATAATACAGTTGACCTTTCTGGTGAAACCGCCCCGCAAAAGGTTGAAACGGGCGAAGGGGAAGATGAAATTACCGATAGTGCAGGCAATGATCGCATTAATGCAGGTCGTGATGATGACATGGTTGACCTTGGCACAGGCGGGGCGGATGAAGTTATTTATGAGTTTGAAAAATCCGATGATGGCTATATCGCCCTTGACGGCGGCGATGATATAACCAATTTCCGCCGCGGTGAAGACCGCTTGGTTTTTGGCGATAGCCAAGACACAACTTTCCTTGATGACGTCAATGACAAATATAAGGTCATGGTGAATTGGGGCCAAAATGCCGATGGCGATTGGCTCGTTGAAGGGCTGTATTTTCTTTTTGCCGATGCGGTTTATTCTAGCTCTGGCAGCATTGCGGGCAGCATGGTGTCGCTGACTTTTAGCAACCCCATACCAGCAGATGAATTCCTCACCCTTGTAGATAATGGCGGCCCAAATGATGGCTATGAAAACGGCCTTATCACCACAGCCGATGCCCTGAGAGCCGTGCTTGGGGTAGATAGTATTGGTTCGCCAATATCATTGCCCGAAGCGAATATCGCGCCCGTAATCGCCAATATCATTGACGACCAAATGGTGACGGAAGACACGGCGTTCAGCCTTGATGTAAGCGGCGTTTTTACCGATGCAGATGGTGACACGCTAACGGTTACGATTTCGGGTGCGCCATGGTTGAACTTTGACGGCACGACCTTGTCTGGCACGCCGCTTAATGAGCATGTCGGCGCACATGTCATCACTCTGACGGCTGATGATGGTAATGGCGCGACGGTTTCGCATAGCTTTACCCTCACGGTGGAAAATACAGACAATCAGGCGCCGGTATTTGAGACAAGTGGCCCGACACGCACTGAGCAAATAGCTCTAAGCCGCCCAAGTGTTATAATTAACGGCATTGAATTTACCTATCCAGAGGGCGATCCGCCAGAAGGTTTTTACATTCAATTTAATACGGAAACCGACCGTAATTTGATTAGACCGCGTTCTAGTGGCGGCGAATTGGCAGGTATCAGGCTTCAGCTTCTTGATACGATAACGCGCAATGATGTCATTGATGTCGTCAATCAGGACATTACGATGGTCAATGGCATTTCAGTTACTGATAGACGCCCTGATAATGATGGCGATAGCCAGCCCGATATGATATTTAGCGCCCGTTTGGTTGACGGTTTTGACGGCACGGAAAATTTTTTTGATAACGCCGATGAAGAACGTTATGTGTTTTCTGTTCCAGACCCTGTTCCTGTCATCATTGTTGAAACACCCATTAGCTTTGATGAAAACTCCGATGCGGGCGATATTGTATTCACTACCACGGCCACCGATGCCGATAATATCGCAGGCCAGCTGCCCACGGAAACGATTGCCTATGAATTGGTGCATCAGCTAGGCGATAATGGCTTGTTCATAATTGACGCAAACACTGGCGCGGTGCGCTTTATCACTTCGCCCGATTATGAGATGCAGGCTAGCTATGATGTTTATATCCGTGCTATTTCCACCAGCACGCTGGGCGATGGTAGTACCCGCGAAGCGATTATCAAATATACAATTGCGCTGAGTGACACCAATGACCCGCCAGAAATTTCGGCAATTACTGGCACTGCATCTGTGGCGGAGGATACCGATTTTTCCGCCGACACGGATACAGGTCTGACATTCACTGCCTCGGATGTTGATGTCAGTGATGTGCTGAACTTTAGTGTCTATGAAGGCGCGTCCGCAACGCCTAGCACGCGGTTCAAAGTGGTGGCCAATGCCGGCGTAACGGATGGCTGGAAAATCCAAATTATTTCTGGGGCGGTGTTTGATTACGAAACGGATAGGGAAAGCCTTGTGCTTCGGGTTGTCGTTGATGATGGCAATGGCGCGCAAAGTGAAGTTAGCACCAGCTTTGCTATAGAAAATGTGAATGACGAAACACCAGAAATTTCCGAGATTATGGGCTTGGCGACGGTGATGGAAAGTGCCGATTTCACTACTGATACTGATACGGGTTTGACCTTCACCGCCTTCGATTCTGACGCAAACGACACGCTGGACTTCAGCATCTATGAGAATCTATCCGAGGTGGCCAGTACACGCTTTCAAGTAGTCAATGATGTCGCTAGGCAGGATGGTTATAAGATACAAATCATCGCGGGCGCGGTGTTTGATTATGAAACGGATAGGGAGAGCATTGCACTGCGAATTGTTGCGCGTGATGCAGCGGATCATGAGACTGAGGCAATCACCAGCTTTGCTATAGAAAATGTAAATGACGAAGTACCAGAAATTTCGGCGATTACGGGTACAGCTACAACACGAGAGAATGCCAATTTTACCACCGACACCGATACGGGGCTAAGTTTTACCGCTACCGATACTGATGCTGGTGATACGCTGAGCTTTAGCGTCTATGAAGGCACATCTGAAACGCCCAGCACGAGATTTAGGGTGTGGGCCGATGCCAGCGTGGAAGATGGTTGGAAAATACAAATCATTGCTGGTGCGGTGTTTGATTATGAAACAGACGGGGCGAACCTTGCGCTTCGGGTTGTGGTGCGTGATGATGCGGGTCATGAGGCGGAGGCACATACCAGCCTTGCTATTGAAAATGTGAATGAAGCACCGCAATTTGCTGCCACGGCTACGGCCTCGGTGGTTGAAGCCACTGGCATCAGTCAAGTGGTTTATACTCCGACTCCAGCAATACCAGATATTACTGGCGATACGGTGCGTTACACGCTTAGCGGGGTGGATGCGAACCTGTTCACGATTAACGAAACCACAGGCGCATTGACGCTGACATCCAATCCTGATTATGAGACGCAATCTTCCTATGAAGTTATTATCACGGCGACAACGCGTTCAGGGAGAGCCGATGAGCGAAGCGCGGCGCAGACGGTAACGATTACGGTAACAAATGCCGCGCCGACCATTACCACCACACAAACAGATTACAGCATTAATGAAGGTAGCACGGCTGTGACTCAGCTCATGACGGATGAAGACCGTGCTGGTTGGGAAGTCGTTAGCACTACAGGCGATGGCAGTTTGTTTGAAATTGATGGGGATGGCAATCTGGCCTTTGTCAATGCGCCCGATTATGAAACACCGCGTGACAGCGATGATGACAATGTCTATACGGTGCAGGTACGTGCGCTTGATTATGCGGATAACACGCTACGCTCTGACCCTATTAATATCACGGTGCGGGTTGGCAATATTGATGATAATGCGCCTGAAGCTACCGATGCGTCTCGGTCAATCAGCGTCGCCGAGAGTGTTGGCAGAGACGGTCTTGCCTTTACTGCACAGCCCACCGATGCTGATAATGTTGCCGGCCAACCGCCGACCGAAACCATCACCTATGAGCTGGTTGATGGGGCGGGCGATAACGCCTCTTTCACCATTGACGAAGATACAGGCGAAGTGCGCTTTGTGGTCATACCTGATTATGAAACAAAGCATAGCTATGAGGTGCATGTCAAAGCCATTTCCGCCAGCACGCTAGGCGATGGCAGTACCCAAGAAGCGGTGATTGAATATACGGTTAATTTGACCGATGCCAATGATGCGCCCGGCGTACGCGCTCCCAATATTGTCCAGATTTCTGTTTCTGAGGGTGGTCGTAGCACGCTGACTGAAAGCCAGATTATCGTGTGGGATCCAGATGTTGATGATAATGACGCTGACGGCAACCCGCTTGATACGATGGTGCTTAAAGTACAAAGCACTGAGAATGGTAAAATCCAAGTTTCGGGCGTGGATGCCACAGAATTCACGCTGGCTGATTTGCGGGCGGGCAATGTGAGTTTTGTCCATGATGGCAGCGAAGATGTTGAAATTGTCAATGGTGTTAGAACCGAAACTCCCGACCCGACTTCTTTCACATTGGTTGCCAGTGATGGCGAGGTTGATGGTGCGCCCTTTACCTTCAGGCCAGTTGTGCTTGCAAGCAATGATGTGCCAGTTGTGGCGGATGGGATTGAGGCTCAGAAAGCTGAGGCTAATGAGGATTACAGCTTCACCATTCCAGACGGCGCATTTAGTGATGTGGATGGCGATGATTTGACCTATGAGGCGACGCTATCTCACCGTGTAGCGCATAACTTTGCCCCATTGCCAGATTGGCTCAGCTTTGATGGGAGTACTGGCACTTTCTCTGGTGCGCCTGTAACAGATGATATTGGTAGCATCACCGTCCGTGTGGTTGCTGGTGATGGCAATGGTGGCTATGCCTATGCCAATTTTGTGCTGACCGTGATACCAGATAATATCCCGCCCACTGTTTCGGATATTTCTGGCACGGCTTCGGGGGTAGAAAATTCCACTTATACGGCTGATACGGATACAGGCCTAACATTCACTGTCACCGATCCTGATGAGGGCGACACAATAACCACTAGCATTTATGAAGGCACGTCTGAGGAGGCCAGCACGCGGTTTAAGGTGGTGTCTGATGCCAGCGTAACGAATGGCTGGAAAATCCAAATTATTTCTGGTGCAAGTTTTGATTATGAGACGGACGGGGCGAGCATTGCGCTTCGGGTTGTTGTTGATGATGGGGCTAAAGGCGTGGTTGAGAAAACCGCCAGCTTTACGGTCATGAATGCTGATGACCAAACACCCGTAATGACGGTTTCTGGCACGACCAGCACTGAAGAAATCACCGCTGCCGAGCATAGCTTTACGATTGACGGCGTTAAATTCACCTATATGGAAAAAATTCTGGAGAAGGAAGATTTATTTTTCCAAATTGCCTTTAACAATGATGGCGAGAACGAGGTTTATGGATCCCGTAATGGTAAAGTGCCAATCACGGTGGGCTTGAAGCTGGATGGTGTGACGCGGGGGGAATTGATTGATATGGTCAATATGTCGCCCAATGCGCCCAGTTTCACTGAAAAACGTTATGAGTTAGATGGCGCGACGCGCCAGATTGTCTTTGCCAGCTTGGTTGACGGTTTTGATGCTGATGAAACTTTCACAGGGCGCGGCAGTGGTGCTGGCACGATTGAATCATATAGCTTTGCTAGTGAAACGGTGACCGTCACCACCATTGATACGGCTATTTCCGTAGCCGAAAACAGCGATAAGGATAATGTTTTATTCACCGCCCAAGCGACCGATGCAGATAATGTCGGCGAGACGATAAATGATGCGATTACTTACGAGCTGGTGCGCGGGCAGGGCGATAATAATTTCTTCCGCATTGACAAAACCAGTGGCGAAGTGCGTTTCATTGATACGCCCGATTATGAAACACAAACCACCTATGCGGTTTATGTGCGGGCTATTTCTACCAGTTCGCTGACTGGCGGCGGCTTGCGCGAATCCAACATTGTCAAATATACGGTCAATGTGAGTGCTGTGGATGAGGCACCAGAGATTTTCGGCTCTGATAAGACAGTCGCCTCGGTCAATGTGAATGGTCTTATATTCTCTGGCATTGCTGGCAAAGTGCCGCCCGATGCAGAGATATATTTCTCTTATTTCCACATTGCGCCCGATGGTGACTGGATACAATATGATGAGGGTGCCAATCGGCTGAATATTTACGCTACGCATACGACCTATGACACGCTTAACAAGCTCTTGGGGCTTATCAATGCCGATAGCGATGTCACTGATAGGTTCAAAGTGTCGCTGGCCGATGGTGTTAATGGCGATGCGACCATTAACCTATCAGCGAGTGATTGGGAAGGGCAGACTTTTACCCTCGCCCCGATAACCAAAACCACCATTACAGATGCGATTTTGGTTGAAGAGGCTGGCAGTGTCACCATCACTGAAGCCATGCTCGGCGTTGTTGATGTTGATAGTGACGCAGACGATATTCTGCTTACGGCCAGCAATGTTGAGAATGGTAAATTCCAGCTTTCTGGCACGGATGTGACGCAATTCACGCTGGCCGATGTGCAGGCGGGTAATGTTGTTTTCATTCATGATGGTAGCCAGCAATTTGAGGTTGTTAATGGGGTTAAAACCACAACCCCCGACCCAACTCGTTTTACGCTCACAGCCAATGATGGCACGACGGACAGCTCATCGGTTATTTTTGAGCTGGATGTTACGCCAGTTAACCAGCCGCCAGATGTTTCCGATATTGTCGGCACGGCCTCAACGGTTGAGCATACTGATTATGAGGAAGACACCGATACAGGGCTAACTTTCACCGCTGTTGATGCGATTGAAGGCGATACGCTGAGCCTTAGCATTTATGAAGGGGCGTCCGAAACGCCTAGCACGCGCTTTCAAGTGGTTGAGGATGCCGATACGACCAATGGTTATAAAATCCAAATTATTTCTGGTGCGGATTTTGACCATGAAACAGACGGCACGCAGATTGCGCTTCGGGTTGTTGTTGATGATGGGCAGGGAGCAGAGATTGAAAAAACCGCTAATTTTGAAATAGGAAATATTGAAGATGCCGCTCCCGTCTTTGAGGTAGATGGCACAACGAGCACTGGCACAGTGACCTCCACCCCAAGCGTTATTATTAATGGTCTTGAATTTATCTATCTCGGCGACACGATACCAGAAAATGGTTTTACCATTAAGATTGTCACCGAACTTTTAAGTTATGTGATTGAGGAAAGCGTTGATGCGGCTGGCTTGGTGGATGGTTTGACAATCACGCTTGGTAGTTTTTCACGCCAAAATATGCTTGATTTGGTTAATGATTTGCAAATAAGATTCTTCAGGGAAATTTCTGGCAAGTTTCAAAACATTGAAGTTAATGATAGGCGTACAGACCGTGATGGCGATGGTAAAAAAGACCAGATTATTGAAGTGCGCGTGGTTGAGGGTTTTAATCCCAATAATATTTTCACCAGCGGTTATTCTATTGGCTCCGATGTGGCTTGCACTGGTGCGGAATGTGCTGCGATACTTGGCGTTGCCCAGCAAGGAACATATATTTTTGGAACTGAAACTCTTGACACTACCATTGTTGATACGCCTGTCTCCATAGATGAAAATAGTGATGCTGATGATGTTGTTTTCACCGTCACAGCGAAAGATGGCGATAATGTCGCAGGTCAAACACCCACCGAAACCGTCACCTATGAGCTGGTTGCAGATTTGCAGGGTAGCGATAATCACTTTTTCAAAATTGACGAAAACACAGGCGCGGTGCGTTTCATTGATACGCCCGATTATGAAACCCAATCCTCTTATAATGTTTATATCCGTGCCACTTCTACCAGCACGCTGGATGGTGGCGAGACCCGACAATCTGATATTATTAAATATACGGTTAATTTGAATAATGTGAATGAACCACCAGAAATTCTTGGCACGGGTGTTACTGTTGGCGTTAATGTGAACGGCCTTATTTTTGAAGCTATTGCCGGTCAAGTACCAGATGATGCTGAGATATTCTTTTCTTATTATGATGGGTTCCCGCCTGATAATGATAGGGTGCAATATGATGCGGAAACGGGGCGGTTAAGCATTTATGCCCGTTCGGTAATTGGTTATTCCACATTTCCCACACTCAATAGGCTCATGGCACTTATCAATGGTGATAACGATGCCAATAGCCGCTTTACTTTGTCGCTGGCCGATGATGCCGATGGCGATGCGGAAATTGACCTGAGGGATGAGGACGTTTGGGAACAGCGGGTCTTTACGCTGGAAGCACAACAATCAATAATTGCCGAGGGCGGCAGGCTTACCATCACTGAAACCATGTTGTTTGTGACGGATGTTGATGACAATGACGTCAATGGTAATTTGCTTGGCACGATATTGCTGAAAGTTTCCAATGTGGTGAATGGAAAATTCCAACTTTCTGGTAGCGATGTGACGCAATTTACAATGGCCGATGTGCGGGCGGGCAATGTTGTCTTTGTCCATGATGGCAGTGAATATGATGAGGCCAACCCGACTGGGTTTACCTTAGTGGCCAGTGATGGCACGGATAGCGCACCCAAAGATTTTGTGTTGAGTGTTATGCCCGTTAATGACTTCCCCATTGTGGCCAATCCAATTCCCGACCGCACGTTCAAATCAGGTAAAACCTTCACCTTTAATATCGCGGATGACACATTTGACGATGTTGAAAGTGAGACATTGGTCTATGAGGCGATGCTGACCAATGGCAATGCTTTGCCTTCATGGTTGGCATTTGATGATGTCGCGCTCAGTTTCACTGGTACGCCGCTTAAACTAAATGTTGGCACGGTTTCTGTCCGTGTGACGGTCACAGATGAAGATGGCGGCACAGTGTTGGATGATTTTGTGCTGACCATTGAAGCAGGCGAGGCTTTGTTAGATGTTTCCGATATTGTCGGCACGGCTGAGGAAGCGGAAAACACTGATTATGCGGAAGACACCGATACAGGCTTAACGCTCAGAGCCTATCATGAAGAGGGGCTGACAGAGGCCAGCTTTACCATTTATGAAGGCACGGCGGAGACCGCCAGCACACGCTTTAAGGTGGTGGAAGATAGCAGCACGGATAATGGCTGGAAAATCCAAATTATTGAAGAGGCGGTTTTTGATTATGAAACGGATGGCGCAAGCATTGATTTGCGGATTGTCATTGATGGCGGCGAAAATAAAGAGGTTGAAAAAACCGCCAGCTTTGAAGTGACCAATATTGACGACATTGCGCCCGTCTTTGAGATAGATGGCCAGAGCAGCACGCGGGAAGTCAGTTTTGGTGCGGCGAGCAGAACGATAAATGGCGTAGAATTTTTCTACCCCGCCAATGATATGCCCGACGGGTTTTACATTGAGGTTGTCGTAAATACGGCTGACACATTTGAAGTTAGCGAAATACGCGCCAATGATGGCACGCAAATAGGGGTGCGTCTGTCTGTAGGCACTTTGAATCGTGAGGAAATCATTGACATTGTTAATCAGGTAACGGGCGCGATAACGCCAGCGACCTCCATTGAGTTCCGTCAGAACAAATCATATACCGAAAACCGCCTTGACAGTGATGGCGATGGCAAAGCTGACCCGATTATTCAAGCGCGCTTGGCGGAGGGTTTTGCTGCCGATGCCATATTCACGGGTACGGGCGGCCTTACAAGCGGGACGTATCGTTTTTCTGTGCCGCCCACCACTTTCACCGTCATCATTGTTGAGACACCCGTTACCATAGATGAAAACAGCGCGGCAGATGATGTTGTGTTAACCGTGTCGGCTACCGATGCCGATAATGTGGAGGGTGAAGATGCGGTGGACACGATTGGCTATGAGCTAGTGACAGGCTGGGGCGATAACAGCTTTTTCAAGATTGACGAAAACACGGGTGCGCTACGCTTTAAGCAAAGCCCCGATTATGAAACCAGTGCCAGCTATGATGTTTATATCCGCGCCTTTTCGCAGAGTATTGCCGATGCAAATGCCCCAAGGCAGTTATCGGATGTTGTTAAATATACGGTCAACCTCAATGATATGAATGACGCACCAGAAATCTCGCACATTGCCAAAACTGGTTCGGTGGATGTGAACGGTCTTGTTTTCACCAATATTGCGGGCGAAGCTCCCGTTGATGCGACGATATTTTTCGCCCCCACCGCCACATTTCTACCGGGCAATGACCGCGTGCAATATGATGCTTCCACCAAACGGCTGACCATTTACGCCGATGCAACCGAGCATAACACGCTCAACAAGCTCATGGCACTGATTAACATTTATGGTGCGGCGACCAGCCGTTTCACCCTGTCGCTGGCCAGCACTGCCGATGGCGATGCGGAAATTGACCTCACCGATACGACACTTTGGGCGCAGAAAATTTTCACCCTTGCTCCGCAAAGCAGTGCCGTGCTGATAGCCTATGGCACCGATGCAATAACGGTCATTGAAGGCGAAAGCATCACGCTCACTGAAGCCATGCTGTCTGTATCGGATGAAGATGCAAGCGATAGTGATGCTAATGGCAAGCCGCTTGGCCATATCCAATTCACCGCTTCTAATTTGCGCTTTGGTAAATTCCAGCTTAGCGGGGTGGATGTCACGCAATTCACTTTGGCTGATGTGCGGGCGGGCAATGTGAAATTTGTCCATGACGGCACGGCTTTTGACACGGCCAATCCGCCCGGCTTTACGCTGGTGGCCAGCAATAGCGGTAAGGACAGCGCGGCGGTTGTGTTTGACATAAAAGTTGACGCTTTGCCGATTGTTTCCGACATTGTCGGCACGGTGACGATTACCGAGAACGCCACCTATGGCACCGACACCGATATTGGGTTGACTTTCACCGTCACCGAAGATGGTGGCCTGTCGGCGGAAAGTTTCACCATTTATGAAGGCACGGACACCGAAGCTACCACGCGCTTTAAGGTTGTGGCCGATACGGCTGTGAAAAATGGCTGGAAAATCCAAATCACCAAGGGCGCGAGATTGGATTATGAAACCGATAGTGCGAGTCTCACTCTTCGGGTTGTGGTGCGTGATGCCACGGGCCATGAGGTTGAAAAAACCGCCCAGATTGCGATTGTCAATGTAGATGACAACGCCCCCGTCTTCGCGCCTTTATCCTATAGCTGGGACGAAAACCGCCCCGCAGATGATATTGTTTTCACCGCCGTGGCGACCGATGCTGATAATGTTGCGGGCCAGCCGTCCACTGAAACCATAACATATTCCTTCGGCGGCGGTGGCGATTGGCGTCTCTTTACGATTGACGCGGAAACGGGTGCGGTGCGTTTTAATGAAAGCCCCGATTTTGAAACCAAGAGCAGCTATCGGTTTACTATCTTTGCAGCTTCCACTAGCACATTGCCTGGTGGCGGCCAAGAGAAACTTGGCTTTTACGACATGGAAATTAACATTAATGATGTGAATGAAGCCCCGACGGTTAATCAAAAAATACTGGCGCAGATTAACATGAACGGCATTATTTTGACTGAAAAAGACCCGCATACGGGTCATGGTGACCCACCGCCTATTTATCTTGTTTATAGCACGGCGATTTCTCCAAGCGGGAATCTGCTCAATGACGGGCGTTATAGAATTTATATTAGTGACAGACATACCACCGTGCAGAAACTGGCTGATTTGATTAGCGGCCTGAGCGATGATTATTATGACATAAGCTTTGCCGATGGGGTGAGTGGTGATGATGTGATTGACCCCACCAGTACGGATTGGCACAACAAAACCTTCAGCCCTGTTGACACGATTATTTACAATACGGGCGATGAGATTTCTGTCGCTAAGGGTGGGCGCGTGACCATAACCGAAGCGATGCTTGATATTATTGACCCCGATGCGGCGGATAATGATGGGAGTGGTTTGCTTAGCTCAACCTTGCTCACAGTGTCCGATGTGCAGAAAGGTAAATTCCAGCGTAGCGGCACGGATGCGACAAAATTCTCGCTGGGCGAAGTGCGGTTGGGCCATGTTGTCTTTATCCATGATGGCAGTGACTATGATTATGACGCTCCGCCGCGTTTCACGCTGGTGGCTAATGATGGCGAGGCTGATAGCGCACCCATTACCATTCAAATCACTATGAGCGATGCGCCTGCCAATGCGACGCCCACCGTTTCGGATATTTCTGGCACGCTCAGCATTGCCGAAAGCACCACTTACGCCGATGATACGGATACGGGGCTGACTTTCACCGCCTCTGACACCGATACAGGGGACACGCTCAGCTTTACTATTTATGAAGGCGGGGCGAAAACCGCCAGCACGCGCTTTAAGGTGGTTGCCGACAGCACCGCCACCAATGGCTATAAGGTGCAAATCATTGCGGGCGCGACATTTGATTATGACACCGACGGGGCGAGCTTCAAGCTACGCGTTGTTACCGAAGATGGCGAAGGAGCGCGGGTGGAAAAAGCCACCACGCTCACGCTGACTAATGTCGATGACATCGCGCCTGTTATCACCACGCAAGGGGCAACCAGCACCGAAACGCTTGCCGATGCGGAGCGTTCCTTCACGATTGACGGCGTGAAAATCACCTATTTGATAAATTCTGTTGATGTATTTTTGACTTACTTTGAAACCATCCAAAATGATGGGGGTTCGTTTCAGGTTCACACCACCAATAATTATAAAACGCCTGGGCGTATGGGCTTTACTCTAGGTGGTGAAATCACCCGTGGGCAACTCATTGACATGCTTAATGACGCGCCCAATGCCATTAGCTATGATGATATCCGTTATACTTTAGGTGGTGATAATCCGATACGTGTTTTCCGCGCCAGTCTGGTAGATGGCTATGCCGCCGATGGTATGTTTACCGGCGATGGGGGCTATAATGCTTATGCCTTTGAAACCACAAGCCTTACCGTCACGGCGGTTGATACGGTTATTGAGGTGGATGAAAACACCGGCACGGATAATGTGCTGTTCACCGTCCAAGCCACCGATGGGGATAATGAAGCCGGTCAAACCGCCACCGAAACCATTACTTACGAATTGTTTATGGGGCAGGGCGATAATAATTTCTTCACCATTGATGCAAGCACAGGCCAAGTGCGCTTTAAGACCACGCCCGATTATGAAACCAAAAGCTCTTATGAGGTTTATGTGCGGGCGATTTCCACCAGCACTTTGGATGGCGGCGGGGTGCGCGAGTCGGAGATTGTTAAATATACGGTGAATTTGAATGATGTGAATGACACGCCAGAGATTCACGGGCCTGGGCGGCCAATAAATGTGAACGGGCTTGTTTTCACACCCATTGCGGGCAAAGTACCAGACGATGTGGAAGTTTATTTCTCTTATTATAATAGGGCTCCTGATGGCGACCGTGTGCAATATGATGCTGGTAGCAATCGGCTCATTATTTATGCACCATCCGCCACAAATACGCTTGGCGCGTTGTTGGATTTGATAAATGCCGATTCAGATGCGACTGACCGCTTCACGGTGGAACTCGCCGCTGGAGCGCGCCGTTCAACGCCTGTTAATTTGAGCAATGCAGATTGGGAACAGCAAGCCTTTGGTGTAGAGTCGCGGCTAAGAACCATTACGGCTGAATTTAATGGCATTATTATCACCGCCCTAACAACCGAAGATATACCCGACACCACGCGGTTATATTTCCATGTGAGAGAGGGTTTCACGCAAGTTATCTCGACGAGTCCATATACTTACCTAACCTATTGGACTTTTAATGACCCAGATACGCCATTTACAACTAATTTCGGTATTGGTGAGGAGAGGGTGAAATATTGGACTTCTTTTGATAATTATGCAGATACAGGCACGACTGTGGACGTCTATATGCTGGCTTTTATCATCGATCCAAGCAGTCATAATACGCGCAATAAAATCATAGATCGTATTAATAATGATACTGATACGGCGGGACGATTTGTTGCTACGCTGGCTTCTGGGGTGGATGGCGATGAAATCGTTGACCTGACGGCTGATGGCCCTTGGCATGACCAAACCTTTTATTTCACAGAGAGAAATGGAATAGAGTACACGCCACTCCCTGAAAACCCCGTGATTTACGCTAATGGGTTGGTTTTCACCCATAAGGCTAGTGCGAATTTGCCAGATAATACGGAAATTCATTTCAAATATACTTTTAATACACCGCTTGGAACAGGTAACGAAGATAGAGCCATTGTGGTTTGGGACGACACCGCCAATAGGTTGACCATTTACACCAAAGGCTATGCCTCGCTCAATGAGCTACTGGCTTTGCTGACCGACACAACAACCAATCCGGGCAGCACCGTTGCCACTGACCGCTTTACCATTACCCTGGCCGAAGGGGTAAATGGTAGATACAAGCATGACCTGCAAGACACCGCAACTTGGGACGGCGTGACTTTTACCTATATAGAGCCAAGCCTTTATGACCGTGTGGCACACCCCACCAATATCATCACTGCCGAAATTGGCCGCAATAGGCTGGTCACGCTTACCGAAGATATGCTGGGTGTCCACGATGCAGATGCAGATGATACGGATGCCAATGGCGACCCGCGTGGCACATTATTATTCAACGTCCTTGACGTGGTCGGCGGTAGCATTGTGCTTTCAGGCAGGCATGTAACGCAATTTACTTTGGCTGATGTGCGGGCAGGCAATGTTGCCTTTGGCCGCTGGAATGGCCAAGCGTCTGACGATATTACCCCGATTGGCTTTATTTTATCGGTTTCTGATGGCAAAACCACAAGTCTTCCGTTCAGATTTGTGCTGGATATATCCATTGCCAATTCTGTCCCCGCCGTGGTGGACGGCATTGACGACCAATCGGTGACAACAGGCGATACATTCTTCTTTGATATTTCCGCCACCGCTTTTTCCGATGCCGATGGTGATAGCCTCACCTACACCGCTACTTTGGCCGACGGCACAGATTTGCCCGATTGGGTGCATTTAGATGCCGATACAGGCCGCTTTACAGGTACCCCGCTTGCGGGTGATGCTGAGGCTTACGAAATTCGTGTAACCGCCAATGATGGTTTTGGTGGCACGCAAACCACTGATTTCACCCTAACCGTCGCCGATGGCGAAACCGATTTAGATATTTCTGGCGTGGCTGGCACTTTCATACAGCGCGAAAATGTCAACTATGCCACCGACACGGATACAGGACTGACCTTCCGCACCCATGAAGATACGGGGCTGACGGTGGCCGACTTTGCCATTTATGAAGGCACAGATACCGAAATAAGCACACACTTTAAGGTGGTTGCCGATGATGACGTCACCAATGGCTGGAAAATCCAAATCATCGCTGGCACGCATTTTGATTATGAAACACGAGGAGGGGATACACCCTTACGCATTGTCGCCGAAGATACGAATGGCGTGGAAATGACCATCACCGCCGACTTTACGCTTATCAATCTTGATGACAACGCACCCATTTTCGCCGCAGACCCGCGCACTATCGCATGGGACGAAAATACCGATAAAGATACAGTTGTCTTCACCGTTCAGGCCACTGACCCTGATAATTATGCGGGCGATAGAATTACCGAAGTGATTAAATATGAATTGGCCGCCATATCAAAGACTGCAGATGGTGGAAACGATAATGGCTTCTTCACCATTGACCGTGACACAGGCGAAGTGCGCTTTGCGGCCACGCCTAATTATGAAATCTATATTCATGGCAGTGACCATAAAACCAGCTATGACATTGGCATAAGGGCGATTTCTTACAGTTCGCTTGGTGGTCGGCAAACAGCATTCATTGAATATACCGTTACCCTAAACGATACTAATGACGCGCCTGAAATTGCTGAGCCTAGAAACCTGCAAAAACCCGCTGTCACCAAAGGTGGTGATTTAACCATTACCGAAGCTATGTTGAACATATACGATGTTGATGCAGATGATAATGACGCAAATGGCAACCCGCTTGGCACAATCGTGCTGAAAGTATCCGATTTCGTAGATGGCAAAATCCAGCTTAGCGGCGTGGATGTCACGCAATTTACACTGGCCGATATGCGGGCGGGCAATGTGCGATTTGTCCATGATGGCAGTGATTTTGATGCTGATAATCTGCCTGGCTTTACCATTATCGCCAATGATGGCAAGGTTGATGGTGCGGCTTTCGTGTTCACCATAGAAACCAATATCGCCCCCGACCTTAGCCCCATTACTGGCTTTGGCACGGGGATTGAAAGCGCGGGCTATGAAGCCGACACCGATACAGGGCTGACCTTCCGCGCCTTTGATGATGGTGGCCTTGCGCCTACCAATTTCAGCATTTATGAAGGCCGTTCGTCTGTGCCGAGTGCGCGGTTTAAGGTCACCAGAGATGATGTGCATGGCTGGAAAATTCAAATTGCCAAAGGCGCGACGTTTGATTTTGAAACCGAAGACAGAATTATACCGCTACGGGTTGTTGTGCGCGACAATGACGGCGTGGTGGCCGAGCAGAACACCCGCTTTACCCTGACCAATGCCAATGACAGCCTGCCTAGCTTTGTGGTGGAAGGGCAAACCAGCACGCAAATGCTTGGTATTGGCGCGTATCGTGCCGTCATTCAGGGCGTGGAATTTACCTATTTGGGCGATACGCTGCCGACAGATGATTATTATATCAACATCATTGCCTCCAACCGCTATAGCATTAACGAATCCATTAATGACGGCAATACACGCTATGGCTTGCGTTTCAGCATGGATACAACATCACGCAACGAGATAGTTGCGATGGTTAATCAGCTCAGCACTGCGCGGTCAGAATTTGCGGATGGGCGCATAGATGTTGATAAAGACGGGTCGCCTGACCAACTTATCCATGCTCGCCTGCTAGACGGCTATGCGGGTGATGGTGTATTCATCGTTGGTTCTGCTTCCGACACGGGCGGGGCGGTGTTTGGCCATCTCTATCGTTTCGCGCCCGAAGCCATTCCCGTCACTGTTGTGGAAACCGCCATTGAGATAGATGAAAATAGCAATAAAGATAATGTGCTGTTCACCGTTTTGGCCACAGATGGCGATAATATCGTTGGCGAAGACCCCGTGGACATCATCACCTATGAGCTGGTTGCCGAGCGCGGCGATAATGCCTTTTTCAAAATTGACGCGACAACGGGCGAAGTGCGCTTTGCCGACACACCCAATTATGAAACCCAATCCTCTTATGTGGTTTATATTCGCGCCATTTCCACCAGCACATCAAAAGATGATAATCAACGCCAAGAATCGCAGATTATCAAATATACCGTCAATTTGAACGACGTAGAAGACGCCGTTGCCATTTCCAGCGCGCTGGAAGCGGGCAGTGTTAATGTGAACGGCATCGTCTTTGCCGGCATTTATGGCGTCACGCCGCCCGATGCCAAGATATATTTCTCTTATTACACCTCACTAAACTTCTATGGCGGCGTTGATAAGCGGGTGCAATATGACGAAACCGACAATCGGCTGATTATTTACGCCGACTCGAATAAGATAACAACGCTTAACAAGCTCATTGCCTTTATCAATGCCGATAGCGATGCTTCCAGCCGCTTTAGCGTCACGCTGGCCGATGGCGTTGATGGCGACACTGCCATTGACCTGACCAGTACTCTTTGGGAGCGCAAGAGCTTTGCCCTTTCTGTCGGCGATACGCTGGTGGCCTTTGGCACGGACACCATTTCCCTTGCTGAGGGCGGTAGCGTTACCCTGACCGAAGATATGCTCGGCGTGTTTGACGAAGATTCAGACGATAATGATGAAGACGGCAATTTGCCCGATGCCGTTATGCTCACGGTTAGCAATGTGACACGCGGCAAATTCCAGCTTTCTGGTACGGATACCACGCAATTTACGCTCGGCGATGTGCGGGCGGGCAATGTTGTCTTTATCCATGATGACAGCAAGCAATTTTCCGTGGCCAATGGCGTGCTGATTGATAATGGCGCGGCACGCTTTACCCTTGTCGCCAATGATGGCGAAGCCGATAGCATTGCGGTGGTGTTCAAGCTAGATGTGGATATTACGCCCGTTATTGGCGCAATTTCTGCCACAGGTTCGGGCGTGGAAAGCACAGCCTATGATGCCGATACCGATACAGGCATTATCTTCCGCGCCTATGATGACGTCACGCTGGTGACTTCCAACTTTGTCATTTATGAAGGCACATCGCAGACGGCTAGCACACGATTCAAAATGGTGGCCGACCCAGATACGAAAAATGGCTATAAAATCCAAATTGTTTCTGGCGCGACTTTTGATTATGAAACTGAGGATATAAATATTCCCCTCCGCATTGTCGTTAGCGATGCCAGTGGATATGAGGTTGAAACAAGCGCAACCTTCACGCTGCTCAATGCCGATGATAATGATCCCGTATTTACCACAAACGGCACTACTGGTACTGAGGAAATCACCGTTGGCAACCCGCAGACGACGATTAACGGCGTGACCTTCACCTATTTGGGCGACAATATGCCAGAAGATTATTATATCAACATTTTGAGAAACCGCTTGGATAGCTATGCAATCAATGAAGTTCTGATACAGGGTTCGCGGGCGGGCTTGCGTATCTCTCTGGACAATATAACCCGCAATGAAATCATCGCTATCGTCAATCAAGAAGTGGGTGCGCCGACATTTACCGATAATCGTTTGGATAATGACAGAGATAATCGGCCCGACCAAATCATTCAGGCGCGTCTGGCCAATGGTTTTGACGGCGATGGCGTTTTTGTCGGCGAGGGTGGCACGCCAGAGACAGTTGCCATGTTGGAGGATGTGACCGTCACCGTTACCACCATTGATACGCCTATCTCTATGGACGAAAATGGCGATGCCGATACAGTTATCCTCACTGTCGCCGCGACCGACGCCGATAATAGCATTGATGCAACCAACCCCGACACAATCACCTATGAACTGTTTGGCGGGCAGGGCGATAATGACTTCTTCCGAATTGATGCGGCTACGGGCGAGTTGCGCTTTGCCGAAACATCCGATTATGAGACGCAGACCAGCTATATGGTTTATATTCGCGCCGTTTCCACCAGCACGCTTGGCTCTGGTAGCACAAATGATGCGGTCATTAGATACACAATCAATTTGAATGATGTAAATGAAGCGCCAGAAATTTCTAGCACGCCTGAAACGGGTACAGTTAATGTGAACGGCATTGTCTTCACTAATGTTGCTGGCGCGGCGGCGGGCAATGCAGAAATATATTTCTCTTTCCAAGTTGGCGCACCCATTGATGCCAATAGAATTCGGTATAATACGAGTACTGACCGACTAACCATTCATGGCGATCCAGACGCTCACACCACGCTTAACCAGTTAATGAACTTTATCAACACCTATGCCGATGATTGGTTTACTGCCTCGCTGGCCGATGGCGTGGATGGCGAAACGGCCATTAGTTTGAGCGATTCAAGCTGGGAAGCGCAAACATTCACCCTTGTGCCAGAAGATGTTGATATGCGCGTCGCCTATGGCACGGATGCGATTGCAGTTACCGAAGGCGGAAGCGTCACCATCACCGAAGCCATGCTCGGCGTGTCGGATGAAGACGCCAATGATAATGACGCAAATGGCGACCTGCTTGGCACAATAGTGCTTAAAGTGAGCAATCTTCAAAATGGTAAATTTCAGCTTTCTGGCGTAGATGTAACGCAATTCACTTTGGCCAATGTGCGGGCAGGCAATGTGAAATTTGTCCATGATGGTGGCGAGCAGTTTGAAATTGTCAATGGTTTCAAAACCGATACGCCCCGCCCAACCCATTTCACACTTACCGCCAATGATGGCGAGATTGACAGCACGCCCGTTTTATTCACGCTGGATGTAACGCCCGTCAATGATGCGCTAAGTGTGGCCGATGGTATTGCTGATCAGACGGTCATGACGGGGAACACCTTTACCTTTACCATTCCCGCCCGCGCCTTTGCTGATGATGATGGCAATATAGCTTCCTATGTGGCAACGCTGGCCAATGGCAGTGCTTTGCCGTCATGGTTGAGCTTTGATGCTGATACGGGTAGCTTCTCTGGCTTCCGGCTTAAACCAGATGCCAGTTCTGTTACTATCCGCGTGACGGCCACGGATGGCGATGGCAATACTGCTTCAGATGATTTCGTTCTGACTGTGGCTGCCAGCAGTGCGACAGTAGAAATTAGCGCGATTATCGGAAGTGGCTCTGTGACAGAAAATGCCGCCCATAGCGGTGACACAGATACGGGTCTAACCTTCCGTGCCGTTGGCGACGACACGCTAACGACAAGCAATTTCAAAATCTACGAAGGCACATCCACTACGGCCAGCTCGCGGTTCAAAGTCGTCGCCGATACCAGCACAGCCAATGGCTGGAAAATTCAAATTGCTTCTGGCGCGACTTTTGATTACGAAGCAGACAGCGCGAACCTCCCGCTTCGGGTTGTTCTTGATGATGGGGCAGGGACGCAAGTTGAGGCCAGCAGTGCCTTCAGCATTGAAAATGTTGATGATAATGGACCATCACTTGCGCCAGATGTTGCAACCAGCACTGAGACAATCACCACTGGCGAGGCGGGCGTTACCATTCACGGCGTTCGTTTTACCTATGCTGGAGGTGTTACGCCAATAGAAGGTTTTTATATTTCAATTTCCAATACATTCCTTTCCCCCAGCACCACCACTTATACTCGCGGTGTCTATGAGATAGATGACGGTAGTGGCGGGGTAGAGGGTATCATTCTAAGTATGTCCCCAGTAACTCGCGCCCAAATCATTGCCATTGTCAATCAAGCCTCAGATGCGCTTGATTATGATGAGTATCGGGACTCGCAAATCATTCGGGCGAGTCTGGTTGACGGCTTTGATGCGAATGGCTATTTCATGGGCGTAGACGGTGCCAGCGCAGCAGATGGGGAATATCACTTCACCGCAGGTTCTTCCTTTAGCGTTACCGCGGTTGATACGCCCATTACGATTGATGAAAACAGCGATGATGTTATTTTCACCGCCGCCATAAGTGACCCTGATAATGTCGTAGGCCAAACGCCGACCGATATTCTCACCTATGAGTTGGAAAGTGATTTAGGCAATAGCAGTGCTTTCACCATTGATGTTGCCACGGGTGAGGTGCGCTTTATTGGCACGCTTAATTATGAAGACATACAATCCTATACGGTTTATATCAGCGCGACTTCTACCAGCACTTTGGGCGGCGGAAATGGCGAAGTGCGCGAGTCGGGTGTCATCAAATACACAATCAATATCAATGATGTGAATGAAGCCCCAGAAATTATGAGCGTTCCCGAATATGGTGTGGCTAATGCGAATGGTCTTGTTTTTACCAATATCTCTAGAGCCGCCTCCGCCGATGCGTCCATATTCTTTGACTTTGAAATTGCCTCATTTACGGGCGACAGGGTGCAATATGACGAGGCCACCAATCGGCTGACCATTCACGGCGACCCGAATGAACATAATACATTCAATAAACTCATGGCGCTTATTAATGCCGATAGCGATGCTTCCAACCGTTTCACCTTGTCGCTGGCCGATGGCGTGGATGGTAGTCAAGCTATTAGGCTAAGAGATGATATTTGGGAACAGCAAATTTTTTCCCTTGTGCCGCAAGATGGGCTGATAGCTTCTGGCAGTGATGCGATTTTGCTTGACCCGCATGGGCGTGTCACCATCACCGAAGCTATGCTTGGTGTGTCGGATGTTGACGCAGATGACAATGATACCAATGGCTCCCCATTTGGCACAATGCTACTCAAAATTTCCGATGTGGTGGGCGGCACGTTCCAGCTTTCGGGCAGTGATGTAACACAATTTACGCTGGCCAATGTGCGGGCGGGCAATGTCGTCTTTGTGCATGATAGCAATAGCGCGGCCAACCCGCCGAGCTTTACTTTAGTGGCCAATGATGGCGAGCTTGACAGTATGCCTGTTGCGTTTGAATTGGGCTTTGCTCCTAATAATGCCCAGCCCTCCCCGTCTATTCGGCCCTCCCTTCTGGATCCTGTGGGTGATCCGCCTATTGATCCGCTTTCCCCTGATACGCCACCAGATATCATATAGGGGAGGAGCAGGTTCCGTGAATTACCCCCACGAATCGGGCATAGATTTGAGATTATTTAAGGAATTGTGTATAATGATACCTCGTTGCGTTGAGTAGCTGTATACCAATAAAACTAATCAGGAGCATGACGGATGACGACTCAATTTGATATATCGGCTTTGGGCTTAACGGTTACTGAAGGCGGGGTTTATAGTTTTACATTGACGCCCAAGGCAGCCTTGGGTTCTGATACGGTTATCCGCTGGGAGATTGTCCCTAAGGGTGAGTTGCCTATCTCTTCTTCTGATTTTTCTGCTCTGAGTGGTGTTGTTAATTTTGCTTCTGGTGCTGTTGATGCCCAGACGGTGACGATTACGCCGTCTGATGATTCGGTTTTAGAGGTGCTGAAGCACTTTGAGATACGGGTTTATGAGGTTGTCGGCGATAGGGACGATACGACTACTGAGACGGATGATATTCTGATTGGGTCTCAGGATGTGACCTTATCTGATGATGAGACGGATGATTATGGGAGTAGCCGGCTTTCATCGACGGGTGAGGCGAATATTCTCACGGCGGCGAATACGCAAGATTTAACGACTTCTGGCGGTGGGGGTGATGATATTTATATTATCACACGCTTCCAGCATGGTGATGTTTCGATATCGGATACTTTTGGTACGAACCTGGTTAAGTTTGATGCTGGTGTTACCATTACCGACTACTCGGAAACCTCGGTTAGCTTTTTTGGGAATGTCTCCATTCTCTCAGTTTCCCTGACGCTTTCTACGGGTGCGGAAGTGATGATTGATGCGCCGCTCTCTTTTAGCTTCCAGCTGGGTGATGGTGAGACGCTGAGCTATGCGGATTTTAAGACGGCTATTGGTGCGTCTGGTACGAATGCGACGAGTGCCTTGGCGGCAGATTATGCGGTTACGACCCAGACTTCTGTTCCAGATATTTCTGGTAACACAGAAGATGCTCCAACCCAAAGGTTGGTTTCGACGGGTGAGGCTGATGTTCTTGGCGCAGGGGGTGATTTTAGTTTTACGGCCAGTGGCGGTGGCGGGGATGACACTTACATTATCACGCGTTTTCAGCATGGTGATGTTTCGATATCGGATACTTTTGGTACGAACCTGGTTAAGTTTGATGCTGGTGTTACCATTACCGACTACTCGGAAACCTCGGTTAGCTTTTTTGGGAATGTCTCCATTCTCTCAGTTTCCCTGACGCTTTCTACGGGTGCGGAAGTGATGATTGATGCGCCGCTCCCTTTTAGCTTCCAGTTGGGTGATGGTGAGGTTCTCAGCTATGCGGATTTCAAGATGGTGATAGGAGCCAGTGGCACGGCTGGCAGTAGTGCCCTTGCGGCAGATTACACGGTTACCGCCCCACAAACCCCAACCGAGGAGCCGGAGGTTAATAATGCGCCTGTGGTGGCCACGGCCATTGCTGACCAGACAGCGACCGAAGACACAGCGTTTAGTCTTGATATCAGCAGTGTCTTTGCCGATGCTGATGGTGACACGCTCACCTATAGCATCTCAGGCAATCCGAGTTGGCTGAGTTTTGATGCCGATACGGGCGTTTTCTCTGGCACGCCCGCGCAGAGTGATACAGGCACATATACTGTCACGGTCACGGCGACCGACCCTGAGGGTGAAGCGGTCACGGACACATTTGATATTACGGTTGAAAACACCGACAATAACGCGCCTGTGTTTGAAGGTGTGGAAACGGTGCATTCCGTAATCGTTAGTGGCGTTGAATTTATCTATATTGGCGACACCGTGCCAGACGGGTTTTTCCTCAATATTAATTATAACTCCAGTACAATATATTCCATTGAACCAACAACCAAAAACGGCAATACGGGTCTGCGATTGTGGACAGACGGTGCAACCCGTCAGCAGATTGTTGATATAGTCAATCAAGACGCGACCACAATAAATGGAAACACCGTCACAGATAGCCGCACCGACCTGCTTATCCGCGCCCGCTTGGTGGATAGCGCAACGGGTGATGTAGAATTTAGTCGCATCTCTTCTGCACAAGGCACTGACTATTTCTTTACTGAACATATTATTTCCCCTGAAATCACCCTAGACGAAAATAGTGATACCAATACGGTTGTCTTCACCGCCACGGCCACAGACCCGGATAATCTTGCGGGGCAAACGCCGACCGATACGATTACTTATGAATTGGTTGCGGGCGCGGGCGATAGCGATTTCTTTACCATTGACGAAACCACAGGCGAGGTGCGCTTTATCAACACGCCTGATTATGAAACCCAAGCCAGCTATGTGGTGCATGTTAAGGCCGTTTCAACCAGCACGCTTGGCACGGGTAGCACGACAGAAACCACCGCGCAATATACGGTCAATTTGAATAATTTGAACGACAATGGGCCAGAATTTACCGACAATGTAGAGCCATATGGTCTCACCCTTGGGGGTATTAGATTCATCTATACAGGCCATGATGCGGCGGAGGCGGCCAGCTTCTCTATGCGTTTTAAGTTGAACACAAATCTTGTATTGCATGATATTGACCCTCTTACTTCTGGGGTGTTAATCCATGTTTCAAAAACGGATTTAACACAGCAACAAATTGTTGATTTGGTAAATGCCAATTTTGCGGCCAGAGGCATTCCCGGTCATACGGATAGACGTTCTGGTGCAGAAAGAAACCTGCTACGTGCTGAATTGGTTGACCCAAGCACGGGCGGCGATGCGCTGGATTATACGGCTTTATTTGGTGGCACATCACACTTAAGTGAGGCGACGCATAATTTCGTTAAACAGCTCCCATCCATCACCATAGACGAAAACACCGAGACCTATGAGGTTGTGTTCACGGCGCAGGCCACAGATGCGGATAATGTTGCGGGGCAAACGCCGACCGACACGATTACTTATGACTTGGTTTTAGGGGCGGGCGATAATAGCTATTTCACCATTGACCGCACCACAGGCGAAGTCCGCTTTAAGGACACGCCTGATTATGAAACCAAAGCCAGCTATGAGGTACATGTCGTAGCCCATTCTCCCAGCACCTTAGGGGCAGGGAGCGGAGGCGCGATTCCACAAGAAACCACCAAGCAATATATTGTCAGGCTGAATGATACTGATGACCCGCCCGTATTTGATGTTGAAAACACGGCAGGGGCGACTGAAATTGATTATGAGTATTCGCTTGTTATTCAGGGTGTGCGCTTAACCTATGTTGGCGATAGTGACCAAGTGGACCAAAATTTTGTCTTTGATATAAGCCGTAATTTTGACTTCCGTACGTTTATTATAGATATTTCCGGTTCATCTTTGATATTGCAAGCGCGTACCTTCAGTGCCGATATGACATTGCAAGAATTTGTCAATCTTATCAACCTTGGCACGACAATCACTGGCCCCGGTGGTACGGACGACCAGCGTTCTTCCGCCGAGAGCGGACTTGTCCATGCTGAAGTGATTGACCCCAGCAAGGCGGATGTGCTTTTTGACTTCGTTGCGGCGGTGAATAATCCAGGAAGAAGATTCCCTGAAGGCAGAAAATCCTATGCTTTTGGCCAAGATAAAATTGTCGTGGTTAAAGAGGCCGTCACATTAGATGAAAATTCCGATGTGGCCAATGTGCTATTCACCCCCACGGCGACAGATATTAATACTGGCGATACGATTCATTATGAATTGGTCGGTGTTGGGAAGCATGATAATGACTTCTTTACCATTGACCGTGATACAGGTGCGGTGCGTTTTGCCGCCACGCCCGATTATGAAACCCAAAGCAGTTATGAGGTTTATGTTAAAGCTGTGTCCACGACTACGGCTGGCAGCACGACTGAATCTGTTATCAAATATGTTGTTGAACTGAATGATGTCAATGACGCGCCCGTTTTTGCTAACCCGCTTGACACCCAAACTGTTACATCGGGTCAGCCATTTAGCTTTACTGTTGAAGCCGCTACGGATGATGAAGGCGATAGCATCACCTATGAGGCCACGCAAGCCGATGGCACTGACCTGCCAAGCTGGCTGAGCTTTGATGTTGACACGCGCACATTTTCTGGCACGCCACCGCGCAAAGCATCTACCGATTTAACCATTCGCATCACCGCGACCGATTCAAATGGGGCTGTCGGCACGCAAGATTTTGAACTCAAATTGGATAGAGCGCCTATTTTTGACATTGAAAGACAAGCGGGCAAAACCGCAGACGTAGAAGGTGCGGATTATGTTGAAGCGGTTGATGTTATTTCATGGGATGAAAATGACACAGATGTTCTGCTCACCGCTACGGCGACTGATATTAATGTCGGCGATGTTATTCATTATGAGCTAGATAATAGCATCACTGGCAATGATAATAGCTTCTTTACCATTGACCGTGATACAGGCGCGGTGCGCTTTACCGCCGACCCCGATTATGAAACCCAAACCAGCTATGAGCTTTATGTTAAAGCCGTGTCCACCAATGAGGCGGGCGGCACAACCCAATCCACCATTAAATATACGGTGGAGCTGAATAATCTAGACGATAACGCTCCAGAATTTGATTCAGAATATAGCGTGACCGTTGCGGGCATTAAATTTACCTATTTAGGGGATGGTGTGCCAGACTTTAGCATACATGCCACACATAGCCGAGGTACTACAGGTTGGAGTGCTTTTGTTGACGGGAATGGTAATCCAAGCATATTCTATGACAGCTTCACTCCCACCCGAAATTTAACGTTGCAACATATTATTGATGTAACAAGTGGCGATGCAGACTTCAGCGCATTGGTACGAGCCGAACTGGCCGTTCCCGACACGGGGAGCAATCGGCTTGATTATGATGAATTTTTTGGCGGCACGGGGTATCGCGTCACCAAGACGCATAGTTTCACCCAAGAATCTATCACATGGGTGGAAAACAGTGCTTTGGAGGATATTGTCTTCACCGCTACGGCTGAGGACGCAGATAATATCGCTGGCCAAACCCCGACCGAAACCATTAGCTACGCATTGGTTGACGGGGCGGGCGATAATAGCTTCTTCTCCATTGACTCGGCCACAGGCGATGTGCGCTTCCTCGCCACGCCCGATTATGAAACGCAAGCCAGCTATGTGGTGCATGTTAAGGCCATTTCCACCAGCACCATAGGGACAGGCAGCACGCAAGAAACCATCAGGCAATATACGGTGAATTTGTCTGACGCCGTGCGCCAAATTAACGTCCACGGGCTGTTATTCAAAACCACAAATGAACAGGCGGTGGATATTTCATTTGAGTTAACGTCTCTTAGCTCCATAACCACTTATGACCTAGCGACCAATCGCCTGACACTTAAGTTTAATGGTACGCCGACGCTTAATAGTATTATCAGCCATCTTTCATCAACGACTGATTTTAGGACTAATGGCTGGACAGTTGAATTGGCCGCTGGCGCAGATGGCACGACCAGATTGAACTTCAACGATGATGATAATGACCCCGCCACGATTGAAGTTAAAGATACAGTCTATACACTGCCCGCATTTGGGGCAACGCCTGAGCCGCCCAATAATGCGCCGACTGTGGCGACTGAAATCCCTGACCAGACGGCAAGCGAAGGCACAGACTTCACCTTCACCTTTGACGAAGCCGCTTTCGCCGATGCCGATGGCGATACGCTGACTTACACCGCCGCGCTGGCCGATGGCAGTGACTTGCCAGACTGGCTGACATTTGATGCCGACACGCGCACATTTTCCAGCACGCGGACTCTCACTCAAAGCGATGCAGGCACACTATCTATCACCGTCACCGCCACCGACCCCGATGGCGAAGCGGTCACGGACACGTTCACCCTGACGGTTGAAAATATAGATAATAACGCACCCGTTTTCACCAATGCGGATGATTTCAGTGTCACCGTTGCGGGGATTAAATTTACCTATGAAGGCGCGGATGTGAGCCAAGTGGACAGCTTCCCGCTCAATGTTGGTTATGTGAATAACGGGGCTACGTCACAGCATGGCATTTCCTACAGCTCCCATAACGCTGGTTCAGTTATTGCTGTCACCTCTCACACAAATTTGACCCTGCAAGATATTGTGGATTTAATAAACGCCAATGCGGCGGCGGCAAATTTTGCTGGCTATAGAGATAGCCGCACCGCCGAACAAAAAGCCCTGATACGCGCCGAGCTGGTTGACCCAAGCACAGGTGGCACGGCTCTGGATTATGACGCTTTCTTTGGCACTCAAAGCGTAGGGCTTATTACCCAAACATTTGAGTCGTCACATGTCATTACCAAAACATTCACCGCATGGGATGAAAATTCTGACGCGGCGGATGTTGTTTTCACCGCCACGGCTGAGGACGCAGATAATATCGCGGGGCAAACACCGACTGATATTATTACCTATGAACTCGTCACGGGTATGGGGGATAATGATTTCTTCACCATTGACGCAAACACAGGCGAAGTGCGCTTTGCCGCCACGCCCGATTACGAAACCCAAAGCGGCTACACGCTCCACATTAAGGCCACCTCAACCAGCACGCTGGGCGGCGGTAGCACGCAGGAAACCACGGCACGCTATTGGGTTAATTTGAATAATCTCAATGACAATACCCCCATTGTGGCGACTGAAATCGCCGACCAAACGGCAAGCGAAGGCACGGCCTTTAGCTTTGCTTTTGACGCGGACGCTTTCACCGATGCTGATGGGGATACGCTGACCTACAGCGTTGCGGGTAATCCAAGCTGGCTGACATTTGATGCCGACACGCGCACCTTCGCTGGCACACCGCCAGAAGGGTCACAAGGCACGGTTTCTGTGACCGTTACTGCCAGCGATGGCACAAATACGGTGACGGATACATTTGACATTGAAATCGCCGCCGCCGAGCCAGAAGCCCGCGAGGTAAACATTCACGGGCTGGTATTTAGCACGACCAATGAAATAATGGCTGAGCTTCATTTCAGTTCTGGATCTTATTCTGTTTCATTCAGTTCTGTGAGTGGACGGTTAGTGGTTGGGGTGGATTCAAATGCGGGTTTGTCTGATACCCTTAATGATATTGTTACAAGTCTAAACAACCAATTTTCATCAAAATCAATCAATGGGGTGACAGTTCGTTTGGCCGATGATGCGGATGGCACGCATAAATTGAATTTCGGGGCGGATGATAATGACCCAACCACGATTGAAGTTGCGTCAACCAGTTCAAAGCACAGCTTCCCAACAGATAGGTCAAGCGAAGAATTGGATACTCCGCGTGAAATTAATATCCACGGATTATTATTCAAAACCACAAATGCAGGGGCAGCAGATATTAAGTTTGTCTCAGACAGCTCTAATAGTTTCCTTTTCTATAATTCGCATACGGGGCAGCTGGCGATTGTAATGCCATATGTCAGGACGCTTAATGAGATTATTAGTTTTGTTGCAGGTGAGGCCGACTTTACCGACAATCATTTCACAGTTGAACTGGCCGATGGTGCAGATGGCGGCACCAGATTCAATTTTAGAGATGATGATGGCAATGCTGATACGATTGAAATTGGGAACACGGTGCATACGATACCAGCGGCGGGCGCAGAACCACCCGCCGAACCGCCCGCCGCGCCGTCTGATGATAATGCACCTGTCTTTGAAACCTCTGCAGACAGCATGGCAGCCTATTCAGTTGTCATTCAGGGCATTGAATTTGCCTATACGGGTGATAATTACCCTGCCACAGGATTCTTTGTGTTGTTTGATAGCAATTCAAGCTCCTGGGTTGTTCAAGATTCTACCAAAGACGGCCAACAAGGTGTCACATTTTTCATGTTATCAAATATTTCACGCCAGCAGGTTATTGACATAATCAATGGGGATTTAACGGGTACGCTTAATTCTGACCCGATTGTGGACAGACGCGCTAACCCGCAACTTATCACTGCGCGGCTGGTGGAGCTAGGCACTGGCGACCAAGCCTTCACATCTGATAGCCATGACACGGCGCATCAGTTCGTTGCCAACCCGCCGACCATTTCATGGGACGAAAATACCGATGCCAGCGAAATTGTCTTCACTGCCACCGCCACAGATGCCGATAATATTGCCGGCCAAACGCCGACCGACACGATTACCTATGAATTGGTTTCAGGCATGGGCGATAACAGCTATTTCACCATTGATGCGGCCACAGGCGCGGTGCGCTTTGCCGCCAGCCCCGATTATGAAACCAAAGCCAGCTATGAAGTGCATGTCAAAGCTATTTCCACCAGCACGCTTGGCACGGGCAGCACAAAAGAAGCCACAGCGCAATATACGGTGCAGTTGAATAATCTCAACGATAATGCCCCGACTGTAGCGACTGCAATTCCTGACCAAGAGGCGACGGAAGGCACGGAATTTATCCTCACCTTTGATGCGGGTGTGTTTGCCGATGCTGATAATGACCCGCTAAGCTATAGTGCCACGCTTGCCGATGGGTCGGCTCTGTCAACAAGTTGGCTGAGCTTTGATGCCGACACACGCACCTTCTCTGGCACGCCGCCAGAAGGCTCGGAGGGTACGGTTTCTGTGACCGTCACTGCCAGCGATGGCACAAATACGGTGACGGATACATTTGATATTGAAATCGCCGCCGCAGGCAATACCCGTCCGACCGTTACCGAAACAGCTGTTACCATTGAAGTGGCCAGAGGCGCGACACTTGCACTGACCGATTTAGCCGATGATATTGGCTGGAGCGATCCTGACCCAGATGACAGCGTGTTTAGCTATTTCAAGCTGGATTTCTCTGACCCCATTCTCGGTGGGCGTTTCTATTTAGATGACGAGCAGAAAACTGCCGCTGAGCTTGAGGCCTTAACTTCTGGTGCTGTGGAATTCAGGGCGGGGAATAAAAACGGTGCCCCGTTCAGCTTCACCCTGCAGGTGGGCGATGGCGGTGACAGTGGCACAGACGCAACCGACCTGCTCGCACCCATAACCATAACCATAGATGTGTTGTAGCGCGGGGGATTGTTAAACATTTATTAAGGGCGCGACGGGTTAAAAAAGCGGCAAAGCCACGCCTTTTTCACAGATTTTTGCTGGTTTTCTGCGGTTTTTTTGCCGTTTTCCCTCTGCCAGTGCGGCGCAAGGCATTTCATAAGTCTGTAACTTTCGGCTTGATGATAGCGAGATTCTGAATTATGCTGTGGTTTGCGCCTGCGGCATAGGCCGTGAGGAAAGCATGTAATGGCTCAGATAGGCTAATCTTAGATTTGCCTATCTGGCTTTGGGGCGTTTTCTATTTATTTTTCTCTTTGTGTTTTTCAAAGAGAGGCGCGGCGTAAAGTTTCTATTTAGTAATTGCGTTTAGTAAATGCGTATTAACGATACTAATCAGGAGCATGACGGATGACGACTCAATTTGATATATCGGCTTTGGGCTTAACGGTTACTGAAGGCGGGGTTTATAGTTTTACATTGACGCCGAAGGTGGCGTTGGGTTCTGATACGGTTATCCGTTGGGAGATTGTACCCAAGGGGGAGCTGCCTATCTCTTCTTCTGATTTTTCTGCTCTGAGTGGTGTTGTTAATTTTGCTTCTGGTGCGACTGATGCACAGACGGTGACGCTTACACCGTCTGATGATTCCGTTTTAGAGGTGCTGAAGCACTTTGAGCTACGGGTTTATGAGGTTGTCGGCGATAGGGACGATACGACTACTGAGACGGATGATATTCTGATTGGGTCTCAGGATGTGACTTTGTCTGATGATGAGACGGATGATTATGGTAGTAGCCGGCTTTCATCGACGGGTGAGGCGAATATTCTCACGGCGGCGAATACGCAAGATTTAACGACTTCTGGCGGTGGGGGTGATGATATTTATATTATCACACGCTTCCAGCATGGTGATGTTTCGATATCGGATACTTTTGGTACGAACCTGGTTAAGTTTGATGCTGGTGTTACCATTACCGACTACTCGGAAACCTCGGTTAGCTTTTTTGGGAATGTCTCCATTCTCTCAGTTTCCCTGACGCTTTCTACGGGTGCGGAAGTGATGATTGATGCGCCGCTCTCTTTTAGCTTCCAGCTGGGTGATGGTGAGACGCTGAGCTATGCGGATTTTAAGACGGCTATTGGTGCGTCTGGTACGAATGCGACGAGTGCCTTGGCGGCAGATTATGCGGTTACGACCCAGACTTCTGTTCCAGATATTTCTGGTAACACAGAAGATGCTCCAACCCAAAGGTTGGTTTCGACGGGTGAGGCTGATGTTCTTGGCGCAGGGGGTGATTTTAGTTTTACGGCCAGTGGCGGTGGCGGGGATGACACTTACATTATCACGCGTTTTCAGCATGGTGATGTTTCGATATCGGATACTTTTGGTACGAACCTGGTTAAGTTTGATGCTGGTGTTACCATTACCGACTACTCGGAAACCTCGGTTAGCTTTTTTGGGAATGTCTCCATTCTCTCAGTTTCCCTGACGCTTTCTACGGGTGCGGAAGTGATGATTGATGCGCCGCTCCCTTTTAGCTTCCAGTTGGGTGATGGTGAGGTTCTCAGCTATGCCGCCTTTAAGACGGCGATAGGAGCCAGTGGTACGGCTGGCACCAGCACCCTTGCGGCAGATTACACGGTGACTGCCCCACAAGTGCCGACGGAGGAGCCGGAGGCTAATAACGCGCCTGTGGTGGCCACGGCCATTGCTGACCAGACAGCGACAGAAGGCACAGCGTTTAGTCTTGATATAAGCAGTGTCTTTACCGATGCCGATGGTGACACGCTCACCTATAGCATCTCAGGCAATCCGAGCTGGCTGAGTTTTGATGCCGATACGGGCGTTTTCTCTGGCACGCCCGCGCAGAGTGATACAGGCACATATACTGTCACGGTCACAGCGACCGACCCTGAGGGTGAATCGGTCACGGACACGTTTGATATTACGGTTGAAAATATAGACAATAACGCGCCTGTGGTTACGGCTTCTGGTGATTTTTTTGTGACCCCCGAGGAAAAGGATTATGTGGTCAATATTCACGGGCTGATTTTCACCGCCGAGCAAGCACCAGAAGAAGGCGAGACGCTAAGCATTAGAATGGGTTACGCAACCAATACCCCTTCAGCCAATGCGCGTTTTGATGCTGGTACTGGGGTGCTGACGATTTCGCCGCATGGTGAGGGAGGTGGCGGGCCAGGTATTACCAATTGGGCTGGGGCTTATACGCTGAACGAAATCATCGCTTGGGTGCGCCAATTCACCGATTTTACCGACAATTTCATGGTTGAACTTGAAGAAGGTGTTGATGGCGATACGGTCGTGCTGGATTTTGACGGCTCTGGAACAGGATATTCCTACCCGACTGATTCATACACCGTGCATGTTGTAGAGAATCAGACTTTTAACCTTGTGGCAGTGGATGCTGACCCAGTCGTGCAAGTGGACGAAAACATTGCGGCCAATACGGTTGTCTTCACCGCCACGGCGACAGATGCGGATAATATCGCGGGTGAGACGCCCACCGAAACCATTACTTATGAATTGGTTGCAGGCATGGGCGACAATGCTTTCTTTAGAATTGACGAAACCACAGGTGAAGTACGCTTCCTTGCGCGCCCTGATTATGAAACCCAAGCCAGCTATGTGGTGCATGTTAAGGCCATTTCCACCAGCACGCTTGGCACGGGCAGCATGAAGGAAACCACAGCGCAATATACGGTCAATTTGAATGACCTCAATGACACCCCGCCTGTCATTACCACCACGCAAACCGATTACAGCGTTGATGAAAACGCCGATGCGGTTGTGGTTCAGCTAACGGCGGATAAGGCTGTTAATTGGGAAATTCTCAATAATGCGGGCGATGGTGGCTTGTTTGAAATTGATGCGGACGGCAATTTGTCTTTTGTCAGTGCGCCCGATTACGAGCTGGCCCGTGATGAGGACGGCGATAATGTCTATACCGTGCAGGTGCGTGCGCTTGACAGCACCAATACGGCTCTGCGCTCTACTGTTGATATTACGGTGCGCGTCAATAATGTTGACGATAACGCGCCTGTTGATGCAACCGAAGGCGGCGGCACAATCCACACAGTTGAGGTTGCCGGTATTGAGTTCACCTATCTTGGTAATGATATACCAACGGGCTTCGCGCTACGGTTCATTCCGGACTATAGCTACATCATTGATCCTAAAACCTCGCGTGTGAGTGGTGAATTAACAACCTTGGTTATCCATTACAACGAAGACGACGTTACCACGCTTCAGCAATTGGTTGATTTAATCAATAAGGATTTCACTGGCAGAATCCTGAATGGTGAGTTGGTGATAGATAACCGCGACGATGACGAACCGATTATCAGTGCACGTTTGGTTGACCCAAGCACGGGCAGTACGATATTTGACGCAAGTGGCAATCATCAATTCACCGAAGGGGTGGCGCCATTCACTGTGTCCGAAGATGTCGGCACAACGGGCGTTGTGTTCACCGCTAAAGCTACCGATGCAGATAATGTAGAGGGCCAAACAGCCACCGACACGATTACCTATGTATTGGGTTCGGGCGATGGCGATAATAGCTACTTTACGATTGATACAAACACAGGCGAGGTACGCTTTAAGGCCGAGCCAGATTATGATACAAAGAGTAGCTATCAGGTGCATGTCCTAGCCGTGTCCTCCAGCTCGCTGGGCGTGGGTGGTGGTAGTACGCAGTCAACACTCATTAAATATCAGGTTGATTTGACAGAGGCTGCCGAGCCGAACACCGCGCCTACTCTGACCTCAACTATTGCCGACCAAACGGCGGTGGAGGGCAGTTTATTTACCTTGGATGTAAGTGGCTATTTTGCCGATGCTGATGGTGACACGCTAACCTATACGGCGACACTGAGAAGCAGTGGTAGTGTTACTGAACCCCTGCCAAGCTGGCTGAGTATTGATGCGGATACAGGTATTATTTCTGGTACACCGCCAGCAAATACGCCAAATATAGTTGTTGCAATCACAGCCAGCGATGGCCGAGGTGGTGAGGTTTTTACTAGTTTTAACATGGTGACCGAAGAGGATACGGGCGAAAACCACGTGCCGCATGGGCGTGTCGTTGTTGATGTTTTGCCAGCCTATGCATCAGGCATTTCAGAACATGTTGATACCAGCACAGATAGAGTCAAACTTGCCACTGTTTCTGGCGTAACCGATGATGATGATAATATTAACTATGTCGCCAAAGGTGCGGATGCGGGTTTGATTGAGATTCTTAAAGAAGACGATGGCTCTTATGCGGTATATCTTAAACAGGGTGTCGCGCTTGATTATGAAACTGAAAGACTGCTTACGTTCCGCGTAGTAGTTGAGGCAGAGGAAGGTGAAGTAGAGACTATCTATGACCTTGCCGTTAGTTCTGGAACAATAAATATTCAAGTTCTGAATGAAAATGACGCGCCAACATTGCATCGTCCTATTGATGACGTTATATTGGCGGAAGGGGAAGTATTTGAGTTCAAGATTGACGCAAATCACTTTGACGATGTTGACGAAATTGACACTTTAACCTATACAGCAGAGTTTATTGATGCCGATGGTAATGTGATTACAACCCCAAGCTGGTTGACCCTTGTACACAATCTCGCTTCCATTGACTTTTTGGGTACAGCACCAACGGGCGATGATGCGGGTGACTACACTGTGCGCGTAACGGCTAGTGATGGCCGAGGCGGTGTGGTTTCAGACGATTTCACCATTAGTGTTGACGGCGCACCTGTCTTTGATATTGAAAATGAGCAGGGCAAAACCACCCAAGGAATTGACGGTAGTGTAGTGGAAATTCAAGGCATCAGATTTATCTATACAGGTGATGTTGAAAGCTTTGAGGTTACTGTAAGTCGGTTTGATTCGACCTCCTCTATTCTTGATATAAGCGGTAATACAACGAATGGGATTAAAATCGTTGCATCCAGCGTTTTCGGGGCAAGAACCCCCACTACATTGCAACACATTGTTGACCTTATCAATACTGGGAATACTACTGCTGTTGACTATAGTGGGCCATCATTTCCTGCTGGATATAGAAATCGTTCTGATACAGACCTTTATGGTGCTAATCCCCTCATCAGGGCTGAATTGGTTGACCCGACTACGGGTAGCACGCGCTTTGATGTGGCACAAATAGCGTCAGAAGAATTTGCCCCTGTAACCTATCAGTTTGAAAGCTCTGGTAGCGGCCTATCGGTTAATGACCCCATCACATGGGCTGAAAATACCGCTACGACGGAAATTGTGTTCACCGCTTCGGCCACTGACCCGAATGCGGCCGATACGATTGTCTATTCATTTGACGACAGCGGGGCGGACAATGACCATAGCTTCTTTACCATTGATGCGGCTACGGGTGCGGTGCGTTTTGCCGCCACGCCCGATTATGAAACGCAGACCAGCTATGTGGTTTATGTCAAGGCAACCTCTACCAACCCTGAAGGGGACGCGCTGGAGTCCACCATTAAATATACGGTGGAGCTAACCGATGTGGCTGAAACATCGCCTGCACCGCCCGTGCAGCCAGTTCAGCCCGTTCTGCCAGACCCTGTGGGTGAAAGCATTGACCCTGCGCCTGATACGCCCGACATTCTATAAATTAAGTTTATTTCGTGTCTCAGGTGAATCCGAATGCGCCGACCGAGGAAAAAGTTCTTGGCGTAAAGCACTATACTGACCGGCTGTTTAAGTTCACGCTCACACGGCCACAGTCTTTCCGCTTTCGTTCGGGCGAATTTATCATGCTTGGCCTTATGCAGGAAAATGGCAAGCCTTTGCTTCGCGCCTATTCCGTTGCTTCGCCAAATTGGGACGATGTGCTGGAATTTTATTCCATTAAAGTGCCAGACGGGCCGTTGACCTCGCGCTTGCAGGAAATCAAAGCGGGCGATGTGGTTTTGCTGGGTAAAAAGCCCGTCGGCACGCTGGTGCTGGACGCGCTTTCGCCCGCCAAGCGGCTATGGATGTTTTCCACTGGCACAGGCTTTGCGCCCTTTGCCAGCCTGATACGCGACCCCGAAACTTACGAGAAATTTGACGAAGTGATTGTCACCCATACATGCCGTTTGGTTGATGAGCTGCAATATAGCCGCGAGGTGGTGGATGATTTTCTTGCCAATCCTGATATTGGGGAAATCGCGGCGGGTAAATTGCGCCTTTACCAAACCTGCACGCGGGAGGATTTTGCTCATAAAGGCCGTCCGACCGATTTAATGCGCTCTGGTGCGCTTTTTGACAATCTTGGCGTGCCGCGCCTGTCGCCCGAAACCGACCGCGCTATGATTTGCGGCTCTATTGAAATGACCCATGAGCTGAAGGCGTTGATGGAAGAATACGGGCTGAAAGAGGGGGCGAATTCCGCGCCTGCCGATTTTGTGATTGAACGCGCCTTTGTGGATTAAGTGGGTTAAGCCCAATCTGCGCTTGATTTGAGCCGTGCGGCGATGCGTTGGGCGCGTTTGCCTGTTTGTTGCGCCCAGCGACTGTCTAGGGCTTCCTGTGCCGCCATTTCCCAATCGCTGCTTTCAATGGCCGCGCGCATGCGGCGGAATTGGCAGAATTTCGGTAGGCCGAGATTGAACAGCATATTGGCCAGTGCCAGTTTGCGCTGTGGGCTTATATCCAAATGCCCCAAAAGCCGTTCATATTCGCTCCAACAGCGTTGCACGTCATGGCGCAGTAAATATGTTGCTTCTTGCTGGCTGATGCCGCCGCCCAAACGGCCATCAATGAGCCGCCCGTAGCCAATCGTCAGCCGCCCAAGGCTGTCCTTATAGCCATGCGGCACAAAGCCCTCATCGGCCTTCAGCTCAGCCGCTAATTTTTCAGTTAAGCCCATTAAACCCATGCGGCCATTTTATCCGCCTTGCTCCACGCGGGAATAAATCACCATTTTGGGTGCAAAAAGCGCAATTTATGGGTGGAAAGGGGGGGCGTGGCCAGCTCTGAGTTGGATTATACCGCAACCCGTCCGCAAAGCTGTGCCGCAATACTGATTAGGGTGCTTTCTCTACAGGTGCGGCTCTTATATGATTTTTTAGAAAGCGTAAAAGAAGAGGGGTGAAGAAAGGGAGCGAAAAAGAAAAGCATAACACAGCGTAACCAACCCGCGTCTCTCTCTCTCTCTCTCTCTCTCTCTCTCTCTCTCTCTCTCTCTCTCTCTCTCTCTCTCTCTCTCTCTCTCTCTCTCTCTCTCTCTCTCTCTCTCTCTCTCTCTCTCTCTCTCTCTCTCTCTCTCTCTCTCTTGCATTCCTTTTATACACTCATCGCCTGCGTGTTGCCGAAAACTGAGTTGTCCTAGCGCTTCCTATTCCCATATGGTAAGCTAAACGGCTGTTTGGTTGTTCTTATTTTACCGTTGTCCTAGCGCTTCCTATTCCCATATGGTAAGCTTTGCGCTCGCCTTTGGTTTGGGACGCGCCTGTTGTCCTAGCGCTTCCTATTCCCATATGGTAAGCTTACACTATCCCGATTCAATTTGACGTTAGCTGTTGTCCTAGCGCTTCCTATTCCCATATGGTAAGCTGCGGATTTATGCGCGGCGTGTGCTTATTGGCGTTGTCCTAGCGCTTCCTATTCCCATATGGTAAGCTCGAGTTTTGCGCCGACAAAACCCATGATAGGTTGTCCTAGCGCTTCCTATTCCCATATGGTAAGCTACCCACCAAATTTAACCCGAACGAAAGCCAGTTGTCCTAGCGCTTCCTATTCCCATATGGTAAGCTGGCAACCCTTTTCCAGCCGCGCCAGTGATAGTTGTCCTAGCGCTTCCTATTCCCATATGGTAAGCTGCAGTAAAGGTCTGATGGACGGCCATATGTGTTGTCCTAGCGCTTCCTATTCCCATATGGTAAGCTTATGCCCGTGTCAAGTGGCAGTATTTTACTGTTGTCCTAGCGCTTCCTATTCCCATATGGTAAGCTCCTCACAGCCATGGGGCGGCTTGTGCCATAGTTGTCCTAGCGCTTCCTATTCCCATATGGTAAGCTTCCTTGTGCTGGTTGGGACGGACGCTTGCAGTTGTCCTAGCGCTTCCTATTCCCATATGGTAAGCTATTGCCGCTTTTAGCGCGTATCCTTACATTGTTGTCCTAGCGCTTCCTATTCCCATATGGTAAGCTTTAAATCACTAAGCATACCACCGCCAACAAGTTGTCCTAGCGCTTCCTATTCCCATATGGTAAGCTGAATAACAAACCGAAAGAAGAAATGTGCTAGTTGTCCTAGCGCTTCCTATTCCCATATGGTAAGCTCGATGCGCGCATCCCCGTTGCTTATCAGCAGTTGTCCTAGCGCTTCCTATTCCCATATGGTAAGCTAAAAAATAGCATCACGCCAAAGGCACGGCAGTTGTCCTAGCGCTTCCTATTCCCATATGGTAAGCTTATCCCCCCGCCGCGCGGCGGATTATTGCCGTTGTCCTAGCGCTTCCTATTCCCATATGGTAAGCTATACCCTCTTCAAGTTCACGCGCTTCTATCGTTGTCCTAGCGCTTCCTATTCCCATATGGTAAGCTTTTAAGGGCGAGAGTAAGCGGCAAGTTTGGGTTGTCCTAGCGCTTCCTATTCCCATATGGTAAGCTCACCAGCAATGTCACGCGCCGAACGAGTAGGTTGTCCTAGCGCTTCCTATTCCCATATGGTAAGCTATCAGCCGCATTGCAAAAGAGTTGTTTGCGGTTGTCCTAGCGCTTCCTATTCCCATATGGTAAGCTAGCGTTCATGTAATTGATTGGACTAATATAGTTGTCCTAGCGCTTCCTATTCCCATATGGTAAGCTAACATCAAAAGCACCCGGAAGCGGGCTGGTGTTGTCCTAGCGCTTCCTATTCCCATATGGTAAGCTGGTTGCCGCGACATTGTGCCGAAAGCATCAGTTGTCCTAGCGCTTCCTATTCCCATATGGTAAGCTCAAATAACTGAATTCCAGTCAACCTAGCTTCGAGGTTGTCCTAGCGCTTCCTATTCCCATATGGTAAGCTGACCGGTCAATTTCACCAACGCATGAAGACCACTATTCCCATATGGTAAGTAGCATTGTATAGTTGTCCTAGCGCTTCCTATTCCCATATGGTAAGCTCGGCGGCATACGCTTCCTATTCCCTAAGCGACACGTATGCCGCTAGCAGTTGTCCTAGCGCTTCCTATTCCCATATGGTAAGCTAGGATTTATGTAAAGCGTTGATTTTGAAGTGATTTTCCTTGGAGCGAGCAGGGAGAATCACTTCAAAATAGATGCAGTTGGCGCGGTTTATCGTCCTTTTTGATTCGGCTTTGAGCATAAAATCGTCTCATATTGGCAAATTGCTTGTCGGTAATCGTCAGGATATCAATTTTTCCACCTGGGGGCAAGGCAGGCTGGATTTTGTTTGTCACGACTTCGGCCTTCTCGCCAGAGGCGCAATATTTCAGATAAACCGAGAATTGTGACATCTCAAAACCCAAATCCAGCAAGTGATTGCGGAAGCCAGTCGCCTGCTTGCGTTCTTTCTTGGTGCCAACTGGCAAATCAAACATCACAAAAAGCCACATGATACGATAGGGGCTGAGGTAGGCGCGGCGGGTCATAGCAGGTCACAGCGCGGCCATGTCCAACGGGTCTGGCAGGGGCGGCAGCAACAGAGCGTCCGTTTCGCCCAAACAATAAGCGGCCAGGCTACGCCCCGTTTTGACCGCTGTGACTGATAGGGGCGAGCTTTCTTCCTCTATGGTTAGGGGCAGGGTGGTCAGCGCGGCCAAATCTGATTTGGTTTCTACATCCAGTGCGCCAATATCGTCTTTATATTTGCGCCATAGCATATAATCGGCAATTGGTCGGAAGGGCTCCATCACATCATCTACCAGATTAAAAGGATTTTGCGGGTTTTTATGATGCAGGCTGAAACTGGGGTGTAACCCAGCCCCGACCAACCCGCGTGCTACACAGGCGCGGATAACGGCATAGGCATAATTAAGCGCAGCGTTCAACCCCGATGCATCGCGGTCACGGCGGAAGTCGGAACCGAATAATTCTTGCCAATAGGCGCGTGCCGCTTGAGCTTCGCAATTGTCTGGGTCGCCAGAGCGCACCATATCGGCCAACCGTTTCAGTCGTGCATCGGATTTGCCAGCGCGGACCAGCACTTCTGCTTGGTTAAGGATTTTGGTTTTAACAATGGCCTGCCAAGCGCGTTTGCGTTTTGGTTCAGACAGGTTGGTTTGCGCCCGCATCACCTGAAACTGGCGATTGTGGCTTTGTACTGGTAGCGTCCAGCTGGTTGGCAGATAATTCTGTCCGCAAGTGACAATCGGCACATTGCGTTGTGCTAGATGGTCCAGCAAATTGGTGGAAACAGCACAGCCCGGCACTGAGACAATCACGGCAGCGATGTCGTCCAGTGCCACTTGCCCTAGCTTTTCACCATCATGGCGCACCTCCAGAAAGCCACGCGATTTATGTAGCCAATGGCCAGAATCGGTAATTTCAACAATCTGCCCGACCATGGGGTTTAGCCTTCTTGGCGACGTTTACGCTTTTTGCCGCGCTTCTCATAATTCACCTGCCCCGTGGGGCTGATGTGAACTTTGCGGGCGTTGAGTGATTTTAATTTTCCGGCACTTATGTTTTTGATTTCAAATTTATCATCAAGATGCCATTTCAAGCCGACAGCATTGGCTTCTATTTTGAATTCATCTTTGGCTTTGTCATATTGCCAAGCATTGCTGGTGTCAGCCAAATCTCGGAAAATATCATCATCATATTTCCAATCCAAATCTGGAGCATCCAAATCAAGTTTTTTCTCATCGCCATTTAAATTGAATATGACTTTTTTCTGTTGGCTACCGCGTGGTTTCTGGACTTTACCTGCGAATATTTGTCCTTGATATGTTCCGCTTACGCCGGTTTCTGGCTTAAAAGTGATAAACTTAGTATTTTGCTTTCCTGTCAACTCACCCGAAAAATCATGTCCGTTATAGGTTCCTGTTATATCTTTATTGCGATTTCGCGCATCGGCATCGGCCTCGTTGTGTGGCACGAGAATTATGTTCTGCCCGCTTAATTCTTTAACGCGCATAATTTGGGGAGATTCTTCTGCTCCAATATCAACCAAATCATCTATTTGCAATCGCATGATAAATTTCGCGCCGGGGCAGGGTTTTCTGTCTCCGATATTGTCAGGGTCAAATTCTGGCTGATTGGCTTCAAATTTTGTTATGGTAAATCCTTTCCACTTTCCACGGTTTCTTTTCCACCCGTATTCTTGCTCCCATTTTCTCTTTTCTTCCGAGGAACAGCTTTCCTTCATCTTCGGTGCGTTTTCAGGGTATTTGTCGGGATATTGGAAAATCTCCATGCCCCAATTAAGACCTGGCTTGTAGCTTTTATAAATTTGCCCTGATTTTTTGTCTTTTATCGGGATAACCTTAATTTTTTCGCGTTTGCCTTTGTGGAAGACGTCAATCGGCTCCTTAAAATCAGCTTCTTGTGAGTTGTTTTCTTTTGTGAAAGCCGAGCCACCATAGGCCGTATCCTTAAGAAATTGACCATCGGTTGATATTTTTATCGGGCGGCCCTTTTTATCCAATTTTGCTTTGCTGCGGTCGGTTGTGACAGTTTGCTCGGCAGTCATGTAGAGCGGCTTTTTCCGTTTTACTTTGTGTGAGACGGTAATGTTGTCGACTATTTTCTTCACTTCTTTCAGAAGATTTTCCCGCTCTTCCTTAGAATGATTAACCAAACGCTCCACGAGTTTTTCCATGGGGAGAACTTTGCCAAAGCGTTCTTTGCTTGTTGAAACTTTTTGAACCAATGAGCGTGATACATGCCCGACAACAATCGCGTCAATCGCGTGATGGCGGTGATCGTTTCGGTTTTTGGTGCCACGCTCTTCTTCGGGACGGTTGGGGTCGTCTAATATGCTGTCTAAGTGCCAGTATTTGCGCAAGTGGTGCGTTAATTGTCCAGTCACAACAGTGATATTTTTATCAGCGCAAATGCTACCCAAATAGGCTTTGGCGATGCGTCCGATATAGCGGGTATCATTCAAATGACGCTCGGAAAAACCTTTTCTCTGCCCCCATTTTTCCCGCGCATCCTCCTGAAACCGCCAATGCTTGAATTCTGGTAACATGCTGTAATCAGGATTGTCACCAAAGGCTTCATAGGGTGTTTGGTCTCTTTTTGTACGATTACAATCCCGACAAGCAATCGTCAGATTGCTCCAATTATCCTGTCCGCCCGAGGCTTTAGGTATCAGATGCTCAATCTCTGCATCGTTGAACTTGGTAATACAGATAGGTTGGCAGCAAAACGGGCAACGCTTTTCGGCTTCGCGCCAAAGCCGCAATTTACGGATGTCATCACGGCGCGGATTTTCGACATTAAAATCTCGGCGCAATGTTATCTTATCGGCTTTATTGGCTACTTGCTGCTCTGCTTGCCTTTTTCGTATTTCCAGGCGTTTTTTTCCGCCTACTGGCAGGTTGCGCCCCAGCTCAATTGAAATGGATTCGGGCTTGCGACCTTGTTCAATAATAATTTGGTTTACCACCTGGCGAATTTGATTGAGGGCGATATGCACGGTCGGGTTGGTGACGCCGCCATGATATTTGCGGTCATTCCAGCTATCTTTTTCGTCGTTTGAGCCAGGGATGATATGCGGGGCAAGTTCCGGCACCGCGCCATAATAAGCAAGTTCCTCCTGCTCACCCTTTCCAACCAATTCATAGGGGTCTTTGAAAGAACCGTCGGAGTAATTTTGTGCCACCTCTTGTACTGCTTCACGTTGCGTTGGTTTGTTTTCTCCTTTCATATATTCGGTAATCAGATTGGCGGCTTTCGTTGAAAGGTCGGCATATCCAGACTCAAAGTTAAAATGGACGCAAGTTCGAGCCTCTTGTTTCGACAGGCCGTATTTGTCTTGCAGGGCATCAATGGCTTCTTCATCTGTTTTGTAGCGTTCTTGTTTCAGTCGCTTTTCGTCTGGCACGCGCTCAATAATAGTCAGCACAAATGCGTCACGTTCTTGGTTGTCCCATGCACGCCATTGTTCTTGCACGGGTGAATCGTCGCCTCCTAATAATGCCGCGGTTTTGTCGCCATTCAGATGTTTCCGGTCGACTTCTGGTTTCTTCTGACCTTCTGCCTGAGGTTTTTTTCTTTTGTTTTTCTTGCCCGTGCCTCTCTCCAAATTGAACCGAAGGTGTTCTTTCGGCTCTTCTTCTTCCGTTAACCCTTCAGGTATTTGCATTACACCAAGCTTTTTAAGTGCTCCCCGCATTTTATTAAATGTCACTTCCCCGCTCTTATTGGTGGGTTGGAGCAGCATGGCTTCAATTTTGGCATAAGCTTTGGAGCAATCACGCAACCGAATTTTCTTCTTATCCTCTCCCCATGCAAGATTGTTCAATTCCTGATAAATTCGATGGTACTGTATGCTTGGCAGAGCTTTGGCTCCGCGTGGTTCATCGTTCATATACATACACATGCCGGGATGTGGTGCTTTGAGGGGGCGTTGATCAAAAATGATTGTGCGGAAATTCTCCTTATCTGCCATTTGTTGGCTGAAATTTTTGGCTTGTGCATCCCAGATTTTGTTGAACTCGTCTTTCAGCATGCGGCGTGATGCGTAGCGGTCATAATGGTCAACTTGTCCATTGCTATCCACAATCGCACCAGATTTGGCGCGGGCTCGAGCCCGCGAGGGTTCATGGTTCTTATTGAGTGACCAAAGTAATTGACCGAATGTCTGCATATCGCCATTTATCATTTGTTGTTGTGTGTCATTGATTGCCGTGTCAATTTTTGTGGTGGTTTCGTTGGTGCGCTCTTTCCGATTACTCCGAAAGCCACGGCGTTGGTTCAGGTGAAACAGTGCGCGGCCGATAAGATATTGCGGTTGCATGTCGGCGCGACTGGCGGCGATGGCATCGGCTGTCGGTTCACCGTTAATTTCGGTGTATTTTGATTTGTGAGTGCGGGTTTTAATATCGGCCAGAACGTCTGCCGCACTTTCGGCGAGTAGGCGGGCGCGTAATTCTAGTGGGTTCAGCTTTTGCAGAGCCTGACGGATGGCGGTATCTTTGGGGAACAGTCCAGCTTCGGTCAGTGCGTTGGACAAATGGGTGCGCCGTTGGATATAGCGGTCGCGGCGGCGGCGTGCCGAACGCGCCTCGCGCCGCTCGGCGGCCAAAGTGGTTGATGCGGTGGCGGTGGTACGCCGCCCATCAGAAAAAATCCGCGAACCAGCCACCTTAATGCCGATGACCTCACCTTTATTGTCTAATTCAAGCACGCTCCAGCCTAGTGAATTCGTGCCAACATCCAATCCAATACGATACTTCATCCCTAAATCCCCCTAATTATTGCATTTTTCCCTTCAGGAAATTATCATTGCCTAAGAGAGGAAATAAGTCAACTTTGTGCAGAAAACCTGCCCAGCAGGCCAAAACACAGGTAAAATAGCCTGAAAAAGTCGGGTTTATCTTCAAAGCTCTGTCTGAATGGCTTTTAGGCGTGAATATCGGGACTTGACCATCTACGGCGTTTTTGCTAGCGTCAGCCCACAGCACATATGGGAATAGGAAGTGCTTAGCTAGGATTAACAAGCGAGAATTCGCAACATTGATTGGGCTGCCTACGGGCGGCCCATTTCTTTATGTATGATTTCATATATGACAGGTTAGGTGGTGCTGCCGGCGAGAATTGAACTCGCGGCCTCTCCCTTACCAAGGGAGTGCTCTACCCCTGAGCTACGGCAGCATTGTTAGGCCAAGAACCGCTTTTAACTGCCACAGACGCAGCCTATAAGCAAGCCGAAATGGGCAGGCAGAGCGGCTAATCGGCTGTTTCGGTCTGTGTTCCAGCCTGCGCTTTTGGCGCGTCCTGCCTCAAATAGCGGTCAATGTAGCGTTTGTGTTTGGCGGGTTTGACCATGCTGATATCGGCTACAATCAGGCTATCCACGCAATAATTGAAATCTGGGTCAATGTTAAACGCTGCAAAGCACATCCCGCCTGGCTGGCAAATATCGGTATATTGCTTATAAAGCGTCGGCACGCTGACATCTAAAAAAGACAAGCGCGTTTTGAGAATTTCAAAGTCCGCTTCCGCATCATTGCCCTTAAAAATGCTGGTTAAATCCGTGTCGGTTTGTTGTTTATAAACCAGCCGTGCTTTGGCCAGATTTTTTTCATCGGCATAATAGGTGCCGTAATACCAAATCAGCATATCTTGCGCCAGCTTGGGATAAACGCCAGGGATACTGGCTGGGCCAAAAATGTAACGCACTTGCGGGTTTTGTGCCAAATATGCGCCAATGCCTTGCCATAGATAATCCAGCGAGCGCATACCCCAATAGCGCGGCTGAACAAAACTGCGTCCCAGCTCAATGCCATTGGCGAAAATCTCATAAGCATCCGTGCTATAATCAAACAGGCTGGCACTATAAAGCCGATTTCTCACTTCGCGTTCTGACATTTTCTCGCCATCACTGTCTTTTACCCATTTCCAGCTTTCAGCCAGCCGATAGGCACCTGCAATTTCCAAATCCTCGTTATCCCAAACGATAATGTGCTTATAATAAGTGTCATATCTATCCGTATCCTTGCGTCGTCCTGTGCCTTCGCCGACTTGGCGGAAAGCAATTTCACGCAAGCGGCCAATTTCCACCATCACGGCATCATCAGCTTGGGTGTCAATTAGCAGAATTTCCTTGCCATCGGCCGTTTTGCCCAGCGTGGTGGCGGACTTCAGACATTCGCGCAATGTTTGCCTTTGGATAGGTGGGATAATGGTTTTTTCCGTTTCAAATAATTGTTTTTTACCTTTGCCCAGACGGTAAATATTACGCCGCAGTAATTTTATCGTTTGGATTTTTGACAAAGCCGTTTGATTGACCTTTTCAATGGAAATCATTTCGCCAATGCGAATATCAATCACGGATTTGCGTTTGCGATACATTTCACGCGGCAGCAAAAGCAGTGCCAGCTTACGGTTAAAGCGGGCAATCACATAATAAAAGGACGAATTACGGCCAGAAATATGTACTGGAAGGAGAGGGGCTTTGGTCTTTTGCGCGAAATTGAGGAAACTTTTATGCCAAACCCCGTCGCGTATGCCGTTAAAATTTTGTTTTGAAATAGCTCCAGCAGGGAAAATAATTACCGCCTGGTGGTCGTCTAGTGCGGCTTGTACTTGTTTTATTTGCGTTCGGTCTATGCCCGTGCGCGAGTCCATCCGAATAAGCAGGCTGTCAAGCTGGCTGAAGCTCAGCATATTGCTATCCACTACCAGTTTTACATCTTGGCGAATATTGCCAATCAGTTTGAGCAAAGCCAGACCATCTAGCCCGCCCAAAGGGTGATTGGCAATCACAACCACTGGACCAGTGGCGGGGATATTGGCCAAATCCTTATCATGCAAACGGCATCGGACATTTAGCTCGTCAAAGATTTCTTCAACCAGCTCTAAGCCGCTTCTATCCCTATGTTGGGAAAAGAAGTCCGAAACTTTTTTCTCTTTTATCCACCATTTGAAAAATCGGACAAATAGCCTCTCGCTTGACGGGTTGAGCCTATTGTCAGAATTTTTTGGGATACGGACAGGTCTATTCATAGTCCTTTTGCGCCCCTTACTGCTATTTGCTGTATCTCGCCGCAGTTTATCATAATTGGGAAATTATTCAGCCATAAAAACCCCGCTAGCTGAATAAACCCCCTCATTGCCGACAATGATATTAAACCCGCCCGCACTGCCGCCGAGATTGCCCGCGCTGTCTTGGTAAAAATGTCCATCAATATTTATCGCCGCTGTTTCAGCATGGCCTGTGACCGTGCCATTGCCGCTTCCAGCGAAGCTACCTAGGCCAAGCGGGGTGTTATGTTGTGGGTGCAGGTTGGCTGGGTTGTCTGGATTGGTATACCCGTCAATGGTAATGCTGGTGGTCAGGCGATTGTCAAAATTGTCAATTTCAAATGCGCCTTGTTCTGAAACAAAAGAATAGTTCATGGACATATTGCCCATAGCCGTGCGCCGTGCGCCAGCGTCAAAAACTTCGCCTATCATATGGCCAGAAAATTGTGCTGTGCCGCTTTGCGGTAATCTGTCGGGCGAGATAAAATTGCCCGCCACCCAATGCTGGTTAATGGTAAAGGCGTCGCCCAATTCATTGGTGAAATCAATTTGCCAAATCCCCGTGGATAAAAATTCACAAGCACAATGCGTTAAATCGTTCGGCGCAGAAATGGCCGATGTTTGGCTTGCTGGTTTGGCACTGCCAGAAAAGCTGGCCGTGTTATTTTCTTCTGTCGGTTGGTTCTTTTCATCTTCATATTGTCGGTCAATTTTGCCATTGCCAGAAAAATCAAATGTGCTAAGGCCTGTTACGCCATTCAGCTTGCTTATGGTCAATGTTGTGTCAAGTAAAACACTTTCATCATCAATTTTGGAGCTAAAATCGCCGCCTATATCTATTTTGCCATTTTGTGCGTCAATAGTTATGATCACAGAAGTGTCAGCCGCCATTGCAAGTGGCACATAATAATCATTCAGCCCTGCGCCGACCAGATTTTTAATATAATTATCAAAATCTTCAAAAGTGTAAAAGTCGCCTGTATCGGGATCAATGCTCGGCACAAAATTATATGTTTTCATCCCGCCCGCATATCCGCTTAGCGTAATCGGGATGGCGGGAAGTGGAGAAATATCTACGCCTTCGCGGTCGATTTCTTCTATCATATTGTTTTCAATGATAGTTTTCTCTTCTAGTAATTCCTCAATGGTTTTTTCAATTTCACCAATTTGCTCACGTAGTTTTGTGTCATTATTGATGAGGCCATCATTAGAAAAATTATCCTTGGGAACAATAAATTCTTCGCCGTCAATTTTCAGTACTTCAAATCCAATATTTTGTGTATCTTGAGTATTACTGGCTACCGCAACTTGAACTGACACAGTAGGTTTTTCCGCTTTCTTTTCTTCTGGCTTTTGCGCTTCATTTTGTACCGCATCAGCTTGTGTTGTTTCAGAGGGCGATATGTTTTCTGCATTTTCTACACTTTTTGTTGTTTTTGTTTCTTCTTTCTTCTCTTCTTCTGTGCTTACTAATTCTGTTTCCTTATCTAATTCGGATTTAGTTTCTGTACTGGTGATAAGGCGTGTTTCTACTTCACCGCTGGGTGTAGCAAAAATTTCTGTGCCGATTCGTGAGGTTTCAAAAATCCCCTGCGTGGTGGCCACGGTCATGGTGCCATGAATAAGCTGGGCTTTAACCCCTTGATTTTCTTCATAAATAAACTTTGCTATGCCGCCGCGAATACCAATAGTTGCTTCATCAGTGACAATTTTCACCTGTCCAGCGGCTTTGCTTAAAGCTCCGCCAATAAAACGCATAGAACCCTTTTTAATTTGTGTGGTAATTTCTCCCTCCAGACTTTCGGGGTCAAACACAAATTGGTCAAGCACAATATAACTATTAGGACCAATATTCATGCTTGAGCCGTCAAGAAATAAAATTTGTGCACGGCCTTCAGGGCCAGTTTTTATAATTTCATCCATGGCCAAATTATTGCCAATAGATAGGATTTCATCTTGCTGCTGATTATTTTGTTTTACCGTTTGGGGAATAATCCCTGCCGCAATGCCAATGCGCTTATCATTAACGATAGCGTGAGCGGTATGCGCCATAAGTAGCGCAAAAGTAAAAGCAAAAGAAATTATCAAATGTTTCATTCTATGTTTCCTTAAAATCGTTGGGTTAGGGTTAGGGTGATGGCATTGTCTTTGTAATTATTGCGTAACGTTCTAGATGTCCGCGTTACATGGTTGTATTGCAGCAAAAACTGTAGTGTTTTGCGTGGCGTGATAATCAGGCCGATATTGGCGCGATTGTCGCGGTCACGGCGGGTTTTGTCGGGATGGGTAATTCTATCTGGTGCTTGATATTTGGCTTTTTGATAGCCAATGCCAGCCACCAGCAAAACGGGCATATTTATTTTCCGTGCCAAAACCGCAACATTATAGCGATAAGACAGTGCGGCACTTATGCTGTTATAGGCCTTATGCCTTGCCGTGTGGCGGGCTTGGGTAATGGTATAGCTGGTGGATAGACCAAGATAGGCACCATTGGTAAAATTGCGTCCAGCTTGCATATTCATAGCGTGCCGCCCGCCATCTTGTTGGCTATTCACCCGATTGCCAGCACGGTTTTTATGTTTGCGATAACCATATTGCGCTGTTAGTGAAATCGGATAATAATTTCTATAAACCCCGCTTAGTGTTGCGCCTATTGTGTGTGTGGTTGCATAATTGTCTAGCGTACCGACATTCAAAACATCTGAACGGATAAAGGGTGAAAAATTAAGGCTGTATGCGCCGCCAATATCCAGCAAGGCACGTGTTTGCAAAGCGTAAAAATCAATATCCAAATATTTTAAACGATTTTGCCGTGCGCTAAACGCTGTTAGTCCAACATCAAATTGATGATTACGCAGACCAGCTAAATCCAGCGTGAAACTCGCTCGTCCAGACACAAAATTCTGGCTGTCGGATTTTTTCAAATCCGCATCATCCAGCAGCACTGGAATATCGCCTGGCCAGTCAATACGCGCATTGGCTGGTCCAGCATTGGCATTGGATTGATGCTTCAACCCGATGCTCACAGAATAATCAAAGGCAAAGGGGCGAGCGGCTTTTTTAGCAATAATGCGCAATTCTTCGGCGCGTTTACGGGCGTCGGGCGGCAATTTGGGCGAAGCCAGAGCTTGATTGAGATAAGCTTGTGCCTGCGACACTGACCCCAGCCGCATATAAAGCATACCCAATTCAAGGCGAATGAGTGGTAGCTCGGCTTTGACCATAAGTAATCTTTCCAGCGTGGCAATGGCCGCCTCATAATCACCAAAAGCAATGGCACGCCGCGCAAAAGCGAGATTGATTTCTGGATTGATTGGATTTTGCAAAACTTGTTGGAAAAGGGAGTCGCCCACCGTATGAGCTGGCTGGTTAACCTGCTGGCTGGGTGCAAGGACAGGCTGTGCCAAAACTGACACAAAACTCGCCACATAAAAAACAGCCAGCCCAGCCCAAAGATGGGAACGCAAACGCAACATAAAACTCTCCAAACCTCGCCCCCCTTATAGCAAATTTAGGTGAAAAAAACCCACTTAACGGGAAAAATTGGCAAGTATCGCCTCGGCGTGGTATTTTTGCTTTCAAGCGTTTCTGGCTCTTTAATTTTGGCGGGGCTTGGTATAAGAGGTATCTGGCGCTGGTGTAGCTCAGTTGGTAGAGCAACGCATTCGTAATGCGTAGGTCGGAGGTTCAAGTCCTCTCACCAGCACCATTTGGATTTGTGTCGGAGTGTAGCGCAGTCTGGTAGCGCACCTCGTTCGGGACGAGGAGGGCGGAGGTTCAAATCCTCTCACTCCGACCATTTTTTGGCAGATTATTTATTTTTTCGCTTTTTTGGCTTAATACCCGTTTTCCCTTCAATCTCGTTTTCAACTGTGGATTGGCGGGCGAGAGGGTCATTGGCGATAATAAGTTCGGTTTCTTGTAGCCGTTTGATTTCATCGCGCAATTGGGCGGCAGTTTCAAATTCTAAGTTCTCAGCCGCCTCCAGCATATTTTTTTCCAACGCCTCAATCGTCTTGTGCATATTTTGGCCGATAAAGCCTGCTTGTCCCGTGTCGCTCATGCCGCCTTGCACATGATAAGCAGATGGCGTGTCGGTTTTTTCCTCGCCTAGATTTTGTAAAATATCGCTAATATTTTTTCGCACGGTTTCGGGCGTAATTTTATGTTCAAGATTATGTGCTTCTTGCCGTTCGCGCCGCCTCCGCGTTTCCTGCATGGCGCGCTCCAGTGAGCCAGTCATATTATCAGCATAAAGCAGTACACGCCCATCAACATTGCGGGCTGCCCGCCCAATGGTTTGGATAAGCGACGTTTCGGAACGCAAGAAACCTTCCTTGTCGGCATCTAAGATTGCTACCAGCGCACATTCTGGAATATCTAACCCTTCGCGCAACAAATTAATGCCTACCAAAATATCATATGCGCCTAGCCGTAAGTCTCGGACAATTTCAATGCGCTCCAGCGTGTCAATATCAGAATGCATATAGCGCACGCGTAAACCTTGTTCGTGCATATATTCGGTCAGGTCTTCGGCCATGCGTTTGGTTAGCGTCGTCACTAAAACGCGCTGACCCTTACCAGCGAGCTGGTGACATTCTTCAATCAAATCATCGACTTGCGATGAAGCGGGGCGGATTTCACAGCCTGGATCAACCAGTCCAGTCGGGCGGATAAGCTGCTCCACAAAAACGCCGTCACTACGCTCCATTTCCCATGCGCCAGGCGTGGCCGATACATGGATGGTTTGCGGGCGCATGGCTTCCCATTCTTCAAATTTCAATGGGCGATTATCCACACAACTTGGCAGACGAAAACCATGCTCAGCCAAGATTGCTTTACGGCGAAAGTCGCCCTTAAACATGCCGCCAATTTGCGGCACGGTGACATGGCTTTCATCAGTGAACACCAAACAATCATCGGGCAAATATTCAAATAGGGTTGGCGGCGGGTCACCCGCCTTGCGGGCGGTTAAATAGCGCGAATAATTTTCAATGCCTTGGCAGCTTCCGGTTGCTTCCATCATTTCAAGGTCAAAATTGGTGCGCTGTTCAATGCGCTGGGCTTCCAAAATCCGACCAGTCTTTTTAAATTCGCCAGTGCGTGTGTGCAATTCCTTTTTAATTTCTTCTGCCGCTTGTTTGAGTGTCGGGCGCGGGGTGACATAATGGCTATTGGCATAGATGCGAATATGCTCAAGGTTGGCGGTTTTCTGGCCAGTCAGTGGATCAAATTCGGTTATATTATCCACTTTATCGCCAAATAATTCTATACGCCAAGCGCGGTCTTCATAATGTGCGGGGAAGAGGTCAATCACATCGCCGCGTACCCGAAAATCGCCGCGCATAAAACCAAGCTCATTGCGCTTATATTGTAGTGCTACTAAATCGGCCAACAATTTGTCGCGTGCCAGCGTGTCGCCCGTTTCAATATCGCAAGTCATTTGCGTATAGGTTTCCACCGATCCAATGCCATAAATGCACGACACAGATGCGACAATAATCACATCATCGCGTTCCAGCAAAGCGCGGGTGGCTGAATGGCGCATTCGGTCAATTTGCTCGTTAATATTGCTTTCTTTTTCAATATAAGTATCCGTGCGCGGCACATAGGCTTCTGGCTGATAATAATCATAATAGGAAACAAAATATTCAACCGCATTATGGGGGAAGAAGGCCTTAAACTCACCGTAAAGCTGTGCGGCTAGCGTTTTATTGGGTGCCATAATCAGGGCGGGGCGTCCTGTGGTTTGAATAATTTGCGCCATGGTGAAAGTTTTGCCTGACCCTGTCACCCCAAGCAAAACTTGGTCACGCACTCCATTTGCCAACCCTGCCACAAGCTCGGCGATAGCATGGGGTTGGTCGCCTGCTGGCTCAAAATCGGCTATCAACTCAAATTGCCGCCCGCCTTCGCTTTTTTCTGGTCGCTTTGGTCGATGTGGAATAAAGGGCATGGGGTCGCCTTCGCGCATACCCGGCTCGGCGATGGGGGCAAGCGGCTTTCTGCCTGTCAGACTGTCAATTGCTTTAGTCATGATTCAATTATATAGACTTTAGAGTTTATTTTACTAGTATCGTAATGGGTGGTAGTGTGATGAAAAGAGGTCAAAATGTCCATAGATTTCAAAAAAGCATATTTTGCGATTGTTTCAGTTGTTAGTGTGATTGTGATTGGTTTTGCCGTGGTAGAGCTTTTCACCGTAGTCGTTAATGCGGTCTGGCCAGAGCTAGCTGCAGCAGATTTGCAGCGCCTAAGGGATTTATCAGATAGTGAAAATCGTATGAATAATTATTTGATAAACCGCATCCAGCCCTTAAACACCGAAACCTTGAACAATATTATCCGCCTATGTGTCTTTTCTGCGTTGCTTTGGTGGCATTTGCCATACTTGCTGAAACAAGAAAAATAAATATGGCTTTTCTTTCTGACAATCTCTCCCGTATTAAGCCTTCGCCTACCATTGCGGTATCTGATAAGGCACGTGAATTGCGTGCCGCTGGCCGTGATGTGATTGGCTTAGGCGCAGGCGAGCCAGATTTTGACACGCCAGATAATATCAAGCAGGCGGGCATTGAGGCCATTAAGCGCGGTGAAACAAAATACACCGCTGTAGACGGCCTACCAGAATTAAAACAAGCCATTTGTGCTAAATTCAAGCGCGATAATAATTTAGATTACACACCCGCACAGTGCTTTGTCGCCCCGGGTGGCAAGCCAGTGATTTATGATGCGCTGGTGGCAACACTTAACCCCAATGATGAGGTGATTATTCCTGCGCCTTATTGGGTGAGTTATCCCGATATGGTGAATTTGGCGGGCGGCACGCCTATATGTGTCAAAACCCGCCGTAAAGATGCGTTCAAATTGCAACCTGATGATTTAGAAGCGGCTATCAGTGACAAAACCAAATGGTTTATTTTTAACTCGCCGTCCAATCCCACGGGCGCGGCCTATACGGCTGATGAGCTTAAAAAGCTAACCGATGTGCTGGTTAAGCACTCTCATATTTGGATTCTCACCGATGATATGTATGAGCATTTAACTTATGACGGCTTTGAATTTGCCACGCCCGCGCAGGTTGAACCCGCCCTTTATGACCGCACACTGACCATGAATGGCGTGTCCAAAGCCTATGCCATGACTGGCTGGCGCATTGGCTATTGCGCGGGGGCGGAAGAGCTTATTGGTGCGATGCGGAAAATTCAGTCGCAATCCACTTCTAACCCAACTTCTATCAGCCAATGGGCGGCGATTGAAGCCTTGAACGGGCCGCAGGATTTTATCACCAAGCGCAATGTGATTTTCAAAGCCCGCCGCGATATGGTGGTGGAAATGTTAAACGCGGCGGAAGGGATTGAATGTTTAACACCCGAAGGAGCGTTTTATGTTTATCCAAGCTGTGAGGGTTTGATTGGCAAAACAACACCAGATGGCAAAAAAATTACTACGGATGAAGATTTTGCTACCGCCTTGCTGGAGGCTGAAGGTGTGGCCGTTGTCCATGGTGCGGCATTTGGTCTGTCGCCTTTTTTCCGCATTAGCTATGCAACATCGGATAAAAACTTGCGTGAGGCTTGCATCCGCATTGCCCGTTTTGCGGCCAGCTTGCACGATTGAAGGGAGAGATAAATGGCAGATAAACCCCGCGATTATAAAGCATGGAAAAGCGGCACATTGCCTGAATTAGACGAACGCATTGATAAAGGTTTGGCCATGTTGGAAAAGCTATTTGGCGGCCTGCCGCCTGATGCGCCGCCGCCGAGTGTTTTCACCGATTATGTTATGGCAGGTGCTTATGCCGATATTTGGGTGCGCCCCCAGCTTGATTTACGCACCCGCGCTATGATAACTGTCACCGCTTTGGTCATAAGCGGCGCGGAGGAAGAGTTGCGCATTCATTTGCGTGGCTTGGCGCATCAGGGTGTGATGCGCCAAGAAGCGTTGGAAATTATGCTCCATTTATCCATCTATGCTGGTTGGCCCATTGCCATGCGTGGCCGCCGTGCGGTAGAAGAGGTTTATGATTTAATTGAGGCAGGCTAAGCCACCATTATTCGGCAGCTTTGGCTTCGTCTTCTGCTTCGGCGAGGAATTTTTCTGCTTCCAGCGCGGCCATACAGCCCATACCCGCGGCGGTGACGGCTTGGCGATAAATATCATCTGTCACATCACCAGCGGCAAACACGCCTGCTACAGATGTCGCTGTGCTATCGGGCGCGGTGACAATATAACCGCCGTCTCGCATTTCAAGCTGTTCAGCAAATAATTGTGTTGTTGGTGCGTGGCCAATAGCAATGAAAATACCATCCGTTTTTATTTCGCGTATTTTCCCCGTTTGGGTATCGCGCAAAATGGCACCTGTTACGCCAAGCGGGTTTTCTTCGCCTAACACTTCGACCAGCTCGCTATTCCACGCCAATTCAATTTTATTATTTTTCCGTAAACGTGTTTCTAGAATTTTTTCACAGCGTAGCGCATCACGGCGATGCACTAGCGTGACTTTGGACGCAAAATTGGTTAAAAACAACGCTTCTTCCACCGCCGTATTACCGCCACCAACCACCAGCACTTCCTTATCGCGGTAGAAAAATCCGTCACAAGTCGCACAGGCCGACACGCCAAAGCCCTTAAATTTGCCTTCTGATTCCAGCCCCAACCATTTTGCTTGTGCGCCCGTGGCGATAATCACAGCATTAGCGGCATAAATTGTGCCACTATCACCCGTGCAGTGAAATGGATATTGGCTGAAATCGGCTTTTACAATCATATCGGAAATAATTTGCGTGCCGACATTAGCGGCTTGCGCTTCCATTTGTTCCATCAGCCATGGGCCTTGCACGGTTTCGGCAAAGCCTGGATAATTTTCTACATCGGTGGTGATGGTTAACTGCCCACCTGGCTGAATCCCGCGTACAATGATAGGTTCCAGCATGGCACGTGCCGCATAAATAGCAGCGGTGTAACCGGCAGGGCCAGATCCGATAATCAGAACTTTACTATGTTTTGTCTTGCTCATATGACTATCCCCATAGAATCACGGCTTTTATTATTACCCTTTTTTGGCGTTACTTGCGATGGTGTATTGCGCCAATCGGCTCAGCAAGGCACGGCTAATATCTGCCGTGCTATTAACTGGTTCTTGGGTGTGACCAGATTTAACTGCCATATCAACCTCTTCTGGCGTAAAAACCTGCGTCAACCCATTTTCCTGCATGGCGGCATGAAAGCGAGCAAAGCGCTTATTGTTGCCCGTCAGATGATAAACAAAAACAGGCACACCCACCACACAGGCTTCGCCAACCATATTCACACTATCGCCTGTAACGATGAGCGCACGTGCCAAGCCCAAAATGCCGCGATAAGGGTTTGTACCGACCCCATCCCAAAGAAAATGCGGCGTGTCGGCCAGCATATCGGTCAGAATATGCACCAAGTCAGGTGATGTGCGGCGCGAAATAGTCATAGCAAGGCTATAGCCTCGTGCAGCCAATTCTTTAAGCTGTGTGGCCAGCGTACGCATATGAGCGGGGGTGAATTTATAGCTTCGGCTAGAGCCGCCAATCAACACGCCAATAATAGGCGCATCATGTGGCACGGCTAAACCCGCAAGGCGTTTTTGCAAAACAGGTGCGGCGGTGGCAATATCTTCGGCAGAAAAATTAACGGGTGAGGTGAGGGTGGTCATCACATTATCCCCGCTAAGCTGGTCATGTTGCGGTGTCCAAATAAAATCAAATAGCTTAGGGTTTTTGCGTGGATTTTTCAAAATGGCAGTGAAAACCTGTCCGCTTGATGCCCGTTTAATATGCAGAGCGTAAGGAATACTTTGGCGGCTAGAAGCCAGCAACATATCTGGCCAAGGTGGGGTAATGCCATAGGCTTGCGGCTTATGTGCTACCCCATGCGGAGCAAGCCAACGCCATGGAGCGGGCGGGGTTACATGTTTGGCCTCTACCGTCGCCCCGTCTAGCTGAGCAGCGATTTGGTGGGCAATGCCACGCGCATGAACCTCATTACCAGCCTTTGCGTCGGTAAGCGTCCAGATGGTTTGAATAGGATATGACGGCATGATGAACAGGTAAAATTTATGAAAATATATTGCCAAAACGGGTAATAATATTGCTATAATACCCACCACCAGCCTAATTTATTTGAGCTGGAAAGTCATTATAAATCAAAAGGCACATGAGATACAAACGGGAACGGGCGTAAGGAGCGGATAATGGCCAAAAATGGTCTGGATGAGATAGATATTAAAATCATAAACACCCTGCAAGCGGATGGACGGATGACCAATGTTGAATTGGCCAAACATGTCAGCATATCTGCGCCATCTTGTTTGCGCCGTGTGCGTGCGCTGGAAAAGGCGGGTTATTTAACTGGCTATCACGCCGAAGTGGATGCCAATTTGCTTGGCTTCAGCGTGACTGTTTTCGCCATGGTTGGGTTAGAAAGTCAAGCCGAAGCCGATTTGCAGGCTTTTGAAAAAATGGTGCGTGATTGGCCAGAAGTGCGCGAATGTCATATGCTCAATGGTGATATTGATTTTATTTTAAAAATTGTGGCGTCCGATTTGGCTGATTTCCAAACATTCCTAACGCAAAAACTCACCCCCGCGCCCAATGTGGCCAATGTCAAAACATCGCTCACCATCCGCCAATCTAAATGCCTATCGGGTGTACCCGTTGGGCTTTAGGAGCGGGGGTCAAACAAATTTGACGCTTAAAATTTCATAAGATTTCCCGCCACCAGGCGTGTTGACTTCCACATTATCACCGACTTCTTTACCAATCAGCCCACGTGCCAGTGGCGAGACAATAGAAATTTTTCCTTGTTCCACATTGGCTTCATATTCGCCGACAATTTGATAGGTGACTTCTTTATCTGTATCTCCATCCACCAATTTTACAGTCGCGCCGAATTGCACCCGTTTGCCCGATAGCTTGCTGACATCAATCACTTCGGCGCGGTTAAGCATATCTTCTAGCTCTTTGATACGTCCTTCATTATGCGATTGTTGCTCTTTGGCTGCATGATATTCGGCATTTTCTGACAAATCGCCATGCGCACGGGCTTCCGAAATTGCCTTAATAATGCGTTGACGTTCTGGCCCTTTCAGACTCTTAACTTCTGCCTCCAGTGCTTCGTAGCTGGTGGCTGTCATGGGTGCGGTTTCCATGTTTGATACCTTCTCAATGTTTCTGCCCCCTATGATGAGCAAAATATCATGAGGGTCAATAGTTTAAGTGAATTTTGCAGCATTTGCATAGCTTTGCAGGGAACGAGCGTCGAAAACAGGTTCGGCTTGTATTCTAACAATAGCGGCTGAGGCAGCCTCTGCCCCTGCCAAAGTGGTATAATAAGGCACTTTATTCATCAGAGCTACCTGTCGGATGGATTTACTATCAGCCAGTGATTGTTCACCTTCTGTGGTATTAATGACCAGTTGCACCGCACCATTTTTTACTGCATCTACAATATGTGGGCTGCCTTCCAGCACCTTATTTATCGGCTGCACATCCACGCCCTTATCACGTAAATGGGTTGCTGTGCCGACAGTGGCGATAAGGTTAAATCCTGCCTTGGCGAGCGTTTTGGCTACACCTAGCGCACGAGCCTTATCGGCATCTCTAACCGAAATAAAAACCGTGCCATCTTGCGGCAAAAATATACTGCTACCAATTTGGCTTTTGGCAAAGGCGGTAGCAAAATCTGTATCCAGCCCCATCACTTCGCCTGTTGAACGCATTTCAGGCCCTAAAACAGTATCAACACCTGGAAAGCGAGCAAAAGGAAACACCGCTTCTTTTACCGCAATATGTTTATAGGTGGGGACTTGCAAATTAAAATCTGCCAGCTTTTTGCCAGCCATTAAACGTGCGGCAATATTGGCAATGGGTTGCCCTAATACTTTAGCGACAAATGGCACGGTACGGCTGGCGCGTGGATTAACTTCCAGCACATAAACTGTTTCGCCTTGCACGGCGAATTGCACATTCATTAACCCGACAACATTCAGAGCTTTGGCCATGGCAGTGGCTTGGCAGCCAAGCGCGTCAACCATTTCTGGTGTAAGCGAATGAGGTGGCATAGAGCAGGCACTATCGCCCGAATGAACGCCAGCTTCTTCAATATGCTCAAGCACACCAGCAACAAAAACATCTGTGCCATCGCATAGCACATCCACATCCACTTCCGTGGCTTCGCGCAAATAACCATCAATCAGCACTGGACTATCGCCAGACACCACCACTGCTTCACGCATATAGCGGTCAAGTTGCTCTTCCGTACGGACAATTTCCATTGCCCGTCCGCCCAGCACATAAGAGGGGCGAATGACCACTGGAAAACCAATTTCGGCGACAATTTGTTTGGCCTCATCCGTGGAGCGCGCAATGCCATTGGGCGGCTGTTTCAATGCTAGTCGGTCAAGCAAATCCTTAAATCGGTCACGGTCTTCGGCAAGGTCAATCGCATCGGGCGAAGTGCCAAGAATAGGAATACCGTTTTTTTCTAAGGCTTGCGAAAGTTTAAGCGGTGTTTGCCCGCCAAATTGAACAATCACACCAGCCAGTTCACCCGCCCCTTGTTCGCAAACTAGCAGTTCTAGCACATCTTCTTCTGTAAGCGGTTCAAAATATAATCGGTCGGAAGTATCATAATCGGTTGAAACAGTTTCGGGGTTACAATTCACCATAATGCTTTCAATACCAATATCGCCCAGCGCATAGGCGGCATGGCAACAGCAATAATCAAATTCAATGCCCTGTCCGATACGGTTCGGACCGCCACCGAGAATAACTGCCTTTTTACGTTTGCTTGGCGCGGCTTCATTTTGATTGCCAAAGGGCGAGGGCGCATCATAGCTTGAATAAAGATAAGGTGTTTGTGTGCCGAACTCAGCTGCGCAAGTATCAATACGGCGGAAATGTGGACGCACATTAAGCGCGTGACGGGCAGCTCGCACTTGTTGTTGCGTTTGACCCGTTAATTCCCCCAGCCGCATATCGGAAAAACCCATTTTTTTAATTTGGCAGAAATTATCAGCATCTTTTGGCAAGCCATTTGCTTTCACCTGTGCTTCCATGGCGACCAGCCCTTTAAGTTGTACGACAAACCACGGATTAAAACCAGAAAGGGCAGTGATTTCTTCCTCATCCATGCTAAACCGTAGCGCATCGGCAATATATAAAAGCCTGTCTGGTGTTGGCGTAGCCAGCGCGTCACGCAAGCGGGGCAGGACGTTTTTTTCACTTATATCTGCCAGATTGAGCCTTTCATTTAATCCAGTTAGACCCGTTTCGAGCGAGCGTAAGGCTTTTTGTAATGATTCCTGAAAACTGCGACCAATGGCCATGCTTTCGCCGACTGATTTCATCGCTGTGGTGAGCATTGGTTCTGCGCCTGGGAATTTTTCAAATGCAAAGCGCGGAATTTTTGTGACGACATAATCAATGGTTGGTTCAAAGCTAGCTGGTGTTGTGCCAGTAATATCATTGGTTAATTCGTCTAACGTATAGCCGACGGCCAGCTTAGCGGCGATTTTAGCAATGGGAAAACCCGTCGCTTTGCTCGCCAATGCCGAAGAGCGTGACACGCGAGGATTCATTTCAATAATCACCAGCCGTCCATCTTTGGGGTTAACTGCAAATTGCACATTAGAGCCGCCTGTTTCCACGCCAATTTCACGCAGAACCGCAATAGATGCGTTACGCATAATTTGATATTCGCGATCGGTCAAAGTTAAAGCTGGCGCAACAGTGATGCTGTCGCCCGTATGCACGCCCATCGGGTCAACATTTTCAATGGAGCAGACAATAATGCAATTATCTTTGCGGTCGCGCACCACTTCCATTTCATACTCTTTCCAGCCAATAATGCTTTCTTCCACCAGCACTTCTGTGATAGGTGATGCGTCCAGCCCATTTTTAATAATGGTGATAAATTCTTCCCGATTATGCGCCACCCCGCCGCCCATGCCGCCCATGGTGAAGCTGGGGCGGATAATGCTCGGCAGGCCGACATGCTCCAATGCTTCTAGTGCGGCCTCCATGCTTTTTACCGCCCGACTGCGTGGGCTTTCCAGTCCGATTTTATCCATGGCTTTGCGGAATAAAAGTCGGTCTTCGGCCTTATTAATGGCATCTAAATCTGCACCAATCATTTGCACTTTGTGTTTATCCAGCACGCCATTTTCAGACAGCGCAATAGCCGTGTTCAACGCTGTCTGTCCGCCCATAGTTGGCAGCAAAGCGTCGGGTTTTTCAATTTCAATAATTCGCGTCACCGCTTCGAGCGTTATTGGTTCTACATAAGTGGCATCGGCTAATTCGGGATCGGTCATGATAGTGGCCGGATTGGAATTAACCAAAATAACCCGGTAGCCTTCATCTTTAAGTGCCTTACAAGCCTGCGTGCCAGAATAATCAAACTCGCACGCCTGACCAATAACAATCGGCCCCGCCCCAATCATTAAAATACTTTTTATGTCATCACGCTTGGGCATTAGGTCGACTCCATCGCTTCGACAAACCGCTCAAACAGGTAATGGCTATCTTGTGGGCCGGGCGAGGCCTCGGGGTGGTATTGCACTGAAAAGACGGGCTTGTCTTTCAGGCGGATACCGCAATTTGTCCCGTCAAACAGGCTGATATGAGTTTCTTCTACGCCCGTCGGCAGGCTGTCGCGTGCCACGGTGAAGCCGTGATTCATAGAAGTGATTTCCACCTTGCCAGTGGTCATATCTTTCACTGGATGATTAGCACCGTGATGGCCTTGTTTCATTTTTTCCGTTTTCGCGCCTAAGGCCAGTGCCAGTATTTGATGGCCGAGGCAAATGCCAAAAATCGGCAATCCAGCGGCGATGATTTTCTTTATTTCCGCTACGACTTTTTCGCCTGTTGCGGCAGGGTCGCCTGGGCCATTGGATAAAAACACGCCGTCTGGCTGGCGGGCGATAATATCTTCGGCCTTTGTATTGGCTTGCACAATATTTGTTTTGCATCCAGCACTAGCCAGACAGCGCAAAATATTTTGTTTAATGCCGAAATCCATTGCAATAACATTTTTAGTTTTGCCGCCAGAGGCGGGAGCGGGGGGTGCATTATCAAAGCCGCTTTCATGTTGCCAGCGTCCTTGCGTCCAATCATAGATCCTAGCCGTGGTGATTCGGCTGGCCATATCCAGCCCTTCCAATCCAGGAAAATCTTGTGCGGCTTTTTGCAGCCGTTTTATGTCAAACTGGCCGTCTGGTTGATGCGCGATGGTTGCGTCAAACATGCCATGTTCGCGAATATGTTGTGTTAAGGCGCGCGTGTCCACGCCTGCCAGCCCAATTAGTCCACGCTTTTTCAGCCATGCGCCCAAATGCGCCTCCGCACGGTAATTGGCGGCGGGCGTCATATCTTCGCGGATAATAATGCCCTGCGCGATGTTGCCTTGTTGGTCCGTGTTTGCGCTATTAGATGTTTCGTTGTCTTCTGCATTAGTGCCGACATTACCAATATGAGGAAAAGTGAAAGTAATAATTTGTCCCGCATAGGAAGGGTCAGTGACAATTTCCTGATAGCCCGTCATGGCTGTATTAAAACAAACTTCACCAACGGCGTATCCAATAGCACCAATGCCTTTGCCTTTAAGAATGGTGCCGTCTTGCAAAACCAGAACGCCCGTTGGTTTTGTTTGCGTCCATGTCATTTTACATCGTCCCCATATCCGTCTACAGGCAAGCAAGCCAAATTGCACGGAAGCTATAGAAAACTTGCCCCTTGGTCAAGCCTCCTTCGTTCACTCTCTTACGATTCCCGCTTTCAGGGCAGGGTTTGAGAAAATTTTATTTCCATATTGCAACTGCGCCCGCTTTGGCGTATTTTCCCGCGTCATTATTGAAGAGCCGCTAGCGAAGGATAAAATATGCGTGACAGCATCAATACCGCTTTGAAAGAAGCGATTAAGGCGCAAGATACGCGCAGGGCTTCAACTTTGCGTTTGGTGGTTGCGGCCATTAAAGACCGCGATATTGCCGCCCGTGGGGCTGATAAGCTAGACGGGGTTTCGGATGATGAAATCCTTGAAATTCTGTCCAAAATGGTCAAGCAACGGGTTGAGTCGGCGCAAACCTATCAAGAGGCTGGTCGTGATGATCTGGCCAAGCAGGAGCTAGAAGAAATTGAGATTATCAAGGGCTTCCTGCCCAAACAGCTTGATGAGGCCGAAAGCCGCGCAGCGGTGGAAGCTGTCATTACCGATTTAAGGGCTTCTGGTCTGAAAGATATGGGGCGCGTGATGGGCGAATTAAAAACCCGCTATGCTGGACAAATGGATTTTGGCAAAGCTAGCGCATTGGTTAAGGATATTTTGGGTTGATTTCTAGCCTTTTTTACCTAAATTTACTAAAATTTGATGATTTTGGGCTTGAATTGTGGCTTGCCACCAATATATCATTATGATACATGTCTGCGCAAATGAATGGATGTAAGTGTCTGAATTTATGTTTATTGGGAGTCTGTAACACCGCTAATGTAGGAAGGGTTACAATGTGAAACAGCCATGGCCACCTGCAGAGGCAACTAAGAGAATTAACAATCTTGCGAAAAATGATGATTTATACATCTATTGGAATGAACACGCATTGGAACGATTGGAAGAGAGAGATTTGCTATCTGGTGACATTTTACATGTTTTGAGAAATGGATTTGTTTACAAAGAGGCTGAACAATCAACGAGAGAAGGATTTTTCAAATATCATATTGAAACCAGTGCGCCTAATTCGGGCGGGCGTAAAGTAGGGGTTGTCGTGATTCCAGATGAACAAGAGATTCGTTTGAAAATTGTAACCGTTATGTGGGTTGATTTTAAAAAAGGATGAAACAATGACAAATTATCACTATACCGAGTGCGGGTTAGATAATGTTATCCTGTGCAACATTGATGTTATACAGGATGATGGTGGCAAGATTGTCACCGAGATTCCTTCTATAAACCGGTTGCATAAGGAACTGGCACGGGCGGTAATTACGTCCGAAGGTAGCATTGATGGCAAAGAGCTACGCTTTTTGCGGACAGAGATGGGGCTAACACAAGATGAGTTGGCTCAACGTCTGCATAAAGACCGTCAGACCATTGGTCGTTGGGAGCGCGGTGAGGTACCGATAGATAATGCCGATGAAATTATCATTCGTCTCATGGTAGCGGAGGAATGTCTTGATGACGCCTTATCAGTTGCTGAGGTAGGCCCTAAATGCTTGCAAAAGGCAAGCAAACCGCCTATCAAGATAGATGGTTCGGATCCCAAAAATTACCGCTATATTGAACCAGACGTTGCGGCATAAAGCTAACCCCATTTTTTCCACAGGATAGGCGGCGTAGCGCGTCACTTTTGAGCTGACGCATGAGCTTTGGCGGCGTAAGCTGTAGCCATGTCTTTACCACGCAGTTTTCTTGATGAAATTAAAAATCGCCTAGCCGTGTCTGATATTGTCGGGTGCAAGGTGAAGCTCACGCGGCGTGGGCGGGAATTTGTCGGCCTTAGTCCGTTCAAAAATGAACGCACACCATCTTTTACAGTGAATGATGATAAGCAGTTTTACCATTGCTTTTCCACTGGCAAGCATGGTTCCATTTTTGACTTTCTGATGGAAACGGAAGGTTTGAGCTTTGTTGAGGCGGTGGAACGGCTGGCACAGCAAGCGGGGCTAGCTATGCCCGCCCACAACCCACAAGCCGCCGCTATGGAAGAAAAGCGCACTAAGCTAGTTGATGTCACCACCGCTTCGGCGGCGTGGTTTCGTACTCAGCTCATGGGTACAGCTGGGCGTGAAGCGCTGGCCTATATTGGTCAAAGAGGCGTTTCCGACACGCTGGCGGGTGAATTTGAACTTGGCTATGCGCCATCCGACCGCACCGCTTTGCTTGACCATCTCAAAAGCCAAGGCTTTAGTGAGGAAATGATTATTGAGGCTGGCATGGCCATTAAGCCAGATGATGGCGGTGCGCCCTATGACCGCTTTCGCCACCGATTAATGTTTCCCATTTGCGACACCCGCGCCCGTGTGATTGCTTTTGGCGGGCGGGCATTAGGTGCCAATGCGCCTGCCAAATATCTCAATTCGCCTGAAACGCCGCTTTTTCACAAAGGGCAGGTTTTATATAATTTTCACAAAGCCCGTGCGGCCGCACATGAGGCTAAATCCGTGCTGGTGGCAGAAGGTTATATGGATGTCATCGGGTTGGCACGGGGTGGTTTTGCTCATGCCGTTGCCCCGCTTGGTACGGCAGTCACAGAAGCGCAAATTAGTCTGCTTTGGCGCATGGCATCAGAACCTGTTTTATGCTTTGACGGCGATGAAGCTGGTTTGCGGGCGGCTGGCCGTGTGGTTGACCGCGCCTTGCCTTTGCTTAAACCAGCTCATTCATTGCGCTTTGCCATTTTACCAGCCAGCAAAGATCCTGACGATATTGTGCGCGAGGGTGGCCAAGAGGCCATGATGGCAATTATAGACAAGGCCAATTCGCTGGTCGGCATGTTATGGGATAGGGAATTGGCTGTAGGGGCGTGGAATACGCCCGAGCGCCGTGCTGCTTTAGCCGAACGTTTGCGCCAAGCGGTGCGGCAAATTCAGCATCCCGACGTACGGAAATTTTATGCCGAAGAAATCAAGCATCGATTAGATGGGCTATTTCAGGAAAAAGGTGCGGGTTATAGGCCGTCCTCACGTCAAAAACGCGGTTTTGGCATGCGCCGCACAGATGATGCCGTCCGCCATACCAGCTTGGCCAGCCCGCAAGCTCGCCGCTCGGCACTAGCCAGTGGGGCGGTATTATTACCACCGCGTGAGGCCATGATTGTGCTGGCCGTTATCCGTCATCCAGCCGTGCTAGGCGTCTATCTTGAGCGTTTTGAGCGGCTAGATATGGAAGCCGAATTGTTGAATAATCTGCGTTTTGCCATTATTGACGCACTTTCACATGAAAATACCCTTGACAGTGAGGGCTTGAAAGCCCATTTGATAGAGGGTGGACATGGTAGTCTCATCACGCGGCTGGAGCAATTACCCGATGCGCGTATGCTGACCTTTGTTCAAGATGATGGTTCTCCTGACGATGTGTGTTCGGGGTGGCTTGATGCGCTTGGACTGCAGCATAAGTTGATAACGCTGGCGGCAGAAAAGCGTGAAGCAGAAAAGGATTTGGCCACCGATACAACTCAGGAAAATCTTGAGCGCCTAACGGCAATTGAAAAAGAACTGGCAGCACTTGAAACAGGCAGTTTTTAAGATTGTTGCTTGGTTTTGTGAATGGTTTATTTGCCAGATAGACGTGCTGGTAAAGATATTCAAAAGAGGATGAAATGGCAGCAAAGAAAGCGGCGAAGAAAAAAACCAAGGTTTCGGAAAATCGGGAACAGACAGACGCCCCATTAGTGGGTGATGATGTTGCGCTTAAAGCGATGATTAAACAGGCCACCGAGCAGGGCTACATCACCCACGCCCAGCGCGACAAAGTGCTGACGGCAGATAAATTCACTTCCGAGCAAATTGAAGACATTATGTCACAATTATCGCAAATGGGCGTGAATGTGATTGAGCATGATGAAGATGCTGATGATAGCGGTGGCGATAATAGCGAAGTGACTGAAGCCAGAAGCACGGCCATTGCTAAGGCAACAAAATCCACTGGTTCAGGAGACCGCACAGATGATCCAGTGCGTATGTATTTACGCGAAATGGGATCGGTGGAATTGCTGTCGCGTGAGGGTGAAATTGCCATTGCCAAACGTATTGAGGCTGGGCGTGAAACCATGATTGCGGGTTTATGCGAAAGCCCATTAACTTTTCAGGCGATTATTATTTGGCGCGATGAATTAAATGAAGGCAAGGTTTTGTTGCGTGATATTATTGATTTGGACGCTACTTTTGCTGGGCCTGATGCAAAGAAAATTGACCGTAGCGCAGAAGGTGCTGCCCCGCCGCCATCCGGTGCGCCAACGGGCGAGGCGGAAGGTGAGCCATCGGAAGATGAAGTGGATGATGAAAGCAATTTGTCGCTTTCGGCTATGGAAATGGAATTAAAGCCAAAAGTTTTGGAAACTTTTGACAATATCGCTGGCACTTATAAAAAGCTCCGTCGTTTGCACGACCAGAGCGTTGAATTGCAATCGGGCGGTAAGGAATTATCAAAGGCGCAAACCAATCGACGGGAAAAATTACGTGCTGAATTGGTTGATTTTGTCAAAAGTCTGTCTTTGAACAATACACGCATTGAGGCTTTGGTTGAGCAGCTTTACAGTATTAATAAAGGTTTGTTGACGTTGGAAAATCAGCTTTGGCGGCTAGCTGATAAGTCTGGTGTGGGGCGTGAGGAATTTATCAAACATTATCAGGGCAATGAATATGAAGCCAATTGGAGTCGGCGCGTTTCACGACTTAGCGGCAAGGGGTGGAAAGAATTTGTCACCACTAATCGTGATGAAATTAATACCATCCGCAATGAAATTCAGGAAATTGCTGGTGTGACAGGTCTTGATGTTGCTGAATATCGCCGTATTGTTCGCATGGTGCAAAAGGGTGAGCGCGAAGCACGCATTGCTAAAAAGGAAATGGTTGAAGCCAATTTGCGGCTGGTGATTTCCATTGCGAAGAAATATACCAATCGCGGTTTGCAATTTCTTGATTTGATTCAAGAGGGCAATATTGGCTTGATGAAAGCGGTTGATAAATTTGAATATCGGCGCGGCTATAAATTTTCCACCTATGCGACATGGTGGATTCGCCAAGCCATCACACGATCCATTGCCGACCAGGCACGTACCATTCGAATTCCAGTTCACATGATTGAAACCATTAACAAGCTGGTACGCACATCGCGTCAAATGTTGCATGAAATTGGCCGCGAGCCGACGCCAGAAGAGCTTTCTGAGAAACTTTCCATGCCACTTGAAAAAGTGCGTAAAGTTCTCAAAATTGCCAAAGAGCCGATTAGCCTTGAAACGCCCATTGGCGACGAGGAAGACAGCCATCTTGGTGATTTTATTGAAGATAAAAATGCTGTTTTACCGATTGATGCAGCCATTCAGGCCAATTTGCGTGAAACCACCACCCGCGTTTTAGCGTCACTCACGCCGCGTGAGGAGCGCGTTTTACGGATGCGTTTCGGCATTGGTATGAATACCGACCATACGCTTGAGGAAGTCGGCCAGCAATTTTCTGTGACCCGCGAGCGCATACGCCAAATTGAAGCTAAGGCTTTGCGTAAGCTCAAACACCCGTCCCGTTCAAGAAAATTGCGGAGTTTCCTTGACAATTAAGGCTAATGGGCGCATTTAGCGGTCAGAAAATTAAGGGTATGCCATGCAATTAACAATGATGAAGGCGAAAATTCACCGCGCCCGCGTGACGCAATGTGATGTGAATTATGAAGGCTCCATCACCATTGACCGCAAATGGCTAGATGAGGTCGGTATTCTGCCTTATGAGCAGGTTGATGTGTTGAACATTAACACAGGTGCGCGTTTTACCACCTATGCGATTGAAGCACCTACTGGTTCGGGTGTTATTGGCATTAATGGTGCGGCGGCACGGCTTGCGCAAGTAGATGATTTGGTTATCATTCTGTCTTATGCGCGTATGGATGAAGAAGCCGCAAGCACACATAAGCCGCGTGTGATAACCTTAACGCCCGTATAAGCGCGTTTGTTTGTAAATGAGTAGGGGCCTGTAGCTCAGTTGGTTAGAGCGAACCGCTCATAACGGTTTGGTCGCAGGTTCGAATCCTGCCGGGCCCACCATTTTCCCATTTCTTTTCTCTTGCTTGATGGAGTTTTAACCCCTAATCTGAATCAAAATAAAGGGAGAGAAGCGATGAGCGATAAGGGACAATTTATATCACTGGACGCAAAAGATGGATTTTCGTTTTCCGCTTATCAATGCCTGCCAGAGCAAACACCAAAAGGCGGGGTACTGATTATTCAGGAAGTTTTTGGCGTCAATAAACACATTCGCGAAGTAGCGGAATTTTATGCCACCCAAGGCTATGCCGTGCTGGCACCCGCGATTTTTGACCGCGTTAAGCCAGGCATTGAGCTTAACTATGATGAGGCGGGTCTGGCTGAAGGCTTGTCTTATGCTTTAGAGCAGTTAGATAGGGACACAATTTTAGATGATTTGGCCGTCGCCGCGGCTGCGCTGAAATCATATGGCAAGGTTGGCTGTGTCGGCTATTGCTTTGGCGGTTTGCTATCTTATTTAGGCGCGAACCGAATTACTGATTTGGTTTGTACTGTTGCCTATTATGGTGGCCGCATTGCCGATGCGCTGGATATTGCACCGCAAGTGCCGATCATGTTTCATTTTGGTAGCCAGGATTCCCATATTCCGCTTGAGAAAGTTGAAGCGATTAAAGCCGCGCTGCCCGATGCGCCGCTTTATATTTATGATGCCGACCACGGCTTTAATTGCGACCACCGCGCCAGTTATGATGCGACCGCCGCTAAAGCTGCACAAAAAAGAACATTGGATTTTCTGGCTACCCATTTGAGTTAATGGATTGCGCTCTTATCGGCGTAAAAGAGGTAAACGGCGTGAGAGTGCCAGAATTTACATATTACGATATCCCGTTTCTTTTCGCCATTTTGGGTTGGCCAGTGCGGTTGCTGGCCTTTCTATTGGGCTGGAAAATAGTCGGCACTATGAAGCCTTATGATAAATGCGTTTTAATTGGTGCGCCACATACGAGTAATTGGGATTATTTGATTTTTCTGTGGGGTATTTTGACACTTGGCTTGCGGGTCAATGTATTGGTTAAAGATAGCCTATTCCGCCCGCCGCTTTCTTTTTTCTTACGCTTTTTTGGCGGTGTGCCAGTTGACCGTACGCGGCGTGAAAGCATTGTGGAGCAGGGCGTGGCTTTTCTCAAACGCGCTGATAAAACCGTGTTGCTCATTGCACCAGAAGGCACACGCGCCCATAATGAAAATTGGAAAACGGGGTTTTATCATATTGCTTTAGGCGCGAAAATCCCGCTTGTTTTAGCGCGGCTGGATTGGAGCCATCGAACGGTTCACATTGGCGAAGCATTTGACATGAGTGGTGATTATGACAAAGATATTGTATGTATTAAGGCTTATTTCAAAGGTTCGAGAGGGCTAAGGCCACAAAATCAAGATGTGTGAAGGGGCATGATAAGATGAATTCTTATCAATATGTTTATGTGATGGACGGACTGTCCAAAACCTATGCAGGTGGCAAGCAGGTTCTCAAAGATATTCGCTTGTCTTTTCTGCCTGGTGCGAAAATCGGCATTGTCGGAGTTAATGGTGCGGGTAAATCCACTTTGCTGAAAATCATGGCGGGGCTTGATAAGGAATTTAATGGCGATGCTTGGGTGGCTGAAGGCGCAAAAACGGGTTATCTTGAGCAAGAGCCGCAATTAAATCCCGACAAAGATGTCATGGGCAATGTGATGGAGGGCGTAGCTGAGGCGCAAGCCAAGCTGGAGCGTTATAATGAATTGGCAATGAACTATGCCGATGAAACAGCAGAAGAAATGGCCGCTTTGCAAGATGAAATTGACGCCAATAATTTATGGGATTTGGAAAGCCGCATTGAGCAGGCCATGGACGCATTGCGTTGCCCGCCTGCGGATGCTGATATTGCGCATTTATCGGGCGGGGAAAAACGCCGCGTGGCTTTATGTAAATTATTGCTAGAAAAACCCGATTTGCTTTTGCTGGACGAGCCGACCAACCATTTAGATGCCGAAACAGTGGCATGGTTACAGCATTATTTAACCGAATATGCTGGCACAGTTGTTTTGGTGACGCATGACCGCTATTTTCTTGACCAAGTGACAAGTTGGATTTTGGAATTGGATAGGGGGCAGGGTTTACCGCATGAAGGCAATTATTCTAGCTGGCTGGAGCAGAAGCATAAAAGGTTAGAGCAGGAAGCCCGCGAAGATGAGTCCCGCCAGCGTACTTTGGCACGCGAGCTAGATTGGATACGCTCTTCGCCTAAAGCCCGCCAAGCCAAAAGTAAAGCACGGATTCAAGCCTATGATGATTTGCTAGAAAAAACGGGTCGTGAGGAAGTTGGTCGGACACAAATTTCCATCCCATCTGGGCCGCGCCTTGGCGATATGGTGTTGGAGGCTGAAGGGCTGTCCAAAGGTTTTGACGACCGATTATTGATTGAAGATTTATCATTCAAACTTCCGCCTGGGGGCATTGTCGGTGTTGTCGGACCAAATGGGGCAGGTAAAACCACTTTATTCAAAATGATGACAGGTGTTGAGCAGCCCGATAAGGGACAGCTTAAAATTGGCGACACAGTTAAGCTCGGCTATGTTGACCAAAGCCGTGACCATTTAGATGACAAAAAAACTGTTTGGGAAGAAATTTCCGATGGCAATGATGTGATTGAACTGGGCAAAAGCGAAGTGAATTCCCGCGCCTATGTTGGAGCATTTAATTTTCGCGGCGGCGATCAGCAAAAGAAAGTCGGGCTTTTATCCGGCGGTGAGCGCAACCGCGTGCATCTGGCTAAAATGTTACGCTCTGGGGCAAACCTTTTACTACTTGATGAGCCGACCAATGATTTAGATGTTGAAACATTACGCGCTTTAGAAGAAGGGCTAGAAGATTTCGCCGGTTGCGCGGTGATTATTTCCCACGATCGCTGGTTTCTTGATCGATTAGCTACGCATATTCTTGCATTTGAAGGCAATAGCCATGTGGAATGGTTTGAAGGCAATTACGCCAGCTATGAAGAAGATCGCCACCGCCGCTTAGGTACGGAAGCTGATATTCCCAAACGGATAAAATATAAGCAATTCAGCCGCTAATTATTTTCAGCTAGATTGGTGGTTAGTTCTTTGCGTAAATGGTTAAGCAGAGCTTGAAAATCGCCACGATTATTTTTCAGCACAGATAAAAATGCATCGCGCTGTTCCTGCATCATCCATACGCCCAAAATACGAATATCAAACAGCTTATAGCCGTCTTGCTTTTGTGCAATCAGCCACCAATCAATATCAATCGGCTCACGGCCATTGGTAAAATGAATGGTGCTTTTAACAACCACATTACGCTTTTTCTGCTGGCTATCCTTAATGATAATTTTCTCGCCCGAATAATTTCCGAGCCGATTGCTATAAATTTTAACAATCATAGTTTGGAGCAAAGCTTGATAGGTAGTAAAATCTTGCTTGGAAACTTTGCGCGCAAATGGACCTAGCGCAAACCGCCCCATGCGGCGCAAATCAACTTTGGTGGAAAGTAATTTATCAAATTGTGCTTCGCGTTTGGCGCTAGATTGCGCTGTGGTTAAAATGCGAATACCTTCATCGGTCATTTCTATGACAAAATTTTCTGCCGCTGGAATCCGCGCCTGAGCAGGCGACATAAACAAAAATCCAGCCATAAGAAATAGCGACAAAAGCAAAAAGCGGGCAGGGAAGATGGGCATAGAGCAAGCCTTGGGTTTTGAATTATTTATAATCTGTTTCAGCATTTTCATCACCCCAATCATCTATATCGGGTAAATCATTCACATCTGTTTCGCCATTGCTAATTTCACTGCGGCGGTTTTGTGTATAAATACTACGGATAGAGGCATAATAATCAACCGAGCTATTTTTGACATCATCCAGCGTGTCTAGTAGCCGTGCGCGTGCATCAATGCCTTGCACAGCATAGGCGGCGTAAAATTCGCTTCGCTTAATTTCAACATTGTCATAAGCATTGCGGCTCATGCTTTGTGTGCCGACCCAACCCAGCCCGTCGCGCATATTTGTTGGCCCTAAAAGTGGAATGAAAAGATAAACGCCTTCACCCATGCCATAGACACCAAGTGTTTGGCCGAAATCTTCGTGGTGTGCTTCCAGCCCCATACGGCTGGCGACATCCATCAACCCGATAATGCCAATCGTGCTATTGACGGCAAAGCGCGTCAGCGATGTGCCCGCCCGTCCTATTTCGCCTTGCAAAATATCATTGGCGAAAGTATAGGGTTCACCCAAATTGGCGAAAAAATTACGTACTCCATTGCGTGCTGGTTCTGGCACATACTGCCAGCCACGCGCTGCAGGTTTCAACAGGGCGGCGTCAATTTTTTCATGCACATTAAACATCACGCGATTGACGGGTTCTAGCGGGTCATAAACTGCCTCATTATTTGCCGTCGCACAGCCGCCCAGTCCCAAAGCTATGCCGAGAAACAGAATAAAGCCGATTTTATGGAATATGCTATGGGCCATGGACGTACTCACTCTTTTCGCCTCTTATAGGACACAAAGCGGCGCGAGGCGATGCCAATTTGCCCTCAGATGGCGGAAAAATCAATTATCTCTTGCGGTTTGTGGGCAATTTGTATAATAAAGCATATAAAGATATATTTATATGTTGATGGAATTTAGAGATGGAACGCATTTTAACGGCTTTACGGGCGGCAGGCGAGCAGACGCGATTGCGTTTGCTGGCCATTTTGAGCCATGGCGAATTAACCGTCAAGGAACTGACGCGCATATTGGGTCAGAGCCAGCCGCGTGTCAGCCGCCATTTGAAATTATTAACCGAGTCGGGGCTGGTAGTGCGCTATCCAGAGGGTAGTTGGGTTTTTTATCGGTTATGCGATACGGAAGAGGGTGGGCGCATCACGCGCAACCTAATTAATTTGTTGCCCGATGACGCACCGATTTTGCGCCGCGATATTGCGCGACTTAAGCAAGTGCGCCAAGACCGCGCCAAAGTTGCGCAGCGTTATTTTTCTGCCAATGCGGCGAATTGGGAACGTCTGCGTGCATTGCATATTGCCGATGCGCACATTGAAGAAACAATGTTGGATTGGGTGCCGCAAAGCAATATTGACACTTTGGTTGATTTGGGAACGGGTGCGGGGCGGATGTTGGAATTATTCGGCGCACGGGCAAAAAGATGTATTGGCTTTGATGTTAACGCTGATATGTTATCGCTGGCGCGGGCTAATTTAGATGCTAAGCATTTGCGCCATTGCCAATTACGTCAAGCCGATATTACCCATTTGCCCTTGGCTGAAAACACCGCCGATATTGTGATTATGCACCAAGTTTTACATTTCCTTGAAGATCCAGCGGCGGCTATTGTGGAAGCGGCACGTGTGCTTGCGCCAGATGGGCTATTGCTTATAGCCGATTTTGCTCCGCATGATATGGAAAGCCTGCGCAACGAACACGCCCATTGGCGTTTGGGTTTCACCGATATTGAAATTGATAATATGCTCACCAGTGCGGGGCTTTATCCGCACCGTGCTGAGGAATTACATGCTGATGGCGATAATAAAAATTTGCTGTCGGTTTATCTCTGGTCGGCGGGTGGCAAGCCGATAAAGGATACGGATAAGTGCAAGGGAAATTAAAGGATATGCGATGACTTTATCATTTGAATTTTTCCCGCCCAAAAACGCGCAAACCGATGAAAAACTTTGGCAGGCTATTGGACGCCTTGCGCCTTTGCGACCAGATTTTGTGTCTGTCACCTATGGGGCGGGCGGGTCAACCCGTGCGCGTACGCATGATTGTGTCAAACGTCTGGTGCAGGAAACTGACATCAACCCCGCCGCACATTTAACCTGTGTGGCTGCCACGCGGGCGGAAATTGACGCAGTAATAAACAGCTATGCGCAAGCAGGTGTGAAGCATATTGTCGCCTTGCGCGGTGATATGCCCGATATGGGCGCGTTTCAGCCGCATCCGAACGGCTATAGCGGTTCGGTGGATTTGGTTGCTGCCATTGCCAAAAAGGGCGGCTTTGAAATAAGCGTCAGCGCCTATCCAGAAAAGCACCCCGAGTCAAGAAGCCTGGCGACCGATATCGATTTGCTCAAAGCTAAAATTGAGGCAGGCGCGAGCCGTGCCATTACGCAATTTGTGTTTGATACGCCGCAACATTTACGTTTCCGAGACCTTTTGGCGGCGGCGGGTGTTACCATTCCAGTGGTTGCGGGCATTATGCCGACTACAAATTTTTCTGCCGTGTGGCGCATGGCAGAAAAATGCAACACCTCTATTCCCGATGAGCTGGTTGCTCGTTATGAGGGGCTAGATGATAAGCCCGATGAACGCCGACGCGTGGCGACGGATGTCGCGTTAGAGCAATGTGCGCTTTTACGCCGTGAAGGATTTAAGCATTTGCATTTTTACACATTAAATCAGGCTGATTTGACCTTTGATGTTTGTCAGACTTTGGAATTGGGGCAAAAATCATGATCTGGTCACGTGAAAAAAGAAATGCTGTGCTGAGCAAAAACGCAAGCGAACGCATTTTTCTGCTAGACGGAGCGATGGGAACAATGATTCAACGCTACGCACTACAGGAAAATGATTTTCGCGGCGCACGATTTGCTGATACCAAAACCGATTTGAAAGGCAATAATGATTTATTGTCTTTAACCAAGCCAGAAATTATCCGCGATATTCATAAAGCTTTCCTTGAGGCAGGCAGTGATATTGTACAGACCAATACATTTTCTTCTACCGCTATCGCGCAAGCTGATTACGGGCTGGAAGCACTGGCCTATGAGTTAAATCTTGAATCGGCACGTTTAGCCCGTGCAGTTTGCGATGAAGCCGAGCAGGCCGACCCGAGCCGCCCGTTTTATGTGGCGGGTTCTTTGGGGCCGACCAATCGCACAGCGTCCATTTCGCCTGATGTGAGCAATCCAGCCGAGCGCAATATCACTTATGATGAATTGCACGTTGCTTATAAGCAAGCCGCTTTGGGGCTTATTGCGGGCGGGGCGGATATTCTTTTGGTGGAAACAATTTTTGACACGCTTAATGCCAAAGCCGCCCTTCATGCCGTGCAAGATGCGTTTGATGAAAGTGGTGTGACTCTGCCTTTAATGATTTCAGGCACCATTACCGACAAGTCAGGGCGTACCCTATCGGGGCAGACGGTGGAGGCCTTTTGGTATTCCTTGCGCCATGCCAAGCCTTTTTCTGTTGGACTCAATTGTGCGCTGGGGGCGGCTGATATGCGCCCCTATGTGGCTGAAATTGCGCAAATTGCTGACACGCTGATTTGCATTTATCCCAATGCCGGCCTGCCCAATGAATTTGGTGCTTATGATGAAACGCCTGAAGCTATGGCTGAGGTGATAAGCGAATTTGCTCAATCTGGTTTGGTGAATATTATAGGTGGCTGTTGCGGCACAACACCAGAACATATTGCCGCGCTTGCGCCTGTTGCAAAAAAAAATCGCCCACGCAAATTTACGCCGCAAGAACTGCGCTTGAAATTATCGGGTCTAGAACCATTTGTGCTGAGCGATGATATTCCCTTTGTCAATATTGGTGAACGGACAAATGTAACAGGTTCGGCGCGTTTTCGTGATTTGATAACGCAAGGCGATTATGAAGCCGCATTGGATATTGCACGCCGCCAAGTAGAAAATGGCGCACAAATTATTGACATCAATATGGATGAGGGCATGTTGGATTCTGAAGTCGCTATGGTGCGATTCTTGAATCTCATTTCTGGTGAGCCAGACATTGCCAAAGTACCAGTTATGATTGACAGTTCAAAATGGTCTGTCATTGAATCTGGTTTGAAATGTGTACAGGGCAAGCCAGTGGTTAATTCTATTTCACTGAAGGAGGGCGAGGAGGTTTTCCTACAACAAGCGCGTGCGTGTTTGCGTTTTGGTGCGGCGGTGATTGTCATGGCATTTGATGAAGATGGCCAAGCCGATACAGTTGACCGAAAATTTGAAATTTGTGCGCGTTCTTATGAATTATTGACGCAAAAAATTAGCTTTCCGCCCGAAGATATTATTTTTGACCCAAACATTTTCGCCGTGGCAACTGGCATTGAAGAGCATAATCATTACGGGCTGGCCTTTATTGAAGCGGCCAAGCGCATCCACGAAAGCCTGCCCCACGCCCATATATCGGGCGGTGTGTCCAATATTTCCTTTTCTTTCCGTGGCAATGAGCCAGTGCGTGAAGCCATGCATGCTACCTTTTTATATCACGCCATTCAAAACGGCATGGATATGGGCATTGTCAATGCTGGCCAGTTGGCGGTTTATGAAAATATTGATGCTGAATTGCGTGAAGCGGTGGAAGATGTTTTGCTTAATCGCCGCGATGATGCCACTGACCGACTACTTGGCTTGGCAGAAAAATATCACGGTCAAAAAGGTGCGACGCAAAGCATTGATTTAAGCTGGCGGAAGCGTTCGGTTGCCGAAAGGCTACAACATGCGTTGGTGCATGGCATTGACGATTATATTGAAGAAGATACAGAAGAAGCGCGGCAAAATTCTACTCTTCCTTTATATGTCATTGAAGGGCCGCTTATGGATGGCATGAATGTGGTTGGCGATCTTTTCGGCGAAGGCAAAATGTTTCTCCCGCAAGTGGTTAAATCTGCTCGCGTGATGAAACGTGCTGTAGCTTATCTTGAGCCATTTATGGAAGAAGAAAAGAAACAAATCGGTGCAGATAAACGCAAAGCGTCAGGTAAAGTTCTTATGGCCACAGTGAAGGGTGATGTGCATGATATTGGTAAAAATATTGTGGGTGTTGTGTTGCAATGTAATAACTATGATGTGATTGATTTAGGTGTCATGGTTCCAGCGGCTGATATTTTGCAAACCGCACAAAAGGAAAAGGTTGATATGATTGGCCTGTCGGGGCTGATTACGCCCAGCCTTGACGAAATGTGCCATGTTGCGGCAGAAATGGAGCGTTTGAATTTCAGCATACCTTTGCTTATTGGCGGGGCGACCACTTCCAAAGTGCATACGGCGGTGAAAATCAACCCTCATTATGCCAAGGGGCAGGCGATTTACGTGCCAGATGCCAGCCGTGCGGTTGGCGTGGCTGGTACGCTTTTATCGGCAGAAAAGCGCACTGATTTCTGCGCTGATATTCGTTGCGATTATGAAGCTATGGCTACCGCTCATGCCCACAAGCAGGAAAACAGCAACCGTGTGACTTTATCCGTTGCGCGAGCCAATCATTTTGTGCCTGATTTTGTCGTCCATCCATCCGCACGGCCAGCTTTGCTTGACAAAAAGGCAGGGGTGAAAATCTTTGATAATTATCCGCTTGAAGATTTACGTAGCTTTATTGATTGGACACCATTTTTCCGCAGTTGGGATTTGCACGGCACCTATCCAGCTATTTTAACTGATAAAAATGTTGGTACGGCAGCAGAAAATTTATTCCGTGATGCCAATACAATGCTGGATAAAATCATTGCTGAAAAATCTTTCACTTGCAAAGGCGTGATTGGCTTTTGGCCGGCTGCTCGTGATGGTGATGATATTATCATTTATAAAGATGACAGCCGTACAGCTGAGCGTGCGCGTTTGCATACATTGCGCCAGCAAATGCAACGCCGCAATCAACGCGCTAATTTCGCGCTGGCTGATTTTATCGCTCCGCCAGATATTGGACCCGATTATATTGGTGGCTTTGCCGTAACAGCAGGCCATGGCGCAGATGAATTAGCCAAGCACTTTGAAGCAGAGGGCGATGATTATAGTGCCATTATGGTCAAAGCACTGGCCGATCGTTTGGCTGAAGCCTTTGCTGAGCGTATGCACCAGCTTGTTCGGACAAAATATTGGGGTTATGCGCCGAACGAAAATTTAGACAATGACGCGCTTATTGCCGAAAAATACCAGGGTATTCGGCCCGCGCCTGGCTATCCAGCACAGCCTGACCATACAGAAAAAGTAACTCTTTTTGATTTGCTCAAAGCGGAATCTGCCGCGGGCATTAAGCTCACTGAAAGCTATGCTATGTGGCCAGCGGCGGCGGTTTCGGGTCTTTATTTTTCCCATCCGCAAAGCTGTTATTTTGGCGTAGGAAAAATAAATCGTGACCAGCTTGAAGATTATGCGGGGCGCAAAAATATGTCGGTGGATATATGCGCTAAATGGCTGTCACCCATTCTTGGTGAATCTTCATGATGGCTGCTCGCGCCCATGATTTATCAATTCGCCTCTGGGCGGCGATTCATTTATCTTTCTTGCAATAAGGAGCTTTGGGTTAATCCATGTCCATTTGGGGAAAAATGACTGGCGCGGTGGCGGGTGCTTATATGGGCGGGCCTGTGGGGGCTGTGGCTGGCGTTGTGGCGGGTCATTTCCTCTTTGATCGCCATTTAGATGATGATGTGGTTTTCACCATTGCGCTAATTGCACTATCGGCGAAAATGGCCAAGGCGGATGGCATTGTTTTACCAGCGGAGGTAGATGCGTTTTACCAAATTTGCCGTGTGCCAGATGGCGAACGGAAAAATGTAGAACGGGTTTATAATCTCGCCCAGGAAGATGTGGCTGGATTTGAAGCTTATGCTCAGCAGCTAGCGGATATATTTTCGTCTAATCCACGTGTTTGTGAAGATGTGTTGGACGCGCTTTTTCACATTGCCCATGCAGATGGGGAATTGCATCCAGCAGAGGAAGCTTTTCTCAAACAGGTGGGTGATATTTTTGGCCTATCGAGGGTGGGTTTTGCTAGAATACAGGCACGCCATTCACCCGATGCGATTGACCCCTATATTGTGCTGGGGGTTAAAGAAAACGCATCCGATGAAGTGGTGCGGTCAGTCTGGCTGAAGGCGGTGCGTGAAAATCACCCAGACCAATTACAGGCGCGGGGCGTTCCAGAAGAAATCACTCACCTGGCCAATGCACGTATGGCTGTTATTAACCGCGCTTGGGAAACCATTCGCAATGATAGAAATATTTAAGAAGGAAGATTATGTCGCAAGAATTAAATAAACAAAAAGCTGCCTTGCGTGCTGTTGAAGTTGTGCAAGATGGCATGAAAATTGGGCTAGGCACGGGTTCAACCGCCAAATATTTTATTGATGCTGTGGGTGAAAAAATTGCTGGCGGCATGAAGCTGTTTTGTGTGCCGACTTCCCAAGCCACGCGCCAGCGGGCTGAAAGCCTCAACATTCCTTTAATTGATTTAGGTACGGCTGGAAGGCTGGATTTAACTGTAGATGGTGCAGATGAAATGGACAGCGATTTAACCCTCATTAAAGGCGGTGGTGGGGCATTATTGCGCGAAAAAATTGTTGCCTCTGCTTCCGATGCAATGATTATTATTGGCGATGAAAGCAAGCTGGTTGACCAGCTTGGCGTTTTTCCCTTGCCTGTTGAGGTGAACCCTTTTGCTCATGAAGCCACGGCGCGTGCTATGCGTGATGCGTTAAAAGAGATGGGTCATGCGGGCGATGTTATTTTGCGCGGCACAAATGATAACGCCAAACCATTTATCACCGATAATGGCCATTACATTTATGATTGCCATTTGGGCATTATCAATAATGCGCCTGCTTTATCACAAGTATTGCTCAATATAGCGGGCATTGTGGAGCATGGCTTGTTTATTGGCTTGGCGACAGGTGCGATTATTGCCAGCGTGGATGGATTAATTGAAAAAGGAGATATTTAATGGCTTATGATTATCAACTTTTTGTTATTGGTGCGGGCAGTGGTGGTGTGCGGGCAGCACGTATGAGTGCACAATATGGCGCGAAAACTGTCATAGCAGAAGAATATCGCATTGGTGGCACATGTGTTATTCGCGGCTGTGTTCCAAAAAAACTTTTTGTTTATGCCAGCCATTTTGCCGAAGAATTTTCCGATGCAGCCAGTTTTGGTTGGCAACTTGATATACCGCGCTTTAACTGGCCGACCTTGCTGGCCAATAAAGATAAGGAAATTGCCCGCTTGGAAAAAATTTACCAAAGAAATTTGGACGCCGCAGGTGTAGAAATCATACAAGAGCGTGCCGAACTGCTAGATGTGCATACAATAAAAATCGGTGATCGCCAAATCACGGCGGAATATATTCTCATTGCGACGGGTTCAACGCCTTTCATGCCTGATATTGCGGGCAAGGCTCATGCCATATCATCTAATGAGGCGTTTCATTTAGATAGTCTGCCGTCACATATCACCATTGCGGGTGGGGGCTATATTGCGGTTGAGTTTGCAGGTATTTTTAACGGGCTGGGCGTGGATGTCACTTTGGTGCATCGCGGCGATAAGATTTTGCGCGGCTTTGACGATGATATTAGAAGCCATTTGCAGGCTGAAATGGTTAAAAAGGGCATAAAAATACGCCTGAATACGCAAATTATGGCGATTGAAAAAACCGCTAAAGGCTTTGATGTGTGCCTTTCTGACGATAGCACACAGACAACAGGACAGGTGATGATTGCTACTGGACGCAAGCCCAATATAGCGGGCTTAGGGCTGGAAAAAGCAGGCGTCAAACTCACCGATGATGGCCGCATTGCGGTTGACGCATTTTCTCGCACCAATGTTGAAAATATCTTTGCCGTGGGCGATGTCAGTAATCGTATGCAGTTAACCCCCATAGCTATTCGTGAAGGGGCGGCTTTTGCGGAAACCATATTTAATAATAATCCGCAAAAAATTGACCAGCGTTTTATTCCTATGGCGGTTTTTTCCCAGCCGCCAATTGGCACGGTTGGTTTGACAGAAGAAGTTGCCCGCGCCTCACATGAAATAGATATATATAAATCTGTTTTCCGCCCACTTAAACATACGCTTTCTGGCAATGAAGAAAAAACTTTGGTTAAGTTGCTGGTGGATAAAAAAACTGATAAGGTTTTAGGTGTTCATATTGTCGGGGCGGAAAGCGCGGAAGTGATACAAGTTGTAGGCATTGCCGTTACTATGGGTGCGACCAAAGCACAATTTGACGCAACCATTGCCGTGCATCCGACAATGGCCGAAGAAATTGTCACCATGCGGCAAAAGGAGGAAAGTTAATGGTATTTTCTCTATTGCAGGGAAAAAGTAAAAGCACACCTTCTTTTACTTTTTGGATTTTATCTGCCTGCCTGCTTTTATATCACCGCTATTTGCATCTGACGACCCGCATCCGCCATATTGGCCTCAACCATATACGTGATTTAGACAGTTCTGGTGATGGTTTTATTTTATTGCCATGGCATGGTAATTGTCAGGCCGTGTTACTAGCGATGTTTGGCAATATTCCTAATGGGATAACTATTCTCATTTCGCGCAGTCCGCATGGTGGTGGACTCATCGCGCCGCTCATTCACGCTATGGGTTTTAACACCATAAGCGGTTCTGGCACAGGCAAGGCGGCGGGTAAAGCAATGAAAATGGAAAAGGGCGGTGTACAGGCATTTCGTAATTTACTTAAAGTCTTGCGCCGTGGTGAAAATATTTCCATGACAGCTGATATTGTCCCAGGGCCCGCCTGCCAATGCGGTGCGGGCGCAGTTTTGCTCGCTTCTCATTCTGGCCGCCCCATTATTCCAATTGGTGCGGTGGCGCAACGACAAAAAATTTTGCAAAAAGCATGGGATAAGCACCAAATCCCGCTTGGCTTTTGTCCAGTCATTGTTGTTTGGGGTGCGCCGATTTATATTAAGCCAGACTTATCGCCCGACATGGTTGAATCCGAATGCCAGCGTGTGACCAATTCTATCAATGAATGTTTTGACCGTGCCTATGCCGAGCTTGATATGGTTGCACCCAGATAGAAAACACCTTTTTTAAGCAACCTTATGGCTTTTGCTTTCCGATTTTAATTCTTCAGCAATTAAATAGCTTAGCTCAAGTGCTTGGCTACCATTCAAACGTGGGTCGCAATGGGTGTGGTAACGACTAGACAAATCTTCCTCAGAAATCGCTTGTGCACCGCCAATACATTCGGTCACATTTTGGCCAGTCATTTCAAAATGAATCCCACCCGCATAGGTGCTTTCGGCCTTATGCACGGCCATAAAGGCTTTCACCTCAGCGAGGATATGGTCAACGGGGCGGGTTTTATATCCATTAGACGCTTTAATTGTATTGCCGTGCATCGGATCGCACGACCAGACAACTTTGCGGCCTTCCTGCCCCACTTTGCGAATAAGGGCAGGTAAATGCTGAGCCACCTTATCATGGCCGAAACGAGCAATAAGCGTAACGCGTCCAGCTTCATTTTCTGGATTAAGCTTATCCAGAAGCGTGATAAGTTCATCTGGCTCCAGAGATGGGCCACATTTAATGCCAATCGGATTTTTAACGCCAGATAAAAATTCTACATGTGCGCTATCGGGCTGGCGTGTACGGTCGCCGACCCATAGCATATGCGCCGACGTATCATAATAATCGCCCGATGTGCTATCCAGCCGCGTCAAGGCGGATTCATAACCCAACAGCAAAGCTTCATGGCTGGTGTAAAAATCAACCGTTCCCATTTGCGGCACTGTTTCACTGGTCAAGCCAATGGCTTGCATGAAATCCATTGCTTCATTAATTTGCGCGGCGATTTTTTCATAGCGTGCGCCTTGGGGGCTGTCGGCTACAAAGCCTTGATTCCAGCGATGCATTTTATTCAAATCAGCATAGCCGCCCTTGGCAAAAGCGCGGAGCAAATTGAGCGTTGACGCTGCTTGCCGATAGGCGGCAATTTGCCGTTCGGGGTCGGGGATACGCGCTTGCTCGTCAAATTCAATACCATTGATAATATCGCCGCGATAGCTGGCCAGCTCCACCCCGTCAATCACTTCCGTATCGGCTGAGCGTGGCTTAGCGAATTGACCCGCCATGCGGCCAACTTTAATAATCGGCATTTTCGCGCCAAAAGTCAGCACCACTGACATTTGCAATAACACCCGAAATGTGTCGCGGATATTATCGGCTTCATGTTCGGCAAAGCTTTCCGCGCAATCGCCGCCCTGCAGCAAAAAGGCGCGACCTTCCACGGCTTCAGCCAGCTTGGCTTTAAGCTTACGTGCTTCACCAGCAAAAACCAAAGGTGGATATCCCGCCAGTCGTTTTTCCACGGCGTGTAGCTTATTTTCATCTGGATAGGTCGGCACTTGCCTTATGGGCTTGTTGCGCCAGCTTGAAGGTGTCCATTTCTTACTCATATTTCTACTCACATCTGCATTTCCATTAACCACCCGACAAACAATAGCTTGGAATAAGTCCAAATTAAAGGGCTGGGCAGCGGATTTTCGCAAAAATCTGTTTTAATTTCGATTTTTTTGCTATTTTGCGGCGTTTATAGGGGTTACATAGGGTCATGGCAAAGGGTAATAACAAAACATTAAAAATTGCATTGGCACAGCTTAATCCAGTTGTGGGCGATATTGTCGCCAATGCTGATATGTTGCGGACGGCACATAAAGCGGCGGCGGCGCAAGGGGCTGATATGGTGCTGGCTGGTGAGCTATTTTTATCGGGCTATCCGCCAGAAGATTTGGTGCATAAGCAATCCTTTCTACGCCAAATTCGTTATATGGCTGAGCAGTTAGCGGCGGAAACAAAAGATAAAAAACCTGCTTTAGTGTTCGGCTTGCCTTGGTTAGATGATAAAAGCGGGGCATTGCATAATAGCGTGCTGATTGCTGAAAACGGACAAATTTCTGTACGCCATAAGGTGCATTTGCCCAATTATTCTGTCTTTGATGAAAAACGCCTATTTACGTCTGGTACGTTGCCTGAGCCGGTGGAAATTTTCGGTGTGCGTTTTGGTTTGCCTATTTGTGAAGATATTTGGTTTGACGATATTGCCGCCCATTTGGTTGAGGCGGGAGCGGAAATGCTTTTATCGCCAAATGGCTCGCCCTTTGAGCGTGACAAACATCCCCGCCGTCTAGAATGTGCTACCGCACGGTGTAAGCAAACCAATGTGCCGCTTATTTATGTCAATCAAATAGGCGGACAAGATGAATTGGTTTTTGACGGGGCGAGTTTTGCCATGCAGGGTGATGCCAATTTATGCGTGCAGCTTCCCGCATGGGAAACAGTTTTAACCATCACCGAATGGCACAAAGATAAAAACCATTGGCATTGCCAAACACAAGAAAAAGCCACGCTGGAAACGGGGCTGGCGGGCATTTATCAGGCCATGGTTTTGGGCTTACGTGATTATGTAGAAAAAAACGATTTCCCTGGCGTATTATTAGGTCTGTCGGGCGGCATAGACAGTGCTATTTGCGCCGCCATTGCTGTGGATGCGCTCGGTGCGGATAGGGTGCATTGCCTCATGTTGCCTTCGCGCTATACATCTGATGCTAGCCTAGCGGACGCTGCCGATTGTGCAGCGCGTTTGGGTGTACGACTTGACACCATCGCCATTGGTGCGCCAGTTGATGCGGTGGAAACTGCGCTGACTGATTTATTTGCTGACGTGGTGGAAGGGTTAACAGAAGAAAATATCCAATCGCGCATCCGTGGCACATTGCTAATGGCCATTTCCAATAAATTCGGCCATATGCTTGTCACCACGGGCAATAAATCGGAAGTATCGGTCGGCTATGCCACGCTTTATGGTGATATGAATGGCGGCTATAATCCCATTAAAGATATTTACAAAACCGATATTTTTGCTCTTGCGCATTGGCGTAATGAAAATTGCCCATCGGGTGCTTTGGGGGCGGCGGGTGACATTATCCCTGCGGCCATTATTAAAAAACCGCCCAGTGCTGAATTGCGCGATAATCAAAAAGATGAAGACAGTCTGCCGCCTTATGATGTGCTGGACGATATTCTCATTGCTTTGGTTGAGGGGGAATTGAGCTTTGAAGAGATTGTCGCCCGTGGTCATAAAGAAGAAACTGTTAAACATATTGAACATCTTTTATATGTATCCGAATATAAACGCCGTCAGGCGGCTCCTGGGGTAAAAATTGGGGCGCGTAATTTTGGCCGTGACCGCCGCTATCCCATCACTAATGGGTTTAGAGATGCCCGTTTTAAGGGCTGAACATAGGGAGAAAAAATGACCATTCTGACCCGTTTTGCGCCCAGCCCGACTGGACAAATACATGTTGGCAATGCCCGCACGGCGTTGTTTTGTTGGCTATTCGCCAAAGCGGTGGGCGGACAGTTTATGTTGCGCTTAGATGATACAGATTTGGAACGCTCCACGGAAGATTTTGCCAAGGGCATTATTGCTGATATGGCATGGCTTGGCTTGCTGCATGACATAACGGCCAAACAATCTGACCGATTTGACAAATACCGCGCTGCTTTTGGTGCTTTGCGCGAACAGGGATTACTTTATGCTTGTTATGAAACGCCAGAAGAATTAGAACGCAAGCGCAAACGCCAATTATCGCGCCGTTTGCCGCCCGTTTATGATCGTGCCGCATTAGAACTCACGGTTAAGCAAATTGCGCTTTACGAAAAAGAAGGCCGCCAGCCACATTGGCGGTTCAAATTATCTAGCGACACAGTAGCGTGGAATGATGTGGTGCGCGGTGAGCAGAAAATTGACACGGCTAGCTTGTCCGACCCAGTTTTGGTGCGCGGCGATGGTACATTTCTTTACACATTGCCCAGCGTGGTGGACGATATAGAATTTGGCGTTAGCCATATTATTCGCGGCGAAGACCATGTCACCAATACGGCCACGCAAATTGAAATTTTTGACGCCCTTAATGCTACTCCGCCGCTTTTTGCCCATCATCCCTTATTGGTTATGGCTGATGGGGCGGCTCTTTCTAAACGGCTTGGCTCTTTATCTATTGCCGCTTTGCGTGAGGCGGGGCTTGACCCGATGGCGATAAACAGCCTCATTGCGCGGCTTGGCACGCCTATGCCTGTTGAACCGCAGCGTGAAATGGAAAGAATTATTGCTGGCTTTGATTTAGATCGCCTTGGCCGCGCACCTGCGCATTTTGATTTGGCCGAGCTGGAGCGCGTTAATGCTAAATTATTGCATGACGCACCCTATGCCGAAATGGCTGAACGACTAGCTGAGATGAATATTGGTGGCGGTGAGGATTTTTGGCTGGCCGTGCGTGGTAATTTGACCCATCTCGCTGAGGCGAGCGATTTATGGCGCATTGTGGATGGACAAATCGCCCCTATTATTGCGGTCGAAGATAAAGATTATATTGTCCAGGCTCTTGCCGCTTTGCCACCTGCCCCATGGTCGGAAGACACATGGGGGGCGTGGACATCTGCCTTGAAAAAATCCACTGGACGCAAAGGCAAAAGTTTATTTATGCCTTTGCGTCAGGCATTGACAGGGCAGGCGCATGGGCCTGAGATGCAAAAGCTTTTATTGCTAATCGGGCCAGAGCGTGCCAAAAAACGTCTTGAGGGGTGAAAATGAACGCAGTGAAAAAAAGACGTGAAAAATTATATTTATTTGACACAACCTTGCGCGATGGTCAGCAAACGGCTGGCGTAGATTTTTCCGTGCAGGATAAGATTTCTATTGCCGAAACGCTGGATGGTTTGGGGCTGGATTATATTGAAGGTGGCTATCCAGGTGCGAATAAAACCGATACGCAATTTTTTGCGGAGAAAAGAAATCTCAAATCAGCCAAAATAACCGCCTTTGGTATGACCAAACGTGCAGGCCGTTCAGCCGATAATGACCCGGGACTGGCGATGATATTAGATGCCCAAGCCGAAGCTGTTTGCTTGGTTGCAAAAAGTTGGGATTATCATGTAGATGTTGCTTTGGGTATAAGCCATGAAGAAAATCTCACTTGCATTGGTGAAAGCATTAAAGCCATTGTTGCGCGTGGCAAGGAAGCTATGCTGGATTGCGAGCATTTTTTTGACGGTTATAAAGCCAATCCCGATTACGCACTGGCTTGCGCACAAACAGCGATTGATGCGGGCGCACGCTGGGTGGTGCTATGCGATACCAATGGTGGCACATTGCCAGCAGAACTATTTGATATTGTTAGTAGAGCCGCTACACATATTTCTGGCGATAAGCTCGGTATTCACGCTCATAATGATACAGAAAACGCTGTTGCCAATACGCTGGCGGCGATTGAAGCGGGTGTGCGGCAAGTGCAAGGCACGCTTAATGGCTTGGGCGAACGTTGCGGCAATGCCAATTTAACTTCGCTCATTCCGACTCTTTTACTCAAGCCTTCCTTTGCAGAGCGATTTGAAACGGGTGTGTCGGCAGAAAATTTAACCACCTTAACCAAAGCCTCGCGACAGCTGGATGATATTCTCAATCTCACGCCTGACCGACATCAACCCTATGTGGGTGATAATGCTTTTGCCCATAAGGGCGGGATTCATGTGTCTGGCGTGATAAAAGAGCCAGCAACTTATGAACATATTGTACCTGAATTGGTTGGCAATACACGCAAAATTTTAGTATCTGACCAAGCGGGTCGTTCCAATGTGCTGGCACGGCTAAATGCCGCCAAAATTAATGTGGTAGGAAAAGACGAAGCCATTAATGAAATTCTGGCCAAAATCAAAGCGCAAGAAGTCATGGGCTATAGCTATGATGGTGCGGGTGCGTCATTTGAACTTTTAGCGCGGCGTATTCTTGGCAGTGTGCCAGATTTTTTTGACGTAGATAATTATGAAGTTAAGGTTTCCCAACAAGGAAGTGGGCTGGAAGATAGCCATTCAGAAGCTGAGGTTACGCTTATTATTGACGGTGAAAAATTAACGACAAAAGGCGCGGGTAATGGCCCGATAAACGCGCTTGATATGGCTTTGCGTAAAGATTTGCGCCGCTATGCGCCTTATTTATCTGACTTGCAGCTGGTGGATTATAAAGTACGGATTCTCAATACTGGCACGGGTGCGGTGACTCGTGTGCTGATTGAAAGTGTGGATGGCCAAGGGCGTTCATGGCGCACTATTGGCGTGTCAGAGAATATCGTCGTGGCCAGCTTCCGTGCTTTGCATGATGCGATTGTGTTCAAATTATTGCGCGACGGTGTATCGGCCACACCAGAGACTTGAAATTTATACGTTACCCATTTCGCTATTCATTACGGGCGCGTAAATTTTCAATCGCCGCTTGGGCATCGGGTACAAGGGTTAACTTCTCAATTGTGTTGGGATAAAGAAATTCTTTGCTGGCCATATCTTCCAGCACACGCATAAAGGGTTGCCAAAAACCATCTTCGTCTACTAACACAATGGGTTTGTCATGCTCACGCAAAATATTCATGGTCAGCATTTGCATCAGCTCATCTAATGTACCGACCCCGCCAGGCAGGGCGATAAAAGCGTCGGATTTATCGGCCATTATTTTTATTCGGTCACGCAGGGTTTGGGTTTGGATAAGCTCGCTGACCGCATCATAGCGGATTTCACGCTTATTCAAAAAAGTCGGGATAACGCCTGTCACATGGCCGTTGGCATCTAAAGCCGCTTTGGCCATGATGCCCATTAGGCCGATTTGCCCGCCGCCATAGATAATGCCAAAGCCAGCTTCGGCCAGCCCGCGCCCTAAAATATGCGCGGATTCAGCCGATTTTTTTGCTTTTCCCATGCGTGAACCGCAAAAAACGCAGACTGTTTTTATATGTGCCATATACCCACCTTACTTGTGATTTTGCATATTTACCAATAAAACGGCTTTGTAAAAATTGATGCACCTATTATGTTACGGGCATGATATAAAAGAGCAATATGAAATAGGAGGAATTTTCATGCGCTCCATTTTATCCATCTTTGTTCCCATTCATCCCGAAGGCTATCGTTTTATTGGCACTTTGGCGGGAGCAAGTTTTATTTTGTTTTTTATTGACGCCATATTGGGCTGGATGGGTGTTGGCTTGACTCTTTGGTGTGCGTATTTTTTCCGTGACCCAGTGCGTATGGTGCCGCAACGCGAAGGGCTGGTAACAAGTCCCGCCGATGGCGTTGTGAGCCTAATTGGCGAAGCCACACCACCCCCTGAGCTTGGCCTTGGCCTTGCCACGCGGACGCGCATTTCAGTTTTTTTGAGCCTATTTGACTGCCATGTGAACCGTATGCCAGTCAGCGGCACGATAGCACTGGCCAAATATCGCACGGGGCGGTTTTTAAGTGCTGATACAGATAAAGCCAGCGAAGCCAATGAACGCCAATCTTTGCTCATTAAACTTGAAGATGGGCAAGATATGGTGGTTGTGCAAATGGCTGGCATGGTTTCCCGCCGCATTTTATGCTGGGTTGAAGAGGACGAAAAATACACCATTGGTGAGCGATTTGGCCTCATACGTTTCGGCAGTCGGGTGGATATTTATCTGCCTAATGGGGTTGAGCCATTAGTTGCGATTGGCCAGCGCGTCCTTGCTGGTGAGACTATTATGGCTGATTTAACTTCCAAAGAAAAAGCCAGACAAGGCCGCGCTGTTTAAGTCGGTTGCCCATTGATATACACTCCCATGGCTGGCTATCAGATAAAAACCACTCGCACTGGTCACACCAGACGGGCTGAAGATGACAAACTCTTCGCGGCGGTGGATTGGGGGGCAAATAATTGCCGCTTACTGATTGTCAAACCCTTTGGTCAGCTTTTTCGGGTAGTGGATTCATTTTCCCGTATTGTTCGGCTCGGCACTGGGCTGGAAGCCCATGGGCGTTTATCCAATACGGCGATGGACAGAGCCGTGGCGGCGTTCAAAATCTGTGCTAGAAAAATCGAACGACACCACCCCCCACCTTATGCACGGCGCACAAATTTACGCCATCGGAGATTATCTTCTTATCAAACCAGCCAAGTAGGTGAAAGATGAGTGATAAGGGAAATGATAAGGAACATGCTCCTCGCAAGGGGCGCATAAAGACACGGGTGAAAACGGCGCGGGGACGAAAAATTTCTTCTACGCGCTGGTTACAGCGTCAATTGAATGACACTTATGTTGAACAGGCACGCAATGCAGGCTATCGCTCACGGGCGGCTTATAAGCTAATTGAAATGGATGATAGGTTTAAGTTATTGCGGCCAAACTATGGCGTGGTTGATTTGGGCTGTGCGCCAGGTGGTTGGTTGCAAGTCGCTGTGCAACGCAGCAAAGCTTTGCACGGCAAAGGCTTTGTGATTGGCGTAGACTTGCTGGATATAGAACCCGTAGCGGACAGTGAATTTGTCAAAATGGATTTTTTAGATGATGCTGCCCCTGATGCAATAAAAAATCTAGCGGGTGGAAAAGTGGACACTGTGCTGTCGGATATGGCGGCAAATCTTACAGGCCATCGCAATACGGACCATTTACGTACCATTGCATTGGCCGAAGCGGCGGCGTGGTTTGCTTTTGAGACACTTAAACCAGGCGGGCAATTTTGCGCCAAAGTCTTCCAAGGCGGGGCAACGGGCGATTTACTGGGCGATTTGAAGAAGAATTTTACCAAAGTCGTGCATACCAAACCCAAAGCTAGCCGCAAGGAGTCGTCCGAGCTTTATGTGATTGGCTGCGGTTTTAGGGGTTAGGTTCTCTAGGGGCTAAGCCCCGCCCATAGCCGCTTTTGCTCATAGGGGCAATTATTTGCCTGAAATTTACGAATAATTCTTCCCCAATTCCCTCAATAGTGTTAAGAGATGGCGTCAAACTTGGTTGCTTTCCGATTATTCGGCAAAGGCATATTTTTGGAGTTTGGCTATGTTTCCAGAAGCCCTGACGTTTGACGATGTTCTTTTACAGCCGGCAGAGTCGCATATTTTGCCGTCGCAAGCCGACACGTCCACCCAAATTACAAAATCTATTTCTTTGGGGATTCCTTTGCTTTCGGCGGCTATGGATACGGTCACGGAAGCCAAGTTGGCCATTGCTATGGCACAAAGCGGCGGCATGGGTGTGTTACACCGCAATTTAACGCCCGATGAGCAGGCAGCAGAAGTTCGCAAAGTTAAGAAGTTTGAAAGCGGCATGGTTGTCAATCCAGTGACGATAGAACCAAGCGCGACACTTTCTGTCGCGTTAGATGTTATGGCCGAGCATAATATTTCTGGTATTCCAGTGACGGAAAAAAATGGCCGACTGGTTGGTATTTTAACCAATCGCGATGTCCGTTTTGCCAGCTCAGCTGGGCAACCCGTTTCGGAATTAATGACCAAAGAAAATTTGGTCACGGTTAAAGAGGCTGTGAACCAAGAAGAGGCAAAGAAATTACTGCACCGCCACCGCATTGAAAAATTACTGGTGGTGGATGATGATTATCATTGCGTGGGGCTGGTTACGGTTAAGGATATGGAAAAAGCCCAACTTCATCCCAATGCAGCCAAAGACCCGCATGGGCGTTTGCGCGTGGCCGCTGCCTCAACTGTGGGCGATAGCGGCTATGAGCGTTGCCATGCGCTGATTGATGCGGGCGTTGATTTGATTGTGATTGACACCGCGCACGGTCATTCAGTGCAGGTGATAGATGTTGTCAAACGGCTGAAAAAGGAAAAGAATGCCATTCAACTTATTGCTGGCAATGTCGCCACTGCCGATGGCACAAAGGCATTGATTGATGCTGGTGCAGATGCGGTTAAGGTCGGCATTGGCCCTGGTTCTATTTGCACCACGCGTGTTGTGGCGGGCGTCGGCGTGCCGCAATTAACTGCTATTCTTGAGGCGGTCAAAGTGGCGCAAAAATCTGGTACGCCGATTATTGCCGATGGTGGCATAAAATATTCTGGCGATTTGGCCAAAGCCATTGCGGCGGGGGCTTCTTGTGCCATGATAGGCTCTCTGCTGGCAGGCACAAGCGAAGCACCGGGCGAAACATTTCTTTATAAGGGGCGTTCTTATAAAGCCTATCGCGGCATGGGCTCGGTTGGCGCAATGGCACGCGGCTCGGCTGATCGCTATTTCCAACATGATGTGTCCGACACAATGAAACTTGTGCCAGAAGGGGTGGAAGGCCAAATTCCATTTAAGGGCGCGGTGGCAGGCGTGTTGCATCAGCTTGTCGGCGGCCTACGGGCGGCAATGGGCTATACAGGCTCAGCCAGTATTGCCGATTTGCACAAACGCGCTCGTTTTATCAAAATGACCGCCGCATCATTGCGTGAAAGCCATGTGCATGATGTTACCATTACCCGCGAAGCCCCCAATTATAAAGGAACGAGCATTGACTGATATAAAGAAGTATCTGGTTACATATTCCCGCCTTTTCGGCGCGGCTTTCTTGGCTGCGTTTTTGTTTTTTGCTTTGCCTGTCATACCAGCGGGCGCCGTGTCGGTGGTCAATAAGCAGCTTTCCGATGCTATTTATGATTCCGCCTTGCCTTTGGCTGAAGCCGAAAAGCTAGAAGAGGCCGATAAATTGCTCACCCAAGCCTTGCTGGCCAATCCAGCCAATGCCAAAGCCTTTGCATTGAAAGGTCAGATGCAAATTAAGCTAGAAAATATCCGCGAAGGGTGGCGATTGCAAAATATCGCCCTTAACATTGAGCCGAATTATTTGCCCGCGCTTTTATGGGCGGGCGAGGCGGCCATTGCGCTTAAAGATAGGGTGGATGCAGAAAAACATTTAGCGCGGCTGAAAAAAATATGCGGCACATGTGCGGAGTTTGAGCAGTTGCAAAAATCTCTTGCTGCTTTGCCGCCGCGAAAGCCCGATGAAAAAACGGAAGAATAGAATGGAGCACATTCTCATTGTTGATTTTGGCAGTCAGGTCACGCAGCTTATTGCGCGACGGGTGCGAGAAAGCGGTGTGTATTGTGAAATTGTTCCCTTTAGCAAAGCCAGTGAGGCGTTTGAGCAAACCACCCCTAAGGCGGTGATTTTGTCGGGTGGCCCGAATAGTGTTGCTGATAAAGACACGCCCCGCATTGGTGAAAATATCCTGACCAGTGGCGTACCGATTTTAGGGATTTGCTATGGCCAGCAAGCCATGTGCGCCCAGCTTGGCGGGGTGATTGAAACATCTGATGCGCGTGAATTTGGCCGTGCGGCGTTGAAAATTTCTGCCGCTAGTCCGCTATTTGACGGCGTGGCATCGATTGGCGAAGAGATACAAGTTTGGATGAGTCATGGCGATAGGGTGCGTGATATTCCATCTGGTTTTGACATTATTGCGACCAGCGAAAACGCGCCTTGCGCGGCGATTGCAGATGAAGCGCGGCAATTTTACGCTGTGCAATTTCACCCCGAAGTTGTCCATACACCCGATGGGGCAAAAATTCTGTATAATTTCACGCATAAAATTGCCGCCTGTGCGGGCGATTGGAGCATGGCTGCTTTTAAGCAAACGGCTTTGCCCGCCTTGCGCCAGCAAATTGGCGATGGGCAGGTGGTGTGCGGCCTTTCTGGCGGGGTGGATAGTTCGGTTGTTGCCGTGCTATTACATGAAGCGATTGGCGCACAGCTGGTTTGCGTTTATGTGGATACGGGGCTGATGCGGGCGGGCGAAAGCGAAGAAGTGGTGTCGCTGTTCCGTGACCATTACAACATTAAACTTATCCATAAAAATGCGGCTGATTTATTTCTTGGTAAGCTGGCTGGCATTAGCGAGCCAGAAGAAAAGCGCAAAATTATTGGCGCGACTTTCATTGATGTTTTTGAAGCCGAGGCGGCGGCTGTGGGCGGGGCGGATTTTCTCGCCCAAGGCACGCTTTATCCCGATGTGATTGAAAGCATTTCGCCAACGGGCGGTGGCAGTGTGACCATTAAAAGCCATCATAATGTTGGCGGTCTGCCAGAACGAATGAATTTGAAATTGGTTGAGCCATTGCGTGAATTATTTAAGGACGAAGTGCGCGCCTTAGGGCGGGAGCTTGGATTGCCAGAGGCTTTTGTTGGACGGCATCCTTTCCCTGGTCCGGGGCTGGCCATACGGATTCCAGGTGAAATCACTGCTGAGAAACTGGATATTTTACGCAAAGCCGACCAAATTTATTTGGAAGAAATTCGCGATGCAGGGCTTTATGACGCAATTTGGCAGGCTTTTGCGGTGCTGTTGCCTGTGCGAAGTGTTGGGGTGATGGGCGACAGCCGCACCTATGATTATGTTTGCACCTTGCGGGCGGTGACATCAACCGACGGCATGACGGCAGATTATTATCCCTTCACCCATGATTTTTTAAGCCGCGTTTCCACGCGCATCATTAACGAAGTGCGCGGTATTAACCGTGTCACCTATGACATCACTTCCAAACCCCCAGGGACGATTGAGTGGGAGTAGGGGAACTGCTATAAAGTTAATGAATTGGGGGGAGAAGATATGGATGAGATTCTAATTTATAAAAATAGATTTAATAAGGTTAAGGCTTACTCTGTGCAATTGGCAGGGGAAGGTGAAGATTATTTTTATGTTTTCGATAAAAAAGAAAACCAACTTAAAACATTTAAGAAAGAGAATATTCTGGCAAGGAGTTTTGATAATATTTCTGATGCTGAGAAAGAGGCGGAAATTCTTCAAAAAAATTATGAAATCAAAAAAAGAAGGAAGGGTCAGCCAAGAGGTGACAGAAATAATAGAGAGAGTAAACTTGAAGTTTGTTTTACAGGTTTCAAAGAAGATAAAAAGGAAGAATTGAAGAGTGTTGCTGAAAAAGAAAATCTATTTGTTAGAACGGATGTAACTAAAAATTTAGATTTATTGGTTTGCGGCGAGACTCCTGGGCCGAGAAAAATAGAGAAAGCCAGAAAGGCAAATGTTGCGATAGTAAATAGCGAAGAGGGGTTTATGAACTTCTTAGAGACTGGAGAAGTTGCCGAATAGGCCGACTCCCACGCCCTAACTTTGGGGCGGAGGCGGGTTTTCTGTTAAGGGTTGGATTTTGCGCTTAAATGCGCTAGTTTCCGCCTCAAATCGGCTTGGAAGCCGATGAGGAGGATTTATGTCCGTTAAAAATGCAAATGATGCTCCCCGTTTGACGGTTCCTGAGCTTGGTCATGCTCGTAAGGCCAGCAAGGATAGTGCGCCGCTTGTATGCCTAACCGCCTATCACGCCCATATAGCGCGTTTATTTGACCCGCATGTGGATATTTTGCTGGTCGGCGACAGTCTCGGCATGGTGCTTTATGGGCTGGAAAATACGCTGGATGTAAGCATCAATATGATGATTGCCCATGGCGCGGCAGTGGTGCGCGGCTCGCGACGCGCTTTGGTCGTCATTGATATGCCTTTCGGCTCTTATGAAGCCAACCCCGCGCAGGCTTTTCGTAATGCGGCGCGGCTTATACGTAAGACGGGCGCACAAGCAGTGAAAATTGAAGGCGGCCAGCGCATGGCTGAAACCATTTCTTATTTGCACCAGCGCGGTATTCCCGTCATGGCTCATATTGGGCTGACGCCGCAAAGCGTGCATGTCATGGGGGGGTTCAAAATGCAGGGGCGCGAGCAGGCTGAATGGGACGCTCTGCTGGTGGATGCCGAAGCCGTGGCGCAAGCGGGTGCATTTAGCGTGGTGCTGGAAAGCATGCCCGCAGAATTGGCCGAAACCATCACTAAGAAAATTGATATTCCAACCATTGGTATAGGCGCGTCGCCCGAATGTGATGGGCAGGTTTTGGTGGGTGATGATATGCTGGGGCTGTCGTCATCTGTGCCGAAATTTGTACGCCAATTTGCAGGTCTGGGTGCAGATATTTCCAAAGCCGCACAAGACTACGCCGTCGCCGTGCGAGAACGCAAATTTCCATCTGGCGAGCATATTCACAGCCAAAAGAAAAAAACCGATTAAAGCATTGGGAGCGCAAAGTGGCAGATATATTTGACGAAATTAACACTGAATTGCGGCGCGATAAAATCCGCGATGTTTGGGATAAATATGGGCTGTATGTGGTCGGCCTCGCACTGGCGATTATTTTATTTGTCGCTGGCTCGTCTGGTTATTCCTCCTATGTGACAAACCGCAATGAAGCCGCTTCAGCGCGTTATGATATTTTGCTACAAGATATTGCCGCCGCCCCACCCGAAATGCAGGCACAAGCGCTAGCCGATTTCATGAGCGCGGATAATGGTGCTTATGGCACGCTGGCTGGATTTTTGGCAGCACAAAAACATATTGAAAACAACCAGTTAGAAGAGGGTGTCGCGCTTTATGACCAAATTTCCCGCAATGCAGATTTGCCCACGGCCTTGCGTGATTATGCATCCGTCAGCGCGGCTTATGCTTTAATTGGGGTGCGTAGCACGGCGGAATTGGAACAGCGCATCAGTCGTTTGCTCGGCGATAATCACAGCTTCCGCCATGCAGCACGGGAAATTGTCGCGCTGGGCTATTTTATTGAGCAAGATTATCTTTCCGCCCGCGAAATTATTGAAACGGCTTTGCGAGATAAAACCTTGCCGCCAGAACATGGCGAACGGCTTTTTGTGTTAAGTGAAATTGTCAAAGCTAGCATGGCAACAAAATGAAAATGAGCAGTGATATGTCCAGCTTGAAGCAATTAAAGGCGGCCATGGCCACCGCTATGCTCGCGCCTCTTATGCTGGCCGCTTGTAGCGGGGATAAGGATGACGTCAAGCGCAAGGTTGAAGGTGAGCGCATTTCCGTTTTGAGCTTTGAACGCCGCCTTGAAGTTGATCCGCGCCTGCAAGACCGTGAAATTATCTTGCCCTCTGCTTATGTTAATACGGGCTGGACACAGCCGGGCGGTTTTGCGTCCAATGCTATGCAGCATATTGAGCTGGGCGCAGAGGTCACGGAACTGTTCAGCGCCAAATTTGTAACGGGCAATAATCGTGACATTATTATCACGACACCGCCCCTTATTGCTGAGGGGAAAGTATTCGGCCTTGGTGCAGATATGAAAATTGTTGCGGCAAACGCCGATACGGGTGTGCGGCTTTGGCGTAGCTATATTGCGCCCGAAGATGCCGATATTGAAGACGGTTTTGGTGGCGGCATGGCCTATGAAAATGGCATGATTTACGCGGCCACGGGTTTTGGTGAAATTCTCGCTCTAGATGCGGCCAATGGTGATATTAAATGGCGCGTTAAAAGTGCTATTCCGTTCCGTACCGCCCCGACTGTGGCGGGTGGGCAGATTTATGTCATAAGCCATGATAACCAGCTACAAGTCTATAGCACTGAAAATGGGCGGCGTTTGTGGAACCAGCTGGCCATATTAGAACCCGCCACGATTTTATCTGCTTCCAGTCCAGCGGTGGCAGGCAATTTAGTGGTTGCGGGTTTTTCTTCTGGTGAAATTATTGCCCTGCGTGCCAATAATGGCACAGTGAATTGGTCAGATAGTTTGAGCCGTGCAGGGCAGCTGACGCCGCTTTCTGATTTGAACCCCATTGTTGGTCGTCCGGTGATTGATCGTGACCGCGTTTTTGCTGTGTCGCATGGCGGGCGGATGGTGGCGGTTGATTTGCGCTCTGGCGAGCGTGTGTGGACAGGGGAATTGACCTCTATTGAAACGCCTTGGGTGGCGGGTGATTATATTTTTCTCGTCACCATTGATGCCGAACTGATTTGCCTTAGCCGTAATCAGGGGCGTGTCCATTGGGTCACACAGCTTGAGCGTTATATTGATGGTGATATTGAAGACCCGATTAGCTGGGCTGGGCCCGTGCTGGCGGGCGGGCGGCTATGGCTGACTTCTTCGCAAGGCAAACTGGTTTCCTTATCGCCTCATAATGGTGCAATATTGAGCCAAACTAATATGAAAGCACCAATTCATATCGCGCCGATTGTGGCAAATCAGACCCTTTATATTCTGGATGAAAAAGGCCGCCTGACCGCCTATCGCTAGGGCGCGGCTTGGGTCAAAATTGAGGGCGGATTAATGGAATTTACGCTGGCCATAATTGGACGTCCCAATGTCGGAAAATCAACGCTGTTTAATCGGCTGACAGGCAGGAAAATGGCACTGGTAGATGATACGCCAGGCGTCACCCGTGACCGACGGGAAGGTGATGCACGGCTGGCCGATTTGCGCTTTACCGTTATTGATACGGCAGGGTTGGAAACGGCGAAATCTGGTTCACTGGAAGCGCGTATGAAAGAGCAGACACAAGCCGCCATGGTACAGGCCGATATGGTTTTAATGCTGACCGATGCGCGGGCGGGTATTCTGCCCGAAGACCGCGTTTTTGCTGAGCTTATCCGCAAAAGCTCGCAAAAGGTTATTTTGGCGGCGAATAAATATGAAGGCCAAGCAGGCGAAGCAGGGCATTTAGAAGCTTATGAACTAGGCTTGGGCGATCCAATTGGCTTATCGGCCGAACATGGGCATGGTATGGGCGATATTTATGACCGGATTCGCACAGCTATGGCTGAAATGAGTGCATCAGAAGTAGCAGAACCCATAGATGAGCATGATGATAGCGAAGAAGATGATGATGATTTTAATCCCGATGCGCCTTTTTATATGGATTATGAGAAGCCCTTGCGCGTGGCGATTTTAGGGCGTCCAAATGCGGGTAAATCCACTTTAGTGAATTATTTGCTCGGCGAGGAGCGTATGTTGACGGGTCCAGAGGCAGGAATCACTCGTGATTCGATTGGTGTAAAATGTCACTGGGTGCAAAAAATTGACAATAATTGTGTCAAACGGGTCATAAAAATTTGGGATACGGCGGGCATTCGGCGCAAGGCAAAAGTGACCGAAAAATTGGAAAAGCTTTCCGTCACCGATGGGCTTCGGGCAGTCAAATTTGCCGAAGTGGTCGTGCTACTCATTGATGCAACCAGCCCATTTGATAAACAAGATATTCAACTCGCCGATTTAGTTGAACGCGAAGGCCGCGCTTTGGTCATTGCCATTAATAAATGGGATATGAAAATTGACCGAAAGAAAGTCCGCGAGATTGTTAAAGACAAGTTGGAATTTGCGCTGCCACGGCTAAAGGGCGTGCCAGTGCTGACACTCTCAGCCCTTACTGGAAAAGGGATTGGGGCAATTCTCCCTGCCATTGCTCAACAGCAAGAAATATGGAATGCACGTATCCCAACGGCAAAATTAAACACATGGCTCAGCGATGCTACCGACAAACATAACCCGCCCGCCGATAAAGGCCGACCTGTTAAATTGCGTTACATCACACAAGCGAAATCACGTCCGCCAACTTTTGTTACCTTTTCTTCGCGAGGCCATGCCGTGCCAGATAGTTATATTCGTTATCTAACAAATTCCCTACGGGAACATTTTGGCCTGTCAGGGGTTCCAATTCGGTTTTTTCTCCGCAAACACAAAAACCCCTATGTCAATAAAAAATAAAACCTTGACTTGCTTTTTTGTGAAAGATTTCCCAATATCACAGTGTAGATGCGAATCAATTATGAAGTACATGATTTTTTCTGTTTGTATTGCGTATCAATTTAACCCCGCCACGTATTTGATTGCATAGATATGTGGCATGAAATTAGGAGAGCAAAATGGCAACTACTAAACCAAGCAATGAGTTGCTTTCACTTGCCATCAGAATTTTATCTGGTAGCAAAAAATCCACCCCTGGCGATGCTAAAAAGTTGGCTGGTTTTGTGGCGGGAGCTGGAACGGGTTCGGCTAAGGCCTCATCTAGAAAATCCAAGGCCAAAAAGAAGCCAGCGCGCAAGAAGAAGGCGACGGCGCGTAAAAAGCCCGTTCGCAAGAAAAAGGCAGCGGTTCGCAAGAAGCCTGCTCGCCGTAAGACGGCAGCACGTAAGAAGCCAGCCCGTAAGAAGACAACGGCGCGTAAGAAGCCAGCTCGTAAGAAGACGGCGGCTCGCAAGAAGCCAACCCGTAAGAAGACAACGGCTCGCAAAAAGCCAGCCCGTAAGAAGACGACGGCTCGCAAGAAGCCTGCTCGTCGGAAGACGACAGCGCGTAAGAAGCCAGCTCGTAAGAAGACGACGGCTCGCAAAAAGCCAGCCCGTAAGAAGACAGTACGGCGTAAGACAGTGCGCAAAAAGAAGTAATCAGTAGGCACATTGTGTGAGGAATACGGGGGCTTTTTAGCTCCCGTATTTTTTTATCACAAGTCTAGATTTTCGCCACGGCTGGTTTTGAAATGGCAGAAAAATGGATTAAAATGCTCCTATATCCTGTAAGGATAGAAATGAGGATTATGGGCATTAGGAATGATGGGTGTATATGAGTTCATTTTACCCCGCCATAACAAAGTCCCGCACGGCACAAGGCGGGCTTTGGGTATGGGGTTTGTTGTGCTGGCGGGTCTTATTTTATCGGCCTGTGCGGGTGGGGTGAACCAACGTGCGGCAGAAGCCAATCGGCATATTGAACAAGCAGCGCGTGAATTGCCAGGCCAATCTGTTCGCGAATTACTGCAATGTGCAGGTATGCCCAATGCCACAGTGGGGCTAGAAAACGGCCATCAGCTTTTGATTTATGCACGTCAAACCTCACGGCTTGAAATCGACCCTTTCCATGAATTTTACACGCCTTGCGGCTGGCCGACTTATAATCATCGTTGCTTTAGCGGGGCGACACCCGATTATTATTTGCGTGATTATGAAATTGTAGAGCATGGCTGTCGGGTCGGCTTTTGGGTTAAGGATGAGGAAATCCGCGATATGAGCGTGGAGGCGACATCTAGCGTGGCCAGAGGCTATTGCGTGGAAGTATTTCGCAATTGCCTCAGGCCAGATGAAACAGCAATAAATGATGGCGACCGGCGTGATAAAAATGTAACGGCGGGCGGGCGCGTTAATAATTAGAGCCGCGCTTGGTGGTAATCTATTAATTGCCCCGTTTCTACCCAATCGGGGGCGGCCATTTTAACCACAAGCGGGGCAACATCTTCTGGGCGCGGTAGCGTGTCGGGGTCTTCGCCTGGCATGGCTTTGGCGCGCATGGCGGTGCGCATCGCGCCAGGTGATAAAAGATTAATCCGCAAAGCACTATCGGTTTGCTCGCCCGCCCAACAGCGCACCAGCGTATTAAGAGCCACTTTTGAAGCCGCATAAGCCCCCCAGAAGGGACGCGCACTATCGGCAACGCTTGAGGTTAGAAAAATGGCGCGTCCAGCCTCAGAAGCTAGCAATAATGGCTCAAAAGTGCGTATCAAACGCGCATTGGCAGTAAAATTAACTGCCAGCGTATCGGCCAGCGTTTCGGGTTTTATATGCGCTACGGGGGTCAGTGCACCCAAAATGGCGGCATTGGCAACCAGCACATCTAGCCGCCCCCAACGCTCCGCCACAACTGCACCCAATCGGTCAATGGCGGCATAATCGGTTATATCTAGCGGCACGCCCGTCGCTTCACCTCCAGCGGCGGTGATTTCATCATAAACGCTTTCCAATGCACCCTGTGTGCGGCTTATCAGCAACACATGGTCGCTTTGGGCGGCTAAAGCTAAAGCCACGGCACGGCCAAGCCCGCGCCCCGCGCCAGTCACCAGAGCGATGCGCGGCTTTTGCGCCATTAGTCTATTTTTTCTTTCAATAGGGAAAGCTGGCGGATATTTTCCGCCCCATTTTTATCTGCCAAGGGGGTGGGATAATCGCCCGTAAAGCAATGGTCGGTATATTGTGGCTGGTCAGCATTGCGCCCTTGTTCATGCCCCATGGCGTGATAAACGCCATCTATGCTTAAAAAGGCAAGGCTATCCGCTCCGATATAGTCGCGCATTTCTTCCAAAGAATGGGTGGCGGCTAAAAGTTGCTCCTTATGCGGGGTGTCAATGCCATAAAAATCTGGATGGGTGATGGGCGGTGAGGCGATACGCATATGCACTTGCGTTGCGCCTGCCTCACGCATCATTTGAACGATTTTAACCGATGTTGTGCCACGCACGATTGAATCATCTATCAGCACCACGCGCTTGCCCGCCACATGGGCTTTATTGGGATTATGTTTGCGCTTTACGCTCAACTGGCGGACAGCTTGGGTCGGCTCAATAAAGGTGCGGCCAACATAATGGTTGCGAATAATACCAAATTCAAACGGAATTTTGGCCGCTTCAGAATAGCCCAAAGCCGCCGGCACGCCGCTATCTGGAACGGGAATAATCACATCGGCGGGCGCGGGGCTTTCTTGCGCCAGCACCCGCCCAAATTCCTTGCGGCAATCATATACATTGCGGCCCGCCAGAAAAGAATCGGGGCGGGAGAAATAAATATATTCAAAAATACACGGGCGTGGCGGTGTGGTGGGGAAGGGCTTGACGCTTTCAATCCCCGCTTCGGTGATAATCACAATTTCGCCATTGTCAATTTCACGAATAAAATTCGCGCCGATAATATCCAGCGCACAGGTTTCTGAAGCCAATACGGGTGCGCCGTTCAAATCGCCCAACACCAGAGGCCGAATGCCAAGCGGGTCACGCGCCCCTATCATTTTTTTATTGGTCAGCGCCACTAAACTATAAGCACCTTGTATTTGGAACAGCGCATCAATGAGCCTATCAACTGTCCGCCCGCGTTCGGAACGCGCGACGAGTTGTAAAATGGTTTCCGTGTCGGAAGTGGATTGAAAAATCGCACCGCGTTTGACCAGCTCATTGCGTAAGGTCAGGGCATTGGTCAAATTGCCATTATGGGCGCAGGCAAAACCACCCCCTGCAAGGTCAGCAAAAAGCGGCTGGACATTGCGTAAAATCGTTTCACCCGTAGTGGAATAGCGCACATGGCCAATGGCCGAAGAACCTTTCAGCCCGTCAATAACTGACGCTTTAGTAAAATTTTCACTGACCAGCCCCAAGCGTCGTTCAGAATTAAATTGCTTGCCGTCAAAGCTGACAATCCCCGCCGCTTCTTGACCACGATGTTGGAGCGCGTGCAACCCTAGAGCCGCTAAAGCCGCCGCATCTGGATGACCATAGACACCAAAGACGCCACACTCTTCGCGTAAGGTGTCTTCATGCAATATATCAGCTCGCATATCAGTCTGCATATTGTCTTGAGTGAAAAGGGTCACTTTTAGACCACCCTCTTTTGCCAGCATTGTGGAAGATTGGCCTCCCGCTCGCCAGACTTATACCCCGAACCAGATGATTTGTCAGGACGTTTTTTACACTTAGGGCAAATTGTTAGGGGTCGGAAAACGGGCGGGGATATAGGCTGAAATACTATCGGATGGGGCGAGCGTGACAATTAAGTCCATACCATTATGCAGGAATGGTACAAGTCGTGCTTCGCTCACCCAATCAGGATGCTCATCGGCAGGAATCAGCAAGAGCAGAATGAAATAAGCAAAAATGGCAATCAGCACCCCGCGAAGCAATCCAAAGCCCGCCCCCAAAATTCGGTCGGGGCGCCCAATACGGGTCTTTTTCAAATGTTTGGTGACGATATTGGCCAAAAATGAAAAAACCAACATGATAAGCACAAAAACCACAATGGCGGCTATGCCGAGCAATAGGCCAATTGGCCAGCCAGAGGGAGTAGCGTCTTCTACGTGCGGGTGCAAAAGGGGCAGGGCGGCTAATGTGCCATAAATGGCCACCAACCAGCCGACAATAGATAAAATTTCACGGCTAAAGCCGCGCAAAAGCGACAGTGCCGTTGAGGCGGTAAGGCCAGCGATAATCACATAGTCAAGCGGGGTGAAACCAATATCCATTATACGTCTTCTTTCCGACGATTGGGGGTGATGCCTAAAAGCCGCATGAGGTCGCCTAAATCAGATATATTATTGATCTTCATGGGCGGGGTTTCATCATGGCTGGATAGGGGCGCAAAAGCGGCGGCAAAGCCGAGCTTAGCGGCTTCTTTCAGCCGCGCATTGGTTTGCGTCACAGGGCGCACCGAGCCAGACAGGCTTAGCTCGCCAAAGACAATAGTGTTGTGCGGCAAAGGCTTTTGGCTCAGCGATGACATGAGCGCGGCGGCAACGGCTAAATCAGCCGCTGGTTCTTGCACCCGCAAGCCACCCGCAATGTTTAGAAACACATCACGTCCAGCAAAACTAATGCCGCACCGTGCTTCTAATACGGCCAGCACCATAGACAGCCGATTTTGGTCCCAACCAACCACAGCACGACGTGGTGTAGCAAGTGAAGAAGGTGCTACAAGCACTTGAATTTCAACTAGAACTGGCCGTGTACCTTCAATGCTGGCAAACACCACCGCACCAGCCACATTTTCCTCCCGTGCTTCCAAAAACAAAGCCGATGGGTTGGCAATTTCAGCCAGTCCCTCGCCACGCATTTCAAACACGCCAATTTCATCTGTCGCCCCGAAGCGGTTTTTCACCGCCCGCAAAATACGGAAATGATGCCCACGGTCGCCTTCAAAATAAATCACCGTATCCACCATATGCTCCAGCACACGCGGGCCAGCAATTTGACCTTCCTTAGTGACATGGCCAACCAAGACCAGTGCTGTATTTGCTGTTTTGGCGTGATGGATAAGTTCCTGTGCGGCGGCACGGACTTGGCTGACTGTGCCGGGTGCACTTTCAATGACAGACGACCAAATGGTTTGGATAGAGTCAATCACTACTAAATCGGGCGGCGTGTCAGCTTTAAGCGTGGCGAGAATATCGGCGACATTAGTTTCCGCGCCAAGCTGCACCGCCGCATCGGCAAGCCCTAAACGGCCAGCCCGCATACGCAATTGAGCAATGGCTTCTTCACCCGATATATAGACGGTTTTTTTCCCTTGTTGCGCCAAAGCAGCGGTGGTTTGCATTAAAATAGTGGATTTGCCAATACCTGGATCGCCGCCCAACAAAACTGCCGAGCCTGCCACAAAACCACCGCCAATCACGCGGTCAAATTCACCCAAACCCGTTTGGATACGCGGCGGGTCAGCCATTTCGCCCGACAGGGTGGTTAAAGGAATAATATGCGCTTTGGCCTTATCGCTTTTTGTCCCGCGCCCAAGCGGCGGAGCGTTGTCGATTCTTTCTTCCTGCAAGGAATTCCATTCATTGCAGCTTTCGCATTTGCCGACCCATTTATTTGTCACCGCCCCGCAGGATTGGCAAACATATTGCGTTGAAATACGCGCCATTAGCCATCTCCCTCAATAAAAACGGGTCCATCGGCCAGCCCGTTAATGAATTGATACAAATAGGCATTATCGCTTTTATCCATTTCGGCTTGTGCGCCATGCCAAATAATTTTGCCTTGATATAAAAACGCCGCGCAATCAGCAATGGTGTGAACCGAACTCATATCATGGGTGATGGTCAGCGTGGTTGAACCAAGTTCCCGCGCACAGTCACGAATGAGATGATTGATGACATCGGTCATAATTGGGTCAAGACCTGTGGTCGGCTCATCAAAAAATAAAATATCTGGCTTGGTGGCAATGGCTCGCGCCAGCCCAACGCGTTTGTGCATTCCGCCAGAAAGAGAGGCGGGGTAGGTGTCTAATAATTCCGTGCCCAGCCCTACCAGACGCAGGCTTTCCTCAGCCATATTGCGGGCTTCATCTATGCTTAACCCCATGCTTTGCAGACCCGCAAAGGCCACATTTTGCCATATAGGCAAGCTGTCAAAAAGCGCACCATTTTGAAACAACATGCCGAATTGTTTATTGACATTAGCGCGCTTAACCCGCCTTAGTCCGATGGTTTCCACACCACCTACGCGGATAGAACCGCTATTGGTTGGCAATAAGCCAAGAATGCATTTTAGCATGACTGATTTGCCCGACCCTGAACCGCCAATCACCACCAGCGACTCGCCCTTATTGACGCACAAATTTACGCCCTGTAGCACTTTTTTTGCGCCGAAATGCTTATACACATTTGTAAGCTCAATGATGGGTTTAGCATTCATGGTGGCGTCCCATTTATCAGGAAGAGAAAAATAGCGAGGTCATCAGATAATTGGCTGATAAGATGGCAATAGATGCCGTGACCACAGCATTTGTTGTGGCGCGGCCAACACCTTGTGCGCCGCCCGCCGAATGATAGCCATTATAGCACCCCATGATGGCGATGAGAAAACCAAACACGGCGGACTTAATCAGGCCAGAAGTGATGTCATCTATTTCTAAAAAATCCACCGTGTTTTTAATATAAATCGCCGCGTTAAAATCCAAAGCCTGTGTGCTAACAACAAAGCCGCCCATAATGCCGATAATATCAGCGATTAGCGCAAGCGCGGGCAGACATAGCACGGCGGCAATAATGCGTGGCGCAATCAGATATTTGAAAGGGTCGGTGGATAGGGTGGTGAGTGCGTCAATTTGCTCGGTCACGCGCATGGTGCCAATTTCTGCCGCCATGGCTGAGCTAACCCGTCCAGCAACCATCAGCCCGCCCAAAACTGGCCCCAATTCGCGGGTGATGCCCAAAGCAACAATGCTGGCGACAATAGTTTCAGAATTAAATTCATTGCCGCCATAATAAATTTGCAAAGCCAAAACCCCGCCAGTGAAAAACGCCGTCAAGGCCACTACAGGCAGGGAGTAATAGCCAATACGCAAACATTGTTGGCCAATCAGGCGCATATAAAAGGGCGGCTGAAGTATTGCCCAAAATGCCTGATAAACAAATATAGTAAAGCGTCCAGTTTGAGCAAAAAAGCCCAGTGTTATTTGTCCTATTTTGGCTACCGAATTCATTGGCGTTAATTCCCTCATTTTTCAGTTTTTATACTGTCTTTTGTAGCGCGTTCCAAGCTGTGTGAGAAGTTCGTATGAAATTGTATTTGCTTGGCGTGCGAGCGTGTCAATTTTGATTGTGTCGCCTATCATTTCAACAAAATCCCCGCGTTGTGGGCAGTTTTTAAGATGGGTGATGTCAATGGCGAGCAAATCCATGCTGATTCGTCCCACAATCGGGCATAGGGTGTTGTTAAAAGTGGCATGGGCTTGGCCGCTAAGGCAACGCGGAAAACCATCGCCATAGCCTAATGCCAAAATGGCAATATGCATATCTTGGGTGGCGGTGAAATTCGCGCCATAGCCAATACTTTGCCCCGTTTTGACATGGCGCAACTGCAGAATCGGTGCCAGCAAATGCACAACTGTATGCAAAGCAGTGCTTTCATCTTCCAAGGGTGCGCCGCCATAAAGGCCAAGCCCGACGCGGGTCATATCAAAATGGAAGGCTTTGCCCATCAGCACGCCCGCAGAATTGGCCAAACTGGCTTTGCTGTTAGGAAATTTTTCCCGACAAGCCGTAAAAGCGGCCAGCTGGTGGGTGTTCATTTTATGCGCGGGCGTGTCGGCACAAGCGAGATGGCTCATCACAAGTTGCGGGGTGAAGTTTTTGATTTTATCTATATCATCCATGGGCAGGCCGAGCCGATTAAAGCCCGTATCAATATATAAAGCCGCTGGACGCGCTTCTGCCTGTGCTTGCCATTCGGTGATTTCTGCTAAAGAGCCAAGGCAGGGGATAAGCTCATGCGCTTTTATGGTAGCAAAACTATCTGGCGTTAGCCCGTTTAGCACATAGATGTTTGCTTGCGGGGCGAGGCGGCGCAATTCTACGCCTTCCTGCATACGGGCGATAAAGAATGTTTTGCATCCAGATTTAAGTAACGTCTTGGCTACTGGTTCCAGCCCCAACCCATAGGCATCGGCTTTAATGGCGCAAGCCGTTTCGGCGGGGGCGGATTTTTTCGCCAAGAAGGCATAGTTTTTTGCAAGGGCAGCGCAGTCAATATACAAAATGGCTTGGTCGTCGCATAGCATAATGGTCAGTAGGGCTATTCGGTTTGTTCCGGCAGATATTCCTTTTTCGCCAAATTACCAAAACGGGTCAATTTAGCGTCAAAGGCCAACTCCACAACACTTATCGGGCCGTGTCGGTTCTTACCGATAATCAATTCCGCCTTGCCATGTATCTCGTCCATTTTCTCTTGCCATTTCAGATATTCTTCCGTGCCTTCTTCTGGCGACTGTTTGTTCAAATAATATTCGCCACGATAAATGAACATAACAATATCGGCATCTTGCTCAATGGAACCAGACTCACGCAAATCTGAAAGCAAAGGACGTTTATCATCACGGCTTTCCACCTGACGTGAAAGTTGTGACAAAGCAATAACTGGCACATCTAATTCCTTGGCCAATGCTTTAAGCCCCTGGGTAATCATGCTAATTTCTTGCACCCGATTATCTGGTATCCGCCCTGTTGTGGCACGGATAAGCTGGAGATAATCTACCACAATCATGCCCAAACCGTGTTGGCGTTTTAAACGTCGGGCGCGGGCGGCAAGCGTGGCTATGGGTATCGCACCCGTATGGTCAATATAAAGAGGCAGGGATTCAAGTTCCTTGGCCGTTTCATAAAGGCGGCCATATTCACCTTCATCAATACTACCTTTTCGAATTTCGCCCGATGAAATACCCGTTTGTTCAGCAATAATTCTGGTTGCCAGTTGCTCACCTGCCATTTCCAGTGAGAAGAAACCAACCACCGCGCCGTCCTGAACAGTTTTGCGCCCATCTTCATCAATATTCACCCGGCCTTCACGTTCGGCTTGGGCATAATTTTTTGCCACGGTGAACGCGATATTTGTCGCCAAAGATGTTTTACCCATAGCTGGACGACCAGCAAGAATAATCAAATCACTTTTTTGAAAGCCACCTAAAATGGAATCAAGCTGGCTAAAGCCACTGGCCAGACCCGATAAATGCCCATCGCGTTTATAGGCACTTTCAGCCATTTCAATTGCCGTGGCAATGTTTTCACCAAAATGGGTAAAGCCAGAACTATGCGTTCCCTTTTCGGCAATTTCATATAAAGCCTGCTCGGCATTTTCAATTTGTTGCTCGGGCGATTCATCAATTTCTGACTCAAAGGCAGTATTGACCATATCCTCGCCAAGATTGATAATTTCACGGCGAATAGCTAAATCATAAATGGTCTGGCCATATTGACGGGCATTGATAATAGTGGTGGCATTGCTGGCCAGCTTGGACAAATAAGCCGCCCCGCCAAGTTGGATAAGCCCTTCGTCATGCTCAAAATAGGTTTTCAGCGTGACTGGCGAAGCGGCCTGTCCGCTGGTGATGAATTTATGTGCTGTTTCATAAATCCGCCCGTGAACAGGGTCAAAGAAATGTCGTGCTTGAAGAAAATCAGCAACCCTATCCATCACATCATTATTGACCAGCAAAGCACCGAGCAATCCCTGTTCGGCTTCAATATTATGCGGCAGGGCGCGATAACCAGAATCTGCTTCTTCGGGGGTGGGGAGTTGTGTAATTTGCGGATCCATGATGGACTATCAATAGCAGACCCGAACAAAAAGAAAATAAGCCGATAGAAAAAATGCTGAAAAAATGCCGAAAAAATTTATGCCGACCTGTGGATAGCGGGGAAAAACCTAGCCCGTTCCGACGGGTTTAGGCGTCTGGTTTTTCGTCTTCTTTTTTGTTTTCGTCTGGCGCGGCTTGGGTTTCTTCGTGAGGCGTGTCAGCTTCTTCTGTATCGGCTTCTTCTTCGGCTTTGACTCCTATTTCTTCGCTCTCCGTGTCATCTTCTAGATTAGTGGTAACGCCTTCTTCAAAAATTTCTTCTACGGCGATGGTTTCTTCCTCTTCCACTTTTTCAACCGTTACATCTTCACCGCGTGCTTGGCGTTCGGCTTCATCTTGTGTGCGGGCAACATTGACACCCACCTCTGCGGTAACTTCTGGATGCAGGGTGATGATGATTTTGTGTACGCCCAATGCTTTAATAGGTGCTTCCAACGCGATTTGATTACGCGTGACAGCAAAGCCGTTTTTATCTAAAGAAGTGGCAATATCGCGGGTGCTGACCGAACCATAAAGCTGCCCCGTCTCGCCCGATTGGCGGATAATGACAAGGCTTTGGCCATCTAATTTTTCTTTCACTGCATCGGCTTCGGATTTTAATTTAAGGCTTTTGGCTTCCAGACGAGCGCGTTCTTTTTCAAACCGTTCTAGGTTTTCTTTATTGGCACGCAGGGCTTTACCTTCTGGCAATAGAAAATTGCGGGCATAACCGTCTTTAACATTCACCACATCGCCCATTTGTCCCAATTTGGCAATGCGCTCAAGCAATACGACTTGCATTTTATATTCTCCTTTTCACTTCCAGCCTATCTGCAAAATTTTTGCCGCAAACCCAAACGTGCCTCCAATAGGCCAATAATGCCGATTGGAAGAAAGGCCCATGGCACTAATAGCAGCACTAGATAAAGCAAGCTAAGACCCTGAAAGCGTAATTTCCATGGGCGGGAAATAGCATGAATAGCCGCCAGACCCAATAGAAAAAAGGCAAAGAATATGGATAAAATCCCGCTAAATAGCCATATTTGCACCCAGCCATGGGCTAAAAGAGCCGCTATAAGGGTAAGTGCAAACAATATCTCTAATTGAACAGGCAATTTTAGGTTGTGATAATCGGGGGAAGGGCGGCGGTTCAGACCGCATTTTTGGACTATAAATTGCGCCGCAAACATATTGGCAAGGTTAATGGCAACCCAGAAAAGCGTCATCGTTATCAATGCTGTGTGAACCACCTCTTGCATCTGATCGGGCGACAATGGAATATTTGAAACTTTCCGAAACAAATTTATAACTTCCACATCATTAACAATGACCCCAATCATATGGGCGGGCAATCCACCCGCTGTGGAAGCGAAAGGCAGATATATACATAGGCTACCGAATAAGCCGCCGCCAATCACCCAGTAAATAATCCTTTCGGGCGGATAGTAGAAAACCTCACCAGAGGCCTCAGCTGTGCGATATTGCAGGGCTTTATAGCTCAAAAATAATGCTGGCAAGCTGAATAAGAGGGCATGGCTAATGGCTATTTGCGTGCCGCCGAGCATATTAATCAGCACAAAGGCTACCCCTATGGCACCGATTGTTGTGGTCAGGCCAAATGCCAGCGCGTTAATAAATAAAGCCAGTGGCCCAAAAAGAAGAAACAAAATCGGTAGGCACAAAAATGCCGTTACAATGCCAGTGATCAGACTGCTTAAAAGGAGCTTGTTTAGAGACACGAATTATTCATTGGTATAGGGCATTAAAGCCAGAAAACGTGAGCGTTTAATGGCTTTGGCCAGTTCGCGTTGCTTGCTGGCCGAAACGGCTGTAATGCGGCGCGGCACAATTTTGCCGCGTTCAGACACATAGCGTTGTAGCAAGCGGGTGTCTTTATAATCAATTTCCGGTGCCGCCGAACCAGAAAAGGGACAGGATTTTTTGCGGCGGTAAAAAGGTTTGCGGGCGGTGTTCATTCTTCTGTCTCCCCTTCATTGGTATTTTCGGACGTGTCTTCTAGTAGCTTTTCCGACATATCTTCTGGCACATCTTCTATGGGCGGGGCGTCCATATCATCAATAACTTCATCGGCTTCATCTTCTAGCTGTGCCGCCTCGCCTGCCGTATGACGTCGGTCGCGGCGGTCATCACGGTCACGGCCTTTATTTTGCAAAGGTGGGGAGTCTTCCATATCATGCTCATCAACGCGCAAGGTTAAAAAGCGCAAAACATCATCATTCAAACCCATTTGCCGTTCCATTTCAGCCACCGCCGTATGCGGGGCGTTAATGTTAAGCAGTGAATAATGCCCTTTGCGATTTTTTTTCACGCGATAGGCAAGATTACGCAAACCCCAATATTCAGTTTTGGCCACGCGGCCACCATTATCACCAAGAATGGCGGTGAATTGTTCCGTCAGCTCCTCAACTTGTTGTTGAGAAATATCCTGACGGCAAATAAAAACATGCTCGTAAAGTGCCATGTTGCTTTCCTCTCATTTTTACGTTGCCTTCATTCGGCGCAGAGCCTCCAGCAAGCCCCTGTCACAAACCCTTAAAGGGGGAGGAAAGGCCTACAGGAATACAAGAGTGGGAACAAGGGAATAGGTTACGCCATTCCTTTCAGCTCCCAGCCGAACGTTTTTAACAGCACGGGTTTTATACTGAATGAAAAGGCTTGGCAAGTCTTTGTGGGGCTGTACACTGAGCCAAATTGAGAATCAGGGGGACGGCATGAACCAAGCATTTACATTTCCCGGGCAGGGCAGTCAGTCAATGGGCATGGGCAAGGCTTTGGCCAATAAATTCCCCACCGCGCAGGCTGTTTTTGACGAGGTGGATGACGCTTTAGGGCAGAAATTATCCGCCATAATGTGGGATGGGCCAGAAGAGGATTTAACCTTAACCGAAAACGCCCAACCAGCACTTATGGCCGTTTCTATGGCCGTAATGCGGATTTTGGAAGAAGGCGGCTTTGTGCTGGCCGACCGCGTTTCCCATATTGCGGGGCATAGTCTTGGTGAATATACCGCCTTAGCGGCGGCGGGCAGTTTTAGCTTATCAGATGCGGCGCGTTTGCTGAAAATTCGCGGCCAAGCCATGCAAAAAGCCGTGCCAGTTGGGCAAGGCGGAATGGCGGCGATTTTGGCCTTGGATTTTGACACAGTAAGTGATATTGCCGCTCAAGCCGCCATGGATGCAGAAATTTGTAGTGTGGCCAATGATAATGCGCCTGGGCAAATTGTTATTTCTGGCACGGCTGAGGCGGTAAAACGTGCCTGCACATTGGCTAAGGAAAAAGGTGCTAAACGCGCAGTGCCATTGCCCGTGAGCGCACCTTTTCACTGCTCCCTCATGGCACCAGCGGCTGAAACCATGGCCGCGGCTTTGGCTGATGTCACAATTAACCCACCTGTTGTGCCATTGGTTGCGAATGTCACTGCCGCGCCGACCAGTAATCCAGATGAGATATGTACACAGCTTGTTGCGCAGGTAACGGGGCTAGTGCGCTGGCGCGAGTCGGTGGCATGGCTCGGCACGCAAAGGGTGACAGATCTGGCCGAATTGGGCGCAGGTAAGGTTTTAACCGGCCTAGCGCGGCGAATCAGCCCTGATATGAATACAATCACGCTTAACACAGCAGAAGATATTGCCGCTTTTTTGGCATCATAAAGGAGAAAAAATGTTTGATTTAAGTGGAAAAACAGCGCTTGTCACGGGCGCTTCGGGCGGTATTGGACAAGATATAGCCCGCATCTTGCATGGGGCAGGGGCGAAAATTGGCCTTGCTGGCACACGCAAGGCGGTTTTGCAGGAACTGGCCAAAGCACTGGGCGATGGGGCGATGGCTTTGGTTGCTGATTTATCTGCGCCCGATGGTGCCGACAAACTTATGCAAGCAGCCGATGAGGCTTTGGGCGGGGTGGATATTTTAGTTAATAATGCGGGTATTACCCGCGATAATCTCGCCCTTCGTATGAAGGATGAAGATTGGGATGCGGTGATGGAAGTGAATCTGAAATCTGCCTTTCGGTTGTCACGCGCCTGTTTGCGCGGCATGATGAAACGCCGCCATGGGCGTATTATTAGCATTGGCTCAGTGGTGGGTAGCATGGGTAATCCGGGTCAAGCTAATTATGCCGCCGCCAAAGCTGGCATGGTCGGCATGAGCAAAGCACTAGCACAAGAAGTTGCTACACGCGGTGTGACGGTTAATTGTGTCGCTCCTGGTTTTATTGCCACACCCATGACGGACGTGCTACCAGATGAGCAGAAAGCAACCCTAACCGCTACTATTCCCGCTGGCAAGCTCGGCACAGGTGATGATATTGGCGCGGCTGTGCTTTATCTGGCTAGCGATGAGGCCGCTTATGTCACGGGTCAAACCGTGCATGTTAATGGCGGGATGGCGATGCTATAGGCTCTGTGCTGGACAATGTAGGCAAATGGTGATAATAGCCCAAAGGAACCTCGAGAGGGGTTTCGTGGGCAAAACAGCCCATCAAACAGGATAAAGATTAGGGAAATAAGATAGGGATATAACAATGAGCGATATTGCAGCACGCGTACAAAAAATCGTGGTAGAAAACCTCGGTGTTGAAGCCGATAAGGTGACAGAGGCCGCCAGTTTTATTGATGACCTCGGTGCCGATAGCCTAGACACTGTTGAGTTGGTTATGGCGTTTGAAGAAGAGTTTGATGTTGAAATTCCAGATGACGCGGCGGAAAATATTTTGACGGTTGCCGACGCTATCAAATTTATCTCAGACGCATCCTAATTTTTCAAAACCGCAACAGGTCTTCAAGGTGCCATTCGGCTCTGTCTAGCTTGGCTTTCGAAGAGATGTGGGTGATATGAGACGGGCAGTTATTACAGGCATTGGTTCGGTTAATCCGCTCGGTGCGACGGCTGAACAAAGCTGGCAAAATCTCATTGCTGGCCAGTCGTCGGTACGCAAAATTACAAAATTTGATACTTCCGATTTGCCTAGCCGCATTGCTTGTGAAGTTCCACGCGGCGAAGGCGGCTTTGTTGCCGATGATTGGGTTTCACCCAAAGAGCAAAGGCGCATGGATGAATTTATCCTTTTAGGCATGGTCGCGGCTGATATGGCCATTGAAGATTCAGGCTATAAGGCTGAAACAGATGAACAAAAATGCCGCACGGGCGTTGCGATTGGTTCGGGTATTGGTGGACTGCCTTCCATTGAACAAAACACTATGGTGCTATACGGCGAAGGTGGGGCGCGTAAGGTTAGCCCATTTTTTATTCCAGGTGCTTTGATAAATTTGGTTTCTGGTCAAGTTTCCATCCGCCACGGCTTTAAAGGCCCTAATCATTCAGTTGTCACGGCTTGTGCGACGGGTGCCCATGCCATTGGCGATGCAGCGCATATGGTGATACGTGATGATGCCGATGTGATGATTGCGGGCGGCTCGGAATCAGTCATTAATCGGCTATGCGTGGCTGGTTTTAGTGCCTGCCGTGCGCTATCCACCAATTTTAATGACACACCAGAAAAAGCATCGCGCCCCTATGATAAAGACCGTGATGGTTTTGTGGTCGGCGAAGGTGCAGGGATTGTCGTGATTGAAGAATATGAACATGCCAAGGTGCGTGGGGCAAAAATATATGCCGAAATTGCTGGTTATGGCATGTCGGGTGATGCGCATCATATTACGTCACCCGCCGAAGATGGCAATGGCGGCGAACGCGCCATGCGGGCGGCGTTAAAGCACGGGCGTCTTAATGCTGAGGATATTGGTTATATTAACGCGCATGGCACATCTACCCCTCTAGGCGATGAAATTGAGCTTAAAGCAGTGGAGCGGCTTTTTGGTAGCCAATGCGATGGGCTGGCTATGTCATCTACCAAATCGGCCATTGGCCATTTGCTCGGCGCGGCGGGCGCGGTGGAAGCGGTGTTTTCTCTGCTGGTTTTGCGTGACGGCATTTTGCCGCCAACCCTTAATTTAGACAATCCGTCTGTGGAAACGGCGATTGATTTAATCCCGCATAAAGCCAAGGAAAAGAAAGTTTCCGCCGTGCTGTCCAATTCTTTCGGCTTTGGTGGCACTAATGCTTCACTTTTATTTAAGACGGTTGCGTGAATTGGCCATATATGGCTTGACGCATAAAACTGTGCGCTATTTGGCGTTGGCACTGGGGCTGTGCGGCGTGGCTTTATGTGCTGTGTTGCTTTATTTGGCTATAGCTTTTTACACCTCTTACGCTTCAAACGCACATCATGTGCGGTTGATTTTGCCCAAAGGCGCACCCTTGCCGAAAATTGCTGGCCAGTTAGAAGCGCAAAATGTGATTTCCAATGCGCTGGTATTTCGCCTCGGTGTGAAACTGAACGGGCAGGCACAAAAATTGCAAGCGGGTGAATATGAAATTCCCGCCAGTAGCTCCATGTATGATGTGATGCAACTTTTAGTGTCGGGTAAAATTTTGCTGCACGCTATTACCATTCCCGAAGGGCTAACCGTACAGCAAATTACCAGCCTGCTTGAAAATAATATTTTGCTTAGCGGGGCGTTTGACTCTGTACCAGAAGAAGGCCATTGGTTGCCCGAAACTTACAAAGTACGCCGTGGAATGGTGCGTGCGGATTTGGCTAAAATAATGAAAGCGGCCATGCAGGAAACGCTGGCTGTTTTATGGGCAGAGCGCATACCCCATCCGCATATCACCACGCCGCGTGAGGCGGTGATATTGGCATCTATTGTAGAAAAGGAAACGGGGCTGGCCGGTGAACGTCCTTTAGTGGCGGCGGTATTTCTCAATCGATTAAGCCAAAATATGCGTCTGCAATCTGATCCAACCATTATTTACGGGCTGGTGGGTGGCAAAGGCACATTAGGCCGTCCCATAAGGCGCAGTGAAATCCGCAAAGCCACACCTTATAACACCTATATGATTGATGGGTTGCCGCCCACGGCTATTGCTAATCCTGGGCAGGCATCGCTGGAAGCTGTGCTACGCCCGATAAAAAGCGAATATTTATATTTTGTCGCCGATGGAGCGGGTGGGCATGTTTTTGCTAAAACACTGGAGGCACATAATGAAAATGTCAAAAAATGGCGTAAAATCAAACCATAATTTGAACATCAAATGGGCTATAATGAGCTTCGATTTTGATTCTTAAAGCAAGATGCAAATGGCCGTAAAAATAAACACAAATATTCATGAGAATATTCAAAGGCGCGGGCTTATGCTGGTTTTATCCTCGCCTTCTGGTGCGGGCAAAACAACCATTAGCCGCCGCTTGCTGGATAGTGACGCTATGCTGAATATGTCCATTTCCGCCACGACGCGCACACCGCGCCCTAGCGAAACAAATGGGGTGGATTATCATTTTGTCAACCATAAGGATTTTGGCCAAATGCGTGATGATAATAAATTGCTGGAATATGCCAAAGTGTTTGACAATTATTACGGCACGCCGCGCCAGCCAGTTGAAGATGCATTGCGTGCTGGCCGTGATGTGTTGTTTGATATTGACTGGCAAGGCACGCAACAACTTCAAGAAGCCGCCGCTGATGATTTGGTACGGGTTTTTATTTTACCACCCTCGTCGGGGGAGTTGGAAAAGCGTTTAACTGCACGCGCACAAGATTCAGCAGAAATTGTTGCCGACCGAATGGGCAAAGCTTCTGATGAAATTAGCCATTATGCGGAGTATGATTATATTATCGTCAATGAAAATGCCGATGAGAGCGTAGCGCATGTGCAGGCAATTTTGCAGGCCGAAAGGCTCAAGCGTATTCGCCAAACGGGGTTGTCAGATTTTGTCACACGCCTTCGCGCAAGTCTCTGATTTATAAACATTATTGTGCTTCTAGCAAGCGTGCTAGGGCGCAAAAATCTTGGATTGAAAGCGTTTCAGCTCGCGCTGTTTCATCAATGCCTGCATGGCGTAGAATATCTTGCGGCTGAGGAAAAATTTGTTTCAAACTGGCACGGAGCATTTTGCGCCTTTGGCCAAAGGCGGCCGCTGTAACTTTTTCCAACATTTCCAATTGTGCCTCAGCTAAAGGTGCTGGGCGTGGACGAAGTTGTATCACGGTTGAAGTGATTTTTGGCGGCGGCATAAAAATATCTGGTGGGACATCAAATAAAATGCGCGTTTCAGCCAACCAATGCGCTAAAACACTCAAGCGGCCATAATCTTTATTCCCCGCGCTGGCGCAAATACGCCGTGCCACTTCTTTTTGGAACATTAAAGTAAGGCTTTCCCATTGCAGTGGGCTTTGGTGTAACCATGATAAAAGCAAAGCTGTGCCGATATTATAAGGCAAATTAGAGACAATTTTATATGGTTCCTTAGTGAGCATTTCGGGCGGGGTGGCCAATGCATCGGCGCAAATAATATCTAACCGATTGGGGTAGACGGCGCATATATCTTCCAATATAGGCAGGAAACGCTTATCGGCTTCAATGGCAATGACTTTTTGCGCTCCTTCCATTAATAGCCCACGTGTCAGCCCACCTGGCCCGGAGCCAATTTCAATAATCGGGTGCGTGTCTAAAGGGACGGCTTGGCGGGCAATGCGGCGGGTGATGTTCAAATCAAAAATAAAATTCTGCCCAAGGCTTTGTCGTGCCCATAAATTATGCGCTTTTAACACATCGCCTATAGGGGGTAGAGCATCGCCCTCAGCGGTCATTTAGCGATATTCCACCACGGCATCACGCCGTAATTCACGCAACTGGCGACGCGAAATCATAGACATGCGCTGTCGGTAAATATTATTTTCAATTTGATCACGCGACACTTCTACACCTTGGTCGTCTTTTCTGTTGCAAACAATGAGCAAATCAGTGCTGTCTTTGTTACGAATGGGAGCAGAAATTTCCCCAGCCTCTAATTTGAGCAATATATTTTTCACCGCTGGTCGATAGCCGCCAACTGGAAGTGGGCCCGTGCGCTTTAATGTGCCGCCATGATAGGCTTGGTCTGCTTGCTCTAATCTTTTGCAGGTTTTGAATTCAGCTTTAATACGGCGCAAATCAGCCGCAAGGGAAGGACGGTCATTAGCCAAAGATAAGATCAGCAAATCAAAAATATGTCGGTCGGGGTCAATTCCGCCTGATTGCTGAATACCATCCACTTTGACAATATAAATACCCGCATTGGTGACAATCGGTGTGCTGATTTCACCTCGCCCAAGGCTGGTGACGACCGATGCTAGTTTAGGGTTAAGCTGGTCTTCGGTTGTCCAGCCAACTCGTCCGCCTGTGGCAGCTGATGAGGCATTGGAAAATTGTCGCGCAACGGCCGCAAAATCCACACCCTTTTTTAGCTCCTCAATAAGCTGACGCGCCAAACCAGACAGCCTTGCGCCATCACTAGCCATATCGCCGACTAGCAAAATTTCGCTGAGATTATAGCGTGTGCGGTTAATGGCATTTATTGCACGCTCCATGGTTTCTTCAATTTCGGCTTCGCTAATATTTATCCGTCCAGAAAATTTGCGCTGGATAAAATTTTGCCACGCAATTTCCGCCCGAATTTGATTTTCCAACGTGGCGGGACGGATATTATTTTCTTTCAAAAAAGAATGAATATCATCCACATCGCCGCCGCTTTGCTGTGCCATGCGCAAAATTTGATTATCAATTTCGGCTTGCGATATTTCAATATCATTTTCCAGCGCAACTTGAACCTGCATTTTTTCATCTACGAGCGTGCGTAAGACCTGATTACGCAGAGCTTTGATATTTTCTTCCGTTTTGGGAATACCAGAAGAGGCAAAAAATAAATTAACGCGCTGCTCCACATCATAAATGGACACCACCTCATCATTAACGATGGCCGCAATGCCTTCCACATCACGCCGTGCCGCATCAGCAGGCAAAACGGGTAGGACGGTTAATACGCCCAAAGCAATAGCTATTAGAAATGTGTAAGTGTTTTTCATATATTTTCATTTCGTCCCATAATCATTCTTGTTAGCATAAGATAGGCAGAAATTCCAGATTATCTCAGCCCGCCAAATAGATTTGAACCTGTCGCCGCACTGCCTAAGGTTTTGAGATTTATGGTTAAATTAAAGCTATTGGTGGGCGGGATATTTCTGTCGCGCACATAATCCTGCACAAAGCCCAGCCGAATATGCAGGCAATCATTGCGGTAAGAAATGCCTGTCGTGCTATTGAGCTTGGCATTGCGATAAATATCTTGCCTTATGCCCGCATCCAAATGCCAATTATCGTTAATTCGATAACTGGCATTGGCCTGAAATTCCTCGCGTTCACGATTATCAGATGAAACGCGCCTGTCCAAAAACACATAGCTCATATTAAATGAACCTTTTTTGAAACTGGTAAACATATCCGCCTCGGAACGGATAATTTCAAAATCTTTCTGGCTCAACCGCAAACGGTTAGAAAATGTCACCTGTGGAATCGGGCGGGTACGGAAATCAAAAACATAATCAGATTTTTTGCCCTCTAGGCCAGATTCTTTATTAAGAAAATCACTGCTCAGTAGGTCATTTTTACGCTGCCTTTGCGATTGGCCAAAAAACAAAGTGGCATATTGACCCGCATTATTCTGCACAGCATATTTAATGCCATAATCCATCCGTGCTCCACTTTCATAGAGGTCATAACCAGAAAAGCGCGAGACTTCAAAGAGATTCGTGCTGTCCAAATCAATACTACGGCTATCTTCATTAGGAAAGCGCGGATTATTTTTCACATTGGGAGACATAAGCAACTGAACAATCGGCTCAATAACGTATTGAGTTTTTTTTCCATATTTAACAAGCGGATAGCGTAATTTTGTGCCAGCATAGCCCGTGCCACGCGCACGGAAATCATCATCATAAACAGTGTTTTTATCCATTTGGGTGGGTAAATTGCTGGTGCTATATATATCGCCGCGCAGAGTGGTGAAAAAATCAATCAGCACGCCATTGCTAGTTTGCAAATGTTTTTCCCACCGCGCTTCATTGATAAACCGCACCATATCCGAACCGCGCTCACGTTGCAGGGCAACCAAATCTGATTCCAGTGTCACAAAGCCGTTAAAGAACTTTTTATTCAGAATTTTTTGAAAATGAATATGCGGCATTAAATCGGCCAGGCTATCTTCATCTATGGATGCTAAAGTGGTGTTATATTTAGTCAACCGCACATCAAAATATGTTTTATCTTGCAAATGGGTCAGATAGGTAAAACTTTCCAAATAATTTTGTACTGATAAATCATAACGGCGTAAAAATGTTTCATCCGTGATTTCTTCAATTTGAAAACCATAATACCAATTTGGTTTAAGCAAGAACTTGCCTTCAGCTTTGACATTGCCGCGAAAGGTTTTGTCATTATCTTTATTATCTGCCTGATCAACCGATAGCGCATTACCAGTGATATTATATGTGCCGCTTTTTAATAAATGACGAAAATTAAAGCCAAACATAGCACCCGCATTGGAATAAAAGTTCGGCTTAACGGTCAAATCATAATTGGGCGCAAGATTGATAAAATAGGGCAGGGAGATATTGCTGCCCAAATCCGATGAGGTGCCGAAAGAGGGAGATAAAAAGCCGCTACGCTTTTTCACATCTGGGGCGGCTTGCGCCAAATAGGGCAGGTAAAAAACTGGCACGCCCATCAGTTCAATCCGCGCATCTTCATGGATGATGGTTTGGGTAACATCATCATGGATGCTGCGGCTGGTTTTAATTTCCCAACTCGGATTGGCGTTTGGATTATCAGCGCAAGGCTGGCAGGCCGTATAACCCGCCTTGTTAATAATCATTAATGTCCCTTTTTTACGGACTGCTGTCGTACCTGTAATGCGTGATTTATCGGGCAGTAAAACGCGCAAACGATTAATAATGGCTTCGTGCATTTTATCGCTCAGCACGGTCTTATCAGTGGAAATAATCATGCCGTCAATTTCTGTCATCACCACATTGCGCCGTGCGGTGAGAATATCAGTCGCTTGCTGCCATTCAATTTCATCTGCCGTTAAACTGCGGCCTTGGTAAAATATTTTCACATTTCCTCGTGCAGTGACAATATCGGTCTGCTCATCATAAGATAGGCTATCGGCTTCTATTGCCGCTTGGTCTTTGGAAATGGTTTGCGCTTGGATGGGTAGGGCAGAGGTGCAAAGCAATAGGCCAAAGCATAGCAGGGCTGATAATTTGTAAAGCATAGCGGGTTACCCGTCTTCTTGATGCAATAAAAGGGTGAGGCCAAAAAATCCCGCAATGGCCGTTGGCCCCCATGCGGCTATAATGGGCGGCAAAAGGCCAATATTGCCCAAAGTGTGCATGAAATCTGTGACAAAAAACAAAGCCAAGCCAGTAATAACCGATATGATAATCATGCGCCCTCCGCCACCGAGCCGTGAAAAGCGCAAACCAAAAGCGGCAGAAATTAACAGCATGGCACAAAATAAAAATGGCGTGGCCAGCAGAGAATGGAAGTAGATTTTATATTCTTCGGTCGGGAAACCGGCATTTTCTGAGATGCTAATAAAGGTTGGCAGCTTCCAAAAGGAAATGGTGCGCGGCGGGACAAAATTTTCCTGAATTTGTTTTTCTTTCAGCCCAGTTTTACGTGCCATTCTATCACTACGAAAGCCTGTACCATCTGGCCGCGTCGCCCAAATATCATATAAAATCCAATAGTCTTTGCGCAAAATTGCCTGCGCCGCATCAAGGCGTTCAATAATTTGGCCATCTTCGTTAAAAGTAAAATAGTTAACGTTTTTAAGGATAATCGGATTAGATGAAATAATTTGCGGGGCGTGGATGATAATATAAGCTTTGTTACGCACCAAAATGACATCTTCGCGCAACCAAAGGCCATTATCGGATACAGATAATTGATTTTGCACGCCGTAAATCAAATTTTTGCGGATATTTTTTGCTTTGCCTGACATAAGTGCCGAGAAGGGATTCCACGTGCCAACCATAATCACGCCAATGAGCAGAGTGAGCAAAAGCACAGGCGTGATAAATTGCCAAATGGACAGTCCCGACGCACGCACAATCACAAGTTCCTGCGTGGTGCTAAGGTGAAAGAAAAAACCAATAGATCCGAACAGAAATACAAAAGGCATGAAATCTTGCACGAGATTAGGAAAGCGTAATAGGCTGATGGTGATAATATCCAAAGTGCCAATATCTTGACTTTTCACAGCCAGCCGTGAGGTGGTGACAATGTCACCAATCAGCCCGACAATGGAGCAGACAATGAGCGCAACGCCAAGCCATAAAAGAAAATGCCTGACCAGATAAAGAGAAAGCGTTAAGGGAGACATTAAAGGCGACATTTTAAGACCCCCCATCCGACTTCTGCCCCATTGGATTGGATTTTTGCCGCAAACGGCGGTTTATATCCGAAGCGGTTAATAACCAAGTCAGCGCACATATAATGGTGACAATGGGCAGGGCGTAAATCAACGCAATATAGACTGGATGGCCAGAGGCAATGCCGACAATACCAAAATCAGCCAGCCAAAAAAGCAAAGCTATTGCCACGCCGATAATTAACCGCCTGCGTTGCTTACGATGCCCCATTGTGCCAGTTAAAATAGTTGCAAGGCATATTAGCACCAACGCGAAAGGCGTTAAAAAGCTGGCAATATAATTATGTGCCGTGGCAGTCATTTTGCCCTTATTGGTACGGTCATAGGAGCGACTTTCATCTGGATTGAGCAATTCGTGAAAATAACGCTCTTTAATGGTGTAATAAATCGCCTTTTTCGGTGGAATGATGCTGGATAAATCATAAATATATTCTTTGAAATCCAGCACATTGGCTGGCCCGCCAGAATTATGCGTATGAATTGTGCCATCCATAAGAATAAATTTCACTGCCTCATCTGTGCGTAAAATCGCGCCTTCGCGGGCAATATAGCTGGTGACATTGTTAATGTCGCGGGCATCATGTAGCAATAGCCCGCGATATGTGCCGTCCTTAGCTTTGCCGCGATTGTGAATGGTCAAACGAGTGACGGGGTTGTGGAATGTACCTTCTTTTACCAATGTACCAGCCAAATTATTTTGTATCTCATGGCGATATTCGCGCAAAACTTTCAACCCCATTGGGCTAAACCATAAATTCATAGTCAGAACAATAATGGCTGTTATCAGTGCTAGAAATAAAGCTGGTACGGCAAGCTGCCATTGGCTAGAGCCAGTGGCCGACATCACAATTAGCTCGCTTTCCTGCCGCAGCTTATTGAGGCTGTATAAAACCCCGCAAAAAAGTGAAATAGGTAGTATATAGGCCAGCAGGCGCGGAATGGTGACAAGGGTGAGGCGTAAATAGCTGCCTATGCTATCGGCTTGTCCGCCTATGAGTTCCAGCAAATGCACAGCTTGGGTTATCCACGCCATACCGCCCAGCATAAGGGTTATCAACAGCACAGCACTGCTCATTTGTTTGAGTAAATAGGTTGAAAATCGTGACATAGCGGGTCAGAATCTCCACAAATATTTTCCTGTCATGGATAGCATAGAGTTGAAAAAAACCCTATAGAATTGCTGTTTTCATCATATAAGGCTATGCTGTCGTGCTATTGTCCCCTTTGAGACTTGGAGAAAAATATGAATATCAATATCAGCTTTACAAATGCGGCTTTGGCGAAAAAAGGCACGCTGGTGGTGACCGCCAGCGATAAGGGGCTTGGAAAACTAGGCAAAGCACTGGACAAAGCCACGGGTAGCACTGTCAAAAAGGCCATGATGGCGCAGAAATTCACAGGCAAAAAACAGACCATTTTGTCCTTAGTTGCTCCCGCCAAAAGCAGTTTGGCGCGGATTGTACTTATCGGCACGGGCGCGGCGAAGAAATTAACCGCCTCTGATTGCGAAATGCTGGGCGGAGCGATTGCCGCCGCTTGCAAGCAGGAAAAGGAAATCACCATTTTGCCAGAATTCACCGTATTGGCGGATTTGAATGAACATGAAGCCGCCGCCCGTTTGGCTTTGGGGGCAGTTTTGCGTGCCTATCGTTTTGACAAATATAAAACGGTGAAGAAAAAACCACTTGCGCTGAAAAAAATTACCCTTGGCGTAGCTAAGCCAACATTAGCACGTCAGCACTTTGCACCACTTCAAGCTGTGGCGGGTGGCATATATTTGGCGCGGAATTTGGTTAACGAACCAGCTAATATTCTCACGCCGCCAGAATTTGTGAAACGCGCACGGCAATTAAGCAAGCTGGGCATGAAAATTGAAGTTTTAACCGAAACCAAAATGAAACAGCTTGGCATGGGTGCATTGCTTGGCGTTGGGCAGGGCAGTGATCAACCAAGCCGTTTGGTTGTGATGCAATGGCAAGGTACAGTGAAAAGCAAAAAGCCGCTGGCCTTTATCGGCAAGGGCGTTTGTTTTGACACGGGTGGGATTTCCATAAAACCATCGGCGGGCATGGAAGATATGCGCGGCGATATGGGCGGTGCGGCCGCTGTGACGGGTCTGATGCATACACTGGCTAAACGCAAGGCCAAAGCCAATGTGATTGGCGTTTTGGGGCTGGTGGAAAATATGCCATCTGGTACGGCGCAAAGGCCAGGCGATATTGTGAAATCCATGTCGGGGCAAACCATTGAGGTTTTGAACACAGATGCCGAAGGGCGTTTGGTGCTGGCCGACGCGCTTTGGTACACGCAAAAGCGTTTCAAACCCGCCTTTATGATTGATTTGGCCACGTTGACGGGGGCGATTTTAATTGCGCTGGGGCAGGAATATGCGGGATTGTTTTCTAATAATGATAAATTATGTGAAAGGTTAGACACGGCGGGTCGGGCAGAAAATGAAAAAGTCTGGCGTATGCCTATCCATGAGGCATTTGACAAAATGATTGATACACCTAATGCTGATATGAAAAATATAGGTGGTCGTTATGCTGGCTCGGCCACGGCGGCGCAATTTTTGCAACGCTTTACTAATAATGTGCCTTGGGCGCATTTGGATATTGCTGGTACGGCGATGGGATCACCCAAAACGGCCATTAGCCAATCTTGGGCAAGCGGCTATGGGGTGAAGTTGCTTAACCGTTTGGTGAAAGATTATTATGAAGGCTGAGCATGACCGCCCAACCAGAAGTTTTATTTTATCATTTGGAACGCCAAACGCTTGAACAGGCTTTGCCCAAATTGCTGGAAATGAGTTTGCAACGCGATTGGAAAGTTGTTGTGCAGGCAGGTTCGGAAGAGCGGGTGGCGGCTTTGGGCAAGCATCTTTGGGTTTATGATGAGCGTAGCTTTTTGCCGCATGGCAGTGCAGTGGATAGTTCAACTGAATCTGCTGTCGACCAGCCCATTTGGCTAACAGTAAAAGAAGAAACGCCTAATGAAGCCGATATACTGTTTCTGGTAGATGGCGCAGAGCGTGAAAATATCACTGGCTTTACGCGCTGTATTTATATTTTTGATGGCGGCGATGAAGTGGCTTTGCAAAATGCTCGCACCCATTGGCAAAAGGTCAAAGAACAGGGCTATAGTACCACCTATTATCAGCAATCGCCCGCTGGTAAATGGGAAAAACAGGGATAAATCCGCCTAAACGGATGAGAGGGCTTGCGTAAAATTGTTGCTCATTCTATAAGGCGGCCAATTGTGGCGACTCAACTCAACAGAATTTAATGGAAGGCAAAACATGGCTCTTGAACGCACTTTTTCTATCATCAAACCAGATGCGACAAAGCGCAATTTAACTGGAAAATTATTGACCGTTTTGAAGCGGGCGGCTTGCGCGTGGTGGCCTCTAAACGTATCCGGCTTAGTCGTGCGCAGGCGGAAGGCTTTTACGCTGTGCATAAGGAACGGCCATTTTTCAATGATTTGGTGAATTTTATGATTTCCGGCCCAGTGGTTGTACAAGTTTTGGAAGGTGAGAGTGCCATCGTGCGTAACCGTGAAATTATGGGCGCGACTAATCCCGTTGAGGCGGCAGATGGCACGATACGCAAAGATTTTGCCGAAAGTATTGAAGCCAATTCTGTGCATGGCTCGGACGCGCCAGAAACGGCAGCTGAGGAAATTAAATTTTTCTTCTCAGATGGTGAAATTGTTGGCTGATTAAATCAAAGCGGCAGGGCGGTTTAACTTTTAACCTTTTTCCTTTTTTCTGCTTCAGCTTCTCTTTTTAATTTTTTCGCACTGGTAAAATGAGGGTCAAGCTCGGTGGCTTTGTCAAAATCTTTTATGGCATTGCTCAGCTCGCCGTGTAGCATTTTGTCCAAACCACGATTGGTATAGGCTTGGGCATGTTGGGTTTTTAGCTCAATGGTTTTAACCCCGCTAATCGCACCCATGAAGCCTTCGCCTCTTTGCGTTTTCACTGTGCCGTTTTTAGCGTAGGATTCCGCCCACTCGGGATTCCGCTTAAGTGCATTGCCATAAGCTTCTACCGCACCATCCCAATCACGGGCTACAAATTTTTCTAGTCCCTCATGTAAATAATCCTCGGCTAGCATTTTGTTATCTTCAATCGCTCGCTCCGCGGCCAGTTCTTTTTCTAATATTTCCGTCTTGGTCATTTCCTCTTTTTTATCTGTCTTGGTCTTTGCTTTGGTCATTTTTTCCCCTTATCTTTTGGTTTTTTATTATTGTTCTTTAATTTTTTTGCTATGTCAAAAACTTCTTTGTAACTTTTCCAATGCCATATCCAATGCTTGCGGATAAGCTTGATGCTCTTGTTCTAGCACACGGGCGGCCAGCGTTTCGGGCGTGTCATTGGTATGCACATCTATGCGCCTTTGCACTAAAATAGGCCCGTCATCTATTTCGGCACGCATATAGTGTACTGTGCAACCATGCGCTGTATCGCCCGCTTCCAAAACACGTTTATGGGTGTGCAGACCTTTATATTTCGGCAAAAGGGAAGGATGGATATTGAGAATTTGGTCGTGCCAACTTTCCACAAAATCTGGCGTGAGCAGGCGCATAAAACCCGCCGCACAAATAAGCTCAACGCCCGCCTCGCGCAAAACATTATTAAGCGCGGCATCAAAATCTTCGCGCTGCGTATAAGCAGTGTGGTCTAACACATGGCACGGAATTTTCTGTGCTTGACAAAAATCAATGCCGCCCGCTTGCGGATTATTGCTTATAGCCAACACCAACTCGGCTGGCACTTCGGGTCGTGCGATATGTGCGGTCAGCACTTTCATATTGCTACCGCCTCCAGAAAATAAAATACCGATTTTTGTTTGCGCCGCCATTAGCCGTCCGCAAATGCACCATTAAAGCGTACAACACCATCTGTCGCTTCAATCAATGTGCCGATTTGAAAAACCTTGCCTATGCCTTGCGCTTGCAAAATCGCGGTAATGTTTGCCACTGCATCGGGGACGACAACCAGCACCATGCCAATACCACAATTAAACACCCGTAGCATTTCGTCTGTTTCAATCGCCCCTTGCTGTTGTAGCCACGCAAAAACAGGCGGCAATGGCCAGCTTTTAAGGTCAATGTTGCCTGCCAGCTCGTCGGGCAAAATGCGCGGCAGATTTTCGGCAAAGCCACCGCCCGTTATATGGCATAGCGCTTTGAGGCCAGATGTTTCGCGCAACACCGCTAGCACGGGCTTAACATAAATATGTGTCGGCACGAGCAACGCATCGGCCAAATTTGGGTGTGGGCTGGCAAAAGGCGGCGGGGTGTCCCAGCCAAGGCCAGATTTTTTCACCAGCTGGCGCACCAGCGAAAACCCATTGGCATGAATGCCGCTTGATTCCAGCCCCAGCAAAATATCACCCGCCTGCGTATCACGGCGCGGCAAAATCGCCTCACGTTCCACCGCGCCCACAGCGAAACCCGCCAAATCATAATCACTAGCGGCATAAATGCCTGGCATCTCCGCCGTTTCCCCGCCAATCAAAGCGCATCCAGCCTGTTGACAGCCCGCCGCTATGCCGTCAATCACATCGCTGGCAATATTTGGTTCTAACCGCCCGCAGGCGAAATAATCAAGAAAAAATAATGGTTCTGCGCCTTGCACAATCAAATCATTTACGCTCATGGCGACCAAATCAATGCCAATGCTTTTGTGCTGTTGTGTAGCGATGGCGATTTTCAGCTTTGTGCCGACACCATCATTGGCGGCAACCAGTACGGGGTCATTATAGCCGCAGGCTTTAATGTCAAACAGCCCGCCAAAGCCGCCTAAATCCGACACTACACCCGCTCGCGCTGTGGCCTTAGCAAGTGGCGCAATGCGCTTAACTAACTCATTGCCCGCATCAATATCCACACCCGCATCAGCATAGCTGGTCGAAGCATCTGGCATGCGGGGGTTGCCCTTATTTGCGGCTTTATTGGGATCGTTATCACGCATCACTCCTTTCCTGTATCACCTTTGCGGCTATAGGAAAACACCGAAAAACCATGTTTTGACGCGTTTTTAATCCACGCAGACGCGGTTTTTGGGTATAAAATCAGGCCGATTTGTGCCAATTAAGACGGGTAGGAAATAGCTTTGGACACCATGATTTTCAACATTTTACGCTCTACCATTCTCGCTGGCCTGTTGCTTCTGGCTGTGCTTTTTATTGCGCCTGTGTCTGCAAAAGCAGATGCGTTATTTGACGTGCGCGATATTCGCGTAGATGCCCGTGCGCGGTCGGCCAGTGAGGCGCGGGTTAAGGCTTTGGCGCAAGGTCAGACGCAAGCCTTTGGCCGTTTGCTCAAGCGCATTACTCGTACGCAAGATTGGCCAGTTCTACCCAATCCGTCAGAAATGAATGTACCAGATTATGTGCTTAATTTCCGTGTGGAAGATGAAAAAAGTTCCAATCGGCGTTATCTGGCCAGCATGTCAGTGCGGTTTGACTCTGAACGGGTGCTGACTTTACTCCGCAGTTTGAACATTCCCTATATTGAAGCGCAAGCCAAACCTGCTTTGGTTATTCCCCTGCTGAAAGATGCAAGCGGTTATCGCCTATGGGATGATAATTGGTGGCGGCAAAGCTGGAGCGAGCCGGATTTAATTAATGTGCCAGCCCCCATTGTTTTGCCACGCGGTGAAGATGAAGATATAGCCGCGCTTAATGTTGAAGATGTTTTATTGGGCGATACAAAAAGCATGGCCGCGCTTGCTGCGCGTTATAATGCTAATGCTGTGATTGTTGTCCATGCAGTGACGACAGAAAAAAATCGGCTGGATGTGACGATTTATCAATATTCATCTTTTGGTAGCCGTTTATTTGTGCGTAATTTCAAAACGGGCGATGACCCAAGCGTGTTAGGATCGGAAGTGGCGGCAAAAATTTTGGCCGAATTTTCTGCCGAATGGAAAAATCAGGCCGTTGTGCAGGCCGATCAGCAGGCCAGCTTTACCCTTGCGGCTGATTATGACCGGATGAGCGCGTGGTTAACTATGTTGGATAAATTAAAAGCCGCCAGCTTTGTTAAAGACCTTGAATTGCATGTTTTGTCTTCACGCGGTGCGGTGATTTCCATTTCCTATACTGGCTCGGTTGACCAACTGGCTGCTAATCTGGCACAAAGCGATTTAATTTTGATCGAAAATGAAACTGGCTGGCGGCTGAGATTGCGGTAGGAGGAAATGCTATGTTGAATATGCGCGATATTTTATGGCTGTGCGCGGTTGCCTTTATCTTTTATCTTTTTTATGCGCTGGCCAGTATCATGCTGCCCTTTGTGGCAGGTTTTATCCTTGCCTATTTGCTTGACCCGCTGGTTGACCGATTAGAAGCACACGGTCTGCCACGCCTTGCCGCTACCAGCCTTATTATGGCAGTTTTTATCGCCGTTTTGATAAGCGGGGCGGTGTTTGCTTTGCCTGCTATGGCGGTGCAGATTTTGCTTTTAGCAGATGTGTTGCCGCAATATGCCGATAAGGCGCACGACTGGGCGGCGGGGTTTAGTCTATCTGGCCAAAGTACGAAAATGATTGAGAATGTATCCAATGATGCGCTCGCCGCCATTTTTATGATAGGACAGGGTCTGTTATTGCGCTCTTTGTCTTTCCTCAATGTGCTAGCACTGATTGTTATCATGCCGATTGTGGCTTTTTATATGCTTAATGATTGGGACAAAATGCTGGCGCATATTAACCGCCATTTGCCTGCTAATAAAGCCGTGATGATTAGGCACATTGCCAGTGCGACCGATGAAGTGCTAACGGGTTTTTTGCGCGGGCAGGCCATTGTTTGTTTAATTTTGGCTTTGTTTTATGCAGTCGGGCTTTGGCTGATTGGGCTAGAGGGTGGCATTGTGGCTGGATTACTGGCTGGATTTATTAGCTTCATTCCCTATATTGGCGCATTGTTCGGCCTGGTGCTGGCTGGTACGCTCAGCCTTGTGCAATTTTGGCCCGATTGGCATTTTCTTGCCATGGTCGGTGTGCTTTTTGCGGTCGGCCAATTCATTGAAGGCAATTTTTTAACGCCGCATTTTATTGGCAATCGGGTGCGGTTGCATCCGGTTTGGATTATGTTTGCGTTGCTGGCCTTTGGTGCGCTTTTCGGTTTTCTCGGCCTGTTGCTCGCCGTGCCATTGGCGGCTGTGATTGGCGTGGTGGTGCGCTATGCCATTGGCGCGGATGAAAAGGATCAGGCTTGAATGAACCGACAGCTCATATTTGATTTGCCTTATCGTCCAGCATTGGACAGACAAGATTTTCTAGTGGCCGAAAGCAATGCCGAAGCCGTAGCACTTATTGATAGCTGGCCAGATTGGAATGATCCCGTGCAAGCCATTATTGGCGATAAAGCTTGCGGCAAGTCGCATTTGGCGGCGGTGTGGGCGGCTAAAACTGGAGCGCACTATATTTCAGCCGGTGCTTTGGCTGATGAAAAAACCGATGATAATCTCGCCGATTTAATGAACTGCGCCGCGCTGGTGGTAGATGATTTGGAAAAATTGCCGCCGACGGGTGAGTCGATTTTGTTTCACATGATTAACCATGCCCGCCAAACGGGCAATAATTTGCTGTTATGTAGCGTGCGTCCCTTGGCCAAATTACCAGTGGGCTTGCCAGATTTAGCCTCGCGCTTGGCGGCGATTATTTGTGCGCGTATTTTGCCGCCCTGCGATGTGCTGGTGGTGGCGGTTTTGGTCAAATTATTTGAAGATAGGCAATTAAAAGTTCCCGAAAATGTGGTGAATTATGTTGCTCCACGGCTTGAGCGTTCGTTTTTTGCTATTAATCAACTGGTTTCACACATAGATGAAATAACTTTGAAACAAAAACGCGCTATCACTGTGCCACTTGTCAGTGATATTTTGGCCTCTCTAGGTAAAGGGGACGAAAAGGGTAAAGAGCATGTCCGATAATTCCGATAATCACGAACAAGGCAACCATACTGGTTTGGGTGCTGTGCGCCGTATGCCATCACCCGCAGAAAGCGTTTTGGGATTTTCACGCACCCAAAGATTTATTAACCGCGAATTATCTTGGCTAGCCTTTAATATGCGCGTGCTGGAAGAGGCGCAAAATAAAAAACACCCTTTGCTGGAGCGTTTACGCTTTTTATCCATTTCGGCGTCCAATTTAGATGAATTTTTTATGGTGCGGATTGCCGGACTGGCTGGACAAAAACTGGTTGGGGTTGAAAAAACTAGTCAGGAAAATATGACACCTGCCCAACAGCTTGAAGAAATCATTCCCGCCGCCAGCGCATTGATGGAAAACCAAAGCAAGACATGGCGCGATTTACTGCATACTATGGAAGAGGAAAATATCCATGTTGTGCGGCCTGAAAATGTCACGCCCGAACAGCACGCTTGGCTAGAAGATTATTTTTTAGACAAAATTTTGCCTGTGCTAACGCCTCTAGCCATTGATCCAGCGCATCCTTTTCCCTTTATTCCCAATGAAAATTTCGCCATTGCTTTACAATTAAGCCGCCTGTTCGATGGACGGCGGATGAATGCGCTTATGCCCGTGCCGCAACAATTATTACGCTTTGTAAAATTGCCGAGTGATGCAGATGATGCCGATAAGGTTTGTTTTATCCAGCTTGAATTTGTGATTTCCATGTTTATTGAGCGCACTTTTCCTGGCTATGAAGTTTTGGGGCGCGGCGTATTTCGCGTTTTGCGGGACAGCGATATTGAAGTTGCCGAAGAAGCCGAAGACCTTGTGAGCCTGTTTGAGACGGCTCTCAAACGCCGCCGTCGTGGTATGGTTATTCGGTTGGAAATTGACCATCATATGCCCGAAACATTGCGCCAACTTGTTGTCAAAGAGCTAGAAGTTGAGCCAGATTATGTTGTGGTGGTGCATGGCATTGTCGGCATATCGCAGCTTGCCCAAATTGTCAGTGCCATGGGACCAGAGCATAAATTTGAACCCTTTATTGCGCGTTTTCCCGAACGGGTACGTGAGCATGGTGGAGATTGTTTTGCCGCGATTGGGAAAAAAGATATTCTCGTCCACCATCCTTATGAAAGTTTTGATGTGGTGGTGCAGTTTGTTCGCCAAGCGGCCGCCGACCCAAATGTGGTGGCCATTAAACAAACGCTGTATCGCACTTCCGAAGACAGCCCAATTGTTAAAGCATTGATTGAAGCTGCCGAAAGCGGCAAATCTGTCACCGCTTTAGTAGAGCTCAAGGCGCGTTTTGATGAAGCGGCCAATATCCGCTTAGCACGCGATTTAGAGCGTGCGGGTGTGCAAGTAGTCTATGGTTTTATTGAGCTGAAAACCCATGCCAAAGTGTCGCTGGTTGTACGCCGCGAACAGGATAGCTTGAAAACTTATGTGCATTTGGGAACGGGTAATTACCATCCAGTGACGGCAAAAATATATACAGATTTATCCTTGTTCACTTGCGATGCAGAAATTGCTAAAGATGCTGGCCAGATTTTTAATTTTTTCACTGGCTATGCTGCGCCGCAAAATTTAATGCAAATTTCTGTATCACCTTTAACGTTGCGCGAAACACTTGTGGCGGGCATTGAGGCAGAAATTGTTTTTGCTCGACAGGGGCAACCAGCTTCTATGTGGGCAAAAATGAATTCACTTGTTGACCCGCATATTATTGACAAACTTTATGAAGCTTCGCAGGCTGGTGTGAAAATCACACTTATTGTACGCGGTATATGTTGTTTGCGGGCAGGCGTGGCTGGCTTGTCAGAAAATATTACGGTTAAAAGCATTATTGGCCGTTTCCTTGAACATGCGCGGATTTTGTGTTTCGGCAATGGCAAGGCCTTACCGTCTATGCAAGCCAAAGCCTATATTAGTTCTGCCGATTGGATGCCGCGCAATCTCAACCGACGGGTGGAAATTTTGACACCCGTCAATAATCCGACTGTCAAAGAGCAAGTGGTAGAGCAAATTATGAATATTAATTTGCTTGATAATGAGCAAAGCTGGGAAATGCAGCCAGATGGGCAATATAAGCGCGTGGTTTCTACGGGCGAGAAAGTCAACGCGCATCAATATTTTATGACCAATCCGAGCCTTTCAGGGCGCGGCAAGGCGGGGCAGAAAAGGCAGGCGCATGATGATTGAGTCTCTGCCGCGCATCCGTACTGCTGGGCAAATTCAGCCGCCTGACGCGCCTTTTGCCGTGTTGGACATTGGCTCAAACTCCGTGCGGCTTGTTGCTTATGGGGGAACGGCACGCAATCCCTTGCCGATTTATAATGAAAAAAGTTTTTGCCGTTTGGGCGCAGGCGTGGCGGTGTCGGGGCGTATTGAGGGCGATTATTGGGATGATGCAATGCACAGCTTTTCACGCTTTCGCGCCATTTCAAAAAATCTCAAAGTCCGTTACCTCAAAGCTGTCGCCACCGCTGCCGTGCGTGAGGCAGAAAATGCAAGCGAATTTGTAAAACATGCACAAAAGATTTTGAAAACAGAAATTCAAATTTTATCGGGCGAGGAAGAGGCCAATTATGCCGCTTATGGTGCGCTGATGGGATTTTATCAAGTGGACGGGCTGGTAGCAGATTTAGGTGGTGGCAGTCTTGAATTAGCGCAGGTAGAGCAAGGCGTGATTGAAGAATTGGCCTCTCTACCGCTTGGTGTTTTGGTGTTAGACAAGGCGTGCAAGCAGGATAGGGCGGCGGTGTACGGAAAAATCCGCACAGCTTTGGCCGATATAAAATGGCTGAACAAAAATAAAGGCAAGCCGATTTATTTGGTCGGTGGCACATGGCGTGCCATGGCATCGGTTTATATGGAAAATGTCAATTATGGGCTGAAAGTTTTGCATCATTTCAAATTATCGGCACAAATGGTCGCACCTTTTTTGAAAGAAATGGCTGGTTTGACGCAAAACCAAACAGATGTTTTAGAAGCGGCCAGCATTAACCGCCGTGCTAGTATCCCCAATGCAGCAATTATGTTGCAGGAGCTTTTTGCCGCTACGCAAAGCGATAGGGCATTTATATCGGCCTGCGGTTTGCGTGAGGGGATTATTTATGACACTTTGTCTAGCTCTCTCAAAGCGCAAGACCCGTTGCTATCTGCGTCACGTGAAATGGCTTTTCGATTGGTCAAAGATGCTGAATATGGCGAGGAGTTGATTGCTTGGACGGAAAATCTGTTCAAAACGGTAAAATTATCCGCCAATGAGAGCGCATATATTGACCGTTTGCGCCAATCGGCGTGTATTTTAAGCGATATTGCATGGAGCCAGCATCTTGATTTTCGTGGCCGTTTGGTCGCCGAAACAGCTTTGCACGCGCCCTTTACCGCCATTAGCCATGCAGGCAGATGTTTTATCGCCAATGCTTTATTTTATCGCCATGGGCAAACAATGGGAGCACATCGCCCGCGCGGCTTTCTGCCTATGGAAAAGCAAGATGAAACATTGTCAAAATCTTTGGGGCTGGCTTTTCGGTTGGCACATGCCTTATCGGGGTCTTTATCTGGCATGTTGGTGCAAACTACGCTCCAATCCAACAAAGGTCAATTGGTACTCACTTTGCCGAAAAAATATCAAAAATTATGTGGCCAACAGGTTAGCAATCGCTTGCAAGACCTTTCTCAAATATTTGATTTAAAAGGAAAAATAGATCTGGAAGATTAAGGGTTAATGAGCATGACTTTGCCATCTAAACAGGCCAAGCCAATTTGGCCATTTTTGAGCTTCAGTGCGTCTTGGCCGAAAACTTCATAACGCCAACCCGACATGGCTTTGACATCGGGCTTTTCATCGCTGGCAATGCGCTCCAAATCCGCCACGCTGGCAATCAGCTTGGGAGCGACATTATTTTCCTCGCAACACCGCTTGAGCAGAACTTTAAGCAAATCCACAAGCGGGGCAATGCCAGGTCGGTTTTCGGTGATTTTGGGCAAATCAGGCATATCTGATTTTTTGGTTTTCAGCCCTGTCGCAATGCAATCCAGTAGCCCGTTAAGCTGTTTTGATTTTGCATAGCCTTTTGGAATAGAGCGTAGCTTTTCCAGCGCGACTAAATCTTTCGGCCCTTGTAGGGCGATTTCGCGCACGGCCTCATCTTTCAAAATCCTCTGGCGCGGAATATTGCGTTGTTGGGCTTTTTCTTCGCGCCAAGCGGATACGGCAATTAGTGTTCCCATCACATGCGGCCTATGGTCTTGCATACGCATCCGTTTCCACGCACGTTCGGGGCGTTGGGCGTAAATTTCTGGATTGGTGAGCGTGGCCATTTCTTCAGCTACCCATTCTGCCCGCCCTGTAGTGGCCAGCTGGGCTTCCAATTCTTCAAAAATCACGCGTAAATGGGTGACATCGCCCAGCGCATAGGTTAGCTGCTTGTCGGTCAAAGGCCGCCGCGCCCAATCGGTAAAGCGCGAGCCTTTATCAACGGTTTGCTTGGCGACTTTACGCACCAGCGTTTCATAGCCTGCCGCATCACCAAAGCCACACACCATGGCCATGACTTGCGTATCCATGAGCGGTGCGGGGATAAGCCCACCCGCTTCTTTGTGGAAAATCTCAATATCTTGCCGACAGCCATGCATGACTTTCAGTGTGTCTTTATCGCGCAAAAGGTCAAAAAATGGACTTAAATCGTCTAATGTCTCAGCCAAGGGGTCAATCAGCACCTCAAAATCTGGCATGGCCATCTGTATCAGGCAGAGTTTCGGCCAAAAGGTCGTCTCACGCATGAATTCCGTATCAATGGTGATATAACGGGATGTTTTGAACTGAGCGCAGATTTGCACCAAAGAATCATTGTCTGTAATTATTTTCATGTCGGCCTTATACCTTATCTGGGGGGCATGAAAAAGGGCGGCTTTTACACCCCCAAATATGTGGGATACATATGAGATGGTATATATGAGATATTGACAAATCGTCAATAAGGGTGTGAGTTCCGCCCCATCACTTGGTTTCATCGGGGTTTTACATGTCTGGCACAGAGGAAAATCAGACCGAACATCTCTATCGCACGCATCATTGCGGGGCATTGCGTGGCACGGATACAGGCCAGCAAGTGCGCCTGTCGGGCTGGGTGCATCGCAAGCGCGATCATGGCGGGCTACTTTTTATTGACCTGCGCGACCATTACGGACTGACGCAATTAGTCATTGAACCAGAAAGCCCGCATTTTGCCGCTGCCGAAACCGTGCGAGCGGAAAGCGTGATTACAGTGGCAGGCAAAGTTGTGGCGCGTGATGAGGAAGCACTCAACCCTAATTTGCCAACAGGCGAAATTGAGGTTTATTTAAGCGATTTTGTTGTACAATCACCAGCAGGTGATTTGCCTTTGCCTGTTTTCGGTGAGCCAGAATATCCAGAAGATATTCGCTTGCGCTATCGATTTTTGGATTTACGCCGCGAAACATTGCACAGAAATATTATTTTACGCAGTCAAATTATTGCTTCCCTGCGCCAGCGTATGACCGAGCAGGGTTTTACAGAATATCAAACGCCGATTTTAACGGCATCTTCGCCAGAAGGGGCACGGGATTTTCTTGTGCCATCGCGCTTGCATCCAGGAAAATTTTATGCTTTGCCGCAAGCCCCGCAACAATTCAAACAATTATTAATGGTAGCTGGTTTTGACCGCTATTTTCAAATCGCACCATGTTTTAGAGATGAAGATTCCCGTGCCGATCGTTCGCCAGGTGAATTTTATCAGCTTGATATTGAGATGAGCTTTGTCACACAAGAAGATGTATTCGCCGCTGTTGAACCGATTTTGCGCGATTTATTCACTGAGTTTGGCCAAACCCGTGCGGTGACAAAAAATTTCCCGCGTATCCCTTATGCTCAAGCCATGCAGAAATATGGCACGGATAAGCCAGATTTGCGGATTCCAATAGAAATGCAATCGGTCACAGATATTTTTAGCGGGTCGGGTTTTAAGATTTTCGCCGATATGATTGCCCGCGACGATAAAGTTGAGGTTTGGGCGATACCAGCCAAAACGGGCGGCAGTAGGACTTTTTGCGACCGGATGAATAGCTGGGCGCAAGATGAGGGGCAGGCGGGACTCGGCTACATTTTTTTCCGTGAAGGCGAAGGCGTTGGCCCCGTGGCGAAAAATATCGGCGCTGAGCGCACTGAGCAAATCCGCACCCAATTTAATCTTGAAAATGGCGATGCAGTTTTCTTCTGCGCTGGTTTGCCGAAAGATTTTGTTGATTTTGCAGGTCAAGCGCGGGTACGAATTGGCCGCGAACTAAAACTAATTGATGAAAACCAATTCGCCTTTTGCTGGATTGTTGATTTCCCCATGTATGAATTTGACGAAGTGGCGCGTAAAATTGATTTTTCTCATAATCCGTTTTCTATGCCGCAAGGGGGCATGGAGGCATTGGAAAATAAAGATCCGTTGGATATTCTCGGCCAGCAATATGATATTGTGTGCAATGGTATTGAATTATCATCTGGTGCGATACGGAATCATAAGCCAGAAATTATGCTTAAAGCGTTTGAAATTGCTGGATATAAGCCAGAAGAGGTAGAGCAGGAATTTGGCGGTATGCTCAATGCGTTCCGTTTTGGCGCACCACCTCATGGTGGCATTGCACCTGGCCTTGACCGCATTGTCATGTTGCTGGCTGGACAGGAAAATCTGCGTGAAGTGGTGGCTTTCCCAATGAATCAGCAGGCCGAGGACTTGCTTATGCAAGCTCCATCCGCACCGAGTAATGCCCAGCTGCGTGACCTGCATCTGCGCCTGATAGAGCCGAAAGACAAAAAAGAGGCGAAAAAATCAGATGACTAACATACGAAGCGGTGCGATAGTATGGGCAGATTGGCAATTTCTAAGCCCAAAGGTAGTCAAATGAAATTTTTGCGGTTCATTTTTACATGGTGGCACGGCCAAACTTTTGGTACCGCGCTTTTTACTTTGCGTCGTGGTAAATTGGTCGGTACAGATGGGCAGGGCAATAAATATTATGTGGACAAAAAGGGACGGTCTATTAATGGCAAGCCGCGCCGTTGGGTAATTTTTAATGGCGATGTAGAAGCCTCACGTGTGCCGCCTGAATGGCATGGCTGGTTGCATTATACGGTGGATGAAACACCGCTTGACTCACTACCCATCCGCAAAGACTGGCATCAGCCGCATCAGATCAACCAAACGGGATTGGACACAGCTTATCAGCCCGATGGTAGCCTGCTTGACACTCAAAAAACGCAAAAGGTAGGCAATGGGGATTATGAGGCATGGTCGCCGAAATAGATCGAATCTTGTAAGTTGGACAAAGGCAGAGGCAGGGAAGCAATAGGAGACAAAATGAAAAATAATGTGCTTGAAACGCTTATCGGCACGATTGTTCTAGTGTTGTCAGTGGCGTTTGTTCTTTATGGTTATCGGGTTTCGGATGTTGCCCCTAAGCATGGCTATGTGCTAAACGCCGCTTTTGATCGCATAGATGGTTTGAGCATCGGCTCAGATGTGCGCCTATCAGGCATTAAAATTGGCACAGTTTTGGCGCAGGAAATCAATCCAGAAACATTTGAAGCTAAAGTTCAGCTTGCCATTCAAAGCGATATTATGTTGCCTGAAGATACGGGCGCGAAAATCGCCATGGAAGGGCTGTTGGGCGGCACTTATATTTCCCTAACGCCAGGCGGCAGTGAAGAATTTTTAACTGATGGCGATGATTTAACATATACGCAAGGCGCGGTTGATTTTATCAATCTCGTATCTCAAGCTCTGTTCACGGCCAAGGAAAATGACGCGACCCAATAGGCGCAATAGGTTTTTGGCATTTGTTTTTTGTGCTTTGCCAATTTTTCTTTTATGGCCGGACATAGCGCGTGCGCAAATTGCCACATTCAAAACATTAGATAAGGTTACTGGCAAAACGGCTTTGCTGAAATTGGAAGTTTTACAATCCGTCAGGCTCGGATCGTTGACTGTTACTTTGCGCTCTTGCCGTTCTACGCCGCCAGAAGAGCCACCAGAAACCACCGCCTTTGTTGAAATTGACGATACGCGCCTGCAAGTAACAGAGCGCATTTTTACTGGCTGGATGTTTGCTTCAAGCCCAGGGCTAAATGCTTTGGAGCATCCAGTTTATGATTTATGGCCGATAAGTTGCAAAACCCAAACGGGTGCATTATTCACGGGCAAAAAAGAACAGGAAGGAGAAAAGCTGCCAGCCGCGTCGGGCGTACCAAATGCAGAGCAACCTTAATCATCTTGTAGGCTGTCGAGATATTGCTCCAGCCAGTGAATATCATAATTGGCTTGACGGAAATCTTCTTGCTCTAGCAGACTTTCAAAAAGCGGAATAGTGGTATTTACCCCGTCAATCACAAATTCACTTAGTGAACGCCGCAAACGCCTTAAACATTCATCACGGTCACGGCCATGAATAATAAGCTTGCCGATAAGGCTGTCATAATGCGGTGGAATGCTATAGCCGCCATAAACGGCTGAGTCCATTCGTACGCCCAGCCCGCCTGGCGGGTGATAATGGTTAATTGTGCCAGGCGAGGGTGCAAATGTGCGGGCATTTTCGGCATTGATACGACATTCAACCGCATGGCCGTTAAATTTAACATCTGCTTGTGTGAAGCTCATCTTTTCGCCTGCCGCAATGCGGATTTGCTCACGCACAAGGTCAAGGCCAGTAATCATTTCTGTTACTGGATGCTCCACCTGCAGGCGTGTGTTCATTTCAATGAAATAAAATTCGCCATTTTCATATAAAAATTCAACCGTGCCAACACCGCGATAGCCCAACCCCTTAATGGCGTGAGCGACAATGCCGCCAATATCTTCACGCGCCGCTGTGTCCAAAACAGTGGAGGGGGCTTCTTCAAAAACCTTTTGGTGTCGTCTTTGCAAAGAGCAATCACGCTCGCCCAAATGCGCCACATTGCCATGCGTATCAGCAATGACTTGAATTTCAATATGGCGCGGCTGGCCGAGATATTTTTCAATATAAACTGCATCATCGCCAAAGGCGGCTTTGGCTTCACTGCGTGCAGTGGTAAAGGCTTCGCGCATTTCATCATTATTATTGGCCAGCTTCATGCCGCGTCCACCACCGCCAGCCGAGGCTTTAACCAATACCGGATAGCCGATTTTCTGCCCCAGTTTCGTGGCAGCTTTAACATCTTTGACTTCGCCATCTGAACCTGGCACAACTGGAATTCCTAGCTCTTTGACTTTATCCTTGGCGGCGATTTTGTCGCCCATTAAGCGGATATGGTCGCCTGTCGGCCCGATAAAGGTAATGCCATGCGCGTCTAGCACATCAACAAATTTAGCATTTTCCGACAAAAAACCATAGCCAGGATGCACTGCATCAGCATCGGTCACTTCACAAGCTGCGACAATAGCGGGGATACACAAATAGCTTTGCGTCGCAGAGGGCGGGCCAATGCACACGCTTTCATCAGCCATACGAACATGCATGGCGTTTTCATCTGCCGTGGAATGAATGGCCACTGTGGCAATACCCATTTCCTGACAGGCGCGAATGACCCGAAGGGCAATTTCGCCGCGATTGGCTATGAGAACTTTAGAAATCATCGCTGTGCCTAGTCAATGATGGCCAAGGCTTCGCCAAATTCAACTGGCTGGCCATCGGAAATGCAAATTTTGCTAATCTTGCCGCTTTTATGCGCGGTGATTGGGTTCATAGTTTTCATGGCTTCAACAATGAATAGGGTTTGACCTTCGCTTACCGTGTCACCAGTTTTGCAAAAAGCTGCTGCACCAGGTTCAGGTGCGAGATAGGCTGTGCCGACCATGGGCGATGTCACCGCGCCTGGATGGTTGGATAAATCTTCTCCGCCATCACTGCTGGCCTCTGCGGTAGGTGCCGCGGGTGGGGCAGATGGTGCGGCAGGGGCGATAGCTCCTGTGCTGGCCACGGGGCTACCAGCCGCCGTCATCTGGCGGGCAACACGGATGCGCGTGCCATTATTTTCAATTTCAATTTCCGACAAATTGGTTTCGTCAAGCAATTTTGCCAGCTCACGAATTTTCTTGCTGTCGGATTCACGGGTTTTTTTGCTGTTAGCTGTCATGAAATTCCCTTTCCTATGGATCAGTATGAAGACTATCAATGGCCATCACATATCCTTGTGCACCGAAGCCGCAAATTAAACCCTTAGCGGCGGCGGAAATATAGGAGTGATGACGAAAAGCTTCGCGTTGAAACAAATTGGACAAATGCACCTCAATAATTGGAATGTCTAAAGTTTTAAGCGCATCTAGCAGTGCCACAGAAGTATGCGTATAAGCACCAGCATTGATAATCAGCGCTTCGCCTTCACGGCCTGCTTGCTGGATAATATCAACCATTTTCCCCTCATCATTTGATTGGTGGAAGGAAATGGTTTGATTATATTTCTCAGCTTGGGCGGCACATATTTTTTCAATATCGCTCAGCGTCGTCGTGCCGTAAATTTCTGGCTCCCTCTGGCCGAGCAGATTGAGATTTGGCCCGTTCAAAATATAAATTGGTTTTCCCATGCCCCCTTATAGCCTGATTGGGCGGGGTGTTAATATGAAAAAACACTTTTCGGACAGCTTTTCGCCTTTTCACGCGCCTTCTTATGGGGTTCTCAGATGGACGCAGGAAATTGGGGCTTGAAAAATCACGCTGTAAGGCACATTATCAGCCAAGTGCAAACATATCTCTTGCGGGGTTCTCATGCAGATAATGGTTAATGGCGAAGCGAAGAAATTAACAGCAGGCATGAGCGTAGCGGGTCTGATTGAGTCCTTTGGCCTTATACCGCAAAAACTCGCCGTGGAGCGCAATTTGGAAATTGTTCCCAAATCGGCTTATGAAACACTGCTGCTGGAAGAGGGCGACAGGGTTGAAATTGTTCATTTTATCGGCGGGGGCTAAGCTGAATGGCGGAAAAAAATAAAAATGCACTATCCGATGCACCACTTGACATTGCTGGACGGAAATTTACTTCACGTCTGATTATTGGCACGGGCAAATATACCGATTACGCGCAAAATGCCGCTGCGGCGGAAGCATCTGGTGCGGAAATTGTCACTGTGGCCATTCGGCGGGTGAATTTATCCGACCCTAACCAACCCATGTTGGTGGATTATGTGTCGCCAGAAAAATATACTTTTCTGCCCAATACGGCGGGCTGTTTTACGGGCGAAGATGCTGTGCGTACACTTCGCCTTGCGCGGGAAGCGGGCGGCTGGGATTTAGTGAAGCTAGAAGTTTTGGGCGACGAAAAAACTCTTTATCCGAATATGCCCGAAACCTTGCGAGCAGCGGAAATGCTGCTTAAAGATGGTTTTGAGGTGATGGTTTATTGCAGTGATGATCCGATTATGGCCAAAGAGCTGGAAGAAATGGGCTGTTGCGCCATTATGCCGCTTGGTGCCCCGATTGGTTCAGGGCTGGGGATTCAAAATGCTGTAAATATTCGGCTGATTGTTGAGCAATGCCAAGTGCCCGTGCTGGTAGATGCGGGCGTTGGCACGGCTTCAGATGCAGCTATTGCTATGGAGCTTGGCTGTGATGGTGTGCTACTCAACACAGCCATTGCCGAAGCGCGCGACCCAGTTGCTATGGCAGTGGCGATGAAACATGCTGTTATTGCTGGCCGCCATGCCTATTTGGCAGGCCGAATGGTGAAAAAAACCTATGCCGATCCTAGTTCACCGCTTGCGGGTTTAATTTAGAGCTGCTTGTCGAGCCGTATCAATGGCCTGTTGCAAATCTTCATAAGATAATGCGCCCGGATAAAGCTTATCATTGATAATAAAAGTAGGCGTGCCGCTAATGCCAAGCGTGCGGGCGAGTTTCAATGTGTCGTCAATATGTTGTTGAACGTCTTTTTGTTTGCCAAGACGGGTGATTTTGTCGCCGCTCAGCCTATGCGCCCCTAAAATATCATTAAACACTTCTGGTGCTAATTGGCGGCGGCTTTCAAGGAAACTTTGGTGAATGTCAAAATATTTGCCACTCTTTTTAGCTGCTAGCGCAATTTGTGCTGCTTGGCGTGAGCTTGCGCCGAGAATTGGCATTTCTTTGAACACCACCCGCACATCGCTATTTTTCTGAATGGCTTCAAGAAGGACAGGAAAGCTACGCTTACAATAGCCACAATTATAATCAAAAAATTCCACAATGGTCACTGATGCATCGGTGTGGCCAATCACATAATCGCGCTTATCACGGTATAATTTGTCGGCGTTTTTTTCAATTTCTGCTTGGGAGCGGCGCGTGTCTTCCGATTGCATATAATCTTGCATATTTTCCAATGCGCGATACAAAATCGCTGGATTATCCATAAGGAATTTTTCAATCTCGGCATTGACAGATCCCGTTTCAGCACGCGCTATGTTCAGCGCAAAGCTGGTGAATAAAAACAACAGGGTTAAAAAGAGGTGGGGGGTTGTATGTAACATGAAAATCCTAAAGTTGCGTTGCAATATCTTTGGCGCGCCACCAGCCCGCCGTTCCTTTGGTTAACATTTTTGACGCACGTTCGGCATGAGTGCGTGCCTTCTGCTTATCGCCATATAAATAAAACCGTTCCGCTGTGGCTAGCTCGGCTTCGGCGATATTACCAACTTGGCTATAAGCAATGGCCAGTTGATAATAAACGGTTGGGTTTTCCGCATCAATCTGTAAAGCTGATTTAAGTAGTGTAATGGCCTTTTCGGCATGTTGCTTTTTTTCAACACCCAAATGTGCCGTGGCAAGACCAAGCATTATAAGTGGCTCATCAGAGGCCAGCTCAAGACTACGCATATAATGGGGGATGGCTTTAGTTGCATGGCCAGATTCATATAAAATCTGCCCCATTAATTCATGGAAATAGGGGTTTTGGGCGTCTTCTTCTATCAGGCTATGGCCTAGCTTGAGCGCATCTGCTGCCAGCCCCTTTTTATGATAAGCAATGGTTTTGGCATAGCGGGCGGGTAAATCATTGCGCTGGCCATAGCGGCGAAAAGTTGTACCAGGGTGGTCAAGAAAGCCATATATTTTTGCTTGCGCTAATTTATGCCGCCGCACCAAAGCAGGGTCATCTTCGGCATTAGCATAGGCGGATTTTTCCATAAAAGCTTCATAAGCCCGCACACGGTCACGTGATAGCGGATGCGAACGCACATAAGGGTTTTGATTCACTTCCGACAGGATTTCATCATCGGCTAGCCGATTCATTAAATTGCGAATCCCTGCGGGTGATTGTTTTGTTTCTTCTAGCAAGCGCAAAGCAATTTGGTCGGCGGCCGCTTCTTGTGCGCGTGAATGGCGCAACACACTGCTTTGTGAAATTTGCTGCCCACCGCTTATAATGGCTATCCCTGCATCGGCTTGGCCGCTTGCAATCGCGCCAATGCCAAGTAAGGTGGCTAAAATCATCGGCTTGGCTGCGTTGGAAAAGGCTTCGGGCATACGCGCCAAATGCCCTCCAGCAATATGACCTGTTTCGTGCGCGATAACGCCAATCACCACATTAGGGCTGTCGGCTTCTAGCAAAAGACCAGTATGGAAAAATATATTTTGCCCGCCCGCAACAAACGCATTCAGAGTGCGGTCATTGATAATGGCAATGCCGACATTTTCTGGCTTCAGCCCCGCTGCAATGAAAATTGGGCGGGAATAATCATGCAACAGCTTTTCAATTTCCGCATCACGGATAAGACCACCCGCTTTGGCTGGCACGGGCAGGGCGAAGATAAGCAATAAGGCCAGAATATAACGCAAACGCTTTCTCCTTTCTGGCATCTGCCTTAATATAAATCGTTTTTATGCAGATGCAAATTTAATGAAGTGGGGGCAGTGCATCTTATTGCTTGCTCCACCAGCCAGTTCGTTTGGGTTCATCGGAATTTGAGCCAGAATCTGGATTTGAATTTGCACCTTCAGAAGTTGCACTCACCTTTTCTTTTTGTGGCTTAGAATCCTCAGCCTTTTTCTTTTTGGCCGTTGTTTTGCGTGGGCGGCGTTTTTTCGTTTTGCTATCGGCATTTTTCGGCGCGGCACGATTTTCATCCGTACCAGATAAATCCAGCATGGTGATTTCTTCTGGTGTTTTTGTTTCTTTTATTTCTGGTTTTGTGTCTTTTGTATCATCAGCTCGTTTGCTGCGCCGTCCACCGCGCCGACCGCGTCTATTACGGCGCGGCTTATCATTATTGTTATTATTGTCACTTTCTTCTGCTTCTGGTACGGTGTCATTTGCTTCGGCTGTTTCTATTTCCGCTTCGGCTTCTTTAGCATTGCTACGCCGTCTGCGGCGGCGGCGTTTTTTGCCTTTATCCTCTTCAGCAGGTGGATTTTCTGGCTCACCGTCCATGCGAACAACCACCGATTCACCAGCGCTATCATTATCAATGGTCATTTGCATTGCATTGAGCGCACTATTGCCATTTACAGCGACAGACACATCAAAACGTTCTTCAATGCCAATTAAATGGCTACGCTTTTGGTTGAGAATGTATTCAGCTACTTTAAGCGGCACATGCACCGCAATTTCTGCCTTTTTGCCGCGTTTGACGGCTTCTTCTTCCAGCAATCGTAGCACATGCAATGCGCGGCTTTCCACCGAACGCACCATACCCGTGCCATTGCAATGCTCGCAATTAATACTGCTGCCTTCCAGGATCCCCGAGCGCATCCTCTGACGTGACATTTCTAGCAAACCAAAAGGACTGATTTTGCCGACCTGAATCCGTGCGCGATCATTTTTCAATGCCTCTTTGAGCCTGCGCTCCACGGCGCGATTATTGCGATGCTCGTCCATATCAATGAAGTCAATCACTAAAAGGCCAGCCAAATCGCGCAGCTTTGCCTGACGGGCAACTTCCCTTGCGGCTTCCATATTGGTTTTCAGCGCGGTTTTTTCAATACTGTGTTCCTTAGTTGACTTGCCAGAGTTCACATCAATCGCCACTAAGGCCTCGGTTTGGTTAATGACAAGATAACCGCCCGATGGCAAATTAGCGATAGGGTTAAACATGGCGGCGAGCTGTGACTCAATGCCAGTTTCAATATAAAGCGGTGCTTCGCCTTTATATTGTTTAACTTTACGCGCATGGCTCGGCATAAGCATTTTCATATATTCTTTAGCGTCTTTATAGCCATCATCACCTTGCACAATTACTTCGTTAAAATCCTTGTCGTATAAATCACGAATGGTGCGTTTGATAAGACTGCCTTCTTCATAAACCAAAGAAGGGGCAGAGCTTTCCATGGTCAGTTTGCGGATTTTTTCCCACATGCGGAGCAGATATTGGTAATCGCGTTTAATTTCCGTCCCTGTGCGCTGTGCGCCTGCGGTGCGGATAATGAGTCCCATACCATCGCCAATATCCAGCTTTTCAACGATTTTCTTTAGCTTTTTGCGGTCGGCACCATGGTTGATTTTGCGCGAAATTCCACCGCCACGCGCTGTATTGGGCATGAGAACACAATAGCGTCCAGCCAGTGACAAATAAGAGGTTAACGCCGCGCCCTTATTGCCGCGCTCTTCTTTGACGACTTGCACGAGAATCACTTGGCGGCGTTTGATAACTTCCTGAATTTTATATTTGCGGGTTAGATTGCGCGTGCGGCCACTGGCCGAGGCTTCTTCATGTGCATCGCCGCCAATATCTTCTACCGATGTGCCGTCTTCTGTGTCGGAAGATTCGCCGTCTGCTTCGCTATCTTCGCGGGTAGCGGTTTTGCGGTCTTCTTCGGCATGTTCACGCAAAAGGGCTTCGCGATCAGAAACTGGAATTTGGTAATAATCGGGATGAATTTCCCCAAAGGCAAGAAAGCCGTGGCGATTACCGCCATATTCTACAAAAGCTGCTTGTAGGCTTGGTTCAACCCGCGTGACTTGCGCCAAATAAATATTGCCGCGCAAGGGGCGTTTGTTTTCGGATTCGAAGTCGAAATCCTCGACTTGGTTGCCGCGAAGCACGACGACCCGAGTTTCCTCTGGGTGGCCTGCATCGATAAGCATATGATTGGTCATATTGAATAGCTCCATGCTGTCGCTCACCGCGTGATTGCGCATCTGTGTGGCGAACAGTGTCAATTGTTAAAAAACGTGAGAAAGGGGTAACGGCCATCATGGCGTTTCTGCCTTGCATAGACCGACATTCTGCTATGTCGGACAGTGAAATTTTATCTGTCAAGAACATGAAAATTTGGCTTATGCCACTCCATGAATACACCTGTAAGGTGTTGAAAAACTTGGCGGGGTTGTCCCCATATCGGGCGGTGGGGCGATTTGCCCCTTAGCATACGATATATTCGGGTTTTACCGCCCCGTCGGGTGTTTGGCAAGCAATCTTATTGATTTTGGCAAATGACTCGCCTAATACCCCATAAAAGCAGTAAAATTTGCATGATTCATTGAGTCGGAAGAAAGAGTGTCATGGTGATTTATAGCTGGATAGTCCGTCTAATACGGGCAGGGATGGTATTCCTATCAGCCCTTTTGCTGTTTTGTCCGACCGCCACGCTGGCTGGAGGGCTAGAAATCCTTGATTTGCGTCTTGGCGGGAATAAAAACGATACCCGCATCGTCATAGAAATGAACAAATCAGTGGATTTTGACGTTTTTACGCTGGCCACGCCATATCGTGCTGTGATTGATTTACCCGCCGCTGATTGGAAAATCGCTGACCCTGCAGGCGACAGGGGACTGGTTAATGCCATACGTTATGGGCTGTTTTCGGAAAATCAGTCGCGTGTGGTGGCTGATTTGAAGCGTGCTGCTAAGGTTGAGAAAAAATTCATTTTGTCGCCTTCGGCCAGCAGTGCTAATTATCGGCTGGTGGTGGATTTGGTTTCAGTGACGGCGGACGAATTTACCACCCGCCAGAAACCATCAAAGCCCGCGCAGACAAAGAGGGTGGAAAAGCTCAATCCGCCCATTGTGCCGCCGCGCTCTTTTGTGCCACAGCAACGCCCTGAAAATGACCGCAATATTGTCGTGGTTGATCCAGGCCATGGCGGGGTTGATCCAGGCGCGATTGGACGGAAAACCAAAGAAAAAGATGTGGTGCTGGCCTTTTCCCGTCTGTTGGTGGACAAATTACGCGCCACGGGGCGGTATGACGTTCATTTGACCCGCAAAACGGATATTTATATTCCTTTGCGCGAAAGGGTACAAATTGCACGGCGTAAAAAAGCAGATTTGTTTATTTCTATCCATGCCGATGCCATTCGGCGGAAAAATGTGCGCGGGCTGTCGGTTTATACTTTATCGGAAAAAGCCTCTGATCGTGAAGCAGCCGCATTGGCACGCAAGGAAAACCAATCTGATGTTATTGCAGGCATTGATTTTGGTGACCAGCCGCCAGATGTCACCAATATTTTGATTGATTTAGCCCAGCGTGAAACAAAAAACCACTCAAAGCGTTTTGCAAGCCATGTGGTTGAAAAAGCACGCGGTGAGACTCTTTTGCTGGAACGCACACATAGGCAAGCGGGCTTTCGTGTGCTAAAAGCCCCCGATGTGCCATCTGTTTTAATTGAGCTTGGCTTTTTAACCAATCGTTTGGATGAAAAACAGATTTTATCAACCCAATGGCAGCATAATATCGCTACCGCCTTGTCACGGGCGATAGATGCTTATTTTGACAGCAAAATGGCCTATCGGCGTTAGCCGCCTTTTTGCCTTATTTGCGGGTTACAATTTTACCTTATTGTAAAGGAGCTTTATCTGTGTTGATGCGCGCAATGGGTTTTTTGGCTGGATTGGGTCTGGTGCTGGTTGCGCTGGGCGGTTTTGTGGTTGGTGTCTATCTATGGCGTTTGAACAAACAGCTGCCTGACCATGATCATTTGGCTAATTACGCCCCGCCTGTGATGAGCCGTGTCCATGCGGGCGATGGGGATTTGATTGCTGAATTTGCCCAAGAGCATCGGCTATTTGTACCGATAAGGGTGATACCCAAGCCTCTTATCCATGCGTTTTTGTCGGCTGAAGATAAGCATTTTTACAGCCATCACGGGGTAGATGTGACGGGCGTGGCGCGTGCCATGGTGAAAAATGTTTTTAATTTGCTAGAAGGCCGCCGATTGGAAGGCGCATCTACGATTACACAACAAGTGGCGAAAAATTTTCTGTTGTCCAGCGATGTAACTATTGAACGCAAGCTCAAAGAAGCTGTTTTGGCTTTCCGATTGGAACGAGCATTTAGCAAAGATGAATTGCTAGAGCTTTATCTCAATGAAATTTATCTTGGCATGGGTACTTATGGCGTGGCGGCGGCGGCACTGCATTATTTTGACAAGCCGCTTGACCAGTTAACAGTTGAAGAGGTGGCCTATCTGGCCGCACTGCCCAAAGCGCCGAATAATTATCACCCCTTTCGGCGGCATGACCGCGCCATAGCACGGCGCAATTGGGTGATTGGTCGGATGTTGGATAATGATTATATCACCGAAGCACAGGCGGTTACGGCTAAAGTGGCGGATTTGAAAGTTGTGCCGCGTCGATCAAATTTGAGTGGGGTGGATACGGCTTATTTTGTGGAAGAAATCCGCCGTTCGATTTTCAACCAATATGGTGAAGATGAGCTATATGGTGGCGGGCTGTCTATCCGTTCTACGCTGAACACGCAATATCAGAAAATGGCCAATAAGGCTCTTAGAGATGGGTTGGTTGCCTATGACCGCCGTCATGGCTGGCGTGGGGCGGTTGCTCGCGCACCAGTAGAAGAGGGCGCGATTGTTGGTGATTGGGCTTTGTCTTTGCAAGAAGTTCCCATACCAGCGGATTTAGCACCATGGCGGCTGGCCATTGTGCTGTCGGTAGATGCTGAGAAAGCTGAAATTGGATTGCGCCCGCGCCGTAAGGCATCGGGTCAGTTTGAAACTACGCGCCAAACGGGTCGTTTAGAATTAGCGCAAGCCAAATGGGCGCGTAAGGCATATAAAAAAGGCGTTGGCTCGCATATTAAAGCTCTCACCGAAGTGCTGAGTGTGGGCGATATTATTTGGGTTGAGGAAATTAAAGGCAGTGGCCATTATAAATTACGCCAAGTGCCGACGGTCAATGGCGGCTTAGTGGCAATGGATCCGCATACGGGGCGGGTGCTGGCCATGGTAGGCGGCTTTAGCTTTCAGGACAGCGAATTTAACCGTGTGTCGCAAGCACGCCGTCAACCTGGTTCGGCATTCAAGCCATTTGTTTATGCCGCCGCCTTGGATGCGGGCTATACGCCTGCCAGTTTGGTTTTAGACGCGCCTTTTGTGATGGAGCAGGGGCGCGATATGGGATTGTGGAAACCAGAAAATTACGGGCGCAAATTTTACGGCCTATCCACCTTGCGGCTTGGCATTGAAAAAAGCCGCAATTTAATGACTGTCCGGCTGGCGCAGCAAATTGGCATGAAGCCGATTGTGACTTATGCCAAAAATTTTGGTATTGCTGAACATATGCCGCCCGTTTTATCTATGGCTTTAGGCGCAGGAGAAACATCATTGCTAGATTTAACATCCGCTTACGCCATGCTGGTTAATGGCGGAAAATATGTTGAACCAATTTTAATTGACCGAATTCAAAACCGCTATGGCAAAACCATTTATAAAACCGACCAACGCGCTTGTGAAGATTGCAACATTATGTGGGCGGCGCAGACCGCACCCGCTTTGTTGGATAATCGCAAAACTGTTTTGAACCCGCAAACCGCTTATCAAATTGTGTCCATGATGGAGGGCGTGGTGATGCGCGGCACGGGGCGTTCAGTGCGTAGTGTCGGCAAACCGTTGGCGGGTAAAACGGGTACAACCAATGATAGCCGTGATGCTTGGTTTGTCGGCTTTTCGCCAGATTTAGCCGTGGGCGTTTATGTTGGCTTTGACAATCCCAAAACCTTGGGCGAGGGCGAGTCGGGCGGACGGGTTGCCGCACCGATTTTCAGAAATTTCATGACCAAAGCACTATTGGGTCAATCGGCCACGCCATTTCGTATTCCGCCTTCGGTGAATTTGGTGCGGGTCAATGCCAAAACTGGACGGTTGGCTCAGCCAGGCGATAAGTCGGTTATTTTGGAAGCCTTTAAACGTGGGCGTGAGCCTGCCCCCGGACGTACACAGGCCGTTATTGGCCGCGCCCAAGCTGTGCCGAAAAGCGAAAGCATAGAAGCGCCGTCCTTGGGCGAGGGAACGGGCGGGTTATATTAGGCTAATGGCCGTTTCACGTCTTTACTCTTGGCAGTAAAACATTTAATGATGTCTCTCTAAAGAGGTGACAGGGTGAAAACAGAAACACAAAACGCCATTGACAGCATTAAGCAGTCACTTGAACTGCTAAGGAGGCACCTTTGACTGGGATGTCGCCTGCAAGCGGCTGGACGAATTAAATAAGCAAGCCGAAAACCCTGATTTGTGGAACGACCCAGACAAGGCACAAAAACTCATGCGCGAGCGTACCCGTTTGGAAGAAGCTATTAAACAATGTCGCGATATTGAGACTGCTTTGGCCGACCATATCGGCTTGATTGAAATGGGCGAAGTCGAAAAAGACAGTGATGTTGTCACCGAAAGTGAAGTAGCTTTGGCTACTTTAGCCGAAAAATCCGCTCGCATGGAAATTGAAACACTGCTTTCGGGTGAAGCGGATGCTAATGATTGTTTTGTTGAAGTTCATTCTGGCGCGGGCGGTACGGAAAGCCAAGATTGGGCGGCGATGATATTGCGCATGTATTTACGTTGGGCAGAAAAGAAAGGTTATAAAACCGAAATTATTGACCAAATGCCTGGCGAAGAGGCGGGCATTAAATCAGCAACCGTTAAAATTAGCGGCCATAATAGCTATGGTTGGTTGAAAACTGAATCTGGTGTGCATCGGCTGGTGCGTATTTCACCTTTTGACAGCCAGTCGCGCCGCCATACGAGCTTTGCTTCGGTTTGGTGTTATCCAGTGATTGATGAAGCGATTAGCATTGACATATCAGAAGCCGATGTGCGGATTGATACTTATCGTGCCAGTGGGGCGGGCGGTCAGCATGTCAACACAACCGATAGCGCGGTGCGCATAACGCATAAACCCACAGGCATTGTGGTGCAATGTCAAAACCAACGCTCGCAACATAAAAACCGCGCAACGGCATGGGCGATGCTTCGCGCACGGCTTTATGAGCAGGAATTACAAAAACGCGAAGAAGAAGCCCATGCGGCGGCGGAAAGCAAAACCGAAATTGGCTGGGGGCATCAAATTCGCTCTTACGTTTTGCAACCATATCAAATGGTTAAAGATTTGCGCACGGGCGTGGAAATTGGCGACCCGCAATCGGTTTTGGACGGGGCTTTAGACGCCTTTATGGAAGCCGCCCTTGCCCAACGCGTTAGCGGGGCAGGCAGTGCAGATATTGAGGATTTGGACTAACCCCTAAGAAGCAATGCTTTGTTTTTGCGGGGTAGATTTTTTGCCAGAGATTTCTTTTAAAGTGACTTCTGTCTGGTCGCTATTTTCATCTGCCCAGCCATTTTGTGCTTCTTGCGCTTCGCTTAGCTGAACAGATGCTTTGGCGAGGGGGTTTTCTTCTCGGTAAGATGAGCCGTTAAAATGTGAGCCATTTTCAATCGCCAGTGCTTCGTGAAAAATATCCGCTTCCACATGACAACCAGCACACAAATGCACCCGCTTACCGCGAATAACACCCGTGACGCGCCCTTTAATGGTGATGTCATCACCCGCCAGCTCGCCAGTAATTTTCGCCGATTTGCCAATGGTAACAAATGCCGAGCGAATATTACCTTCCACCGTGCCGTCAATTTGTATATCGCCATCGGCCACCACTTGCCCACAAATATGCAAATCCGTGCTTAAAATAGACGGGGCGGCCTTATGCTTTGACATTTCTTTAATTTTAGACACTGATAACTCCGTGGTAACTCTATACTATCTTTGTAATTGCGCCGAAAAAACATATTGTCCAGCGCGGATAAAACTAATGGGATCTTTCACTTTGCCTTCATACCAAATTTCATAATGAAGATGGGGACCAGTGCTGCGTCCGCTTGAACCGACTGTGCCAATGACCTCGTGAAAATCCACCTGCTGACCTAGTTTAACTTTAATAGACTTCATATGTCCATAGCGCGTGTGAAAGCCGTTACCATGGTCAATTTCCACCACATTGCCATAGGGGCCTTTGCGTCCAGCTTTGACAATTTTGCCCGCCAGCGTGGCATGAATACGCGTGCCGCTTGGTGCTCCAAAATCAAGGCCAGAATGAAAAGCAGGACGTTTGTTAAACGGATCCATACGCGGCCCAAAATGGCTGGTGGTTTTGTAATAATGCACAGGCCGCGCCAGCGGGATATTAGCGATAGCTTTATTAAGCTGGTTAAGCTCTTGCAAATTATTGCCAATGCGGGTGATTTGTTTCTTTATGCCTTTGGGCATATCGTCATGGATAAGCGAAAGTGGAATATAGGGGCCGCCTATGGCGGTCTGGTCATTTTCTAGCTTAGCGATAAATGCGCCTGCCTCAATCACACGGGTTTGCTCAATAATGGCGGTGGTTTCAACAATCTTCTGATCAGTGCTTTCTTCCAGCGCGTCCAGCAATTCCTGCTGGCGAATAGACAATCGGTCAATTCGGTCTTTGACATTGTCGGTCAAGGATGTGACTGTCTCAAGTTCCGCTTTATTTTTATCTGCTAGCAAATCCACGCCCGAAAGGGTGAATTGCGTGCCATTATCTACGCCCGTCGTTAATCGGCTGTCAAAATGCACGCCACTCATTTCACCTGCCTGTGCGACAATAATGGTTTTACCTTTGCTACGCTTCACACGGCTGGCGGCAGTGGCATAAATTTTCTGCATATCATTGAGACGGTTGGAAATGGAAGCATTCTGCTCAAACACTTCCGTTAATTCGTTGTGGCGCGTTTCTAGCGCATTGGTGACTTCCTTAAACCAATCTTGCGTGATTTGGTGCTTATTATTCAGCGCGTGATAGGCGGCTTCCAGCTCAGCAATGCGTCGTTGATAGGAAGCAATTTCACGCTTATTGCTCATTTGTTTGAAAGCGGTGATTTGGTTTTCAAAAATAATCGCCCCGCCTGTGATGAGCATGGAAGCAATCAGGCAAGCAAAAACGACCACGCCAACAATCTGCTTGCGTGGTGTTAGGGTGACATAACGCACCCGACCGTCCGAGCGGATATAAAGTTCCCTCTCGGCGAACAGCTTTTTTACAGCTTTTTTCATTTATTCTCTTCCTGAGGGTCATTTCTAGCGGTGTTTTAGAGGTGGGGAAAGTAAAATTTGCTGTCTGAAAGGGTATATTTGGCGGAGCGGGTGGGGAGATTGGCTGTTTTTTGTCACTTTTTGCTTATGGCGGCAATTTTTACGAATAAAAATGCGCGGGTAATCCAGCCTCTTGGCGGGCTTCAATGTTGAAAGGTGGCTTCAAAACCCCCTTAAAATAGGTTTCGACCAGTGCCTTAAAGCAGCTTTGCGGCGTTTTATTTTGCTGCTGGCACAAGGTCATAAACCACTGGCTGCCAGTGCGGACATGGGTTTTTTCATCTCTGTAGATTGTGTCCAATATAGCTGCGCTGGCCGTGTCGCCATGGGTGGTGAGTTTTTCAATCATGGGCGGGGTGACATCTAACCCACGAGCTTCTAGCACCATGGGAACAATGGCCAAACGGGCGAGCAAATCATGCTTGGTGGCGTCTGCCGCTTCCCATAGACCATCATGGGCGGGCAAATCGCCATAGGTCGCGCCTAGCTCATTTAGCCGCCCATTGAGCAGAGAAAAATGCCGCGCCTCATCTGCTCCGACTTTCAACCAATCGGCAATAAAGCGGTCGTCAAGCATGGTGGGGGCAAAGCGGCCAAGCATATCAAAAGCCAAATCTATGGCATTAAGCTCAATATGGGCGAGGGCGTGGAGCAAACCAATCCGCCCCGTTAGCCCCTTTGTGCGGCGGCGGGGCATTTTATTGGGTGGCAAAAGGGCTGGTTTGCTTGGTCGCGCTGGGCGGTCTGGCCAATCTTGCGGTGGATTTTTAGAGCGTGTTAGCTGCCCCACTTGCCATATCTCTGCCGTTTGCAAGGCTTTTTCTGCCTTATCCATGGGGTCGGCGGTAAGCAAAACCTCCTGACAATATTGCCATAAATCGTCCATTTAACCTTTTCCCGCCTTATCTTGGGCGGCTTTCAGCACGGCTTCCACATGGCCTTTCACTTTCACCCTGCGCCAGATTTGAACGATTTTGCCCCGTTCATCAATTAAAAAACTGGCACGCTCAATGCCCATATATTTGCGCCCGTACATATTTTTTTCCACCCAAACGCTATAGGCCTCCAACATTTTATGCGTTTCGTCACTGGCCAGCGCAATGGCGAGATTGTGCTTGGTATAGAATTTAGCGTGTTTTTCTGGCGTATCAGCCGACACGCCAAGAATAGCCGTTTTTGCCGCCTTGAAGGCCTTGAGATGGGCAGTAAAGGCAATGGCCTCAGCCGTGCAGCCAGGTGTGTCATCTTTGGGATAAAAATACAGCACGAGTTTTTGTCCCTGATAATCTTTCAGGCTTATTTTTGCTGACTGGCCTTTCGCATCTATGGCGGGCAGTGAAAAAAGAGGGGCTTTGTTGCCGATTTCCAAGGGCATAGTCAATTTGTAACTCCCAATTTGCTGGTTTTTATAGTATCAAAGCAGACATTAAACTGAATCAAACCGTTTTCGCAATCGTCAAAAAGCGGAATGGAAGTCTGGCCAAAGTGATAAAACGCGTACGACATATTTTCCTTGCAATTATTGGCCTGATAGTGGCTTTGGTGATTGCTGGCCTGTCGGTTTTGTTGTTTTGTCTCTCGCGCGGACCCGTATCGCTTAACCGCACCGCCCCCGTGCTGGGCAGTGTTTTGGAGCATACGCTCGGCCTTGATGATATTATGCTCAAAGATGCGGTTTTGTCTTTTGACAAGAGCCGTAAAATGCTTGCCCTGCGCGGCGTCAATTTGACCATTTCCCATGAAGGCGCACGCTATGTTGTGAAAGAATATGATGTCAATTTTAGCAGTGATGCTTTGCTGGAAAATTTTTATATTTTGCCCGACACCGTTTCGGCGAAACAAATTATCGCCATTTTACCCGCCCGTATGACAGATACGCCCGCACCAGTCATTCCCATATTGCAAAATAGTGAATTTGATGCCGCACAAGCACTTAATAAATTACGCAGTCAAATAGCACGCTTTTCGCAAATTGACCGGCTGGGCTATGTGCAGAAAATTGATTTTCCTTCTGTAATGCTGGTTTTAGAAGAGGCCGATGGCGGGCGGGTGTGGCAGTCTAGCGGTTCTTACGCGCATTTTGAGCGCCTACCCGATAGTGTGCAGGCCGAATTTGACCTCAAACTCACCACCCGCAATGAAACCGCCCGTACCCAATTTAAGCTCCACCAACCCGTTAATGCGCGTGGCGAAGCGGATTTGGTGATTAGCAATATGCGCCCTTCGGCTATTGCGTCTTTATTTCCCAATTTGCCGATTTTTCTTTTAGCCGATGTGCCGCTTGTTGGGCATGTAGGGTTTAAGACCAATGCCGACGGAGTGTTTGAAACGGGCAATGTGAAATTCCGTTTGGCGAATATGTCGGCAGGAAATAAATCCGAAAACGACCAGCGCGGCGTGGCCGAAGCGTCCATAGATTTTATTTCGCGCACGGCCATTATACATAAAATTGATTTTGAAATTGGTCCGCATCGGGGAAAAATGAATGGTAGTTTTACCTTTGAGACCGATTCCCGTGCGGCGGTTTCATTTATTAGCGGTAACATTGAAGCGCAAGAAATTGAATTCAAACTTTCCGATGCGGGTGATGTTTTCAGCCCAGATAATTTGTCTTTGGGTTTTGAAATGGATTTACAGACCGAAAGATTGGATTTGTCATCTTTGCGTTTTGAAACGGGCGGTGGGTTTTTTGTGATTGGCGGGCAAATTGCTTATCGTGACCCTGATTTGCCCATTATGCTACAGGGGCATTTGGAAAATTTGCCCGTTGAAGGATTTAAGAAAATCTGGCCGTCCAATATCGTTCCCAATGTGCATCAATGGTTTAACCAAAATGTAAATGGCGGCAATATGCCGTCTGGCAAGCTGAATTTAGCCACCAGCATTGCCGATTTGCTAGGTATGGCCAAAGGCGGGGCATTGGCCGATAATGCTCTGGAGCTATCGGCACAGGTCAAAGGTGCCGAGCTACGCTATTTGTCCGAATTACCCATAATAAAAGATGTAACAGCGGAATTGCGTTTGCGCGGCAATAGTTTCGTCGCTCATTTGAAAAGCGGCAAAACGGATATTAAGCTAGATAATGGCCAAATGGGTCGTCTGCATCTTCGTGATAGCTATTTCACTGAGCCTGATTTTGATGTGGAAGGCAATAATGTTGAATTTTTGCTCAACATAGATGGCCGTGCCTATAGCTTGTTGACTTTGCTGTCATCGCCGCAGCTTTTGGGGCGCGATATGGTGAAATTTGACGCCGATATTTTGGCCAGTGATGTGCAAACAGAAATTGCTTTTGGTTTGCCTTTAACCGTCGGCTTGTCGCGCCGTGAAGTGGTGGAAAAGCTTACCATTGCCGTGCAGGGATCGTTGAATAATTTTACACTTACCCGTCCAGTTGAGGGCTATCATGTTTCAGGTCGCACATTAGGATTTGAAGCGAGCAAAACGCTACTCACCGCCAAGGGTACGGTAGAATTTAACCATGTGCCAATGCAAATGAATTTGCAAGAGCAGTTTGACCCGCAACAAGCCAGCGCATCATATATTCGCTTGATGGCACAGCTTGATGCGCATGATTTTGCGAATTTGAATCTCAATGCTTTGGCACGGCGTATTCGCGGTGTGTCTGATACTGACTTAACCCTGCATGGTGCGATGGGGCAGCCACTTGACCGATTATCTGTGCAAGCTAAGCTAGATGAAGCGCAAGTGATTTTCTCACCACTGGCTTATGATAAGGCGTCTGGCCAGCCATCGCGTTTGGGGTTAGTGGTGGATTTTGCTCAAAATGGGACGCAGGATTATACCATTAGTGCTGTGCGAGCAGATTATGTCGATGCAGAAAATAAATTTGATGTGCAGGCGCGGCTGGAAAATGGCGCGGTGACAATGCTGACCGTTTCGCCGTTAAAAATTGCCGACTATTATGACCTTAATATTGATTTTTCCACTGAAAATAATCAACGCAACCTAACCATTTCTGGCACAGCTTTTGATGCGTCAAAATTACTAGACCCAAATAATTTCGGCCTGCCTGTTTTTGACCGCCATAATCCAACCTTTGCCCAATGGGGTGATTTGAAAACAAGCAAAGACGCACAAAACAGACAAACATCTCTGCTGGCACGCTTTGACCAGTTTTTAGGCGATGCGCTAATGGTTGATATCAATATTGGACGAGTGACGAGCAATAATGGCGTTTGGGTGGATAATTTCACCAGCACCATAAAACGCGAGAAAGGTCTAACGGAAGTAGCACATATCGCTGGTACATTTAATGACCAAACTATTTTGTCGGCTGAACTTTTTAGGGGCAGGGATAATGTCCGCTATTTTTTCCTTGATGTACCACGGGCAGAAAATTTGTTTAAGGCAATTGATATTTCCGACCATTTTGAAAATGGCAAAGCTCTACTCACTGGTAGCTTGCGCGATGATGCTTTATTTTCTGGTGAAGGTGTTTTTTACATGACTGATTTTAACATACGTGATGTGCCAGTGATGACAAAATTACTTTCACTGGGTTCATTTACTGGCATTGCCGACACGATTCGCGGCGAAGGGATTGCTTTTCGGCAGGGCGATGTGAATTTCCGTTTCAACCAGCATTTATTTGATATTGAAGCCTTACGCATAAAAGGCCCAGCCATTGGTTTGACGATGGATGGGGTGGTGGATATGCAAAACCGTGCGCTTTATTTGAACGGTACGCTGGTGCCTGCCTATGATGTTAATTCGCTATTGGGACGTATCCCGATTATTGGCTGGTTTTTTTCTGGCGAGCGTGATGGCGGGTTAATTGGTATTTCTTATAGCTTGCAAGGCGATTTTGAAGACCCAAATATTATCGTTAATCCCTTATCACTGCTTACGCCAGGTTTTTTACGCAATATTTTCAATTTGCGCCTCTTTGAGCCGCCCAGTATTCCCAAAGGTGTTCGTGCGTCTGGTTAGCTTTGCTTAGCCGACTGGTTTAAGCAGCACATGATGTTTTTTACCAGCTGATAATTTAATGTTGCCTTCATGTGTGGGGGCATCTTTTTTCAAAACCATTTTGACGTCTGACACGGCAATATCATTCACTTTCGCGCCGCCGCCTTGCACAAGACGCCGCGCTTCGCTGTTTGTTTTTGTCAAGCCAGCAATCACAAAAGCTTCCAGCAAACCAAGGCCAGCGGCTAATTTTGCTGCATCAAATTCTACGCTCGGCAAATCGGCACTTGTGCCGCCTGCGTCAAAAGTTTCCTCTGCCGTTTTGAGTGCTTTTTCTGCCGCCGCACGACCATGGGCAATAGCAGTGGCTTCGGTGGCCAATATTTTTTTGGCTTCGTTAACTTCCACCCCGCTGAGCTTTTCCAGCTTGGCAATTTCATTCAAAGGCAGTTCGGTGAAAAGCCGCATGAAGCGACCAATATCGCTATCTTCCGTATTACGCCAAAATTGCCAATAATCCCATGATGACAACATATCTTCATTAAGCCACACCGCCCCCTGCGCCGATTTGCCCATTTTCGCACCCGAAGAAGTGGTGAGCAATGCGGTTGTCAGACCGTAAAGCTGTGCCTGTATGGTGCGGCGTCCCAATTCCACGCCATTGACGATATTGCCCCATTGATCCGAGCCACCCATTTGCAAAGTGCAATTAAAATTGCGGTGCAGTTCCACGAAATCATAAGCCTGCAAAACCATATAATTAAATTCAAGAAAGGAAAGATTTTGCTCACGCTCTAGCCGCAATTTGATGGAATCAAAACCCAGCATCCGATTGACAGAAAAATGCCGCCCATAATCGCGTAGAAAATCAATATAGTTCAGCTTTGACAGCCAATCATTATTATCCAACATAATGGCGTCATTTTCCCCATCACCAAATGTTAAGAAACGTTCAAAAACCGTGCGGATGGTTTTTTTATTTTTTGCGATTTGCTCTGGTGTGAGCATTTGGCGCATTTTATCTTTACCTGATGGGTCGCCAATGCGGGTTGTGCCGCCGCCAATCAGCACAATCGGGCGGTGGCCGCTTTGCTGTAATTTGCGTAGCATCATAATAGAAATTAAATTTCCAACATGAAGGCTTGGCGCAGTGCAGTCATATCCTGTATAGGCTCTAATGACGCTTTCATGCGCCGCCTTATCCAGTCCAGCCTCATCAGTGCATTGCTGGATATAGCCGCGTTCGGCCATAAGGTTTAGGAAAGATGATTGATATGCAGTCATGCGTGCAGGGTTATGACACAAATTCGCTGAGGTCAATATATGGATGAGAATTTTCTGAGTATCGGCATGATGAGTGGCACATCGCTAGATGGCATTGATGTCGCTGCCCTGCATACGGATGGCAAAAACTATATTCAGAGCGGGGCGCATCAAAGTTTTGCCTATAGGCCAGAGGAACGGACGATTTTATTTGCCGCGCTGGAAGCGGCGCAAAGCCTACCCGATGCCGTCGCACCGCGCGGGGATATTATCGCACAGGCTGACGAGCTCATTACGCGCCGCCATGGTGATGTGCTGAAGCTGTTTCTGACTGAAAACAGCATAAATGCAGCGGACGTAAATATGCTGGGCTTTCACGGTCAAACCCTTCGGCATGAACCCGAAGCGGGCTGGACGCTACAAATCGGACAGGCAGAGAGGCTTGCTGCGACAACGGGCATTAATGTTGTCAGTGATTTTCGCTCGGCTGATATGGTGGCAGGCGGGCAGGGTGCACCCTTAGCCCCGCTTTATCACGCTGCCTTAGCCGCACAGGGAAAGGCGCAAAAGCCTTTAGCTGTGGTAAATATTGGCGGAGTGGCGAATATCACCTTTTTGGGGCATGACGGGGCGATTTTGGGCTTTGACACGGGTACGGGCAATGCTTTGCTAGATGATTGGGTGCGTGAGCATACCGACCAGCCTTACGATAAGGATGGACATTTGGCGCAAAGCGGCACAGTGGCGGTGGATAAGCTTACCGCTTTGCTGGTGCATCCTTATTTTGATCGCTCGCCGCCCAAATCGCTTGACCGCAATACCTTTTCTGCTGCTTCTCTGGTAGGATTAAGTGCGGCGGATGGGGCGGCAACGCTAACTGCCTTTACTGCCCATGCTATTGCCCGTGCTATGGCGCATCTGCCCGAAAAACCTGCTCATTGGATTATTTGCGGCGGTGGGCGACATAATCTGGCTTTGCGTGCTGCTTTGGTTGAAGCCCTTGGTCAGCCCGTCACCCCCGCCGAGAAAGCGGGTTGGCCAGGCGATGAAATGGAGGCGCAAGCCTTTGCTTGGCTGGCTGTGCGGGTGCGTTTGGGACTGCCAACCAGCTTGCCCGAAATTACAGGCTGTCATCAGCCTACTTCTGGCGGGGTATGGATTAAAAAACCTTAAGATAAAACTTTATGAATCATCTTCAAGTCTTTGATTTAGATATTCATTTATAGATTTATTGAGATGCTCCATGTGGGCTTCGTAAAAATGATTAGCCCCAGAAATATTATTATAGGCAATTTCAATGCCCTTTTGCGCTTGTAGCCGTTCCACCATTTTCTGCACATCGTCTTGCGGCACGATTTTGTCTTGGTCGCCATGGGTGATAAGTCCGGACGCTGGACAGGGCGCGAGAAAGGAAAAATCATAAAGATTAGCGGGCGGGGAAACGGCGATAAAGCCAGAAATTTCAGGTCGGCGCATTAATAATTGCATACCAATCCACGCGCCGAAAGAATAACCAGCAATCCAGCATTGGTGCGCATCAGGGTTGAAACTTTGTAGCCAGTCCAGTGCGGCGGCGGCATCGGAAAGTTCACCAACCCCGTGGTCAAAACTGCCCTGTGACCGCCCAACACCGCGGAAATTAAAGCGCATAACGGTAAATCCGCGGTCAAGAAATGTCTGATAAAGCTGATAAGTGACGGGGTGGTTCATATTGCCGCCCAGCTGCGGAAGCGGGTGTAATATCATGGCAATAGGCGTACCTTTTTCTTCGCGTTGGATAAAGCGGCCTTCTAGCCGTCCGTCAGGGCCGTTAAAAATAATTTCAGGCATAGAAATTCCTTATAAAACCGCCAAAACTGGCAGAAAATATGTTTTTTGCTTGTCAAACCCTTATACTTGACTAAATTGGTCAGGATTATTATATCCCTCACAGAAACCTTCGCTCTCTTAGCACATATCAGGGTGCGGATTGCAAGTTTTTCTACAAAAGGTACATGGGAACAGGATGTTATGAAACTTTCAACAAGGGGTCGTTATGCCGTTATGGCCATGACGGATTTGGCTCATAAATCACGTGAATATATTGCCGCGCAAATGGAAACGCAAGATGCCGTGCAAGCTGTTGCCGTGCCGCCTGTTTCGCTGGCGGATATTTCCGCACGGCAAGAAATTTCTCTGTCCTATTTGGAGCAGATTTTTCAAGATTTACGCAAAGCTGGATTGGTTGAAAGTGTGCGCGGTCCTAAGGGCGGTTATCGTTTGGCCAAAGCACCAGCTGAAACATTGGTCGGCGACATAATTGTTTCGGTTGATGAGCAAGTTGAAACCACGCGCTGCACAAAAGCTGGCCCGTGCTTGTCGCCTCATACACGGTGCATGACGCATGATTTATGGGCAGAGCTTGGCGCACAAATTCACGGCTTTTTGAATCGCGTATCGCTTGCCGATGTTATTAATGGTGCTGTGCCTGTCGTTTCTGTCGCCAATAATGATATGCGCGATGAAAAAACACCGCCGGTACACATCACCAACGATAGGATTTTTCTTGATTATAATGCCACCGCGCCCATTTATCCCGCCGTGGCTGATTTAATGGCTGACATTTTGGCCAATGGTGGTAATGCGTCTTCCGTGCATGGCGTGGGTCGGGCGGCGCGGGCGGTATTAGAAACGGCTCGCCAGCAGGTGAGTACTTTGGTTGGTGGTACGCTGGCTGGCACAATTTTTACAAGCGGCGGCACGGAAGCGTGTAACTTGGCACTGCAAACTCGTAATGCCCCCGCCGGCAAAATTGAACGCCTAATTATTGGTGCAGCCGAACACCCTGCCGTGCTGGAACCAGCCAAAGCATCTGGCCTGCCAATAGACATGATTCCAGTCAACAAACAGGGCGTGGTGGACATAGCGGCATTGGCAAAAGCATTGCAAGACAAACGTCTCGCACTGGTTGCCATTATGGCGGCCAATAATGAAACGGGTGTGCAACAACCCATAGCTGAGATTGGTGAGAAAGTGCGTGCCCATGGCAGTGTATTTTTCTGTGACGGCGTGCAGGCGGCGGGCAAAATGCCACTTGATATGGCGCGTATGAATATAGATTTGCTCGCTTTGTCGGCGCATAAAATGGGCGGTGCGACTGGCGTTGGTGCGCTGGTGGCTGCGCCGCATGTGGTGATTGCTGCCCAACAGCTTGGTGGTGGGCAGGAGCTACGTCGTCGGGCAGGAACAGAAAATCTTGCTGGTATTGCTGGCCTTGGTTTGGCGGCAGAGTTAACCGCGCAAAATCTATCATCACATAATGCTGCCATGGTTAAAATGCGCGATGCGTTAGAAGCTGGATTGCAAGCGCATAATCCGCATATTCATTTTTTCGGCCATGATGCACCCCGCTTGGCTAATACAAGTTGCTTTGCCGTGGGGGATGGCGCGACAGCAGAAACATTGGTCATGGCTTTAGATTTAGAAGGCATCGCCGTGAGTGCTGGTTCGGCTTGCTCTAGTGGTAAAATCACGCCTTCCCACGTGCTTGAAGCGATGGGTGTGGATAGTGATTTGGCACGGCGTGCCATTCGCGTCAGCTTTGGGCGTAATAATCATATGGGCGATGTGGAAAAGCTAATCGCAGCATTCTTACGCATCACCGCACGGCGTACAGAGGCGGCGGAGTAATGGAGCGCGAAATGAATCAAGTCAAAGAAGGCATTGAAAAAGAAACACTTGACCAAGTGGAAAGCCTTGCGGGTGAAAAATATAAATATGGTTTCACCACTGACATTGAAACGGATAAAGCCCCTAAAGGGTTGAATGAAGATATTATTTGTTTCATTTCTGCCCAAAAGGGGGAACCAAATTGGCTACTGAATTGGCGGCTGGAATCTTTTGCACGCTGGCAAAAAATGGAAGAGCCAGATTGGGCGCAGGTGCGCTATCCGAAAATTGATTATCAGGATTTATATTATTACGCTGCACCCAAAAGTATGCAGAACCGCCCTGAAACATTGGATGATGTGGATCCAGCTTTGTTGGAAACTTACGAAAAGCTCGGTATTCCACTTCAAGAGCAGGAAATTTTGGCAGGCGTGAAAAATCGCGTGGCTGTGGATGTGGTGTTTGACAGCGTATCAGTCGGCACAACATTCCGTGAAGAGCTAGCCAAGGCGGGGGTGATTTTCTGCTCCTTTTCTGAAGCAGTTAAGGGGCATCCCGAATTGGTGAAAAAATATCTCGGCTCCGTCGTTCCCCAAGCGGATAATTATTTTGCCGCGCTGAACTCGGCTGTTTTTTCCGATGGGTCATTTGTTTATATCCCACCCGATGTACATTGCCCGATGGAATTATCAACCTATTTCCGCATTAATGAAGCCAATACAGGGCAGTTTGAGCGCACATTGGTGATTGCCGATAAGGGCGCATATGTGAGTTATTTGGAAGGCTGCACCGCGCCTATGCGTGATGAAAACCAGCTTCATGCCGCCGTGGTGGAATTGGTCGCATTAGAAGGGGCGGAAATTAAATATTCTACCGTGCAGAATTGGTATCCGGGCGATGAAAATGGCAAGGGCGGGATTTATAATTTTGTCACTAAGCGCGGTGATTGCCGTGAAGCGCGAGCAAAAATTTCATGGACACAAGTTGAAACGGGTTCAGCAGTGACATGGAAATATCCAAGCTGTATTTTGCGCGGTGATGACACGGTTGGTGAATTTTATTCAGTGGCCATTTCAAATAATTTACAACAAGTCGATAGCGGCACAAAAATGATTCATCTGGGCAAAAATTCTTCCAGCCGTATTATTTCCAAAGGTATTTCTGCGGGGCGATCGTCTAATGCTTATCGCGGGCAGGTTAATATCCACCGCAAGGCTGAAAAGGCGCGTAATTTTACCCAATGCGACAGCCTTTTAATTGGTAGCCAATGTGCCGCCCATACAATTCCTTATATTGAAACAGGAAATCCGTCTGCTGTTTTAGAACATGAGGCGACAACCTCAAAAATAAGTGACGATCAACTTTTTTATTGCCGTCAGCGCGGATTAGATGCAGAAGAGGCGGTCGCGTTAATTGTCAATGGCTTTTGCCGTGATGTGTTGCAACATTTGCCGATGGAATTTGCGGTTGAAGCGCAAAAACTGGTCGGTATTTCATTGGAGGGAAGTGTCGGATGACGGCTTTGCTGGACATTAAAAATCTAAAAGTATGCGTGGATGGTACAGATATCATCAATGGGTTGGATTTGACCGTTAAGGCTGGTGAGGTTCATGCTATTATGGGGCCGAACGGGTCGGGTAAATCCACCTTGTCGCATGTGCTGGCGGGTCGTGAGGGTTATGACATCACCCATGGTACGGCCAAAATGGACGGGCAGAATTTAGCCGCGCTTGAACCAGAAGAACGTGCGGCTTTAGGGCTGTTTTTGGCCTTTCAATATCCGTTGGAAATTCCTGGCGTGAATAATATGACCTTTTTGAAAACGGCCATTAATTCTATCCGCCGTGCGCGTGATGAAGAAGAAATGGATGCCGCCGCATTTTTGCACTTTGTGCGTGAAAAAGCTACCGCTTTGGGTATGCATGACGATATGTTGCGCCGTGCGCTTAATGTTGGCTTTTCGGGCGGCGAGAAAAAACGCAATGAGATTTTGCAAATGGCTGTGCTAGAACCGCGCCTCGCGATTTTGGACGAAACTGATAGTGGGCTAGATATTGACGCGCTAAAAATGGTCGCCGATGGAGTCAACGCCTTACGCGCACCCGAACGCGGCATGGTGATTATCACCCATTATCAGCGTTTGCTGGATTATATTAAGCCAGACATTGTGCATGTGCTGGCCAAGGGGCAAATTGTTGCCACGGGCGGGCCTGAGCTGGCTTTGGAAGTAGAAAAGTCTGGTTATGCACATTACATTGCCGATGCGGCAGGGAAAGCCGAAAATGCTGTTGCCTGACCGCCATCCCGATTTTGCTGCTTTGCAGGCCGCCGCCCAAACCCGCTTTGATGCGCTGGGTTTCCCTGGGCGCGGTCACGCTGATTGGCATTATACCCATCTTGACCGCCTTTTGCCGCCCACTCAATTAGCAAGCGGGGCTTTGGCGGGTGATGTTTTTGCGCCAGATATTTTTTCCGCTTTGTTACCGCACCGATTGGTTTTTGTAGATGGTGTTTTAGATGTGGCGCAATCGAGCGGTCAGACGGATATTATAAAAATCACGCCCATTGCCAATCCCGAACAGCTGGGCATAGAAAATGAAGCGGGCGATGCCATGCTGGCGGCTAATTTGGCGCATTTGCGTGATGGCGTCGAAATTATCATCACCGCACCCGTAGAGAAGCCGTTAGAAATTATATGGCTTGGCAGTGCGGCGCAAATTGCCGCCTATGGGCGCGTGATTTTGCGTCTGAATGAGGGGACGACTTTAACCTTGATAGAGCATCATGCGGGGGCAGGCGTTAATCACGTGGTCAACCAAATTGCGCTGGGCAGAAACGCACAGCTGACTCACATTAAATATCATAATGGCGATGCTGAGCAGGTGGGTATTGTCCGCAGTGATGTACAATTAGCTGAAAATGCAAAAATTAAAACTATTTTGCTGTGCCTTAACGCCGCTTTGGCGCGCCATGAATCCATTTTTCATTTTAACGCGGCTGGTTCTTTTGCAGATTTGGCATCTGCCATTATTGCCAGCGATAGGCAACATATGGATGTAACGGCGCGATTGCATCATCATGTTGCTGATACGGGTAGCGAAACCATAGCTCGTTCGGTTTTGGCAGATAAATCATGCGGCGTTTTTCAAGGAAAAGTATTTGTTGATAAAAACGCCCGTCATGTGGATGCACGGCAAAAAACCGATGCGTTAATGCTATCACATAGCGCGAAGATGAATGCGAAACCTGAGCTTGAAATTTATGCTGATGATGTGATTTGCACGCATGGCTCGGCCATTGGTGAAATAAACCATGATGCCATGTTCTTTTTGCGTAGCCGTGGTTTAAACGAAAATCAGGCGCGAGATTTATTGATTGGCGGCTTTGTCACCGAAATTCTTGACCGTGTGCCAGATGAATCTTTGCATGATATTTTGGCTGTGCAGTTAAATAAATGCTTGGCCGCCTTATCATTCGCAAAAGGAGAGAACCGTAAATGACTGCTCATTTTGATACGGCCAAAATTCGTGCGGATTTTCCCATTCTGCAAAGCACGGTTTATGATAAGCCGCTTGTTTATTTGGATAATGCTGCTTCAGCGCAAAAGCCACGGCAAGTAATTGATAAAATGTCTGATTTTATGAAAAGCGGCTATGCTAATGTGCATCGCGGCCTGCATTATTTATCCAGCCATGCGACGAATGAATATGAATCTGCCCGTGAGCAGGTGCGCCAATTTCTAAATGCCGATGCGGTGGATGAAATCATATTTACCAATGGTGCGACGGATGCGATTAACCTTGTCGCTCACAGCTATCTTACGCCACAAATTGAAACGGGCGATGAAATTATTTTATCCATTATGGAGCATCATTCTAACATCGTGCCATGGCATTTTTTGCGCGAAGCAAAGGGCGCAGTGCTAAAATGGGTGCCAATTGATGATGATGGTGCATTTGATTTAGAGGCTTACGAAAAATTGCTTAGCCCGAAAACCAAAATGGTAGCTATAACACAAATGTCTAACGCGCTCGGCACCATAACGCCCTTAAATGATATTATCGCGCTGGCGCGTAAGCACGGAATTGCCGTTTTGGTTGATGGTTGTCAGGGGGCGGTGCATGCGCCAGTTGATGTGCAGAAATTAGACGCGGATTTCTATGTTTTTTCTGGCCATAAAATTTACGGGCCAACGGGCATCGGTGTCTTATATGGCAAAAAGAAATGGCTAGAAAATATGTGTCCCTATCGCGGCGGCGGTGAAATGATACGCGAAGTGACGACTGATAATGTCACTTATGGAGATGTGCCGAACCGCTTTGAAGCAGGCACGCCACCCATTGTGGAAGCGGTGGGGCTGGCGGTGGCTTTGCAATATGTAGAAGCGGTTGGGCGCGAAAAAATCGCCGCGCATGAAGCATCATTGCTGGCCTATGCGACCAAACGCATGAAGGAAATTAATCGGCTGACTTTTTACGGCACAGCACCCGAAAAGGGTAGTATTTTGTCATTTTCGGCTGAAAATGTGCATCCGCATGATTTGGCAACAGTCATTGACCGTGACGGCATTGCCATTCGGGCGGGTCATCACTGCGCACAGCCCTTAATGGAGCATTATGGCGTACCAGCCACAGCACGGGCGAGTTTCGTCATGTATAATACGCATGAAGAAATTGACGCGCTGGTGGATGCCGTGCAGAAGGCTTTGGGCTTTTTTAGTTGAAGGGGAATCCGATGATAAAAGACATTTCCCCCGAACTGCAAGCCATGACGGATGATATTATTGGTGCGTTGAAAAGCGTTTATGATCCTGAAATTCCAGTGGATATATATGAGCTTGGATTGATTTATCGGGTTGAAATAACAGATGACCGTGATGTGCTTATTGATATGACTTTAACCGCACCTGGCTGTCCAGTAGCCGAGCAAATGCCCATTTGGGTTCAAGATGCCGTGAGTTCTGTTAACGGGGTGTGTGATGTGCGGGTTAATATGGTTTTTGAGCCACCTTGGGATATTAGCCGCATGTCGGATGAAGCCCGTGTTGCACTGAATATGTTTTAGAGAGTAAAATAGGTTTATGAATCAGATGTTACCAACGGGCAAAACCATTCGCTTAACCGATAATGCTGCTATGCGCATTAAGGAAATTATGGCAGGCGAAGCGGCGCATTATGTCGGCGTGCGTTTGGGGTTGAAAAATGCTGGATGCGCGGGCATGGAATATACAATGGAATATGCCGCTGAAATCGCCCCGCATGATGAGGTAGTTGAAGATAAAGGCGTGCGGATTTTGATAGACCCAAAAGCTATTTTGTTTCTGCTTGGCACGGAAATGGATTATGAAGTGTCAAAACTATCTTCTGGCTTTGTGTTTAACAATCCCAATCAAACTGATGCTTGCGGTTGCGGTGAAAGCGTAACACTTATACCAGTAGAAAATGATTAGGGGTCAGCGCGGGGCTTTATTAATTATGAAGAAAAACCGCCCGCTACCGTTGGGGTAGTAATGCACTTTAACCGAGTTAAGTGCGTTGTTGCCACCCAGATTTTTAAGTTTTTCTTTACGTTCTGAAATCTGTTTTTCCACCTTCTTCTGTCTAGTGCGATGCTGATAAATGACTAGCGATTGACCACGATTCCAGAAAGAAAGCAATTCGTCGTAAAAGACAAATTTTGGACCTTTGTCGCGATGTTTGAGTACGCTTTTTATTTCCATGCCGTTATCAGGGTCAAAAAAGACAATATCGCAGTCTTTAGTAGCCGCAAGCACACGTTTCAGCCATTCTTGCCGATGAGCAAGACGCTGTTTAGTGGTAGCGGGATTACCTTTGGGCAAATGCGAGAGTGAAAGAGGCTCCTCAAAAAAGACAGTGTCTGGCGGCAAAATACCCCGCTTGGGGATTTCGGTGACTGTCCGTACATTATCGTCTATCAGTTCTTTTAGCTTATCAAAAAGTTCTGGGTCTTGAGGGTGATATTCGGATTCTTTTTCTAGGTAAGAAAGATGTTTGCCGTCCGATAGTTTGCAGGAGTCGGTATTTAGATACCAGACAACCCCGAGTTTGCGTTTGGTCACGCCTTTTTGTTCTGTCATGCCACATAATGAACGCAATAATTTATATTTGTAAAAATCCCCAAGGTCGCCGACATAGTTATCTCGCATAATTCACCTTCTTTATTTCTTCCCCTGTGCTGTGACATTCACACCATAGACGCGATTTAGTCTGTGCTGTAAAAACAGATTGCTAATTTTTCCCAGTTTGAAATAAAACCAACGCGCCGCCAGCATCCATGGACGGCATTCACGGAAAAGCCGCCCATTAGCAATAGCAATGTTACGCATTAAAGCCACGCGTGCTTGGCGGCGTTTTGTGTAAGCGCATAAAGCGTCCTCTAGCGGCTTATCGGTGCTGATTTCTTCGGCCAGCACATAGCCATCTTCCAATGCCATGGCAGCGGCTTGCGCCATAAAGGGCAACATAGGATGACACGCATCGCCAAGCAGCACCATGCGCCCCTTATGCCAAATAGGCGGGGCAGGGGCATCAAATAGCTTGGTGGCATGGCAATTTTGGCAAGCATTAAGCACTGCTCGCACGGGTGCGTTCCAATTGGTGAAAGCACGGCGCAATGTTTCCATATCATCTTTGGATTTTTTCGGCGGCGTTACCTGCGCGGCAACAAAATTAACCAGCTTTTGGTCGCGCAAATAATAGGCAACAAAATGCTTATTCGGCCCAATCCAAACATTAGCGTGATTTTCAATCAGTCCAGAGGGGAGCTTATCGCTATCCACCAGCCCACGCCATGCCGTATAGCCGCTATCTTCCAGTGCGGTGTCGTCAAATATGGTCGCCTTAATGAGAGAGTGCAAACCATCTGCTCCGATAAGCAAATCACCGTCAAAAATTTTCTCTTTGTTTTTTTGTTGCACCGCAAGTCGCACCTGTTTGGCATTATCAATCATTTCGGCTTTTGTGCCAGTGCTGTTGAGATGCAATTTCACGCCATGTGCCTGACAAGCGTCAACCAAAGCAGAGAGCAAATCGGCGCGGTGAATACTGATATATCCTGCCCCATATTTTTTTTCAAACACGCCTCTAACGGGTGCTTGCCAATAAGGTTGGCCTGTGCGGTGATGACGTAAGGAAAATTTTTCTGGCAAAACGGCATTTTTATAAAGCACAGGTACAATACCAGTAAAATGATTAACGTGCATCGCATTAGAGCCAAGTTGAAGACCGGTGCCAATATCTTCAAACGCGCTGGTGCGTTCAAACACTGCGACCTCATGTCCCCGTATGGCGCAATTTAGCGCAGCATTTAAGCCGCCAATACCGCCGCCAAGAATTAATATTTTCAATCTTACCATTTCATTTGACTTTATCATTTTACGCGTGCAGGTGAAGCGCGTATAATTACGGACAGAAGGAGATTCTATTATGCCATCTTATTTGCCGATTGTTATTTTTGTATTGGTTTTTATCGTGCTGAATTATGTGCAAACTGGACGGCTGGATTAAGCATCTGGTCGCTGCATCCACCAAATAATAAGCCCTGCTGGTAAGCACCAGCCCAGCCCGAAAATCAGATAAAATATAAATTCCACAAAGCCGTTTTGCGGAAACCATGTGCTTGCCCCCATGGCGACGACCAGCAGGGCGTAAAAGCACAGCAGAATGAGCAGCAAAACCATGCCGATAAATTTGCGCCAGCTCTGCGGCAATAATGGTGGTTTGGTGAACATAAAACCCTCGTTAAAATTCTTTGCTTCATAGCATGTTGCTTTTTTCCAAACCAGCACGCTAATGTAGCGTATGAGCGATTTTTCCCCAAAGCCGAAACACCAAACCAGCCCCGCTGTGGGCTATTGGTTGCTGACGGTTGCTTTTTTTGTGTTTTTGACGCTGGTCATTGGCGGCTTAACCCGCCTGACCGATTCTGGTCTGTCTATCACTGAATGGCAACCCATAGGCGGCATTATCCCGCCCTTAACTGCCGCTGATTGGCAAGCGGCTTTGGAAAAATATAAAGCCATTCCTGAATATCAACTGGTTAATAAGGGCTTTTCCATGGCTGAATTTCAGTTCATTTATTGGTGGGAGTGGAGTCATCGTCTGCTTGGCCGATTGGTTGGGCTAGTTTTTCTATTGCCTTTTGCGTGGTTCCTTGCCCGCCGCCAAATTCCTGCTTGTTTCCATAAACCGCTTTGGGGTTTGTTTGCGCTGGGCGGCTTACAGGGTTTGATGGGCTGGTATATGGTACAGAGCGGCCTGACAGAGCGCATTGATGTGAGTCAATATCGGCTGGCGGCGCATTTGGGGCTTGCTTTGGTGATTTTTGCCGCCGCCTTTTGGCTTGGCTTGCGCATTTTGCATAGCACAGAACGCCAGGCTGTATTTGACTATAAAATTATTTTTGTGCAGGGGCTGGTCGGACTGATTTTTATACAATCTATTTTGGGCGCATTGGTAGCAGGGTTGGATGCAGGCAAAAGCTACACGGATTGGCCATTTATGGATGGTGCATTTATTCCCGTCGGATTGCTAGAACACACGCCGCTTTGGGTGAATTTTTTTGAAAATCATCTTACCGTGCAATTTGATCACCGCATCGGGGCTTATCTTTTGCTGGGCTGGGCGGCGTGGCATTTTTACCGCGAAAGAACTGCCTCGCATCGCCGCACCGCCGCATGGTTGCTTGCTATTATTGCCGCACAGATAGGGCTAGGTATTGCCACGCTGATGCTAGACGCACCACCGCTTTTGGCCATTCTCCACCAAATCGGCGCGATAGGCGTACTGGCTCTGGCTTTATACCATCTCCACCAGCTCAGATTTCCGCATCCATAAAAGAGTTGTAAAACAGTTCTTTTGCTTGGGGTAATATATTACCTATTTAACAATTCCTTGTTATAAAAGGGAAAAAATAGGTATTTATGCGTTGACGAAACCCATTCGGATGATTAAAACCACGAGCAAGATAAACGCCTATATGGATTGAACGGATGAAAACCTATTCGGCAAAGCCAGCAGATATTGAAAAGAAATGGGTGCTGATTGACGCGGAAAACCTTGTGGTTGGCCGCTTGGCATCCGTTATTGCGATGCGTCTGCGCGGCAAACATTTGCCCACCTTCACGCCGCATATGGATATGGGCGACCATGTTATTGTGATTAACGCTGATAAGGTTAAATTTACGGGCAAAAAGCTCAGCGATAAAATTTACTATCGCCATACAGGTTATCCGGGCGGCATTAAATCGACCACGCCAGAAAGCATACTTGAAGGGCGTTTTCCTGAGCGCGTTTTACAGCTTGCCGTTAAACGCATGTTGCCTGGCGGGCCATTATCACACAAACAGCTAAGCCATTTGCGTATTTATGCGGGTAGCAATCATCCGCATGAAGCACAAAATCCTGAGGTGATTGATGTGGCGGCAATGAATAGCAAAAATGTGAAGGCGTAAGAATGAGTGTAGAAACAACATTGGAAGATCTTGATAAGGCAGTCGCTGGTGATACGTCACCCGAAGTGGCGGTTGCACCTGTACCCGTCACTGAAACAGCACCTTTGCCAGAGCCGAAAATTGATGCACAAGGCCGCGCCTATGCCACGGGCAAGCGTAAAAACGCTATTGCGCGTGTTTGGCTCAAGCCTGGCCATGGCAAAATCACCGTTAACGGCCGTGAGGAAGAACGCTTTTTCGCCCGTCCAGTATTGCGCATGATTTTGCGCCAACCGCTTGTCGCCGCTGCCCGAGCCGATTCATACGATATTGTCGCCACGGTAAGCGGTGGCGGTCTTTCAGGGCAGGCGGGCGCGGTGCGCCATGGTATTTCCAAAGCTCTGACTCATTATGAGCCAGAATTGCGCTCTGTACTGAAGGCAGGTGGGTTCTTAACCCGTGACAGCCGTGTCGTTGAGCGCAAGAAATATGGTCGCGCCAAAGCCCGCCGTAGCTTCCAGTTCTCTAAACGCTAGGATTTCTAGCGAATATAATATAGTGTAAAAGGAACTTTTATGGGTTCCTTTGAATTGGGTGGGGGATTATGACCAATCAGAATGATGTGATTGAAGGCACGACGATTAGCTTTCAAGATATTATGGAATTATTGCCGCATCGTTATCCGTTTTTGATGATTGATGCGCTGGAAGTGATTGACGGCGAAATGCACGGCGTTGGCATTAAAAATGTCACGGGCAATGAGCCATGGGTGCCAGGGCATTTTCCTGATTGGCCCGTTATGCCAGGCGTGCTGATTGTTGAGGCCATGGCGCAAACAGCCGCCGCTTTGGTGGTGAATAATCGGCCAGGCATTGATAATCGGGTGATTTATTTCATGGCCGTTGATAAATGTCGGTTTAGAAATCCAGTTGTGCCAGGCAATCAGTTGCGAATTGAGGTACAGCAAATCACCCGCAAAGGGGCGGTGTGGAAATATAAAGGCGTGGCGCGTGTGGGCGATACGGTTGCAATGGAAGCGGTTTTCACAGCGATGAATTATTCGCCCAAAACTTCTGAAGGCTAGGAAATAGGAAAAAGCTATGGGTCAGACAGATAAGCAGGTTTCTGTCGCCATTATAGGGGCGTCTGGTTATACTGGCGGGGATGCCATTCGGCTTCTGGCAGCCCATCCCCATGCTCAAATCACAGCTCTGACGGCGCATAATCATGCGGGTCAGTCCTTAGCGTCGGTTTTTCCGCAATTTGCGGGGCTGGATTTACCCAATTTGCAATCCGTGGACAAAGTGGATTGGAAAAAAATTGATGTAGCCTTTTGCGGCCTGCCACATGGGGCGGCGCAGGATATTATTCAAAACATTCCTAAATCTGTTAAAGTCATTGATATGTCAGCAGATTTTAGACTGAAAAATGCTGATATTTATGCCCATTGGTATGGTCGGACGCATGATTGTCCAGACTTGCTCAAAGAGGCTGTTTATGGTTTGAGCGAGCATTATCGCGCTGAAATTGTCAAGGCACGGCTGGTCGCTTGCCCAGGTTGTTATCCGACGGGTGCGTTACTTTTACTGCTACCTTTGCTTAAAGCAGGGCTTATCCTGCCAGAAGATTTAATTATTGATGCTAAATCTGGCGTGACGGGTGCAGGGCGCGGTGTGAAGGAAAGCAATTTATATTGTGAACTGGCCGAGGGTTTGCATCCTTACGCCATTGGTGGGCATCGGCATACGCCTGAAATTGAGCAAGCTCTTGCGGCGGCGGCAGGGCAAGATGTGGTGGTGAATTTCACGCCACATTTAGTGCCGATGAATCGCGGCGAATTGCTAAGTGTCTATGCCAAAACCAATAAGGCGTCAGCGCAAGATATCCGCACCGCTTTAGCAGATTTTTATACCGATGCACCTTTTGTGCGGGTTGTGCCAGAAGACGTCATACCTGCCACGCGGCATGTACGCGGCTCTAATTTCTGTTTGCTCGGCGCATATGACGATAGGCTAGACGGGCGGGTGATTTTGGTAGCCACGCTGGATAATCTGGTCAAAGGATCAGCCGGACAGGCGGTGCAAAATATGAATTTAATGTTTGGCTTTGACGAAATAGCGGGTCTAAGCCAGCAACCGCTTTATCCGTAATGCCATGCTGAAAAAATTTCCTTTGTTTTGCTTGCTTTTATTTTCACCCGCTTTAACAGCTTGTGCCATTATGCCAGAAGGATTAAAGCCCGATTGGCTTTATGGTGAAACTTATGGGCAGGTAAAAGCCGACATACCCAAAAATGGTGCGCGGATTGAGTCAAAAGATGTACCAGCCAGCGCGCCTGCAGATGATTTATCGCATGTATTTGACGAGCTAGGCGGTGAGAGTGAAGCAGATGAGCAGTAAATTACATATTGGTGTGGTGGGTCTTGGCACGGTTGGGGCGCAAGTTGTCGCACGGCTTGTATCAGACAAAGTCCATGCAGGGCTAAGCCTGACAGCTGTTTGTGCGCGTGACAAAAAGCGCGAGCGCGGCCTTGATTTAAGCGACATTGAATGGGTAGATGATCCGCTTGCGCTGGCGGCACATGATAAAATAGATGTGGTGCTAGAGCTAATGGGCGGCGCGGATGGCGCGGCTTATGAATCGGTTAAAACGGCTTTGAGCAATGGCAAGCATGTTGTTACTGCCAATAAGGCTATGATGGCTGCTCATGGTTTTGAATTGGCACAGCTGGCTGAAAGCCATGGGGTGCATTTGGGTTATGAAGCCGCCGTGGCGGGTGGAATTCCGGTGATTAAAGCCATGCGTGAAGGGCTGGCGGCCAATCAAATCCATCGGGTAAGCGGCATTTTGAATGGCACATGTAATTATATTTTGTCTGAAATGACGCGGGAGGGGGTTGATTTTGCCCCAGCCCTTAAAGCTGCCCAAGAGCTTGGCTATGCCGAAGCCAATCCAGAATTTGATATTGACGGCATTGATGCTGGACAAAAGCTCGCATTGCTGACGAGCTTGGCTTTCGGCACCCGCCCTGATTTTAATAAAGTTGCCGTGACGGGTATTACCAATATCACGCGCCGCGATATTGAATTTGCTGATGGGTTTGGTTGTGTTATCCGACTTGTCGGTCTTTGCGAGCGTACAAAGGATGGCATATTGCAATGGGTTGGCCCATGTTTGGTGAAGAAAAACCGTGCACTGGCCATGATCAAAAGCGTCACCAATGCTGTGCAGATTGACGCTGATATGGTAGGGCGTTTGCTTTTGCAAGGTGCAGGGGCGGGCGGCGATGCGACTGCTTCGGCTGTGCTGAGTGATGTGCATGATGTTCTGGTCAGCCCGCCGCGTCCGGTTTTTGGCATTGAGGTGGATAAATTAGCCAGCATTAAAGACCAAGCCAGTCTGCCCGCTTGTCCATGGTATTTGCGTTTGGCTTTGGTGGATGCGCCTGGCAGTATGGCCGAAGTGACGTCTATTTTGGCCGAGCAGGGCGTGTCTATTGAAGAAGTCGTTCAGCGTGGGCCAGAAAATGACGACATGGCGCGGCCAGTTGTGTTTATTACCCATAATGTGCGCTTTGAGATTTTGGAAACAGCTTTGGACAAATTGCGCCAGCTTGATGTTATAGATAAGCAAATAAATTGCTTGCCAGTTTTATTTGGCTAAGGGGATATATTTATGAGTGTGAAAATTGACCGTAACCTATCGCTGGAAATTGTCCGTGTCACGGAACGTGCCGCTATGGCTTGTGCGCCACTTATCGGGTGCGGTGATGAAAAAGCCGCCGACTGTGCCGCCGTGGATGCCATGCGCGATGAGCTAAACCGACTTGATATTGATGGCGAGGTGGTGATTGGCGAAGGCGAGCGTGATGAAGCCCCTATGCTTTATATTGGTGAAAAAGTCGGCACGGGCAAAGGTCCGAAAGTAGATATTGCACTTGACCCGCTTGAAGGCACAACGCTTACAGCAAAGGGCATGAACAATGCGTTGGCCGTAATTGCTGTGGCTGAGGATGGCACATTATTGCACGCGCCCGATACTTATATGCAAAAAATTGCTGTTGGTGGCAGCTATGTGGATGGGTTAATTGACCTTGACGCAACGCCGACGGAAAATATGCGGGCTTTGGCCAAAGCCAAGGGCGTGGATGTGGCACAAATCAATGTATGTGTGCTTGACCGTCCGCGCCATGCTGAAATTATTGATGAAATTCGCCAAGCAGGTGGGCGTGTGACGCTCATTACCGATGGTGATGTGGCGGGCATTATGCACACCACCAATCCTGATACGGGCATTGATATGTATATGGGTATTGGCGGTGCACCAGAAGGTGTTTTAGCCGCTGCCGCTTTAGCCGCCACGGGTGGGCAGATGCAGGCACGGCTGGTTACGGATAGCGAGGAGCAAAAAGCCCGTGCGCGTAAAATGGGCATTGAGGATTTTAATCGCAAATATAACGCGCATGAGATGGTGATGGGCGATGTTATTCTTTCCGTGACAGGTGTGACGGATGGTTCTCTGGTGGCGGGTGTGAAGCGTGACGGCGATGCCGTATGGACAGATACAATGCTGTTGCGCTCTGCAAGCGGCACGATACGTTGGGTCAAATCGCGCCATGTCGTCGCCCGATGATGCCGCCAATCCTGCGCCAGTTTTAGGCGTTTCCCAATCGGTTGCCGCACGGCGTTGGGTTGCACGCCATGCAGACGATTGCCAAGCCATGGCCATGGCACAGCGTTATGATTTGCCCGATGCGGTGTGTCGTATCCTTGCCCATCGGCAAGTTGGGCTTGATGATGTTGAAACCTATCTTGACCCGAAGCTGAAAAATCACCTACCCGATCCATCGCTTTTGCAAGATATGGATAAAGCCTGCACACGGCTGGAAAAAGCCATAAAGGCCAAAGAAAAAATTGCCATTTTTGGTGATTATGATGTGGACGGGGCGACCTCTTCGGCATTGTTCAAACGTTATTTTGCCGCTTTGGGGCATGACATACGCATTTATATTCCCGATCGGATAAGTGAAGGCTATGGCCCTAATGTGGCGGCATTTGAAATGCTGGCGGATGAGGGCGTGGGGCTTATTGTTACGGTGGATTGCGGTACTATGGCACAGCAGGCACTAGAAGCGGCGCAAAATTTGGGTGTAGATGTGATTGTTGTTGACCATCACCAAACGGGCAAAGATTTGCCGCCTTGTCATGCGCTGGTTAATCCGCGCCGCGAAGATGATTTAAGCGGCTTGAATTATCTGGCCGCCGTGGGCGTAGCCTTTATGGTGCTGGTCGGCTTGAACCGCCTTTTACGCCAAAATGGCTATTTCACTGAACAGGCCGAACCCGATTTACTGCCCTTGCTGGATATGGTTGCGCTTGGCACAGTTTGCGATGTTGTGCCTCTATGCGGCGTCAATCGTGCTTTTGTTGCACAGGGGCTAAAAATCATGGCACGGCGGGAAAATATTGGCCTCAAAGCATTGGCCGATATGTCTGGCATGAAAAACGCGCCCATGGTGTTTGATTGTGGCTTTAAGCTTGGACCACGCATTAATGCGGGCGGACGGGTTGGTGATAGTGAATTGGGTGTGCGCCTGCTATCTACGCATGATGCCGATGAAGCGGCGGGTTTGGCTTTGCGTATGGATGAGCTAAACACCCAGCGCCGTGCCATTGGCGATGCGGCGCAAAATTTAGCTGAAGCGCAAATTGAAGAAATAATCAAAAGCCGTAATGCTTTGCCACCCGTTTTGCTGGTGGCTGATAAAAGTTTTCATATTGGCATTGTTGGTATTGTCGCAGGGCGGCTGAAAGAAAAATATCGCCGCCCAAGTTTTGTGCTGGCGATTGATGAAAATGGTGTGGTGAAAGGTTCGGCACGCTCTATTCCTAATATTGATATTGGTCGTTTGATTGCCAAAGCTGTGCGCGAAAATATTCTTGAAGGTGGCGGTGGTCATGCTATGGCGGCGGGTGCGACTTTATCTGCCAATCGATTGGCAGATTTCACCGATTTTCTTGAAGCACAAATTGGCCATTTGAGTTTTGATGCACCCGCCGATTTAAGCATTGACGGGGCGATTAGCACGGCGGGGGCGACCCGTGCTTTTTACGACCAACTACAACAGGCCGGCCCATTTGGTGCGGGCAGTCCAGAGCCGCGCTTTGTAATTCCATCGGCGCGGGTAGCCTATGCTGATATTGTTGGAGAAAATCATGTGCGTTGCTCTTTATCTTCCGATGGTGGGAAAAATCTCAAAGCTATGGCTTTTGCTTCGGTTAATGAATCCGTGCGGCAAATGCTACTGGAATCACGCACCCCATTGCATATTGCTGGATATTTACGCGCCGATGACTGGCAAGGGCGGCATGATGTGCAATTTATGATACAGGATGTCGCGCCTGCTTGAACGGAGGCCAAGATAGGCTTGAAAAATTCCTATGGCTGGGCTATATCCTGCCCGTCACAGTGCGCCCTTCGTCTATCGGTTAGGACGCCAGGTTTTCAACCTGGAAAGAGGGGTTCGATTCCCCTAGGGCGTACCATTTCTCTTAAAATTTACAAAATCATTGTGTGCTTTGATAAAGTGTATTGTCGCCGTGCCAATATTTTTTAATAAATTGGTCGCGTCCGCATCGGCTACGATAAAAACGATAACGCAAAGGGTTACGCACCGCATAATCTTGATGATAATCTTCCGCCATGGTGAATTCGCTAAGGGGCAATAATTTTGTCGCAATGGGACGGGGGAATTTTCGCGCCTTGTTTAGTGCGTCAATCGCGCCCATAGCTTGCGCCTTTTGTGCTTCATCGGCATAAAAAATCGCCGTGCTATATTGCTGGCCACGGTCACAAAATGAGCCATCACCATCGGACGGGTCATGCATCCGCCAAAACGCACTAAGCAAAGTCTGATAATTTGTCTGGTTTGGGTCATAGGCGACGCGGACAATTTCATAATGCCCACTCATGCCAGAGGCAACTTGCTTATAGCTGGGATTTTTAACATGCCCACCCATATAGCCGCTTACCACATCGGTGACCCCAGATAATTTTTCAAAATCACGCTCTGTGCACCAAAAACAGCCACCAGAAAAATAGCCATAAGCCACTTCTTCGGCCTTAGAATTGACCGCGCCGCTGGTCAGCATGGCTAAAAAAAGCACTGCGCCAAAAGCATATTTTATTTTGTGCAACATAGTCTTTCCATTTCAATATAGGGGCATATTGTCCACAAATTGTACCAAAATTTCGGCCACAATGCCTCCGATTTTGCTTTGCAAGAGGCAAGGAATCGCTATTATCCAAGGACTATATCCCAGTGGAGGTTTTTGTGAAAAAAATTATTTCTGTGCTTTGCCTTGCCCTGACGGCAAGTTTTTTTGTGTCCGCGCCAGCTTTGGCTGCAGATAAGCCTCTTATATTGGATTTAACCATGTCGGCCTATGGGTTCACCGCCCTTGCTATTTTTGTGGTGGCTTATGGGCTGGTTATGGTTGAAGAATTTTTACATTTGCCCAAATCCAAACCCGTCATGGTTGGTGCTGCGTTAATTTGGTTGACCGTTGCGCTAGCCATAAACCATACGGGCCATGACACACAGGCTCTGCACGGTGCTTTCCGCCATGTTTTCCTTGAATTTGCTGAACTCTTTATTTTCCTGCTGGTGGCGATGACTTTCATCAACGCCATGACCGAGCGCAATGTGTTTGAAGCCTTGCGTTCTTGGCTGGTGGCACGCAATTTTAATTTCCGCCAAGTGTTTTGGATTACGGGCATTCTCGCCTTTTTCATTTCGCCTATTGCTGATAATTTGACCACCGCCTTGCTTATGTGCGCCGTTGTTATGGCAGTTGGTGCGGGGAATGTGGCTTTCATTTCGCTGGCCTGTATCAATATCGTTGTTGCCGCCAATGCGGGCGGCGCGTTTAGCCCATTTGGTGACATCACCACGCTGATGGTCTGGCAAAAGGGCGTTTTGGGCTTTTTTGACTTTTTCGCTATTTTTGTACCATCGGTGGTTAATTATGTCGTGCCGGCGGCGATTATGCATTTCGCTATTCCCAATGAACAGCCCAAAAGCAGTGAAGAGGGCGTTCAGATGAAATTCGGGGCGAAGCGTATTATCGCGCTGTTTTTGATGACCATTGCTTTTACCGTTTCTGGCCACCAATTTTTCCATTTACCGCCTGTTTTCGGCATGATGGCAGGCTTGGGTGTGCTAGGCTTTTTCGGCTTTTATCTGGCCAAAAAGGGTGAAAATTCTGCCTTTACCAATGGGCCATTTAGCGTTTTTTCCAAAGTGGCTCGCGCCGAATGGGATACATTGCTGTTTTTCTACGGCGTTTTAATGTGTGTTGGCGGGTTGGCTGTTTTCGGTTATTTGGCTGTGGCTTCGCAAGCCATGTATATTGACCTTGGTACAACGACGGCCAATGTGCTGGTTGGGGTGCTATCGGCCATTGTGGATAATATTCCCGTCATGTTTGCTGTTTTGACTATGTTTCCCGCCATGGATGAGGGTCAATGGCTATTGGCCACGCTCACGGCGGGGGTTGGTGGCTCTATGTTGTCTATTGGCAGCGCGGCGGGGGTCGCGCTTATGGGGCAAGCACGCGGAATCTACACATTTTTCGGCCATTTAAAATGGAGCTGGGCAATAGCACTCGGCTATATAGCCAGCATATATGCCCATTTCCTTGTCAATGGCACACTATTCGATGGGGTTAACATTGTGTTAAAATAAGCGAAAAACCGCTTTCAACCCTCATTATCGCTCACAACTAATTGAATCAGCGAGATGATTTTCCTTCTTCACGCGCCGCTTTTTTTCGTGTTAAGCTGTCCTCTGTGTGTTGCGTGGTTATGTTTGTAAGAGTGTAAAAACAACAGTTTAAGTTAAGAAAGCACCATGTCTCAGAAAGAAAATACAACCGAACGACAAGCTGATGTAACTGTGCCTGTCAGTGAAGTTCCACAAACTGGCTCGGCACCAGTATCGGGTACGGTTAAATGGTTTGACCCTATTAAAGGGTTTGGATTTGTCGTTGCTGATGATAAAGAGGGCGATGTCCTCGTTCACCATGAAGTTTTGCGTGCCTCTGGCTATGATGTGATTTACACGGGCGCCCGTGTAAAATGTCAAGTCGTCAATGCTGAGCAGGGGCGTCAGGCTGAAAAAATCATCGCCATTGATAATTCACAAGCAACCTTGCCTGATCGCCATCCCCGCCCAACCAGCATTATGCAGAAAATCACTGAAATTAGTGATTTTGTCCGTGCTGAGGTGAAGTGGTTTAACCGCACTAAGGGTTATGGATTTGTCAGTATGGGCGAAAATGAGCCAGATATTTTCGTTCATATGGAAGTGTTGCGCGAAAACGCCATTGAGGATATTCAAACGGGTCAATTTATTGAAGTGGCTTACGGCAAAGGCCCTAAAGGGCTAATGGCCACCCGCGTCAGGCTGGTAGAGCCAGAGCTATCCATTATTAACGCCAATCACACCTAAGTTCATTCTCCAAGCCTGCCGCATTGCAAATGCAGGCAGGACATTGTAAGAATGACGCGCAAGTGGCACGGAGTTTGGCGCAGTCTGGTAGCGCACCTGGTTTGGGACCAGGGGGTCGCAGGTTCAAATCCTGCAACTCCGACCACGCCAAGCAGACCTGTTGGGGGTTAAGCAAAGGGGTTTTCAAATGTTTGCACGCATCTATCAGCCCACCAAAACATCTATGCAATCTGGCACAGCGCAAAGCGATAAATGGCTATTGGAATTTGTGCCAAACTATGCGCCGACCCGTGACCCGCTTACTGGATGGGTTGGGGCGTCTGAAACCGTTACGCAAGTTAAGCTACATTTTGACACTTTGGACGCAGCCAAAGCCTATGCCCAAAAGCAGAGGCTGGCTTACCGCATCATTCAGCCGCATAAGCGCAGACCGATACGCAAAACCTATGCCGATAATTTTCGCCATAACCGCACGGGTGCATGGACGCATTAGCGTAAAATCAGCTATGCTGTGCAGGCGGTCCCGTAGCTCAACTGGATAGAGCAGCTGACTTCTAATCAGCAGGTTGCAGGTTCGAGTCCTGCCGGGATCACCATTTCCTTACCTTTGTCGAGGTGGCGGCGTTATACAACAGCCGCTCGCGGTAGAGGTATCGCGGTCATGGTTGCATGATTTCTTAACACCTCAGTACCAGTACGCTTCTCGTTTTGGTGTCGTTTGTTTAACGAAACGAAAAGCAAACCATACTCTTAAAATGGCATGGAATAGTTAGCCGATAGCGATATATTGGTGCGGTCATTCGTATATTGCTGGATATTTGAGTCAATTTCAAATTCCGAATAAGCGGCGATAAAGCGCAAACCCAGCAAATTACGGTGTAGCACTTGCCCCATAAGCTGATAATTAACGCGCCAATTTTCCGTGTCATCTTCGCGCACACGATTAGCACCAGAATCGCGTCCGACATGATTACTGTCGCCTATGCGATAGGTTAAGCCGAGCAAATGCCCATGGGCCACCATGCCGCGCAAGCTTAGGCTACCGCCTCTGGTTTCTTTGGAATTATAATCAGACGCCTCTTGGCGTGCTTCAATATCGGCATAATTGCCTGCCAAAGTAATGCTCCAGCGCGGTGTGGGCGTGTAAGTTGTGCCAAACGTAAGCGCATAGGTGGTATTGTCGGAATTATCGGCGGCAGAAAATTCTTCCGTGCGGATATAATCGCGCCGATTGACTGACATATTGGTAAAAAACTCCATTTTGCGCCGATATTTTTTCGCGATAGAGAACGAAAAAGCTTCAATATCGGCATCAGGCTGCGTTTCGCTTTCAATTTCTAAATAGCTAAGCGCAGGTGTGAAATCGGTATTCCAGCGGTTGATTTTACTACCCACTGTCACGCCAATAGTTTGATATTCCATAAATTCCGTGTCACTACCGAAAACTTTACTTGTATTGACATTAAGAAAAATCTTATCCGAATGTTGATTGAGAAAATCATATTCGGTGTAAAGTCCAAGACTGCTCATATAAGCGTCATCATCAATGGCTGTGCCAAAATCCTGTGTACCATTATTGCTGACATAATCTTGCACGCTATTATTGATTTCCGCCTGACCAGAAGTAGGGAAATTATTCACATTATCGCCAGACAAAATCCCAAAACCAACGGACGCAAAAGAATTCCATCGGCTATAGCGGCGGTTGATAAGCTGTAGCATATTATCCACCTCTGTGGCTGTGTCTTGCGGCAAAGGCAGGGCGTTAAGGGCTTCCAATTCTCCGCGTGCTTGTAAATCATTGCCAAGTGCTACCAAAATACGCGCCCGCAAAAAGCGGACGGGCAAATTGGCTGGCTCTTTCACCAAAATACGCTCAATCGCCGCTAACGCGGCTTTGGCATCGCCTTTGGCCAGCCTTTCTTGAGCAAAACGCTGATTAAGCGCGACATCATCAGGGTTTTTGAGAATATCCTCATAGCTGACTTCTGCCACCGCCAAGCTGGGTAGCATTAAAGTGACCGCAACAATATAAATAAAAGAGCGCATCATTGCTCTGTGTCCATTCCAAAGACAAGCCCTTCAACTTTGGACACTTCTGGTGGCTCATAATTTTCACCATTGGCTTCGGCGGCCAGCTGGTCTTGTTCATTAAATTGAATCACACGGCCACTGACGGATTGCTGTGCAAAATTTCCTGTCCTTGGACCATTGCCACCAAATTGCACATTGGACAGGCTGTGGTCGGAATTAATTTCTAGCCGATATTGTGTAGCAAAACTTGCCCCATTTTCTAGCGTGGTAAAACCATTTTGTAATTGCGTCGGTTCAGTGCCAAACGGTGGGTCGCCAACAAAAACCGTGCTGGTTAAATCATTCGGCGTGCCATAAACATCTGAATAGCTCACATAAGCACCGCCAATCGCATCGGCAAAGCTTTGCTGTGCGCCTTGCTGGTTCAAACTCACTGCAATAGGATTATTTTCGCCAACATCAATGGAAAACTGCCCCGTTAGCGTGCTGGTGACGGTTTGGTCAGTGAAATTCCATCTTTGCGTGGTGGAATAAGAACCGCATTGGCTTGCCCCACCGCAATCGCCTGTCATTATCACATTATTAGCAACAAATGTTGTAGAGCCAGTTAGCCCCGCATTGCGAATATCATCAAAACTGGTTTGGCCGAGATATTCTGCGCCATGTTCAAAAATATCTGCTACTGCGCCACCCAAATTCACGCCTTCAAAAAAGCTGGCGCGTTCACTGTCATCTAGCTCTAGCAATTCCGCGCCAAAAAGGCTTAGCGCGGTTGCGGCCAACAAAGCGCGGTCTTGGGTCGCACCGCTATTTTCCGTAGCCGCGCCAATAGCCGTGCTAATGCGCTCATTGGCGGCAAATTTATCCAGCACGCCATCGCCATCTGTATCTTTGCCTTCCTGCAAATTCAGTGCTTCCACAGAAATGCCAAGCTCATTGGCAATTTCCACTGCCGCTTGCTCCAGTAAAGAAAATTCTACACGGGCAATTTGTTCATTGGTTGCACGGCTTGGGTCAGAGGGGGCGTTTTGCAAACCACTAGCGGCAATTTCCGTGGCAAAGCCTGGGCGGGTAATATCCACCTCTCCAGCATCATTAGTGACACTTATCGCTCCTGAATCAAGGCCGAGCGCATTATCATTAGAAGGGCCTAACAAAATGACAGTTGCCGCGCCATCGGGAGCCACTTCGCCCGCCGCCGCCGTGCCACGAATACCAATCGTCGCTTTAGGCATTTTTACGTGCATGGCTTGTTTATTGCTCGCTGCTACTTTGCCCGAAACAAAACGGAACACGCCACGCTGCACGGATGTTGTTAAACGATTTTGCTCAGGTGTGTCGGGATTATAGACAAATTCATCAATTGTCATGCTGGTATTTGCGCCTAGCGTGAAAACTGTTTCATCACGTAAAATAACTTGCAGCCGTCCTTGATTGCCGACCTTAATCGCATCGCCGAGATAAACCATTTGACCGGAAGAAATCTGCCCAACAGGCGCATCTGTTTGGACGGAAGCTGTGCGCGTGACTTGACCTTTTATCGCTGCCGCCACGCCAATATCGCCAGCAGGCACGGCTTGTGCTGTTAATGTGCTGGCAAGCAGTGAGCTGGCAACAAATCCGGCCAGCACAGATGCAACCCCTAAATAACGCATAACGCAAACTCCTCTACTGCCGCCCTTATGGCACGTGGTTGCGGTGGTGGCAATGAAAGAGCAGGGCAGAAAGTGCGATTTTTACTTTTGCGTGCTTTTTACGGCACGCTCAAATGCACCGAAAAATTTTCGGGCGAAGCAATCCTGCGCGGCTTTATATTCAGGATGCCATTGCACGGCAACAAGGAAGTGATTTGTATCTTTGCTGGCAATACCTTCTATTGTACCATCCTCGGCAGTGGCTTCTACGCTCAGCCCATCGCCAAGCCTATCTATGCCTTGCCGATGCAGGCTGTTAACTTGTAGTGTGGTTTGCTCCGTCCAATCGGCAAATAGCCCATTTTCGGGAAAAGAAACCTGATGACGGGGGCTGTGTTTTTTATCCTTATCTGTCGTGTCTGCTTCGCGGTGGTCAAGCTTTCCATCCATTTCATGTAAAGCTGGCACAAGCGAGCCGCCAAAGGCGACATTAATTTCCTGCAAGCCACGACAAATGCCCAAAATAGGAATGGCACGTTGCAAACAAGCAGGAATATACTGAAACACTGCCTCATCACGTGAGACGTCAAATGGCTCATGCGCGGCACTGGCGGCAGCTCCATAACGGACGGGGTGGATATTTGTTTTACTGCCCGTCAGCATTAGCCCGTCAATATTATCCAGAACAGCATCCATATCGGCCATATTGCCCGTTGGAATAATAAGCGGGGTTAGATCCGTCACCGCCCTTAACCCAGTGATATATTTTTCGCTTGTGCCAAAAATCGTGCTGTCGCCCCATGTGCCGCTATCGGCGATCACACCAATAATACCAGATTTTGCCACGCTCTTGCCTTTCATTTTGCAATATGCGTCAATATAGAATATTTGGATATGGTTGTGCGTTTATTTTTTGTCTTGTTGGTTGGTGGGTTTATTGTGCTTTTCGGCTGTGTGACCGCTTGGGCAGATAATGAACGCCGTGGGCTGGATTTATTGACACGCGGACAGCCCGTCCGTGCTGTCGTGGCATGGGAAAAAGGTGCAAGCAAGGGCGATGCGGGTGCGGCCTATCGGGCAGGTGCGGCGTATTTATCTGGCACAGGCGTGGATAAAAATATCCCCAAAGCGCTTTCCTATTTGCAAAACGCGGCCGATAATAATGAACCGCGGGCGGCTTTTGAATTAGCGGCTTTATATGAAAACGGCATTTACGTGCCAGTCAATATGCGCCGTGCGGTACTGTATTATCGGCTGGCGGCGGAGCGTGGTTTGGCGGGTGGGCAATATCATTATGCGCGGCTGTTAGAATTGGGCTTTGGTTTGCCAGATGGTTTTGAAAAAGCTTATATGTTTTATTATTTATCTGTCCGCAATGCCCGTCCGATAGAAGATGCCGCCTTGCGTCAAGCGGCCTATGCTGGTTTGGCGCGGATGGATAAAAAACTTTCGGCCAAAGAAAAAGCTCGTGCCAGACGGGCAGCGCAACATTTTTCTGCCTATTAAATTCACTTAGCCTTGCTTGAGTCGGTCTAGCCCGCTACGCAAATCTTTTTTCAAATCATCTATATTTTCCAGCCCGATATGTAAGCGGCACAGACGGCCTTCCTCTTTCCATGGCGTGACATCACGCGGCAAGCTGGAATAAGGCACAATCAGGCTTTCAAACCCGCCCCAGCTATAGCCCATGGCGAAAATTTCCAGCCCGTCTAGCATATGGGCGAAAGCCTTTTCTGTACACGGATGCAGAACCGTGCCGAACAGCCCCGTGCAACCAGTAAAATCGCGTTGCCAAAGGGCATGGTCGGGGTGGTCGGGACGGGCGGGGTGGATAATTTTTTTCACTTCTGGCTGTTGCGCCAGCCAGTCGGCAATTTCTAAGCCGTTTTGCATATGCTGTCTGAGGCGCACATCCAGCGTCCGCAAGCCGCGTAACCCCATACGCACATCATCGGGGCCAGCACATAGCCCCAAAAGTCCATGCATTTTTTTAATTGGTGCAAAGCTTTGTTTATTGGCTGATACATATCCGAGCAATGTATCTGCATGGCCGCCAATATATTTTGTTGCCGCTTGCACGGAAACATCAACGCCCTTATCAAGCGGTTTGAGAAAAAGCGGCGTTGCCCATGTATTATCCATAATGGTTGTGATTTTGTGTTTTTTCGCCAATGCAACCAGTGCATCTATATCGGTCATTTCAAAACTCAGTGAGCCAGGGCTTTCAAAGAAAATCACCTTACTGTTCGGGCGGATATGATTTTGCAAAGCAGAAACATCACGTGGGTCAAAAATAGTTAGTTCCGTACCCATGCGCGGCAAAACGATTTGACAGAAAGTTTTAATGGGGTCGTAAATATTATCGCCAATAAGCAAATGGTCGCCATTTTGTAAAAACGCCATAAGCGATAAAATGCCAGCACTTAAACCAGATGGAGCAAGAACCGTATCATGAGCGTTTTCCAATTCTGTAATGGCTGTTTCCAGTGCGCGTGTGGTTGGTGTGCCGCGCCGCCCATAGGTATAATCGGGTGGTTGTTTGCCACTAATGGCGGCATAATTTTCATAAATGATAGTGGAGACGTGATAGACGGGCGGGTTGACCGCGCCATGATGCGCCTTGCTATTGCGGCCTGTATGAGCCAGCAAGGTTTGGCTGGAAATATCTCTTTTTTTCTTGCTCATTGGCACATCCTGAACTGATTTCGTGAATTGATTATTGTCATGAATCGCTATGAATTGCTATGTTATTGGTGTTAGAGTTGAAGTCAATCAAAGTTCTTTGACAGGAGGGACAAATGAAAAATATCAATATTCGGCTCTTTATATTTGCCCTTTTGCTTGCTTTTCTGGCAGGCGGTCAAGTGCAGGCCGACACGCTTGCAACAGTCAAAAAACGTGGGTCAGTTATATGTGGAGTCAGTCAAGGATTACCTGGCTTCTCCAATCCCGATAATGAAGGAAATTGGTCGGGTGTGGATATTGATTTATGCCGTGCGGTAGCAGCGGCGATTTTTGGCGATGATAAAAAAGCCAAATTTAAGCCCATGTCGGCCAAGGTACGCTTTACCGAGCTACAATCGGGGCAGATTGATTTAATTTCACGCAACACAACTTGGTCTATGTATCGTGACACCAAACTTGGCGTGGATTTCATTGCCGTGAATTATTATGACGGGCAGGGCTTTATGGTGCGCCGTGATTTGGGCGTTAAATCCGCGCTTGAATTAGATGGTGCGTCGCTTTGCTCTAATGCTGGTACGACGACCGAGCTTAATGCGGCTGATTATTTCCGCACCCACAAGATGAGCTATGAAATTAACACTTATGAAAATTCCAATGAGGCGGTTGGGGCTTATGATATAGGCCGATGCGATGCTTATACCACGGATCAATCGGCTCTTTATGCCCAGCGTTTGAAACTCAATGACCCATCGGCGCATATGATTTTGCCAGAAATTATTTCTAAAGAGCCTTTAGGACCCGCCGTCAGACAGGGCGATGACCAATGGGGCGATATTGTCCGCTGGTCTTATTATGCCATGTTGGCGGCAGAAGAATTGGGTGTGACCTCGCAAAATGTGGAAGAAATGAAGCAATCGCGCAATCCAGCCATTCGTCGTTTATTGGGGCTGGAAGGCACCTTGGGCGAAAACCTTAACCTTCCTGCCGATTGGGCGTATCACATTATCCGAACAGTGGGTAATTATGGCGAAAGTTTTGACCGAAATCTTGGTGCAGGCTCAGAATTAAAAATTGAACGCGGGTTAAATGCGCTGTGGAAAAATGGTGGGCTACAATATGCCCCGCCCATCAGATAGGTTTGGGAACAGCTTTTGCAACAGCCGCGAGCCATAATGCGTTATTTCTGGAGCCATGAGCAGGGGCGAGCAATCACTTTGCAGTTGCTTTTGCTGGCCTTGGTGATGCTGGTCGGCTGGGCTTTGGTTTCTAATACGATTGACAATCTTGCTCGACAAAATGTGACCTCTGGCTTCGGATTTTTAGGTGATGCAACCGGTTTTGACGTTAACCAGACGTTGATTAGCTATGATGAAACATCATCCTATGGCCGTTTATTGCTGGTCGGATTGCTCAACACATTGCTTGTATCGGCCATGGGCATTGGTCTGGCCACTTTACTCGGCTTTTTTATCGGCGTGTTGCGCCTGTCAACCAACTGGCTGGTGGCGCAAATCGCTGCCATATATATTGAGATATTCCGCAATTTACCTCTGCTCATACAGATTTTATTTTGGTATGCGGTGATTTTGCACATGCTCCCAAGCCCACGCCAATCCTTTGGGCTGGCTGATATGGTGTTTTTGAACAAGCGCGGCCTGTCTTTTCCCGCCCTTGAGCCTACCCAATATGGTGGCTGGTTTGTACTAGGATTATTAATCTTTATCAGTATTTTATGCTATCTTTATAAAGCAGATTATAAGGTAAAAATCACCACAGGTGCCAGCCCATATCGGTTCAAACGGGTGCTATGTGGTGGTGTGATTGGTTTGGTGATTGGCTTTGCTGTGTTTGGTGCGCCATTTTCGCTTAATGTGCCAGCTTTGGCGGGCTTTAATTTTCGTGGTGGCTTTACCTTTATCCCCGAATTTGTCGCCCTTGTTGGGGCATTGAGTATTTATACGGCGGCCTTTATTGCTGAAATTGTCCGTTCTGGTATCAATGCAGTTAATCGTGGGCAAATTGAAGCGGCACGGGCTTTAGGTTTGACTCATATTAAAACTTTACGCCTGATTATTTTGCCGCAAGCTTTCCGCGTGATTATCCCGCCGCTTACCAGCCAATATCTCAACCTTATTAAAAATTCTTCACTGGCGGCGGCGATTGCTTATCCTGAACTGGTGTCAACTTTTGCTGGCACGGCGTTAAATCAAACGGGTCAAGCGATTGAAATTATTTTCATCACAATGAGCATTTATCTCGGTCTCAGCCTACTGACGTCTATTTTTATGAATTTTTATAATAAGCGCATTGCTTTGGTGGAGCGTTAAGATGGTAGCAAAATTCAAACAATGCGCTGTGTGGCTGAAGGAAAATCTTTTTTCCTCTTATCTCAATGCAGGCGTAACAATTTTATGCCTGTGGGGCTTATATTATCTGCTTTCTGGCATTATTGGCTGGGCAGTGCTGGATGCAAGCTGGCATGGCGTTGACCGATTGGCTTGCGTCAAAGAAACACAAGGGGCGTGCTGGCCATTTGTCAGTGCCAAAATGGCGCAATTTATTTACGGTAATTATCCTGCCCATGCGCATTGGCGTGCCGATTGGGTATTTGGCCTCGGCGCAGGCGGGCTGTGCTGGCTGCTTTTCCCGCACAGCCCATATAAAAAGCAAGTCGGCCTGTTCATACTCACTGCCTATCCGCTTTTATCTGTTGTGCTGTTAGTTGGTGGCGTGGCGGGATTGGCTTATGTGGAAACGGCGCAATGGGGTGGGCTATTGGTTACGTTGGTCATTGCGGTAACGGGCATTGTTGTGTCCTTGCCCTTGGGCATTTTGCTGGCTTTGGGGCGGCAATCGGATATGCCGATTATACGCACTTTTTGCATTGGCTTTATTGAAATTTGGCGCGGCGTGCCGCTTATCACGGTTTTATTTATGGCCAGCGTCATGTTGCCGCTTTTCCTGCCAGAAGGGGTGAGCTTTGACGGGCTATTACGCTGTTTGATTGGTGTAGCTCTTTTTGCCGCCGCCTATATGGCCGAAGTGGTGCGCGGTGGCTTGCAGGCCATTCCCAAAGGCCAATATGAAGCTGGGCAAGCTTTAGGGCTGAGCTATTGGCAATCCATGCGCCATATTATTTTGCCACAAGCTTTAACCTTGTCTATTCCGGGCATTGTGAATACGTTTATCGGTCTGTTCAAAGACACAACTTTGGTTATGATTGTCGGGATTTTTGATTTGCTCGGCATTGTGATGTTCCATTATGCCGACCCAAGCTGGGCGGCACCACAAGTGCCGATAACGGGCTTTGTGTTTGCTGGTTTTGTGTTTTGGGTATTTTGTTTTGCTATGTCGCGCTATTCACTTTACACCGAACGCCGTTTGGCGGGCGGAAAAGCCCGTTAAGGAGAAAAACATGTCGCAAGAAGAAATTATTTCCGTCACGGATTTGAATAAATGGTTTGATGATTTTCAAGTTTTGAAAAATATCAATTTAAGCGTCTGCAAGGGTGAGAAAATTGTTATTTGCGGTCCGTCTGGTTCGGGGAAATCAACCCTCATCCGATGCCTCAACCATCTTGAGCAGCACCAAAAAGGTCAAATTATCATTGATGGTATTGAACTAAATGATGATTTGAAAAACATTGATGCCGTGCGAGCGGAAGTGGGCATGGTGTTTCAGCAGTTTAATCTCTTTCCGCATATGACCGTTTTAGAAAATTGTACGCTTGCGCCCATTTGGGTGAAAAACATGCCCAAAGCTGAGGCGGAAAAAAAGGCATTAGATTTTCTTACTCGCGTTAAAATTCCCGACCAAGCACATAAATATCCTGGCCAATTATCTGGCGGCCAGCAACAGCGCGTGGCCATTGCACGTTCGCTGTGCATGGCACCGCGCATTATGCTTTTCGACGAGCCGACATCGGCACTGGATCCAGAAATGATAAAGGAAGTGCTAGATGTGATGACCGATTTGGCGCAGGAAGGCATGACCATGCTTTGTGTGACACATGAAATGAGCTTTGCTCGACGGGTGGCCGATAGGGTGATATTTATGGATGAAGGCGAGATTGTAGAAGAAAACACACCAGATGCGTTTTTTGACAATCCGCAAAATCCGCGCACGCAAAACTTTTTGGCGCAAGTTTTGAACGACTAGTCACGGCACGACTGGCTTAAAGCCAATCGGGGCAGGGCAGACCTTTGCTACGTAAAAATTCAGGGTTAAATAGTTTGCTTTGATAGCGTGTGCCGTAATCGCACAATATGGTTACAATCGTGTGGCCTGCGCCTAAATCTTCCGCCATTCGCACCGCACCCGCCAAGTTAATGCCAGATGAACCGCCAAGGCATAGGCCTTCATATTTGAGTAAATCAAACACAAAGGGCAGGGCTTCATGGTCACTAATTTGATAAGCATCATCTATGGGCGCGTCTTCTAAATTAGCCGTCACGCGCCCTTGGCCAATACCTTCAGTGATGGAATCGCCTTCAGATTTCAGCTCACCAGTTTTATAATAATGGTACATGGCCGCGCCCATCGGGTCGGCGGCGGCGATTTTAATATCCCTATTATAGGCTTTTAACGCCATGCCGACACCCGCCAATGTGCCACCCGTGCCAATAGCGCAGGTAAAGCCGTCCACTTTGCCATCCGTTTGCCGCCATATTTCTGGTCCCGTTGTTTCAAGGTGGGATTGGCGATTGGCGATATTGTCAAATTGATTGGCCCATATCGCGCCACTAGTATTTTTTTCATTTAGCTCTTCGGCCAGCCGACCGGAATATTTCACATAATTATTCGGGTTTTTATATGGAACGGCTGGCACTTCAATCAATTCCGCGCCAGATAGCCGTAGCATATCCTTTTTTTCATCGCTTTGTGTTTCAGGAATGACAATGACCGATTTATAACCCAGCGCATTGGCGACTAGCGTAAGGCCAATGCCCGTATTGCCCGCTGTGCCTTCTACAATCGTGCCGCCTGGGCGCAATGTTCCCTTTTTTTCAGCATCGCGGATAATATAAAGTGCGGCGCGGTCTTTCACCGATTGGCCAGGATTCATAAATTCAGCCTTGCCGAGAATGGTGCAGCCTGTTTGTTCAGAAATCCTATTCAGGCGGATAAGTGGCGTATTGCCAATCGCGTCAATAAGGCCATTATGAAACTGCATGAGATAAATCCATGGGTAATCCACCTGTAAATGTGGCTCCGCCTGCCGGACTCGAACCGGCGACCCAATGATTAACAGTCATTTGCTCTACCAACTGAGCTAAGGCGGATTAGCCTCATTTGCGGGGTTGGGTATATCAAATTCACCGCCATCCGCAAGGGTTAAATCCGCCCCCGCTTGGCTCACGCTGGATTAGGGCATATTCACCCGATTTTGCGGTCATTCTCTGGAGGCCACGCCCGGAATCGAACCGGGGTACACGGCTTTGCAGGCCGCTGCGTAACCACTCCGCCACGTGGCCTTATGCTTCAATGAGGCGGGTTGTATCAAAGCCCATAGGGGAAAACAATGTTAAAATGAAAGCCCATGCTTTGCTCGCCGCATTGCTTGCTATTGGCTTGCTCCATTATTGTCATTTTAGCGTAAGCGGCGTATAAGGAGCGAGACTCCGATATTTTGTGACGATTCTAGGATGCTACCCCATGTCTGATGTGACCATTGATTTTGCCAAAGCCCGCGAGAATATGGTTGAGTGCCAAGTCAAGCCGGGCGGGGTGCGTGACACGCACATTTGGGATGTGCTGGGAGCTGTTCCACGCGAAGCCTTTCTGCCTGATGCGCTTAAAGAGCTGGCCTATATGGATAAGGATATTGAAATTTCTGGTCGCACCCTCATGGCACCTTTAACATTTGCCCGTTTGGTGGAGCTGGCTGATATTGGCAGCGATGATTTAATATTGGATATTGCTTGCGGCACAGGATATTCCACCGCCGTGCTGGCCACTTTGGGCGGTACAGTTGTCGGATTGGAAGAAGACAAAGCTGCCATTGCGCGTGGCAGTGAGATATTGCAAAGCCTTAACATTGATAATGGCGTGATTATTCACAGCCCCCATGCTCAAGGCCATGCCGCACAAGGGCCGTATGATGTGATTTTTATTAATGGCTTTGTGCCAGAAATTCCCCAAAGCCTATTTGAGCAATTGACAGAAAATGGCCGTTTGGTTTGCGTGACCCAAAACCCCGAAGCGATAAATGGTGGCGTGATGTGCGGTGTTTGCGTGCATAAAGGTGCGCATGATTTAGTATGGCGCAATGGATTTGAAATTTCGACTGCTACCGTGCCAGGCTTTGAAAAAAAAGCCGCCTTCGCATTTTAATAGGAAGCTCATGTTAATAGGAAGCCCATGGCGCATTTTCATATCAAATCATGGTTGGCTGTTCTTTGCGCTGCTTTACTGCCTAATTCCGTGGTGGCGGAAAGTTTTGAAGAAGCCTTAAAGATGGCTTTACAAAATAACCCGACGCTACAGGCGGAAAAATATCGCTATATGGCTACCCGTCAGCAGCAAATTGTCGCTATAAGCGCGGCTTTGCCGAAAGTATCGGCCTTTGCACGGCGCAATAAGGATGACAAGCATACGCGCAATTATATTACTGGCGCGGATGTTGAAAATCTCGCTGAGCATAGCAGTGATGCATGGGGGCTGAATGCGACCATGGATGTTTTCACCAGCGGGCAGAATTTAAGTGAATTTCTAAAAACACGCGCCGATATTCGCGCCCAAAATCTGTCATTCAAAGCGACCGAACAAGATGTTCTCCTATCGGCCATTTCAACTTATTTAAGCGTGGTGAACCATCGCGCTGTGCTGTCTTTGCGTCAAAAGAATGTGGCCGTGTTGCGCCGCCAATATGAGGCGGTTAAAGACCAGTTTGAAGTCGGGCTGGTAACGCGCACGGATTTGGCTCAATCCGAAACCCGTTTGAAGCAGGCACAGTCTAATTTCATTCAGCAAAAGGCTGCTTTAGAAGCCGCGCAGGCCGAATATAAAGAAATCATCGGCCAACTGCCTGGCAAGCTTATCGCGCCGAAAAAATTACCGACCTTGCCTTTTACCTTGGATGATGCTTTGCGTTTGGCACGCACCTATAATCCGATCTTATTGCAAGCTCAAGAGCAGTCACGCAGTGCCGACCATGCTGCCCATAGTGCTTTGGCGGGTAACCTGCCTCAAGTGCGCCTTTATGGTAATTACACTGTCACCGAAGACCCAAAGCGTAACCTTATCGGGCAGGAAGAAGAAGTAACTAATATCGGCCTTGAAGTTTCCATGCCAGTCTTTGCGGGCGGGGAGAATTTTGCCGCTATCCGTGCATCGCGTCATGTGAAAAGCACAAGCAAAAATCTCGTCCACGCCGCTAATAATAGGCTGGAGCGTGAGGTGACAATTGCATGGCATAATCTTGACGCGGCCAAAGGGCAAATTGACGCTTCACGTTTGCAAATTAAAGCGGCTGAAATTGCTTTGGAAGGGGTTAAGCAAGAGCAGGAATTAGGAACGCGCACCATTCTTGATTTGCTAGATTCCGAGGAGGAATTGCTTGATGCCCGCGTGGCACTGATTGAGAGCGAACGGGCGCGGATTATTGCAGCCTATACGCTATTGGCCACGCTGGGTGGTTTGACGGGCGCACAGCTTAATCTTGTTGACCCTGAGCCTAATAATTGAGAAATTGAGAGAGTGTCGTCAGCATAGGCTGTCGGGTGCGGGGCTTGCTTTTAGTAGCATTTTGCGCCTCTATGGGTTTGTGCGCTCAAATGCAGATTAAGATGCGGGCGAGGGTGCGCGATAAAACGGTGAAACTATCATGTCTAACATTAGAAATAAAGAGCAACTACCTGAATTTCTTAAGCAAAAAGAAACAAGATTATCTGCTGATTCACAAGATGAATTTGAAAATATCGCCCGTGCCATTGAAGATATGATTGACCAGCGTGGCGATAAACGCCCCGCTCCGTCATTTGCCTCTGAAGAAGAAGGTAGAGAGGAAAACGAATCGCCTGCTGATTCGCCTCATTTGACGGAAGATTTGCCCCAAAATAGGCCAATCAAAAATGGCAATGATGGCGGGCATGGCACGGCTTGGGCGGTAAACCAAATTCTAACGGGTCAAGATGAGGACGATTCCATTACGCCCGCCCCTCTGCCTGCAAAACAACAAGATGACGTGCCTGTGAGTGCGATGCAAAACCAAGCATCAGCAGGGGCGCATACGGTTTTAGATGCTTTGGTGTTGGAAGCCTTGCAGCCACTTTTGCGTCAATGGTTGCAAGATAATATGCCAGAAATAATTGCCCCCATGGTGCGTGATGAGTTAAAAAACCGCGTAATTAAAAGCGTAACTTCTACCACTGAAATGCGGGCTGAACCAGAGCAGGTGCAAAATATTCCGCCGCAAAATCCGCCCGACGACCATTTTTAAAAATATGACCGAAAAACACTTTCATGTCCGAAAGCGCAGACCAAAAAACACTGGATAAAACTTACGACCCATCGGCCATTGAACACCGCCTTTATACGCGGTGGGAAGAGGCGGGTTGTTTTGCCTCTGGCCGTGTGCCAGATGCTGAACCCTATACGATTGTTATTCCCCCGCCTAATGTGACAGGCAGTCTGCATATGGGTCACGCGCTTAACAATACTTTGCAAGATGTGCTGTGCCGTTTTGAACGGATGCGCGGGCGTGATGTTTTATGGCAGGTCGGTACGGATCATGCTGGTATTGCCACGCAAATGGTCGTGGAACGCCAACTTGCCGAGCGTGGCGAGCCATTGCGCCGTGATATGGGACGTGAGGCTTTTCTTGAGCGCGTTTGGGCGTGGAAAGAAGAAAGTGGGTCAACCATTACTCGCCAGTTGCGCCGTTTGGGGGCTTCTTGCGATTGGAGCCGTGAGCGTTTTACCATGGATGATGGGCTGTCTGAAGCGGTGATAAAGGTTTTCGTTGAACTTTATGAGCAAGGGCTGATTTACCGCGACAAACGCCTTGTGAATTGGGATCCAGCTTTGTTGACTGCCATTTCCGATTTGGAAGTGGTGCAAAGGGAAGTTCATTCTCATATGTGGCATTTCAATTATCCGCTTGAAGATAGCTCAGGCCATATCACTGTAGCCACCACGCGACCTGAAACCATGCTTGGCGATACGGGTGTGGCGGTGCATCCAGATGATGCGCGTTATAAAGACCTTGTTGGAAAAAATATTGTGTTACCTATTGTTGGGCGCAAAATTCCTATTGTTGCTGATAGTTATGCCGATCCCGAACAGGGATCAGGTGCGGTGAAAATCACACCCGCGCATGATTTTAATGATTTTGAAGTGGGTGGACGTTGTAATTTGCCTGCCATTAACATTTTTAACCAACATGCCGCACTGGATTTATCGGCAGAAGATTTTGCCGATATGCCTGCGCGTGATGATTGGCAGGGGCTAGACCGTTTTGACGCTCGCAAACGTGTGGTTAAAGAAATAGACGCACTCGGTTTGTTAGAAAAAATTGAAGATAATACCCATAGCGTGCCTTATGGTGACCGTTCCGACCAAGTAATTGAACCATGGCTCACCGACCAATGGTATGTGAATGCGGCGCGTTTAGCGCAACCCGCCATTAAGGCGGTCAAAAAGGGTGAAACAAAATTTGTTCCTGATAATTGGCGCAAAACTTATTTTGAATGGATGGATAATATCCGCCCATGGTGTATTTCGCGCCAGCTTTGGTGGGGGCATCGGATTCCAGCTTGGTATGGGGAAGATGGCACGATTTTCGTTGCCCATGATGAAACTGCCGCTACCGCCAAAGCCGAAGCGCATTACGGCAAAAAAACCAGCCTGACACGAGACGAAGATGTGCTGGATACATGGTTTTCTTCTGCCCTTTGGCCGTTTTCTACGCTTGGCTGGCCGCAAGAAACGCCAGAACTGGCACGCCATTACAAAACCGATGTGCTGGTGACGGGTTTTGATATTATCTTTTTCTGGGTCGCTCGCATGATGATGATGGGCCTGCATTTCAAACAAGAAGTGCCGTTCCATACGGTTTACATTCACGCACTTGTGCGTGATGAGCAGGGTGCGAAAATGTCTAAGTCCAAAGGCAACGTTATTGACCCGCTAGAAATTTGTGACAAATATGGTGCCGATGCGTTGCGTTTCACTCTAACGGCCATGGCCGCTATGGGGCGGGATATTAAGCTGAGCGAAGCGCGTGTGGCGGGCTATCGCAATTTCGGTACAAAGCTGTGGAATGCAGCGCGGTTTTGTCAAATCAATGGCTGTTTTGATACTGATAATTTTGACCCCGCCAAAGCGACGCTTTCCTTAAATCAATGGCTAGTGGGGGAAGTTATCCGTACTCAAAATGCTATTACCGATGCGCTGGAAGCTTATCGCTTTAATGATGCGGCGGCGGCGGTATATCAATTTATTTGGCACAGCTTTTGTGATTGGTATGTGGAGCTGGCCAAGGAGGTTTTTCAAAAAACCGACAGCGTAGAAAAAGCTGAAACCCAAAGCGCGGCCAAATGGGCGTTGGAGCAGGCTTTCCGTTTGCTCCATCCCTTTATGCCTTTTGTGACAGAAGAGCTTTGGGCGCAAACCGCCTCGCGCACCCAGCCCTTAATGCTGAATAGCTGGCCGCAGCTACCAGATGCGCTTATCAGCCCGCAAGCTGATGCTGATATTGGCTGGTTGATAAAATCCATCACCGCCATTCGTTCCGTGCGGGCAGAAATGAATGTGCCTGCTTCGGCCAAAATAGATTTACATATTATCGGCGCGTCAGAGGAAACCCAAAAGCGGGCGGCGAATATGGGCGATATCCTCAAAAAATTGGCGCGGTTGGAAAGTGTTTCATTTCCTGATAATGTCGCTAAAGGTGCGGTACAGACGGTTGTTGAAGAAGCAACTTTTGCTTTGCCGCTTAAAGATGTGATTGATTTCTCTGTTGAGGCGGCGCGTTTACAAAAAGAACTCGCCAAAGCGGAAGGGGAAATTAAAAAACTTTCTGGCAAGCTAAACAATGAGGGTTTTTTGCGTAAAGCACCGGAAGCTGTTATTGAAGAAAACGAAATGCGTTTAGCTGAGGAAGAAACCACCCGCAACAAATTACAAGCGGCGTTAAATCGCCTCAATGGGTAGCAAAGGATAGGGGACACTAATGAGTAAATTTGACAAATCCAAATTGCCGAGTCGTTATGTAACGGTTGGGCCAGAGCGGTCGCCGCATCGATCTTATTATTACGCCATGGGTATGACAGAAGAAGAAATCAACCGCCCCTTTGTCGGGGTTGTGTCGTGCTGGAACGAGGCCGCACCTTGTAACATTGCGCTTATGCGCCAAGCCCAAGCGGCCAAGGAAGGCGTGAAAGCTGCCAATGGTAGCCCACGTGAATTTTGCACCATTTCTGTAACTGATGGCATCGCCATGGGGCATGAGGGCATGAAAAGCTCGCTCATTTCGCGTGATGTGATTACCGATAGTGTGGAATTAACCATGCGCGGCCATTGCTATGATGCCATGGTTGGGCTGGCTGGTTGTGATAAATCTCTGCCTGGCTTGATGATGGCTATGTTGCGGCTCAATGTGCCAAGCGTGTTTATGTATGGCGGTTCTATCATGCCAGGCGAATTCAAAGGTAAAGATGTTACTGTACAAGATGTGTTTGAAGCGGTCGGACAGCACGCGGCGGGCAATATGGCAGATGACGAATTGCACGCGCTGGAATGTGTCGCTTGCCCAGGGGCTGGTTCGTGCGGTGGGCAATTCACAGCCAACACTATGGCTTGTGTGTCAGAAGCCATTGGGCTGGCTTTGCCCCATTCTGCTGGTGCGCCCGCGCCTTATGAGAGCCGTGATGAATATGCTGAAGCCTCTGGCCGTGCAGTGATGGTGCTGGTTTCTAAAAATATCCGCCCGCGTGATATTGTTACCCGCAAGGCGTTAGAAAATGCTGCTACGGTTGTTGCCGCCACGGGCGGGTCAACCAATGGCGGTTTGCATTTACCTGCTATGGCGCATGAGGCGGGTATTGATTTTGACCTCATGGAAGTGGCCGAGATTTTCAAAAAAACGCCTTACATTGCTGACCTCAAACCAGGCGGACAATATGTCGCCAAAGATATGTATGAAGCAGGCGGCGTGCCGATGCTGTTAAAAACCTTACTAGATGGTGGCTATTTGCACGGCGATTGCCTTACTGTGAGTGGTAAAAGCATGGCTGAAAATTTGGCAGAGATAGAATTTAACACTGAGCAGAAAGTTATTTATCCGGCCAGCAATCCAATTACGCCCACTGGTGGGGTGGTGGCGTTGCAAGGCACGCTCGCGCCCGATGGTGCGATTGTCAAAGTGGCGGGCATGGAGCATTTGCAATTTGAAGGGCCAGCGCGGTGCTTTGATTGCGAAGAAGACGCCTTTGCCGCTGTGGAAAAAGGTGATTACAAAGCTGGCGAGGTGCTTGTCATTCGCTATGAAGGGCCGAAGGGCGGGCCAGGTATGCGCGAAATGTTATCCACCACGGCGGCGATTTACGGGCAGGGCAATGGCGATAAAGTCGCGCTTATTACCGATGGGCGTTTTTCAGGTGCGACGCGTGGCTTTTGCATTGGCCATGTTGGGCCAGAAGCAGCCGAGGGCGGGCCTATCGCGTTGGTAGAAGATGGCGACATCATTTCTATCAATGCCGAAACGGGTCAGTTGGATTTGCAAGTAGACGAAAAAACGCTCGCCGCCCGCCGCGCTAAATGGAAACCACGCGATAATGGCTTTACCTCTGGTACATTGTGGAAATATGTCCAAACCGTCGGCTCCGCCCGCTACGGTGCCGTCACCCACCCGGGCGGTGCAAAAGAAACCAAGCAATATGCGGATATTTAGGGGGTTTTTCTGAGATTCTATAAAGCATCATTTGTAAAGCTTGTGAATCGCCTGATTTTGCAGAGGTAGGGGGCGCGAGACAGGGCAGGCATTGCCACCCCCCTAAGCGGCGGTGTCTGTGACGTATAGGTGCTTTTGGCAATCAATGAAAATTGCCCGCTTGCGGCTCACTCCAACCCCAGATAGCGGCAAAGAACTGGCGCATGTGAAAATTGTGGCAACTTCAATATATGAATTAACTGATGGCACCGAACATTTACTTGGTGATGTTGCTTTCTCAATTGCCGAGCAGACCCCACCAGATATAATTTGATTACAGAATTATTGGGGTGATACCAATATCTGCAAGCGCGCCTTGCAGACCATCAAAATTTGTGCCGGGCGCACCATAAAGGAATTGCAGGGCGGCAATATCGGCTTCTTGCAATCCTGCGCCCGAAGCACGATGCTCACGATTATAGGACATAATAGATAACTCGCTACCTTCACCACTTTCGAATTCTTCTTTATGCGGGAAGCCACCGCTTGAGCTGAACGGATGTTTCAACCCCATCATATGACCAATTTCGTGAAGATAAGTGGTATATGCGGCATTACTAGTAAGCGCTATATGTGATGGAAGCTTAGCGCCAACATCAACAGCGAAATTAATCGTATTCTCAGCCCATATAATTCTGATATCGCCAACCTTATCGATGCCATCTGCCACTTCAATAAATTTAAGATTGGCTACGCTTTCAAATTCATCAAAGGCGCGTTCTAAAAGGCTTCGGGCTTTATCAAGCATCGCTTGACTGGTCGTGGCAGGAGGGAGGCTTGATGCAGTAAATCCATCAAGGGGTGAAGTTGGTAGCGCCAATGACCATGTCAATATTAGCGGGCCATTGGCGGGCAATGCATAGGCAGGACCCCCCAATATATATTGCACAAAATCATTATTGGGCAGAATGCTCTGCACATCGGTGGAACTGAATACAAAAAAATCAGCTTCGTCGGTTTGGGCGACCCATTCCGCCGCTGTCATTTCTCTATTAATATCATCCACAGTGATGGTTAGCTCAGTTTGACCTGCATTATTGCGGCTATGTGTGACCCGAATTTCATAGACATTATCACCATCTGCATCTTGCGGATTTTCAAAATCTGGTGAGGTACGCCACCAAATCCGCCCGTCGTCTGAAACCCGAAACAGGTCATTATCGCCATAACCGCTTGGCAATTCATAATTGATATTTGGCTCATCCGCCGCCGCAGTGTTTGGCGTTAAATCATAAATGCCGCGATTAGCTGGAAAGTTTTCAAAAATTGTTTCAGCATAATTTTCTGGCGGCGGCGGAGGCGGCGGAGGCGGCGGCGGGGGCGTAACGGGTTGCGGTGCTGGATTGGAGGCACTTATTGTTGGCGCAACACTGCTCCCGCCACCACCACCACCGCCACATGCGGCTAACAGCAGAGCTAAAACGGGCGCAGGCATTAGCTGCCATTCATAATAATTATTTTTCTTCCTCACATACCCAGCATACCCTAAAACCCCACCATAAACCAGCCCAGACACCCCTGAGACAAAGCAAGCCTATTGACCTTATACAGGTTTTCCGAAATCAGAAAATGCCCGCCCAAATATGGCAGAGAGGGAGGGATTCGAACCCCCGGAACGCGCAAACGTTCAACGGTTTTCAAGACCGCCGCTTTCAACCACCTATTGCGGATCTAGCACTATGGGGTTGCTGGTGGCGACATTTGGGCTGGCGGCAAAGGCATCACGTATCGCGAACCTGCCCAGCGCGGTATAATTTTTCGTGCGATACGTCATGCCATTGCGTAGCAGGTGAAATGTACCAATGCCCGTCACTTGCGCTTGGGGGTGGTTATTTTGCGTGCATGTGCCGCCAAGCCCTGTGCAAGTGTGCAAAGTTGTGAAATCGGAATCAATTGTGCAAAGACCAGGCGCAGAGCAAGACAAACTATTCGCGCTGAAATGTGTCGCGCCTTCGGTTAGGAAAGAGCCAGATAGGTTTGTGCCGTTCAAATTATTGTGATTGGCAAACTGCCCCCACACGGTTGAACGCAATTTGCGCTGGCCATAATCCACCGATACGCGAATATTGCCGAGCCAATCGCCGCCGCCCGCCAAAGTTTCAAGCGGAATATTCAAACCTTCATAAGAAGCTGTGCCAGTTTGCAATTCAGCGTGAACATTATCCCAGCTGTCAAAATTATAATAATTTTCGCCGTCAATGGTGTGTAGGCCGTTTTTGTAAAGATAGGTGCTACGATTAACTGTATCAGGCGAGCTGGCAAACTCAGTGCAATAAGCTCCCGTGCAGCTATCATCTACGCCCAGCTGATAATAGGCCGTGGTGGTTTCGCCATCCTTAGTGGCGGTCACGGAAAAAGACACTTCGCCCGACTCTGGCGCCGTGCCAGATAGCAGCACGCGGCCATTGGCCAAATCTTGCAAGGTTAACCAACTCGGCAGGGTCGTGATTTCCACGCTTTGCGCCGTGCCGAAATCAGCCTCAAATGTAAATGGGCTGTCTTCTAAGGCCTTAAGATTTTGCGTGATTTTCGTTTCCACATTACGAACATCTTGCACGGAAATGGTTAGAGGCAGGGATGCCGTCGCGCCTCTATCATCGGTCACATCAATAAGTAAATTATAGGCGTTTATTTTTTCCGCCGATAAAGCTGTGCCGCCTTTTAAGATAAGCTGATTACCGCGAATTTCAAATAAGCCAGAATTATCTTGCGCCAAAACATAAGTGAACGCTTCTGAATCATGGCTGTCATGGGCAAATAAAGTGCCAACCACCACATCTTGCGACACTTCATAAGTGAAACTCAAAAACGGGTTTCTAAATTGCGGCCCGTAAAAAGATGTATAGCCCCATTCGCCCGTATCACGGCCTTCTATATAATAGGTCACTTCTTCGGGAATTGTGTCCATGCGACGGCTTTGCTGCCACAGATTCCAATTGGCTTTTTGCGTACGCACATCATCTTGGGAAAGAATTTCCTCGCCCAGCCAATTTTCTGCCGTCACGTGTACCCGCGCCGTGTCGTCACAAGCTGGAGAACTGCCGCCGCCCTTACAGAAATTTGAATTTTGCCGCACATCGGTAAACCAGTTTAACACTCCACCGCGTTGGGTATCTATGCCGTTCAAATCCAGCTGCTCGGCCAGTTGAATATTTTGCCAAGCGGCGGTTAAATCTGAGCCAGTTGCTAGCTTGGTTTCACCGCGCTTATTTGTATGAAGTTGGCCGCATGATTTTCCGCTACAGCCGATATTTTCAAACGACCAGCCAGCACCATCATCAGAAAAATCTGGGTTGATAAGTAAATTATCCGTGCTTTGTGTGCGCGTGGCGTAAAAAACGCGGTCGGGAATGATATTATTATTAATGCTCACCCGAAATGGGGCTTCATTTGGTTTGGTACGGGTCGGCTGTTTGACAATCTGCCGCGTGACTGGTTGCGTCACTGGTTTTGTAACCGACTTCGTCGTTTGCTTCGTGGTTGTCTTATCATTATCTTTAACCGCCTCTTTATCATTGATAGGCACATCGGTGAGCAGAATCCGTCCCTCATCTTTTTTATTATCTTTCTTAGGCTCTTCTTTCACAACAGGCTGGCGCGGTTTTTGTAGCCGTTTTTCCTGAATCAGCCGCAAAGTCAGCGTGGTTTTATCATCGCTTTTTGTCGGCGTTTGTTCGCGCCTTTGCCGCCCTGTTTGACGGCGCGGATTTTCCGACGGGCTGAAAGTAGGCGTTTTCTTTTCTTGCGTTTTGGTAGAAGCGGCCCGTGAGGTGAGCGTTTTCAGCACAACATCATCAAAAGATTTGCCTTTTTGCGGCTCTTCTTTTTCTAGCGCGACAAGAATTTCGGTTAATTCATTTTCTGGCACAGGGCGTGGCGTGGTAATTTGCCCATTTTGTGACACACCAATACCCCAACCTGGCTTAATGATAGATTGTCCATCTTGCGCGGTGGTGACGTTAATCGCACCAGATAGCAAAACAAATGAACTGCCATTTTTATCTACACGGCCAGCGACTTCCGTACCACGCACAGCAATTTCAGCTTGGCCAGCAGTGACCTTCATATTATTGGGATTGGCTTTGGCGATTTTACCAGACGTAAATCTAAAAACGCCTGCGTGAATTTTCACTGCCAGCTTTCCACTTTTTTGTGTAGCATCGTAAGTGAATGTATCAAAAGAAATACGACCCTGCGCGCCAATAGTGAATACCGATTGGTCTTTAAGCAGAATTTGTGTTTTCACACCTACATCGGTAATAATTTCATCATTGAGATAAACTGTATCGCCCGATTGAATGGCGCGGCGTTGTTGCGCAACTCCATCATGATAAACAGCTTGCGCTGTGCCTTGGCTAACAGCAACAATGCCCGCCACGGTTCGACCCGCCGCGGCATAAGACTCAGTCTGCACGAAACCCGCAAGGACAAGAACGCACATGAAGGAAAGAGTGCTGACTCTAAATTGACGCAACAACATAAACATAAAAACCACCTTTTACTGTGTTGCATCTTAGAAGATAAACCTGTGACCGCAAGCAAAATGCGCCCCGTTCACGGCATTGTGAATAGGCGTAAAAGTCCCTAAAATCCGCCAAAAATTAGAAGCGGTAGGAAAAGCCCGCGCTCAGCAGACCCGTTTTTTTGTGGTAATTGGGCAGATTGGATTTGCCGATATTATGCTCCGCTTTAATCACCAGTAGCAGTAAATTATCTTCGCGCCGCATTAGAATACGTTGCAAGGTAAGATTAAAATTATAAATTTTATCTTGCCGTTTGCGATTGCTAATAAGCACATCGGCCGCTTGATAAGCAATGCGTCTTTGGCTGATACGCAGATTTGCCAGCCAACGAAAAGCTGTGAAAGATGTTTGCACACCAAATAAAAAACTTTGGCTGGCATAATAATTTCGTTTCGCTTCATTTTTTGACCAGCTCGCACTGAACCAAATAGGCAGTTGTTGCCATCGGCTACTCAAACGCGCCGACAGGCTATAACTTTTCCCATTGCGTTTTTCAATTTCAATATTATCGGGCGCATTAGTGTAAGTATTTTGGTTAACAGATGTGCCGAGCGAAAAATTTCTCTGTGCGCTAAGCGGAAAAGATATGTCGCCATTTATGCTCAGCGTGTTGAGATATTTATTTTCATTGACCTCTATATAAGAACGTGACACGCCCGTACGCCAAACCACGCGCCCATTATTTTGGTAATCCAGCCCGATTTGCGCCGTATTCAAATCCGCTTCTTCATAAGTTTCATAATCGCGCCGATTGAATAAAAAGGACAGGCCGATATTTTGCGGCACTTGCGTGGTGAGGCTATGAGATAGGTTAAAGGTAAATTGCGTTTCGGCGAAAATTTCATTTTTATCTGAGGTTGTATTTTCAAATGGAAAATCAATGAATAGGATATTGGCTTCCTCTGACGCGCCTCGGGCATTTTCCGCCACGCCATAGGAAAAGGCCGCGCCAAAGGCCAGCGTAAGAGGCGTTTGCGTTTTTTCAATCAGTGCCATGATTTTTTCTGCCTTGCGCCGCATATTATCGGGCGTGTCGGCTTCATTGATGAGCTGTTGCAGGATAAGCTTGGCCGTGCCGGCATCGCCGAGCGAAAATTGTACTTCGGCAAAGAGGATACGCGCCAGCTTGCTAGACGGGTCAATGAGCAAAACCCGCTCCAAAGTTGCCGCCGCGCCTTCCAAATCGCCGAGCTTGGTTTGCATTTCCACGAGCAGGAAATTGGTTTCTAAATTGGTTGGGTCGGTGAAAATCTGGTCAAAAAGGCGGTCAATAATGGCTTCAGAGGAAAGCGCCGCCGATGCGGGCGCGTCAGGCGTAGAAGAGGGAGCGGAATTATTGGACAAAGCCGAATCAGCGTATAATTCCTGGCCTTGCGTAGAGGGAGTAGCGAAGGCACCCCCCGAATCGGTGCGGCTTTTTGCCCCGCTTTTCACCTCATTTGCGTGGCTCTCTACGCTGAGGGGCAGGGCAAGGGTGAAGCTGGCCATAGCTCCGATAACGAACGCTTCAGTAATGAACGCCCCGATAACGAATTTTCGCAATTTTTCAAACATTTGATACTCAACGCAACCAGCCAAAGCCTGACCCAATGTAGGGTCATCATACACTATAACGGTTTGTAAAACGGCTGAAAATGCCATTTCCGCCCGCCTACTGTGGGGCAAAAGTCACGCCTGAAGGGCGCATGAGCCGCCAAAGCCAGCCCACCCCGCGCCCGATGCGTCATTTCGTCCGTCTGACACGACAGGATTCCCCTTGTAAGTCTATGCCTTTTTGGGCAAAAATCGCTGTTGACATCATGCTTTTATGGTATAACTTTACGAAATATTGGGTATTTTTACGCCGTGGCACACACGGGCTTGCCCGCAAAAATTGACCGTTCAATTTGCCCATGGTGAATTTACTGTGGCGAGTTTGACGGGTTAGAAAAGTGCCACGCATCTGCCCTTTTGGCGTGCTTTATGTGGGTTATCCCACGCGCTGGTACTCGTTGCGTTTATGCGTTTTCAAAACTTTTAAGCCCTTGGGCATATCACGCTTCTGTTGAGGCTGCGATGCTTTGGGCGTTGTTGCTTTGGGATTCCGACAAATTGGAGAGGGGATTCCGATGGCGGTTTCGGTGAAGGTGGTCATTAGGCTTCCATTTACCTTTTGAGTTTAAGCGTATCACTGAATACTTGCGCGGCGTCCCAACCGAATCGGACAAAGCGCGGGTGAAGTAAATTCAATCCGTGTTTTAGGAGAACAAGAATGTTTCATGACCAGAAATTCTGCAAAAGTGCCTTGCTAAAAAGTACCTCTTTTTCCCCCCTTACGAGTTGGCAGAAGATTTTTGACGCCTTTGAGATGATTGACACAGGCCGCAAGCGGCTGTCACAAAAGCGCGTCCTAAGGGCAGAACTCTCTATCACCCCGCTATTGGCTGGTTTGCTGGCCGCTTGTGGTGGTGACACGACCTATATTCCGGTCGGCGGCGGCTCGGGTACATTCCCAGGCGGTGGCGGCCCGGGTCAGTTTAACGCTCTTGATTTCAACCTTTACGTTGCAGATGGCGTGGTTGAAGGCGCACGGGTTTATGTAGATACAAATGGCAATGGCGTGATTGATTCGGCAGACGTCGCCATTGGCACGACAAACGGGCAGGGCCTTGTTCTGGTCTCAGGGCAGTATGCTGGTTTGCCACTTCTGGTTGATGTAAGCGGTGCGCGTGATTTGTTCACGGGCGAAATTCTCCCCAATGGCATTGTTTACAAAGCTATTTCAAATGAACGCGGCGGTTCGGATGTTGTCGCATCACCTATCTCCACGGTGGTTGACGGCATTAGAAGCCAAGACCCCGATTTGTCGGATGAAGAAATTCTAGAAATGCTCTTTGGCACAGGCACGCCGATTACGATGTCTGACCTGAACAACCCCGATAATTTCATCTTACCGACAACCTCTGCCGCACGGCCTGCGGGTTCGCCGGGTGATAAGGCAGAAAAAATTGCCACGCTGAATATCCAGCTTCAGGCTCTGGCTGAGCAGGAAAATGGCGACTTTGATGAAGTTGTCAGAGAGGTGTTGGATAATGGCGGCTTTGACGCCACAGATGATTTGGATTCCAATTCACAAAGCGAAGCCAATACGCGCTTGCAAGAAGCCCGCGAGCGTGCCAGCGGTGAGCCGATTGCCAATCCGGCAACGGGCGTGAATGGCAATGAGGATAATGATTTAGCCATTGCCGAAGAAGTTTGGGGTTTCCGCGACCCTGTGGGCAACGTCAATACGCTGTCTAATTTCGCCTCTATCCGCATTACGTCTATTACCAATGGCATATCGGCGATTGTGCGCGGCGAACTGGTGCATATTGCCGAAGACGGCACGGAAACGGTTTACGGGGCGGGTGAAACCATTCCGGCCAACCATCTTTCTGGACTCGTATTCCGTCCGAATGATAATTATTTCGGTGACATTGTTATTGTTTATACAGTCTTTGATGGCGAGCAGAATTCTGACCCTGCCGAATTGACTTTGACCATTAACTCAGTGAATGACAACCCGACTGATATTGAATTGTCGGGCGACCGCGACACTGGCACGGATAAGACGGAAGAGCTTTATGTGCTTTCCGATGGCCAAGTGATTTTGGCCAATGGCGACCAAGCAGGTCTGCTGACTGCCACCGACCCGGCCTTTAATGAAGATGACGACAATAGCCGCGACTTCACGGCGAGTTCTTATACGCTCGGCGGCGCGCATGGCGCGTTGTTTGAAGTTGTTGACGCGACCGATGCGTCTGGCAATGCTGTGGTGCGTCTGCAATTACGCGAAGGCGCAGAGCCAATTACGCCCGGTCAAACCTATCAGGTTATTGTGACGATTACGGATTCCAATGGCGGCAGCTATTCTGAAACTTTTGAAATTGTGCAAGGCGGCCTTTATATTGATGTGGCAGGTGAGCGCACCTATTCCGATGGCGATGGCCTGATTGAGGAAAACACGGAAACTGCACCGAAGCCCAATTCAGAATATGAAGTTAATATCCACGGGCTGGTTTTCACATTCCTGAACAATAAGGAGATTAATGTCCTAGTTAGGGGAGTCGATACCTCTACGCAGATGGACTATGATGCGGCGGCCAATCTGCTGACTGTTGGTATATCAATGAATGTGACGAGTAGTATATCTTTCAGCACCCTTGCTGATATTATCGCTGAGTTAAATACAGCAGACAGTTACCCTGATTTTGCGGCTCTTGGTGGTAAGGTTGCGCTGGCTTCGGGTGTGGACAACGCACATAAGCTGAATTTTGGTGCGGATGACAGCGATGCGACCACGATTGAGGTTACGCCAGACACAACGCACACGGCGACATTTGCGCGTGGATTCCGTGAAATTAATGTCCATGGGCTGGTGTTCAAAACCATCAGTACCGATGTGGTTGATGTTTACCTTGACTCAAGTAATAGCGGCACTTTTGCTTATGACTCGGCAAACAATCAGCTAAGGATTTTTGTTCAGGCATTAAGTAGCGTATCAACGCAGACGCTTGCTGAACTTGTCGCGGCTCTAAACGCCGATTCCGACCTTACGAGTCGGGGCATTACGGTTGAGCTGGCGGCGGATGCAACTGGCACGGATAAATTAAACTTTGCTGCAGATGATAGCAATGATGCCACGATTGAGGTTACAAAGGGTTCAACATACACATTCTCGGCTGGGCCGACATCAGAGCCGACGCAAACGGGTACGATTTTAGGGACGCTTGGGGTAGAAGGGCTACCTTCGGGTGCGAGCGGAGTCACATATACACTGGTCGCAGGAGACGGCGACCGCGACAATGGTCAAGTGCATATTGACTCCGCCAGTGGCCAAATCACTTTCATTGGCGCAAATAGCGGTGATTTTGATATTGGCACGAATCCGGATGGCGCACGCGATAATATCCAAATCCGCGTGCAGTCTAGCTATACCGAAACGCTGGAACATGTCGCCGATTTCAATGGCCAAACGGGCATTGACGCAAGCGGTGATGGCACCGATGGCGATACGCGGGAATTCTCGCTCACTGGCGGCGGGCTGAGCCATACCGACCCGTCAGCCGAAGATATTGGTTCGGCCACGGCAGGACTGGTGACGATTGACACCAGCGAAATTGAGTTCCGCCTTGGCGTGTTTGGTCTGCCAGATGAGCGTGAAACAGTTGAAGACGCAATCAATGACGGCGACAAAGACGATGCGGGCGCGAAAGATTATTGGATTGCGCCGATTAACTCTGGCGGCTCGTCTATGTATTTCACTTTTGCTGTGCCAGAAGGCGCAGATGGCTTTGTGAACGGCTCTATCAAGTTTTTTGTCCGCAAAAGCGCTGGATTCGAAGACGAAAATGATGGCGGCGTAGTGGAATTCCGCCTTGGCGACACAGTGGTTTGGACAGGCACGATAGATAGCACGGATTCAAACCTTTATGATAGCTCTGACGGCACGGTGACTTTAACGCCGCCTGCTGATGTTGTCTTTGATAATATCAAATTCACTTTGCGGGCTGATACTGGCACGGATGCCATAAAACCATCTGGCTCTTTGCGTGAGGTAGAAATTTTGGCACGCCTAATAATGAAGCGGATAGGGTTGTCACCGTTAATGCAGGCACGATTTACACTGCCGATGGGCGCACGATTACGTTTGAAGAAACGGACCTGCAAATTGCTGAGCAGTCTTACATTATTGTTGACGATGCAGATGGCGATGGCACTTACGAAGCCCGCGCTGTGGCGACTCTGCCAGAGGGTGACGATTATTATGTGCTTGGCACAAGCGAGCCGCTTAAAGTGGCGACAAGCACAACCACTGCGGCGGCTAAGGCGAACACCTTTATTGGCACCCTCTATGTTGAGGCTGATACAGCTGGGGCGGACGGCAATAACATTCAGGTTGTCGTTGCTATTGATTCAGCGACAGCTGGCTCAGGCGTGGTATCCATTAGCGTTTCCGGCAATGTCATTACCATGACGCTACGCGCTGACGGGGCGACCAATAGTGCCATGAAACTTGCGCTGGACGCCAGTGCTGAAGCGTCGGCTTTGGTTGATGTTTCCTTTTCTAGCTCCGTAGCATCAGATGTCTATAATACGGCGGTCACCTCTAATCTGTCGGGCGGTGCAGATGAAACCACCACCACAGGCGAGCGCGATGGTGTCGCGCCGACGGCCAATGCTGGCACACAGCAAACCTCTGGCCCGCTCACTTGGACACGCGACATTACCGAAGAGCATGAATATGTCATCAATCTGCAAAACATTGATGACAATGCACCGATATTTGATGCCTATGAAAATGAAGTAACAACGCTGTCATCGGTTATTATTCAGGGTGTTGAATTTATCTATCAGCCCGATGATTTCCCTGCCGCAGGTTTCTTTATAGGACTTGATAATACGTCAACCAGCCATTACTTGCAATCTGCCACCCGTAATGGGGTGGAAGGCTTTCTGTTCCTCTTTGATGGTCCTGTCACACGGCAACAAGTCATTGATGCAGTTAATGGCGATATAACGGAAATTGGCGGTAGGCCCGTTGCGGACAGTCGCCCCACAGGTACGTCGCTTATTCTTGCGCGGTTGGCAGAAGCTGGCACGGGCGGTCAAGCTTTCATATATGATACCACTGAAACGCTGTATCAGCTTAATGCTGGCGGGGTGCAAAGAATTGTCAACTACGCCGAAAACACGGCGACCGACACGGTGGTTTTCTCTGTCCGTGCGACCGATGCGGATAATGTGGAAGGCCAAGCCCCGAATGATGTCATTACTTATGCACTCCTCGCAGGGCAGGGCGATAATGCCTTCTTCACCATTGACGCCAATACGGGCGAAGTGCGTTTTATCAATAACCCCAATTTTGAACTGAAAACCAGCTATGAGGTTCATATTGAGGCCACGTCCACTTCTTCTTTGGGCGCGGGAAGCGTCAAAAAGGTTACGACCAAATACACAGTTAACTTGCAAGATGTGAACGAAGCGCCGACCGATATTGTGTTGTCGGGCGATGTGTTGCAAGTGCCGACCGATGGCACGGTTCCCGCTGGTGGCATTTTCATTGGCGCGACCACCATTAGCGATGTGGACGCAAACGACACGCACACGCTGGCCATTACGGGCGCGGATGCGGCTCTGTTTGAAATCCGCAATGGTAATGAATTGTGGTTTATCGGCACGGCAGATGATTTGAAAGGGCCGGGCGAGCTTTACGATGTGGTGCTAACCGCCACCGATGCGGGCAATAATGGCGCACCGCTCAGCTATACCGCGCCCGCCTTTAGCATCACCCAAAGCGGTGTCTATGTCACGCCGCCGCTACCCGTTGTGACACGCGAGATTAACGTTCACGGCTTGGTGTTCAAAACCACCCTTGAAGGCGCGGTAAGCATTGAGTTAGGCACGGCGGGTTCAGGCTTTGTCGCGGTTTCATATAATGAAGGCACGGGAGTATTATTGGTTGGCGTCAATAACAGCCCGAATCCGCAATCACTGACCGACCTTATCACTCGTATTTCAGCCGAAGCACCCTTTACGAGTGGCGACTGGACAGTTGAATTGGCCGCAGATGCGACTGGCACAAACACATTTAACTTTAACGCAGATGATAGCGACGACACCACGATTGAAGTTGTGGGTGGCACGGCGCACCCTCTGCCGACCTTGCCGCCGAAAGTTACGCCCGACCCTGTCTATAGTGACGGCGAGGCCCTGATTGCGGAAAATGCCGATGGCACGACTGTAACACGGCGTCCAGATATGAAGTCAATATCCATGGCTTGCTGTTCAAAACAGAATCCAGCGCGATAACCAGCGTTACTTTTGGCGGTATTACCTCTGGCATGGTAGCGCATTTTAATTCAGGCACAGGTGTGCTGACTTTCGGTCAGTTGTCTTCTGTATATACGATTGATGCACTGATTACCCTGCTGGCAAATGCGAGCGCACATGCTGGTTCGCCGCCTGCCTTTACGCTTGAAGTGGCCGATGGGGTAGATGGTAGCACGCAACTCAATTTCGGTGCCGATGACGGCGATGCCAGCACGATTGAGGTGGACACCTCGGCGCGCACGCCTACGACCATTGCGGGCGTTACGGGAATCAACCTCGGCACGATTGGCGACCATAGCGGCTCTGCACGCTTTACGACCAGCGATACGGGCTTTAGCATTGTCAACAATGTTCTTTATTATACAGGCTCTGATGTCGGCGATTTTGAAAACGGCGACACGCAGACCATCACCATAACGGGCGAGACATTCTCAACCCTGACCGCCTTTACAGGCCATGCGGGCGCAAATGTTAATGGCGTAGATGCCACAAGCGGCACATTCCACTTACACTGGCGGCATCGCGCTGGCGTCGGGCGCGGCCACCATTACGGACTGGCATTATTTATGCCACCAATGCGGGCGGGGCGATTAACTTTGTCGCGCCAACCACCGCTATTGAAGGCGTGGAAGCGGGGCATTATTTCTGGGTCGCACAGGGCGACCATGACGGCGATGCGGCGACGGCAAATGTCTGGTTCGTCCAATCGGGTGCCGCCCTGCCAACAGACGGCGTATTTTATGTGCTAGGCACGGCGACCGATGCCGACACATTCGCCGCTTCCGGCACAGTCACCCCCGCTACCGATACGGAGTGGGTGGAGCGACGCTTTGACTATGAATATGTCATTAACCTTGAAAATGTTGACGATAACGCGCCTGTATTCGCGCCGCTTGATGTCGCCGAGCCGATTGAATGGGCAGAAAATACCGATGCAAGCGAGGTGGTGTTCCAAGTTCAAGCCAGTGATGCGGATAATGTAGAAGGCGAAGAGCCAACCGACACAATCCGCTATGAGTTGATTGCGGGTGATGGCGATAATGCTTTCTTCACCATTGACGCGCTCACAGGTGAAGTGCGCTTTATCAACACGCCCGATTATGAAACGCAACAAACTTATGTTGTGGCGGTTAAAGCCATTTCCACCAGCACGCTGGGCGATGGCAGCACCCGTGAAGCGACTCAAAGCTACACGATTAACCTAGAAGATAATAATGACGCGCCGACAGGGGCGTCTATCAGCCGTGCGGCTTTGGTTTCCGGCAGTGTGGATGTTGGCAATTTGGCCGCGCTGGACGATGATATTCTCACCATTTTTGGCCGCACCAACACCGATACGCACACATTTGAACTGGTCGCGGGCGAGGGTGATACCGACAACGCGCTGTTTGAAATTGTCAATGGCAATCAACTGCGCTTTATCGGCACGGACGGCGATGCTTCTACGGGCGGCGATAATCCGGGCGATGATGGGCGGAAAAATATCGGCGAAAGCTATTCCGTGCGTATCCTCGTCACCGATGCGGACGGCGAAACGGCAGAGCAAATTCTGATTATCGCGGAAGGCTCAACCTATATTTATACGGATACAGATTCCGATGGTTCGCCCGATGCGGACGAGCCACGCAAATATTCCAACTTTGTGGACACGCAAGGAGACGGACTGCTTGACGAAAATGCCGATGGCAGCACGACCCGTATCCTTATCGGCAATGTTGGCGATGAAGGCGGCGCAGACCGCTACACGCTCGCAACTGCGGCGGCAGATAATAATAATGACGAATTTGAAATTGACGGCGGCAAGCTCTATTATATCGGCTCCGATTCTGGCAATTTTGAAACGGCTGACGAAAAGAAAATTGTCATTGAAGCCCATGAAGATAGCCGTACGGACCAAACGCTTACCGGCTTTACGGGGCAGGAAGATGCCTTTGCCAATGGCGCAAGCGGCAGTGTGTTCCACTATACGGGTGCAATCACTCTAACTGGAACATCTTGGACAGCGGCGGGCGGCACAATTTACGATGAAGCCACAGGCGAAACCATCACTTATGTAGCTGGTAGCGGGGCGGGCGGCATAACTGCAAGCACGACAGTTTTGTATGTATATGAAGATACCACCACTGGCAGTTGGACGACTGCCACCTCACCATCGGGCGCAAGTGTCATTACGGCATCAAGGTTCTTTGTCTTGGCCACAATCAATGCGGCTGGTGACGGCTGGGATTTGGGCGGCACGGCCAGAACTACGACCGATATTACCTTTAACGGCATTTCCACCACGACGACGGAAGAAGATTATGTTGTCAAACTGGCCGATGTTAATGACGCACCAGAGATTGCTTCTGTTTCTGAAGGTGGCATTTTCAAAGAAGTCACCGCACATGGCATCGTCTTCCGTGCAAAAGACACAGCCGAGACGGTAACAATTCTGTTCAGCTATCATACCTTATCGGGGGTTGGCAACATAGTCGATTTGAATAGTACTAGTACTCAGCTTGTCATTAAGACTTCTGATGCCGACCTGACGCTTACACGGCAAGAGGTGATTGACTTTGTCAATGCCGATACAGATTTCAATAGCAGATTTACGGCTTTCTTGGCCGATGGCGTGAGTGCTTCTGAGATTCTTAATTTGGGAGCTTCTCCTATTGAACTCAGCCACTTCACCCCCGTGCTGACAAATTCAGTCACCCATAAATCTGGCGCAACGGAATTTGGCGCAACCATTCATGGCATTGAATTCATCGCTAAAGATGGTGTGGCCAATGCAGACACGCTGAAAATCGCTTTTGACCATACAACGACGAGTGATAATGCTGATTTTGACATTGGCACGAATACGCTGACCATTAGTGTGGATGATAGTGTTAGCTTACAAACGCTTGCTGGACTTATTAACTGGCTCAACACAAGTGGAGATACCTCCGATGCCCGCGATAAGTTTATCATCCGTCTGGCTGATGGTGTAGATGGCGATACCGCCTTTGATATTACCGACGCCACGCGGTGGGACGGCAATAGCTATGATGTCGCAGGGCTGAACGCGCCTGACCCAATCCCCGTTACAGAAGCGGGTGCGGTGACGATTACCGAAGCTATGCTCGGCCTGTCAGACGAAGATGCCAATGATAATGACGCGGACGGCAATTTGCTCGGCGATATGCTGTTGAAAGTTTCCGATTTGCAAAATGGCAAATTCCAGCTTTCCGGTGCCGATGTCACGCAATTCACGCTGGCCGATGTCCGTGCCGGCAATGTGCAATTCGTCCATGATGGCGGCGAGCAGTTTGAAATTGTGGACGGCTTCAAATCCACCACAGAACGGCCAACCCAATTCACCCTGATTGCCAATGATGGTGAATCCGACAGCCGTGCCGTGATATTTGAACTAGACGTAACGCCCGTCAATGACGCACCAGACGCGACCGAAACCAGCACTGCCTACACAATAGATGAAGGCGCGACGCTGGCCATTATGGAAACGCATCTGAAAACACCAGATGTGGACGATGCCCGTGACGGCGTTATTTACACATTGCAAGTTCTGCCTGCTAATGGCGAGCTACAGCTTAGCGGCACAGCTTTGGGCGTGGGCGATACTTTCACTCAAGATGACATTAACGCCAACCGCCTGACTTATGTGCATAATGGTTCGGAAACCACGACGGACAGCTTCCAATATGTCGTAGATGATGGCAATGAAGATGATTCCGACCCCGTCGCGCAGACCTTTAGCATCGCCATTACGCCCGTCAATGACGCGCCAACGCGAGACCCTGCTACCGACACGCCGCATGATTATGTCGGCGATGCGGCGGCCAATAATCCTATCGGCGATAATGAAGTCACCGAAGAGGATATTTCCGAAGGCGGCATTTACATTCTCACCCATAATGATTTGGGCGTTTATGACCCCGATGATGAGGCTTCGGCCATTACTTACACGGTTAAATCGCTTCCCGCTACGGCGCAGGGCAAATTGCGTAAGCTCGGCGTGGGCGCAGATGGCGTGATTGGCACAGCCGATGATGTGTGGGCAGATATGGCCATTGGCAATACGTTCACGCTGGAAGAATTACGCGCTGGTCGCATCCGCTTTGAGCATAGCGGCGCAACACCCGACCCGATTAGCTTCCGCTACACATTCAAAGATGATGAAGTGGCAGAAAGTGCCGAGCAGACGATAAATATCACAGTTAAAGAGCTGAATGATGTGCCGTCTGACCCCGATTTGGGCGTGAACCGCATTGACCCCGCCGCATTGGGCGGCGACCTTGTCGCCACGCTGACAACGGTTGATGAGGAAACCACCGACCAGACGGCGTTCACCTATGTGCTTATCAATGACCCTGAAAGTGACAATCATCACTTTATCATTCAAGGGCAAGAGCTTCGCCTGACCACGCAAGCGGGTATTTTCCCCAAGCTGGACGGTGAAACCTATGTTATCCGCATTGCTGTTACCGATGTGGGCGTTGGCACAGATGTCGGCCAGACGGCGAACACGAAAATCGTGGAATATCGTCTGCCTGTGCGGAGCTTTGATGTGGACTGGGATACCACCACAAATGGCGTGCAAGCCGCACCTCTGAGAGAGTTTGACCTTGATGGCACGCATACCAGAGACAGCGCGACCAATCTGGTCGTAGATGCCAACGCGCTGACCATTGGCACGTTCAAAATTGACCCGGGCAATGACCCCGCCACAGGCCAGCCCATCACAACAGGCACTTATGAAGTTATTGTGCCTGACCAAACGGCCAATGATTTTGGTAAAATCCTTGTTACGGGTAGCGGCCAAACGCGCACGGTGAAATTCGCCACGCATTTGGATAGCCCCGTGCTGAAAGCTCTGGCGGCTGATGAAGAACTGACGGTGAGTTTCTTCCTTGAAATTCGCTACACGCCGCAAGGCTCTACAGATGCCGATGGCTTCCGCCGTTCTATTGAAACCTTTACCATTACCTTTAGAGGTACGAATGACGCGCCTTCTGCGGTTGACCCCGACAAAGTTATTTTTGAGGACACCGCCAAAGACGGCATTGCCAATGGTAATTGGGACTTCTATGACCCAGATACGGGTGCGCTGATTCAGGCAACAGGTGTGGCGATTTCTGCGGGTACGGGTTCTACGCCTGTGGCCAAGTCGCTGATTGTGGACTCAACCCACTCATCTTATGATGCTAATGCAGAGGAGCAAGTCACGGGTAAATATGGTGACTTCTACCTACGCGCCGATGGCATGTGGCGTTATGTGCGCGATGATGCCAAAGTGCAAGCCGTATCGCTGGAAGGCTCTACGGATACATTCCGCATCCGCGTGGTGGACACCAATGGTGGTGAATCCGCGCCGCTAGATATTGTCATTACTGTGCGCGGTGAAAATGACGCGCCGGAAATGTATCTCAGCACCAATAGCGGTGTGGTGATTGACAAAGATGTTGACCAAACAGACATCACCGCCGCCGTGACGGAAACCACCAGCTCTGGCACATCTAATTCTGCCCTGACGCAAAGCGCGGCGCAGAAAACCGATGGTCGTTGGCTGGCAGGCGATATTGACGAAGGCGCGGTATTGCGGCTCTTTGTCGGCTCCTTTGAGCTGGGCGAGTTTTCCGTTAATAAACAAACGGATGCGATAGATATTGCCAACACAAACAACACATTAGAATATGTTGGCCGCTATGGTAAGATAACTTTCAAAGAAGACGGCACGTATGAATATACGCTCACGGCTTTGGCTGAAAAAATCGCCCATGATGAAACGCCTGTGGACAGCTTCGCCGTCCGCGTGGTGGACCAATATGGTGCGTCCAGCAATATCGTCACCCTAGACATCACCGTTACCGGCACGAATGATGCGCCAACCGCATTGAGCGAAGGCACAACCACCGATACGGGCGAGGGCGGCGATGATGTGGCCGATAAAGGCACGGTCATTGAAAGCAGCTTCCGTCAAGATGATGATGCTGACTTCACTGTGACCAATGGCCAAACCACCGCACCGGCTCTACCTGCGGCAAGCCCGCTTGTGGCCACTGAAGAACGCCGCGAGGACAGAGACGATAATGATGTGGACAATACGGCAGTGATTTCTGGCGTGTTGGACGCACAGGACATTGACCGCATTGACAGCGATGGTCGCGCTCAGGCGGCGGACTTCCACAGCTTTGAACTGCTCGGCGGTTCGGGGGCGAGTTCGCGCCATTCAAGCGTCACGCTGACCGATGCGAATGGTGTCCACGACACGAATCCGCGTGAAAAACTAGACCCTGCCAACCCTGTTGCGGGCGATGTGATTTACAGCTTCAAAGGCGTTTATGGTACGCTGGAGCTAGACCGCTTCACGGGTGAATGGACTTATCGTCTGGACAATACCGATGCCGACACCTACGCGCTTGATGGCGGGGATTCGGTGACGGATGTCTTCACCATTAAAATTACGGATGAAGAGGGCGCGAGCGTCAATGATATTGTAACGATAACCGTTACTGGCACAGATGACGCGCCAATTCTGGGTCTCGGCGGCGCGCAAGATATTGAGGCGACAGAAAAAGGCGGCACGCTTAACGCCGCAGCAGGTAATGATGCCAGCGGCACATTCACTATGCTGGATGATGATGCTGACGACACGCCCAATGCGTATTCTGTCCGCAAAATCAGCTATACAGATGGCGCAGGCACAGTCCATGATAGTGCTGGTAGCTGGGCGGGTTCTTCACCCAATAGCGTTGCGGGTCAATATGGTCACTTTGGCCGCCATAGCGGCAGTGACCAGAAGGGCTGGAAATATGTCATTGATGAAAACAATGCCGATGTCCAAGCTCTAGACCCAGGCGATACGCTGGTTGACCGCTTTGAAGTGCAAATACGGATAGGCGCGGATGATGACCTCTATAGTAATGTCATTACCTATGAAATTACCATTCATGGTGCAAATGACGCGCCGACTCTGGTGATTAGCCCAAGCGGCCACACGCATGACACCTCTGTCACAGAGGGCGGTGTTGTGGGAGCAGGGCCGAGCTTCACAGTTCACGGCATTGTGTTCACACTCAAGTCGGGTCAAGCGGCGCAAACGGCTGTCTTTGATGTCGATTCTTCATCGGGTGTTTGGCAGAGATCTGGCTTTCAGGAATTTGTGATTGTAGAGAGCAGAACGCGGCAACAAATTATTGACACCATTAATGCCGACTCTGATTCTGCTTATACGTTATCATTGGCAAGCGGGTCTAGTGGTAGCGATACCATTTCAAGTAGTGCTTGGGATGCTACGCCAAACCAAATAGCGAGCAGTGGTGGTTCGGATTTATCAGCTTCTGGCACTGTCACCTTTGACGATGTGGATGGCGGCGATAATGGCTCGAATCTGATAGTCAGGTTTGGCAATAGCAGTAGCTCTGTCACAACTACGATAGACCATGGTGCTAATAATGTAGCCGTTCAAGGCCTTGTTGAATCCAGCGTGTCCTCTGTGGCTGGCACGAATTTGGGTAGCTTTAGCCTAAGCCGTAGCACGGCGGGGCAACTGTCATGGACCTTCACGCTCATTGACAATGCGGCCAACGCGCTTGGCGCAGGGCAAACGGCCACCGTGTCCATTTGGATACAAATTGGCGATGATGGTGGCTTGAACAGCGAAACCAGAAAGCTGACTGTCACCGTTACGGGTTCAAATGACGCGCCGACTCTGACGGCTAACACCAGAACAGGCACACGCAATGAAGGCCAAACGGGTACTGCGACAGGTTCGCTGGCCTTTGCCGATGTGGATGATAATGACCCGAATAACAGTCTCACTTTCCGCGCCGCCGCGAATAGCAGCACAAGCTCGGTTGCAAATGCCGAAAGCGGGGTGGACAGCACCACTGATATTGGTAGCACCGATTTGACCTTCACCAGTGGTTCGGCCACCATTGCTGGCACTTACGGCACATTTACGCTGACGCGGAATGATGGCACGGGCGAGCTAAGCTGGTCTTACGCCATTGGCACAGCGGCGAATGTGCAGGCTCTTGGAGCAACGGAAACCGTTTATGACTCAATAGGCGTTTATGTCAATGATGGCGATGTTAATTCTGGCGTTCAGACGGTTACGATAACCATTACGGGTATCAATGACGCGCCAACTCTAACCGCCGCCACCAGAACAGGCACACGCACAGAAGGCGCGACTGGCACGGTCACAGGTTCACTAACCTTTGGCGATGTGGATAATGACGACCCGAATAGCGGGCTGCATATCCGTGCCAATACAGGCACTGGCACAACCGCCACGATTGCCGAAGGGCAGGTGAATACTGTCGGCGAAATTGGCAGCAGCAATTTGAGCTTTAGCAGTAATTCAGTCACCATTACTGGCACTTACGGCGTATTCACGCTCACGCGGACGGATAGCACGGGCAATCTGGGCTGGTCTTACGCGCTCAGTGCAAATAATGCGGTGGATAGCCTTTATGAGGGCGAAACCGTCTATGAAACATTGGGCATTTATGTCAATGATGGCACGGCCAACTCTCCCATTCAGAGCGTCACCATAACCATTACGGGGCAGAATGACGCACCAACGCTTTCACTCACCACACCGAGTGATACGAGCGTTACCGAAGACGACAGCTCGGATAATTCCGTCTCCTTCACCATTAACTTGGACGATGCGGACGATGATGACCCCGACCGTCAGCATGATTTGCAAATTACGACGGGTACTGAAGACCCGACTAGTTCTAGCTCATCGTCTCGTCAAACCGTTCAGTTTGGCGACATTGACACCGTTCCTGCCAGCACGACCACCATTGCCGGCACTTATGGTAATTTGGTTATCACCTTTACGGCGAACGATAAAACGCCGACGGCGGTTTACACGCTGGCGACAAGCGGGGCGCAATATAATGCCTTGCAAGCTCTAGGGGCGAGCGAAAGCGAAACCGATAAATTCAACTTCGCCTTTGGTGATGGCCGTTCATGGCATTCTGGTTCTTCTAACCCGTCCATTAGCATCACTGTTAATGGTGTGAATGATGACCCTGTCATTGGTGCAACAAACACCGCCGTGAATTATCAAGAAAATCAGGCGCATGGCACAGATGTTCTTGCCCTGAGCGCGACCGATGTGGATGGCGACACGCTACGCTATACCTTTAGCGGTGCAGATGCGAGTGCGTTTGAAGTTGATAGTAGCGGCAATTTGCAGTTCAAAAGCGGGTCTCTGCCCGATTATGACGGCACGTCGCCCAAGCGTAGCTATAGCGTTACGGTTACGGTTCATGACCGCGCTGATGGCGTTTCAGGTGGTGGCACGGATACCCATACGGTTACTGTTACCATTACCAATGATACGAGCGACGATAACTCTGCGCCCGCCTTTGGTGGCGATACCACAGGAAGTGTGGCCGAAAACACGGCTACCAAAACCACTGTGGCCACAATTTCCATCACCGATGATGGCGCGGCTTTGAGTTCAGCCGAACGGGCGATTGTAACAACCAATGCGACAGGTATTCGTCTGACGGGTGACAGCCGCTTTGGTATTGAACGTGCAGGTTCAAGCGGCAATAATTTCAATATCTTCTTGAAAGCTGGCCAGACGCTGAATTATGAAACTGTGGCCGACCGTAGCATTGTCCTGACTGTGCGGGCGCAAGACAGCGATGACGCGGTTTCAACACAAACGGTTACGATTAGCACCACCAATGTGAACGAAGCCGCCACAGGTAAGCCGACCATTTCCGGCACGGCGGCTGTGGGGCAGACATTGACCGCTAATCTTGGCAGTGTCGCTGACCCAGATGGGATACCATCTACCTCAGCCACGCACTCTGCATATACATGGGAGTGGTATCATGATGATACGCCCGGCACGAATATCGGCACGGGTAGAACCTATACGGTGAAAACCAGCGATGCGGGCGAAGAAATTCGCGTGCGGGTGAAATATACCAGCGTTGGCTCTACGGAAAGCCGCGCTTCTGACGCGACTAGCACCGTGCCAACGCCGAATGTTGCGCCGACCCTAACCACCAGCGACAGCGCGTATAGCGTCACTGGCACAGTGCGGGAAGATGATATACCCGGAGTTATAACGGGTAAAATCGTCGCCGCCGATAGCGATGGCAGCATTACCGGCTATTCGGTAACGACAGACTCCAGCTTTGGTACGCTGACCGTGGCTACAGACGGCACATGGACCTATACGCTGAACAGTAAGCACAGCTTGGTGAACAATCTGGGCGGCACGGGAACGCGCTCAGACAGCGCAGGCCGCATCACCGTCACCGATGATGACGGCGGCACAGTCGTCGCAACCATAACCATCACCATCCAAGGTAGAACGGATAGGGCTGGTACTGATGCGGCGGATACGCTTACGGGTACATCTGCCCATGAAACCATTCAGGGTGGTAATCTTGACGATACCATCACCACGGGCGGCGGTAATGATGTCGTTATCGGTGGCTATGGTGACGATACCATTACGCTGGGTGCTGGCACGGATACGGTTGTTTATCGTATGGCCAGCCTGACTTCAACAGTTAGAGCTGATGATGGTGGCGATACAATCACTGGCTTTAATCGTGGTACTGATAAACTTGTCTTCCTTGATACAGACAGCACTGCGCTTTCAGGCATTGACGCTCTGATTGCGCTAGCCAAAGCGTCAACCCCGCTGATGAATGTGAAATTGCTCGGTACAGCGGCAAGTTATACTGGTATTGCATTTGAGTTTACGGAGACATCAAAAGATGATGGCCCAAGTGGAGTAGGTGCTACGTCAGGTCTTGAGTTATCTATCACCTTTAGCTCAGCAATTGGTAATGCTGCGGCGGTTATCAATATTCTGGGTACTGGTAGCTATAGTGTAAGTTCGGGCGTTTTGACATCAGCAGGCCTTGATAATCTTGGAACTTTGTTTGGAACAGATAATTTGCAACTATATGATGATGCTGACTATCAGGTAGATATACTTTAATTTAAAAAAGGTTGTGCAGTCGTGGTTGCATTTAACGAAAGCTCATCAATACTCACTGTAGCGGAAGGCTCGTCATTTTCCTTTGATTTTACAAGAGAGGCGAGTGATGTTGGTTCTTTTACGATTCGGTGGGTTATCCGAAAGAAGGGGTTTTTACCTATTTCGGAAAGTGATTTTGCGTCTCTAACTGGAAGTAAGGATTTCTCTGGGACTGATACCGATATTTCAATAGATATTGCCTCTATTGAAGATGCGATAAGCGGACCAGATAGAAATTTTGAAATTAGTTTTTATAAAGTTAATGATGGTGCTGATGACACATTAATAAAGACTGCTAATGGTCTTATAGAAGAAAATGACCCTATCACTCAGCAACGCACCAACTCTGAGGCCGATAGCAATCTCAATGTTATTCTTTTGGGAACTGTCAATCAAACAAATGTTTCAGGTGTGCTGGGGGATGATTATTTTATTATCACCCGTTTTCAATATGGTGATATTACAATCGGCGATACTTTCGGCACGAATGTAATACGTTTTGATGAAGGTGTTAGCATTACTAATGTGGCTGAAACCTCTGAAGATTTAACGTTAACATCAGGTCTGACATTGGAACAGTTGATACAGTTCGGGCTATTGCTCCCTGGGCAGAGTTCGATTACCTATAACCAAGTTATCTATACGCTTTCAACTGGTGCGATTATTACGATTAATTCACCTGGTGGTGATAATTATGAGTTCCAAATTGGCGATGGTGCTAGGCTTGATTATAGTGACTTCAGAGATTTAATTAATGTGGGTGGGAATGACCCGACTGAGGATAGTCCTTATGTCGTCACCAGTTATGGTACATTGCCTGACCAATCTGGAAATACTGATTTAAGTGAAACTAGGAATATACTGGCTAGTAGCGGTATTGATGTCATTGCACTTGGCGGAGAGATTGATATTCAAGCGGCTGGCGCGCTAGGGGATGATTATTTTATCATTTCACGTTATTTAAGTTCAAATTTGACGATTTCAGATACTTTCGGCACGAATATAATACGTTTTGATGAAGGTATTAGCATTGCTAGTGTGGCTGAAACCTCTGAAGATTTAACGTTAACATCAGGTTTGACATTGGAACAGTTGATACAGTTCGGGCTATTGCTCCCTGGGCAGAGTTCGATTACCTATAACCAAGTTATCTATACGCTTTCAACTGGTGCGATTATTACGATTAATTCACCTGGTGGTGATAATTACGAGTTCCAAATTGGCGAGGGCGAGACGATGGATTATGTTTCTTTCCGCGATTTGATTAAAGTAAGCGGTGCTGACCCAACCCCAAGCGCACCTTATGTTATCCCATTCCCCGATGGTAGTTTGCCTGTTGCGCCAACGAATACCGCCCCGACGGTTGACACACCGCTTGCCGTGAATTTCGGAACAGATGAAAACGCCGTTTTTGCCGCCGATGATTTCGGCTTTAGCGATAATGATGGCGGGCTGAATGGCCAGTTCGGCAAGTTGAAAATTATCGCCTTACCCACCGCCAATGGCGTGCTGGAATACGATGATAGCGGTACATGGAAAACCATTATCCTCACCGGCACGGCAGGGGCGGGTGAATTCCTGCTCACGGATGGCGAAATCGCCGTGGCGGATTTGGCCAAATTGCGCCTCAACCCCACAGACAGCTATATGGGCGACGTCACCTTCACCTATCGCGTGATTGATGGCGGCGGGGAGTCCAGCGCAACCGACACCACCGCAACCGTGACCTTTGCCACGCCAGCCGCCGTAACATCGGGCGATACTGGCACGGCTCTGCCCGAAAATACCGAAGTGGCAACCGACACGGCTGTTTATACGGCAACCAGCGAAGGCTTTAGCGGCGCGGTAAGCTGGAGTTTAAGCGGCGCGGATGCCGACCTTTTTGATATTGACGCCTCAACGGGCGTGGTGACATTCAAAACCGCCACAACGCCGGATTATGAAACCAAATCAAGCTATAGCTTCACAGTGACAGCAACTCTGGGCGCAGTAACCGCCGAGCAGGCCGTTACCATCGCCGTTACCGATGTGAATGAAGATGACAGCTTGCCAGTCGTGGAAGCTGGATATTACGCCTATGACAGCACAGCAAACGAATTCCGCAAATATGATGCAGACGGCAATGTTGAAACCGGCGTGGCCTTTGAGCGCGTTAATCTTAACACAACCAACAACACCATTCGGCTGGACAGCAATTTGCCCGCAGGCGATGCAGAGCGCGTGAGCCTGCTCGGCGGCGATGATATTTACGAAATTTACGGCGATTTGGTGCGCGACATCACCATTTCAGAAACCGAAGGCACAGATAACCTCGTGCGCTTTATGGACGGGGTGCGGATTATTTCGGTGGAAACAGAGTCGCCACCCGGCGGCGGGGCAGAAAAGCTCGTTATTAAACTGGGAACGGCTACGCCTAGCGCAACCGAAACGGCGACCATTGAACTGCTCGGCGGGGCGGGGCGTTATAATTTCCAATTCGGTAACGGACAGGTGATTGATTTGGTTGATGAGCTGGCTGATTTGCCCGTCGGCGTGCAGCTAGATATTCCGTAAAACCCGCCCCAATCGGTTCGAATCCCTCTATTCTTCCGTCTTATTGGCTGGGATTTGGTTATGGTTTCTCAATATTCTAAAAACATAAAAAACACCCTGATTTTATCCTGTCTGGCTCTTTTCCTTACCGCTTTTCTGGCTGGTTGTGCGGAAATAAAGCTCGGCGCTCAGCTGGCTAAACAATCGCGGCGCACAGCGGCCGGCGGGGTGTATAAAATCGGCCAGCCCTATCAAATTGACGGCGATTGGTATTATCCGCAAGAAAACGCCTCTTATGAAGGCGTGGGCATTGCGTCATGGTATGGCTCAAAATTTCAAGGTCGCCGCACAGCCAATGGTGAAATTTTTGATATGAATTTACTCACCGCCGCGCATCCAACCCTGCCCATGCCCGTTATTGTGCGCGTCACCAATTTGGAAAATGGCCGTTCGGTGGTCGTCCGCGTCAATGATAGAGGGCCGTTTAAGCGGAATCGTGAAATTGATGTGTCGCAACGGGCCGCCGAATTGCTTGGCTTTAGGAAAAAAGGAACGGCGCGGGTGCGCGTCCGCTATTTGCAAAAAGCCCCGCTTTATGATGAGCGCGGCCATTTGGTTTCTGGCTCTGAGCCGCAAAGCTATGTTTTGGCTAAGCCGAAAACGCCCGATAATATCCGCTATGTTGGTGCCGCGCCCAAGCCGAGTGTGCAGGCCATTGCTTTAGATGAAACGCAAAATTTCCAACGCCCCAAAGCTCTGCAAGATGTTGTATATTACGTTCAGCTTGGCGTTTTTGGCGATAAACGCAATGCCGATAAGCTGGCCGAAAAATTATCGCCGCTCACGGACTCTTTGGCTGGTATTGATATAGAACCCGTTTATAGTGGGGGCAGGAATATGTATCGCGTCAGGCTGGGGCCGCTTGCGTCGCGCCGTTCAGCACACCAAAAAATAGATGAAACGCTTGATTTGGGGCATCAAGACGCTTGGATTATTGAGGATAAGGGAGAGTAAAATGCGTGTTTTGACAAAATTTATATTTGCACTTCTATGCATGGCTGTTTTGGCCGCACCCGTTCATGCGATTGAAACCCGCGCCCGCCACGCGCTTTTAATGGATGTTGAAAGCGGCATTGTCCTATTTGAGCATCACGCTGATACGCCCATGAGTCCAGCCAGTATGAGCAAGCTAATGACCGTGCTTATGGTGTTTGAAGCCCTTGATGAAGGGCGTATTACATTGGATGAAGAATTTCGTGTCAGTGATGATGCGTGGCGGCGGGGTGGTTCGGCGTCTGGCGGCTCTACGATGTTTTTGCAAGCACGTTCCAATGTTAGCGTAGAAAACCTTTTGCGCGGTGTGATTATTCAATCTGGCAATGATGCTTGCATTGTGCTGGCCGAAGGGCTGGCTGGCAGCGAAGATGCTTTTTCCGAAATGATGACCGACCGCGCTTATGATATGGGCATGACGAATTCCAGTTTTGTCAATTCCACTGGCTGGCCGGATGAAAATCATAAAACCACAGCACGGGATTTGGCCATTGCCGCGCGGCATCTCATTGTCCATCATGGCCAATATTATGGCATGTTCTCCGAACGCTCCTTTACATGGAACGGCATCACGCAAAATAACCGCAACCCATTGCTTTATGCTCGCATTGGAGCAGATGGGCTGAAAACAGGTCATACGGAAGAGTCTGGCTATGGGTTGGTTGCGTCGGCTGAGCAAAATGGCCGTCGATTGATTTTGGTCATTAACGGGCTGGAAAACAAAAAGCAACGCGCCTCAGAGGCCAATCGGCTTATGAATTGGGGCTTTCGCGCCTTTGCCGTGGATACTTTGGTCAAGCGCGGCGACGTCATTACCCGTGCGCCTGTTTGGCAGGGGGAATTTGCTTCTGTTGGCTTGACGCCAGAAAAGGATTTTCGCGTTTTACTGCCTCATCGCGGCAAACGTAAAATGGTGGTCACGGCAACTTTTGACACGCCCATGCTTGCGCCCATTGAAAAAGGTATCCGCGTCGGCACTTTACGCATGACCGCCCCCGGCATTGAAACGCAAGAAACTGCCTTGGTGACGACCGCCAATATTGACCGCGAAGGGCTGTTTGCCCGTGCTTTGTCGGCGATTGGCCATTTAATGTTCGGGGACTGATATGCCATCAGCCCCATTCATCAGTTTTGAAGGCGGGGAGGGAGTCGGAAAATCCACCCAAATTAAGCTCTTGGCAGATTATTTGACGCAAGCAGGCGTGGATTGTATCGCCACCCATGAGCCAGGTGGCACAGCGCAAGGCCAAGCTCTGCGGGCTTTGCTATTGGAAGGAGCGACGGATAAATGGTCGCCTATGGCTGAAACCCTGCTTATGCTGGCCGACCGACATATTCATCTTGAAAAAATCATCCGCCCAGCTTTAGCGGCGGGGCAATGGGTTTTATGCGATCGCTATATGGATTCCAGCACTGCTTATCAAGGTGCGGCGGGTGGTTTGGGCGTGGAGATGGTGAATGATTTACAAGCCCCCATTATTGGTGACACTGTACCGGATTTAACTTTTCTGCTTGATGTTCCCGTGGCGGAAGGCTTAGCCCGCGCTCAAGCGCGTGGCCAGCATGAAGCACGTTTTGAAAGCAAAGGCACGGCCTATCACGAAGCCTTGCGCACCTGCTTTTTAGATTTAGCCAAAGCCCATAAGGCGCGTTTTGTTGTCATTGATGCGCGGGCGGAAGAAGAAGCGGTGTTCGTACAAATTAAAGCGGCCATTGAGCAGCGTTTTTCTGCCCATTTGAGCGAGGCCAAGCCATGAGCCAAAGCAAAACCATAGAAAGTGCAGAAATTCCTGAAATTGACGGCGACTCTCCACCGCGCCTATGTGCCAAACCCGCAGGGCATGACGTCGTAGAAGCGCGTTTTTTGCAAAATCTAGCGCAAAATCGACTACATCATGCGTGGTTGCTAACGGGGGCTAAGGGTATTGGTAAGGCAGGCTTTGCTTTTCGGCTCGCACGTTTTTTACTGCACCACCCTAATCCAGTGCAGGCGGCACAAAATGCCGATAATTTGGACATTCCCGAAGACAGCAAAACACAGCAATTGGTCAATCGGCTGGCGCATCCAGATTTAATGGTGGTCAATCGCCCCTATGATTTTGACAAAGGCGTGTTTAAGGCAGATATTTCGGTCGAATCCATCCGCAATATTAGCCATTTTCTGTCACTAACGGGGGCGGTGGCGCATTGGCGCGTTTGTTTGATTGACAGCGTTGATGAAATGACGGTAAGCGGGGCTAATGCACTTCTTAAAATACTTGAAGAACCCCCTGCAAATACCTTGTTTTTATTGATTTCTCATAATCCAGGAATTTTGACGGCCACCATTCGGTCGCGCTGTCAAATTGTACCTTTATCGCCTTTGTCGCCCGAAACCGTCCAACAAATTTTGCTAGAAAGAAAGCCAGAACTTGACTCTGATAGTGCCGCCGCCATCGCCTTTTTGGCCAATGGCAGTATTGGCACGGCACTTAATTTGGCCGAGCAGGGTGGGCTGGATATATATCAGGAAATGCTTGCCATTCTTGCCACCATGCCTAAACCCGATAATGTGAAGCTCCACGCCCTTGCCGAGCGCATGAACAGTACCGATGCGCAGGGGCTTTTTTCGTTGCTTATGTGGTTTTTGACCGCATGGTTGCACCGTATGATTACGACTCATGCGCGGAGGCAGACGGGGCAAACGCTTTTTGCCAACGAAGAAGAAACCATGCGCCGCTTTCTGGCCGCTTCTTCGCTTGAACAATGGGTTCAGCTGTGGGAAAAAGTCGGAAAATTGGATAGGGAGGCCGAAAGACTTAATCTTGACCGCAAACAAGCAGTACTGGAAAGTTTCGCACTTATCCGCAAGGCTGTAGCGTGAAATAGAGCAAGGGGGTGATATGGCAGGAAGCAAAAAACCATTTTTTATCACCACGGCGATTTCTTATCCCAATGGCCGTCCTCATATTGGCCACGCCTATGAGGCTATGGCCACGGATGTGATTGCCCGCTTCAAACGGCTAGAGGGTTGGGATGTGAAATTTCTTACTGGCACAGATGATCACGGCCAGAAAATGTTTCAAACCGCTCGCAAGCAAGGGCTTTCTGCTCGCGCATTGGCCGATAAGCTTACCCCGCATTTCCGTGATATGGTGCAGGCATGTAATTGTAGCAATGATGATTTCATCCGCACGTCTGAGCCACGCCATTATAAAGCGGTTGACCATATATGGCGGCAAATGGCAGTGGCGGGTGATATTTATAAAGATAATTATGCTGGATGGTATTCGGTGCGTGATGAGGCTTTTTATGCCGAAGATGAGCTGGTGGCAGGTGAAAATGGCGAAAAACACGCGCCTACGGGTGCGCCCGTGGAGTGGGTAGAAGAGGATAGCTACTTTTTCAAACTTTCCGCCTATGGAGATAAATTGCTTGCCCTTTATGACGCCCAGCCAGATTTCATTCAGCCGCGTGCCAGCCGCAATGAAATTATTTCTTTTGTTAAAAGCGGACTGAAGGATTTGTCCATTTCGCGTACCAGCTTTGATTGGGGCGTACCCGTGCCAGATGACCCTAAGCATGTTGTTTATGTTTGGGTGGACGCGCTAACCAATTATCTCACTGCTTTGGGTTATCCCGAAAATATGGGCGATTATTGGCCGGCAGCTTTGCATGTGGTTGGCAAAGATATTACCCGTTTTCACGCCGTTTATTGGCCGGCCTTTTTAATGTCGGCGGGACTGGCTTTGCCCAAAACAATTTTCGCGCATGGCTTTTTAACCGTGCGTGGCAAGAAAATGTCAAAGTCAGCAGGCAATGTGATGGATCCCTTCGCCATGATAGAACGCTATGGCATTGAAGCCTTGCGTTATTATTTCATGCGCGAAGTGCCTTTTGGCCGTGATGGCACTTTTAGTGATGAAGCGATTATTGCCCGTTATAATGCTGACTTGGCCAATGATTTGGGCAATTTGGCACAGAGAAGCCTGTCTATGATTGAAAAAAATTGCGGCGGTCAGCTCACTGTGCCAGATAAATTTGAACCTGCCGATGAAGCGATTTTGGCGCAGGCCGATGGAATTTATGAAAAAATTTCTGTTGCGATGGAGCGATTGGAAATTCACGATTATGTCACCGCAGTGATGCAGCTCGCCGCCGCAACCAATCGCTATTTTGCCGAGCAAGCGCCATGGACGCTTAAACAAAGTACGCCCGAACGCATGGCGGCGGTTTTATATGTCACGGCAGAAATCACCCGCCAAATAGCCATTGCCTTGCAAGCGGTGATGCCGCAAAGCACGGCCAAATTGCTGGATTATCTCGCCGTGGATGCGAAAGACAGGGGCTTTGCCCAGCTTGGCGCGACAGGGCGGTTAACGGCGCGGGCTTTGCCATCGCCTATGGGCGTTTTCCCACGCCTGACTCCATTGGCCGAGGGAATCACTAAAGAGGACGAAAAAGACGCAGAAACTCGGGGCTAAGCGGAAAACTATTGCAAAAGGACGGCTTTTGTTGCCTAATTGCCACAGTGTAACCAGCTTCTCTTTCAGGATTGAATTTTCTTTTTGATTTTAAGGGGATAATTGAGATTGAATGAGGCGAGGGGCTTTTAACAATCAGGCAAAGCCAAAAGAGCTAGATGATATGAGTCCGTTATCCATTGCCAATCAATTCTATGCCTATTGTGACCGTAGGGCGCGACGCTTTGTCGGCTATTGGCCGACGACTTTATCGGCTGCCATTATATTAGGCGGTGGGTTGTGCGGTGTTCTCAGCTATGTGATTTTAACTGGTTTGTCACCCATTAAACCGACGCACACAGTGCTATCGGCTCTGCTTGTCACCAATTTGGTTTTTGTTACGACTATGGTCGGGTTGGTGGCTTACCAGCTTTGTATTCTTTGGCAAAAGCGTCGGCGCGGGGCAGCGGGTGCGCGTCTGCATAGTCGATTTGTTTCGCTATTTAGTTTTATTGCAGTTGTACCCGCTTTGCTTGTTGCTGTTTTTGCCCTTGTGACACTTGATAAGGGGCTAGACAGATGGTTTAGCGATCGCACCAAAGCCATTATTAATAACACCTCACTGGTTGCCAATGCTTATCTTGATGAGAACCGCGAAAATATTCGTAATGATTTAGTGGTGATGGCATCTGACCTTAACCGTGCGGCTGGATTTTATGAAACAGAAGAAAAGCAGTTCCATAAATTTTTATCCGCGCAGGCGGCTTTACGACAATTTCATACAGCTTTGCTCATTAACCGCGAAGGGGTGGTGTTAGACATTGCCGATACGCGTAAAAAAGTTCCCTTACCCGCACCCCCGCCCGAAGCCTTTGAAGCTGTAGATAATAACCAGCCAGTGATTATTACCGCCGCTGGACGGGCGCAAATGTTAGGGCTGTTTAAGCTTGGCAATTTCAGCAATGCTTATCTTTATGTGATGCGGCAAGTGGATTCGCGTGTGCTAGAGCAGTTACAGCGCACCAGCCTTGCTGTGCGCGATTATCGCGAGCTTGAAAAAAACCGATTTGAAACACAGCTTACTTTCGCACTGATTTATATTGGCATTACGCTGGTTATTCTGCTCGCCGCAATTTGGTTGGGCATGTGGATTGCTAAAACATTGGCCACGCCCATTGGTGAACTGATTGTTGCGGCGCGTAAAGTCAGTGGCGGGGATTTAACTGCACGGGTGAATCTGCCCGAAGAAGATGATAGCGAATTGCTCAAGCTCGGCTATACATTTAATGAAATGACCGAACGGCTTGCTCTTCAACGCAAAGAGCTTATGGACGCAAAAAACGACCTTGATTTACGTCATCAATTCACGCAAATGGTGCTTAATGGAGTGAGTTCTGGCGTGATTGGCATTGACGCGCAAGGGCGGATTAGTCACGCTAATTTGCTTGCCCAAGAAATTGCGGGGAAATCGGAAAATGATATTGTTGGCCAAAAGGTAGAAAAGATTTTTCCTTATTTCAAAGATTTAGTGGATAATATTGAAAAGCACCGCAAAGGGGATTTTGAAATTGAAGTGAAAAATGACACGGGCGATATTCGTGTTTTGCTGGCTAAAATTTCACATGGCACGGGTAATCACGAAAATGATTTGGTGCTAACTTTTGATGATATGACGGGTTTGCTTTCAGCTAAACGGACTGCTGCTTGGGCAGATATTGCACGGCGCATTGCTCATGAAATTAAAAACCCGCTTACGCCTATTCAACTATCTGCCGAAAGGTTGAAATCAAAATATAGTAAGGAAATTGCCACCGACCCAGATATTTTCCGCCAATGCACAGAAACAATTATTCGGCAAGTGGCCGATATTGGCCGCATGGTGGATGAGTTTTCTTCTTTTGCTCGTATGCCGAAAGCTGTGTTCAAAGAATTTGATTTGCGCGATGCGCTGGCGCAAACAATTTTCCTACAACGAGTGGTCAATTCCGATATTACTTACGAAATTAAAGATAAAATTGATGGTGATGTTATTTTTGAAGCCGACAGGCGGCTTTTTTCGCAAGCTGTTACCAATATTTTGAAAAATGCCGCCGAAGCAATACATAGCTTTTCGAGCGATGAAAACCCGCGCATTGTGGTGACATTAGAGCAGTCTAAAAAATATCTTTCTGTGCGGATTGCTGACAATGGCCCAGGTCTGCCGATTGAAGACCGCAATAATCTGGTTGAACCCTATATGACAACCCGTGACCAAGGCACGGGTTTGGGGCTGGCCATTGCCAAGAAAATTATGGAAGACCATGGTGGCGAGCTTGTGCTTGAAGATGCGCCATGGGTGGCCGAAGGTAAAAGCGGCGCGCAAATTATTTTGAATTTTCCCTATATGGGAAAAAAAGCGGTGGGAAAATCTAAAGTTGAGGAAATAGTTACATGACTGGTGATATTTTAATCGTTGATGATGAGCGTGATATTCGTGACCTTGTATCGGGCATTTTGGTTGATGAGGGTTATTCCACCCGCACGGCTGAAAATAGCGACAAAACGCTAGATGAAATCAAAAATCGTTGCCCATCTCTTGTTGTTCTAGATATTTGGCTGAAAGATAGCAAGCTGGACGGGCTGGAGATTTTGCAGGAATTGCAGAAACAACACCCCGAATTGCCTGTGGTTATTATTAGCGGCCATGGCAATATTGAAACGGCGGTCACAGCCATTAAAGACGGTGCTTATGATTATATTGAAAAACCCTTTACGGGTGACCGTTTGCTACATGTCATTAAACGTGCCATTGAAGCCAGCAAGCTCAAGCGTGAAAATACCGAATTGCGGCGCAAAACATGGCAGTTTGAGCTTATCGGCAAAACTCCGATTGTTGAAAAACTACGCACGGCCATTGATAAAACCGCGCAAACCAATAGCCGTGTGATGATTACTGGTCCAGCTGGTTCGGGCAAGGAACTGGTGGCGCGTATGTTGCATCAAAAATCACCACGCGCCAATCAGCCTTTTGTGGCTGTTAATGCCGCTATTCTTGAGCCAAATAATATGGAGCATGTGCTGTTCGGCTATATGGAAGATGGGCAGGTTTTCCCCGGCTTATTGGAAAAAGCCCATGGCGGGAGTCTATATTTAGATGAAGTGTGCGAAATGCCGCTTGATACGCAAAGCAAAATTTTGCGCGTGCTGACTGAACAGAAATTTGTTCGGCTTGGCGGCGGGCCATCTGTACAGGTAGATGTGCGGGTAATTTCTGGCTCGTCTAAAGATATAGAGCCGCTTATTGCTGATGGGCTTTTCCGTGAGGATTTATTCCATCGGCTTAATGTTGTGCCTATCCGTGTGCCGTCACTGGCCGAACGGCGTGAGGATATTCCACTTTTGATTGATTATTTCACCAATTATCTAGCCGATACATCGGGGCTTTTGCCAAAGGAAATGGCCAGCGAAGTGCGCTCTGTGCTGGAAATTCATGGCTGGCCAGGCAATGTGCGCCAGCTACGCAATTGCATTGAATATATCCTTATTTCTGCCGCCGATAACCAAAGCGAAGTGATTACTTTTGATATGCTGCCATCTGACCTTGTTTCGGGTGCAAAACTAGATGTTGAGGAAAGCAGAGGCAATTTGCTTACCATGCCCTTGCGTCAAGCCCGTGAAGTGTTTGAACGCGAATATTTGGTGGCGCAAATTGACCGATTTGGCGGTAATATCTCGCGCACGGCGGAATTTGTCGGTATGGAGCGTTCCGCACTGCATAGGAAATTGAAGTCATTAGGCGTAAATCCTGCTAATAAAATGCAGACCGTATGACCAAATGATATAATCATCAATTTGAGGGACGACAGATGAAAATCATTGTATGTGGCGCTGGACTGGTCGGCTTCGGCATTGCACGCCATCTTGCGGCTGAAGGCAATGATGTGACCGTTGTGGATAGAGAGCCAGAACTCATCCAGCGTATCAATGATACGCTGGATGTTGTGGCGATTGAAGGGCACGGGGCGCATCCATCTGTGCTGGAAGCGGCAGGGGCGCGTGATGCTGATATTCTCATTGCGGTTACTTCAAGCGATGAGGTGAATATGGTTGCGTGCCAAATCGCCCATTCTCTATTTTCCGTGCCGAAAAAAATCGCCCGTATTCGTGACCATAAATATTTGGAAAAGGAATGGGCAGGGCTGTTTAGCCGCGATGATATGCCTGTTGATAAAATCATTTCACCCGAAGAGGAGGTGGCCGAGACGGTTTTGCAACGCTTAGCCATTCCTGGTGCCTATGATTCTGCTGGTTTTGGCGATGGCCGCCAGCAATTTTTGGCAATGAATCTAGCTGAAAATTGTCCAGTGATTGACACGCCGCTTAACCAGCTTTCGGAGCTTTTTTCTGATTTGAAAACTATTGTTGTTGGCATTAAACGCGATGGCAAAGTGTTTATTCCGCGTAATGAAGATCCAATGATAGCGGGCGATGATGTGTTTTTGGTTACAGACACGCAAGATGCGGCTCGCACGATGACTATTTTTGGTCATGAAGAAAAAGAGGCACGCAATATTGTGCTGGTCGGGGCAGGCAATGTGGGGTGTTATGTGGCTCGCAAATTGGAAGAAAAAAGCCGTGGGCAAAATATTGTGCGCGTGATTGAAGCCAATGCTGTTCAGGCTAAAAAAGTTGCTGATGAGCTAAAGCGCACCATTGTTTTGCAGGGCAGTGGGCTGCAAACCGAATTACTGATTGAAGCGGGTATTCGCAATGCTGAAATGCTACTTACTTTAACCAATGACGACCAAGTCAATATTTTGGTTTCCATGCTGGGGCTGAATGAAGGCTGTGAACGGGCTTTGTGCCTTATCAATAATACCACTTTTTTGCCAATTAGCAAATCCATTGGGCTAGATGCAGCCATTAACCCACGTGCGACAACGGTTTCTTCTGTTTTATCCTATATTCGGCGCGGGCGGATTATGGGCGTCCATGCAGTTGAAGATGGCGCGGCCGAAGTGATTGAAGCAGAAGTCGTGGAAACATCTTCATTAGCGCGGCAGAAAATCCGCCAGCTTGAATTGCCTAAAAATGTCCGCATTGGTGCAATTAATCGCGGCGGGGAGACGATTTTGCCGCGTGGTAATACAGAAATCAAACCAGGTGACAGGCTAATTATTTTTGCTCTAACCGAAGCCGTGGATGAGGTTGAAAAACTATTCCGCGTCAGTTTGGAATATTTTTAAGCCATGCGTTTTACGGGTGTTTTTCTGACCTTAGGCTGGGGTGGCATAATGGTTGCCAGCCTGATGCTTTTGCCCGCCATTTGGGCTTTTGCCACGGGCGCGGTGTTAGAAGCGGAGAAATTCCTGCTGGATTCGCTGCTCATTATCTTTTTATCGGGCGGGTTTATTTTTTCTGGCCGCAATCGACGGCAGGCCAAAGTGCGTAAAACCGAATTACTGCTCACTTCAGCATTGGTTTTTTTTATCTTACCATTTTTTGCCGCCTTGCCGCTTATTGGCACAGGCGAGCAAATCGGCTTTTGGGCGGCTTATTTTGAAGCCGTATCAGGCATGACCACGACAGGGGCGAGCATTTATGTGCACCCTGAATTTGAAACCGAAGCTACGCTTTTATGGCGAGCTTTAACGGGCTGGATGGGCGGTTTGCTGACTCTGACCATCTGCGTTGGGTTGTTTTTGTCGTTCAATATGTCTGGTATTCGTATAAAAGGCATTGACCATATTCGTCGCAATGAAAATGACAGCGTGGCGCAAAGATTTAAGCGTTCCCTGAAGTTGGTTTATAAACCCTATGCGGGCTTGACCATTATTGGTTTTATCGCTCTTTGGCTCAGCGGGGCAGGGTTTTTTAAGGCGGTATGTTTTACGCTTAATAGCATTTCCACCACTGGCTTTGTACTGGCGCTTACGCCGATAAATAGCACTATGCCGCCTTTATCTATTTTGATTTTGAGCTTGCTCATGCTGGTCGGTGCATTGAATTTTGTTTTGCAAGGTGAATTATTTTCTGGACGGATTCATAAATTATACAAAGACACAGAATTTACCCATTTTATTATTTTCATTTTATCCATCACGCTATTATTTCTTCTTTTTTCAAATATAAGTGGTACGCAAAACCTTGTCGGTGCTTTCACAATGGCTATAAGCCTGATGACGACCACGGCTTTGCCTATAGCCAAATCCGCTGACCCAATAGAAGGGGCAAATGTGCTTATTTTATTTTTGCCCGTGATAATAGGCGGTATGTTGCTTTCCACGGCGGGTGGAATAAAAACCCTGCGCGTGGTGGTGTTGTTCAAACATATTTGGACGGAAATGAAAATCCTACCTTATCCCAGCGCGTTGGAACGGCTGACCTATGGGGCGCGTGCCATCAAAAGAGCCGATGTGGCGCAAATTTGGTTTTTCACTATTATTGTGTTTATCAGTTTTTGCTTTGTGCTGATATTGGCAGGGCTGTTTTACCCCGATTTTGACACGGCATGGCTTGGCAGTATTGCACTGTTGGCCAATGCGGGCGGGCTAGCCATTATTGCTGGTCAACCAGATTTATATGCCAATTTGTCTTCTTTTGGACATATTTTCAGTGCAATTGTTATGGTGTTCGGGCGGCTTGAGCTGGTGGTTCTGCTGGTTCTGCTTAATCCGGCCTATTGGCGCAGCGGTAATTAAGAGGCGAAGAGATGCCACGCATTGCTTATGTTGATGGTCATTATGTGCCTCTGGCGCAGGCGGGTGTGCATGTGGAAGATCGCGGCTATCAATTTGCCGATGCCGTTTATGAAGTTTTTGGTTTGCGTAATGGTCGGATGCTAGACGAAGAAGAGCATCTTGACCGTTATGAACGCTCGCTGGCTGCGCTTTCCATATCACCGCCCATGAGTCGTGCGGCAACAAAATTGGTTTTACGCGAAACAATCCGCCGCAATCATATTAAAAATGGCATGGTGTATTTTCAACTTTCACGTGGACAGGCGGCACGTGACCATGCTTTTCCACCTACCTCAAAACCCATTATGGTTGTCACTGTCCGCCCTGTGAGTTCGGCCAAAATGGATAAGGTGCATGAAAAGGGCATTAAAATTGTCGCTATTCCCGATGAACGTTGGAAACGCTGTGATATTAAAACAACGGCTTTACTGCCGAATGTTATGGCGCGGCAATATGCGCGAGAAAGTAACGCCGCTGAAGCATGGCTGATTGATGATGACGGATTTATCACAGAAGGAGCGGCGACAAGCGCGTGGATTGTGGACGCTAAGGGGGTTTTACGTACACGTGCTACGGGTAGCTTTATCCTTGCGGGTGTCACTCGCCAAGTTTTGCTTAACCTAATAAAGAAAAACAAGATTCCCTTTAAAGAAAGTGCTTTTACGTTGGAGGAAGCTTTGGCTGCCAAAGAAACCTTCTCAACTGCCTCAATTTTAACGGTTTTTCCCATTGTTGAGATAAATGGGCAGAAAATCGGTAATGGTAAGCCTGGAATGATAAGCAAAAAGTTGCTGGCCGCCTATCAAGCCATTCAGTTTTAAGCCAATATGGACACAATTAGGCAACAATCAGATATTTTTTTCCAAAACGACGAGAAAAAGCCGTTTATTTTACGTGAACAGTTGTATTATCAGGTTGTTTCTCGTGAGGAGAAACCACAATGGGGCGCGTAAAAGGGAAACTCGTTGTGTGTACCAATCGGCTTTGTTCCCAGGCCTAGAAGTGGGGCTTACCCATGTCAGAAAAAAAACTGCAAGACGCTTTTTTAGGACATGTCCGTAAAAACAAATTGCCGTTGACGATTTTTCTCATCAATGGTGTGAAATTGGCTGGTGCTATCACTTGGTTTGACGATTTTTGTATGATGTTAGACAGAGACGGCCATTCTCAACTGGTTTATAAACATGCTATTTCAACTATCATGCCGAATGACCCCATTCAAATTTTTGATAGTGACGAAACAGAAGCGTAATTATTTTTAGGGGCGCAAAAAATAAGCAAGTTAATGCCCGTGCCACGCGCACATTGGTGCTACATCCTGATGTCAAAACCGCATCTTTGCCGCTTTCTGCCCGAACACCTGCGGCACGGCTAGAAGAAGCAATGAGTTTGGCGCACGCCATTTCATTAGATATTCGCCACGCTGATGTGCAACCTGTTCCCAAACCCAACCCAGCCACCTTACTTGGCGGTGGCCAGCTTGCCGCCTGTGCTGAACTTATCGCCCAGCATGAGGCCAGCTTGCTGGTGCTGGATGCTGTTTTATCGCCCGTCCAACAGCGTAATTTGGAAAGAAAGCTCAAAGTTAAAGTGCTGGATAGAACAGGGCTGATTTTAGAGATTTTCGGCGCACGGGCGGCGACACGTGAAGGGCGATTGCAAGTTGAGCTGGCCAATTTGACTTATCAAAAAAGCCGCCTTGTGCGTTCATGGACGCACCTTGAACGCCAAAGGGGCGGTTTGGGTTTTGTCGGTGGGCCAGGCGAGACGCAAATTGAGTCCGACCGACGCATGCTCCAAACTCGTATCACACAAGTGCGTAAGAAACTTGAATCGGTTGTGCGTACCCGTGGCTTACATCGCAAAACGCGCATACAAGCACCATGGCCAGTTGTGGCTTTGGTTGGTTATACCAATGCGGGTAAATCCACCTTATTTAATGGGCTGACAGATGCAAAAGTCATAGCCAAAAATATGCTCTTTGCCACGCTTGACCCAACCATGCGTAGCCTCAAATTGCCTTGCGGGCAGAAAATTATGCTGTCCGATACGGTGGGTTTTGTGTCGGCTCTGCCGACCATGCTGGTTGCGGCTTTTCGGGCGACTTTAGAAGAAGTGCTGGCGGCCGATGTAATTATCCATGTGCGCGATGCCGCGCATGAAGACACCCAAGCACAAAAGCAAGATGTCATGGCTGTGCTGGCCGAGCTAGGCGTCGGGGCGCATATTCCAGTGATTGAGGTGCTGAATAAGGTCGATTTGCTAGATGGGAAAGGGCGGCAAATGGCTGAAAACGGCGCAGGCATCGTCACTTCCGCCCTGACGGGTGCGGGGCTAGATGATGTACACACAGCTTTGTCGGATGTGTTTGCCGCCCGTGCCAAGCGGTTTAAGCTATCTTTATCGCCCGAGCAGGGACGTGCCATGGCCTATATCCACGATAATGGACAGATTTTAACCCAATCCATAGGGCGGGGCGGGCGGCAAAAGTTGGAGGTCTTGCTCTCACCCGCCGCACAGGGACGGTTTGAAAAGCAATTTCCTGGCCTCTTACGCCCGCTTTAGAGCCTTTTTCGCCTTTTGCCAAAGAGCTTCCCAGCTGGTGAGGCTTTGGCTGGCCAAATCCAGAGAATTTGCTTTAGCTTCTTTCTCCATCCACTTGAATCTATTTGAAAACTTATCATTGCCTTGCCGAATAGCCGTTTCTGGGTCTAGCTTCAAATGCCGCGCTAAATTGGCCATAACAAACAGCACATCGCCATATTCATCTTGGATTTGTCCCTTATCGCCGCTTGCCATAGCGGCCTGCAATTCGCCGATTTCTTCCTGCAATTTGGCCAGAATAGGAGCAGCTTCCTGCCAGTCAAAACCGAGCTTAGCGGCATTTTTCTGTAATTTAACTGCCCGTGTTAGCCCGGGCAGGCTCAGTGGCACATCATCCATTAAACTATCAGATTTTTGCCCTTTTTCTTGCTTTTCGGCTTGTTTAATGGCTTCCCAGCTTTGCGCCACCGCATCGGCATTGTCAGCACTATCACGACCAAAGACGTGTGGATGGCGACGTGTCATTTTGTCGCTAATGCTGGCGGCCACATCGTCAAAATCAAATAATCCTTGCTCCTCAGCCAAACGAGCATGAAAAACGACCTGCAAGAGTAAATCACCCAATTCTTCTTTCAATGCGTCCATATCATCACGCTCAATGGCATCCACGACTTCATAAGCTTCTTCAAGCGTATAGGGAGCAATGGAGGCGAAATTTTGTGCTAAATCCCACGGGCAACCCGTTTCGGGGGTACGTAAATCAGCCATAATAGTGCGTAATTTGTCAATATTTCTACTAGCGAAGGCCATCTAAATATGATGGAATGAGTCTGTCATTTTGGCAAAGTTGCAGAAAACACGAAACAAATTGGAGGAGAATTTTAATGAAAACCTACACATTCACGATTGATGGAAAATCGGTTGAAGCCAAGAATAGCTTTGAAGTTATCAATCCAGCGACAGGTGAAGCCTTTGCTAAGGTTGGGCAGGCTTCGGTTGATGATTTGAATAATGCCGTCGCTGCCGCGAAAAGGGCTTTTCCTGCTTGGGCGGCAACACCAGATAAAGAACGGGTTGCGGCGATTAACAAGCTGGCCGACTTGCTTAAAGAACATCACAAAGAATTGTCGGAGCTTATCACGCGAGAGCAAGGCAAAACACAATCTGGTCCAGGCGCGAATGTGGAATTGGAAGGCAGTATTGGCTGGACACAAGCCACGGGTGCTTTGCACAATGAAGTAGAAGAAATTATCAATAATGATGACGAGCTGGTGCAATTGCACCGCTTTCCAGTTGGTGTTGTGGGATCTATCACGCCGTGGAACTGGCCACTTATGATTGCTATTTGGCATATTATTCCAGCTTTGCGCGTGGGTTGTACGATTGTTATTAAGCCGTCATCTTTCACGCCCGTAGCGACTTTACGCTTTGTAGAGCTGGCCAATCAAGTTCTACCGTCTGGTGTGCTTAATTCTGTGACGGGTGATTCAGAAATTGGCGAAGCCATATCCACCCATCCCGATATTGCTAAAATTGTTTTCACTGGTTCAACCGAAACGGGTCGGCGAATAATGGAAAAAGCGGGCAAAACCCTCAAACGCCTTACACTTGAATTGGGCGGTAATGATGCGGGTATTATTTTGCCCGGCACAGATATGGAAAACAGGCTGGAAGATTTATTTTGGGGTGTTTTCCTTAATGCGGGTCAAACTTGTGCGGCCATGAAGCGGCTTTATGTCCATGAGGGCGATTACGATAAGCTGTGCGAGCAATTTGCCGCATTTGTAAAGCAAATCAAAGTCGGCGATGGTATGAATGAAGAAAATCTTATCGGCCCGCTTTCTAATGAGGCACAGTATAAAAAGGTGATTGAATTGGTGGAAGATGCCAAAGCTAAAGGTGCGACCATGCTTACGGGCGGTGAACCAATGGAAGGCAAAGGCTATTTCTACCCGCTTACGCTTATCGCTAATGCCACCCATGATATGCGCGTGGTGAGCGAAGAGCAATTTGGGCCAGTCATTCCGATTATTAAATATAAAGATGTTGAAGAGGCTATTAGAATGGCCAATTCCGTGGAAGTTGGGCTTGGTTCATCTGTTTGGGGCAATGATGCCGATGAAGCGCGTAAAACCGCTTTGCGGATGGAAGCTGGCACAATGTGGGTTAATCGTCACGCCCATATCGCGCCTAATGTTCCTATGGGCGGGGTGAAGCAATCTGGCATTGGTGTAGAATTTTCCGAAGAGGGTTTGCGGGAATATACGCAAGTGCAAGTCCTCAGCGAAAAGAAAATCAACGCTTAAAATTACACTCTATGCGCGTTCATTTTGTCGCTTTATGCCAATCACAAGGGCTATGAAAAACCCCATCCAGAATAGGGCGATAAGCATTGCGCCCATTTGGGCATAGCCTGCTTGGAAAACAATCCAGCCTGCCAAAGCTGGGCCAAAGGCACTGCCAATATTAATGGCCGCTGGTGCTGAAGATATGGCCTTGCCGCCATCTTTGAATGTTGCCAAATAGCCGAAGAAGCTTGTGGCGATGAACAGCGTGCCGAATTGAAAACTGGCCGCCGATAAAATATACCATGGGGCGGGCAGGGGCATGCTCGCACAGGTAATCACAAATGTGTAAATGGCAATACCCGTTACAATGGCGTGAAAACGGCCAAATTTTATGGAGACCCAAACGCCCACCATCGGGGCAAGCAGGCATAAAAATTGTCCCCAAACTAAATAGCGGCCAATTTCGCCAATGCTATAGCCTTTTGCTTCGCCCATGCGAGCCATTTCGCCCCATCCAGCTTGTGCGCCCGCGAAAATCAGCCCCAATGCGCAAAGCGATAAAATAGAAATAAGCGGCCAGCTTGTCGCAGATGTAGCAGGTGTAGCTTTTGTATCTTCTGCTTTGCCATCATCAATGGCAAACGCGCCAATAAAGGCCAGCACGGCGACCGTACAAACAGCGTAAAAAACAATGCTCGCCCCATGCGCGGCGATATAATTTGGCACGGTAGAGAAAAACAAAATACCAAAAACGCCAATAGAGGTTTGCGAAAAGGCAAAAAGGCGGTCGGGATTACCACTGCGCGGAATAATCGTGTTGAGATTAGCCAGCAAAACCCCTTCAGCCATGCCCGATAATGCCCGTGTAGCAAAAAGGAAATTCACCGTTTCGGCATTGGCTGAGGCCAAATTCGCAAGCAGTAAAACGGGCAGGGCGCACATGGCCATAGCGCGACAGTTGGTTTTGCCGATAATTCTTGAATAGGCCAGTCCCGTAGCGGCGGCAAAAAGGAGTTGCAAAGAAGCCATTTGCCCAACCAAAGTGGACGCGTCGGGCATATTCGTACTGACCGCCTGAATCCATAAGGGCATACTGAGTAGCCCCGAATAGGCCGCCCAAGATTGCAAAGCAATCATCACAAATAATAGGTTCTTTTTCATCACGTTCCCCAGTGTCTCAGTGCTTCAATGGCCTAGTGAACAGCTTTGCAGTATATTGTGCTTTGACTTGTGGGTATATGCCTTATACACTTAACAAGTTAATTAAAGGGGTTGCATGATGAACAGCACCACGCTGAGCAATGAAATGGTGAAATCTTACGCTAAAAGGCTGGATGAAGCTGAAATAAGCCGCCAGCCCATTGATCCGCTTACCATGACGCAACCCGATATGACGCTGGAAGATGCCTATCTTATTCAAAAATCATGGGTGGATATAAAACTGGCACGCGGGCGGCATATTGTTGGCAAGAAAATCGGCTTAACCTCGCGGGCGATGCAACTGGCCATGAATATTGATGAGCCAGATTTTGGGATTTTGCTAGATGATATGGTTTTTACCAATGGCTGTACCATTCGTGCTGGAGATTTTATTGATTTACGCGTTGAGGTGGAGCTGGGCTTTATGCTCAAAAAAGATTTAGCGGGTGATAATCTGAGCCTTGAAGATGTGTTAGACGCAACCGAATATGTTGTGCCAGCATTGGAATTTATCGCGGCGCGTTCGCATCGTGTCCATCCGAAAACAGGCTATACCCGCACCGTATGTGATACAATTGCCGATAATGCCGCCAATGCTGGATATATTACGGGCGGCAAGAAAGTCGTCCCGCAGGAAGTGGATTTGCCATGGGTCAGCGCTGTTTTGTATTATAATGGCACACCAGAAGTAACGGGCGTAGCGGCGGGTGTGCTAGGGCATCCAGCTAAGGGTATTATTTGGTTGGCACGCCGCATTGCCCCGTTTGGCATGAGCTTAAAGGCAGGCGAAATGATACTTTCTGGCTCTTTCACCCGCCCCGTAACCTGTCGGGCAGGGGATAAATTCCTTGCCGATTATGGCGCACTTGGGCAAATTAATTTTGATGTTGTCGCGTAAGGAGGCGGTAATGAAATTGCAAACGAATAAATTTAAGCAGCGTTTTAAGGCGCGTGATAAAACTCAATATGGCCTATGGTTGGGATTAACCGACCAGATTGCGGCTGAAATTGCCGCGGGTGCAGGTTTTGATTGGTTGCTCATAGATGAGGAACACGCCCCCTTTAATGTGCGGACAGTTTTGACTCATTTGCAGGTTTTGGCCGCCTATGATGTTGCACCCATTGTCCGCCCCGTAAACCATGATAAAGCGCATTTGAAAAAGTTGTTGGATATTGGTGCGCAAAATTTCCTTATCCCTATGGTCAATACGGTTGAAGATATTGACCAGCTAGAGCAGGCGCTTATGTATCCACCGCGTGGCGTAAGAGGGCTAGGCACAGCATTGGCACGGGCGGCAAAGTGGAACCGCATCACCGATTACGCTATGCGGGCAAATGATGAAATTTGCCTCATTGTGCAAGTGGAAACCGTCACCGCGCTAGAAAATTTAGAGGGTTTGCTGGCTCATAAAGCCGTGGATGGTGCATTTATCGGGCCATTGGATTTAGGCGCGAGCATGGGCTATCCCGGCCAAGCCACCCATCCAGAAGTTGTTGCGGCGACCAATGATGCGATTAAAAAAATTGTTGCCAGTGGCAAAGTAGCAGGTGTACTGGCCACCGCACCAGAATTTATTCAAAGCTGTAAAGATTCTGGTGCAAGTTTTATCGGCGTCGGAGCCGATACAGTGCTATTGGCCAAAGCCACGCAAAGCCTTGCTGCCACATATATTGAATCTGCTTCCGATGGTAGCAAACAGGCGGGATATTAAAATTTAGATTTTTTCATCTGCCACATTATTGGACAGCAGACCAATATCGGGCGAAGACACTTCCACCACATCACCTGGCACAAGATATTTGGGCGGATTAAAACGTGCGCCTGCGCCCGTCGGTGTACCTGTAAAAATCACATCGCCTGCTTTAAGCGTGGTGAAAGTGGATAAATAATTGATGATTTTGGCGAAGGAAAACATCAAGCAATCAGTCGCATCATCTTGCCGCACTTCGCCATTAACTGTGGTTTTAATGGCGAGATTGTCAAAGCGGTCAAAATGCTGTGCAGACACCATCCATGGGCCAATCGCGCCAGATTTTTCAAAATTTTTGCCCTGTGTCACATTGAATTTGGCGTGACGCACCCAATCACGCAATGTGCCTTCATTGCCCAAGCTTAACCCAGCAATATGGCTTTCGGCTTTTTCCATGGGGATACGACGCCCCGCTTTGCCGATAATCATTAAAATTTCGCCTTCATAATCCAGCTGGTGTGATTCCGGTGGACGTATGAGGGGAGTGTTATGGCCTGTAAAACTATCTGCTGTGCGGATAAAAACGCTTGGGTTTTTCGGCGCTTCCTGCCCATCTTTATATTCTTCATTGCGATTGGCATAATTCACGCCAATGCAGAAAATTTTCTCTGCCTCTGGCACGAAAGGCGCGAAAGTTACCTCATCGGCAGAAAAATCCACTGGCTTGGCCGCTTCCGCATCAAGCAATACGGCCAGCCTACCATCGGCTAGCAAAACCGTGATATTATCAACCGAAACCAGCCCTTGCGCGGTTAAATCGCGAAACCCCGCCGCACTGGCGACAGCATAGGCTGTGCCATTGGAAGTAGGGGGGATGATTTTGGCAAGGCTCGGATATTTGGGTGTTTGCATGGCATCGCTCCTGCTGTTTTGATTTGCATCCGCATCCGTTATTATATAACATGTTAATTATATAGCAAGATTTTGAGAAAGCCATGAGCCTCTATTACGTGCAGAAATTTATTTACGATATGAACCGTGACCCGCAAGTGCAGGCCGATTTTGCTGAAAATGTGGATAAAACCCTGTTCAAATATGATTTAACCGATGAAGAAAAAACCGCGCTAAAAAACCCCGATATTGGCCTTTTATATGTGATGGGGGTCAACGGGCAGTTGCTCATGCACTATGCTGCTTATCGTGGTTATGAATGGGATGAATATATTCAAGCCATGAAAGACGGCTTGCAGACGCATGGCGATGTGCGGACGGGTTTATATGTAAGCGTAGAAGGTGGCAAAGGAGGAGCGGTATGAGTTTGGTTTTTGCTGGAGCCTGTAGTCATGCGCCTGGAATTACAGCGCGGGCTGAACGGGCTGACCCGAAACTTAAAGACGGCTTTTATGGCGCCCTTGACCAAATGCGCCAAGATATGGAAGCAACCAAGCCAGACGCGCTGATTGTTGTTGCGGCTGAACATTTTGCCAATTTCTTTATGAATAATATGCCTGCCTATGCTATGGGCATGGCACCTTATTATGAAGGGCCAATTGAAGATCCTGATTGGCTGAAAATCAAACGGCAAAAAATTCCAGGCAATGAAAAGTTGTCCAAAAAACTTATTGAAAATATCATGCAAGATATTGATTTAGCCTATAGCGCGGAATGGAAATTTGACCATGGCATTAGCGTGCCTTTGCATTTTCTCACACCCAATTATGATTTAGATATTATTCCAGTAAATGTTAATTGTCAGGGGCCACCCTTAACGCCCTTGCATCGGGCGTGGGCATTTGGCCAAGCCTTGCGCCGCGCCTGTGACAGCGTAGATGAGCGCATTGCTTTGGTGGCTACGGGTGGGATTTCGCATTGGCCAGCTACGCCTAATTCGGGCAAAATCAATGAAGCATGGGATAGAGATTTTCTTGACCGACTCGCCCGCAATGATAAAGACGCTTTGCTTTCTTATACGGATGCGGAGACACATCAAGATGCGGGGCAGGGTGGTTTTGAAATTCGTACCTTTATCACATTGGCGGGTGCAACAGAGGGGTGCGAAACCAAAATTCACTTTTACGCGCCCATTCCCATTTATGCGGTCGGATGCACAGTAGCCACAACAAATTTATAAAAATAATTTTAGTTTTTTACTTTTTCGCTGATTTCATTTAACAGCACCATCAGTTGCGACAATTTATCCTTACCGATTTGCATTTCCATTTTACGATAAATGGCTTCTGATTCCGGTGCATGTTGATGAAATAATTCTAGCCCCTTTGGTGTGAGCGAAAGCAAAGTGCGGCGTTGGTCGGCTTTGGTTTTATTACGATCTACCAATGCGCGTTCTTCTAGCGTTTTCAAAATACGCGACAGGCTAGGGCGCAAAATAAAACATTCATCTGCTACGGTTTTGGCATCCATGCCATCGGTTTCACGCAGGCAACGCAAAACCCGCCATTGCTGTTCGGTCAAATCATAGGCGCGTAGCGATTGGCGGAAATGAAACATGACCGTTTCCCGCGTCCTGAGTAAAGCCATAGGCAGTGATTTTTCAAACTTTCGCATTGCTAATTATTAACATTGTTAATTAACTTGGACAAGTTTTTACTCTCCTTAGTTGACCTTTGCGTTGTGATGGTTTATTCGTTAACAAGTTAATCTTTAAAGGTTTATTCCAATCATGCCCCATGCCATCATTGAATATGCACGTAGTCTTGACGGCCATATTGACCGACAAGCATTGGTGGAAAAAACCCATGGAGCCCTAGAACAAACGGGCGTTTTCCCGCTTGCGGGGATTCGGGTGCGCCTTTATGAAGCCACCCATTATAAAATGGCGGATGGGCATGAAGATAATGGGTTTATCCATGTGCATATACGCGTCGGGCAGGGGCGTGATGAGGAGACACGGACCAAAGCGGCCAAAGCTGTCTTTGACCATCTTGCAGAATGGCTGGAGCCTGTTTTTGTCGCACGGCCATTTGCGTTGTCGGTAGAATTAAATGAAATTCCAGGTGAGGCGAGTTTTAAGCGTAATAATTTGCATGAAAATAAAGGGTAAGAAAATAAGATGTCAGATTTAGAAAAAAATATCAAACTGGCGCAAAAACATTTGAAAAAGTATGAAAGCGCCCCTTTAACACATTTTATCAATGGTAAATGGGTGACCGCTAAGGGTGACACATTCGCTAATCACAGCCCTGCCGATGATAGCTTTTTATGTAACACGGCAAGCGGACAAGCCGAAGATATTGCCCAAGCCGCCCAAGCAGCCGAAGCGGCTTTTCCAGCATGGCGCGATATGGCGGGCAAAAAACGCCGTCAAATTTTGCATGATATTGCTGATGCGATTGTTGCTGAAGCAGAGCTGATTTCGGTTATTGAATCCATTGATAGCGGCCAGCCGTTGAAATTTATGGCCAAAGCAGCTTTGCGCGGCGCAGAAAATTTCCGCTTTTTCGCCGACCGTGCTGAAAGTGCGCGTGACGGACTGTCCACGCCCGTAGATGACCAGCATTTGAATTTTACTACTCGCGTGCCAATAGGGCCGGTGGGGGTTATCACGCCGTGGAATACGCCCTTTATGCTGTCCACTTGGAAAATTGCACCTGCCTTGGCCGCTGGTTGCACCATTGTGCATAAACCCGCCGAATGGAGTCCCTTATCGGCGGCTTTGCTGGTAGAAATTGCCCACAAAGCTGGCCTGCCAGACGGGGTGTTTAATGTCGTCAATGGTTTGGGCGAAGCGGCAGGCAAAACATTAACTGAACATCCTGCCATTAAAGCCATTGCCTTTGTTGGTGAGTCCAGCACGGGCAGCATGATACAAAAGCAATCAGCTGATACCTTAAAACGTTTGCATCTTGAATTGGGCGGGAAAAATCCAGTCATTGTATTTGACGATGCTGATTTTGACCGTGCTGTGGATGCTGCGACTTTTATGATTTACTCGCTTAATGGTGAACGTTGCACAAGTTCCAGCCGTCTTTTGGTGCAGGAGGGGCTATATGATAAATTCACCGCCGCCGTGGCAGAACGCGCCGCAAAAATCCGTGTCGGTCATCCGCTTAACTCGAAAACAGAAGTCGGCCCGCTTATCCATCCGCGCCATTATGAAAAAGTAAAAAGCTATTTTGATATTGCCAATCAAGATGGCGCGACAATCTCAACGGGCGGGGTGGAAACATCTATTCACGAAAAGGGGCTTTATGTGCGCCCAACCTTATTCACTAAAGCCAATAATCAAATGCGCATCGCCCGTGAGGAAATTTTTGGGCCTGTGCTAACCGCGATTCCCTTCAAAGATGAGGCCGAAGCCATTGCCATTGCCAATGATACCGATTATGGCTTAGCGGGCTATTTATGGACACGCGATATTGGCCGTGCGCATCGTATTGCACAAAGTTTGGAAGCGGGTATGATATGGATTAATTCAGAAAATACCCGCCATTTGCCCACACCTTTTGGCGGCATGAAAGCATCGGGTATTGGCCGCGATGGTGGGGATTATAGTTTTGATTTTTACATGGAAACGAAAAATGTTTCTGTTGGCTTAGACAAGCATAAAATTACCAAGCTGGGAGTATAATATCATTCATGCTTAAAATAAAAAACACTGCATTGCTAAAAGATGCTTGCTTGATTGATGGAAAATGGTGTGCGGCCGATAGTAGCGATACTCTTAATGTGGACAATCCTGCTACGGGTGAAACCATTATCACCGTTCCCAAAATGGGTGCAGATGAAACCACCCGTGCCATTGAAGCGGCACAAATCGCACAAAAAAAATGGGCGCAACAAACGGCCAAAGAACGCTGTGCTATTTTACGTAAATGGTTTGAGCTGGTCATGGCCAATCAGGAAGATTTGGCAAAAATTATGACAGCGGAGCAGGGCAAACCATTGGCCGAATCCAGTGGCGAAATTGCCTATGCAGCCTCTTATATTGAATGGTTTGCCGAAGAGGGCAAGCGCGACTATGGCGCAGTCGTTCCCAGCCATCGCAGCGATGCTGAAGTGCTGGTGATTAAACAGCCCGTTGGGGTTGTCGCGGCCATTACGCCGTGGAATTTTCCCGCCGCTATGATTACGCGCAAAGTCGCACCTGCTTTGGCGGTTGGCTGTAGCATTGTGTTAAAACCGGCGGGTCAAACGCCTTTATCAGCACTCGCGCTTGGCCATTTGGCACTTGAAGCGGGGCTTCCAGCGGGGCTGTTTAACATTATCACTGGCTCGGCCAGTGCCATTGGTGGCGTGATGACGGCATCGCCCATTATTCGCAAGCTGACTTTTACTGGATCCACCGAAATTGGCCGTCTGCTTTTGGCTCAAAGTGCTGATACGGTCAAAAAAGTATCTATGGAGCTGGGCGGCAACGCGCCCTTTATTGTTTTTGATGATGCCGATATAGATGCCGCCATTGAAGGTGTGATGATGTCTAAATTCCGCAATACGGGGCAAACTTGCGTTTGTGCCAATCGGATTTATGTGCAGGCAGGTATTTATGATAGCTTTGTTGAAAAGCTTACTAAGGCCGTCAATAAGCTGAAAATCGGCAATGGCATGGAATCTGATGTGACCCAAGGGCCATTAATTGATATGAACGCCGTGGCCAAAATGGAAGAACATATTGCCGATGCGCTAACCAAAGGTGGTCGCATTACCACTGGCGGCAAACGGTCTGATTTGGGTTTAAGCTTTTTTGAGCCGACCCTTATCGCTGATGCAACGCAAGACATGCTCTTTGCTCATGATGAAACTTTTGGGCCGCTTGCGCCTGTATTCAAATTTGAAACAGAAGAAGAAGTGATTGCCATGGCTAATGATACCGAATTTGGACTGGCATCTTATTTCTATTCGCGTGATTTGGGGCGCGTCTGGCGGGCGGCCAAAGCGATAGAGGCGGGCATGGTGGCGGTTAATTCTGGCATTTTATCTACCGAAATCGCGCCTTTTGGTGGCATAAAGCAGTCTGGTATGGGGCGTGAAGGCTCATTCATGGGGCTAGAGGACTATTTAGAAGCCAAATATGTGCTGATGGCGGGTCTTTAAGCTCAAAACCCATTTATAACCAATTATTTTCCATAATGTATATTATGCGAAATACACCCACACCCGTGTTATTTATATTCGCATAATATACATTATGACAAATCTATAGATTAACCGCCGCCATACGCTTTCGCGCCGCTATTGGCCACTAATTTGTCCGCGTCCCTATTCTATTGCTGTTGTTCCGCTGGCCAAACTTTTTGCGCGACGCTGCCTGTATATTTGCAAATATAGCTGACGACACACCAGCCCGATGTGCCGACACTATGCGAACCGCATGAGCCACCACCGCCCGGCAAATTTGTTACCGATGTGCGCGTCTCATTTTCATATATCAGGCAATTATTACTGCCGCTTTGGCCGAAAACGAGCGCGGTATGCGACCAATCCGTGATACCCGCCGTGTTACAGGCTACGGGCGTCGCCGAACATTCATCTAGGCGATGGCCAGTTGGTTTACGCCAAGTATTGGCCCAAGTCCCGCCCCTAGAATTCATGCCCAAATCTCTACCTGCATTGCGTTCATTGGTCGCTGTGGCGAGGCTATAACCATCAGGGCAACGCCCCGTATCACGTAAATAGCGGCTAACAACAACTTTACTGCTCGTGCCAGGTGCGTGAACAATCCGCCAAACCGTATCGCTTGTCGTTACCTTCTCAACCGCTTCAACTGGAATAACACGGCTAATACTGGCGTAAGTAATGCCATTTTGAACCGCTTTGGCTCTAAAAGTAATGTTTTGCGCGGCGGCGGGGTTTTGTGAAGTGACCGTATAAGATAACTCGCCATTGCTGGCATCAACAACCAATGTGCTAAATTCAGCTGGTACGCTATCTATAGAATAAACAATATCCATACCTGTGCCGCCGGATTTTATCGCGCCAATATGGTCGCGCCACCAGCTATTACAGCCCTTAAAACTTTCATCCCTGCCCGGCCCATGATTAGACGCCATGATAAAACGGCTTGGCACACTACTATCCCATGTCAAAGTCACCATATTGGCAATAATGGCCTGCCATTGGGCATTAGTTAAGCTACATGTGCCTGCGGGTGTGGCAGCACCATCTGTGCTGATTTTACAGCTTGTAAAAGCATCATTATCGGCAACCGAATTTGTCCAGTCCGAATTGCTGACGAGCAAAGCGGCATTATAATCAGACAATGCCCAACCATTCGTTACTGCCACGCCGACACGGGCTTGCAAAGCGGCAAAAGTAGTGCGCGTCATATCCGTGCAATCCTGCGATGTGTCGCCCAAATCGCGCTGACAAAAAGGCGTATAATCTGTGCCAATAGCATCATCCCATAGAGATTTATCATCTGCGCTATTGCCATAGCTCTGCGCGACCGCATCACGGTAGTTGCCCACTGTCCAACCGTTATTTATCGCCGTTTCAACATTGGCGTAATTAATGCTAGATGGAAACCCTGCCGCTAATGTTAAAAAGTCACGCATTTGCGTTTCGCTAGGCGGGCTTGTCCAACCTGCATTGCGGATATTGGCGGCAATTTGTTGATTGGTGATACCCAAATTGGCAATAACCGATGACGGCACACCACTATCTATAAACAAGTCAATATTGGCATTAGACGGCGCATAAAGGCCAGATGTATCAGTAGATGTAGAAATTTGATACGCATACCATGCGCCGCCCATACTTGATGAGAAGCCATCAATCGTCGTTTGCCAATCGGCGCGTGTAGCAGTGCTAGATGTATCCAATAATGTTTCCAAATAATCCATTTGCCATGGTGGCGGCGGACCTATCGGGCTGTTGTTGCCTAAAGCTGTTGTTGTTAGCCCCAGCTCGGTTAAATCGGCCATCACTAATGTGCCAGCCACCACTTTGGCTTTTTTCGCAGCGAACAAAGCCGCGCCCGCTTTGGCGGCGACAAAATCACTGCGTGACAATTCGGCACAGCTGGTTGCACTTGGGTCTTGTGCAATACAATTAGCCGTATAGGTTGAACCTTGCGCTTCATCCCATAGCGTTTTATCAGCCGCACTATTGCTATAGCCCTGCCCCAATGCGGTGCGATAGCTGGCTGCCGTCCAGCCATTATTTATCGCCGTTTCAACATCTGCATAAGTGATATTTGCAGGAAATCCTGCTACCAATGTTAAGAAGTCACGCATTTGTGTTGTGCTGGGCGGACTTGTCCAACCCGTATTGCGGATATTGGCAGCGATTTGTTGATTGGTAACACCTAAATTTGTCGCCACGGCTGATGCCACGCCGGCATTTTCAAACAAAGAAACAATTGCATTATTGGCCGCATATATGCCCGATGCGGCGGTAGAGGCAGCAATTTGTTGGATATACCATGCGTTTGCGGCGACGGAATCGAAATTATCCAACGTGGTTTGCCAATCGGCACGAGTTGACGCATTGCCCGTATCCAATAGCGTTTCCAAATAATCCAGCACCCAATCGGCGGGATTGCTACCTAAAGATGTCACCGTTAAGCTTAGCTCAGTTAAATCGGCCAATATCAAAGTGCCAGCAATGACTTTAGCCTTTTTCGCTGCCAGCAATGATGAACCTTCTTTGGCCGCAACAAAATCACTGCGCGATAATTCCGCACAGCTGGTCACGCTTGGATCTTGCGCGATACAATGGGCTGTATAGGTTGAGCCTTGCGCTTCATCATAAAGGGCTTTATCAGCCGCACTGCTGGAATAGCCTTTCCCTGAGCCATCTCTAAAGCTTTGCGTTGTCCAGCCATTTTGGGTGGCAGAAACAACTTCGCTATATTGCGTATTCGGGCCAAAACCAGAATTGGTGGTAATCCAATCCTCCACATCTGTGGCGGTAATATCGGGACGTTGCAATGAACCCGCTGACGTAATATCACCTTGTAAATCGCTAATGCTGGTATCTACATCGGCTAAAATTGTTGGACTAACACCTGCATCATCCAAAATAGTGGAGATAAAACCAGATGATGGGAAGCCAGATGAAGAGATGGCTGTTTTATAAATCACCCAAAGTGCGACGCTGGTTTCCCCTGCCCCGTTAATGGAGAGCGATAAATCCAATGGCGTTTTAGAATTAGGCGCAGCATTACCCACATTCACAACGTTTCCGACTTTTTCATTCAAATAGGCAATTGTATTGGCATCATCTAAATCCACATTAGCATTTATTGTAATGCCCAAATTGAGATAATCATCTTTACCTGCTGTGCCATTGGCGATTTTGTCGCGCAAATCTCTGACCAAGCCAAAGCCTTGCGAATTGGCATTGACCACACAGCCGGGCGGCGTAGCACCTGCACCCGTGCCAACACAAACTGGTGGCGGCTGATTTTGTCCAACCCCCGTTCCAGTTGAACTGGATTTAAGCTCTGCATAAGCATTTATGGACACGGCCAGCAATAATATTGCGGCAATGATGGGTGATTTATACTTTTCAAACACAACTAACTCCAACTACTACGCACAGCAACCATGTGCATGGAAACTGATAAATTACGGGCTGTTAACGTCAACAAAATCAGCCTTCGGACAGACCCAATTCGGAATGTGTTGCCCAAGTTTAATCGTTCCATTTGTCCGCCACCTTAAATTTGGCGGAAAATTTTGCGTATTCAAATGGTAACGGCACGCTATTCTTTCATTTAACGTCCCACTTGTTGAATCGCAATTATCGCCGCCAATAACATCGGCGCTTTCAAATGTATGCAAGTCACAATTATTCGTTCCGGTGCAAGTGCAGCGGTGAATGTAAAAATTCGTCTTATCCGTAACAATGGCATTTGTGTTCGCACATTGAATCCCAAGCTGCCCAGGGTGGAGAAAATCATGTGCCGTGCCGCCCACTATCTTGTCACGATTATCATGCAAATTCACTGCATAGGGCAAAGTGCTATCATAGCTATTTTTTAGGTTACTGATATTGTTCATATTTTTGACAACTTTTGTGACATATTGGATACATTGATCGGAGCGCGTCACCACCGCACCATCCTGATTGGCAATTTCTGACGGCCCACCAATATCATTGGTTAAAGCGATATAATCTTGATTAAATGCCCGATTAATTTTCTCCATATTCCGCAAAGCCGCCTCTTTTCGGGTCTGGTTAATATAGCCATTATAGCCCGCAACGCCTATGGATGCGAGAATCCCAAGAATAGCAATAACAACGAGAAGCTCAATAAGAGAAAAACCGCTACGCACAGGAAATATCCTCAAACAACCCCAACCACTATACTGGTTTGAAGACTATACAAAATTGCCAAAAGTGCAACCCCTGCCCTGCCCGCAAAAGCCGATGAGCGGCGGATAGGGGCAGATTTACAACTGCAATTCTAGCCCGTCATAGGCGGGTTTAATATGGGACGGCAGGGCATCACATAGGGTTTGATAATCCATATCAATATGCAAATTGGTTAAAAAGGCGGAGGGGATTTTTAGCCTATCAATATGCTCTAAAGCCTGCTCAAGATGAAAATGCGTCGGATGTGGCTTGTAGCGCAGCGCGTCAACAATCCATATTTTAACCCTGTCGAAATATGGCCAACTGCTATCTGGCACGCCGCTTACATCGGGCGAATAAACCAAATCGCCAATGCGATAGCCCAGAGAGCGAATACGGCCATGGTCAAACCAAATTGGGTAAAGCCGCACCGCGCCCCCTGCCCCGTCAATTTCAATAAGGTCGGTTTCATCACTGATACGGTTTTCTTCTAAAATAGATGGATAGCCGCTATTTTCAATTTCCGAAAAGCAATAAGCAAAACGGGTAGTGATTGTTTTAGAAGTGGGTGCATCCATCCACACTGGAATCCGTTTTTTATGCCGATGCACTAAGGCGCGCAAATCATCAATGCCATGGGTTTGGTCAGCGTGGTCATGAGTGTAAATCACCGCATCAATTTTATCTATCTTGGCGGCGATGAGCTGCTCGCGCATATCGGGCGATGTATCTATTAACACACGCGTTGTGCCACCCGCATTTGTTTGACTTATTAAAAGCGAACAGCGACTGCGACGATTTTTTATATTATTCGAGTCGCACGCGCCCCAATCACCATCAATGCGTGGCACGCCGCCCGAAGAGCCGCAGCCTAAAATGCGCACGCTCAGGCTCATTTTTGTGCCTTTTTTTGCGTCTTTGTAAAAAGGCGGAAGAAGTTTTGAGTTGTCGCTTCTTCTATTTCTTCTAGTTCAACACCTTTCAGCGCGGCCAGCATTTCTGCTGTGTGTTTGACAAAAGCCGGCTCATTTCTTTTACCCCTATGCGGCATAGGCGCAAGCCATGGCGCATCTGTTTCAACCAGCAACCGGTCAAGCGGTACGGTTTTGATAATATCGCGTAAGCTCTGCGCTGATTTGAATGTCGCGATGCCAGAAACCGAAATATAAAAGCCAATATCCAGCATCCGTCTGGCCAGTTCCTCCCCCGCCGTAAAGCAATGGATTAACCCCGTATAAGCACCCGCTTGATATTCTGTTTCAAGTATATCGACCGTATCATCATCCGCATCACGTGTATGGACAATTAAAGGAAGTTTTGACTGGCGGGCGGCTTTAATATGCTGAATGAAATTTTTCTTCTGCGCCTTACGTGGGCTATGTTCATAAAAATAATCTAAACCCGTTTCACCAATGCCAACCACTTTTTCATGCGTGGCCAGAGCAATCAATTTTTCTGCCTTTATTTCTGGCTCCGCACCAGCTTCATGGGGATGAATCCCAACTGAGCAGAAAATATCATTATGCGCTTCGGCCAAAGCAATAATTTTATCGGCTTGCGTGACTTTGCAAGAAATGGTCAACATCAGCCCAACACCCGCCGCACGAGCGCGTTCAATAACGGCATCCCTATCTTCGGAAAAATCTGGATAATCCAAATGGCAATGGCTGTCAATCAACATGTCCTTTCCTAGCATATCACAGGCAAGGGCAACAAGATTTAAGCGTTTTTCTGGCTTAATTCGGCCAATTCTTTGGCTAGCTTCCGGGCAAAGCTGAGTTTTTGGCTATCCGTATCAAAATTGACCCGATAAATCAGCGCGTGGTCGGTACGCAATTTTATTTTATCGGCATGAGCCGCAATGAAATCTACTAGCCCTTCAGGATTGTTAAATTGCTGTTTTCTAAAATGCAGCACCATGCCCTTAGGGCCAATATCCATTTTTTCAATACCTGCATCACGGCACAAACATTTTATACTCACAAGCTGCATAAGATTTTCACCGTCTGGCGGCAGTGGGCCAAAACGGTCAGTCATTTCAGCCGCAAAGCCTTCTACTTCAAGTGGTGTTTGCAAATGCGACAGCCGTCGATAAAGCCCCATGCGGACCTCAAAATCAGCAATATAATTTTCTGGCAAAAGCACTCCCATGCCTAAATTAATTTGCGGCGACCATGTTTCGTCCCCTTCCGTCTGCTTGCCCTGCTGTTGGGCAACGGCTTCTTCCAGCATAGATTGATAAAGCTCAAAACCCACTTCTTTAATATGGCCAGATTGCTCTTCGCCAAGCAAATTTCCCGCGCCGCGCAAATCCAAATCATAAGACGCCAAAGTAAAGCCCGCGCCAATACTGTCTAAAGATTGTAGCACGCGCAGACGTTTCTCTGCCGAAACAGTAAGTGGTTTGTTTTCTTGATAGGTAACATAAGCATAAGCACGGCGCTTAGAACGCCCCACCCGTCCGCGCATTTGGTAAAGCTGTGCTAAACCAAACATATCGCCGCGATAAATAATCATTGTATTAGCGGTAGGAATATCAATGCCGCTTTCAATAATGCCTGTGGAAAGTAAAACATCATATTGACCTTCATAAAAAGCCATCATACGCTTTTCCAATTCACCGCTAGACATTTGCCCATGGGCGTATGTGAATTTTACTTCTGGCACATTTTCACGCAAAAATGCTGCTGCCATATCCAAATCAGCAATATGCGGGCAGATGAAAAAGCTTTGCCCCGTGCGGTATTTTTCGCGCAATAATGCTTCGCGTATCACCATTGCATCAAATGGTGTGACATAAGTGCGTACAGCTAGCCGGTCAACGGGCGGCGTGGCAATAAGCGATAAATCGCGTACACCAGTTAAAGCAAGCTGCAATGTACGCGGAATGGGTGTTGCGCTAAGCGTTAAAACATGTACTTGGGCGCGTAGTTTTTTTAGCAATTCTTTATGCGTTACGCCAAAGCGTTGCTCTTCGTCAATAATTACCAGACCGAGATTGGCAAATGTCACTGATTTAGCCAGCAAGGCATGGGTGCCAACGACAATATCAACCGTGCCATCGGCTAGCCCTTTTCGGGTTTTACTTGCCCGCTTTACTCCCACCAGCCGCGACAATTCACGAATTTGCACGGGCAGACCTGCAAAACGTGTTGTGAAATTCCGTGCATGTTGGCTGGCCAGCAACGTTGTTGGCACAATAATAGCAACTTGAGCACCATTCATGGCCGCAACAAAAGCCGCCCGCAAAGCAATTTCTGTTTTGCCAAAGCCAACATCGCCGCAAACTAACCTATCCATTGGTCGCCCTGATTCCATATCATCCAATACGGTATGAATGGCATCAAGCTGGTCTTCGGTTTCTTCAAATGGAAATTTGGCGCAAAATTCATCATAAAGACCCGATGGCATGGAAAATTTCTGCCCATGCCGCATTTGCCGTGCGGCGGCAATTTTAATCAACTCATCGGCAATATCTTTCAGCTTGTTTTTCAGTCGCGCTTTACGCTTTTGCCACCCCGCACCACCTAAACGGTCAAGCTGCACGCCTGTTTCATCGGAGCCATAACGGCTTAACAATTCAATATTTTCAATCGGCAAAAACAGCTTGTCATCATCTCGGTAAACAAGTTTCAAACAATCATGCGGCGCACCATTGGCGGTGATAGTTTGCAAACTATCAAACCGCCCGACGCCATGGTCAACATGTACCACCAAATCACCTGGCGATAGGCTGGCCGCTTCAGTTAAAAAATTCGTCGCCTTTTTATGCGTTTTGCGTGGCAAAAACCGATCGCCGAGAACATCTTGCTCAGCAATAATGCTCAGCTGGTCGGTTTCAAAACCACTTTCAATTTCCAGCACGCAAAGGGCGAGCGCATCAGGTGGCAGTTTTTCACTCACCTCCCAGCTGTCAATATGGGTGAGGTTTTCAAACCCATGCTCGCGTACCAGATTGGCGAGCCTTTCACACGATCCCGCGCTCCATGCGGCCAACACGGTGCGCTTTTTATCTGCCTGTTGAGCTTTAATATGCTCAATGAGGCTGTCAAAAACATTTTTTCCCTCATCCGCCCGTTCAGAAGCAAAATTACGCCCCTGCTTCGCGCCCAGATGAATAATATGGCCGTTTTCTGTGCTTTGCGCCGTATCAAATGGCGTTATATAACGAATTTTGCGAGCGGCCAAAATCTCCTGCCATGCTTTTTCCATAAGAAACAAGGTTTTAGGAGGCAAAGGATTGATAAGCCCCGTTTCGGCATTTTGGTTTTTTTCAGCCAAAGCGCGGGCTTCCAAACGCGCTTGATAATAATCTTGGACTTGTTCAAATCTGTCTTGCACAGCATTTTGCGCCAAATGATCAAATGTCACCATTATGTCGGGTAGATAATCAAAAATTGTTTCCAGCCTGTCATGGAAAAGTGGCAACCAATGTTCCATGCCTTGATAACGCACGCCTTGGCTTATGGATTCATACAGCCTATCCGTGCCAGTGACCGAACCAAAAGTAGCAATATAGGCTTTGCGAAAACGCACCACAGCTTGCTCATCAAGCTGAATTTCGCCCGCGGCGATAAGTTCAATTTCGCGCATTTGCCCTTTGCTTCTTTGCGTTTCGGGATCAAAACTGCGAACACTGTCTAGCTGGTCACCAAAAAAATCTAATCGTAAGGGTTCAGCCGCCCCAGAGGGAAATAAATCAACAATCCCACCGCGCACGGCAAAATCACCCGCCTCCATAACCAGCGGGACACGATTATAGCCGTGATGCGTTAAAAAGCTAATGAGCTTTTCCATATCAACCAGCTCTCCGGGTTTAGCGGAAAAAGATAAATGTTGCACAATGTCTTGTGCAGGTATGCGTTGCGTCACAGCATTAATGCTGGCCAATATCAAACGCGGCCGGTCAGGTAGGGTATTATGTTTAAGCAATTTCGCCAGCACAGCCATGCGTTGCGCCATAATACCTGCATCTGGCCCAACGCGATCATAGGGCAAACAATCCCATGCAGGAAAAAGCAAAACGTCAATATCGGGAGCGAAAAATTGCACAGCCTTTTGCACAGACACCATCCGTTTGGCATCATGCACAATATGAAGCATTTGTTTCTTATCGGCCAGTCGTACCAAATCGCCCAGCACCAGCGCGTCAAACCCTTCTGGGACGCCAGAAAGAGTCATTTCCGCTTTATCCATGCCCCAATTTATATGCCCCATGGTTTAATCCATATGGGCAAGGCTCAGCAGCCTTTCTAGCAAGGGCGAAGTGAGATTTTCAGGCACAGGCTGCCGCCCCGTCGCCCATGCAAATAAATCCGTATCGGGCAGTTCCAAAATACGCTCATAATCATCTAGCTCGGCATCTGGCATTATGGGCAGAATTTGGCAGGCAAATTGGGAAAAAATAATATCCATTTCCTTAATCCCCCGATGGCAGGAACGGAAATAAAGTTTTTTCCGCCGCGCATCAAGCTGTGCAATAATTTCGGCAGTTTCGTCAGGCTGGCTCATAGTGCTTTATAGCTTGAGTTGGTGTATATGTCAGCTATTGATATATCATGGAGGGGAATCACCGAAAAGAGACTCATGCGCCCGACTTTGCTCAATCCGCTTTTTGCGCCCACTCAAACGCTGGCTGGGATTGGCCCACGCCTTGCCGATTTGCTTGAAGGTTTATGCGGGGCATATTTGGTTGATTTATGCTGGCATTTGCCTACGGGGTTGGTTGACCGTAATTATCGCCCCGCCATAAATGAAGCCGAAGATGGCCGCATTGCGACTTTTGAGGTTGAGATTATTAAACATCAATCCAGTGGTGGTAGCAGAGGTGGACGCAACCGCCCTTACCGTATTATATGCGGCAATGAAACGGGCAATATCACGCTGGTTTATTTCAATGCTAAAGCCGATTGGCTAGAAAAAACCCTACCCGTTGGCGCAAAGAAAATTATTTCTGGACGGGTAGAACGTTACCGCGAGGCTTTACAAATGGTGCATCCCGATTACGCCCTATCGCCCGAAGAATTTGCCCAACTGCCCATTATTGAACCTATTTATCCTATGACGGCGGGCATTAATGCTAAAACCATTGGCAAAGCCATGCGCGGTATGCTCGCCACCCTGCCTGATTTGCCTGAATGGCACAATTCTAAGCGTTTGCAAAAACATAATTGGCCAGATTGGAAAAACGCACTTTTAACTGCCCATCACCCACAAAGCCTTGCCGATATTCAAGCGCATCTGCCAGCACGACAAAGGCTGGCCTATGATGAATTGCTGGCCAATCAATTAGCATTGGCTTTGGTGCGTACCCAACGTAGCAAAAAACGTGGCCGTAAGCTCGCTGGCAATGGCGCCTTGCAAGAAAAAATTCGTGCTCAGCTTCCCTTTCAACTGACACAAGCGCAAGAAGCGGCGATAAAAGATATTCAGGCCGATATGACTAAGGCGCAAAGAATGTTACGCCTTTTGCAAGGCGATGTTGGCAGTGGCAAAACACTGGTCGCGCTTATGGCCATGCTCACTGCCGTAGAAAGCGGTACGCAAGCCGCCCTAATGGCACCGACCGAAGTGCTTGCCCGTCAACACGCTCAAACGCTTATGCCTTTATGCGATGAAATTGGCGTGACGGTAGAACTGCTCACTGGCCGCGACAAAGGCAACAAACGCACCGATAAGCTCGCCTTTCTCGCCAATGGCGACACGCAAATGATTATTGGCACCCATGCGCTGTTTCAAGAAGATATTGCTTTTCATGATTTGGGTATGGTTGTTGTGGACGAACAGCACCGCTTTGGTGTGCATCAGCGTATGCAATTATCATCTAAAGGGCATGGCACAGATGTATTGGTGATGACGGCCACGCCCATTCCGCGCACACTTACCCTTGCCGCTTATGGTGATATGGATGTATCGCGCATTATGGAAAAGCCGCCTGGGCGGATTCCCGTGACAACCCGTGCCATTGAATTGGCACGCTTGCCCGAAATCATGGACGGGCTGGCGCGGCTTTTGGCTAAAAATCAGCGCATTTATTGGGTCTGCCCCTTAGTGGATGAAAGTGAAATGCTGGATTTGGCTGCCGCCGAAAAACGCGCCACTAGCCTACGGGCGATTTATGGCGATAAGGTCGGGCTGGTGCATGGCCGTATGAAGGGCGCGGAAAAAGATAAAATTATGCAGCGGTTTCAAAACGGTGATATTGCCATTCTTGTTTCCACCACAGTGATTGAAGTTGGTGTTGATGTGCCAGAAGCCAGCGCGATGATTGTAGAACATGCTGAAAGATTTGGCTTGAACCAATTACACCAGCTCCGCGGACGGGTTGGGCGTGGGCAAGCGGCTTCTTCTTGTGTTTTGCTTTACCGTGCGCCTTTAGGTGAAACGGCCGAAGCACGGCTGGACATTATGCGTAAAACCGAAGACGGCTTTGAAATTGCTGAGGAAGATTTACGCCTGCGCGGTGCGGGTGAAGTGCTTGGCACGCGCCAAAGCGGTATGCCCCTTTTACGGCTAGCCTCATGGGAAACGCATCGGGACTTTCTGCCAGAAATATATCAAGAAGTGAAAACTCTTATGGCGGAAGATGCCAGCTTAAAAAGCACACAAGGCCAAGCCCTACGGCATTTGCTTTATCTTTTCCGCCGCGATGAAGCCATTCGCTATTTAGAATCAGGCTAAGTATTTTCTTCTTCTAGCGAGATGCCCGCAGAAATAACCAGCCTTGCGCCCTCTTCTACTGTCATATCAAGCGTAATCACATCTTCTTTGGGCAAAAACAGCAGAAAACCAGAGGTTGGGTTCGGGGTGGTTGGCAAAAACACCGACACTGTTTCACCCTGCACAGCATCTTGAATTTGGCCGGTAATATCATTGGTCACAAAGCCAATCACCCAAATGCCTTTGCGTGGATATTCCAGCAGCACGACTTGCGAAAAAGAGCGATTTTTATCATTAACTGCTGCTTTAAAAATTTGCTGTAATGCATTGTAAATAGTGCCAATCCCTGGCATTTGTGTAATGATTCTATCGCCATAGGAAACCAATGTGCGGCCAAAGAAATTGGCCGTCAGCCCCCCGACAATAAACACAAGAGTGAAAGCCACCACCAGCCCCACGCCCGGAATATCGTAGGGAATATATTGCTCAGGCCGGAAACGCATAGGCAAAAGCGGCTTAAACCAGCTATCCAGCAAATTGATAAACCAGCTAATAATCAGGAAAGTCAGCCCTATTGGGCCTGTCACCACAAGACCCGTGAGGAAATAGGTTCGAATAATGCCGAAAAAGGTTTTGCGCGGCTTTGATTTTTCGGGTTTTGTATCGCTCATAGCGGTATGTTACTCAAAATAGAGGTTGATTCTAAGCAAATTCTGCGGTGATTTTTTCGGCAAAAAGCGTCTTGCCCTTGGCAATATTTTCCTGCCAGCTTGTCGCTGCACCCTCATCGGCATTGTCGGAAATATATTTGAAACAGCGAAAATCCACCTGTTTCAAATGACAGATTTTTGCAATCGCATAGGCTTCCATATCTACAATATCAGTTCTGATTTTCGGGGCTTGCGTGACAAAACTATCACCTGTTCCGCAAGAATGACCTTTGCGACCAAAATCAATATCAATAATATCATCAAAAGGTGTTTCGCCCGTTTCAAAGCCAAGCGCTTCTACGGTCATGTCACGCTGAAAAAATTGTGTGGCCTCCACCAGTCCGCTTAGCCCATCTTGCAAACTGCCTGCCGTGCCATAATTAATAATCAAAGCAGGAGAAAATTCATTAATAATTTCAGCTGTTTTAAAAGCAGCGTTGATTTTGCCTACGCCTGTATAGGCAATGTGAAAACCCTTCAGCCCAGATGGCAGAGCCTTACGCGGAAACTCGTCTTCTAGTGCAACCAAAATAGCTTTGTTTATTTTTTTGTTCATTCAACTCACTCCCCTTTAATATAATGCGTGTTATGCAGTTTTGCGCCTATCACAATGGGCGTCTATGAAACGTTTGAGACTACGCCCCGCTTGTCGAATACGTTGTTCATTTTCAACCAGTGCAATGCGGACAAAATCATCGCCATATTCCCCAAAACCAATCCCTGGTGAAACAGCAATATCGGCTTTTTGCAAAAGTAGAGAAGAAAATTCAAGCGATTTCAAAGCGGCAAAAGGTTCGGGAATGGGCACCCAAGCAAACATGGTCGCTCTTGGTAATGGCACATTCCAGCCAGAGCGTTTGAAAACATCAATCAGCACATCACGGCGAGTTTTATAAACCATACGAATATCATGAATAATCTCTTCAGAGCTGTCCAAAGCCGCTACTGCCGCCACTTGAATGGGCGTAAAGGCTCCATAATCAAGGTAGGATTTAATACGCGTTAACGCGGCAATGAGTTTAGGATTACCGACCGCAAATCCCATCCGCCAGCCAGGCATTGAAAAGGTTTTTGACAAAGAGGTAAATTCCACTGCAACATCTTTCGCCCCCTCAATTTGCAAAATTGAAGGTGGTTTGGCGTTTTCGTCAAAATAAATTTCTGCATAAGCCAAATCTGATAGCAAAATAATATCATGCTTTTTAGCATAAGCGACAACTTCTTTATAAAAATCTAAATCAACCAGTCGTGCTGTTGGATTGCTAGGAAAATTCAAAACCAGCACTTTGGGCTTGGGGTGATTATGCAGCACAGCATTATCCAGAACTGTAAAAAAATCTTTATCTTCTCTAATTGGCAAATGCTGAATGGTCGCGCCCGATATAATGAAACCAAAAGCATGAATCGGATAGGTTGGATTAGGCGCAAGAACAACATCGCCTGGATTGGTGATAGCCTGCGCCATATTGGCAATGCCCTCCTTTGAACCAAGTGTAGCGATAATTTCCGTTTCAGGGTCAAGCGTCACCCCAAAACGGCGTTCATAATAACGCGCCTGTGCTTTGCGCAATCCAGGAATCCCTTTGGATGCCGAATAGCGATTGGTGTGCGGTTTTTGCACAGTTTCAATCAATTTTTCTACAATATGCGGCGGAGTCGGCAAATCGGGATTACCCATGCCTAAATCTATAATATCTTTACCCGCCGCCCGCGCTTTTAATTTAAGCTGATTAACCTGCTCAAAAACATAAGTCGGTAATCTTTGAATACGCTGAAATTCATAATCTATCATTTATTTTTCCTATTCAACCCTACTCCACCGTTACAGACTTAGCCAAATTGCGCGGTTGGTCAACATCCGTGCCTTTCGCCACAGCCGTATGATAGGCCAGAAGCTGTAACGGGATAGCATAAAGAATGGGCGCGATGGTGGCATCCATATCCGGCATAATCAGGCTAGCTTGTGTGCCTTTGCCTGCCTCGTCAAAGCCCTTTTGAGAGCTAAGCAAAATCACAGGCCCTTTACGTGCCATAACTTCCTGCATATTAGAAACAGTTTTGGAAAAAAGCATATCTTCCAGCGCCAACACCACAACGGGCAGGTTTTCATCCACCAGCGCAATAGAGCCGTGCTTTAGCTCCCCCGCCGCAAAGCCTTCAGCGTGAATATAAGAAATTTCTTTCAGCTTCAATGCCCCTTCCAAAGCTAACGCAAACATGGCCTGCCGGCCAATATAAATAACATTATCAGCCTTGGCGAGCTGAGCATTGGCCAATGCTTGAATTTTATCATTCAATTTCAAAATGTCGCCTGCCATACGCGGAATAGTCAACATTTGGCGAACAAGCGCGGTTTCGTCTTTTTTGCTCAAATGCCCCTTGGCTGTGCCAATCGCCCCGGCCAGACATAGCAAGGTAGCAAGCTGGCAGGTAAAAGCCTTAGTGGAAGCCACGCCGATTTCAGGGCCAGCAAAAGTCGGCAAAGCCGCATCGGCCTCACGCTGCATAGAGCTGCCCGTCACATTGACCACGGTCAGAGTTTTTATGTTATTTTCTTTGCAGTATTTCAGTGCGGCCAGCGTATCGGCAGTTTCACCCGATTGCGATACGAAAATAGCCAAATCATTGCTGTCTAGCGGCGCGTGGCGATAGCGAAATTCCGAAGCAATGTCAATTTCTGCTGGTATTTTGGCGATGGTTTCAAACCAGCCTTTCGCAACCATAGAGGCATAATGCGCCGTGCCACAGCCTATCATTGTCACACGTGGTACATTTTTCAAATCAAACGGTAAATCGGGGAGCTTAATGCTTTCGGTTTCGGGGTCAATATAGTGGCTAAATGTGTGCGAAATAACAGTTGGCTGTTCAAAAATCTCTTTAGCCATAAAATGCTTATATACGCCCTTATCAACCAAGCCCGCCGAGGCATCAACATATTGCTGTGGCCGTTTCACGGACGTGCCATCACTGAGAAAAATTTTTACTTCCTTACGGGTTAGAACTGCCCAATCATTATCTTCCAAATAAGTAATGCGATTAGTTAGCGGAGCGAGCGAAAACGCATCCGAACCAACATAGATTTCCCCTTCTCCATGGCCAATAGCAAGCGGCGAGCCTTTGCGCGCTACAATCATTTTTTCTTCATCACCTCCATTGTCACTATTGACAATTAGACCAATGGCAAAAGCACCCTGCAGACGGTTAAAAGTGTTTTGCGCAGCGGTTACGTCATCCATACCATCATCTAAATAGGTAGAAAATAAATGTACAATCACTTCCGTATCGGTTTCAGTTTGAAACTGCGCCCCTTTGCCGCTTAGCTCTTCTTTCAGTGCTTTGAAATTTTCAATAATGCCATTATGAACCACCGCTACCCTATCGGTTGCATGGGGGTGGGCATTATTGGAAGTTGGCGCGCCATGCGTTGCCCAGCGTGTATGGCCAATACCCAATGCACCCGCAAGCGGTTCTTTTTCTATGAGTTGACGCAAATTAGAAAGTTTGCCCTCGGCACGGCGACGATCAATTTTGCCATTATGCAATGTTGCAATACCCGTACTGTCATAACCTCGATATTCAAGCCGTTTAAGGGCTTCCAAAATCACTGGCGCGACTTGCTCTTTGCTAATAATGCCGATAATGCCGCACATACTATTTCTTTCCCTTTTTGTGACGAGCACGGAACTTCGTCGCCCAGCCTTTTATCAAACGCAAAGGCGCACGAGTAACGGCCAAAGCATCGCTTTCTATATTTTCACTTAGGGCAGAAGAAGAACCAATGTAAGCCCCATCTGCAATTTTTATCGGCGCAATAAGAGACGTGTTAGAGCCAACAAACACCCCTGCTCCAATTTCGGTTTTATGTTTGTTAAAGCCATCATAATTGCAGGTGATAACCCCTGCGCCAATATTAGCTTTTGCACCAATATGTGCGTCACCAATATAGGATAGATGATTAATTTTTGCACCCGTTTCAATATGAGCTTGCTTGGTTTCAACAAAATTGCCGATTTTAACATCTGCTTCTAAAACCGTTCCTGGGCGCAAACGCGCATAAGGCCCAATTTGGGCATTGCGGCCAATAATGGCATTATCAATATGGCTAAAAGATTTTATCCGCGCCCCGCTTGAAATAGAAACATTGGTGCCGAAAAAGCAATGGGGTTCAATAATCACATTTTTTTCAATTTTCGTATCATAGCTGAAATAAGTTGTTTCTGGTGCGATAAGCGTTACACCTGCATCCATAAACTTTTGTCGTAATCTGTTTTGATAAATTTTTTCCGCCTGTGCTAAAGCCGTTTGGCTATCCACGCCCATGACATTTTCTGGCGTAGACTCCACTAAAACCGTACTATGGCCAGCCGCCACGGCCAACTGAACTAAATCAGGCAAATAATATTCCCCTTGCGCATTGTCATTGGATAATTGTTCCAATAAATCAGGCAAAAGCGCGGCATCAATGGCCATGGCTCCGCCATTGCATAATTTTATTTTACGCTGTGCGGAGGTCGCGTCTTTGTGTTCAATAATGGCAATAGGTTGGTTTTTTTCAAGCACAATACGACCATAACTTTCTGCGTCATTTGGTATGAAACCCAAAACGGCTAATGGTGCTTTGGCCGCAAGCAAAGCCTCAATTACCGAAGGCGGCATTAAGGGCGTATCGCCAAACATCACTACCACGCGCCCGTTTTTGCCCAAGCTTTTCAATAAGGGCAAGGCTGCCCGCACCGCATCGCCTGTGCCAAGCGGTCCGGCTTGGGTTGCATGTTGTACTTTTGCATCAAGGCGAGCGGCTAAAGCCCGTATATCATCCTGTTTAGGCGCGGTAACGACTATGATATGCCCTACTCTGGCGGCTTGTGCGGTTTGCATGACATGGCCAAGCATAGCCTGCCCAGCAATTTCGTGCATGACTTTAGGCCGATCAGATTTCATCCGCCGCCCCTGTCCAGCTGCCAGAATAATGGCGGCAAAGCTCTTATTCGCTTTCATGGCTCACTTATAGGCCGAATCGCTGGGCTTTCGTAACTAATTCAGCTACGCCAAATCAAACAATTTTGCGGTTTATTACGGTTTAAGACGGGTCGGACGAGGTTAGCTTTGCGCCGCTTTGGCCTGCTCGGCTTCGCGGGCTTTGCGTTCTTTCTCTGCAGCTATTTTTGCCAGACGGCGTTCTAATGAGCGAATCCAACGGAAAGCATCCGTGGCCACATCATCAAAATCCCCTGCCTTGCGGAATGTTTTTATTGCTTCTTCATATTTTTCCAGCCGCGTTTGGGTGATGCCCAATACCAGCAAACTATTGCCTTCGCGTTTTTTCAGTTTGCCCTTTTTAATACCCGCCGTCAGATATTTTTCTGCCGTTTTCCAATCTTCATCTTGTAGATAGGCTTGGCCAAGCTGAACATAAAACTTGCCCGTATCGGATAGCTCAGCCGCATTTAATAATGGGCGGCGCGATTTTTGCCACTCCCTAGAATGCATCCATGAATTAGCCAATAGCTCCCAATTTTTTTCGGTCTTTTCAATCGTGCCATTTTTTAGCCCTTCATCAAGAATGCGGGCGGCTTTGTAAGGATATTCATTATATAAATAAAGCTGGGCAAGGCGTTCAAAATCTTTAGATGTTCTCAACATGCCTTGGGCGTGCATAGCTTGTTGTGCGGAAAAGCCTTTTTTCTCCATACCCAATTCAAAATAAACAGCAGAAAGCTGTTGCCAAAACGCTTTTTTGCCAGGGAATTTATCCACGACTAACTGTAAAATCGGCAAGGCTTCTTTATATCTTTCTTTTTGCAAAAGAATGGCCAACTTAACGCGATACCAAGATTGACGCGGATTTTTGGATTTTGACAAAGTAATATCAATATCGCGCTCGGCGCGTGTGTAATCTTCTTTAATCAAATAAATTTGCGCCCGCAAAGCATAGGCCGATGCACTTGGGTCATCAGTGGTTTTGAACCATTTATTGAGTAGGCGCAAGGCTTGGTTCGGCTCATCTTCGGCCAAATAAAGCTGGGCTAAATTAAAAGTGATGTCGTTAATAACATTTGGGGGTAACACATCCATATCAATAGCGCGTTGTAAGGCACGTGCGGCGCGTTTGTAATCGCCCTTATCTGCCCAAACTGAGCCAAGAAATTGTTGCGCCACGCCCTTATCATAAGGCGTCATGCGTTCACTTTTCAACACACTATCTAAAATTTTGAAAGCCGTATCATGTTTGCCATCGCTTAGTGCTTCCTGTGCCGATAAAATTCGGCTACCCGCCGCTTTACTTAATGCTTGCGTACGCCGTGTACGTGGCTTTTTCTTTTTTTCTTTTTCTTGCGCGTAAGCAATATCCATGATTGGCGCAGATGGCAAAACGGGTAACAGAAAACTGCCTGCCGTAAACACACCTAAAAAGCAAATTTGACTTATTTTATTCATATCAAATCTCAATTTTCTGCAATTTTATAGGTTACAAGCTGGCGCACCCCACCACGTGACACAGCACGGCCATCTTCGGTTTTGGGGCGATATTTCCATTTACGTACGGCGTTAATGGCCGAACGATTAAATATGCCCGATGGTTCGGATTCCACCACAAAAATTTCAGTCGCTTGGCCTAAGGGGTTAATGGTAAATTCCAGCAACACCCAGCCTTCAATGCCCCGCGACAAAGCCCGATTGGGATAACGCGGCGGCACACGGACAATGGCCAAAGCATCACCATCTACCGGAATATTCGCCCCGCCCGATTGGTAATTAAAGGCCGTGTCAAAATTAGCATCTTCAATTTTTGGCTTTTGGGTTGGGTCAAGCTGTGGCGGTGGGGGTGGCGGTTCGGGTTCTTGGCGTGCTGGACGCTTAGCGGCACGGTTTTTAGCGTTAACGTCTTCGTCACGCTCTAAGCGCACAAAATCAATGGTGATTTTAGCCGCTACCTCTTCAAGTTTGTAATTTTGGCCCGTAACCATAATTTTCATAATCAGAAACAGCGCCATTGTGGTGACAATAGCCAGCCCCCAAATCGGTATTTGCTTTAGAGAAGTATTGAGCAGCTTATCCATTGGCTTGGTCTCTTGGCTTTACTTTTCCTCAGCTGCAATCGAAATTTGGGTCACACCGCCCAAACGAATTTGATCCATCACTTCAATCAAAACGCCCGTTTCAGCCGCTTCATCGGCCTGAATGACCGCCCCGCCCTGCGGGTTTTCAGCTTTGAGCCGTTCAATATTAGCACGGACGGCTTGTAAATCCACCTCACGGCGATTAATCCAAACTTCATTATGTTCATTAATGGCTACCAAAATGCCCACGCGGTTTTGCTTGCTGGCCGTTTGCGCATCAGGGCGCGACACATCAATGCCGCTTTCTTTCACAAAGGTGGCCGTCACAATGAAGAAAATCAACATAATAAACACCACATCAAGCATGGGTGTGATGTCAATATCGGACTCTTCTGAGCTGGTTAAACGTTTGCGGCGCATAAGGCCCTCCTCACATTAAAAATAATTCATCTTCAAGTTCTTCAACAACACGTTTGGAACGCCGTTCCAAAATAGTTGTGAACGCAATGCCCGAAACAGCCGTTACCAAACCCGCCATGGTCGGCAAAGTGGCTTTGGAAATACCTGCCGCCATGGCGCGTGCATTGCCTGAACCAGTAATGGCCATCACATCAAAAACTTCAACCATGCCCGTCACCGTGCCAACCAGTCCCAGCAAAGGCGCAAGCGCGACAAAGGCTTTAATAAAGCCAAGATTTTTATTCGCACCCGCACGGGCGACAGAAATCAACTGCTCACGAATTTTATGCGCTGTCCATGATTTATGGTCGGAGCGCGCATTCCACTGATTAACCGTTTCCACGCCAAGACGGCGGAATGTTGTGCGGTAATATAGAAAACGTTCATATATCAGCCCCAGTAGGACAACATTGACCAGCATAATCACGACAAGAACATTGCCGCCCATCTCAAGGAAATCCCTGACGCCGCGAATGGCTTCAAACGGACTTAAAAACAGCCAGATAATCTCGCTGAATTCCATTATCTGCTCCTATTTTCCGCCCTTGCCTTTAGACTCGGCATGAGCCGCAATGAGTCCCGTGGCTTGCTCTTCTAGCACTTGCACTACTTCTTTTGACCGCGTGGCCGCGACCGAATGTAAAAGCAATGTGGGAATGGCCACAACCAGACCCAGCACGGTTGTCATCAATGCTTGTGAAATACCACCCGCCATGAGTTTCGGGTCGCCTGTGCCAAAAAGTGTAATGGCTTGGAAGGTCAAAATCATACCTGTCACCGTTCCCAGCAGACCCAATAGAGGGGCAACACCAGAAATCAGCTTAATGGTGCTTAACCCACGTTCAAGGGCGGGCATTTCTTTCAAAATTGCATCATCAAGTTTCAGCTCTAGCGTTTCCACATCCACACTGCGGTTGGAAGAATATACCGCCCAAACACGGCCAAGCGGGTTGTCGCCTTCTAAATTGCCAGAAGCCAGTTGCGTATTGATAGAACGTCCAGTGCGGGTGAGAACAAAAATGCGCTCAAAGGCAAGCAATACACCGACCACACCAAGGGCGATAATCACATAACCAACCAAACCACCCTGCCCAATGCGTTCAGACAAATTAGGCGTTTGTAAGAATAAGTCCAAAATCGCACCACGAGACGGGTCAACCACGCCAGCGGTTAATTCGCCTTCATCGGCATCCATAACATCATCGGCGCCATCAAGGAAACGTGCCGGCGGCTGACGGCCTAAAGTGGTGAAACGACCCCCCTCGCTATAACGCAAAAAGCCATCATCAGAAGTGGCCGTGAATGGTCCGACACGGGTAATCATAGCTGGTTGGGCTGTGCCATCTTGTGCCACGATTTTACCTTCAAAGGTTTTGACTTCGCCCTGCGCGGTCATTTCTTGTTGCAAAATGAACCACAAACCCTCTAGCTGTTTCATAGACGGCAGGCCTTTGGTTTTAGCCAATTCGCCGAGGAAAACTTCACGGCCAGGCAGTTCACCCGAAACAACTGAAGATTCCACTTGCGCTTTGGTTTCGCCTGCCACCTGACGGACAACACCGAACAATTCGCCGAAAACGCCAAGGCGTTCTTGCAATAGCCCTTCAAGCTCAGCCAGCTTTAGCTCATTTTCATTGAAAATCTGCTCTAGCCGTTCAGAACGGGCTTCTTCGCGGGTAATAGCGGCATTGGTGGTGTTAAGCAGGCTTTGCTGCTTATTGCGATTAGCGCGGAATTCGGCCTCACGGCGTTGATTTTCTGCATTATCGCTCACACGCCCCTGTTTGACGCGCTCCAAAAGCTGTTGGAGTGTGAGAATTTCGTCTTTTTTCTCTTCAGCCTTTTTGTCTTGTGCGACCGCACCAGATAAAGACAAACTGGTTGCAATGACAGCCGTAAGAATAAAATTGCGTATCATTCTAGTTCCCTCCTTTTGGACCAAATAGCGGAACAATCAGCAAATTCGGCGCGGCTTGCTCTCTGGCAATGCGGAAAGCGGTATTAATTTCGCTGTCAAAACTGCTGCCAAGCTCAACCCATGTTTTATTGACATTATCCCAAACGGCACTTTCCCGACGGTCAAGCGTCCGATAAAGCCATGAAACGCGCCCTAGACGTAAGAAGTTAACGGTTCTTTCTTCATCATCTATAACCATTTGGCCTTCATAGGCTTCAATGGTACGGCCATATTCATTTTCAATTTCAAAGGCTTCAAGAATTTTGCGGTATTTTTCTGCTGGATTAGCATCGGAGCGATCCATTAAATCGCGCAAACGCTGCACACGCGCACGGCGTTCATTAATAAGGAATGGCGTATCCAGCTCAACAAATTTTTCTAACCCGTCAATCATGCGGAACATATGTGGGATAATTGTCCGGTCAATGGCGGTGACATCTTCAATTTGCTGACGGATTTTCACCATCTCAGCTTTTTGTGCTGTAATGAGCTTTTCAAGCTGAGCGTTATATTCACGCAAGGCTTCAAGCTGAATAAGAGCAGCGCGATATTCGCCAACCAACGTGGACGTTTTGTCGTCATATTGATTGATTGTTTTTTGTGACTTAACGCCGTCCTGAACGGCGGCAACATTTGTGTTATCTACCTCACCCAATGTGCCACTGGCTTGCTGTGCTGTGACGATTGTGGATGTGGTAGAAATCGCGCAAGTAACAGCTGAAAACAGCAACCCTCGCAAAAATACGGTCTTGAAACCTGATACGGCTATTGGCATTTTTAACTCCCACCGTGTTAAAATTAGAGAAACATAAAAAAGAGGTCATCAGACCCCTCTAGCATGGTGTTTCGCTATATTTGTGTCATATGGGGGCGGCAAAATCAAGCACGGCGGCAAGGAATTTTTGATAAAAACGACCAAACGGTCAGTAATCTGTTAATAACCTACCCGCCACCAAAGGGCTGAAATATCGGTTTCCTTGCGGGGGGTGTGGAAAGTAAGATGGTGAGCCCGGCAGGAATCGAACCTGCGACCCACTGATTAAAAGTCAGTTGCTCTACCGACTGAGCTACGGGCCCACTTTGTGCTAATGCTGTCGCTATATAGAGTAAGATTAGCCTTGCGGCTAGCCCTTAAAGCGGTTTTCAGCAAGTTTTTCACCCACGGCACGGGTAAAAATATGCACAGCATCCATTAAAGATGGCGACGGGCGGGAAAAAAGCGCGTCACCATCTAATATGTTTATATCAATATCCGTTGGCACGGCAGAACGGGCGCGTTTTGCCATTTGTGCGTCTTGCCCGCAACAAGCGGCCAGCACAATATCAGGCGCGGCGGCACGCACATCGTCCCAAGTGATTTCGTGCGACTTTTCCCCCGCTTGCGCCAATACGCTTTGGCACCCCGTCCATTCAATAAGGTCTGGTATCCAATGCCCAGCGGCAAAGGGCGGTGCAAGCCAATCTAAAAAAGCAACTTTAGGTGCGGTATCGGCAAAACGTCCGCGACAAGCGGCAAATTTTTTATTCCATTCGGCTTGCAGCTTTGCGCCCTCTTCAACCCGCCCTATGGCTTCGGCTACTTGCATGAAACACGCCACCACATCATTGAGCCGAAAAGGCGACAGCGTAATTAAAAGCGGCTTGCTGTTTAAGGCAGCCAAAGCATCGGTTACATCCGTGCCAGAGACGGCGCACACATCGCATAAATCTTGGCTGATGATAATGTCTGGCGCAAGCTGGTTAAGCAGTTCTGTATCAAGCTGGTAAAGCGGCGCATCTGTGCTTTTAACTTGCTGGTCAATGTCGGTGGCAGATGCGTTTTTATCAATGCGCGTGCTGGTCAGTTTAGGCAAATGCGCCCAACGCGCATCACAGCTATGACTGACACCAACCAAAGCGGCATCAGCATGAAGCGCGGCAACAATATCAGTCGCGCTGGGCAGAAGTGAAACGAGCCGCACGTAAAAATTCCTTCGCCAAATAAATGCAGCTAAAGGCAAAGCCGCCAAATATCAAATTGGCCAATAAGCCGCGCCATAAAAATGGCAAACCGTTCACATAGCACTCTATCCAGCCGCCAAGATTATTGGGGTAATAACCCATTGCTATGGGCGCAAGGTTAGACACAAGATAAAACAGTATCGCATTAATCAGCGCGGCGATGAAAACAGTTTTCACCCGTACTTTTTTTAAGATGGGCGTGACACCATAAGCGGCCAGCACATGAGCAAGATAAACAATCGCCATAGCCAGAAGCGGATAAAGGCCAAGCATTATATCGCCAAGCAAGACAGGCACTAAAACAGCAATGCTTATCGCTCGGCGTGGCAAATAAGCGGCCGCTAATAGGCTCGCCGTACCAATAGTCGTCACGCCCCATTCATGTGGCGTAAGATGGGTGCTAATGCCAAAAGCAAGAATAGTCAGCAATGCCCAAAGATGATGACTTTTTATGTGCATGTGTTTGTCTCGTCCCTTTGATGATGCGACCAGCCTAGCATATTATTCTATTGGTGCAATATCGCCCTGCGCTTGAGCGACGGTGAAAGTCTCGTAATAAGCGTCAAGCTGGTTATTTTGAATGGCCGCCCGTAGTTCAGCCATAAGTTGTTGATAATAATGTAAATTATTCCATGTCAGCAACATGGCGGCAAGATATTCCCTACAGCGCACAAGATGGTGCAAATAGGCACGGCTATAATCGCGAGCCGCTGGACAGTTGCTTGTTTCGTCTAGAGGACGCGGGTCATTGGCGTGGCGAGCATTGCGTAAATTCACTTTACCATGGCGCGTATAGGCCAGCCCGTGCCGTCCAGCGCGTGTGGGCATGACGCAATCAAACATATCCACCCCGCAACGGACAGCTTGTAGAATATCATCGGGCGTACCGACACCCATTAAATAGCGCGGCTTATCTTCGGGCAAGCTCGTCAAAGTGGCATCTAGCACGCGCAACATTTCTTCTTGCCCTTCCCCAACCGCCAGCCCGCCTATGGCATAGCCGTCAAAACCAATGCTTTGCAAATTTTGTACGCTTTCATGGCGCAAATTTTCATAAATACCACCCTGCACAATGCCAAATAAAGCCGCACCCACCGTTTTATTATATTTTGCAAAAGCCTGTTTTGAGCGTTCTGCCCAGCGCATAGAAAGTTGCATGGAGTCACGCGCTTGTTTTTCGCTAGATGGATAAGGCGTACATTCATCCAGCACCATGCTAATATCTGCCCCAAGCAGGGTTTGAATTTCAACACTGCGTTCGGGCGTAAGCATGTGGTCAGCGCCATCAATATGGCTTTGAAAGCGTACCCCTTCTTCACTCATTTTGCGCAATTTGGCCAGCGACATGACCTGAAAGCCGCCACTATCGGTCAATATCGGACCGTCCCATTGCATGAATTTAGCCAGCCCGCCCAAATTGGCGACTTCTTCTGCACCCGGGCGTAACATAAGGTGATAAGTATTGCCCAACACAATATCCGCGCCCAAATCACGTAACTGTTGCGGATACATGGCTTTAACCGACCCTGCCGTGCCAACGGGCATAAAGGCGGGTGTGCGTATCACGCCATGCGGCGTTTCAATCGCACCATGGCGGGCTGTGCCAGATTTTTCATGCAAGGTAAATTTCATGATTACTTGCTTTCATTCTGTGCTGTGCAGTCTAGCAAGCACGCATCGCCGTATGAATAAAATCTATATCCATTTTCAATAGCATGTTGATAGGCTTGTTTCATCTCTGCCAAGCCCGAAAAAGCTGAAACGAGCATAAAAAGCGTGGATTTCGGCAAATGGAAATTAGTCAATAATCGGTCGGTGGCTTTGAACTGATAGCCAGGCGTGATGAAAATATCTGTTGCCCCGCTAAAAGGTTCTACGCGCCCATCACTTTGTGCTGCCGATTCAATCAGGCGCAAAGAAGTTGTACCGACGCAAACCAATTTGCCACCCGCTTCTTTGGTTTTATTTATAGCCGCCACCGTGCTGGGCGTTACTGCGCCCCATTCGGCATGCATTATATGGTCATCTGTATCGTCAACCCGCACGGGCAGAAATGTGCCAGGCCCAACATGTAAAGTCACACGCTCAAATTGAACGCCTTTGGCTTGCAGCGTTTCATAAAGGCGCGGGGTAAAGTGTAAGCCCGCCGTGGGCGCGGCAATAGCCCCATCATGGCGGGCAAAAAGGGTTTGGTAATCGTTAAAATCCTCTGCATCGGGGCGGCGTTTGGACGCAATATAGGGCGGCAAAGGCATCACGCCAATACGCGCCAAACTGCTTTCCATTTCTGCAGGCGGTAATTGGAAAATAATTTTTGCTTCGCCGCCATTGCAAGCGGTAATATGCGCGGCCACTTCTTCTGTGTGGGAGGGGTTAGAAAAATAAATCACATCGCCCGTTTTAACACGCTTGGCAGGTTGTAAAAAGCATCGCCATGTGACGCTTTCCAGCCGTTCAATGAGCGTGACTTCAATTTTCGCGCCGCTTGCCTTTACACGACGGCGTTGCCCCGTCAAACGAGCTGGAATGACTTTCGTATCATTAACCACCAACATATCGCCCGCATTGAGCAGGTCGGGCAAATCTCTGATAATATGGTCGCCGCGCCGCCCGCCCGCGCCAATGGTTAGCAGTCGCGCCGCATCACGAGGCCGCGCCGGTCGCAGGGCGATATTTTCCTCTGGTAAGGTGAAATCAAAAGCATCAACCCGCATCACATTAGGCGCATAGAAATAATTTTGTCGGGATTTTCTGGCGGCTCGCCCAGCATGATTTTGTCTACAAATTCCATGCCGTCAATCACCTCACCCCAAACCGTATATTGCCGATTGAGAAATTCAGAATCCTCAAAGCAAATGAAAAATTGGCTATTGGCACTATCTGGATGCCCAGCGCGAGCCATGCCCACCACGCCACGCAGGAAAGGTGCTTCGCTAAATTCAGCGCGCAAATCAGGATAATCCGACCCACCCCTGCCCGTGCCAGTCGGGTCGCCCGTTTGTGCCATAAAGCCGTCAATCACGCGGTGGAAAAGCAACCCATCATAAAAGCCTTCCGCCACAAGCAACTTAATACGTGCCACATGTTTGGGTGCCAAATCAGGCCGTAAACGGATTTTAACCATGCCGTCTTTGAGTTCCAGCAAGAGAATTTCCTGCGCTTGGCCATCTGCCCCGCCTTGCGGCTGAGCATGGGCAGACGTGGAAGCCATATAGGAAAGCAAAAGCGGCGAGATAAGAAGGGTTAAAAATTTCTTTAAGTATTTCATCGGTTTTTATCTATAATCTATTGGTAAAGTTTAGTATTTTGATTTTATCATATCAATAATTTCAGACGGCACAAAGGGACTGAAATCGCCGCCCATTTGGGCAATTTGGCGTACCAAAGTAGAAGAAATAAAGCCCGTTTCCGGCGCGGTTGTTAGGCAAATGGTTTCAATTTCCGCCGCCATACGCTGGTTCATAGCCATCATGCGGCTCTCGGCTTCAAAATCGCCCGCATGGCGTAGACCGCGTATAATAAGCGGTGCTTTGGCTATACGCGCCGCATCCACTATAAGCCCGTCAAAGGCAAGAATTTTTAGCTCACATTTGGCCACCTGCGCCGCCCCGTCTAGGCAAGCATGGAGCATATCCACGCGCTCCTGCACGGTGAAAATGGCGGTTTTGTTGGCATTTGTACCAATGCCAACAACCAATCGGTCAACCAACCGCATGGCACGGATTAAAATATCCACATGCCCCAAAGTTGGAGGATCAAAACTGCCTGGATAAAAACCGCTTTGCATGATTTATACCTCTGATTCCGTGGGTGGCACGGCTTCGGCTTCTACAGCATCATCACTGCCCGCTTCAAGCATATCTTCTTCGGCCTCGCCAGAGGCTTCATTAAGGCGAATAACCGACACCACACGCGCATCTTCGCCCGTTTTGAAAATGGTGACGCCCTGCGTATTGCGCCCAGCAATGCGTACATCAGACACAGAAGTTCGTATCAGCGTGCCGCCATCCGTCACCAGCATAATTTGGTCGTCATCTTCAACTGGAAAAGAGGCCACTAAAGGCCCGTTGCGCGTGGTGACAGTCATGGCAATCACCCCCTTACCGCCGCGCCCCGATACGCGATATTCATAGGCCGAAGAACGTTTACCAAAGCCGTTTTCGCTAATGGTCAGCAAAAATTGTTCGCGCCCGCCCATTTCGCCATAGCGTTCGGGGGTGAGCGTAGCTTCTTCCACGCTTTCTTCACCGTCAATATCTACTTCCTCTACGCTTTCGGCTTCAGCTTCCTCGCCATCAGTGGCACGGCGCAACATGGCAGCTTGTTTAAGATAGCTATTGCGTTCAGCCGGTGTGGCATCGCTATGACGCAACACAGCCATAGAGATAGCCGCTTCGCCACTGCCGAGCTTAATGCCGCGCACACCTGTGGAGTTACGGCTTTTGAAAACCCGAATAGCGGTAACGGGAAAACGAATACACCGCCCAATATTACTGGTTAGCAAAACATCATCGGCTTCAGTGCAAAGCTCAACGCCAATAATCGCTTCGTCCTTATCTGGCTTCATGGCAATTTTACCAGCCTTATTCACATTGGTAAAATCAGACAAGTCATTGCGCCGCACATTACCAAATGAGGTGGCAAACATGACATGATAATCCGCCCAGCTTTCTTCTTTTTTCGGCAAAGCCATAATGGCATTTACTGTTTCACCTTCGGCCAAAGGCAAAAGATTAACCAAAGCCTTGCCGCGTGATTGCGGACTACCAACGGGTAATTTCCACACTTTCATTTTATAAACCATGCCTGTGGTTGAGAAAAACAAAACGGGCTGATGCGTATTAGCGGCAAAAATGCGTGTTACAAAATCTTCGTCCTTAGTGGACATGCCCGACCGCCCTTTGCCGCCGCGTTTTTGCGACCGATAAGTAGAAAGCGGCACGCGCTTAATGTAACCCGCATGAGAAACAGTAACGACCATATCTTCTTGCGGAATTAAATCTTCATCATCTACTTCTAGCTCGTCTTCAATAATTTCCGTGCGCCGTGGCGTGACAAATTCTTTTTGCACCTCTTTTAGTTCATTGCTGATAATGGTCAATACGCGCTCACGGCTACGCAAAATATCCAGCAAGTCAGTAATTTGCCCACCCAGCTCTTTTAATTCATCGCCCACCTCATCACGCCCCATAGCGGTGAGCCGTTGCAGACGCAACTCAAGAATAGCTCTGGCTTGCGCTTCGCTAAGGTGAATTGTGCTATCATCGCTTAATCGGTGGCGCGGGTCGTCAATCAGGTGGATAAGGTCGGCCACATCGGCCGCTTTCCACGCCTTAGCCATAAGCTGTTCACGCGCCTGTTGCGGGCCGGAAGATTTACGGATAAGTGCGATAACTTCATCAATATTGGCCACAGCAATGGCCAAGCCAACCAAAACATGAGCGCGGTCACGAGCTTTGTTTAACTCAAATTTTGACCGTCTGGTGATAACGTCTTCGCGGAAAGCGATAAAGGCTTTCAGCATGGTGGCTAAATTCATCAGCTCTGGTTTTCCAGAATTAAGTGCCAACATATTTGCCCCAAAGCTGGTTTGTAGCATGGAATAACGATAAAGCTGGTTTAGCACTACCTCACCCACAGCTTCGCGCTTTAATTCAATCACAATACGCATACCATCGCGGTCGGACTCGTCGCGCATATCGGAAATGCCTTCAATGGTTTTCTCGCGCACCATTTCGGCAATTTTTTCAATCATCACGGTTTTATTCACCTGATAAGGAATTTCTGTGATGATAATGGCCGCACGGTCTTTGCGTATATTGGTAATTTCTGCTTTGCCGCGCATAATGACCGAGCCACGCCCTGTCATGCCCGCCAAACGCGAACCGCGCCGCCCTAAAATCTGCCCACCCGTAGGAAAATCAGGCCCAGGCACGATATTGCAAATTTCTTCATCTGTTGTGTCGGGGGCTTCAATAAGTTTGAGTGTCGCATCTATTAGCTCGCCCAAATTATGCGGCGGGATATTGGTCGCCATGCCCACAGCAATGCCATTCGCACCATTGACAAGCAAATTAGGAAAACGCGCTGGCAAAACTGTCGGCTCGCGCTCGGAATTGTCGTAATTATCTTGAAAATCAACCGTCTCTTTTTCAATATCGGCCAGCAACGCATGAGCGGGTTTGGCCATGCGGACTTCTGTATAACGCATGGCGGCAGGCGGATCGCCATCAATAGAGCCAAAATTGCCCTGCCCGTCTAGCAAAGGTAGGCGCATAGAAAAATCCTGCGCCATCCGTACCAGCGCATCATAAATAGACTGGTCACCATGCGGGTGATATTTACCAATCACATCACCCACCACGCGGGCGGATTTACGGTAAGGCTTGTTGAAGTCATAGCCATTTTCATTCATGGAGAACAAAATGCGGCGGTGGACAGGTTTCAGCCCATCACGCACATCGGGCAAAGCACGGCTTACAATCACGCTCATGGCGTAATCCAGATAGCTGGTGCGCATCTCCTGTTCAATGGTAATGGGGCTAACATCAAATTCTGGCGGCAGAGCCGCGCCCGAAGTCGTCGGTGGCGGCGGGTCGCCATTATCGCCATTATTGCCATTTTCTACATTATCGGTAGATGAATTTATATCTGTTTCGGCTTCTTTTGGGATGTCAATATCGTCGGTTGTGTCGGACAAAACGGCTATTCTTCCATTAAAAATATTATCTTATTAGTGTAGCATTTCATGCCCATGAGTCGCAACAAAATCAGGCCAAAAATGTACCTGTAATGCAATAATTTATTGTTACTTTACAAAGACTTATGAAGATATGCCCATGCGCTTAAACAAGGTATAAAGAGGGACTTATTTAGAACGGAATATCGTCATCCGCCCCGCCATCACTAGCCGGTGCGCCGCCCGTTGCCGCGCCTGTCACGGATGATGCCCCGCCGCCACTATTGCGGCTGTCAAGCATGGTCAAGCTACTATTATAGCCCTGCAAAACGACCTCGGTTGTATATCTATCCGAGCCGTCTTTGTCTTGCCATTTTCGGGTTTGTAATTGGCCTTCAATATAAACCTTTGAGCCTTTGCGTAAGTATTGCTCAGCAATACGCACCAGCCCTTCATTGAAAATCACCACCCGATGCCATTCAGTGCGTTCACGGCGTTCGCCCGTCTGTTTGTCTTTCCAGCTTTCGCTCGTGGCAATGCTTAAATTGCAAACGGGCTTGCCATTATTCATTTGTTTTACTTCTGGGTCGGCACCTAGATTGCCAACCAGAATAACTTTATTTATGCTTCCAGCCATGTGATACGTCCCTTTCTTTACTGATTCCTCACCCTAAATAAACTGGAGCCTTATGGCAACAAACATTCTTAATATGTAGGGCAATATTTGGTCAAAAAGCTATGCCGTGCTATTGAGGGGCTGGAGAAAATGATGAACCTTCAACAAGCGACAAAATAAGCTAAGCTAATGAAACAATTAAAGAAAATCAGCATTGTTGGGGCGCGGGAACACAATCTCAGAAATGTGTCACTGAATTTGCCCCGCGACGCGCTTATTGTAATGACGGGTCTTTCCGGGTCGGGCAAATCATCTTTGGCCTTTGATACGATTTATGCCGAAGGCCAACGCCGCTATGTGGAAAGCCTGTCGGCCTATGCGCGGCAATTTCTGGAAATGATGCAAAAGCCTGATATTGACCGAATTGACGGGCTGTCGCCAGCCATTTCTATTGAGCAGAAAACAACATCTAAAAATCCGCGCTCTACGGTCGGCACGGTCACGGAAATTTATGATTATTTGCGCCTGCTTTTTGCGCGCATTGGTATCCCCTATTCCCCTGCTACAGGCCTGCCGATTGAAAGCCAAACCATTTCGCAAATGGTTGACCGCATTATGGCTATGAAACAAGGCACGCGGCTATTTCTACTCGCTCCCATCATACGCGGACGCAAGGGTGAATATCGTAAGGAATTTGCTGAATTACAAAAGCGCGGCTTTCAGCGCGTCAAAATTGACGGCACATATTATGAATTGGCCGATGTACCAACGCTGGATAAAAAATATAAGCACGATATTGATGTTGTGGTGGATAGAATTATCGTCAAACCAGATTTAGGCAATCGGGTAGCCGATAGTTTGGAAATTGCTTTGCGTTTAACCGATGGCATTGCCGTAGCCGAAACGGCAGATAAAAAAGCCGAACGTATGGTTTTCTCAGCGAATTTTGCTTGTCCAGTATCGGGTTTTACCATTGATGAAATTGAACCGCGTTTGTTTTCTTTCAATAATCCATTTGGGGCTTGTCCAGCTTGCGACGGTCTAGGAACGCAGTTTTTTATTGACCCGCAAGCCGTCATACCCGATGAATCTTTGTCTTTACGTGGGGGTGCGGTCGCCCCATGGTCAAAAGGCGGCACATCATCTTCTTATTTTATGCAAACGCTGGAAAGTCTGGCGCGGGAATATGGTTTTTCTATGGAAGTGCCATGGCGTAAGCTAAGCGCAAAGCATAAGAAAATTATCCTGCACGGCACGGGTGATAAAAAAATAACCTTCATCTATGATGATGGGCGGCGTAGTTTCAAAACACGTAAAATTTTTGAAGGCGTGATTGGCAATTTAGAACGGCGTTACCGCGAAACAGACAGCCCACGTATGCGTGAGGAAATTGAAAAGTTTCAATCTAAAGCGGCATGTCAAAGCTGTGATGGCTGGCGGCTAAAACCCGAAGCTTTAGCAGTGAAAATTGCTGATAAGCATATTGGTGAAGTGACCGATTATGCCATTAAAGATGCCGATATTTGGTTTCAAAAAATTGATAAGCATTTGAATAAAAAGCAAAAGGAAATCGCCCGTCAAATTTTGAAAGAAATTCGTGAGAGGCTAAAATTTCTTAATAATGTTGGATTGGATTATCTGACTCTATCGCGTAATTCTGGCACATTATCGGGCGGGGAAAGCCAGCGCATCCGTTTGGCTTCACAAATCGGCTCTGGGCTGACGGGTGTGCTTTATGTGCTAGACGAGCCATCTATTGGCCTGCATCAGCGCGACAATGCACGCTTGCTAGAAACACTTACCCGCCTGCGCGATATTGGTAATACGGTGATTGTGGTAGAGCATGATGAAGATGCTATCCGTGCGGCTGATTATGTGGTGGATATTGGCCCAGGCGCAGGGATTCATGGCGGGGAAATTGTCGCCAAGGGTAAACCAGAGCAAATTATCAAAGCCACAAAAAGCCTTACGGGCAAATATCTATCAGGCAAAATGGAAATTCCCGTGCCAAAAAAACGCCGCACGGGAAACGGACATAAATTATCCATTATCGGTGCAACGGGTAATAATTTGAAAAATATCAATGTTGATGTGCCGCTTGGCACTTTTACATGCGTTACTGGTGTTTCGGGCAGTGGTAAGTCAACTTTCCTGCTGGATACGCTGTATAAATCCATTGCGCGCAAATTGCATAATGCTCGCGCCCTGCCCGCCCCATATGAGGAAGTCAAAGGCATGAACCATTTAGATAAGGTGATAGATATTGACCAATCGCCCATTGGACGCACGCCGCGTTCTAATCCAGCGACTTATACGGGCGCGTTCACACCTATTCGTGAATGGTTTGCTGGATTGCCAGAAGCCAAAACACGCGGCTATAGGCCTGGACGGTTTTCTTTTAATGTCAAAGGTGGGCGGTGCGAAGCGTGCCAAGGCGATGGTGTGATTAAAATTGAAATGCATTTTTTACCAGATGTCTATGTGGAATGTGATGTGTGCCATGCCAAACGTTATAATCGTGAAACACTAGAAATTCGCTTTAAGGATAAAAACATTTCCGATGTGCTAAACATGACGGTTGATGAAGCGGCGGATTTTTTTAAAGCCGTACCAGCCATACGCGATAAAATGCTGACCCTGCAACGGGTTGGCTTAGGTTATATTAAGGTCGGCCAACAAGCCACCACGCTTTCGGGCGGTGAAGCCCAACGCGTTAAGCTGGCCAAAGAGCTGGCCAAACGCGCCACGGGGCGGACATTTTACATTTTAGACGAACCAACCACGGGTTTGCATTTCCATGACGTTGCCAAATTGCTTGATGTGCTGCATGATTTAGTGGAGGCGGGCAATACGGTGGCGGTGATTGAACATAATTTGGAAGTGATTAAAACGGCTGATTGGGTGATTGATCTCGGCCCCGATGGCGGCACGGGTGGCGGGGAAATTATCGTCGCCGATACACCAGAAAAATTAGCACGCCATAAAACCAGCTATACGGGACATTATCTCAAGCGCGTTTTACGCCCGAAAACGGCGCAAAAAATGGCAAAGAAAACAGCTAAAAAGGCAATTTCATAATGGCGCAGGCAAAACCCATCCATATTATTGGCGGCGGGTTGGCGGGGTCGGAAGCCGCCTATCAGGCCACCCGCATGGGCGTGCCGGTGGTGCTGCATGAAATGCGCCCCACGCGCCAAACAGATGCCCATGTTACCGACGCGCTGGGCGAACTGGTTTGCTCTAATTCTTTTCGCTCCGATGATGCCCAAACCAATGCAGTCGGCCTACTCCATGCCGAATTGCGCGATACAGACAGTCTAATTATGCGCTGTGCGGACGCGCATCATTTGCCCGCAGGCGGTGCGCTGGCGGTTGACCGCGAAGGTTTTGCTCAGGCAGTGACTGTTGCTTTGGAAGAAAACCCACTGGTGACAATTCAACGCCATGAAGTAACCGCCCCGCAAAAAGATTGGGATAATGTGATTATTGCTTCCGGCCCGCTAACCTCTGACGCGCTGGCAAAATTTATCGGCCAATGCACTGGTACAGACCGATTGGCTTTTTTTGATGCCATTGCGCCGATTGTTTACCGCGATAGCATTAATATGGATATTTGCTGGCATCAATCGCGCTATGACAAAGTGAGCGCAAGCGGCACAGATAAGGATTATATTAACTGCCCGATGGATAAAGCCCAATATGAGGCATTTATTGACGCGCTTCTGGCCAGCGAAACAACCGATTTCAAGCAATGGGAAAAAGATACGCCCTATTTTAACGGCTGCTTGCCGATTGAAGTTATGGCCAGCCGTGGGCGTGAAACCTTGCGCCATGGTCCAATGAAACCACGCGGGCTAACCAATACTCATAGACCCGATGAAAAACCCTATGCGGTGGTACAGTTGCGCCAAGATAATACGCTGGGAACGCTGTATAATATTGTCGGCTTTCAAACTAAAATGAAATATGCCGCGCAAGCTGATGTGTTGCGTCTCATACCCGGACTGGAAGAGGCCGTTTTTGCACGGCTGGGCGGGTTACATCGCAATACTTTTCTAAATTCCCCTATTTTGCTTGACGGCAAATTGCGGCTGAAATCCACGCCCAAATTGCGCTTTGCTGGACAAATCACGGGCGTAGAAGGCTATGTGGAAAGCACCGCTATTGGTGCGCTGGCTGGCCGCTTTGCCGCCGCGCAAAGATTAGGACGCGTGATTGCCCCGCCGCCCGCCACAACTGCTTGCGGGGCTTTGCTGGCGCATATCACGCTTAATGCAGACAGTGATTCTTTCCAACCTATGAATATTAATTTTGGCCTCATGCCTGATATGCCCCACCCTGTAGAGGGTGATGGTGTCAAGTTGAAAGGCAAAGCCCGCCATACGGCGAAAAAATTAGCACGGAAAAAAGGTTTTACCACTCGCGCCCGACAAGATTTTTCTCTTTGGCTGTCAGAGCAATCAGATTTTGCCGATAAAAGCCATGCTCAACAAAGAAAGGTGATGACGCAATAAGGATTTTTGTTTTGGGTGCGCTTTGGCATGACGTCGCGCAAGGCCAATAGGCAGAAAGGCGGGCAGAAGTTTTTTACGGCTCTGGCGTGGCAAAGCATTAAACATTTTACACGCGGTGGCTAATTTTTCATGCGCCATAACAACCCCCTCCCCACCTTTTGGCGGAGCAAGGCGCAATAATTCAAAACCACTACCAGCGAGTGCTAAAAGTTTTTCATCCGCCTTTGTTTCTAAAGCCGCACAAGCCAACCCCATAAAAGGCGCACCGATAAAATCGGCTTCTTCTATACGTTCCTGCATAGTACGGGCGTGCTGGTCTTCCACCAAAGCTACCTCACGCCCATCAATCAATTTTAGCAAGCGGGTTTTGTCAAAGGGCTTATGCCAGAAAAGCTGCAAAGCCTCAGCTATGGGAACACCCTGCCCATTATGCGGCACGCCCTTATCCAGCCCGTCCAGCATATCACGCCACCATTGCAAGCGTATTGCGCCTAGCATGGGTTCACTAACATTATAAGGAATCCGCGCTATATCGGCATAAAGCCGATATAACACCAAAAGTGCGTCACGATATGGCACAGGCGCGAAAAGATGACAGAGATATAAATCTCCATCCAAGCCGCGCAATTCGCGTTGCAATGTGTCTGTGTGTTGCATCATGCAACAGGCTTACTCTTTTCTGCTAGCAATCCGCCAGCAAGCAATTTGCTGACAGAGCTAAATGCCCAGATTTTGCACCGCCACCATGCAAAACAACATTGGAATAGATAACATGGTATTGGTACGCGAGAAAAGCATCGCACGGCGTGCCGAGGCAACTTTTGTTTCAGCATCAGCTTCTACAATACCCAAAGCGCGTTTTTGATTTGGCCAAATAACAAACCAAACATTAAACCACATAATGATGCCCAGCCACATGCCAATGCCGATAATGGTGTTTTGCAAAGTCAAGGCTTCCACCAAATAAGCATTAGACCAAGCCAGCAATAGACCAGATATAATGGTGAACATCGCCCCCCAACGGAACCACCACAGGGCGGCGGGCGCGATTACCTTGCCAATGGCTGGTTTTTGGTCGTCGGGGATATTTGGCATATTGGGAATTTGCACAAAATTGAAATAGTAAAGCAAGCCAATCCACATAATGCCGCTTAATACGTGGATATATCGCAAAAGAAACGCGCCATATATATGGTCAAACATACCGCCATTATTGGCGTAATAAACAACCAACAGCCCCGCCAGCACAAAACCAGCCAACACTGTATTGCGTAGTGAAGTAAGAATGACAGCCATCACAGAACCCTCCCAATGAGCCACTTAGAATCAGTTTCTGCCTGTCAGGTTAAAGCCGCAAGCGGCGGTGCGCAAGAGCTTATGCTTTGTTTTTTGCTCAGTTTTTGCTGGATTTTGACCAATCACGCTTCACGCCAAGCGCAAGCAATAGCGGCCCAGCAATGAAAATAGACGAATATGTGCCAACTAAAACGCCCCAAATCATCGCAAAAGTAAAGCCGCGTATCACTTCGCCGCCGAGAATATAAAGCGCAAGCAAGGCTAAAAGCGTGGTTAGAGAGGTCATCACCGTGCGCGATAGCGTATTATTGATGGATAAATTCAACAGCTCCACCAAAGGCATTTTGCGATATTTACGCAAATTTTCCCGCACACGGTCATAAACAACAACCGTATCATTCATAGAATAACCAATAATGGTGAGCAAAGCAGCAATGATAGACAAACCAAATTCCAGCTGCATCAGTGAGAAAACGCCAATGGTTAAAATCACATCATGGATAAGAGCCAATACCGCGCCAATAGAAAATTGCCATTCAAAGCGCAACCAAATATAAATAAGCATTAAGCCGACAGCAGTCAGCACAGCCAGCACACCCGCCTGCACCAGCTCACCAGAAATTTTCGGGCCAACCACTTCAACCCGCCGAAAATCTACTTCACCCGCCAGCTCGGCACGGATTTTATCCACCGTGCTTAAATCGGTGGCCGTATCTTTTTTTCTGTCTTTGGGTTCTTCAACCCGTATCAACACATCATTGGGTTGGCCAAATTGCTGAATTTGAATTTCACCCACGGATAGGCGGCCTAACCGACGACGTAAATCAGCAATATCAATATCTTCCTTCGCGCCAATTTCAATCAGCGTGCCGCCCTTAAAATCAATGCCAAAATTCAGTCCTTGAACGAAAAACAAACCAAGCGATGCAAACAGCATAAGCACAGATAAAATAACTGCGACAAAGCGCAAGCGCATGAAATCAATATTGATATCACCAGAAACAATTTTCAAACCCCGCATCATTTCACTCCTAAATCGGTAAATTGGTTAAACGGGGATTGCGCTTAACCCATATAGCAATCATCAAACGGGTTACAGTGAAGGCCGTAAAAACGGAAGTCATAATGCCAACTCCGAGCGTCACAGCAAAGCCGCGCACTGGTCCCGAACCTAAATAAAACAGAATAAAAGCGGCAATGAGCGTGGTGATATTGGCATCTAAAATCGTGCCGCCCGCACGGCTATAGCCAAGCTCAATGGCAGTGATGGGATTTTTGCCACTGCGTAATTCTTCTTGAATCCGTTCAAAAATCAGCACATTGGCATCCACCGCCATGCCAATGGTCAAAACAATACCAGCAATGCCAGGCAAAGTAAGCGTGGCTTGCAAAGCCGATAACACACCAATAATGAGCGTCATGTTCAAAATCAGCGCGATATTGGCGAACAGGCCAAAAAGCTGATAACTGATAAGGATAAAGGCAATCACCAGCACAAAACCAACAATGGAAGCCAAACTGCCCGAGGCGACTGAATCAGCTCCTAGCCCAGGCCCAACTGTGCGCTCTTCAAGAATATCAAGTGGCGCGGGTAATGCACCAGCGCGAAGCAAAATGGCCAAATCATTCGCCCCCTCAGCCGAAAAATTACCCGTGATACGCCCTGAGCCGCCCAAAATGGCCGATTGAATAACGGGCGCAGAAATAACTTTTTCATCTAGCACAATGGCAAAGGGCTTGCCGATATTAGCGCGGGTGACATTGCCGAATTTCTTGCCACCAACATTATCAAAGCGAAAATTAACTTCCGGGGCACCCGTATTGGGGTCAAAACCAACACTGGCATCTACTAATCTGTCGCCGCCTACCATAACGCGCTTGCGTATCAAATAAGGCACGGGCGGTTGTGTGTCAGTATAAAGCAGTTTCGCACCAGACGGGATACGTGCGCCATTCAACACATCATAGGGGCTGATGCTTTGCTCCACGAGGTGAAAGTTAAGTTTTGCCGTTTGGCCAAGCAGGCTTTTAAGCCGTTCGGGATCGTCAAGACCAGGGACTTGCACCACAATTCTTTTATTGCCTTGACGCTGAATAATCGGCTCAGTTGTGCCAAGCTCGTCAATCCGACGGCGGACAATTTCAATAGATTGCTGCACAGCTTTAACATTGCGCTGAATGATGGCCGCCTCGCTGGGCGCGATGAAGAAACTTAAAGCATCTACTTGCTCTACAACCAAATCAGAAGCACGACCTCCATTAAATAAATTAACCGTCACAGGCTGGGAGATATTATTTAATATCCGCCCCGCTTCTTCTTGGTCGCCCGCTTGGCGCAGGCGCACTAATATACCGCTTTTGTCTTTATACTCAGACACGGCAAGTTTACTGTAACCAATCCGGTTCTCACGCAAAGCCACGCGAATATCAGAAACCAGATTATCAAGCTGCTCGGCCTGCACAGTGTCCACATCCACTTCTAAAAGCAAATGCGCCCCGCCTTGCAAATCTAGCCCCAAATTCAAACTGCTATCGGGTAAAAAATTTGGAAAAGCGCGGCGTTGCTCTGGTGAAAAAGCATTAGGTAAGGAAAAGAGAACGCCCATAATGAGCGTTACTAATATGACAAAAATTTTAGCGTTAGAAAAATGCAGCATTTTATTTGAATCATTAATCCGCTGGTTCTGTTTTTGATCTAACAGAAATAATCATACCCTTAATAATTGTGATACGGGTGTTTTCGGCGACATCTAATTGCACTTCATCGCCGTCTATTTTTGCTACTTTACCGATAATACCCCCTTGCGTGACAATCACATCGCCGCGCCGTAAGGCGGCAAGCATTTCTTGGTGTTGTTTTTGCCGTTTATTTTGCGGACGAATAACGAGAAAATAAATAATCGCAAAAACCATCACAAATGGCAATATCATATTGAGAATATCGCCACTAGCTGGTGCGGCGGTTTGAGCAAAAGCAGGTGAAATCAGCATCAGAGCATCCTTGTTAAAATTTTGGTTAATATAGCCTTACAACACGGATTTGGGAAATTATTAAATGAGGGTTTGTGGATTTAATGCCCGCGCCCCACGGCGAATTTCAAAATGGATTTGCGGTTGGTCAACCCCGCCTGAACTGCCCGATTTAGCAATGACATCGCCGCGCTTGACCTCTTGCCCCGTGCGTACCAAAAATTCCCGATTATGGGCGTAAGCCGTCACAAAGCCGTCCGCATGGCGGATAAGCATTAAATTGCCATATCCAGCTAGCTCATTGCCCGCATAAACCACCACGCCATTTTCAGCCGCTTGAACATCTGTGCCTTCGGGAACGGCAATATTTATGCCATCATTATGAACGCCATTACCTTTACTGCCATAGGTGGAAATAATCCGCCCTTTGACCGGCACAATAAACCGCCCCTTGCGGGCAGGCGCAGAATCCAACACGCTTTTTTGCTGGTTGTTGCGTGGGGTGATTTGCGTCGTTTTGCCCGCCGTTGAAAGCGATAATTCCTGCCCAATGCGTAAATGATAAGGCGCAGCTAGCTTATTTTGCCGTGCCAATGAATTAACATCCACACCATATTTGCGCGAAATAGCATAAAGCGTATCCCCGCGCCGCACTTTGTAAATTTGCCGTTGCGGTAAAATAAGCTCCTGCCCCGCCACTAAAGCATAAGGCGGGCGAGCATTATTGGCTTCAATTAAATCACGTGTAGAAAATCCATATTTTTGCGCTAAGGCATAATACGTATCACCCGATTGCACAGTAATACGCCCCGCACTGCTAGATGGATTAAAAACCTTGCCCCAAAACCGTGCGCCTGGAAAGCGATTTTTTTCACTATCAAACCAACGGTCGGTTTGCACTGGCCCGCACGCTGTCAAGCCAATGGCGAGGGTCAGCACAAGCGGCCATGTATTTTTATTTCTGCTCATATTCTTGGTCATCGTCTCGGCTCAAAAAGAATCAGGCTGAATCATTTCCTTAAATCTAACCCCAATCAAGTCCTGCCTGTCAAAACCTTGTTGCTTTCTGGTGATTTTTAATAGGGTCTGGCGGCTAAGACCTGTTTTGGGATTTTCGCCCTTTATAAGCGGAAATAGCAAGCAACCGCCTATTTTAAGCTGGGCGGTTAAATCGGACGGAATTTGCGCCAAAGCGGCATTAACCACAATGCAATCAAAAGGTGCTTGCCCCTTCCAGCCCTGCGCACCATCGCCTGCCATGCAGGTCACATTGGTGATTTCCAGCTTGCGTAAGCGTTTTTCCGCCGCCCGTAGCAGGCTTCTGTGCCATTCCAGTGAATAGACGCGGCGGCATAATTGCGCCATAAGTGCGGCCTGATAGCCCGTTCCTGTGCCAATTTCTAAAGCCTTGTGATGGGTTTCCAGCGCGGCTTGCACCAAAATAAAGCCAATTAGCCCAGGTGGCATGAGAATTTGCTGTTGGTCAATTTCAATCGCTTCATCTTGCACGGCTTTATGCTTTTGGCTGGTGGGCAGAAATTCGGCACGCGGCACGGCATTAAAGGCTTCCAGCAGACGTTTATCGGTTGCGCCCGCCTTGCGGAGCAAAAGACCAAGCTGGGCGCCCGCCTCATCCATGGCTCAGCTCTTATGCGGCTCTATATGGGTCGCACCGCCCATATAGGGCTGTAAAACATCTGGAATTGCCACGCGCCCATCGGGCTGAAGATTATTTTCCAGCACCGCAATAAGTGTGCGCCCCACTGCAAGACCTGAGCCGTTTAAGGTGTGGACAAAATGGGTTTTTTTATCATCGGGCAAACGATAACGCGCCCGCATGCGCCGCGCCTGAAAATCACCGCATAGTGAACAACTAGAAATTTCGCGGTAAGTATTCTGCCCGGGCAACCAAACTTCAATGTCATAGGTTTTTTGGGCGGCAAAACCCATATCACCCGTAGATAAAAGCATAACGCGATAAGGCAGGTTGAGTTTTTGCAAAACCGTTTCAGCGCATTGCGTCATGCGCTCCAATTCTGCCGCACTTTCTTCGGCCATGACAATGGACACAAGCTCTACTTTAGAAAATTGGTGCTGGCGTATCATGCCACGCGTATCACGGCCAGCCGAACCTGCTTCTGAACGAAAGCACGGCGTAAAAGCGGTAAAACGCAAAGGTAAATTTTCTGCCGCAAGAATTTGCTCACGGACAAGATTGGTCAATGGCACTTCTGCCGTTGGGATAAGCCATAGGCCGTCTTTATTATCTTTAGTACGAAATAAATCTTCTTTAATACCAAATAAATCTTCTTTGAATTTAGGTAGCTGTCCCGTGCCATAAACGGCTTCATTGCGGACAAGCGTAGGCGGTGAAATTTCCCGATAGCCAAATTCTTGTGTATGCAAATCCAACATGAAATTGCCAAGCGCACGCTCCAGCCGTGCCAACTGGCCTTGCAAAACCACAAAACGCGCACCAGATAGCTTAGCAGCAATTTCAAAATCCATCAGACCAAGCGCTTCGCCAATATCAAAATGTTGCTTGGCATCTGGCTTGGCGACCACCTCTCCCCATTGACGCAGTTCAACATTAGCCGTTTCACCTTCGCCAACTGGCACATCATCTAAGGGCAAATTGGGAATTAGATTCATAGCCTCTATAAATTCATCATTAGCTTTCCTTTCCTCCCCCTTCAATTCTAAAAGTTCCTTGGGGTATTCAGCCGCATCAATTTTCAACTTTGTGGCCTTGCTGGTATCACCCTCAGCAACAGCTTGACCGATTTTTTTGGACACTTCATTGCGGCGCGTTTGTAAATCTTGCACTTCTGCAACCAGCGCACGACGTTTTTCATCTAGCATAAGCAGATTTTCTGCCACTGGCTCATGGCCTCTTTTGGCCAGTGCCCTGTCCACGGCTTTAGCGTTTTCACGAATGTAATTTATGTCCAGCATATTTTATCCACCCTCACGCTTTTTTTCTATCATGGCAACGGCAATGATGGAAAGCTCATAAAGCAAGAGGGTCGGCACACCAAGCCCTATCTGGCTGATAATATCTGGCGGAGTGAGAAAAGCCGCCACAGCAAAAGTAATCACAATGGCATAACGCCGCCTTTGACGTAGCCAATCGGCAGAAACCAAACCCGCATGACCCAAAAGGGTTAAAATAACTGGCAGTTGAAAACACAAGCCAAAAGCCAGCATGAGTGTCATAACAAAGCCAAGATATTCACTGACCCGATTCATCATCACAATATCGGTGCCAGCACCCGTTTGCTCCATGCCAATGAAAAAGTCCATAGCCAGAGGCATAATCAGGTAGAAAACAAACGCCGCGCCTAAAGCAAATAAAATCGGCGAAGCGATAAGATAAGGCAGAAAGGCTTTTCTTTCGTCACGATACAGGCCAGGAGCGACGAAACGGTAAAGCTGAGTGGCGATATAGGGAAAGCTGATAAACAAACCTGCAAAAAGGGATAATTTAAGCTGGGTGAATAAAAACTCATGCGGGGCGGTAAAAATCATTTGCAACCCGTCCATTGCGCCCGTTGGATTCGTTTCTTTGGCCGCCTGTTCATAGGGAAAAAGCAAAAAGGCGAAAATGTCGCCGGCAAAGCCAAAGCACAACAGAAAGCCAAGAATGAGCGCAGCCAGACTTTTAAGCATCCGCCCCCGCAATTCGGTGAGATGGTCAAGCATGGTGCCTTCCCCATCGCGCAAATCGGCTTCATCCCTTTGGCGCATCATGTTTAGGTTTTTTTATCTTTTACGGAAGTGGGTGGCGTGACGGATTCGGTATCGTCAAATAAATCACTGGAATCATCCAGTTTTTTAAGCGCAGCCATTTCATCATCCAGTACATTCAACCCTTGTCGGAAACGGCTGGCCATTTGCTTGCTATAGGCCGAAAACCGCCCAACTTGCCGCAATAATGACGGGATTTCCCGCGGCCCAAGCACCAGCAAGACAATAATCGCAAGAAATAAGAGTTCCGACCAGCCAATATCTAACATAAATTCCGCCGTTTTCTTTTAATCAGATGATTAAGAAAATCATTCTAATCATCTGATTTTTTGTCCTTTTCAGATACATCAATTACATCTGAATCGGCGTCATTCAGGCTATCTTGTCCCTCTTTCAAGCCAGCCCGAAAGCTGTGAATACCCTTGGCCACTTCACTCATCAAAGATGAGATGCGTCCACGGCCAAACAGCAAAACGAGCAACACAATAACCAGAATAATTTGCCAAGCACTAATTCCCATTATCAACCCTTTCCTTAAATTTAGCCCAATCTACCCCATTTAGCGGGCGGAAACATCAAAAAACAACCGCCTTTTGCCCGATTTAATGTACTCATTCAGTGTTTTGCTGTGAGGCATCATCATCGGGCAGAAACATTTCTAGCGGATCATCTTCGCCTAAATCGCCCTCTTCTAGTGCGTCTTCGGTCGGGTCTTCATCGGGGTTCGGCTCTGGCACGGAAAAACCTGGCGGCAAGCGGTCATCTAACAAGCCTGCGGCTTTTAATTCATCTAGTCCGGGCAAGTCTTTCAGGCTTTCAAGGCTGAAATGCGACAAAAAATAATCCGTTGTACCGTAAGTTACTGGCCGCCCAGGCGCACGGCGACGACCACGAATTTTTATCCATTGCGTTTCTAGCAAAACATCTACCGTACCTTTAGACACGCTCACGCCGCGAATATCTTCAATTTCTGCACGCGTCACGGGCTGGTGATAAGCAATAATGGCCAAAGTTTCCAAAGCCGCCCGCGATAAACGCCGCCGTGCCGTTATATCTTTTTGCAAAGCATGGGATAAATCTGGTGCAGTGCGGAACGCATATTTTTTATCAATACGGGTGAGATGCACACCACGCTTTTCATAATCTTGCATGACCATATCCAGCAAAGCTTCAACGGGCAGACCATCAGGCAAACGCTCAGCAATGGTTTTAATATCCAATGGCTCAACCGCCGCAAAAAGCACCGCTTCAATAATACGTAAAAATTCAATCCGCTTTTCTACGGATATATCGTCCAAGCCAATAATGGGCGTGGTTTCTTCTTCTGCTGTGTTTTCTTCTGGACTTTCCTCTGGGCTTTCTTGCGAACTGGCATCGGGTGCTGTGACTAGATTTTCAGCCTCTATTTCAGTTTCTGTGTCAGGCATCATAGTGAGCTATCCCCTGCTGAGACTATATCTCTGACTTCTTTGAGCTTTGCGCGGCGCACCATAATCGGGCCGAAAGTTTTATCTTGCTGAATTTCCATCCGCCCATCACGCACAAATTCAAGCACCGCGCCTAACATGCTGGCCGCCATGGTACGGCGTCTTTTTGCATCTTTGACTTCGGCCAGCACCAATGCGTCAAACCTATCCCAATCGACCATTCTGCCAAGCAAACGCTCCAGCCGCATACGAGCTTTTTCAATAGACACAATCGGCAATTCTGGTGGCCGCCATTCAGAATAATAATTGCGTAAACGCTGGCTGGAATAATTTGCCAAAAGTTCAAACAGGCTGGCATCATATTGGCTATGGCGTTTAATACGTATGCCTTCAGGCATACCACGCGCAAAAATATCACGACCAAGTTGATTGCGCTCCATTAATTGCGTTACGGCATTACGCATGGCTTCAAGCCGTTGTAATTGGAAAAGTAAACGTGCCGCTTGTTCTTCGGCAGTGATTTCATTTTCATCTTCTGGCGGCGGCAAAAGCAAACGAGATTTCAGATAAGCCAACCAGCTAGCCATAACCAAATAATCAGCCGCCACTTCAATTTGCATATTTTGAGCTTGGCGAATAAATTCCAAATATTGCTCGGCCAGTTGCAAAATGGAAATTTGCTTCAAGTCCACTTTCTGCACCCGCGCCAATGCGAGCAATACATCAAGTGGGCCTTCATAGCCTTCTAAATCCACCTTCATGCCACCATGGCGCGGGGTGTCAATATAGCCTGGCCCAGCCACCACATCAGGGGTTTCGGGCGTGCTAGAAAAGGCAGAATCATTTCCGTTTTGCGTCATAAAGCCTTATACCCCGTCCGTGCCATTAGGAAAATGCCCGCAAAGCAATTCTTCCCAAACTTTTTGTGCATTTTCAACCGCCATGCGGGGCGGATTTTGCAACATTTCCTCTATTTTTTGCGCCCTTTTGAGCGATTGACCCGCTAATTTGGGCAAAACCGTCGCTAAAGCCTGCATTTGCGCCATATCCCCATCGCAATGCAAAATAAGGTCACATCCAGCGGCCAATGAAGCCAAAGCCCGCTGTGGCAATGCGCCAGATAGTGCCTGCATAGAAATATCATCGCCCATGAGCAAGCCGTCAAAGCCAATATGCCGACGGATAATTTGGCTGATAATCACCGCTGATTGAGTGACGGGATTATCCGCATCTAGGCTCGTGAATTGCACATGGGCGGTCATGCCCATGGGTAAATCATGACAGGCTTTGAACGGCGCAAAATCCGTAGCAGCCAGTGCCGCTTCTGGCGTATCCACTTGTGGCAAAGCCTTATGGCTATCCACTGTTCCGCGCCCATGGCCAGGCATGTGTTTCATCACGGGCAAAACCCCCGCCTGTATTAGCCCATCAGCCATAGCCCGCCCCAGCGCGGCAACAGTTTCGGGGTCGCTGGCATAGGCACGGTCGCCGATAATATCAGCCGTTTCCGCCCGCGCCACATCAAGGCATGGTAGGCAATTAATGCTAATGCCCAAAGCATCTAGCTCTTGACCCAACAAATAGCCGCCCAGCTTTGCCGCGGTCAGGGCTTTTTCTTTATCTGTGTCGTAAATTTGTCCATAAAGTGCTGCGGACGGATGCAAACGCGCATGGGGTGGGCGCAAACGCGCCACACTGCCGCCCTCTTGGTCAATTAAAATGGGCAGATGCTTGCGGCGGGTGATTTGCTTAAGCTGATTGGTTAAGCCTAAAAGCTGTGCGCGGTTTTCAACATTACGGGCAAATAAAATCACGCCCCATGGTTGCGCGTGCTGGAAAAAATCAACTTCTTCTGCTGTGAGGACTGTGCCAGACAACCCATAAATAGCAGCTTGGCAATTTTCAAGCGATACGTTGGCCATTAATCAACAGTGCGGACAAGGCAATCCTGACCGCGTGATTTCAGCGTGGTGCAAAAATCTTGCGCCGCTTTGCGCGTGGCAAAACCCGCCACACCCAATCTGAAAAAGATACCCCGTGCGCCTAAATCCGCCCGTTGCACCATAGGTTCATGGCCAGCGAATAAATCGGGGAAACGCTCAGCTAAGGCAGCATATTGGGCTTTGGCCTGCGCCGCATCACGGGTTGAAGAGACTTGCACAATAAATTCGCCCGTTGGCACGGCAGAAGGTAAAGGCTTCACTGGCTTAGCAAGCTTAGGGACGGTGGGTTTCGGTTTCGCTTTGACGGGCTTTTCCACGGCTTTAGGCGCGGATATGTTGGGCTTATCTACCGCTTTGTCTTTGCCTTTAGGCGGTTTCGCCCCATAAAGGCTTTCCACCTGCCCATTACCTGACTTTTCATCCACCCGTTTGGCGGGTTTGGTTTGGATTTTGTCATATATATTCAGCTCACCACGGTCAAACTTATCCGTTTTACCTGTGCTTTGCGGTGGGACTTTAACTGGTTTTTTATCGGCCAGCACAACGGGCGGGAGATTTTTCTGCCCATCTTGCACACCTCTGGCATAGGCAAGATAAATAATGCCCGCCAAAATGGCGAGAATAAGAAGCCCGCCAATAAAAATCCGCGCTATGGGCAAAGGGTCATCTTCCCCATAGCCATAATGCTCCGCATGAGGCGGGACGGTTTCAAGATCATCATCCATAAATTTATCGTCTAGCTCGTCATCATCACCTGAGCCAGAACCTGAGCCGCCTGCGGGCGGATTTATAGGCGGTGGTGTGTTATGCGCCATTTACTTTATCCTATCCCTTTCACCGCATTTCCTCTTCTGGTTGCACGCCAAGAACATCCAGCCCCGACGCAATCACCAGCGCGGCGGCACGAATCATGGCTATACGCGCTAGTGTAGCATTTTTTTGCCCCGCAAGAATAAATTTCAAATCACTGTTTTCTTTGCCTAAATTCCAAAGGCTATGAAATGTCGCCGCCACATCGCCAAGGTAAAACGCAATCCGATGCGGCTCGTGCATTTGCGCCGCCTGCTCTATAATGCGTGGAAAAACAGCCAGCCCGCGTATTAAAGCCAGCTCAGCCGGATGGGTAATATCCTCTAGCGCAATTTTGGCCAAAGCCGTATCACTGATTTCATCTTGTGTTACCACGCCATCTTGCACCGCATTGCGTAAAACCGAGCAAATACGCGCATGGGCATATTGCACATAAAAAATTGGATTATCGCGGCTTTTTTCTTTTACCGTAACAAAATCAAAATCAAGCGGCGCATCATTTTTACGCGTTAACATCATAAAGCGCGTTGCATTTTTGCCAACTTCATCTACCACTTCACGCAAGGTTATAAAATCGCCCGCCCGTTTGGACATTTTAACCGGTTTGCCGCCACGCATAAGTTTAACCATTTGGCAAATTTTAACATTTAGTTCCACCTTACCCTCAGTAATAGCCTTAACGGCAGATTTCATCCGCTTGATATAGCCAGCATGGTCTGCGCCCCAAACATTAATGAGTTTTGTAAAGCCGCGCTCATATTTATCAAAATGATAAGCAATATCGGCGGCAAAATATGTTGGACTATCATCGGATTTTTTCAAAGCACGGTCACTATCATCGCCAAATTGGGTGGCCTTAAATAATGTTTGCTCTTGCGGCTCCCAATCGGGTGGTGGAGTTTTGCCTTTGGGTGGCTCTAACACGCCACGATAAATCAATCCCTTTTTTTCTAAATTTTGCAGAGCTTTGTTTACCGCGCCCGCTTCATGTAATTCATTTTCTGAAATAAATTCATCATGTTTAATGCCTAGCACGGCTAAATCATCGCATATAGTTTGCATCATCATGGGCAAAGCCACAGCTTTGGCTTTTTCCATTTGCACAGCAGAGGATTCATCCAGCAAAGCCGCACCATATTTTTCTGCTAAAGCCTGCCCAATGGGCTGCACATAATCGCCTGGATAAAGCCCTTCGGGAATGGTGCCGATATTTTCTCCTAAAGCCTCGCGCATTCGCAATAAAGCCGACTGCGCCAAAATATCCATCTGCACGCCCGCATCATTAACATAATATTCACGCGTGACCTTATAGCCGACCCGTTCCAATAGCCGCGCCAGCGCATCACCGAACACCGCGCCACGTGCATGGCCAACATGCATCGGGCCAGTTGGATTGGCTGAAACATATTCTACATTCACCTTTTCATTCTGCCCCATTTTACTACTGCCATAATCCGTGCCAGCTTTAAGCACGGGCGCGATTTGGCTCTGCCAAAAACTTTGCGTAAGTGTGATATTAACAAAACCCGCCCCTGCAATTTCTGTTTGCATCACATCGGCATCGGCATCTAAAGCTGTGCTGATTTTTTCGGCCAATTCACGCGGTTTCATGTCCGCAGACTTAGCCAAAACCATAGCCGCATTGGTGGCCATATCGCCATGGCTGGCGTCACGCGGTGGTTCTATCGTCACGCGAGAAAAATCAGCATCTGACGGCAAGATTTTTTCTTTTTGTAGCGCGTACAAAATCGTTAACAGACGTGATTGAAATTCAGCAAAAATATTCATCCCACCCTCAAAATCACAGCCATTTTACAACCGTGAACCAGAAATATCAAAGACACGGCCATGCTCTTCAAGCGCAAATCTGTCAGTCATGCCAGCAATATAATCACATATCACCCGCGCCGTTATATCGCTGCCCTTTTCATCGCACAAGCTTTGCCATTGGTGCGGCAAAGTATTTGGCTCATCATAAAAAGTTTCGAATAATTGCCGAACCACCCGCCGCGCTTTACGCATGGCACGGTTTACTTTGTAGTGGCGATACATGCGCGTATATAAAAACTTTTTCAATGCCTGATGATACGCTTCCATTTCTTCTGAAAAAGCAACAAGCGGCATATTAAAGCGGCGAATATCTTCAACCGTTTTCGGCTGGCACTTTTGCAAACGCCGCCCCGTTTCGGCTACCACATCGGCCACCATGGTAGAAATCAAACGGCGAATGGTTTCATGGCGACATTGGCGCGGTGTGGCATCGGGATATGCTTGTTGAACTTTACGTAAAATATCCCCAACCATGGGCAAGGTCATTAAATCTTCCACCGTAAACAAACCCGCCCGCAAACCATCATCAATATCGTGATTATTATAAGCAATATCATCGGCCAAAGCGGCAACTTGTGCTTCAGGGCCAGCATGGGTGTCTAGCTCCAAATCCATTTTTTCGTGATATTTACGAATGGCATAGGGTAAATCGGCCAGCGTGATACCATCTTTAAGGAGCGGCCCATTATGTTTGACCAGCCCTTCCAGCGTTTCCCAAGTGAGATTCAGCCCGTCAAATTCAGCATAGCGTTGCTCCAAATGGGTAACAATCCGTAGGCTTTGGGCATTATGGTCAAAGCCACCATGCTCGCCCATACAGGCATTAAGTGCTTCCTCGCCCGCATGGCCGAACGGCGTATGACCTAAATCATGGCAAAGTGCCAATGTCTCAGCCAGCTCTTCATTCAGCCCCAATTCCAACGCAATGGAACGGGCAATTTGCGCGACTTCTAGTGAATGGGTCAAACGGGTACGGTAATAATCGCCCACATGTGCCACAAAAACTTGCGTTTTATGGATAAGGCGACGAAACGCACCTGCATGAAGCACCCTGTCGCGGTCGCGCTGAAAAACCGTGCGATTTGGGCTTTCTGGCTCTTTATGCAAACGGCCACGCGATTGGTCGGCATAAGTGGCATAGGATGCGTAAGGGACATGTGCAGTTTTCATGCCCAATTTATAGGCGCGTTGGAGCAAATTAGCCAGAAAATTGATAATCCATATAGGCTTGAAACCCGCCCCAATCCCTTTTATCTATAAGCTATGAGCGATATTCAACTCACAGATAAGGCGGTGGCGCGAATCGCCCGCATTTTAGAAAGCGAAAGCCAAGGCGCGATGTTGCGCGTTTCGGTGCAAGGTGGCGGCTGCTCGGGTTTTCAATATCATTTCAGCATTGATGATATGGTTATGGATGATGATATGAAACTATCCAAAGATGGCGTAACCGTGCTAATTGATGATATGTCGCAAAATTTTTTGGCTGGAGCCGTGATTGATTGGGTTGATGATATTATTGGTGCGAGTTTTCAAATTAAAAACCCCAATAGTAAGGCCTCTTGCGGCTGTGGCACATCTTTTTCGGTTTAATCCATGAAAATTGCCAGTTGGAATGTTAATTCAGTCAAAGCACGCCTGCCTAACATTCTGCGTTGGCTGGCCGAAGCAAAGCCAGATATTGTTTGCCTGCAAGAGCTAAAATGCATGGACGACGCTTTTCCCCGCGAGGAAATAGAGGCTTTGGGCTATAATGTAGAAACGCATGGGCAAAAAACTTATAATGGCGTTGCCCTGCTTTCGCGTTTGCCGATGGAAGATGTAACACGCGGCCTTCCTGATTTTGACGATGAACAAGCTCGTTATATTGAAGCGGTGATTTCCCTGCCGCAAAATAAGACCTTACGGGTAGCGTCGCTTTATTTGCCCAATGGCAATCCGGTGGAAAATGGCAAGGGCGCGAAATATCGCTATAAGCTGGATTGGATGGCCGCCTTGCACGCCCATGCCAAAACGCTTTTAACTTATGAAGAAAGTTTTGTGTTGGCTGGGGACTATAATGTCATTCCCACTGAGGCTGATACTTATGACCCGCCCGCTTGGGAAGATGACGCGCTGTTTCGCCCCGAAACCCGTGCGGCCTTTTATCGGCTGATGAATTTGGGGCTGACCGAAGCATTGGGTGCGCTTTATGAAACAGGCGATGACACCTATACTTTTTGGGATTATCAAAGCGGCGCAAGGCGGAAAAATCACGGCATCCGCATTGACCATCATTTGCTATCGCCCCGCGCTGCCGACCAACTGCAATCTGTCCATATTGATGCCCATACCCGCGATTGGGAAAAACCCTCCGACCACGTCCCTGTGGTGCTGGAATTGGATTCTCTTGCCTAGATAGCGGAACAAGGCTATTGAATACCCCGTTTAGCGGTTCTAGAATGCCGCTACGGGTCGCGCCCGAAGCTGGGGCGGCGATAAATGGAGAGGTGGCTGAGTGGTTGAAAGCGGCGGTCTTGAAAACCGTTGAACGTTTGCGCGTTCCGGGGGTTCGAATCCCTCCCTCTCTGCCAGTTATTTTGGGAACGCTATGTTTGAACAACAATTCAAAAACATTGATGATGCGCTACGCGAGGATTCCGGCTGCAGCACGGAGCTTGATTATATTGAGCAAACATCATGGATATTATTTCTCAAATATCTTTCTGATTATGAGACCGAGGCGGCGCAAGCGGCGATGCTAGACGGCAAAGAATACACGCCGCTTTTTAAGAAAAAATTCACATGGGGAATTTGGGCCGCGCCGAAAAATAAGGACGGCCAAATTGATAAAGATGCGCCCACTGGCGATGATTTGCGCGATTTTGTGAATAAGGAATTATTTCCCTATTTGAAAAATTTCCGCCAAGAGGCGCAAAGCGTCAACACATTGGAATATAAAATCGGTGAGATATTCAGCGAGGTTAATAATAAGCTGCAAAGCGGTTACACTTTGCGCGAGATTATCAATAAAATTGACGAGATGCGCTTTGGCACGGTTGAGGAGCGCCACGAAATGAGCGCCCTTTATGAGGATAAAATTAAAAATATGGGCAATGCTGGGCGCAATGGCGGCGAATATTACACCCCGCGCCCGCTTATTCAGGCGATTATCAAAATTGTAAATCCGAAAATTGGTGAAACAATTTATGATGGCGCGTGCGGCAGTGCTGGATTTTTATGCGAAGCCTATGCTTATTTGCGCGAAGATAAAAAAGGCAAGCTCAAGGAGCTGACGAGTAGCGAGTTAAAAACATTACGCAGCAAAACATTCTACGGCAAAGAGAAAAAATCTTTGCCCTATGTGATTGGCATTATGAATATGATTTTGCACGGCATTGAAGCGCCCAATATAGAGCATACAAATACGCTGGCGGAAAGCCTTGACGATATTCAAAACAAAGACCGCGTAGATGTGATATTGGCCAACCCGCCCTTTGGCGGCAATGAACGCGGCGAAATTAAGCAGAATTTCCCCATTCAAACGGGCGAGACGGCTTATTTATTTTTGCAGCATTTTGTTAAAAAGCTCAAAAAAGGTGGCCGTGCGGGGATTGTTATTAAAAACACATTTTTAAGCAATACGGATAATGCCAGCATTGCACTGCGTAAACAGCTTTTAGAAGATTGCGAACTTTATGCTGTGCTGGATTTTCCTAATACGCCTTTTACGGGCACGGGCGCGAAAACGGTTGTGCTGTTTTTTGAAAAGGGGCGTAAAAGCGAGAAAATTTGGTATTACCAACTTGACCCGTCTCTTAAATTTGGCAAGACCAGCCCATTGACGCAAGGGCATTTGGACGATTTTGTGAAGCTGGAAAAAACCAAAGCCGATAGCGAAAATAGCTGGACGGTGGCGGTCGCTGATATTGACGAAAAAACTTGGGATTTATCGGTGAAAAACCCCAATCGGCCAGATGAAACCGACACCCGCACGCCGGAGGAAATTTTGGCGGAAATGGAAACGCTTGAAGACGAAATCAACACCGCCATGCAGGGGATTAAATCGTTTTTGGAGGGGTGAGCGTCATATATAAACGCTACCACCAACCATCACCCTTTTTGGCGTTATTCTGCCACTGCAAAGGCTGTAGATTGTTGATATGGTCTGACCCACCATAGGCTACTGGCCTTATATGGTCAATATTCCACCCATATTCCGTTTGTTTCCCATAATCGCCATATCGGATGAGCGCACCATATTTGTCCGCCCTCCATTCGTTTGGGTCATAACCGTGTACCACAAGCCCCTTCTGCCATACAGCGTTAATTATTTCTTTTGATGCCATCATTTTTTCCTTTCCATTAGGGTTGATGTCGTTAAATATATGGGGTCTAAAAATTTTATTTCAAGAGGCGAAAAATGACTGAAATACGCTGGAAACAGAGATTTGAGAATTACCTAAAGGCTCAAAGAAAATTGAAAGAAGGCATTGATATTTACAATGAGGGCAATCCCACTGAATTTGAGAAGATGGGCATAATCCACGCTTTTGAATTCACTTACAATATGTGCATGGAGGTTTTACAGGATTATTGCAAGCACCATAAAATAGAAATTCCAAAGAGTGACGATAATAGCAAGTCAGCCAGTCCTAAAGACATTGTGAAATGTGCGCTCGAGCATGAGTTTATTGAAGACAAAGAAGCGTGGTTTGACATCATAAAGGCGCGCAATTATGTGTCACATAATTATGGTGAGAAAGAGGCTAAAGAGATTTTAGAAAGCATCTCCGCTTCTTACAATTCTACTCTTGAAAAAATGAATGTGAATTTTCAGAAGAAATATGAAGAGGAAGAAGGATAAATAAAAATCGGGCTATCTTTCCTACTCAGCCTGCTTAAATTACACATTTTACAAAGGTATGGCAGGTATGATATGCCTAGAAGCGGTAAAAACAGCTAAAGAGGCATCACAATGCCTAGTGATTTTGATGTGCGGGCAACTGGCCTATCGGATAAGACGATAAAGCAGATTTATGATGTTCTCGTGCGCTTTCCGTCGCTTGAAAAGGCGGTTGTGTATGGTTCGCGGGCGAAGGGCAATTATGAAGAAGGCTCAGATATTGATTTAACCCTTTGGGGCGATAAATCCCTGCATGATGATTTATGGGAGATTACCAGTGCGCTTAATCATGGCGGCATTGGTTATGAATTTGATGTTTCCATATTTGACGAGCTTGACCACGCCAAATTGCGCGACCATATCAACAAGCACGGCAAACTGTTTTATGAGCGCAAAAAAGCATTGGGCTGGGAAACCGTCAAGCTGGGTGAGGTTTGCGAGGTAAATCTTGGTAAAACGCCTGCCCGAAAAGAGAAAAGCTATTGGGACACCGAAAAAAAAACGTCAAATATATGGGTTTCTATTGCTGATATGACTGCACTGAAAGGCAACGTTATTGATAACAGCAAAGAATATATTTCAGATAAAGGGGTAGCTTTAATTAAATCTGTTACCTCTGGAACATTGCTTTTGAGTTTCAAACTCACAATAGGGCGTGTCGCTTTTGCTGGGAAAGAATTACGAACTAATGAAGCGATTGCCGCCCTGCCAATAAAAAAAGAATATAGTACAGATATTATACCAGAATATCTTTTTCATTACTTAAAGGGGCATGATTGGGATAAAGAGGCGGGTTATGATTTAAAGCAATTAGGAAAGACATTAAATAAAGCTAAGCTTGTGAAGATTCAAATCCCCCTGCCGCCGATGGAGGTGCAGAAGGAAATTGTGGCTAAGCTGGATAATATTTTTGCTCAAGCCGAGCGTGGGTTGGAGTCGGCGCGGCGCAATGCTGAAAATGCTGACGCGCTTTTTCAGAGCTATTTGCGTGACGTTTTTGAATCCCGTGACAAAGACTGGGAAGTCGCCAAGCTGGGGGATACGTTTCAAACAGTTACTGGAACAACACCCCCCAAAAAAGACAAAAAACTTTATGGTTCTTTCATGCCTTTCGTGAAGCCCCCAGAACTAATTGGCGGTATTGTTGATAACGCTCCAGACAACCTAAGTTCAAATGGTGCAAGCGTAGCTCGCGTTGCCCCTACGGGAACTGTTTTAATAGCTTGCATAGGTAATCTGGGAAAGGTAGGCTTAGTTAACAAACCTGTAGCATTTAATCAGCAAATAAACGCAATTTTCCCAGATAAAAAACTTGCTTTGCCGCATTTTTTATTTTTTCTAAGCAAATCCCCACTTTTTCGAGACCAGTTAGAGCGGCTGGCTAAAGGAACTACAGTTACAATCGTAAATAAAACAGCTTTTAACACTATAAAAATCCCCCTGCCCCCAATAAAAACGCAACACACCATTGTTACCAAACTAGATAATATCGCCGCCGAAACGCAGAAGCTAAAAGAAAAATACAGCCAGCAGGCGGCGGCGTTTGAGGCGTTGAAAGCCTCAGTATTGCGCCAAGCCTTTGCGGGCAAATTAACAAGGGAAATTGCGGCATGAGTATTGGCAAACCCCCGGGCATGTCGGAAGCAGACACACGCGCTGAGCTGATTGACCCACAGCTTGAAAAAGCAGGTTGGCGCAGTGATAATAGCCGCATACGCCGCGAATTTACAATTAGTCCCGGCACTATCAAAGCCAACAGCATGCGTGACCGAAGCACGCGTGCCATTGCTGATTATGTGCTGGAATATCAAGGGCGCAAGCTGGCCGTGATAGAAGCCAAAAAATGCAGCCTGTCTGTGCATGATGGCGTGCCGCAAGCCAAAAAATATGCCGAAAAGCTACAAGCCCGCCACGCTTTTGCCAGTAATGGCCGTGATATTTATTATATTGATATGCACACGGGCAAAGAAAAACCGCTTAAAGAATTTCCAACACTAGACGCGCTTGTGGACGGCACATTTAGCCAGCAAAATGAATGGTTGACGAAATTTAACCAGACGCCCTTTGCCCGTGATGGGCGCGGCAATAATCCGCGCTATTATCAGGAAAATGCTATCAATAAGGCACTAGAAGCCGTCGCCGAAGATAAGGACCGCATTTTGCTCACGCTGGCCACTGGCACGGGTAAAACTTTCATTGCATCGCAAATTGTTTGGAAACTTTTTGAGACGCGCTGGACGCTGAAAAAAGATGCCGCCCGCCGCCCACGTATTTTATTTTTGGCCGACCGCAATTTACTCGCTAACCAAGCCATGCTTGCATTTAGCCATTTCCGAGATGATGCTTTGGTGCGGATTGACCCAAAGGATATTAGCAAAAAAGGTGAAGTGCCGAAAAATGGCAGTATTTTCTTTACCATTTATCAAACTTTTATGAGTGGGCCAGAAGATAAACCCTATTTCACCAATTATGACCCAGATTTTTTTGATTTTATCATTATTGATGAGTGTCATCGCGGCGGAGCGCGTGATGAAAGCAGATGGCGGGGAATTCTTAAGCATTTTGCCCCTGCCGTTCAGCTAGGGCTTACCGCCACGCCGCGCCGTGATGAAAATGGCGACACTTATAATTATTTCGGTGAGCCAGTTTATTCTTACAAGCTGGTGGACGGCATACAAGACGGCTTTTTAACCCCCTTTCGTATTAAGCATATCACAACCACGCTTGATACTTACGCATATGCGGCGGATGATGATGTTGTTGATGGCATGATAGATGAAGAACGGCTTTATGAGGAATCCGATTTTAACAAGCGCATAGAGATTGAAGCCCGTGAACGCAAGCGCGTGCGGCTTATGCTCACCCATATGAGCGACCCTTATGGTAAAACCATTATCTTTTGCGCTAATCAGGCTCATGCGGCTATGGTGCGTGACCTTATCAGGCAAGAAGCACCAAACAGGCCGCGCGATTATTGCGTGCGCATTACCGCCAATGATGGCGCGATTGGCGATAATAATTTCAAATTTTTTAAGGATAATGAGAAACAACTGCCCGCCATTGTAACCACCAGCCAGAAACTTTCAACCGGCGTAGATGTGCCAGATTTGCGGAATATTGTTATTATGCGCAAAATTGGTAGCATGATTGAGTTTAAGCAAATTATCGGGCGCGGCACACGGGTGGCCGATAATAAAGGCTATTTCACCATTATTGATTTTGTTGATGCGTCAGGCCATTTCCATGACTCTGAATGGGACGGCGATCCTCAAGAGCCAGTGGTGAGAATCAGCGAAGATGATTTGCCGCCTGATGATACCGACCCGCCCAATGGCGGGGGCGATGCGCCGCGTGATGATGACGGCGATAGTGACGGCGATGGCGGCGAGCCAGAGCCGATGATTAAGGTTAAACTGGCCGATGGTAAAGTGCGAGAAATAAGCAGTAGCGTGCAAACCAGCTTTATGATTGATGGAAAACCCGTGACGGCAAGCGAATATCTAAAATGGCTTTTCAGTATTATCAAAACCAATGAATTGTTTCAAAACGAAGAAGAGCTACGCAAAATATGGAGTCATCCAAACACGCGCTCGGAACTGCTTAAAAAGCTCGCCGAGCTTGGGTGCGATGATGAGCATTTGCATAATTTGCAAAAACTCATTAGTGCCGAAAATAGTGATTTATTTGATGTGCTGGAATTTGTTGCCTATAGCCGTTCGCCTATCACCCGTCGCGCACGCATTGAGGCGGCTGAAAGCAACATCTATACAATGCTTAATGACAAGCAGCGTGAATTTATTAAATTTGTGATGGCTAATTATGAGCGCGAAGGTGTAAGCGAGTTAGATGCCCAGCAGTTTCATAAAATCATTGAGTCAAAATATGAAACTATCCAATCAGGCGAAAATGAGCTTGGCGATTTGAACGAAGCGCGGGCAATTTTCATTGATTGCCAAAAGCATCTATACGTCACAGACACCGCCGCTTAGGGGGGTGGCAATGCCTGCCCTGTCTCGGGCCCCCTACCTCTGCAAAATGAGGCGGTTTTGTTTAATGTGCAATTCGCCGAATTTGTTGAGATAGTTCATGCCCAAAAGCGGAATGGGCAGGTCGCCCTTATTAACCATAGCCGGCACATCATATTCGGTAAATGACCCCAGCGTAACTGAGTCAATACGCACGCTCGCGCCATAGGTCACACCATTGGCCGTTTGTGCTTTGTGAATATAGGCCAGCCCGTCCGGCTCAAGCCCAATTTTGCGCGCCGTGTTTTGGTCTAAAACCAAATTAGTTGCGCCCGTATCCACCAGAACAACAATTTTCTGCCCATTCATGGTCAGGCGCACATAAAAATGCCCGTCATTGGCGCGATTAAAAATAAGGCTCTCGCCCACTTCCTGCCCTGCGCCACGAAAAAGCTGGCTGGTAAAGCTGTCCTTAAAGCCGTAAGCCGTCACAAGGCCGAAGAATATCAGCCCCCAAAGCAAAATTTGTTGCAACGTGCTTTTCATATTGTGCCAGTGGTGAAAAATATACGCCCCGCCCACAAGGAACAGCAAGACGAGTAAATAGAAAAAATAAGGCTGTGTTTGTGCGGTCATGCTCCTACCCGCTAAAAAATGGTCGGAGCGGCGGGATTTGAACCCACGACCCCTTGTCCCCCAGACAAGTGCGCTACCGGGCTGCGCTACGCTCCGAACCGTGCGCTTGTTGTAAGCGTTTTACTTCAAATTGCAAGTTCTATCCCGCCCTGCCCATATTAGGGAAGCAAATCGCGCACCTTACGCAATTTTTCCTGAACCGATTGCAATGTTTGGCGCAAATTGATGATATGCGCCGCTTCGCCCGCCACGCCGTCTAGCTCATTGACATTTGCGCCAGTTACTTTATCGGCCATGGGGCTAACCAATACATCGCCTGTGCGGACGGCTTGCACACCTTGATTACGTAAAACTTTTTGCACGCCTTTAATGGTCATGCCCTGCTCATGGAGTAATTTTTTGATATTAGTTATTAGGCGCACATCTTCTGGCCTGTAAAGCCTTCTGCCACCAACTTTTTTCACTGGTTGGATTTGCTTAAACTTGCTTTCCCAAAAACGCAAAACATGCGGCTCAACATCAAGCAGATGGGCGACCTCGCTAATGGTTCTAAAGGCTTCCTCTGATTTTTCGGGGCGGGGCATTATTCATTATTATTTTTTGTTGATGCGCTCTTTAAGAACATCGCTGGCGCGGAAACTCAGCACACGGCGCGGGGTGATGGGAACTTCCTCGCCTGTTTTGGGGTTGCGGCCAATACGCGCCTTTTTATGGCGCACAGAGAATGTCCCAAAGGAAGTGAGCTTAACATCATCGCCACCCACCAAAGCAGTGGAAATCTCATCTAGAACGGACTCCACAATGTCCGACGATTCAGTGCGCGAAAGCCCGACTTTTTGGTAAATCGCTTCGCACAAATCGGCACGGGTAAGGGTTTTGCTCATTTCGTCGCCTCCTAGCCGCCTCAGTTAAGCACAAAAACCCCAATGAAAACAATGCTATTTTTTCAAAAAGTTAGGGGTAGTTTTGGAAAATTAGGGTTTTATTTACGGCATCCGCACAAGGGTTGAACCCCACGTAAAACCCGCACCCATAGCCTCAAACATGACTAAATCGCCCGATTTAATGCGCCCATCTTCCCGCGCAATGTGGAAAGCCAGCGGAATGGAGGCCGCCGACGTATTGGCGTGCTGAGCCACCGTCACAATCACCTTGCTTTCATCTAGCCCGATGCGCTTGCCCACGGCAGAAATAATCCGCAAATTGGCCTGATGCGGCACAAACCAGTCAATATCGCTAACTTTCAGCCCCGTTTTGTCTAGCACCGCCAAAATACTGTCGGAAAGATTGGTAACAGCGTGTTTGAACACTTCCTTGCCAGTCATATGGATAACGCCGACTTCACGGTTATAGGAAGGGCCGCCATCTGTATAGAGCAAATCATGCATACGCCCATCGGAGCGAATATGGTGGCTCAAAACACCTTTATCGCTCATATCGCCCTTGCCGTCTTGTGCCTGCAAAACCACCGCGCCCGCGCCATCGCCAAATAAAACGCATGTGTCGCGATCGGTTAAATCCAGCAGGCGAAACAGCGTTTCCGCGCCAATCAGCAAGACATTGTCACATGCGCCCGACACAATTTGGCTATTGGCCAGTGTGAGACCAAAAATAAAGCCAGAGCAAACCGCCTGCACATCATAGGCCGCCCCGCGGGTCATGCCGAGCTTCTCTTGAACATAAACAGCCGTAGCAGGAAAAGTCCTGTCTGCTGTGGTGGTTGCGACAATAATTTCATCTATTTGATTAATATCTAATCCGGCATTATCCAAAGCCTGTTTAGCAGCATGGACGGCTAAATCGGAAGTAACCTCATCATCATTGGCTTTGTGACGCTGTTTAATGCCCGTGCGGGTTTGAATCCACTCATCGCTTGTATCCACCATTTTAGACAAATCGTCATTTGTTACGATATTGGGGGGCAGATAGATGCCCGATGCAGTGATGACAGCACGCCGTGCCATTTTAAGCCTCTATTGTTAATTGAACCAATGATTTACGCCAGTGACTCGACTCTTACGCTTGTTCGGCTGTTTTTTCAATGGACAACAATTCATTGCCGACCAATTCCATTTCCTCGGCAACACGTTGGGACAGTTTGGCTGTGGCCACTTCCATAGCCAACTCAACCGCCGCCGCAATACCAGCCTCATCTGCTCCGCCATGGCTTTTAACAGTGATGCCATCTAACCCCAAAAACACGCCGCCATTAATATGGTTCGGATTCATACGGTGGCGTAAAGCGGCAAACGCGCCACGAGCAAATAAATAGCCGATTTTTGCCGATAGGCTGCTTTGCATAACACTGCGTAAATAGCTAGCCACTTGATTGGCCGTGCCTTCTGCCGTTTTCAGCGCAACATTGCCTGTAAAGCCATCTGTCACCACCACATCGGCCATGCCTTGACCAATGCCATTGCCTTCAATAAAACCTGTGAAATTTAACCGTGAATGAGATAATTGCTCGGCGGCAATTTTAACTGCATCTGTGCCTTTTACATCTTCTTCGCCAATATTGAGCAGTGCAATGCGCGGGTTCTGCAGGCCGAAAATAATTCGCGCACACGCATCACCCATAATCGCAAATTGCAAATATTGATGCGCTGGCCCGCCGACCGTCGCGCCTACATCCAGCACAATGCACTCACCGCGCACGGTTGGCCATAAGCAAGCAATGGCGGGGCGTTCAATGCCCGGCAAGGTTTTGAGAATAACTTTGCTCATCGCCATGAGTGCACCCGTATTGCCCGCCGATACAACCGCATCGGCTTGACCGTTTTTAACCGCATCAATGGCATTCCACATAGAGCTTGTTTTGCGTCCCTGCCGTAAGGCTTGGCTGGGTTTAGCATCCATAGCAATGGCCATATCGCAATGATGCACGGTGCTGACTTGCGATAATTGCGGCTGTTTGGCCAAAATCGGCGCGAGCTTATCCTTATCACCGAAAATGAGGAAAGTCGTATCGGGTCGGTGGTTTAGTGCCAATGTTGCACCTGCGAGAACTGTTTTCAGCCCCTTATCGCCGCCCATCGCGTCCAATGCAATTGTGACATGTTTAACCAAAATGAACCCCTCATCGTCTCGCCCTGTTTATACCCTAAAACGGGCTTTTATGTCATATGTTCTTGTTTTTTAACGCCCCTAAAATGGCAAAGGGCGAGCTACTTTGCTTCTCTTTCGCGCTATCAGGCGTAGCATCAGAGGTGGCATCTTCAATATGACTGAAAATCGCATCGCTTTTCTTCGGATAAGGGTCGATGGCCAATGCTAGATATTGTGCACCCAGCTCGCCAATATCCACCTTGCCATCTATCAGAGCTTCAGGCGCGGCCATATCATCGTCACGCACGGATTCCATCATTTCTTCGGGCAGCATAAGCAATTCAAAATCTTCTTTAACGTCCTGTTCAAAAGGCTCAAGCGTAACCACACATTGACGCGTCATTTGTGCTTCAATATGCGCTTTTATCCGCACACCCTTTTTACGCCACGGCGTTAACTGTGCCGTTAAACGGAAAAAATTTAATGCGTCAATTTTATAGCGGCGGGTGAGCGCGGCACATTCTTCTGCCAATGCGGTTTCAGTTAATGCCATGCCCTTGGCAGGTAGACGGTCAATTTCAATCACGCGGCTAAATTCATTTTTTGTCATCATGCCAACCGTTCTTCAAAATCTATAAAAATATCCCGTGACAAAATTTCACTGACAGGACGGGCATACAAATAAGAATCCATTGCCCGCATGTAATTAGCAAAAGCTGTGCCAATCGGCAAAACCTTGGCAGGTGTTTTGTCTGGATAAAAATTTCTAACAATGGCATGAGGTAACATATCTTCTTTTGCGCCCTGTGCCAGCGCATCATCATAAGCCTTTACGCGCCCATAAAAAGCTTCCACCATTTTTTTAATTTTCTTGCTCACGCTTAAATCGCCCACGCCCATTTCACGCAAAGCCCTATCCATGTCACGAAAAAATAGGTCAAAAATCACCTGCCCTGCTCCAATGCGAGCCATATCATCACGCTTGAGGCGGCGCAAAACCAAATATATGTGCAGCACCAGCACGTCAAAACGCCCGTCAAATGTATCGGGGGCGGCGGCTTTGCCAAATAAAAAAGGCTGGCGGGATTGGGTCATAATAGCCATATAGACGGGCAGAAAACGCTTATTTTCTGGTCTATCAGCCAGCCCCAACCAAATGAGTATGGATTTTATTAAAGACATTTTATCGCTCATATCTGCTTGCATTCAGGACAGGTGAGCCTGTATCAATATACATGAATTTGCCTCTTCATGGCGAATGATTTTAACCTATTCAAAAATTTACGACATCCAAATCATGCGGCCTATAACACAAAAAACAAAAACCCTCACCATTTGCCTTTTGCTTTTCAGCCTATCGGCTTGTGCGCCAGTTTTGCATAATCGTGGCTATGTTTTTAATGATAAAGTTTTAGAAGAAATTAACAAAGGTACAACTAATAAGGAAATGGTGCGTAACATTATGGGAACGCCAAGCAGTGTCGCCACGGTTGACGGCAGTGCTTATTATTATATCGCCTCACGGTTTGAAACTTATACTTACAAAGCCCCCAAAGAAACAAGACGGCGCATTGTGGCCATTTATTTTGACGATAATGATATTGTCAAAGACATTGCCCATTACGGGTTAGAAGATGGCAACATTGTTGATTTTGTCAAAGCCGAAACCGTTACCCGTGGTAAGGAGTTAACTTTGCTAGACCAACTCTTTGGCAATATTGGCCGCTTTAGTTCACCCGAAGGCGTGGACGGCTCTGGCACGCCGTAAAATTAATGCGCCAAAATCGCCAATAAAAGCAAAGCAACAATATTGGTAATTTTAATCATCGGGTTCACGGCTGGCCCTGCTGTATCCTTATACGGATCGCCAACCGTATCACCCGTAACGGCAGCTTTATGGGCTTCGGAGCCTTTGCCGCCATGATGGCCGTCTTCAATATATTTCTTGGCATTATCCCATGCCCCACCGCCTGCGGTCATAGATAGCGCGACAAACAAGCCAGTGACAATCACACCCAAAAGCATTGCCCCCAGAGCCGAGAAAGCCGCCGAGCGGTCAGCAATTTGTTCAATAACCAAATATAAAACCACGGGCGAAAGAACAGGCAAAAGTGATGGCACAATCATTTCCTTAATCGCCGCCCGTGTTAGCAAATCAACAGCCGCCTTATAATCAGGCTCTTCCGTTCCCTTCATAATGCCAGGTTTTTCTTTGAACTGGCGGCGCACTTCTTCAACAATCGCCCCGCCCGCACGGCCAACGGCCATCATGCCCATTGCACCAAATAAATATGGCAATAGCCCGCCAATAAACAGACCAGCCACGACATAAGGATTAGATAATGAGAAATCAACGCTTACACCTGCAAAATAGCTATATGTATCGGCATTGGCGGCGAAATAATTTAGGTCTTCCGTATAGGCGGCAAATAGAACCAATGCCCCCAAACCTGCCGAACCAATCGCATAGCCTTTAGTGACAGCTTTGGTCGTATTGCCGACCGCATCTAGCGCGTCCGTAGTGTTGCGTACATCTTCGGGCAGTTCCGCCATTTCGGCAATACCGCCCGCATTATCTGTAACTGGCCCAAATGCGTCTAATGCCACAACCATGCCCGCCAAAGACAGCATGGTGGAAACGGCAATGGCAATGCCAAACAAGCCCGCAAGATTATAGGTCGCCAATATGCCGCCAACAATGACGAGTGCCGGCAAGGCTGTTGCTTCCATGGAAACGGCCAGCCCTTGAATAACATTTGTGCCGTGACCTGTTTCGGAAGATGCGGCGACCGATTTAACGGGACGATAATTCACGCCCGTATAATATTCGGTAATCCAAATAATCAGACCCGTAATCACCAGCCCCAACACGCCGCAAATATATAAATCAAAACCAGAAAAGGACAAATCACTGCCCACTGTGCGAATAACATCCAGCCCAATAACCCCATCTGTGACGAAATATAAAGCCCCCAAAGACAGCACAGCTGAAGCGATAAAGCCCTTATAAAGCGCGCCCATAATAGAATTATTGGCACCTAAGCGGACAAAGAAAGTGCCAATAATAGAAGTCACAATACAACTTGCGCCAATGGTAAGCGGGTAAAGCATCAAATCTGGTGCGCCTTGGAAGAAAATCGCGGCCAGCACCATAGTGGCCACAATGGTCACAGCATAGGTTTCAAACAAATCCGCCGCCATGCCAGCACAATCGCCGACATTATCGCCGACATTATCGGCAATGGTTGCTGGATTGCGTGGGTCATCTTCGGGAATACCTGCTTCAACCTTGCCGACCAAGTCACCGCCTACATCTGCGCCTTTGGTGAAAATCCCACCGCCGAGACGGGCAAAAATAGAAATCAGCGACGCACCAAAGCCGAGCGCAACTAATGCGTCAATCACTTGGCGCGATGAAGCAGCCAGTCCAAGCGGACCAGTCAGAATATAAAAATAAACAGCCACAGAAAGCAAAGCTAATCCCGCAACCAACATGCCCGTTACCGCACCAGAACGAAAAGCAACCGCTAATCCGCCCGCAAGGCTTTCACTGGCCGCTTGGGTTGTGCGGACATTAGCGCGAACAGAAACCAACATGCCGACATAACCTGCCAGACCAGAAAGCGTTGCGCCGATAATGAATCCAACCGAAACTTTAATACCGAGCAGATAAGCAACCAGCGCGGCAATCACCACGCCGACAAATGCAATGGTGCGATATTGCCGATTAAGATAGGCACTCGCGCCCGATTGAATGGCTGATGCAATTTCCTGCATCCGTTCATTGCCTGCACTGGCGGCAAGAATACTGCGAATGGCCCATATGCCGTAAAGAATGGCCAACACGCCTGCACCGATAATAAGCATCATAGCTGTACTCATTTTTTATATCCTTCATTATTGATTTATGGGATTGGGTATATGTGACCCCGCCCCTTCATATGACAGGGGCGAAAATGCCAAAAATGGCCTCAAAAGGCAACAGGCAGATGCGCTTAAACGTCAATTTTTCAAAAATGCTGCCAGCCTTGAAAAATGGGCGTATGGGTTTGGCCATCTGCCGTGACCAACCGAACGGCATCGCCCTGCACCACTTGACCAATGCGGGTGACGGCAACATCAAGGCTAGCGGCGATTTGAGCGATTTGAGCGCGGTCGGCAGGGTTGGCGGTCCAAATAAGCTCATAATCGTCACCACCAACAAGCTGCATATCACTCCTATCGGGCGCGGGGTCGGCTAAAGGAATAGCGACCAGCTGAATTTCCATGCCACAACCAGATGCTGTGCAAATATGGGTTAAATCGGCCAATAGCCCATCCGACACATCACTGGCGGCATGGCAAAGCGGTTGGAGCTTCTGCCCCAGCGCAAGGCGTGGCACAGGACGGCGATAATGGGTTGCATATATGGTTTCGCGTCCCGCTTTAGCGTCGGCCAGCCCGCACGCGCCACTGCCAATTTGCCCCGAAACATAAACATCATCATTTATTTTGGCATGGGCGCGTAAAGGAATTTGTCCGTTCGGCACGCGCCCGATAAGCGTAAGAGAAAAACACGCTCCTTGCGGCATGGCGACCGTATCACCGCCCAGCAAATTAAAATCGTAAATCTCCATCATTTCTTTTAACCCATAGGCGAATTTTGCAACCCATTCTTCAGAGCAATTTTCAAATGGAGCGAAATTTAACAATCCATTCGTTGGAATCGCCCCCTTTGCGGCTAAATCGGATAAATTCACTGCACAAAGTTTGCAAGCAATATCATCGGGCGGCGTATCGGGCAAATAATGCACCCCTTCAACAATCATATCACTGGTAATGATAAGGTCTTGGCCATCGGGCGGTGGATCAAGCCGCGCAACATCATCAAGCAGGGAAAAAGCTGATGGATTTTTTGCTAAGGGTGCGAAATATTTTGCAATCCAGTCAAATTCTTTCATGGACGTTGCTCTTGCGCCTTTTCTGTCGCCAGCTGGTCTAGCAAAGCATTGGCCATGCCCGCTTCTGGCCCATCAAAAAACGCATGGGCCATATCTGTATATTCAGACACAATTGCCTTGGGCGGCACATCTGAACAGCACAGCATTTCATACGCTCCAGCGCGCAACAAAGCACGCAAAGTGCTATCAAGGCGCGATAATTTCCAATCATCGCGCAACATATCGCTCACATGCTTATCAATCAGGCTCTGCTCAGCAATAACGCCGCGCAATATGGTTTCAAAATACGCTGCATCAGCTTGCGGCAAATTAATTTCATCACGCTCACCCATAGGGCGGTCAAGCCGATGGGCAACAAATTCACCTATCGTGTCTTCTAGGGAAGTTTTGGCAATATCCATTTGATAAAGAGCTTGGACAGCCAATATACGCGCCGCCGAGCGTGTATCATAATTTTCCGTCGGACGAGTCATTTTTTGCCTCTGGAAAAATTATCGCTTATGCCTATTAGAGCCAAACAGGCTTTAGCCGCATGGCCACCTTTATTTTTTTCATCTTTTTTGCACCGCGCCCATGCTTGAGCTTCATTATCTACCGTTTGAATGCCATTGCCAATGGCCAGCCCTTGCCGTGTGCCTAAATCCATCAACCCACGCGCACTTTCGCGGCAAACAATTTCATAATGGGCTGTTTCGCCGCGTATCACCACACCCAAAGCAATATAGCCGACATAATCTCTATCACTTTGGGCGGCGTGATAAATAGCGGTGGGAATTTCCAGCACGCCCGGTACTTCAATAATATCACATTGATAGCTACCATCTTGTTTGATGGTTTCTTCTGCCCCTTCCAGCAATGACTTGGTTAATTCCTCATAAAAAGGCGCGGTGACAATTAAAATTTTTCTTACGACCGTCATTTTCTTTGACCTTTGCTGTTTTTTTGCGCTCCAAAAATCGGGCGTTGGCCTGTCACTTCTATATCATATCCTTTCAACGCAACAATGGTTCTTGGTGTGTCGGATAAAAGCTCAATTTTATGCAATCCCAAATTGGCGATAATTTGTGCGCCCACGCCATATTCACGCAAACGAGTGGGCTTTTCGGTCGGGTCGCTTGGTTGCATGAAATCGGTAAAAGGTGTGGGCGACGTATTGCGGATAAGAACAAGCACGCCGCGCCCCTCTTCAGCGATTTTTTGCAAAGATTTTTTCAGCGTTTGCACTTTGGGCGAAGCGGTGGCGAAGAGGTCAACCAAAATATTTTCTGCATGCATACGCACAAGCACAGGATTGTCGCCAGAAATATCCCCTTTGACAAAAGCAATATGCTCTTCATTTTCCACCGTGTTACGGAACACTATCATTTTGAACATGCCGACATCGGTTAATTCCATATCCGTTTCATGGATACGTTCCACCAAAGTATCATTGCGGCGGCGATAGGCAATCAAATCAGCAATGGTGCCAAGTTTCAATTTATGTTTTTGGGCAAAACGCACAAGGTCAGGCAGACGTGCCATTGTGCCATCATCATTCATAATTTCACAAATCACACCCGCCGGATACAGCCCAGCAAGGCGTGCCAAATCAACTGCCGCTTCGGTATGACCGGCTCGCACTAATGTGCCGCCATTACGCGCCACAAGCGGGAAAACATGGCCAGGCGAGACAATATCGCCAGCATTTTTGGTCGGGTCAATGGCGACAGAAATCGTATGCGCACGGTCATGGGCGGAAATGCCAGTGGTCACGCCCTCACGCGCTTCAATAGAAACCGTAAAAGCGGTTTGATGGCGCGAACGATTTTTGCTGGACATAAGCTCAAGTTTAAGCGCATTGGCACGCACTTCGGTCATGGCCAAACAAATCAGTCCGCGCCCATGCTTGGCCATAAAATTCACCGCTTCAGGCGTGGCCATTTGTGCGGGAATAATTAAATCACCTTCATTTTCGCGGTCTTCGGCATCCACCAAAACAATCATTTTGCCATTGCGGACATCTTCAATTACCTCTTCAATCGGTGCGATATGTTGTTTGAAATTATCCATTGCGGGAATCCTCCGCCGCCCTTTCCATTTGGTGCAACACATAGCGTGCCAAAAGGTCAATTTCCAAATTCACGTGCTGGCCAATTTGTGCCTGCGCCCATGTTGTGACTTTCCAACTATGCGGGATTATATTAACCGTAAATTCCCGTCCCTGCACCTGATTAACAGTCAGCGATGTGCCATCTAATGTAATCGCCCCTTTGGGCGCGATGAATTTAATCAAATCCGTCGGTGCTTCAAAGCGCATAGAATGGCTATCGCCTTCGGGCGTAATATCCATAATTTTCGCCACGCCATCTACATGGCCTCCAACCATATGCCCGTCTAGCGCATCGCCAAGTTTGAGTGATTGTTCTAAATTAAGTTTTGTGCCAACTACCCAGCCGCCTGCCGTGGTAACACTCAGCGTTTCATGAGACGCTTGCACGGCAAACCAATTTCCCTGCACGCCTGTGCCTTTATCAATAAGGGTTAAGCAAATACCCGCATGGGCAATAGACGCGCCAATATCCATATCGTCCACCGCATAGTTGGTGGCGATTTTGAATTTTGTGTCGCCCTGTTTTGTCACCTCAATGACTGTGCCAATATCGGTGATAATGCCTGTGAACATGTCCCTATTCTCCAGAATTTTGTCGCCTGAACAAATATAAAGCATCTGGCGACCAATCCTCTTGCCCCGTAAGCTGGAATTTGGCGTTTTGCAGCAAATTTTCAAGCCCCATAAAATGCAAGTCGCTTTGCTCTATTATGGGCAATTTATGCGGAGCGCGAAACCATGCAATTTCATCTACCAAATCTTCGGCCAAAAAGGCGCGGGCAAGAGTCGCCCCGCCCTCTAGCATCAACCTTGTCACACCTTGCGCGGCCAGCGCATGTAACATTTCAGACGGGCTAGGCTGTGACAAAAGCGTAAAATCTTTAGCCTTAACCTCTTCAGCCGTCAGCCGAGAACGGGCGGCAACAAAACGGCGTGGTGAATAATTTTCCATGCCTGGCAGACGGCATGTCAAAGCTGGTGCGTCTATTTCAAATGTGCCGCGTCCGACTAATATAGCATCATGCTCAGCGCGGATAAGATGCACCCGTCTTTGCGCCGCTTGGGCGGTAATTTGTGTTGGGTTTTCATTTGCCGTGCGCATCATGCCATTAGCGCAAGTGGCAATTTTAAGCGTTACCATGGGACGGTTTTGCGTGCGGTGCAAAACAAAGCCGCAATTCAAATGCGCCGCTTCTTGTGCCAATAGATTTTCTGTCACCTCAATGCCCGCCGCCCGCAATTGCGCGATGCCCCGCCCGTTAACATTTTCATCAGGGTCGGTCATGGCCACCACCACGCGCTTTATGCCCGCCTTAATAAACGCGTCTGTGCAAGGCGATGTTTGACCGTGATGGGCGCATGGCTCAAGCGTCACATAAGCCGTCGCCTCTTGTGCGGCAGAACCCGCTTGCGCTAAGGCTTGTGTTTCCGCATGGGGTCGGCCGCCATCTGCCGTATGCCCACAGCCAATAACCACCCCGTCACGGATAATCACACAGCCCACTGCTGGATTAGGCGCGGTCTGCCCCAAAGCGCGGCGAGCCAACACCAAAGCATGGCGCATATAATTTTCATCGTGTTCTGACATCGTATTTTCCGCGCAGATAATATGCCGCGCCAAAGCTGTCATTGCCCATCCGTTTCGGAAGAGTCTGGCATTTCGCCGAGGAAATTTTCAAAATCTTTTGCCTCACGGAAATCACGATAAACAGACGCAAAGCGCACATAGGCCACTTGGTCTAGCGCGAACAGCCCTTCCATCACCATTTCGCCGAGCATTTTGGCGGGTATTTCGCTTTCGCCTAAATTTTCCATGCGCCGAACAATGCCGCTAACCATGCGCTCCACCCTATCTTGCTCCACTGGACGCTTACGCAAAGCAATTTGCACCGAGCGCATGAGTTTATCGCGTTCAAATGGTACTTTTCGGCCAGAATTTTTTACAATGGTGAGTTCGCGCAACTGAATACGTTCAAATGTTGTGAACCGCCCGCCGCAATCTGTGCAATGCCGCCGTCGCCGGATAACTGTGCTGTCTTCTGTCGGGCGGCTATCCTTGACTTGCGTGTCATCATTACTGCAATAGGGGCAACGCATAATTATCTCCCCTCTGGATAAATGGGAAAACGCTGGCACAGCTCGGCCACGCCTGCCCGTGCGGTAGCTTCGGCTTCAGGGGCTTCTTCGCCCCCCTTTTCTGCCAGCGCGTCCAGCACTTCGGCCATTAAATGCCCAATTTTTTGAAACTCGGCCACGCCAAAGCCGCGTGATGTCGCCGCAGGTGTACCAAGCCGAACACCAGATGTTACCATGGGCTTTTCGGGATCAAATGGCACGCCATTTTTATTGCAAGTCATATGGGCGCGTTCCAAAACCACTTCGGCCAGTTGGCCTGTAAGTTTTTTCGGGCGCAAATCAACCAACACCAGATGATTATCCGTGCCGCCAGAAACAATATCAAAGCCATGGCTTTTAAGTGTTTCGGCCAAAGCGCGGGCATTTTCCACCACGGCTTTAATATAGGTTTTATAAGCTGGTTGCAGTGCTTCACCAAAGGCCACAGCTTTGGCGGCAATGACATGCATTAAAGGGCCGCCCTGAATGCCAGGGAAAATGGCAGAGTTAAGTTTTTTGCCTAATGCTTCATCATCGGATAAAATCAACCCGCCGCGTGGGCCGCGCAAAGTTTTATGCGTGGTGCTGGTCACGACATGCGCATGAGGAAGCGGACTCGGATGTGCGCCTGTTGCGACCAAGCCAGCAATATGCGCCATATCTACCATTAAATAAGCCCCATGCTTATCGGCAATTTCACGGAAGCGGGCAAAATCAATCACCCGCGAATAGGCAGACGCACCCGCAATAATTAATTTCGGTTTATGCTGTGCGGCTAATTTTTCTACTTCGTCAAAATCAATTAAATGGTCATCACGGCGCACACCATATTGCACCGCATTAAACCATTTGCCCGATTGGTTGGGTGCCGCCCCATGGGTTAAATGCCCACCCGCATCAAGCGACATGCCTAAAATCGTATCATTAGGTTGTAGCAGAGCCTGCATCACGGCTTGATTGGCTTGCGAGCCAGAATTGGGCTGCACATTGGCATAGGCGCAATGGTAAAGTTTTTTAACCCGTTCCAAAGCCAGCATTTCGGCTTTGTCCACAAATTCACAGCCGCCATAATAACGCCGACCCGGATAGCCTTCAGCATATTTATTGGTCAGCACTGAGCCTTGCGCTTCCAACACGGCTTGAGAAACGATATTTTCAGACGCAATCAGTTCAATTTGATTCTGTTGCCGCACACGTTCTTCGGCAATCGCCGACGCAACATCCGCATCGCGGCTGGCCAGTGATTGATGGAAAAAATCCTCTATTTCCGCATTTGTAGCGGTTGAATCAGGGGCAGACATAGACAAACCTTTCTCAACTTATATGCGCCTTTTAACAGACGGGTCAGGATTATCTACCATATATGGTAGGGCATGGAAATAATAGAACAGATAATTTTGCCGCCTGAAGGCACTTATTTGCCTTATTGAAATAAGCGGGCTGAGGCTGTAAAGAAGCCCTATGAAGCGTTTTGAGCAAAGTTTCCCCGCCACGCGCCTGCGCCGTTTGCGCCAAACAGCATGGTCACGCCGCCTGTTTCGCCAAACCCGTTTAAGCGCGGCGGATTTTATATGGCCTTTATTCATTATTGAGGGCAAAAATAAACGCCAGCCCATTACCACCATGGCGGGTGTGGAAAGGCTGAGCATTGATTTAGCCATTAACGCCGCTAAGGAAGCCGCCGCAGAAGGAATCCCCTGTCTGGCTTTATTTCCCAATACCCCGCCTAATAAGCGTGACGATGATGGCACGGAGGCACTTAATCCCGATAATTTGATTTGTCGGGCAACTAAAGCCATTAAAGAGGCTGTGCCAGATATAGGTATTTTAACCGATGTCGCGCTTGACCCTTATACCTCGCATGGCCATGACGGGGTATTGCGTGGCGATGAAATCGCCAATGACGAAACCATTGAAGTGCTGGTGAAGCAAAGCCTCAATCAAGCCGCTGCTGGATGCGATATTATCGCCCCTTCCGATATGATGGATGGCCGCATTGGGGCTATTCGCACCGCGCTGGAAAAAGCAGGCCATACCAATACACTCCTCATGGCCTATGCGGCTAAATACGCGTCTGCTTTTTACAATCCTTTCCGCGAAGCGGTCGGCTCAGATGCCAAATTAAAAGGCGACAAACGCAGCTATCAGATGGATTGCGCCAATGCCGAAGAAGCCTTACGTGAAACGGCTATGGATATAAGCGAAGGCGCAGATATGGTGATGATCAAACCCGCTTTGCCCTATTTGGATATTGTCCGCTCTGTGAAAGATAATTTTTCCGTGCCAGTTTTTGCTTATCAAGTATCGGGGGAATATGCCATGTTACAAACCGCCATTGAAGCGGGTCATTTGCCTCCCGAAACCATTATGGAAAGCCTAACCAGCATTAAACGGTCTGGCGCGGACGGCATGCTGACCTATTACGCGCTGCATGCCGCCCGTCTTTTGAATGGCTAATTAAAATCGCCACCGCCAGTTCCCACCAATGCTGAGCAAATCATCGGCATGTTTGTTATGTTCAGGCTGATGCCGAAATTCTATATCAAACCCCCATATAGATTGCCCGTAATAAATATGTCCGCCAAGAGCCAGCTGCGTTTCCTGCCCGTCAGGGATAAGCGATAAGCTTTCTTCTTCTATCATAACCCCGCCGCCTGCTATGCGTGCCACGGGCAAGCGCAAGCGCAATGCGCCACTTTGCATCCGCAAGGGGCGTTTTAAGCGTGAATAAAACTGCCAGTTTTCAAATTGTTTCCACAAAACTGTTTCATAGGCCACACTTTGCACGGCGGAAATAGAATCCACCAGTCCGTCCGATTTGCCTTCTACTTCTGATTGACCTACATAAATGCCAAAGCCCGATGTCCAGCCATTGCCCCAAGCCATTTCACCGCCCAAACCAACATAAAGGCTTTCACCCAGCCCATCTAAAGCAAAAGCCCCCTGCCCGTATGCGCCAAAAATCGCCTTTTCTTCCATCACCAGACCCGTTTGCGTGCTGAGCCGTAAGCGGCCAAAATCCGCGCCCCAGCTACCCGTAAAGCCAAAAATATTATTAAGCTCCGCCGCATCTAACCCGTTTTTTTGCTGTTCGGCGCGATGCCCCCAAAAACCTGCAAATTTGAAATTATCCTTTTGCACCTGCCCCCCAAGCACAGGCGGCATGAGTGATAAATAAGGTGCGGTCATAGCCGTATGCGCGGGTTGCCCTGTAGCCCGCACAGGCGTGAGCGCGGCAAATTGATAAGCGGGTTGATAAGCAAAAGTTGATACATTCAGCATAGCATCGCCCATGGCAAAGCCGTGCTTGCTGGTTGGGGCTTGTTTGTGAATCACACCAGACGAAAGAACTTGCGCTTCATCTGATTTATGTGTTTTGCGCTCTGACAAGCTAAAAGTTTTTAGCGGCACAGAAAAAGGCGCGTCTAAACTATCGTGAACAACAATTTCTCTTTGCTCTATATAATCATCCACCACATGACCCAGAACATCTAAATTAAAACCAGATTCATCAACTGGAATGCGTGTTCTGGACATAACAACAGCAGTCGGGCCAACTGGATTAGTGGCCGCATCGGCATTAACCAGCCCATGCCCATATGTATCACTATCGGCATAGACACCTGTATTATCCGCCGTGACGAGCAAGCGATTAATATATTCTTGATTGGATAGCTGGTCGCCAAATAATTCTTTCATTAAAGCCAGAACGCCGGCGACATGCGGAGCGGCAAAAGACGTGCCAACCACGCTTTGATAGCCGCCGCCTGGATAAGCCCCGCGCACCAAAGCCGCGCCCCGATTGTAGCCCCCAGGTGCGGCCAAACAAAACGCCTTTGCACTGCCGCAGTGATTGCTGTCATGGCCAATCAGCCCATTACTATCCACGGCGACCACAACAACGCTTTTATCGCGCAATTCGGGAAAATATAAAGGCAAAGCTGCTGTGGCTGAAACTTGCGAGCCGCCTTCATTGCCCGCCGACCAAACATGTAGCGCATTGCCCGCCGCCATAGTACGTACGCTTTGGCTATATTCAATATCAAGCATTCGCTTTTGCGAACCATAATAATTGGGGTTATACAACACGCTTAGCCCCCAACTATGATTCATAATATCGCTAGACACTTGATTGAGTTTTTGCAAACCGCCATTAAAAATGCGGTCGGAAATTTCCAGCGTGTTATTACTATTCAAGCGTAGAGAAAACATTGCTAAGTCAGAATTAAAGGCCACGCCGTGCATACCTACACCATTGCCAAAATGCGCCGTAGCGACACTGGCCACTGCTGTGCCATGGGCAAGCTGTTGCGCTGTTGGGGTGACACTGCCATAGCCAGTGCGGTCATTGAGCAGAATATTTTTATCGCGGAATTCCACATGATTACTATCCAGCCCCGTATCGGTGAAGCCCAGCCGTACTCCTGTCCCCGTCAGCCCGCGTGAATAGGCCTTAGCGGCGCGGACAATAGACAAACCTATTTGCCCCTGATATTCTGATTGTTGAAGGTAATAGCTTTCTGGACGGGTTGGATAAACAGAGCGCGCTACTGTTTCGGAAGAAGGTGCGGGCGTGCGTGATACGGGCGGCGGTGCAGGCGGCAAGGAGCCACCACTTGTTGATGTCCCACCTCCGCCGCCGCCACAAGCGGCCAGTGCAACCAGCACGCATGGCATAGATAGGCGCAATAATTGCAACCCGCCAAATTGCCGTATGACACGTTTTGTAACGCTACAGTAATTTTCTAAATTGAAAAAAAGATAATGTGAAAAAGTAAAAATAACGCGAACAAACACAACAAAAACCTTTATACGCAAAAATTAACAATCAAGCGTAACTTTGCACATGAAAACGAAATTTTGAGAAGAGCGTTTTTTTCAACAAATTGAGTTCAACAAATTATTTGCTTTTAATTTCAATTTTTGCTTTTAGGTTTTTTTATCACACCCCATCCACGCCGCCCCACCAAGTGCGGGTCGTTTGAAAAGCGGCCAAGCGATAATTTAACACCGCCGCGCTTTGTGCCGCCAAAGGCACATATATTTGGCTTTTGCGGCAATACGCTTTATCCTGCACTGCCCTCATATCTTTACCCACCGCTTTTTGCCAATGGGGGTGCATATGGGGCTTGGCAAAACCCGTACAAACAAGCATATTAACGGGCAAAAGGGGCATTTTTCATGGATTTGGCACTTATTTCTTCCATACAGGGGAACGATATTTATATGTGGCTGACTTTCGGGGTCATTATTGCTGCCATGGTGTCTTACGCCTTGGAAAAGCTGCCCTTGGAAATCACCTCACTGGCTATTTTGGTGGCTTTGCTGTTGATTTTCCACATTCCCCAGCTCATAGACGCCCCCAACGCACCTGATATTTCCCCCACTGATATTCTGGCGGGCTTTGGCAATCCCGCGCTCATTGCTGTTATTGCTTTGCTGGTGATGGGGCAAGGATTGTTTCGCTCTGGTGCGATTGAAGGGGCGACGGAACGTTTTGCGAATTTAGCAGGCAAATCGCCGCGCTTGGCATTAAGCCTGATTATGCTCATGGCAATGCTGGCCAGTGCTTTTTTGAATAATACGCCAGTTGTTTTAATGTGTATCCCCATTCTGGCTGCTGTGGCGGGAAAGGTTGGGCTGGCACCGCCACGGGTGATGATGTCGCTGAGCTTTATTTGTATTTTGGGCGGCATGACGACACTTATCGGCTCATCCACCAATCTGCTATTGGCGGGTTCGGTTGCCGCCGACTCTAATAATTCAATGGGCGAAATTGGCTTTTTTGATTTTACCATTCCGGGCATGATGCTGGCCGCGATTGGTGCGGTTTATGTTTTATTTATTATGCCCTTATTATTGCGCGGCATTGAAAAAGCCGAAGATGATGACAAAACCGACCAATCGGGCAAGCAATATATTGTTGAAGTGCGCTTGCGGAGCGATGACAGCCTTGTTGGTGCGCAACCTGTGGCAGGTTTTTTTACTGAATTAACGGGTATGACTTTACGCATGGTTGAGCGCAGTGGCGAAACCTTCTTGCCGCCTTTTGAAAATCTCACTTTGCAAATGGGCGACACATTGGTCATGGCGGCGACAAGGCGGCAATTAACCGACGCGCTTTCTAATGCTGACCACCCATTAGCCAGCTTTGCACGCTCTGCCCCGCAAAGTGCTGATATATCAGGCGAGGCGGCGACGCCCACTCTAGCCGAAGTGGTTATCGCGCCCGGTTCGCGTATGCAGGCGCGGACGATTTATCAAACGGGTTTTCATTTTGAAACGGGCTGTCAGGTTTTAGGCGTGCAAAGGCGCAGCCGTATGTTGCGACAAAATTTGCGTGATATAAGATTAGAAGCGGGCGATGTGTTGCTCGTGCTTGGCACATCGCAACAGGTTCAGGCTTTGCGTTCTAATCGCAATGTTTTATTGCTGGAATGGTCGGCGGCTAATTTGCCCGATTTCACCCATGCCAATAAGGCGCGGGTGATTTTTATTTTAACCGTGCTGGCCGCGGCCTTTAACATTGTGCCAATTGTCACTGCCGCCACGGCGGGGGCAGCGGCGATGATTCTATCCGGTGCGCTCAATATCCGCCAAGCCGTGCGGAGCATAGATGGGCGAATTGTTCTCACCATTGCCGCCGCGCTGGGCATGGCTACGGCTTTGACCCAAACAGGCGGGGCGAGCTATTTTGTTATGCAGTTTTTAACCCTCTTTGAAGCCGCCCCCGCTTGGGCGGTTTTGTCGGCTTTTTTCCTGCTTTGCGCCGTGACCACCAATATTTTAAGCAATAATGCCACCGCCGTACTCTTTGCCCCCATTGCGCTGGAGCTTTCAGGCCGTCTGGGCGTGGCGGCAGAACCCTTTGTTTTTGCCGTGATTTTTGCGGCCAATTGCTCTTTTGCCACGCCCATTGCCTATCAGACCAATTTGCTGGTTATGTCGCCAGGCAATTATCAATTTAGGGATTTCCTCCGTGCGGGACTGCCCCTTATCATCTTGCTGTGGATATCCTATACTATACTCGCACCATGGTATTTTAATTTCAGCTAAGGCAAAAAGACCAAATGTAATGAATGATTTAACCAATAAAAATCTGCCGCAATTTTATATCACTCCGCCTGCGCCCTGCCCCTATCTTAAAGGCCGCATTGAGCGTAAGGTTTTTACGCATTTAACCTATCCCTTTGCCATTCCACTTAATAATTCGCTAACCCATGGCGGCTTTCGGCGCAGTCAAAATATCGCCTATAAGCCAAATTGCGAAGCCTGCTCGGCATGTATATCTGTGCGGGTTAATGCACAAGATTTTGTGGCGAACGATTCATTTAAGCGCATCATTAAACGCAATCAAGATGTCAAAGCCGTGCATTTGCCCCCGCGCACGGATAAAACCCAATATGCTTTGCTGAAGAAATATCTTGACCGAAGGCATGAAAATGGTGGCATGAATGAAATGACTGCCGATGATTATATGGCCATGGTGGAAGACACAGTGGTAGATACGCATCTGATTGAATATATTGCGCCCGATAAAAGGCTATTGGGCGTGGCTTTGATTGACAGGCTGTCCGATGGGCTGTCTATGGTTTATTCCTTTTTTGACCCTGACGAAAAAACACGGAGTTTGGGCAGTTTTATGATATTGGACCAAATTACCCGCACCCGAAAAGCGGGGCTGAACTATCTTTATTTGGGATACTGGATAGAAGGTTGCCGCAAAATGATGTATAAAAAGCGTTTTAAGCCAATAGAAAAACTAACCGATGAAGGCTGGGTGGCCTTTTGACTTCAACCAAGAGGGAAATGAAGGAAAAGACAATGACCAAGAAAATCAACCGAAGAAAAATTATGGCTACGGCGGCGGGTGGCGCGGCGGCAACCACATTAGGCCTCTCTGCCCCTGCCTATGCAAAGGGCAAACGCACATTGCGGCAGGTGACAAGCTGGCCGAAAAATTTCCCCGGGCTGGGCGTTTCTGTAGAAAAAATCGCCAAACGCGTTGAATTGATGACCGATGGTGAACTGAAAATAAAAATTTATGCGGCGGGTGAACTGGTCGGCGCATTAGAAGCCTTTGATGCCGTTTCAACTGGCACGGCGGATATGTACAATAGTGCTGAATATTATTGGCAGGGCAAAGATCCGGTTTTTGCTTTTTTCACCACTTGGCCATTTGGCATGACCCCTGTTGAATGGGCAGGCTGGATTGAATTTGGTGGTGGCCAGCAATTATGGCATGAGCTGTCGGCAAAATTTAATGTCATTTCCTTCGTTAGTGCCGATACAGGCACACAAAGCGGCGGCTGGTTTAACCGCCCGATTGACACATTGGACGATTTCAAGGGGTTGAAAATGCGTATCCCTGGGCTTGGCGCGGAAGTTATTCGGCGACGTGGTGGTATTCCGGTGGTTCTGCCCGGCGGAGAAATTTATGCCGCCATGCAATCGGGGGCGATTGATGCGTCTGAATGGGTCGGCCCATGGAATGACATGGCCTTTGGTTTTCACCAAATTGGTAAATATTTTTACACGCCCGGTTTTCAAGAACCCAATGCCGCTGTGGCGACAGGCATTAATTTAGACGTGTGGAATAGCTTGCCCGCCGCCCATCAGGAAATTATCAAAAATGCCTGTCAAGCTGAGGCGCGTAGCACCAATGCACAATTCTATTATAATAATGCGCGAGCTTTGCAAACGCTTAAAACCAAATATGGCGTTGTTGCCAGAAGTTTCTCTGATGAAGTCATGGCAGGATTAAGAGAAACGGCAGCAGAAATCATGCGCGAAATTTCACAAAAAAGCGAACTGGCTGGACGTGTTCATGCAAGTGCCATGGCGGCGATGGATAATTACCGCGAATGGGCGCAGCTGTCCGAAGTGGGCTATTTGAAGCATCGCGGATAGGTGCAAAAGCGTAAAGGCTAATCACTTTATGAAAAAATTGCTAAAATTATCATCACAAATTGATGAGCTTAACACGCTTGTAACTCAATCATGCTCTTGGCTGGCTTTGGGCATGGTTTTGTTGCAACTTTTTGTGGTTGTGATGCGCTATGTGTTCGGCACAGGTTCAGTGCAGTTACAAGAAAGCATTTTATATATGCACGGCATTTTGTTTATGGTCGCGGCGGGTGGTACTTTGCTGGCCGATGAACATGTGCGGGTAGACATTTTCTATCGTGGGCTTGATGCGAGAAAAAAAGCGTGGACCAACATTATCGGTCATACGATATTTTTAATTCCTTTTGGCCTGCTGATTATCTACACTTCATGGAATTATGTGTCTATTTCATGGAGTGTGCGTGAAGGCTCTTATGAAACAGGCGGACTACAAGCAGTTTATTTACTCAAAACCATTATTCCGCTTATGGCAGGCTTACTCGTGGCTCAAGGCGTGTCGCAAATTATCAAAGCCGTTAATAACTTAAAGGAAATGAGCTAATGGAAATCATGGCTTTGAGCATGTTTGCCGCCGCGGTGGTGTTTTTGCTTTCTGGCTTTCCAGTGGCTTTCGTCTTGGGCGGCGTGGCCATGCTTTTTGCCTTTGGCGGCATGGCATTTGGCGTTTTTGACTATGCCTTTCTGCTTGCTTTGCCCCAGCGCATTTTTGGCACCATGACCAATGAGGTTTTAATTGCCGTTCCCCTTTTTATTTTTATGGGAACCATGCTGGAACGCTCGCGCATTGCTGAGGATTTGCTGGAAAATATGGGGCGGCTGTTCGGTGCGATGCGCGGCGGTTTGGGTATTTCCATTATCATTGTCGGGGCTTTGCTCGCTGCGTCAACGGGTATTGTTGGGGCGACCGTTGTCACAATGGGTTTAATGTCCCTGCCCTGCATGATGAAGCGCGGCTATAATCCAGCCTTAGCTGCCGGCTCTATTTGCGCGGCGGGTACGCTGGGGCAAATTATACCGCCCTCTATTGTGCTTATTCTGCTTGGCGATGTTATGTCTAATGCCTATCAAAAGGCACAATTAGAAACAGGTATTTTTTCGCCCGACACAATTTCCATTGGTGAATTATTTGCTGGCGCCCTTATCCCCGGCCTATTGCTGGTTTTCATTTACATTATTTACCAAATTGGCTGGGCGATTGTGAAACCCGATGCCGCGCCCGCTTTGAAAGACCTTGAGCCAGTGACATTGCGGCAAGTTTTATCGGCTCTTATGGCGCCCATTGCGCTGATTGTTGCCGTTCTCGGCTCTATCCTCACGGGCATTGCCACCCCGACCGAAGCCGCAGGTGTCGGCGCGGCGGGAACGATTTTGCTGGCGGGTGATAGGTTGGGCAAAAATTCAAAACGGGTGCGGCTGGCCGTCATTAGCCTACTTGGCCTTATCATATTAGTAAATAATTTTGACCTACAGCTTGGCCGCTCTGACCACACGCTCGCCGACCAAATCGCCATTGGCATGGGCTTTGTTATGTGCGGGTTGATTGTGCTGGGCATGGGGCAAGGCATAAAACGCAGTTACCGCGAGGGCGTTTTGCAAGATGTCATGCTCTCTACCACCCGTATCACTTCTATGGTTTTTGTTATTCTCATTGGCGCGGCTTTGTTTAGCCTTGTTTTTCGTGGGCTAGAAGGCGATGAATATGTGCATAATATCCTCACTGCCCTGCCTGGCGGGTCGGTCATGGTATTGGCCAGCGTGATGCTTATCATGTTCGTGCTTGGCTTTTTTCTGGATTTTATTGAAATTACTTTTGTCGTTGTGCCGATTGTTGCCCCTATATTATTGCAAATGGGCTATGACCCAATCTGGTTAGGCGTGATGATGGCTGTGAATTTGCAAACATCATTCCTCACCCCGCCCTTTGGTTTTGCGCTGTTTTATTTGCGCGGCGTTGCACCCGACAGCATTAAAACCGGCGATATTTATCGCGGCGTTATCCCTTTTGTGTTTATTCAAATTGCCATGCTCGGCCTATTGGTTCTCTATCCCAAAACGGCCACTTGGCTGCCAGAAATGATTTTTAACTAGAGCCGATTGTTAAATGCCGACCCCATCAGCCCATCAGATGGAAAGCCTTTCGGGCGCACCCGTCCAGTTTGGGCGCGACTACCGACCCATGTGTCAATATCTTCAATTGGCTTAACCCGCCCTGCTTTGTCCACAACGTGCAAGCCCTGTGCCGCATCAAAGCATTTAACATCAGCCAGCCCGCCGTCGCTATATTTCTGCAACCGCACACCCTTGCCGCGTGCCATTTCGGGCAATTCACTTAATGGGAAAATAAGCAATCGGCGGTTCTCACCACTCACGGCCACCATATCCCCTTCAATTGGCACACAGCACCAAGCCTCATCGGGGGCTTTAACATTCAAAATCTGCTTGCCCGCACGACGATTGCTCAGCAATTCGGACTCCGCCACAATGAAACCATTGCCATTTTGCGAAGCGACCAGTAATTTGCGCGTTTCATCATAGGGGAAAATTTGGATAATCTCGTCCGACGCTTCCAAATCAATCATTAGAGATAAAGGCTCACCATTGCCGCGCCCGCCTGGCAGTTTAGCCGCATCAACCACATAGGCTCGCCCATTAGACGCAAACAGCACCAGCTTATCGGTCGTCTGTGCGTGGAAGACAAATTTGCTCTTGTCGCCGCTTTTATATTTAATTTCTTTGCCATTTTCCATATGCCCTTTCATGGCGCGTATCCAGCCTTTTTGTGAGCAAATAACCGTTATGGGTTCTTTTTCAATCATAATTTCAATCGGGGCGGCATCTTCTTCTGGCGCGTCGCCAAAATCGGTGCGCCGCCGTCCCAAATCACTTTTCGCCCCATAGGTTTTCTTCAGCTCACGAATATCATCGCCAATGGATTTCCACTGCGCGTCATCAGATTTCAGCAGGGCTTTTAATGCTTTCTGCTCTTTTTTCAAATCATCATGCTCACCGCGAATGGTCATTTCTTCCAATTTCCGCAAAGCCCGCAGGCGCATATTCAAAATAGCATCGGCTTGTATTTCGGTGAGCTTAAACGTTTTCATCAGCTTTTCGCATGGCTCATCTTCTTGGCGAATAATACGAATAACTTCGTCCAAATTAATATAGGCAATTAAATAGCCGTCCAACACTTCCAGCCGTGCGATGATTTTTTCCAGCCGAAATTTGCTTTTCCGTACCAGCACAGTTTTGCGATGGTCCAGCCATTCCAGCAATAGATCGCGTAAATTCAAAACACCCGGCACGCCAGAAGCGTTTAGCACATTCAAATTCACCCCATAGCGCGTTTCTAAATCCGTCTGGCGGAACAGCACGGACATCACCTGCTCTGGGTCAAGGTTTTTGCTTTTCGGGATAAGCACAAGGCGAATATCTTCAGCACTTTCGTCACGAATATCGTCTAGCATGGGCAGGCTTTTAGCCTGCATTTGCTCGGCGATTTTTTCAATCAGTCGTGATTTTTGCACTTGATAGGGAATTTCGGTGACAACAATTTGCCACATGCCGCGCCCAAGCTGTTCAATTTCATAGCCCGCCCGCAAACGAATAGAGCCGCGTCCCTTAGAATAAGTTTCCCTCAGGCTTTCAGGCGACTCCACCACAATGCCACCCGTTGGGAAATCGGGGCCTTTAATATAATTCAGCAAAGTATCAACCCGCGCATTGCGTTTCTTGATAAGATGCAAAGCCGCCTCGCAAAGCTCGCCAATATTATGCGGCGGGATATTGGTTGCCATGCCCACCGCAATGCCCGATGCGCCATTGGCGAGCAAATTAGGGAAAGCCGCGGGTAAAACCACTGGCTCTTCATCTTCGCCATCATAAGTGATGCGAAAATCAACCGTATCATCATTAATATCTTGCAATAGCAGGCGGGCAATTTCTGTCATCCGCGCTTCAGTATAGCGCATGGCCGCCGCACTATCGCCATCCACATTGCCGAAATTGCCCTGCCCGTCCACCAAAGGATAGCGCACGGCGAAATCTTGCGCCAAGCGCACCAGCGCATCATAAACCGCTTGGTCGCCATGCGGGTGAAAACGGCCAATCACATCACCCACCACACGGGCGCATTTCTTAAAACCTTGGTCAGGGTCAAGTTTAAGCTGGCGCATAGCATGCAACAGGCGGCGATGGACAGGCTTCAACCCGTCACGCGCATCTGGCAAAGCTCGATTGGTGATGGTGGACAGCGCATAGGCGAGATAGCGGCTTTCCAGAGCCTCGCGCAAATTAATTTGTTCGGACGATTCCTCGTCTGGCGTAAGCAATTCAGTCATGCGCCCTTATAGCAGATTCGCCGCAAGCCGCCTCTATTGAGGCAAATGCGCGTAAAGGCGTTTGAGCATAGCGGCGCGGGCTTCGGGAACGGGTTTTTCTAAATTGGCAAAAAGGCGGCGGACGAGAAAATGCCCCGTCACATCAAAACCATTGCGAATATCTGCCGATGAAACGGGCGCGGCAGAATCAAGAAAAAAGGGCGGCAAAGGGTAAAGCCTATCCAAATATGGCGCGGCGGCGGCGGGGGATACAGCCCGCCCACTGCGCGGCGATATATGCGACAGCGCATCATTTTTACCGCCTTCGCCATTTTCACCCGTCACCGCACAGCGTGACAAGTCCAGCCCAAAGCCCATTTCATCAAGCAAAGCCAGTTCAAAGCGGATAAAAAGCGGCGGCCATATATCTTCATCATCTAGCACGTCTAGCAGGGTTTCAAATAAATCGGCCAAGCGCGGATAAGGCTGGCGTTCAGGCAGAACTTGCACCAGCGCACAAGCGGCCATAAGCGCGGATAAATGCAAAGGCTTGGCCATAGCTTCACTGGCACGCGCATGGGTCATTTCAACCGTCATCGTGCCTAAATGTTCGGCTAGGCGTGCTTTCCAACACACATGCAAACGATTGCCCGCCTGCAAAAGCGGACGCAAACGCCGCCCCGCCCCGCCGCGTACCAGACCAGCATAGCGGCCTTGTTGTTTGGTTAAGACCTCAATAATTGCCGCACTTTCACCATGGCGGCGTACGCAAAGGAGTGTTGCATCGGCTTGCCATTCCATGTGCTGTCTCCTATCGCGGCGGGTTTATATCCATTCCCATCATACGATAACGCTCTGTATCATCAATCCAGTTATCGCGCACTTTAACAAAAATAAATAAATGAATACGGGTGGCAAAAGCCTCTTCCATTTCCAAACGCGCCGCCGCGCCAATTTCTCGAATGGTGCGGCCATTTTTGCCTAGCACAATCGCTTTTTGACTATCGCGGCGCACATAAACAAGCTGGTCAATCCGCACACTGCCATCATCTTGCACTGTCCATTTTTCTGTTTCAACCGTTAGCGCATAGGGCAATTCTTGATGCAAGCGCAGGAAAAGTTTTTCGCGGGTAATTTCCGCCGCCAAAAGCAGTGACGGCATATCGGCCACCATATCTTCGGGATAATGCCACGTCCCTTCTGGGACAAGCGTGACCAAACCATCACGCAAGTCGTCTAACCCGCTTTCTTTGAGTGCCGATACCATAAAAGTTTGTGCAAAACCTGCCCGTTCATTAAGCTGTGCGGTCAGTTCAAGCAATTTTTCAGGCTTAACCTTATCCACCTTATTCAGCACCAAAATCACGGGCTTTTTACTATCTTGAATACCCGCCAGCACCATATCTGTTTCGGGCGGTAATGGGCGGGCGGCATCTAGCACTACGGCAATGGCATCAGCTTCATTGGCTCCTGCCCATGCTTCGCGCAGCATGGCTTTGTCCATTTTTTTCGCGCCCGCAAATACGCCTGGCGTATCCACCAAAACAATTTGCGCCGACCCATATATCATCACGCCGCGTAACCGCGCACGGGTGGTTTGTGCCTTATGGGTGACAATGGCAATTTTCTGCCCGACTAGCGCATTGGCCAGCGTGGATTTGCCCGCATTAGGCGGGCCGATAATGGCAATAAAACCAAAATGAGGCACGGCAGAGGAGTTCAATTCAAAGTTCCTTTAATTTAGTCAGTAATTTTTCAGCCGCCCGCACTTCTGCCGCTTTGCGTGATTTATCCGCCGCACATGCCGCATGGCCACCATCAACTTGCACGCGCACGCTAATTATTGGCTCATGAGCAAGACCATCTTGTCCAGTTTTTTCATAATTCGGCACGCCATAGCCATTTGCAATGGCATATTCCTGCAAAGCCGATTTAGCATTAACGGGTACATCTACCATTTCGGTTAAAGTTGCGTGCCAGCCGCGTAAAATAAATTCACGTGCTGCATCTAGCCCGCCATCAAGATAAATAGCGGCAATGATAGCTTCACATGTATCGGCCAGTACATTTTCACTTTTTTGTCTTAGGCGACTACCTTTGTCAAATATAAGTGCCGAGGCCATATCAAATTGCCGCGCTACTTGTGCGCAAGTTCGGCGACTAACAAGCACAGATAGACGCTGAGCCATATGGCCTTCCTGCTCATTGGGGAAATTTTTATATAAATACTCAGCGATAACCAACCCCAAAACGCGGTCGCCAAGAAATTCCAACCGTTCATTTTTCATTTTACTTTTCACGCTGGCATGGTGTAGGGCTTCTTCCAATAAATGCGGCTTGATAAATTCATAATTTAACCGCTGTGCTAATTCTAAATGCTTTTTCATCGGACAACTCTTAAAATGCGTGACCACCGAATAGCAGAGGGCCACTCCCAAATGGTAAAAAGCGACCCCTTATTCTTGTCAAAGGAATAAAATTTAATTTGCGCCTTGCCGACCAGATTTTCATATGGCACATAGCCCACGGGGCGGAAGCGGCTATCTTGCGAATTATCGCGATTATCGCCCATCACAAAATAATGCCCTGCTGGCACATGATAAAGGCGCGTATTATCGGCATGTTCCTTATGTCCTATATCAATAATGTCATAACCCACACCATTGGGCAGAATTTCCCTATAACGGCGAGCCTGAATGGCTTTGTTGCCCTTAGTAAAAGTGAAATTTTCAAGCCTTTCACGCCGCACCGCTTGGCCATTTAATATCAACTGACCATCAATGACCTGAACCCTATCGCCTGGCACACCGACCACCCGTTTAATATAATCCGTGGCATTATCAGACGGCAATTTGAACACAACCACATCGCCATGAGTCACATCATGTGCAAAAATACGCCCTGAAAAAATATCTGGACTAAAAGGCAGGCTGTATTTTGAAAACCCGTAACGATATTTGCTGACAAATATATAATCGCCAACAAATAAAGTTGGCAGCATAGAGCCAGATGGAATACTAAAGGGCTGGAACAAAAATGTGCGTATCACCAAAGCCAGCACAATAGCATAAAAAATCGAACGGATATTCTCGCCCAGCAGTGATTTTTTTTCACCAGCAGGCGTGGTATTATCCACGGATTGTTTTTCTTCACTCATAATAGCTTGCTTTTAACAGTTTCGTGCATGGCATCAAAGCCCGTTTAGCTTTTCTTTTCTGGCCGCGTTTCAACCACGACAAAGGCCGATGCCATATCGCGCTCATCACTCAGCGCAAGATGGATAAAAGGCTCGTGGCCAGATGGGCAAAGCTCATACAGCATATTTTTCGCCGCCCCATGCAGAGCGATGGCGGGCTGGCCAGATGGATTTTTGACAATTTCAATATCGCGTAACAAAAGCCCCGTTTGTGCGCCCGCGCCGAGACTTTTCACACCCGTGCCAAGGGCTTTGGCCACGGCCTCCTTAGCGGCAAATCTTTTCGCATAGGCATGCGCCTTATGGGCAGCATTGTCAGCATAAGATTGCTCAGCATTGGTAAAAACGCGCCGCCGAAATCGGTCACCATATTTGGCCAAGCCGTTTTGGATACGCGCAACATCAACCATATCATGTCCAATGCCGATAATCATAAGCCCCGCCCCTCATCCATTAAGCGACGCATTTCTTTAATGGCCGCCTCAAGACTGACAAAAATCGCCTCACCCATTAAAAAATGCCCGATATTAAGCTCTCTTATTTGGCTTATGGCGGCAATGGGCGTGACCGTTTCAAAGCTCAAACCATGACCCGCATGAACTTCCAAACCCGCTTCATGCGCCACCATAGCCGCTTCGCGCAAACGAGCCAGCTCAGCTTCCAATGTGGGCTTGTCTTGGTGGATAAAAGCCTCGCAATAGGTTCCCGTATGCAGTTCCACGACGCCGACCCCTAAATCTTTAGCGGCAGAAATCTGCGCCCCATCAGGATTAATAAACAAAGACACACGCGCCCCATGGGCGGCCAATTTTTCAACAAAAGGAGCAAGCATTTTTTGTCCGCCAACCACATCCAGCCCGCCTTCAGTGGTTAGCTCGCGGCGTTTTTCTGGCACAAGACAACAGGCGTGGGGTTTGTGCCGTAAAGCAATGGCCAGCATTTCATCTGTGGCGGCCATTTCCAAATTCAGTGGTAAGTCAATTTGCGTGGCCAAAAGCTGAATATCTTCATCACCAATATGCCGTCTGTCTTCGCGCAAGTGCGCGGTGATACCATCCGCCCCAGCTTTAGCGGCAATTTGCGCTGCACGCAGAGGCGATGGATGCCCCCCGCCGCGTGCATTACGAATAGTGGCCACATGGTCAATATTCACCCCAAGCCTGAGTTCTGGCGTGTTCATAGTCATTTTAATTTTCTTCTTTTTCGCTTTGTGTGCGCTTGTGTTGTTTGCGTTCCTGCACAGCTCTTTTATAACTTCGTACCACCCAAAATGAGGGAAAATAAATCAGCCCCGCCATGCCCAGCCCAATCGGCAGACTGCCAATAAACATAGGCGTAAGCAATGGTTTTATCAGCGACAAGAAATTCACACTATTAAGCAAAGCGGGGTCAAAATTAACCCTTTGTACTTCAGGAACGCCGAGAATATATGAGCCAAGCTGATATGTGCCGACCCATATAAATGGAAAACTCAACGGATTGCCGACCCATGTGCCAATCGCCGCCGCAATCACATTGCCGCGTATGAGTAAAGCCAGCAAAGCGGCTTGAATAAAATGCGTGCCAAGAAACGGGCTGGCCGACACAAATGCCCCGCACGCCATGCCCAACGCAATAGCATGGGGGCCATCATCCAGCCTTATGAGCCGATGGATAATATATTGCACTGTGCGCGCCCAGCCTGCTTTCGGCCATATCCATTCCCTTAATTTATAGGATAAATCTTTCGGCTTGCGACTTTTGAACATAAGCGTCAGGCTTTCAAATCGCGGCTGCCAGGCTTAATAACGGGTTGGTTTTGCAAATCATCGGGCAAATTATCGGGCGTAAATGTTTCAATATGCAAAGCCGCCAGCGATAATAATGGAACACCAATTTTTGCTGTGCCATTTGAACGGTCAATTAAACAAGCCGCCGCTACAACTTCCCCGCCCGCCGTGTGAATAGCATCAATCGCTTCACGCGATGACAGACCCGTTGTGACAATATCTTCAACCATTAAAATACGGGGCTTGCACCCATTGATTGCGTCCAAAACAAAGCCGCGGCGCAAAGCAAACTGCCCCTCTACGCGCTCTACAAACATGGCTGGCACGTCAAGCTGACGCGCCATTTCATAGCCAACAATCACCCCACCCATAGCGGGGCTGATAACATAATCAATATCACCCTCAACATTTTCACGGATAGTTTCGGCTAAAGCCGCGCATAATTTAGCGGCGCGTTTAGGACACATCAACACCCGCGCACATTGCAAATATTGGCGCGAGTGCAAACCTGAAGAAAGCAGAAAGTGTCCATCTAGCAATGCGCCCGCATCGCGGAATTCTTTTAACACGGCATCTTTTTTCATCACACCCGTCCCCTATCCGACAAAACGTTTGGCCTTATTAACCAAACGGCTGCCTTTTAATGCCGTCATTAATTCATTGACCTGTTTGACATCTTTAACCTGCACATCAATTTGCAAATTGCAAAAATCTTCATCCTTTTGCGTCAGCTGTAAATTACTGATATTCACGCCAAAAGCGGCCATTGTATCGGCAATTTCGCCCAATGTGCCGACCTGATTCAGCACAGTTAAATGAAGCCGTGAGTCAAAATATTGTGTCTTACGCAAATCCATATCCCAATGCAGAGCCACCCAACGTTCGGGCGATTGCTCAAAATTGGCCAGTGCTTCCGATTCAATCGGATAAATATGTATGCCCTCATTGGGAATGGATATGCCGACAATTCTATCCCCCGGCAAAGGAAAACAATTCGGCGCGATACGCAAGCCTTCCGTTGACCTTAATCCCGTAACGGGCAAATCGGCCATGATATTTTTGCGCCGCGCAGTGAGTGCTTTCATCGCTTTGAAAATCACATTGCCGCGCTTGCGATTGGGATAAACTTTTTCTAGCACATCTGTGCCAGTAATATCACCAGAGCCGACCTTAATATATAAATCCTGCACATCGGCACAATCAAATGGTGCCAAAGCACGTTCCAAAACTACTTCATTCAAATCGGCTTTTTCGGCTTTGAAAACGCTTTCAATCACATGTTGGCCGGCTTGCGATTGTTGCACCATTTCCTGCTCTTTACGCATATGCCGAATAGCGGCACGTGCTTTGCCCGTGACAACCATTTGTTCCCAGCCCTGCGGTGGTGGTGTATCTTCACCTGTTAAAATTTCTACCTCATCGCCAGAGCGCAATTTGCTCCGCAAAGGCCGATGATTGCCGTTAATGCGCACGCCGATACATTTATTGCCAATTTCAGTATGCACAGCATAGGCAAAATCCAATGGTGTCGCCCCTTCGGGCAAAGCAATCAAACGCCCCTTTGGTGTGAAGCAAAAAACGCGGTCATGGAATAATTCCAGCTTGGTATTTTCAAGAAATTCTTCTGCCGAGTCGCCCGATTTCAACTGGCCGACCAATTCCTGCAACCATTTGAACGGCTCAATATCATTCATATTAGGCCGCCTTGCGCCGTCTTTTTCCTTATAAATCCAGTGCGCCGCCACGCCATTTTCGGCAATATTATGCATTTCCTCCGTGCGGATTTGGATTTCCACCCTTTGCTGATTAGGGCCCAAAATCGTGGTGTGAATAGACTGATAATTATTGCTTTTGGGAACAGAAATATAATCCTTAAATCGGCCAGGAATAAATTGCCATTTTGTATGAATGGCGCCCAAAGCCCGATAGCAATCAGCTTGGCTATCAACAATCACACGAAAGCCAAATATATCCGATAGCTGCTCTAGCGAGATGGATTTATTTTCCATTTTGCGCCAAATGGCAAAGGGACGCTTTTGGCGGCCAAAAACTTTAACCGACAGCCCCTCTTCGGCCAGCAAATTGTGAATATCATAAGCAATGCTGTCTAGCATTTCGCCATTTTCGCTGTGCAATTCTTTCAGCCGATTTTCCACCAGCTCACGCCCTTGCGGGTTGAGATGTTTGAACGCTAAATCTTCCAACTCTTCGCGGAAAGAATGAATTCCCATCCGCCCGGAAAGCGGGGCGTAAATTTCCATGGTTTCGCGGGCAATGCGATGGCGTTTTTCTTCCGATTGAATATGATGCAATGTCCGCATATTGTGCAATCGGTCGGCCAGTTTCACAATTAAAATGCGAATATCATTGGCTGTGGCCAACAAAAATTTTCTAAAATTCTCCGCCTGCTTACTAGAGGAAGATTTCATTTCAATTTGCGACAGCTTTGTTACGCCGTCCACAAGACGCATCACTTCATCGCCAAAAAGATTAGTGATTTCTTCCTGCGTAGCATCTGTATCTTCTAGCGTGTCATGCAACAAACCCGTGACAATCGTTTCAGGGTCAAGTTTTAGCTCGGTTAAAATCCCTGCCACTTCAACTGGATGAGAAAAATACGGATCGCCTGAGGCGCGCATTTGCGTGCCGTGCTTATTGACAGCAAAGACGTAAGCTCGGTTGAGCATATCTTCGTCTAAATCAGGGATATAGGATGAAACCCTATCAACCAGTTCAAATTGGCGCATCATGCCCTTTTCCTCTTCTCAATTTTTGAGCTTATGGAAGTTAGGACAAAATACCAGCCTTTACTCCTTCTCGCCACCCCGTCTTGACCCTTTGGAGGAGGCCGCCGCATCCTGCATTTCCTGTAATGTGGCGAGAATATCCTCTTCATCCATAGGCGCAAGCTCTTCGGCGGGCGGGGTTTCTTCTGCTGGAGTCTCGTTTTGGTCTGTTGCGGGGCTGGCCGTGTCTGCATCGCCCATAAGGCGTGGCGCATGGGCGATGATGGATTCTTCTTCTGGCTCGTCCACATCAATGCGTTTTTGCATCGATTCAACCAGTTGTTCGCGCAATTCTGCGGGCTGGATTTTTTCTTCGGCAATTTCGCGCAAAGCCACAACGGGATTTTTGTCATTTTTGCGATCAATAAGCACCTCCGCGCCTGCTGTCATGCAACGCGCCCGATGGGCTGAAAACAGCACCAATTCAAAGCGATTGGGAACCTTATCAACGCAATCTTCAACGGTAACACGAGCCATCATTGCTCCTATCTGTGCCAGAATGAGTGAAAATCTCACCCCTCATAAGCCTTGCGGGCGGCAGAAGCAAGTAAAATCGCCCGTTTAGCAGCAAAATAGCTGATTTCAAGCCGATAAAGGCACAATTTCGGCCAGTTCTTCTGCTGTGAATGCCGCCAGCAAAGCCGTGATATTCTGCCCGCTTATCGGGTGCTGCCAATCGGGCGCAATATCATATAATGGCACCAGTACAAAGGCGCGTTCGGCAATGCCTGTATGAGGCAAAATGGGCTGGGCAGCATTTTGCTGGCCGTCATAATCCAGTAAATCCAAATCCAAGACCCGTGCCTGCCAACGCTCACGCCTTTTGCGGCCAAAAGCGGCTTCAATTTCATGCAAATGTGCCAGCAAATCGGCAGGTGCGTGGTCGGTTTCCACTGCTAAGGCGGCATTAATATAAGGCGGCTGGTCAGCAGGGCCCATGGGCGGGGTTTGGTAAAGCCGCGACATGGCCACCACGCGAATATCCCGCGCCTGCATAGCTTGCGGAACAGCCAATACCGCCGCCGACGGGCTGTCATAATTTCCCGCCAAATTCGCACCGACGCCGATATAAATCATCTTTCACTCCTCATTTGCCTTTTTAGCATATTTTGGTAGGCTTCAGGCAAATTCAATAATTTCAAAGCCTGTCCAATGCCCCACTATCCGGCTCAAAAAGAAAATGAAACGCGCCTTGCTGATTTTTCGCCCTGCCGTGCTTATCGTTATCATTTGGCGCAAAATTGGGATAAGCACAAGCCACCGCTTTATTGGCTTATGCTTAATCCCAGCACGGCGGATGAAAAAGTCAATGACCCGACCGTTGAAGGTTGTGAACGCCGCGCCCGTGATTGGGGTTATGGCGGCAGTGTGGTGTTTAACATATTTGCTTATCGCGCCACTGACCCGACAGAATTAAAACAACAAGCCGACCCAGTGGGCGCAGAAAATGACGCATGGCTTCGGCAACTGGCCGAACTAAGCTGCCAGCACGATGTTATCGCCGCTTGGGGTGAGCATGGCCAGCACCAAGGGCGCAGTGATACGGTGCGTGATATTTTCCGTCAGCAAAATGGACGCTTATTGGCTTTGCAAATCAATCAATCGGGTGAGCCGAAACATCCGCTTTATATTGCACGGCACATTAAACCTGTGGCTTTTGCTTTTTAACAATGACATTAGCAATTACGGTGACGCATCAGGCGGGCTTTGTCGCGTTGCCAATCGCGGCGTTTTTCATTATCGCGCTTATCGGCCATTTTGCGTCCCTTCGCATAGCCGACCAAAACTTTGGCCAACCCGCCAGCTGTAAAATAAAGTTTAAGCGGAATAAGTGTCGCCCCGTCGCGTTGCACGGCGGCGGCCATTTTATTAATTTCACGTTTTTTCAACAGCAATTTACGCGGACGGGTCGGTTTATGATTTAATTGATTACCGCTAACATATTCAGGAATATCAGCATTAACCAAAAAAGCCTCGCCCTTTTCCACCCGTATATGCGCGTGGGTTAAATTGGCTTTGCCTTGGCGCAGACTTTTAACTTCTGTGCCTTGCAAAACCAAGCCAGCTTCCAGCGTATCGCCAATATCATAGTCAAACCGCGCACGGCGATTATCGGCAATGGGTTTGCTTGCTGATTTTTTGTCCGATTTGGAGGACATGGTAAACCTTAATCCAACAGCCCCGCATGGCGCAAAGCGGCATCCACCTGCTTTTTGCTTTGCGGCTGTATGGGAACGAGTGGCAAACGGATTTCTTCCTCGCACAGCCCCAGTTTTTTGGCGGCATATTTCACTGGCACGGGGCTGGCTTCAATAAATAAAGCTTTGTGCAGGGGCATGAGTTTATCTTGCAAAGCCAAAGCGGTCTGTGCATCGCCGCCCAATGAGGCGGCCTGAAAATCCGCACAAAGGCGCGGGGCGACATTAGCCGTCACCGAAATGCACCCCACCCCGCCATGGGCGTTAAAACCAAGAGCCGTGCCATCTTCGCCCGAAAGCTGGACAAAATCCGCCCCGCAAGCGGCGCGTTGCAAGCTGACGCGAGTTAAATCGCCCGTGGCATCTTTCACGCCAGCAATGTTAGGCAGTTTGGCCAAAGCCGCCATAGTTTCCACCGACATGTCCACCACCGAACGGGCGGGAATATTATAAATATAAATGGGCAAGTTTTTCACGGCATCATTCAGCGTGGTAAAATGCGCGACCATGCCGCCTTGCGTTGGCCTGTTGTAATAAGGCGTCACCACCAGCGCACCGTCCGCCCCTGCCTGCTCGGCATGGCGGACAAATGCCAATGCCTCAGCCGTGGCATTGCTACCCGCGCCAGCCATGACCGGAATTTTCCCTGCCGCCGCTTCAATCACCACTTCTACCACGCGGCAATGTTCATCATGGCTTAAAGTCGGCGACTCGCCCGTCGTCCCGCACGGCACAATACCATTTGTGCCTTGCTCAATATGCCATTCCACCAGCCGCGCTAGGGCTTTTTCATCCACCGATTCGTTACGAAACGGGGTGACCAGTGCGACAATAGAGCCTCCAAACATAAGATAATCCCTCAATTTGCTTTGGCTCACCATAAGCCCAAATCCCTTACGCTTCAAGCTATCCCTCAGGGTTGAGATGCGGAAATTATTGACCAAAACCGCTGGCTGGGCTATGGCTTGCGGATTATGATGCGCGTGATAAGCGGCGCAATCATGCAAGAATGATAGAGAGGTGGCCGAGTGGTCGAAGGCGCTCCCCTGCTAAGGGAGTATGCGTTAATAGCGCATCGAGGGTTCGAATCCCTTCCTCTCTGCCATTTTTGGGCTGCCCCTCAATGCGAAACAATATGAAATTTACGTTGGCTGTGTATCACTCCAAAACAATGTGAATGAATAGCAACGCAAATATAGAGTTGACTGAAGCCCAAATAGATGCCCACAAGCTAACAATCGGAAGAGTATATGCGTTGTTATTATTGTTTGCTTCCTCTATTACCACCTTGCCCTCTACGGAAAAGTAATAAGTCACGGTCGCTACCCACACGGCAGCACAAATGCCCAAAGTTCCCCACCAAGTGAAATACCACGCCATTGAACCCTCCTAAAATTTTAAAGAATTAGATATACTCCCACCTAATAAGCTATGCGGTTACTCTGTTTGTCTGGGTAAATAAGGCGTAAGAGAAAAATCCAATTATTATCAATAAGAATGGAAGCATTTGCTTATCTTTCACGAACTTGGAAGCGGTTAAAGCCGCCAAGCCCGATATTACAGCAATCTTTAATTGCGGTGATGATTTTTCTCCGTGACAACACCAATTGACGAAGTGCTGGCAGTTATCAGAAGACAAAACCCATTTTTTACCAATCTTACTGCGGGCGCGGGCAATAACCTCTGTGGGTGAAATGTCTTCAGATTGGCTTAAGCGCTCTATACGATTTCCACCTGAGAATTCTTCTAATGTTTCTTCGGTAACCACGCCCCTCCGCTTTGAAGCGGATATGGCCATGCCATTCCCAGAGTAAACACCCCAATGCTGTATACCACTAGGTAATATCGCAGCGATTTTGTCGCCAAATTTGAGTCGATAAATCATACCACTCTCATATATGATTTTTGATATAAAATCAATAAGCCGCAGTTTCGTTCGCTAAATACTTATAGCGTGTTTGGTATGCTGCTCCCCATTTAACCCCATTTAGCCCACGCAAGCAATACTTCCCCTGTCGTGGGTTTTGGCTTATACCTTTTTTATGAATATGAACATCGCACCCAAACGCGTTAGAAAATTTGCGTTGCTTTTGCTGTTATGCGCCGTCAGTGTTACGGCGCGGGTGAGCCAAGCAGAAGAAACCCCGCACAGCATTACAACGCACGGCATTGCCATGCATGGCACACCCGCTTTGGAAAAAAACTTTCAGCGTTTTACTTTCACCGATAGCCGTCCGATTATAGGCGGGCGGTTGGTGCGCGCAAAGCTGGGCAGTTTTGACAGCCTCAATCCGTTTATTGTGCAAGGCCAAGCCGCTTTTGGTTTGCGCGAATATGTTTTTGAAAGCCTGCTGGCACGGCATTATAATGAACCCTTCGCGCTTTATGGTTTGCTGGCCGAAAGCGTGACCACCCCACCCGACCGAAGCCATGTGACTTTCACCATGCGCCCGCAAGCGCGTTTTGCAGACGGCACGCCCGTAACGGTGGATGATGTGATTTTCTCGCACAGCTTACTGAAAACAAAAGGCCGCCCCAATCATCGCTATTATTATAATAAGGTGACGAAAATCACCCGTCCGACAGCGGGGCAAATTCGGTTTCATTTTGACCCGCAAAATCCCGACCGCGAAATGCCGCTTATTATGGGGCTGATGCCCATTCTGCCGCGCCATTATTATCAGGGCGCGGATTTTTCGGCCAGCTCGCTAAAGCCGCCACTGGGCAGTGGGCCTTATATTGTCGCCGACATATCGGCGGGGCGGAAAATTATTTATGAAAAAAATCCGTCCTATTGGGGGCGGGATTTTAATTTTGCCCGTGGGCGGTTTAATCCGCACGAGCTGGTGTTTGATTATTACCGCGATGAAAACGCCGCCTTTGAAGCCTTCAAAGCTGGGCTGGTGGATATTTGGCAGGAAAGCAATCCAGTGCGCTGGGCGGCGGGCTATGATTTCCCCGCCGCTAAAGATGGGCGCATTATTCAAGAGGAAATTAAAACCGGCCTGCCCTCTGGTCTCTATGGTTTTGTGTTTAATACGCGCCGCGCTCAATTTAGCGAGGCGGAATTGCGCCACGCGCTGTCTATTATGTTTAATTTCCCGTGGATTAACAAAACGCTTTACGCCAATGCTTACAAGCGCACGCAAAGCTATTTTCAAAATTCAGATTTAAGTTCTTACCAAATCGCGGCAGATAAAAATGAAAAAGCTCTGCTACGCGGCGCGGGGTTGTCGGAAAATATATTGGCACAGGGTTGGCAAGCCCCCAAAGGGGATTTATCGGGGCGCAACCGAAAGGCGCGACAAAAAGCCATCGCTTTATTTGCCAAACATGGCTATGTGATTAAAAACAGCCGCATGGTGAATGAGAAAACGGGCAAACCTTTTCGTTTTGAAATTCTTGTGCAACGGCGCGAAGATGAACGCCTATCGCTGAGCTATAAGCGCATGTTAGAAAGCATCGGTCTGACGGTTAAAGTGCGGCTGGTAGATGCGGCGCAATATCAAAACCGTTTGCAGAATTTTGATTTTGACATGATTGTTTATCATTGGTTTGCATCGCTTTCGCCCGGCAATGAACAAAATTTCTATTGGGGGTCGCAAGCCGCCACACAGCAAGGCAGCCGCAATTATGCTGGTATCCAGAGCCGCCATATTGACAAAGCCATCAAAGCCATGACTAAAGCCGAAACGCGGCAAGATTTTGCTCGCGCGAGCCGTGCGTTTGACCGCCTTTTAATGGCAGGTGATTACGTCATTCCCCTCTTCCACCGCCCCGCGCAATGGGTCGCACGCTGGCATCATGTGGAACATTATTGGCGTCATTCTCTTTACGGCGTTCAGCTAGATAGCTGGTGGGTTACGGGTGATAATTAATCGGCTGAATCGGCGGGTGCTTTGTCTTTCGCCACACGGATAATATCAATGCCGCGCTCACGGATTTTTTTACGCAATGTGTTTCTGTTTAGCCCCAACATTTGAGCCGCTTTAATTTGATTACCATTAGTCGCGGCCAATGATAGCCGAATAAGCGGCTCTTCAATTTCATGCAAAACCCGTTCATAAAGCCCCGAAGGCGGCAAACCATCTCTATGGTCGGTGAAATATTGTGACAAATGCATTTCTAAACTATCGGCCAGCGAATTGGGGCTTTCGTTCAAAGCAGAGTTTTCATTTTCTCGGCGGTCGTAAAGTTCTAATTGCAACACATCCGCGCCAATCACATCATCATTATGGAGCGCGGCCACGCGGCGCATAAGATTTTCCAATTCACGTATATTGCCTGGCCACGCATAATCTTGCAAAAAGGCAATGCCATCATTGGATATGGATTTCGGCGGCAACCCCTCCTGCTCGGCCTGTTTGAGGAAATGACGGCATAAATCAGGAATATCTTCCACCCGATTACGCAAAGGCGGCATACGAAGCGGAACAACATTAAGGCGGAAATATAAATCTTCACGGAATAATCCCTGCTCAATCAGCTGTGGTAAATCCTTATTGGTCGCCGCGATAATGCGTATATCGGTTTTCAGCGCGGTGCGCCCACCAACTTTGCTATATTCGCCCTCCTGCAAAACGCGCAAAAGGCGGCTTTGGGTTTCCATTGGCATATCGCCAATTTCATCTAAAAATAAAGTGCCACCATCGGCCTGAGCAAAACGACCCGTTACGCTTTGGTTCGCGCCAGCAAAGGCACCCTTTTCATGACCAAATAGTTCGCTTTCAATCAATTCACGCGGAATGGCGGCCATATTTATCGTCACAAATGAGCCATGTTTGCGATGCCCCAAATCGTGCAAAGCCCGCGCAACAAGCTCCTTACCCGTGCCACTTTCGCCAGTAATAATGACGGTTAAATCATTTTGCGTCAGCCGTGCCAGCCCGCGATAAATTTCCTGCATGGCTGGAGCGCGACCAATAAGCGGTAATTCTTCTTCTAGCGCGTCATCGGATGCGTTAGGACTTTCCGCCAAATCCGCCTGATGCGCCGACATGGCACGGGTCGCAATGGCAATCATTTCTTTAAGGTCAAATGGTTTGGGCAGATATTCATAAGCCCCACATTCGGCGGCTGTGACGGCAGTAGATAATGTATTTTGCGCACTCATAACAATAATCGGCAAATCGGGACGCAGGCGTTTAATGCGCGGGATAAGGTCAAAGGCATTTTCATCTGGCATCATCACATCGGTGATGACAAGGTCGCCTTCGCCATTGCTCACCTGTCGCCATAGGCTCGCCGCATTGCTGGTCGTCTTTACATCAAAACCCGCCCGCCCTAATGCTTGGGTAACAACAGTGCGAATGGCATTATCATCATCGGCCAGCAAAACAGTTCCCTTGCTCATAATTTTTCCTCGCTCATTACGTTAGGGGGCGTAGAAATCTGCGTGTCTGCCGCTGGCATTAAAATTCTAAAAACCGTGCGCCCTGCTTGGCTGTCACATTCAATCACGCCGCCATGGTCGCCAATGATTTTAGCCACTAAAGCCAGCCCCAAACCCGTGCCGCCCGATTTATCGGTGACAAAGGGTTCAAAAATAATTGCCTTCAAATCATCCGCAATGCCAATGCCATTATCAATCACGCTAAATTCAAGCGGCAGGCTAATGCGTTTGCTTCTGCCCGATAAAGCCATACGCACGCCTGGCCGATAGGCCGTTTGCAATGTAATTTCTCCACTTCTGCCCGAAACAGCAATGGCTTCGGCAGCATTTTTCACAAGATTGAGAAAAACTTGTATCAACTGGTCTTTATTACCCTTTAAGGGCGGTAAGGACGGGTCATATATTTCCTTCAGGCTGATATTTTTAGCAAAGCCCGTGCGTGCAAGATAGCTAACATGTTTCAGCACGGAATGAATATTAACATCTTCAGCAAAATCTTTCGGCCTGTCAGTAAAAATTTCAAACTCATCTACTAAACCAGCAATGCGGTCTGTTTCACGGCAAATCAGGTTGGTTAATTCTTTATCTGGTTCACTGAGTTCGCTTTCCAATAATTGCGCTGCGCCGCGAATACCCGAAAGCGGGTTTTTAATTTCATGCGCCAGCATGGCCGCCATACCCGAAACTGAACGCACCGCACCACGATGAGTCACTTGCTGGCCAATTTTTGACGCAATGGAGCGCGGCTGAATGATAAGCAAAACCTGCTGCGTATTTTCTTCGCCCACCGCGCTAAGCTGCACATCAACAAGATGCTTGCCGCCGCTTGAACTGGCCGCACCAGCCGCGCTGGGACGCGACGTGCCTAAATCAAGCGCATATTCACTGGCCGAATGGCCATCTCGTATAACCTGTTCAATCAGTCCAATAAGTGGGCTACCAAAGGGCAATTGCTCAGCAATATTTTTACCAATTAGAATATTCCGACTGGTGGCAAAAAATTCCTCGCCCGATAAATTAACAAAATCTATCCGCCCTTCTTTATTCAACACCAAAATGGGGGGCGGCAAATGGGTTAAAATGGTTAAAGCGGAAATGGTTTGAGTCATCACGCCGCCACCTTACAAGATATTTCAGGTGGCAAATCATAAAGTCGTTCAATTTGTTCATGCACGGCTTCGGCTTTGTTTAGCTGGCAAATCTGCCCGCGAAAATTTTTAGCCAAATCGGTCGCGCCCAAATGGCTATCCACAAAAGCAGCAAGATGTTTACGCGCCATTTTCACGCCCAATGGTGTGCCATAAAGCGTCATCATTTCTTCATACCAATCTTGCACCATTTTTCTTTGCACTTGCGGTGATGGATCGGCGAGCGCGTGACCTGTTTCTAAATAATGGGCGACTTGCTTCAAAAGCCATGGACGCCCCAAAGCCGCTCGGCCAATCATTACCCCCGCCGCCCCCGATTGTTTGAGTGCCATGGCGGCATCTTGCGGCGTTGCAATATCACCATTGACAATAACCGGAATATTAACAGCCCGCACCGTGTCGCGCACAGCTTGCCAATTGGCACGGCCTTTATAAAATTGCGCCCGTGTGCGCCCATGCACCACAACCATTTGCACACCCGCCTGCTCGGCCTTCATAGCAATGGCAGGCGCGTTGAGATTTTTCCAATCCCAACCCAGCCGCATTTTTAATGTCACTGGCACATGCACAGCATCCACTGTGGCTTTAATTAAAGCCAAAGCCCGTTGCTCATCGCGCATCAGTGCCGAACCAGACAGCCCGCCCGTTACCTGCCGTGATGGGCAGCCCATATTAATGTCAATGATATTCGCGCCCGCCTGCTCGGCTAGTTTCGCGCCTTCAGCCATCCAATGCGGGTCACGACCTGCAAGCTGGATAATAAAGGGTGTGAATTGCCCACCGCCTGCCGCCCGCCGCACCACATCGGGGCGGGCTTTGACCAGCTCTTCACTGGCCACCATTTCCGAAACAACCCATTGCGTGCCACACCGCGCTACCAGCCGCCGAAAAGGCAAATCGGTAATGCCCGACATGGGCGCAAGGCTTACGAAACCCGCATGGGCGGCAGTTTGAGAGAATTTTCCACGCCGAATGGTCATTTTGAAGGCACACCTGAAAACTGATTAAATTTTAATCAATTTAAGCGGAAAACAGCGCAAGCGGCAAGGCTGAAAAGGCGTAAAAATCCCTCGCCAAGCCGCGTAACAGGCATTAGATTGAGCGCATGGTGGCCAAAGCGCAGAAAAATCAAATCACCGCCCTTATTCTTGCCGCTGGGCGCGGCACACGAGCGCAGCAAGGCGATGCCCTGCCCAAGCAATATCGGACGGCGGGTAGCGGGGCTGTGGTTTTGGCCCAAAGCCTGCACCGCTTTGCGGCGCATCAGAAAATTGACCGTATCCTGCCCGTCATTCACCCCGATGACCAGCCGCTTTATCAAGCCGCCACAATTAAAACCGATAAGCTCTTGCCGCCGGTCATGGGTGGCAAAACGCGGCAAGAATCGGTTCTCAATGGGCTTTTGGCTTTGGCAAAACAAAACCCGCCCGATTTGGTTTTAATCCATGATGCGGTGCGCCCTTTTGTTAGCACCCCGCTTATTGATGGAGTCATTGACGGGCTGGCCACGCATGATGCCGCTTTGCCTGTTTTGAATGTCACCGACACAATTAAGCAAATCAGCGCAGATGGCGTGACAACAGTGCCGCGTGAAAACTTAAAACGCGCACAAACCCCGCAAGGTTTTGTGTTTGATAAAATCCTGCCCGTGCATAAAAACGCCGCCAGCAATGGCACGCACGCCCCCGATGATGCTGCCTTAGCTGAAGCGGCGGGTTTGAGCATTGCCCTAACGCAAGGCGAGGCAGCCAATATCAAACTCACCACCCCGCAGGATTTTGCAAATTTGGTGGGGCATATGCAAACCCACACCGCTATGGGCTTTGATGTGCATCGCTTTGGCGCGGGCGATGCGGTGCGCTTGGGCGGGGTGAAAATCCCCCATAGCCACAGCCTTATCGGCCATTCTGATGCAGATGTCGTGTTGCACGCTTTAACCGACGCGCTATTGGGAACGTTGGGGGCAGGCGATATTGGCACGCATTTCCCACCCGACGACCCGACTCATAAAAACCGCGACTCGGCTGATTTTTTGCGCTTTGGCGTAGAGAAAATCGCCGAAGCGGGCGGGCAAATTATCCATCTTGATGTCACACTTATATGTGAAGCACCGAAAATCGCGCCGCATCGGGAAACCATGCAGGCGCGTATTGGGGAAATATGCGGGCTGGCCGCCAATCGAGTGAGCGTCAAAGCCACCACAACTGAAAAGCTCGGCTTTACGGGGCGCGGCGAAGGCATTGCCGCACAGGCTATTGCCAGCGTCCGCCTGCCCACCGCCGAAATAGAGGAGAAATAAGATGCCCAATATATTTAAGATGTTCAAACCCCACCCCCTGCCGACGGGCTTGCATTTCTTCTCGCCCATCGTCTTGCTGGCCAGTTTTGGCGGCAGTGGCTTTTTGCGTCCCGCATCGGGCAGTTGGGGGAGCCTTGCCGCTTTACCATTTGGGATTTTTATATTGTTATATTTCAATAATTTAATACTGATTATCTTATCTATTACTTTATTTATAATTGGCCTCTGGGCGACCCATTATTGGCTACAAAAAGACACCAATTCCGACCCTTCCGCCGTGGTGATTGACGAAGCCGCCGGACAATGGCTCACTCTTGCCTTTATCACGCCTGAGCAACTTTCTTGGGTCAGTATTTTGGCCGCTTTCCTTCTCTTTCGGCTATTTGATATTATCAAACCATGGCCGGCCAGCTATGTTGATAAGCACATGCTGGGCGCGTGGGGTGTGATGCTGGATGATATGCTCGCCGCCATGATGGCAGGCGTGTTGCTTTATTTTGGGTGGTCTTATGTCCTTATTTGATGCCGCATTGCTGGCGCAAACCGAAAACCTATTGCACCGCGCAAAGGCAAAGCAATGGCGCATTGCTTGCGCTGAATCCTGCACAGGCGGGCTAATTGCTGGATTATTAACTGAAATATCGGGCGCGTCAGAAGTTATCGGGCGCAGTTTTGTCACCTATTCCAATCGTGCCAAGCATGAATTGCTCGGCGTAGAGCAAGCCTTGCTTGAAAAACATGGCGCGGTGAGCGAAGCGGTCGCTTGCGCGATGGCACAAGGGGCATTTGACCACACAAATGCACAGCTCACACTAGCCGTATCGGGCATTGCGGGGCCAGATGGCGGCACAGATAGCAAACCCGTCGGCACGGTTCATATGGCCACTGCCACGGCGCAAGGCGTCGTGCATATTAAGCAAAATTTCGGGGCTATAGGCCGCCATGAAGTGCGTATGGCCAGCATTGCGGCGGGCATAGATATGCTTGCCGACCGCCTGAATAATTAAGTGCCATATAAAATATCGGCGCGCGTTTCAAAAGCGCGGATAAATTTTTCCACCGCCGCCCCCGTCATCGGCGTGGCGAGGTGGCGCAAAAAGGACAAGCGGAAATCAAAATCCAACAGAAAATGAATATCGCACCCCGTTTGGCTTGGCTCAAACTGCCAGCGATTATCCAATTTCTTAAACGGCCCGCTGACCTGCGCCACATTGATTGTCAAATCCGTCGGGTCTAAGACAATCTGGCTGGTATAATGCTCATGGATAATTTTATAGCGAATATCCAAATCAGCCCGCATCACGCTTGTGCCATCGGGCTGAGGGGTAACATCACGCACGCATGAAGCCGTGCAGTAAGGCACAAAATCGCTATATTGCCCGACATCGGCAACCAAATCATACATTTGCTGGGCGGTGTGCGGACTGGGGCGCATCAAACGAATAGCGGCCATGCCCTATCCGTCCGTTTTGCCTGCCAGCCTTGCGGTGCGCTCGGCCTGCAAAGCGGCAAAATCCTCATCAGCATGATAAGAAGAACGGGTCAAAGGCGTAGATGATACCAACAAAAAGCCCTTAGCGCGTGCTGTGACCGCATAGCTTTCAAATTCTTCTGGCGTGACAAAACGGTCAATGGGCGCATGTTTGCGGGTCGGCTGTAAATATTGTCCAATAGTCATAAAATCAACATTGGCCGCACGCATATCATCCATCACTTGCATGACTTCTTCACGGCTTTCACCCAACCCAACCATAATGCCCGATTTGGTGAACATATTGGCATCTAGTTCTTTAACTTGCTGTAAAAGACGCAAAGAATGGAAATAACGCGCCCCCGGGCGAATGTTAAGATAAAGGCGCGGCGTGGTTTCCAAATTATGATTAAACACATCTGGCTGAGCGGCGACGACAATTTCCACGGCTCCATCTTTTCGCAAAAAATCAGGCGTTAAAATTTCAATTGTGGTTTGCGGGGAAGCGGCACGGATGGCTTTAATGGTTGCGGCAAAATGCGTCGCACCACCATCATCTAAATCATCGCGGTCAACAGATGTAATCACCACATGGCGCAAGCCCAATTTCGCCACCGCATCACCGACACGGCGCGGCTCATCTGTATCCAGCGCATTAGGAATGCCCGTTGTGACATTGCAAAAAGCACAGGCACGGGTGCAAATCTCGCCCATAATCATCATGGTGGCGTGTTTTTTTGACCAACATTCGCCGATATTCGGACACGCCGCCTCTTCGCAAACCGTCACCAAATGATTATCGCGCACGATTTTTTGCGTTTCAGCATAAACAGGCGATGCTGGGGCTTTAACCCGTATCCAATCGGGCTTACGCATAAGCGCACTATCTGGACGATTGGCTTTTTCCGGATGGCGTGGCCGCGCTGGATCGGTCAAATTATCAATAATAACGGCCATCAAGAGGCTCCTTTTACATTCAGCCTCTTATAGCCCAGAATATGGAGAAAATTAAGAGTCGTTTCGGCCAATTTTTGGGTCAAAAATAAGGATATTTTCATCTGGATAGGCGAAGCCCAGCACTTTACGCACCCGTTCTTCCAAAAAATCCCTATCAGGATTATCGCCTGACAGCAGGTCAATTTTACGGCGCAAATCGGCATTTTTAGCTTGAAGTTCGGCCAGCATAGCCTGATGGGTGTGCTTTTTATCTTGCAAAAGATTAAGCGCAATCAGCCCGCGCTCGCCATGGGCGGCATGAAAGCCCAAATAAACCACACCAAACAGCAAAGCCAAAGACAGCGCAAAACGCCGCACAAAATAGACCATGCGGCCTATGGCTTCAATACAAACATAATATGAGGCAAAACGAATCATGCCCCCAACGAATCACAAAGTGATTCGCTTCGTCAATAGAAAAGTGAAAAACCCTTCGAGTCAGAGGTTTCTAAGGATTCTCACGCCCTCCACTCTAGACATTTTGTTTATTGGACTGGAAATTTAGCAAATAGGTTTCTTCATCAATTTTAGCAAATGTCACATCCGTTCGGCCATATTCATCAAGATGCTGTCGGGTTACATATCCACCAGACGGCGCACCCATCCTCGCCCGTAAGTATTCACCAAGAAAAGCATTGCTCTGTTTAGTTTCTAACCCCTTACCACCATCCTGCGCCCTTACCATGATAAAACTTTCGCCATCATCTGTTAGAACTGTAAACGGTTCTTTTACATCAGGAAAGAATCCAGAACGGCCTATTTCTGCAGGAATGTTAATATAAGCTTGATTTTTATCTCTACCGACACGCTGCCCCCAGTTAATACCAGACTTATCAGGAGTTTCTCCTGTCTGTTTCACGAGGAGACTTAGAGTAACTGTTTCATAATCATTACGCTTATCAACTTTCTGTTTTTGTCTAGGCTCGGGTCTAGGTCTAGCCTCAGAAAACATAACTTTTTTCTCAATATTCTTATCTAAACAATCGGCTGTTTGTTGAAAAATATCATCATAAAAGGTCGCCGTTGCATCACTGGAAACACTTCCCATCGTTTCTATTTGGTTTTTATGAAAAGCGGTAAGTGTATAATTTGCAGAACCCAAAAAGCCAACAAAAGGCTTCTTACCTTTTAACCAACAATAGGTTTTAGCGTGAACAGGGTTACTTCCGACAACATAGCGGCAAGAAAAATCCATCCCATAGGGCTTTTGTTTGGCGAGATTCTGGAAAGCAAAATGTTGAGCTTTTCCTATACCATCTCGCTTTGTCATCCCTACAATCAGTTCAATACCGATTTTCTTACTAAGCTCACGAAGATGTTCCATATGCTTATCAGCCATTGCCGCCGTAGCAAACCCACTCACAATTCGCAAACGATTGATGCCACTCTCTTTAGCTGGCTCTATCAATACCGTGTCAAACAAGTTTTCATTCAACATTGACTAGCTATCTCATGTTTTTTTAACGCCCTCAGCACGGCAAGAAATATCTGCCTCGCACCTTCAGGTGGCACGGCCATACCAATTTGTCGCCTAACAGACTCCTTCCCACCCAGAAAGACAAAATCGTCTGGGAAGGATTGAAGCCTCGCACGTTCTCTGTTAGTCAAAGCCCTATTTTCTTTCCAATGATAAACATGCGTTCCTCCACCACCAGAGCCTGTAACGGTATAGGATGGTTTATCGGCTTGCAACCGTTTATAAATCTGACTGATTGTTGCACCGCTTTTAAGAGACAGTTTGAGATGTTTTGGCAAATCAGCCGTAAATGCGTTTTCCCCCTGCTTGATATGCTTTAACCTTTCAACAACAGTTGCAGATTGTTTAGTCGGCTCATGATTGTCAGCATCGGGACTTATGCCAGATAAAGCTGTTTTACAAGTTACAGGGTTATCTTTTGTTGTCGGTTTAGCGTGGTTAAAATTTTGAATATCCAAATCTTTCCTAAACCCAATAATAATAATCCTATGACGTGACTGTGGAACGCCATATTCTTCAAAGCGATAAATACGCGGGAAGACATCATAACCTGCATCTTCCATAGCAGATAAAATAACACCCAAAGCATTACCACTAGAAGCCAAACCACCAACATTTTCAGCAACAAAAAACAGCGGTTTTTGGACTTGTAAAACACGGATACCCCAGAGATAAAGGCCACCATATCGCCCAGAAAGACCCTGTCGGTCGCCTACCATGCTAAAATCATTACAAGGAAACCCGAAAACAAGGCCATCAATGGACGGCAGAGCTTTAATATCTAAATCCTTAACATCCCCACAAAATACGCCCTCATTATCAATGGGCAGGTTGTGCTTAAAAGTATCACAAGCATCACCGTCCATATCGTTAATCCACACATGACGAAATTTGCCGCACCGATTCTCGGCCTTATGGCTACCGAGTGCCATGCCGCCTGCACCAGCAAACAGCTCCCCTAACTTGTAGGTTTGTTTGCCTTGAACAGAAACCTCTGTTTTAGGTAAAGCCACTTTGATATCCACGACACCCCTACCTTATAATTTATTAAACGTAAAATAACACCGAATCACCGAAAGCCGTTTGATTGTAAACTGAGTCTCGCAATCCATCACCGCCCGTAAATAGCGCGGTCGCCGAGTGCTTCTTCAATGCGGATAAGCTGGTTATATTTGGCCAGCCGGTCGGAGCGTGCCAGTGAACCTGTTTTAATTTGTCCGCAATTTGTTGCCACGGCCAAATCGGCAATGGTGGCATCTTCGGTTTCGCCTGAACGGTGCGACATCACCGCCGCATAGGACGCCTTTTGCGCCAGCTCCACCGCTTCTAAGGTTTCAGATAATGTGCCAATTTGATTTGGTTTAACCAGCACAGCATTAGCCACACCCTTATCAATGCCTTCAGCTAATCGCTTGGGATTGGTAACAAATAAATCATCACCAACCAGCTGCACTTTGTCGCCCAAAGCATCGGTTAAAGTTTTCCAGCCCGCCCAATCATCTTCATCCAGCGCGTCTTCAATAGAAGCAATCGGATAGGCGTTAACCAAATCGGTGTAATAGGCAACCATTTCATCTGCACTGAGTTCTTTGCCCTCACCCGCCAGATGATATTTGCCATTTTTATGAAATTCTGTCGCCGCCGCATCTAAGGCGAGCGTCACTTCATCGCCAGCTTTGTAACCAGCCTTTTCAATGGCTTTGACAATATAATCCAATGCCGCCTTTGTGGAAGCTAAATTGGGCGCAAAGCCGCCCTCATCGCCCACTGCCGTAGAAAGACCATCAGCCGCCAGCAAGGCTTTGAGCGTGTGGAAAATTTCTGCACCCACCCGCACCGCATCACGTAATGAACCCGCCGCAATGGGTTGAATCATAAATTCCTGAATATCAATCGGATTATCAGCATGCGCTCCGCCATTGACAATATTCATCATCGGCACGGGCAATATGCGAGCATTCGCACCGCCAATATAACGCCAAAGCGGCATATCTTGGCTCGCCGCCGCCGCTTTGGCCACGGCCAGCGATACGCCCAAAATGGCATTCGCGCCCAAACGGGCTTTATTCGGCGTGTCGTCTAGTGCCAAAAGCGTATGGTCAATGTGCAATTGCTCGGTCGCATCAAAGCCGCTTAGTGTGGCGAAAATTTCGCTGTTAACGGCTTCCACCGCTTTTTGCACGCCCTTGCCGTGATAGCGGTCGCCGCCATCGCGCAATTCCACTGCCTCATAAGCCCCCGTGGACGCCCCAGAAGGCACGGCGGCACGGCCAAAGCTCCCATCATCTAACAGCACATCTACTTCCACAGTCGGATTGCCACGGCTGTCAATAATCTCGCGTGCCATAATGTCCATAATGGCTGTCATATCTTTACCTCACATTGTTGTTTGCGGTTTAACACGAAAAACGGCCAATAAGCAAATGGATGCGCCTTTCTTTGACTTGACCTTTTGGCGTGCTTTGGGTCAAGTGCGCTTATGACAATTTCTGAGGGCAAAAATAAGGCTTTGGTGCTTTTTTCAGGCGGGCAGGATTCCACCCTATGCCTGCTTTACGCGCTGGAAAATTTCGCCCATGTGGAAACGCTTGGCTTTGATTATGGCCAAACCCATGCGGTAGAAATGGTCTGCCGCGCTGATATTTTTGCCGCCCTTAAGCGTGATTTTCCTACCCATAGCGAGCGGCTAGGCGATGACCATAGGCTTGCCCTGCCTGCTTTGGAGCAAATTGGCGGCACGGCACTGATTGGCGATGGGGAAATTAAAATGCAGGAAAACGGCTTGCCCACCAGCTTTGTCCCCGGGCGCAATTTGCTGTTTTTAACTTATGCCGCCGCTTTGGCTTATCGGCGCGGGCTGGATGTGCTGGTTGGCGGCATGTGCGAAACAGATTTTTCTGGCTATCCCGATTGCCGCCGCGCCACTTTGAATAGTTTAGAAACGGCCATTAATCTTGGCATGGAAACAAATTTACGCATTGACACGCCGCTTATGAATATGGACAAAGCCGCGAGCTGGCAAATGGCAGAAAATTTGGGCGGGGAAAAATTTATTGCACTGATTTTAGAGCATACCCATAGCTGTTATCGCGGTATACGCACCACGCGCCATGATTGGGGCTATGGCTGTGATGATTGTCCAGCCTGTGCGCTACGTGCTAAGGGCTACGCGCAATGGCAAAAGCAAAAGGTCAAAGCATGAGCTATAGCGTTAAAGAAATATTTTACACGCTACAAGGCGAAGGCGCACAAACAGGTCGCCCCGCCGTGTTTTGCCGTTTTGCTGGATGCAATCTCTGGTCGGGGCGGGAAAAAGACCGCGCCGAAGCGGTGTGCAATTTTTGCGACACAGATTTTGTCGGCACAGATGGGCAAAATGGCGGCACGTTCAAAACGACTGAAAATTTAGCTCAAGCCATTGCCGATCAATGGCCAGATGAAAAAAACCGCGCTGATGCTTTTGTTGTCTTTACGGGCGGCGAGCCGCTTTTGCAATTAGACACCGCCCTGCTCAATGCCATAAAAATGCATGGCTTTGAAACGGCGGTGGAAACCAATGGCACCATTGCCGCCCCTGACGGGCTGGATTGGATATGTGTTAGCCCCAAACCCAATAGCCCGCTTGTGCAAACCCATGGTGATGAGCTGAAATTTATTTATCCGCAAGACCAGCTTTCACCCGATAATTTTGCGGAAATGGATTTTGAGCATTTTTTCCTACAGCCCATGGATGTGACCAATCTAGATGAAGGGCGGCATAATATCCACGCCGCAATTGCCTATTGCCTGCAACACCCACAATGGCGGCTGAGCCTGCAAACGCATAAAATTATCGGGCTTGATTGACCCGCCTCAATAGGGCATAAGCCTCTGTTGTAACCTCTGTTAGGGCAGAAAATGCAGTTAACACGTGAATTTCAATTTGAAGCCGCCCATAGTCTGAGCGATTATGAGCCAGGCCACCCCAATACCCGTATTCACGGGCATAGCTTTCGGGCGCGGGTGACATTGGAAGGGCTACCCGATAAAACCACAGGGCAAATTATGGAGCTAGATGATTTCGGCGCCATATTAGAGCAGCTGCGTGAGCAGCTTGACCACCAAATGCTCAATGATATTGACGGGCTGGATGTGCCGACGCTGGAAAATCTTTGCCTATGGATTTGGGAGCAATTGCATCCGCATTTGCCAGACCTTTATGCTGTGGAAGTTCACCGCGACAGCCTCGGCCAATCTTGCCGTTATCAGGGGTCGCAACATGTCCACTAAAAAACCCACCGCGCCGCAGCTTGGGAAAAACACACCCCTACCCGCTTCGCCCGATGAAGCGGTTTTGGTATGCGTGGATAATCCGCATATAGATGCAGATTATGTGGCGCGTTTTGCTGTGCCAGAATTTACTTCGCTGTGTCCGGTAACGGGGCAACCAGATTTTGCTCATATTGTAATTGACTATATGCCCGATAAATTTTTGGTGGAAAGCAAAAGTTTCAAATTTTTCATGGGCAGTTTTCGCAATCATGGCGCGTTCCATGAAGATTGCACTTTGCTTATTGCCAAAAAGATTATTGATTGCGCCGCCCCGCGTTGGTTACGCATTGGCGGCTACTGGTATCCGCGTGGCGGCATACCGATTGATGTTTTCTGGCAAACAGACACACCGCCAGAAGGCGTTTTCATTCCCGACCATGGCGTGCCGCCTTATCGCGGACGATAAGCCTAGCCAATCATGACGGGCAGAATGTAAAGCGCAAATAAAGTGAGCATTACAATGCTGAGCATGTTCAACACAAAGCCGCATTTGACCATATGTTGAATTTTCACCTGTCCGGAGCCGAACACAATCGCATTAGGCGGTGTGGCGACAGGAAACATAAAGGCAAAGCTCGCCGCAAGTGCAACTGGAATGATAAGGGCTAAAGGTGCTTGGCCGATTTCCATTGCCATCGCCGCCACCACGGGCAAGAAGGTGGTGGTGGTCGCCGTATTACTGGTGATTTCGGTTAGGAAAATAATCACCGCGCACACGCCCGCTAAAATCAATATGGGCGATGTGTCTTTAAGCGGGGCAAGCCCCGCGCCTATCCAATCATTCAGCCCTGTGCCAACAATGCCGCTGGCCAGCGCGAAGCCACCACCAAAAAGCAGTAACACGCCCCAAGGCAATTTGGTCATATCTTTCCATTCCAGCAATGTGCCTGGGCGTTCGCCCGCGGGTATGAGGAACAGCAAAAACACCGCGCCAATAGCAATGGTTGTGTCGGAAACGCCCGCCAGCCCGTAAGCGTCCACCACAAATTTGCGGCTAACCCAAGCCAGCACGGTGAGCAGAAACACCAGCATCACGCGCTTTTCAGTTGTCCCAAACGCGCCTAGCTCGGTGAGCTTGCTATACATAAGGCGGCGCATTTCATCGGTCACGACAAAATCCACCGGATGTATGAGCCGCGTTAGCACCAGCCAAACAAGCGGCAACATAATGAGCATAAGCGGGATGCCGAAAAGCATCCAATCCAAAAAGCCAATCTCTATGCCATAGGTAGATTCAATAAAGCCAACCGCATAGGCATTGGGTGCTGTGCCAATAACAGTGGCCACGCCGCCTAATGTTGCGCCATGGGCCAGCCCTAAAAACACCGATACATCAAAATCGGTAAGTTGCTTTTCGCTTAAATGGGAAAAATTTTCGCGTATCATTTGGGTGATGGAAATGGCCACAGGCAAAAGCATGAGCGTGGTAGATGTGTTGGAAATCCACATGCTCGTCATGCCCGCAATGAGCATTAATCCGGCAACCAAATAGCGGGCATTGACGCTTATTAAACTTAAAAAGCCGTAAGCGGCACGCATATGCAAGCCACAGCGTTCAATCGCCAAGGCGAGCGCGAAGCCACCAAAGAGCAGGAAACTTATCGGGTGCATATATTTGCCCGACACTTCCGCCAAAGAGCTGATATTGAGCGCGGGAAAAAGCATGAGCGGCACTAAGGCGGTGACGGCAATGGGCAAGGCTTCCACCGCCCACCAAACGGCCATTAAAATGGCGACGGCCAGCATTTTTTCAGCCTCGGGCGACAGACCAGCGAAATCAATCGTTAAAATCGGCGCGGCCAAAGCGGGGCCGAGCAAAACTTTCATTAAACGTAATACGGAAAAACCGCCAAGAACCCGTCCGACCATAATCACCCTCTCAATCTTTGTTTATTTGGCTTTCTTTGTTTAGCGGGTAGGCAGTTTCCACCCCCCACGCCCTTATTAAACCCTTACAACCACGATACGCAACAATTCGGCAAAAATACCCCAACCCACCCCGATTCTCTAGCAAAAATTGGGGGGGGTTAGGTGGTATCTTTACCCTCACGGGCTTTGCGTTCCTCTTCCAAAACCACAACACTCCAGTTTCTTTTATTTTATCCATGGCTCGCTCCTCACTTTCACCCTACCCCCGTGCAGCGAAGAGATTTTTTAACACCTGCAAGGTATTTTCCGCATCGGATAGAGGCAGGCAACAGAGAGCGTCGCAGAGAGCTTTATCGGGTTCGGGGTGGAATTCAAGAAACACGCCATCCGCGCCTGCCGCCACGCCTGCTTTGGCCAGCGTCAGCACGCCATCGCGCCGCCCACCCGTAGATGCGCCGCTTGTGCGCGGGTCAGCACCAGGCAGTTGCGCCGCATGGGTCGCATCTATGGTCACTGGCACGCCGCATTTGTGCATTGCGTCAAAGCTCAGCATATCCACGACCAAATTATTATAACCAAAAGATGTGCCGCGCTCGCACAGAATAAGCTGCACATCACCCGCCGCTTCACGCGCTTTGGTGATGATATTGCTCACATCCCACGGCGCGAGGAATTGCGCTTTTTTCACATGCAACCACGCGCCTTTTTGCGCCGCAACTTTAGCCGCTTCAACCACCAAATCCGTTTGGCGACATAAAAAGGCAGGCAGTTGAATCACATCCGCCACTTCCGCTACAGGGGCAACTTGACTGACTTCGTGAAAATCCGTCGCGATGGGCAAATTAAATTCTTCTTTTATAGCGGCCAGAATTTCCAGCCCCGCTTCCATATTTGGGCCACGATAACTTTTAATGGACGACCGATTGGCTTTGTCAAAACTGGCCTTAAATATAAAGGGCAGTTCCAGCGCATCGGTGACGCGCTTGAGTTCACTGGCCACCTCACGGGCAAGGGCTAAATCTTCCAGCACATTCAGCCCCAAAATACAGGTCAGCCGCCCGTCGCCTATTGTAACATTGGTTTTTTTCAAACTTAGCGCGTCCATGTTCGCCCCCATCAGCCTATATCCATCTATACCAATCTGCTTTGCTTAACCGCCGCCTCAATAAAAGACGCAAATAATGGATGCGGCGCAAAGGGCCGCGATTTTAGCTCCGGATGGAACTGCACCCCAATATACCACGGATGGTCAGGGATTTCGACAATCTCTGGTAATAGCCCGTCAGGCGATATGCCCGAAAAAACCAGCCCCGCTTTTTCCAGCTTTTCCCGATAAGCCATATTCACTTCATAGCGGTGGCGGTGGCGTTCGGAAATTTCCAGCGCGTCATATATTTGCGCCACATGCGAGCCTTTTTTCAGCACAGCATCAAACGCCCCCAGCCGCATTGTGCCGCCCATATCAGCGTCCACACCGCGCTTTTCAAGCTGGTCGCCCGACAACCATTCCGTCATCAGCCCAATTAAATGCGTGCCAGTGTCGCTAAATTCACCCGAATTGGCATCTTTAATGCCCGCCATGTGCCGTGCGGCGGCCAGCACCGCCATTTGCATGCCAAAGCAAATACCAAAATAGGGAATTTTATGCGTGCGGGCAAAATTAGCGGCGAGAATTTTGCCTTCTGCGCCACGTTCGCCAAAACCGCCCGGCACTAAAATGCCATTCACCGCTTCAAGCTGTGCGGCAACATCGCCCGCTTCGCCTTCAAAAATTTCCGCATCAATCCAATCAATGTCAACTTTAACATTATTCGCAATGCCGCCATGCTGTAAGGCTTCGGTCAGCGATTTATACGCATCTTTCAATTCAGTATATTTGCCAACCACAGCAATTTTCACCGCACCTTCGGGGTGGCGCACGGGTTGCACCACCGCATCCCAACGGGATAAATCTGGCGGCGGGGCATCTTCAATGCCAAACGCATCCAACACTTCCACATCCAGCCCTTCATCATGATAAGCTTTCGGCACAGCGTAAATGGTGTCCACATCACGGGCTTCAATCACGCCGCTTTCGCGCACATTACAGAATAAAGAAATTTTCCGCTTTTCGCCTTCTGGTATGGGGCGTTCACAGCGACAAACCAGAATATCGGGCTGAATACCAATAGAGCGCAATTCCTTGACCGAATGTTGCGTTGGTTTTGTTTTCATCTCTCCTGCCGAAGGAATATAGGGTAGCAAAGTGAGGTGAATATAAACCACATCGCCACGCGGCAAATCATTGCTCAGCTGGCGGATGGCTTCAAAAAATGGCAGTGCTTCAATATCGCCCACCGTGCCGCCAATTTCGCATAGCACAAAATCTACATCATCTGTGCCAGTGCGGATAAAATCCTTAATCGCATCGGTAACATGGGGAATGACTTGAACCGTGCCGCCGAGATAATCGCCACGGCGTTCACGCATAATAATATTTTGGTAAATCTGACCCGTTGTGATGTTGTCGCCCTTGCTGGCTGGCACACCCGTAAAACGTTCATAATGGCCTAAATCCAAATCCGTTTCCGCGCCATCATCGGTTACATAAACTTCACCATGCTGATAGGGACTCATAGTGCCAGGATCCACATTCAAATAAGGATCCAGTTTTCTCAACCGCACACGATAGCCGCGTGCTTGCAATAAAGAACCCAAAGCAGCAGCCGTTAGACCTTTTCCGAGAGATGAAACCACGCCGCCGGTTATAAATATAAATCGCGCCATGGGAGTATAGATTACATAAAATCCGTCCCAGATGCGAGCGTTAATTCACCTTGCGGCAAAAAAACTTACCTTAATTGGACGGAATAGCAGGCAAATCAGACGGCAAGGCGGGTGCAGGGGTTTGAATACCGCCATCTGCGGGGGCAACATAATCATCCAGCACGGAATCTGTGGCCTGCATAGAACTAAACACAGTCAAAGCAATGCTGGTGAGGAAAAAAATCACCGCCAGCACGGTTGTCAGACGGGTCAATGTATCGGCCACGCCGCGCCCCGTAAATAGGCCGCCGCCCTGCCCGCCGCCAATGCCCAATGCACCGCCTTCGGAACGTTGTAGCAAAACCAGCACAATCATCGCAATGGCAATTAAAATATGGATGACTAAAATTGTTTCAACCATGACATGCCCCTAAATATTTCTGCTTCATATCAGCCCGTCATGTATCGCAAAAAATGGCAAAAATCCAGCCCTGATTATCCCTTATGGCGTGGAATCGATAATTTTGCCAAAATTGGCGGCTTTTAGGCTCGCCCCGCCGACCAGCACGCCATCAACATTGTCAATCGCCAATATCTCTGCCGCATTGGCAGGATTAACCGAGCCGCCATATAAAATGGGTATGGCTTTGGCTTTCGTCCCATAGCGGCGTGATAGGTTTTTACGAATATGGGCATGGATATGGGCGATTTGCTCCCATGTCGGGGTTAGCCCCGTGCCAATCGCCCAAATTGGCTCATAGGCAATGACTGTATTTTGCACCGTTAGCCGATTGGGCAAGGAATAGCGTAGCTGGTGGCTTATCACGCTAGCCGCTTTGCCGCTTTTACGCACTTTGAGCGTTTCGCCAATGCAAATTATTGCCCGCAAGCCCGCCTTATGGGCGGCCTGTGTTTTAGTGCATATTTGTCTATCTGTTTCCCCATGCGTGGCGCGGCGTTCTGAATGGCCAACCAGCACGGCCACAGCACCAGCATCTTTCAGCATAGATGCGGCAATATCGCCCGTATGTGCGCCCTTTTCATCACTATGGCAATCCTGCCCGCCAATTTTAATGGGCGTTTTTCGCGTTGCGGCATATAGGGGCGCAATCAGTGTGGCGGGTGGGCAAAGCAGAATATCCGCCTTTGGCCGTCCGCGCCGTCCGCCAAGTTTCTGGCCTAAGCGTTTTATCGGCCCAAGGTCTTTGCTAAGCCCGTTCATTTTCCAATTACCGACAATGAGAGGCTTGGGAGAAGTGCGACGGGTCATGTGAAACCTGCTTCAAAATAAGATGATATGGCCAAACCCATTCCTAACCCGATTGGCTGCCTGCTGACAAGAGCCAGCTGAATAAACCCCGCCTTTACCCTTAAAAACTTGTGAAAAAGCCCAATGCTCCCTATGATGCGGCAATTCTGGATGAACGGGTAAGACACGCATGTTAAGCAAATTGAAAAATTATATTGGCGGCTTTTTGGGGCTTTTGCTCATTGGTCTTTTGGTTATTGCCTTTGCCGCGTGGGGTATATCGGATGTTTTTACGGGTTTTCGGCGCGGCAGCATTGCTTCGGTGGGCGACCGTGATATTCCCGCTAATGAATTTCGCTATCGCTTTACCCGTGAGCTAGATGCTTTATCACGCCGCCTGAATGAACCACTTACGGCTGAACAGGGTCGGTCTTTTGGCATTGACCGACAAGTTTTAAATCACATGATTGCCATGGCCACGCTTGATGAGATGAGCAAGGGTTTGGGGCTGGCCGTATCGGATGATGTGATTGCGCGCAAAATTGTTGAAGACCCCGTTTTTGCCAATCCGTCGGGCAGTTTTGACGCATCAACATTTCGGCGGCTATTGCAAAATAATGGGCTAACGGAAAAAATGTTTGTTCGCGATAGACGGCTTTATGAAACAAGAACGCAATTATTAGAGGCTATTCGCCATTCGGCTTTATCCCCGCCCGTGCTGAATGAGCTTATGTTCAATCACATTATGGAAAAGCGCATTGTGGAATATGTCATTCTCCAGCCCGATAGTATTCGTGATATTGTAGAGCCGTCTGAAGATGAGCTACGCAATTTTTACCAGCAAGCGCCAAATATTTTCACCCAGCCCGAACGCCGTTCGGCCAGTATTTTAATTCTTGATGTAGCGCAAATTGCCCAAAGCCTTGATATTACAGATGAAGAATTGCGCCGTGAATATGAAGCCCTAAATGATATTTTCACCGAAGCCGAAACGCGTGATATTGACCAAATTGTGCTGGCTGACGATAAAGAATATGCCCAAGCGCAAAAATTGCTAGAGCAGGGCAAAGGATTTGACGCCATTGCCGCCGCACTGAACCAATCAGCCAGTGATACAGATTTGGGAACTGTATCACGCGGCGATTTAATTGCCGAGGAATTTGCCGAAGTAGCCTTTGCGTTGGAAAAGGGCGCGACCAGCCAAATTATCGCCGGCTCTTTGGGCAATGTTATTTTACGGGTGCGGAAAATTAATCCAAGCCATTTGCGCCCCTTTTCTGAAGTGAAAGAAGAAATCCAAGCCCGTGTCGCACTAGACAAAGCTGGCGAGGAAGTCATTACTTTTTACGAAAAAATTGAAGATGAACGCGCCGCAGGCACAACGCTGGAAACTATTGCCGAAAATTTCAATCTTGAATTGGTGCAGCTTAAAGATATTGCTGGCAATGGCACCAATAAAGATGGCGTGAAAAGCAATATATTGTCGCGTTTTACGGCTTTGGGCGCGACCCTATTTGAAACCGATATGGGCGATGAATTGCCCGGTTTTGAAACGCCCGATGGCGGCTATTATTGGGTACGGCTAGATGCGGTAACACCAGAACGCATTAGTGCCTTTGATGATGTGCGCGATATGGCCACCGAGCAATGGAAAGCACGGGAACGGCGGGCTTTGTTAGAAGGTCTGGCCACGCATTTTGTTGACCAAAGCAATCAGGGCGTCGGTTTGGACAAGCTGGCTGGTGAGCTAGGCAAGGATACACTTAAATCCCCACCGCTTAACCGTAGCATTAATAATGAAACTTTTTCACGCGAAGCCATTGTTAAATTATTTGCCACGCCAGAAGGGCAAACCACATGGGGAACGGTTGGCTTTGGCGAAAATCTTATCGTCATGCGTGTAACGGAAATTATTGAACCCACGCAAGCAGAAATGAGCGTTCTGCCGCGCCTCGCCCAGCGCGAGCAGGAAAAATTGCAAACGGCATTGCTTGGCCAGCTTTTGACCAGCTTGCAAAACAGCTATGGTGTGCGTATTGACACCCAAGCCCTGCTGGATAATACGGGGGCGACCCAAACACCCTATTAAGCCGAACCGCCATGCACCATGATTCCTATCCTAGCTTTGACGCCTTTGCCGCATCTTATAATCGCGGGCAAGCCCAAATTCTTGCGCTGGATATTATTGTTGATTTGGAAACGCCCGTTTCAGCTTTTTTGAAACTATGCAGGCAAGAGTCCTATAATTTTCTGCTGGAATCGGTTGAAGATGGCGAAATTAAAGGCCGCTATTCTATGATTGGTATGGCCCCGGATTTGATTTTCCGCGTTGCAGATGGGCGGGCGGAAGTGAACCGACAAGCTTTGACCGATACGCAAAAAGGGTTTGAACCCATAGACGCCGCCCCCTTAGATGCGTTGCGCCAGATTTTAGACGCATCACATATTGACTTGCCGCCCGATATGCCGCCCATGGCCGCAGGCGTTTTCGGCTATATGAGCTATGATATGGTGCGCTATATGGAAGATGGGATTCCGGACAATAATCCGCAAATTCTTGACACACCAGAAAGCCTTTTCATGCGCCCGACTTTGGTGGCTGTTTTTGATGCCGTCACTAATGGCTTAAAACTGGCCACGCCCGCTTATGTGTCAGACGATATGACAGCCGAGCAAGCCTATCAGGCTGCCAGCCAAAGGCTCAGTGACGCGCAAGCCCGTTTGATGCAAGATATTGCTGAAGAAAAATCCACCACCCCGCCGCCGCGCTTTGTGCCACCGCGCTCCAATATAGAGCGCAAAAGCTATGATGAAATGATAGAGCAAGCGCGGGAACATATTAAAGCGGGCGATATTTTTCAGGTGGTTTTATCGCAGCGTTTTGAAACTGATTTCACCCTGCCGCCTTTTAATTTATATCGCGCTTTGCGACGCATTAACCCATCACCCTATTTATTTTATCTCAATTTCGGCGACTTCCAGATTGTCGGCTCTAGCCCAGAAGTTCTGGTCGGCGTGCAGGGCAAACAGGTCAATATCCGCCCGATTGCTGGCACAAGGCGGCGCGGAGCGACCGCGCAAGAAGATGAAACCATTGCGACAGAATTACTGGCTGATGAAAAAGAACGTGCCGAGCATTTAATGTTGCTGGATTTGGGGCGCAATGATGTTGGCCGCGTAGCTGAAAAAGGTAGCGTGCAAGTGAATGAGGCTTTTGGCTTACAAAAAACCTCACATTTAATTCATATTGTTTCCGATGTGACGGGTAGATTAGCCGACAAATATGACAATATTGATGCTTTGATTGCTGGTTTTCCAGCTGGCACTGTATCGGGTGCGCCGAAAATACGGGCTATGGAAATTATTGACGCGCTGGAAGTGGAACGGCGCGGCATTTATTCTGGCTGTGTCGGCTATTTTTCCGCTAATGGTGATATGGATAGCTGTATTGCCCTGCGGACGGGGGTGATTCAAAATGGCAAGCTACATGTCCGTGCAGGTGGTGGCGTAGTTTGTGACTCAACGCCCGATTATGAATATGATGAAACCGTCAATAAGGCTATGGCCTTATTTCGGGCAGCTGAGGAAGCCATTAATATCGCTTCAAAAAAGCATAAGTGATGGTTTGGTAAAATGATTTTACTTATTGATAATTATGACAGTTTTGTTTTCAATATCGTGCATTTTTTGGGCGATTTGGGCATGAAAACAAAGGTCATCCGCAATGATAAAATCGCCGTGGAGGATATTTGCGCCGACCCACCACAGGCTATTATCCTATCGCCTGGGCCGGGGACGCCCGAAAAGGCTGGGATTTGCGTGGAACTCGTGCGCCACGCGCCCGATAATCTGCCGATTTTAGGTATTTGCCTTGGTCATCAAGCGATTGGGGAAGCCTTTGGCGGCAAAATCATCCGCGCGCCCAATGTGATGCACGGCAAAATCTCCACCATTCAGCACCAACAACACGGCGTTTTTGCTGGCCTGCCCACCCCATATAACGCAACGCGCTACCATTCGCTTATGGTGAAACGCGACAGCCTGCCCGATTGCCTCACCATCACTGCCGACACGCCAAACGGCACTATTATGGGGCTGGCACATAAAACCCGCCCTGTGCATGGCGTTCAATTTCATCCCGAAAGCATTGCGTCACATCATGGCCATGCGGTATTGGCTAATTTTCTCACATTGGCGGGTCTGACACCAAGCCCCGTGCCACCCCACCCCGCACCGGAATTATTGCAATGACCGATATGGCTTCCATATTGACACAAATTGACGATGCCAAGGGGCTGGATTATGACACCGCCCGTCAGGCGTTTGGCATTTTGTTAAACGGCCAAGCGACAGATGAGCAAATCAGCGCCTTCTTAACCGCCCTGCACCAGCGCGGTGAAACCGTTAATGAATTATCTGCAGGCGCAGATGTTTTACGAGAACATGTTGTCGCTGTTTCCGCGCCCGAAGGGGCGATAGATACATGCGGCACAGGCGGCGATGGGGCGGGTACTTATAATATTTCCACCGCCGTGGCTTTTATGACCGCCGCCTGCGGTGTGCCAGTAGCCAAGCATGGCAATAAAGCACTGAGTTCTAAATCTGGCTCGGCGGAAGTATTGGAAAAGCTCGGCGTAAAGCTGGATATTACCCCCGACCATATTAGTCATTGCATTGCTAAGGCAGGTATGGGTTTTATGTTTGCCCCCGCCCATCACAGCGCAATGCGCCATGTCGCACCCGTGCGGGCGGCTTTGGGTTTTCGGACGATTTTTAATCTGCTCGGCCCGCTTGCCAATCCAGCTAAGGCTAAATATCACCTGATGGGTGTGTTTGATAAAAAATGGCTGCGCCCCATGGCCGAAACATTGCACCAGCTTGGCGCACAAGCTGCTTGGGTGGTGCATGGCACGGATGGGTTAGACGAAATCACCACGACAGGAGCAACCCATATTGCTCAGTTGAAAAATGGCGTGGTGACAACATTTGATATTGCGCCGCAAGATGCGGGTTTACCCGTCGCGCAAGCGGGCGATTTGGTCGGCGGCAATCCGCAAGAAAATGCGGCCGCGCTTAAAGCTGTGCTACAAGGCAAAGCGGGTGCTTACCGCGATATTGTGCTGTTCAATGTGGCGGGTGCTTTAATGGTGGCAGGTCGTGCTAAGGATTTACCCGATGGGGTCGTCCAAGCGGCAGCGGCCATTGATACGGGCAAGGCCTATGCGGCTCTTGAAAATTTAATTGCTGTTTCTAATGAGCATTATCCATGACAGACACATTGCAAAAAATCGCTGCCTATAAGCGTAATGAAATTGCCGCCGCTAAAGCACAAACGCCGCCAGATGAAATATGCCGCATGGCGCAAGACGCCGCACCCGTGCGCCCGTTTCGTCAAGCCCTACAGGCAGGATATACAAACGGCAAGCCCGCTTTGATTGGCGAAATTAAAAAAGCCAGCCCGTCAAAGGGCATCATTCGGGCGGATTTCAATCCGCCGCAACTGGCTAAAGCCTATGAAGCGGGCGGAGCGCATTGCCTTTCGGTGTTAACCGATGCGCCGAGCTTTCAAGGCGCGCCTGAATTTTTAACCCAGGCACGGCAGGCGACCCATCTGCCCTGCTTACGCAAAGATTTTTTATTTGACCCTTATCAAGTTACCGAAGCGCGCGCATGGCAGGCCGATTGTATTTTGGTGATTATGGCCGCCGTTACGGATACGGAAGCCAAAGCCTTATGCGATGCGGCGCAAGAATGGGATATGGACGCGCTCATTGAAGTCCATGACCAGACGGAACTAGACCGCGCCCTTGCCCTGCGACCCAATTTGCTCGGCATTAATAACCGTAATTTGAAAGATTTCACCACCACTCTTGAAACCACCCTAGAGCTGGCCGCCCATGTGCCAGATGATGTTTTGCTGGTCAGCGAAAGCGGCATTGCCACGCCCGATGATATGGCACTTTTGGCCGACCACGGCGTGACCGCCTGTCTGGTGGGCGAAAGCCTGATGCGCCAAGATGATGTAGAAGCGGCCACAAAGCAGCTTTTGGGCTGAAATCCGCCGTAAATCTGCCCTGAAATTTTTCTTAAATTAGGGCTTGACCTTGCGCAGCGAACCAAACTAGAACATACATGTTGTTGCTTTGTTCTTAAAGGAGCCTACAAAATGTTGACGAAAAAGCAATATGAACTGCTGATGTTCATTAATGAACGCCTCAAGGAAACGGGCGTCGCACCCTCTTTTGATGAGATGAAAGAGGCTTTGCATTTGAAATCCAAATCGGGAATTCACCGCCTTATTCGGGCGTTGGAAGAGCGCGGATTTATCCGCCGCCTACCCCATCGGGCGCGAGCGTTAGAAGTGATGCGCCTGCCCGATGCCGCCTCGCCGAGCCTGTCAAGGCTAACCCGTGCTTCTGAGCCAAAAGCCATGGCGCAACCCGCCGCTTCTAATGATGATGATGCCATTTCACTTGGCGTGATGGGAAGTATTGCGGCTGGCACACCCATTGAAGCCCTGCAACATGAAACACACCGTATTTCTGTGCCAATTGAAATGATGCGCTCTGGCGAACATTACGCGCTTGAGGTGCAAGGCGATTCAATGATTGATGCTGGCATTTTAGATGGCGATACGGCTATTATCCAACGCTGTGATGTGGCTGATAATGGCGATATTATCGTCGCGCTGGTTGAAGAGCAAGAAGCCACGCTAAAACGCCTGCGCCGCAAAGGCGATATGATTGCGCTGGAAGCGGCCAATCCAGCTTACGAAACACGCCTGTTCAAATCTGACCAAGTGCGCGTGCAAGGCCGACTGGTCGGGCTGATACGGAAATATTAAACGGAGATGGTGAAAGCTCACCCTTGCTAGGAGAGTGCGTCCAATTTGCGTTTTATTTCTTCTATCGTTTCGGCTGGCCGGTTTTGCGCTATCGCCAACTGCAAAGCCTGTTGGTAATCCGCCCGTGCGCCGTCTAAATCACGCTTACTTTTCTTGACAAAGCCGCGACCCATATAGGCTTCAACATCATCAGGCTTCAGGCGTATAGCTTCATCATAATCGGCCATTGCCCTCTCCAAATCACCTCTCTCCTGCTTGGCAAAGCCGCGATTATAATAAGTGGCGGCATAATCGGGCTTCAGGCGGATGGCTTCAGTATAATCGGCAATTGCTGCCCCTAAATTGCCTTTCTCTTTCTTGGTAGCGCCGCGGTTATTATAGGCTTCAGCATAATCAGGCTTCAGGCGTATGGCTTCCGTATAATCAGCGATTGCCGCCCCTAAATTACCTTTATCTCTCTTGGCATTACCGCGATTATAATAGAATTCAGCAAAATCGGGCTTTAGACGGATGGCTTCATCATAATCCGCCATTGCACCATCTAAATCACCTTTATCACTCTTGGCATTGCCGCGATTATTATAGGCATTGGCATAATCGGGCTGTAGACGGATGGCTTCATCATAATCCGCCATTGCACCATCTAAATCACCTTTCTGTGCTTTGTTGTTGCCTTCTGCAAATTTGGCTGAGGCTTGCGCTGCCTGAGCTGAATCATCGGCTTGCTTTGTATCCTCTGCAACTTTCTTGGTGTCTTCTGCGACCTGCTTTCCTTTTTGATAGAAATAGACCATTGTAACGATTGTGATAACCGCAAGAATAATCAGATTAAGCGTCAGCCACCATGTGATTGTATTCGCCTCACGCTCAAGCAGGCGACGTTCTAGTTCAAGAAAACGCCGTTCCATCTCGGTTGAATTGAAAGACGGCACATTGCGTGCCGCCTCCACATTATCGGGTTGCGTTGCTCGCACGGCTTGGGGTGGCGGGTTTTGCGGCGGAGTTACTTCCTCATTTTGCGCCCAAGCGGGAGCAAGTGATAGAAACACCCAAACCAGAAAGAAACTATATCGCATCTTAATTCCATTTTTTGATTATCCCGTTTATTAACTAATGGCGGGGCGCAAGGCAACACAAAAAATTTCCTACCGCTAAGGGTATGCCCCCTATTCCATCCAGAGGCGGATGGTTTTGGGTCTTTTGTTGATATGCCACGCGCCTTGGCGATATTCAAATGTCCGCACGAGGTCAAAACGCCAATCGCGCCTATCAAATATCTGCACGCCGCAACGTTTTTTATCACGCGCCGCCACACGGAAACCAGCCAGCACCAAATCCGAACGCTGGCACGCGGTCGATAAAGCCGTTCTATCGCTCGCATAGGCCAGCTCAAACCCATCACGGGTTAAAAAGCATAAATTTTCCGCACAAATTTCCTGCACATTGGCGGGTAAATCCGTCTGGCCATTAGCCGCCAGCCAACGGGTCGGCACAAAATTATGCTTATGCCGAGACAACAAATGATAATGGCCGTCTGTTTGCCTAAGCGCGATATGTTGCACATGGCCATGCACTAATAATTCAGGCGGTGCGCCGCGCCCTAGCAAAACCATGCTTATCAATATCGGCACAACGCCTAGCAAACGCCGTCGGTCAGGCAATAAGCAAATCAATAGCAAGCCGAGCGCGAAACAAAACAGCCCCGCAGGCGGTGTAGCGGGTAAATAAACCACCGCCGATTCTGGTTGGGTGGTCCACTCTGCCGCCGCTATAACCCAATCAATGCCTACACTCATAATTTTTAGCGGCCATAGCTCAAGATGAAATGGCATGAGCAACACTGCCAATAATCCAGCTGGCATAATAATCATGCCCAAAACAGGCACGGCCAGTAAATTAGCCGCCAAGCCATAAGTGGATAAATAGTAAAAATGATAGGCACCAATATAGCCCGTCACCGCGCCAGCAATGAGGCTGGTAAATATCAAAGCGAGAAAATACAAACCGATGCGGCGGCGGCGATATGCCCAAAAGCTTAGCCGCTTTTGATAATGCGGCCACCATTTCGCCCGCCCAAAATTTTCATAAAAAGCGACCAGTGCCAAAACGGCGGCGAAAGACATTTGAAATCCCGCTTGTAAAATCGCCGATGGAGAAATGAGTAACACAATAAAAGCGGCAATGGCAACATTGCGTAAGGTCAAAGCATGGCGGCCAAATATAATGGCGAGGAAAACCAAACTCATCATGACATAAGCGCGTTGCGTAGCCACGCTCATACCCGATAAAAGTAAATAAGCCGTGCCACCCGCCGCACCACCCAGCCCGCAAATAATTCTCACATTCACACGCTGAACAAAATTCGGAAAAAACGCAAAAACCAGCCGCAAAACAGCGTAAATCGTGCCAGCCACCAAAGCCATATGCATTCCCGATATGGCCAACATATGCGCCAAGCCACTGGCACGTAGCACATCGCGCTTATCGGTCGGAATACCGCCGCGCAGACCCGTCATTAACGCCACGCCAATACCCGCCGCCCCTTCGCTCATACCAGCACTTATGCGTTCGGCCAACCCAACGCGCCATTGTTGCAAACGCGCATGAAAGCCCACCGAGTCTAGACACTCAATACTATTTATCTCGCGCACAAAGCCGCGCCCGCCAATGCCGTTAAAATGACCATTAAGGCGCGGGTCATAATGGTTCGGCAGCACAGGCTTGGCCAAAGGCATGAGCCTTGCTCGCAAATTTATTTTACATCCAGCACGCGCTTCGGGCGCAAGATTTTTACGCCCGTAAAGCGTGAGCCGATGCGGCGTATCAACGCGTTTTAGTGCTGTGATATTCTGCACGTCCAATTCAATTAAATCCCCACGCAAGCGTACCTCTTTGCGAATAATCGTACCGCTAAGATTGGTTTCCTTAATCACCCGTTTGAGCATAGGCGCATCAACATCCAAACTGCTCACTTGTGTCCAAATAAGACCAAAAGTAATGCAACTCATAGCCACACAAAAACGTTTCAAGCCAAGCGGCTGACTCAACCCTGCACCAAACATAAAAAACAGAAAAAAGCTAAATATCAATAAAAAGGACGGCTCTTTATCGCCGTAAAAATACAAAGCCGTACCCGTGGCGAAAAATACTGGCGACCAGAGGAAAAAGCGTTCATTTGACAGGGGTGGCCACTCAATGCGCCAATCTATGCGTCGCAAACGATAGACAAAAAGCGAAGCGGATAACATATTCAAGGGCAAGCGCGGCATATCTTCTTCTTTTCTCTACTTTCGGGCGAGCCATGGCTGTGCTAAAGCCTATTCCCATAGGATATTTTCACCGCAGGAGGGCAGAATGTCCAGCCGTAAAACTATTACCCGCTTTGCCCCTGCGCCCACTGGCTTTTTGCATATTGGTGGGGCGCGCACGGCTTTGTTTAACTGGGCTTTTGCCTGTCACCATAGCGGTAAATTTCTGCTTCGCATTGAAGATACTGACCGTAGCCGTTCCACGCCAGAAGCCATTGATGCTATTTTGGACGGGCTGGATTGGCTCGGCCTTAAATGGGATGATGACATTATCTACCAACACCAACGCGCCGACCGACATATTGAAATCGCTCATAAACTGCTCGCCGATGGAAAAGCCTATAAATGTTTCTGCACACCCGAAGAGCTAGATGCCATGCGCGAAAAAGCCCGCGCCGACGGACGACCTATAAAATATGATGGGCGTTGGCGCGAACGTGACGCGTCTGAAGCACCCAAAGACGCGCCCTATGTTATTCGTTTCAAAGCACCGCAAAGTGGAGAAACAATTATTGACGATGCTATTCGTGGGCGCGTGGTGATTGCCAATGACCAGCTTGATGATTTAATTTTGCTCCGCGCTGACGGCACGCCGACCTATATGCTTTCTGTGGTGGTAGATGATTATGATATGGGCATCACCGATATTATTCGCGGCGATGACCATTTAACCAATGCGGCACGCCAAATAGGTATTTATAACGCGCTGGGCTGGGCGGTGCCTTTATTTGCACATATCCCGCTTATCCATGGCGCAGATGGGGCAAAGCTGTCCAAACGCCATGGCGCGTTGGGCATAGACCATTATCGTGGGCAAGGCTATCTGCCCGAAGCCATGCGGAATTATCTTGCCCGTTTGGGTTGGAGTCATGGCGATGATGAACTCTTTACCACCAAAGAACTGGTTGAATGGTTCACACTGGACACAATCGGAAAATCGCCTGCGCGATTTGACTCTGACAAGCTGGATTATATTAACGCCCATCACATTGCCCATGCAGATGATGCCGCATTAGTGGCAGAAATAATCGTCCGCAAGCCAGAATATAAAAACCATAGCGACAAATTGCACAAAGCCATGCCCTATCTTAAAGCCAAAGCTAAAGGGCTGGACGCATTGGCCGATACGTGCGGCTTTGTTATCGCCGCGCCCGCGCAAATGGAAGAAAAACTGCAAAAAGCCTTAAATGACCAAACCCGCCCGCTCTTGACCGAACTGGCCGCCCAATTGGAAGGCTTGGCCGCATGGACGCCCGAAAGCATAGAGTCATCTGTGAACCAATTTATGGCTGACCGAAACCTTAAAATGAACCAGATTGGGCCTGCTTTGCGTGCTTGCCTGACTGGCACGACCCAATCTCCCGCTATTTATGATGTTTTGATGCTTTTGGGGCAAGCTGAAACGGTGCAAAGAATCCGCACCAAAACGGGCTAAAATTGCGTCCTGCCACTGGTTTTTTGCTTATTTTTTGACTATACTGGCTTCTTGCACACATAAAATCGGCAAGAAAAGGCCAAAAAATGCCAGAAAACAAACCGCCCTCAGCAAAATTAGACACCTCCGGAAAAAGCCATGAATTAGACGTTCAAAATGGCACAATTGGCCCTAGCGTCATTGATGTATCATCGCTTTATGCCGATACGGGGCAGTTCACCTATGATCCGGGCTTCACCTCCACGGCAAGCTGTAAGTCAACCATCACATACATTGATGGCGAAAAAGGTGTGCTGTTGCATCGCGGCTATCCGATTGAGCAGCTGGCCGAAGAGGGCAATTTTATTGAAACATGCTATTTGCTGCTTTATGGCGATTTGCCCAATAAAACACAGCTAGAAAAATTTGAAAACTCCATCACCACGCATACGATGGTGCATGAGCAACTAGAGCAATTTTTTCACGGCTTTAGACGTGACGCACATCCAATGGCTATTATGGTTGGCGTTGTCGGCGCCCTTTCAGCTTTTTACCATGACAGCACAGATATTAACGACGCCAAGCAACGCCAAATTGCCAGCCGCCGTTTGATTGCTAAAATCCCGACCATTGCCGCTATGGCATATAAATATTCTATTGGTCAACCTTTTGTTTATCCGCGCAATAATTTGGATTATGCGGCGAATTTTCTACATATGTGTTTTTCTGTGCCATGTGAAGAGCGTCCTGTTAGCCCCGTGCTGGCCAAAGCTATGGATAAAATTTTCATTCTCCATGCCGACCATGAACAAAATGCGTCCACATCAACCGTGCGGCTTGCTGGTTCTTCGGGGGCGAATCCATTTGCGTGCATTGCGGCGGGCATTGCGTGTCTTTGGGGACCTGCCCACGGCGGAGCGAATGAAGCCGCGCTGGATATGCTAAGAGAAATTGGCACAGTTAACCGTATCCCTCAATTTATTGCCCGCGCCAAAGATAAAGATGACCCATTCCGCCTGATGGGCTTTGGCCACCGCGTTTATAAAAACTATGACCCACGGGCGCGGGTGATGCAAAAAACCTGCTATGAAGTGCTAGACGAGCTAGGCATTAAAGATGACCCACTATTGGAAGTGGCCATTGAGCTAGAAAAAATTGCACTGAATGATAACTATTTTGTAGAGAAAAAACTCTATCCCAATATTGATTTTTACTCTGGCATTACGCTCAAAGCTATGGGTTTTCCGGCAGATATGTTCACTGTTTTATTCGCCCTTGCTCGCACAGTTGGATGGGTGTCGCAATGGAATGAGATGATTGGCGACCCCAGCCAACGCATTGGCCGCCCGCGCCAGCTTTATATTGGGGCTGAACCACGTGATTATGTGCCGCTTAATAAGCGTTAAAAAACCCTAAACTTTATCGGTTAAGGCCAAAACTTTTTCCGCCGCGCATTGGCTTGGCACGCTACCCGTTGATTGCATAATATCACGCATTTCACCTAAAGCGGCTTTTTGCGTATCATATATATTATTGTCATTTTCAATAAGCGATTTTAGGGCGGGTATTATTAAATCTGCCGAACATCGCGCCCCAGTAAATTCTGGCACAGCCAAACGGTCAAGAATAAGATTAGGCAACACAAAAGTTTTCGGGCGAATAATGTAATCAATAAGAAATTGCGCGATAGCATCGGCGCGTTGGGCAACAATCATGGGCTGGCCACCTAGCCCCAATTCAAGCGTAGCCGTGCCAGAGGCAACCAAAGCCGCGTGACCCGCACGAAAAAGCCCCTGCTTGTCTTCTTCACTTTCCACCAAAATAGGCGTGAAATCCCAATCGGCAACAGCCTCACCGATAAAATCGCGCAAATGCGGCACGGTTGGAATCACAAAGCGTAAATTATCAAGCTCTGTGTTCAACCGTTTGGCGGTTTCATAAAATGGCATGAGCATATGCCGCAACTCACTCATGCGACTGCCTGGCAAAAGTGAAATAATGCGTTCATTTTCTCCAATAGAAAATTTGCACCGAAATGCTTGCGGCGTGATAACCAAATTCATGCGTTCAACCGATGGATGTCCCACATAGCTACATTCTGGTCCGTCAAGTTCAACAAAAACACGCGGCTCAAATGACAACACTGCCATCACATGGTCAAAATAGGGACGCATTTTTTTGGCTCGCCCAGGACGCCAGCCCCAAACCGTCGGTGCGACATAGCCAATAATCACCATATCGGGTCTTTTCTTTTTCACCCGTTTTGCGACATGGAAAGAAAATTCTTGGCTGTCAATGAGAACCAGCACATCAGGGTTTTCCTGCAGCACAAAATCGACCATTTGCCGGATACGACGAAAAATGCGGCGCAAATTGAGCAGCACATCGCCAATGCCCAGCACGGCAATATCATCCATGGGAAAAACCGACTCCAAACCCTGCGCCTGCATTTTCGGGCCACCAAGCCCAGAAATGCGAATATCAGGGTGCGTTTGGCGCAAAGCCTGCATCAGCCCTGCGCCGAGCAAATCGCCGGAATTTTCTCCAGCGGCCAGCATAATGTGCAAATCCGTGCGTGCCATTACACATCTTCCGATGCTGGCAAGCCGAAAAGAAACATACCCTTTTTATCGGCCAGCGCGATGCAGGCATCTAAATCATTAATCAACAAACCTTGAGCTTCAAAGGCAATGCCGGCCAAACCGGCGGCGGCGGCATTTTCAACTGTGGTTTTGCCCAGCACGGGAAAATCAACGCGCTTTTCTTGATTGGGTTTGGGCAATTTAACCAATACGCCTTGGCGTTTTTTAACTGTGCCGCGTAAATTTTCATCCAAAGCGGCAATTCTGCCTAGCAAAGCATCTGTGCCATCTACGCCTTCCACCGCCAGCACCTGCCCGCGACACACCACACAACTTTGGCCAATATCAAGGCGGCCAATCATGCGCGTCACATCAACCCCTTCGGCAATATCTAATTGCGCGACGTCATCTGGCTTTTTCTGCGTCAACACGCCAGACGGGGCGAGCATTTCATTCAAAATTTCATGCGCGGCGACGGGTTCAAAACCTTCTTCGGAAAAAAAGCGGATAACTTCTTCCAACAAAACATTATCGCCGCGCCTTTGGTGCATTAATATGCGCTTCATAACGCGCACCCCACCTGCATCCGGAATAAGGGTGAGCAAATTAGGCCGTTTAATATGGCCGATAATGACAATTTGCTTACAGCCTTTTTTGCGAAGAAATTTACTAATCCCACCAAATTTTGCAATGCCAAGCACTTTATCGGTTTTCAAAGCCACATCGCACACGCCTTGAATACCCACCGTAACAGCTTCACGCCCTGCCACTTTAATGGCATCGCGCACATGCAAAGGTAGCTCCCCGCCACCTGCAATAATGCCAATCGGCTCAGTGCGGCCAGATAAAATATGGGCAGATGTTGTGTCATGTTTCATTATGCAGCTCATTATTCTTTTTCTACTGGGGGAACGCAATAACCACGATTTTTATCCGCCTGCATAAAAGCAATTAAATTATCCACCAAATCCGTGCCGCCATATTTTTCATGCGCCTGTTCAATGCGTGTTGCAAGCGGCTGGTGCCGCGCTTGGCCAAAAATAATTTTATAAGCTCCCCGCAAAGCATCTATATGGCCGCGCTCAAAGCCGTGGCGTTTAAGGCCGACAAGATTCAACCCCGCCAGCGTCGCCCGATTACCAGTGACAGAGCCATAGGGAATAACATCTTCGCTCACCATACTACCAAAGCCCAAAAAGGCATGCGCGCCAATGCGGCAAAATTGGTGTATTCCTATCTGCCCGCCCAAAATGGCATAATCACCAATGCTCACATGCCCAGCCATGGTGGCATTATTGGCCAGAATAAGATGGTCGCCCAGCACACAATCATGCGCGACATGGCTACCAATCATAAATAAACAATGACTGCCCACTTTGGTTAACCCGCCGCCGCTTTGCGTGCCAGGATTCATAGTGACATATTCTCTAATTTTATTATCTTCGCCAATTTCAAGGCGCGTATCTTCGCCAGCGAATTTCAAATCTTGCGGCCTATGGCCGATAGAGGCAAAAGGGAAAATATGGCTCCGCGCACCAATAGATGTGCGCCCCGTGACAACCACATGCGCGTCAATATGCACATCATCGCCCAAAACAACTTGCGCACCAATAATGCTATATGGGCCAATATGCACATTTTTGCCCAGTGTTGCACCCGTTTCAATAATAGCTGTCGGGTGAATATTGCCCGTCATTTTCGGTTCCGCCTATCCCGTGAATTTCCCAAAATCAATAGCTCCATTTGGGAATATAGGCCAAATAACGTCTTGTTACGATTTGTTACTTTTTGCTTTGGGCTTTTCTTTTGCAAGGCGCGAAAGCGCGGCAATTTCCTTGCGCCATTGCTCAATATCCTTAGCTGGGAAACCCGCCAATGTGCTATTGGACGGAACGGATTTTGTCACCATCGTGCCAGCCTGTAGGGTCACGCCATCGCCAACTTCCAAATGGCCGCCAACCCCTACCCGTCCGCCAATGATAACATTATTGCCAACTTTGCCACTTCCCGCAAAACCAACTTTGCCAGCAATCAAACAGTTTTGCCCAATTTCAACATTATGCGCCACATGCACAAAATTATCTATTTTTGTGCCTTCACCAATGCTCGTGTCCAATAATGTACCACGGTCAATGGTGCTATTGGCACCAATTTCAACATTATTTTGGATAATCACGCGCCCTAAATGCGGAATTTTCACTGGTGGCTGGGCGGGGATAAAACCAAAACCATCTTGGCCGATAGACACATTGGCATATATATGTACCCCGTCGCCAATAATGGTATAAGACGCCACGCTTTGTGCGCCAACCACACAATTGCGGCCAATCACACAGCCATGCCCAATCACCGCATTAGCACCAATATGCGTGTCTGCGCCAATTTCAACATTTGCGCCAATCACCGCGCCAACGCCTATTACCACACCCTTTTCAATTTTAGCCGATGGGTCTATGGCTTTTTCCTGCACGCCAGCCACGGGGCGCATGGCGGCAAGGGCGGGATAAAAATAAGCCATCGCGCTTATGTGCGTTTGGTATGGGTTTTCGGCGGTTAAAATGGCAATGGTTTTGGGTATTGAGTCTTTGTCTTTATCTTTGACGATAATTGCACCGGCTTTGCAGGCGGCTAAACTATCAGCATATTTTTGGTTCCCATCCCAAAAAACAATATCGCCCGATTTGGCACAACTGAGGTCGGCCACATCAGAAATTTCTGCCGCGCCCCCATCTCCTACCAGCTTTGCGCCGATTTTTTCGGCCAAGCTGGCCACGCTTAAAGCGGGAGATGATTTTTCATAAAAGCGGGGATCGGCCATAGCAAATCCTAGTTTTTAGGCGCCTCAAATTTAACTGATTTCAGCTTTGCATTAAGACGTTTAACGGCTTCAGCCGTAATATCCCTATCTTCACTGCCAATGAGAATGGTGCGGCGTTCAACAACAATGGCCGCTTTTTTCTCTTCCATAATATCTTTCAAAATCGGGCTAAGCGCCTTTAATATCTGAGCATTCGCATTGGCCTGTGCGGCTTTGATTTTACGCACTTCCTGTTGCAATTCCTGATTTTTGGAAATGCTTTTCAGCCGTAGCTCATCTGTTTTGGCTTGCAAAGCTTCGGGCGCAAGCAGTGCTTTTTGCCCTTCAAGTTTGTTGTTTTCTTTTTCCAACTCCTTTTGTGCCGTTTCAACTTGCTTCTTAATGGCCTCATCTTTTTTACGCATTTGTTTCAGCAAGCTTTTACCAGCCAGCGAAGTGGTATAGACCGTGTCTATATCAACAACCAAAACATCACCCGCCCGCGCCGCAGGAGTAATCCCAATCGCCAGCGCTATGACGAAAATTGCAAATAGTGATTTTTTCAACATCATTTCCCTTTCAACAAAAATGGCAGTTAAAAACGAGTTCCAGCTGTGAACCGGAAGAATTGCGGATCATCATAATCCTCATCAACAATAGGACGCGCCAAGTCAAAACGAACTGGCCCGAAAGGTGATTTCCATGAGAAACTTAAACCATAAGTTGCCCGAAAAGAGAAGTCATCAACGACATTATTTGCGCTCACATCGGTTTTGCCTAAATAGCCAAAATCAGTGAATAAATAACCCTTAATGCCCATATCCTTGGGAATACCCAATGGCAGTTGCGTTTCCAGCGTTCCAGCAACATATTGCTTTGCCCCCAGAACATAATTAGTTGATAAATCACGCGGGCCAACGCCAGAACGCTTAAAACCGCGTATCACCCTGCCGCCAGGGAAAAAATGGTCGTTATAGGACACTAAATCATCATCATAGGCGAAAATCCCGCCTGCCGTGGCGCGGCCATGGAAAATCCACTCCTCCCAAAAGGGGCGGTAATAATCATAAATCACGGTGGATTTAAGATAGCTCACATCGCCTGCAGGACCCGCTAATTCTTGGCTGAAGAAAAAATCCCACCCCTCGGTTGGCTCTAGCACATCATCTTTTCTGTCAATGTAATAATTATAGCCAAAAGTCGTTTTCAAATCTTCATAGGGGCGTAAAAACGCACCATCAGATGACTGATAGGCATCATTAACCAGCTCATCTACCAAAACGCGCGAGAAAAATGTAATGCGCCCATTTTCCGATAAGGGAAAACCAACTGACGCGCCAATACCCGTTTGCTCGGTTTCAAGATTTTCTTCCGTATCATAATCGGTGAGCGTTCTAAACAAACTAATACTGGCATAAAGGTCGCGGCTGAGGAAATAAGGCTCAGCAAATTTTATATTAAATGTTTGCACTTGCGAGCTAACAGAGGCGGCAAAGCTTAAAAGCTGGCCGCGCCCCAATAAATTGCGCTCTACAATGCTCACTTGCGAAGAAAAATTCTCTGTGGAAGAATAGCCAATGCCAAGCGAAAGCTCGCCTGTGGCTTGTTCTTCTACATCAATATCAATAATGGTTTGGTCAGCTTCTGTGCCGGGCTGTTCAGTAATTTCAACTTCGGAAAAATAATCCAAAGCACGGATATTTTTTTCCGAACGGCTGAGCAGAACGCGGTTAAACGCATCGCCCTCATCAAGCCGCATTTCGCGGCGAATAACGGAATCGCGGGTGCGGACATTATTATTAATATTAATACGCTCAACATAGACCCGTGGGCCTTCAGTGATGCGATATTCAACCGTTACAATATTTTCCTTTTTATTGCGACGCACACGCGGGCGCACATCGGCAAAAGCATAGCCTTGTGTGCCGAGAATTTTGGTTAATTCATCAACTGTGTCGTCAATACGTTTGGCATTATAACGCTGGTCTGCCTCATGCTTAATCGCCCCGACAAGAATTTTTTCATCTAGGGCTTCAACATTATTGGACACTTTCGCCGTGCCAAAATTATAAATATTGCCCTCTTCCACATTAAAAGTGATGAAAAACGCCTTGCCGTCACGGGTTAGCTCGGCCAGAGAGGATACAACGCGGAAATCGGCATAGCCCTTGCTGAGATAAAAGCGGCGTAGCAATTCGCGGTCATAGGCAATGCGGTCAGGGTCATATTTATCGCTAGATGAGAAAAATTTATACCATCGGCTTTCCTTAGTGGTGATTTCTTCACGCAGCCGATTATCGCTAAAGGCCTCATTGCCGATAATGTTAATGGAGCGCACCCGCGTCACTTCGCCTTCGCGGATTTCAAAAACAACATCCACGCGGTTCTGCTCTAGCTGGATAACTTTCGGCTCTACTTTCGCTGCAAAACGCCCTGCACGGCGATAAAGCTCAATATAATGCTCCACATCATCTTGCACTTTGGCGCGGGTATAGACTTGTCGTGGCCTTAATGTGCTTTCCTCTAGCAAATCTTTTTCTTTAATTTGCTTATTGCCTTCATAAATAATGCGGTTAACAATCGGATTTTCTACAACCTGCACCACCAGCCCGCCGCGCTGACGGATAATTTTAACATCGGCAAATAGCCCCGAAGCAAAAAGCGATTTGAGCGATTGGTCAACCAGCTCAGGGTCATCGCGCATGCCCGGCTGAAGCGACATATAAGAGCGCACCGTATCGGCTTCCACGCGCTGACTGCCATCAACCTCAATAAATTGAATAATTTCATATGTGCCAGACGCATCTGACGCCGCATCATCTGTGCTGGCAGGCGCATCAATGGCAGGCTTGTCAACCGATTGCAGGGACTCCGTTTTGCCTTGTGCTAAAGTTGTGGCTGGATTCAATAAAATGAGCAAGCCCACTGCCCATAAAATTTTATTCAAAAAATACATGATTGCGCGTCCCTACCGCATGATTTAGTTAAACAAATTGGGTTGGGTTAAATCGTTCCAGGTCACAAAAACAAATAACATTAAAACAAGTGCCAGCCCGATACGCATACCGATTTCTTGTGCTTTTTCTGGCAAAGGTCTGCCGAAAATGGCTTCATAAGCATAAAACAGCAAATGCCCACCATCAAGCATCGGCACGGGAAACAAATTGATAAGTCCGATACTTACCGAAACAATGGCGGTTAAATTAACCAGCGCAATAAGCCCCAGCGATGCCATTTGGCCAGAGATTTGTGCAATGCGTATCGGACCACCCAAAGCATCTGCCGTTTCACTGCCCATAATAATGCGCCCCAAAGAAACGAAAGTCTGCTCAATAATAAAAATAGTTTCGCCAACGCCCTTGCCGATAGCGGCGAAAATATGATAGCGGCGATGCTCTGTCCGCAATGGGTCGGTGCGGCTGGTAATGCCCAAACGCCCCACCCGATTGACATTGCCAAAGCGGTCGGTTTCTTCAATCAAGCGCGGCGTGGCGGGCAGATTAAAAATGACGCCACCGCGTTCAATTTCAAACATAATCTCACGCTGTGGATTGACCGTCACCAAACGGCGCACTTGAGAAAAATTTTCTATTTTCTCTCCATCTAAAGTCAGAATAATATCGCCTGGCTCAAAACCTGCCTCATAGGCCGCGCTGTCTTCAGCGACAACATCTATAACGGGCGTATAGATTTTTTCACCGACAATGGAAAAAATACCTGCAAAAAGCACAATGGCGAGGAGAAAATTCGCTAATGGTCCCGCCGCGACAATCGCCGTGCGTTGCCAAAGCGGTTTGAAATGAAATACATCTGTCTGTTCGCTTTGGGCGGCAGCTTTGAGTTTTTCTCTATCGGGGCTGCTAGACGCACCACGGTCGCCGTAAAATTTCACATAGCCGCCCAATGGCATCCAACCAATTTTCCACATTGTGCCATATTTATCACGCCATGATTTAAGCGAACGGCCAAAGCCAATGGAAAAAACTTCCACCCGCACGCCACATTTTCTGGCTACCCAGAAATGCCCTAACTCATGGAAAAACACCACAATGGTGATAACAAACAAAAAGGGCAGAATATAGCCCCATGTAAATGTCAAAACCGTGTCCAAAGAAATCTCCTCAAACGCCCCTAACGGGTCACAAACTGCCCCTATTTAGCACAAAAATACGCCCCTATGGCATTAAAATAGCACCATTCAAAGCCTTTCGTGCAATTTGACCCGTGTCAGCGCATCACAGGCCAGCACATCGTCTAAATTATCACGCGCCCCATTGCGTGGCGCAAGGCCAAGCTCAGTAGCCTTTTCCAGCATATCGGCAACCCGATGACCAATATCCATAAAGCCAATTTGCCCCTTGCGGAAGGCATCTACGGCCACCTCATTGGCGGCGTTCAAAATGGTCGGGAACAGCCCGCCCGCCCGCATAGTTTGTTTGGCTAATTTGAGACAAATAAAATTATCTTCATCGGGTGGCTCAAAGTCGAGCTGATTCATATCGTCAAATGTCAGCCTTTTGCCTTGCGAAGCAACGCGCTGTGGCCAACCCATGCAATAGGAAATGGGCTGGCGCATATCTGGTAGCCCCATTTGTGCCAAAACCGCGCCATCATTCATAAACACCATGCCATGAATAATAGATTGGGGATGAATAACGGCGTCAAATTTATCTTTGGCGACAGGAAAGAGATGACTGGCTTCAATCAACTCTAGCCCCTTATTCATTAAAGTGGCCGAGTCGATAGATATTTTCGCGCCCATCGCCCATATCGGATGCTGCATGGCCATATCGGGGGTGACTTTTTCTAATTGTGCTTTTGTAAAACCGCGAAACGGCCCGCCCGATGCGGTGAGAATAAATTTTTCAACCGCATCTAAATCCTGCCCCTGCAAAAGCTGATATAAAGCATTATGCTCAGAATCAACAGGCAAAATTGTGCAACCCGCTTTTGCGGCGCGGTGCATAAACACAGCACCCGCACTGACGAGACATTCCTTATTAGCCAGCATAATCATTTTACTGCTCTGCACAGCTTCCAGCGTTGGCGCGAGACCCGCAAAGCCGACAATGGCCGCCATGCATCGGTCAGATGGCTGGCGTGCCGCTTCCAACAAGCCTTCCGCGCCGCCAGCAGTTTCAATATTCATGCCGTCTAAAGCAGCCCGCAAATTGTCTTGCTTATCTGCATTGCCAATGGCGGCGAAGTCTGGTTTGAATTGCTGGCAAATTTGGGCGAGCTTATCCACATTGTCCTGCGCCGTGACAGTTTTTAAGCGAAATTTATCCGGATGGGCAGCGATAAGAGCCAGCGTTGTATCGCCAATGGATCCCGTGCCGCCGAGTAATGTAATGGATTGGGGCATGGCATTACCAAATAAACAAAGCCTGCGCCGAAAGCACATCATCACCACGGCGCAAATAAAGCAATGCTAAGGCAACCACAAAAACGGGAAGCATGCTATCAATACGGTCAAGAATACCGCCATGACCAGGCAGTAAAGCACCACTATCTTTTACATTATAATGCCGCTTGATGACGGACTCAAACAAATCACCCATTTGCGCCAGCAAAGATAAGCTCGCGCCTAAGAAAAACATATGAGCGGGCTGGGAAATATCTTGCCAATAACCAAACAGAACACTGCTCGCCGCTGCACCGAGCAGACCAGCGCATAAACCCGCCCAAGTTTTATTGGGCGAAATGGACGGAACAAGTTTCGTCCCGCCAATAAGCTGTCCAGCAAAAAGCGCGAACACATCCGTCACCCACACAATTATGGTGAGATAAATAATGAGCCACACGCCATTATCCACCATCCTCAATGCCAATAAAGCAATAAGCGGTGGGGCAAGGTAAAGAAAACCACCCAGCAAAGCAGAAATTTTCAAATGCGTATAAAGGCAGGCAATGAGGGCAAAAAGCGCAATAACCCCGCCCCATTGCACGGCCAAGCCAATGCTTGCGCCCTGCATGAAAAGGAGCAGAAACAGCAAAAGTGCCGATAGGAGTGCGAATATTTCCCGCTTTTTTTCTGGCTGTGCCATGCCCGCCCATTCAAATGCGGCCAAAATACTAACCACAGCCATAAGCGCAAAAAGAAACACCCCGCCCTGCCAAAACGCCGCCAACACAATAGGCAGTAAAATAAGTGTTGTTGCAATACGCTGGCACCAATTTTTCCAATTTCCTGTCAAAAAACAACCTCTTCAGCAAATTCACTGTCATTGTCATCTGGCAAAGCGACGTCACCATAGCGTCGGTCGCGGCGGCGATATTCTTCCAGCGCGGCAGCAAAATGCGTGTCGGCATAATCAGGCCACAAAACCGTTTGAAAAACCAATTCAGTATAAGCGCATTGCATAAGCAGAAAATTACTTAAACGTTGCTCGCCACTTGTCCGAATAAGCAAATCTGGGTCAGGCAATGTGTCGGTAAAAAGATATTTGCGAATATCATCTGCTGTAAGTGGTTTTTTATCATCTGGCTTTTTATCGGCCAAAATTTTATTAACGGCTTCAACCATTTCTTCCCATGCACCATAATTAAGTGCAATGGTTAAAACCAGTCCAGAATTTTGTGCGGTGAGTTCAATGGCTTGATTGATAGAATGTTGAATTTCTGCGGGCAGAGCTTCCAAACGGCCAATCATCCGAATACGGATATTATTTTGATGCAGTTTTTTAATATCCATAGCCATAAATTGCCGCAGCAAATCCATGAGAAAACGCACCTCATCTTTAGGCCGATGCCAGTTTTCTGAAGAAAAAGCATAAAGCGTCAAATAGGGAATTTGCCTCTGCACGGCACTTTCAATAACCCGCCGCACCGCTTCAATGCCCCTGCGATGGCCTTCAAAGCGTGGCAATTTCCGCCCCGTCGCCCAACGGCCATTACCATCCATAATAATAGCAACATGCTGTGGAAGAGAATCTTGCTTGGCCATATCAGATGCAATTTTCATTATTTTTACCAGACAAGTTAAACCTGACGGATTTCACCTTCTTTGCTGGCCAAAGCCGTATCAATATCGGCGATTTTTTTATCGGTGAGTTTTTGTACATCATCAGCATAAGCCTTATGCTCATCCTTGCTCATCTCATTATCTTTTTCGGCCTTTTTAAGTATATCCATACCATCACGGCGCACATTACGCACAGCAATGCGCGACTGCTCGGCATATTTACCCGCCACTTTGACCAATTCCTCGCGCCGTTCTTCGTTTAGCTCTGGCATTGGCACGCGCACAAGCTGACCATCTGACATAGGATTAAGCCCTAATCCAGCATCACGAATGGCTTTTTCTACTGCGCCGACCAGCCCCTTATCCCAAACCTGCACGCAAATCATGCGCGGTTCTGGCACAGAAACCGTGCCGACTTGTGCAATTGGCATTTGCTGGCCATAAGCATCCACCATAACTGGATCCAACAGCCCCACACTGGCGCGACCCGTCCGCAATCCAGCAAAATCAGTTTTAAGCGCGTCTAACGCACCATCCATGCGACGTTCAATTTCTTTCAAATCAATGGACATTTTATTTTCCTATCCCTGTTCAGAAACAATCGTGCAGTTGCCTTGCCCCTGCAATGCATCCAGTAAAGCACTATCTGAGCGAATTGAGAAGACAACAATCGGGATTTTGTTTTCCCGCGACAGGCTTACCGCCGAAGCATCCATAACTTTAAGGTCTTTGGCCAAAACCTCCATATAATCCAATCTGTCATAGCGGGTGGCATCGGCGTGTTTTTTCGGGTCAGCCGTATAAACGCCGTCCACATTGGTTCCCTTCATCAGCGCGTCGCAATTCATTTCCGTGGCACGCAAGGCCGCCGCCGTATCTGTGGTAAAAAATGGATTACCCGTGCCAGCGGCAAAAATAACCACCCGCCCCTTTTCTATATGCCGCAAAGCACGGCGGCGAATATAGGGTTCACAAACAGCCGTCATAGGAATGGCCGAAAGTACACGGGTGGGTATGGATTGGCGTTCAAGAGCGTTTTGCAAAGCCAGCGCATTCATCACTGTGGCCAACATGCCCATATAATCAGCACTGGAACGATCCATACCATCAGCCGCACCAGAAAGGCCGCGAAAAATATTGCCGCCGCCAATGACGAGGCATAATTCAAATCCACTTTCAATGGCGCGGCATATTTCGCTGGCCAAACGGTCAACAGTGGACACATCAATGCCATAAGCCCCATCGCCCATAAGGGCTTCGCCAGAAATTTTAAGAAGAACGCGCTTGAATTTTTTGCCTTTGCTCATTTTGCGTCCTTTCCGTCCATTATTAAATCATCAGTGGCAACATGATTAGGAACTGCTTGCGGCGGCAGCCACTTCACTGGCAAAATCTTCTTCTGGGCCTTTATCAATGCCTTCACCCAAGCCGAAGCGGATAAACCCTTTCAACGTGACGGGTGCGCCGACATCACTTTCGGCATTTTTGAGAACTTTCTCAACCGTATTTTCGCCATCCATAACAAAAACCTGCTCAACCAGCACAACTTCTTGATAAAATTTACGCAAACGGCCTTCCACCATTTTTTCAATAATATTATCGGGCTTGCCGCTTTCTTTTGCTTCGGAAATCAGCACATCGCGCTCACGTTCAATTTCGGCCTTGTCCAAATCTTCAACCGTAGCCGAAAGCGGGTTTGTTGCGGCAATATGCATGGCAATTTGCCGCCCCAGCGTGGTTAGTTTTTCCGTATCTCCATCTGATTCCAGCCCGACGAGAACACCGATTTTACCTTGTCCATCAACCACTTGGCCATGAATATAAGAAGCCAGCACACCCTTGCCGACCGATAGGCTTTGGCTACGGCGCACATTCATATTTTCGCCAATCGTGCCAACCATTTCGGCCACATGGTCAGCAATAGATTTACCTGCATTGGGGAATTCAGTTTTAACAAAATCATCAAATGTGCCGTCAAAGCCAACCGCCAGCTTGGCAATTTCGCTCACCATTTTCTGAAAGGTTTCATTGCGGGCAACAAAATCCGTTTCAGAATTTACTTCCACTACAGCACCCGTTGAGCCATTCACGGCCACCGCCACCAGCCCTTCGGCGGCAACACGGCCTGCCTTTTTGGCCGCTTTGGACAGCCCCTTAGCGCGAAGCCAATCCACGGCGGCTTCCATATCGCCTTTGGTTTCATTCAAAGCGGCTTTGCAATCCATCATGCCTGCGCCGGTTTTCTCGCGCAAATCCTTAACCATTGAGGCGGTAATATCGGCCATATCTGTTCTCCGAAAATAAATTATGATTCAGTGGGGGATTCGGCGGAAGCGGCGTCTTCAGCAGGCTTTTCAGTCGGCTTTTCTTCTGCCTTCTCCACCGCTTTTGCTTTAGCAAGTTTTTCTTCTGCCTTTGCTTTGGCTTTTGGCACCGCCTTTTCTTTCGGCTCTGCCTTTGCTTTTGGCTTAGCGGTCGGTTTCGCCGCAGGCTTTGCTGTAGGCTTCGCCTTGGTTTTGGCTTTCGGCTTAACCTCAACTTTAACCTCTGGCTTCGCATCTGGCTTGGCGTCTTCTTCCGCCTTGTCTGTAGCAGGCGCGGCGGCTTTCGTATCACCCTCTGCGGCGGGTAAATCTTCACCCGTCGGGGTTTCTTGTGCACCCAAATCCACGCCCGCCGCCGTTTGGCCTTGTTCAATGCCGTCAATCACAGCTTTGGCCAGCAAATCGCAATAAAGCTCAATGGCACGCGTGGCATCATCATTGCCCGGTATTGGATAAGCAATACCGTCTGGGTCGCAATTACTATCTAAAACCGCAACAACCGGAATACCCAAAGTGCGGGCTTCGGCCACGGCAATGGCTTCTTTATTTGTATCCACAACAATAATAATATCTGGCACGCCGCCCATATCTTTCACGCCGCCAATGGCACGTTCTAGCTTATTGCGCTCACGGGTTAAATTCAGCATTTCCTTTTTGGTCAGGCCGGTAGATTCTTCTTCATCTAGTAACCCTTCCAATTCGCGCAAGCGTTTAATGGAATTGGAAATGGTTTTCCAATTTGTCAGCGTACCACCCAGCCAGCGCGAATTCATATAATATTGCGCACATTGCTGTGCCGCCATGGCAATCGCATCTGATGCTTGGCGTTTTGTGCCAACAAATAGCACCCGCCCGCCACCAGCTACCGTATCGCGCACAGCGACCAGTGCCTGATGCAAAAGCGGTGTGGTTTGGGATAAGTCAATAATATGAACCCCGTTGCGGTCACCAAAAATATAAGGTGCCATTTTGGGATTCCAACGATGGGTCTGATGACCAAAATGCACGCCTGCTTCTAGCAATTGGCGCATATCAAATTCCGGCAAAGCCATGGGCTTTTCTCCTTTTCTCCGGTTTATCCGCCATGAGGGATGGGGTTGAAATAGCTTCAACACCGGAGCAGCGCAAACCCAACACAGGCAGAGCATACCCTCATGTGTGTAATGGGCATCTTTTAGGCTGGAATAGCGGCTTTGGCAAGCGGATTTTTATAAATCATCCACCCGCATCACGCCCGCCAAAGCGCGAATATCGCCAGAAATACGCGGCGTTATCTCATAATTTTGTAGCAATTTGACTTCCACCTCATGTTGGTCATTTTGCATAATGAGGCTCACCTGCCCGCCCTTGCCATTGGCCACCACCGCATCGGCCAAACGAGCGCGGATACTGCTCAGCACATCTTCCTTTTCTACGAAAATCCGCAAGCCCGCCGCATTTTGCGCCACCACTTCGTCAATGGAGCGAATGGCTTCGGCCTGCAAGCGCATCTGGTCTCCCTCGCGGCTTAATTTAACGCTCAACACAACCGATTGGCCAACCACCAGCAAATCACGCGCCTCGCTGAGCGTTTTGGAAAAAACCACTGCCTCAAACTGGCCCGTCGGGTCAGACAAACCAAGAAAAGCAAATGGATTGCCTTTTTGCGAGCGACGTTCTTCAAAGCGGCTAATTGTGCCAGCAATAAGAATATCTGTTTTCACGCAGGCGGCTAAATCTTTAAAGCGCAATGCGCCCACCCGCCGCAAAGCCGTGTCGTAATCATCTAATGGGTGGCCAGAAAGATAAAAACCAATGGCGTTAAATTCATGCGTCAGCCGTTCAATGGGCGACCAAATTTCTGCCATCGGCAATTTGCGGCTTTCTTCATCAACACCGCCATCGCCGAATAGATTTTCTTGCTGGCTTTCGCGTTCGCGGGCGGCGAAATTGGCTTCGGCCAGCAACATATCCACACCCGCCATAAGTCGCGCCCTATCTGGCTCTAGACTATCAAATGCTCCGGCGGAAATCATATTTTCCAACATGCGTTTATTCAGCCCTGTTTCGCCGACCCGTTGAGCAAAATCAAAAATATCCGCAAAAACACCATTGGCATCACGTTCGGCGATAATATCAATTACGGCTTGCTGGCCAACATTGCGAATAGCGGCCAGCGCATAGAGAATTTCATTTTCCGCTATTTCAAACATCACGCCCGAACGGTTAACATCTGGCGTGGTTAAATGAATATCATGCGCCGTCGCATCTTGCACAAAGACCTGCAATTTATCTGTGTTTTGATAATCTAATGACATGGAAGCGGCCAAAAACGCCACTGGATAATTAGCTTTCATATAGGCTGTTTGATAAGCAACCAAAGCATAAGCAGCGGCGTGGGATTTGTTAAACCCATATCCAGCAAAACTTTCAATTTGGTCAAAAATCGCCCCCGCCGCCCCGCCATCTACACCATTAGCTTCTGCCCCTTCAACAAACCGCTTTTTCTGCCCCTGCATTTCTGATTTGATTTTCTTACCCATAGCACGACGCAATAAATCCGCTTCGCTGGGCGAAAAGCCCGACATAAGCTGGGCAATTTGCATCACCTGTTCTTGATAAACTGGCACGCCATAGGTTTCTTCCAACACGGGCTGGAGCATGGGGTGCAGATAATTGGGTTTTTCCGTACCCTTTTTGCACGCAATATAGCGCGGGATTTGCTCCATCGGGCCTGGGCGGTAAAGCGCAACAAGGGCGATAATATCTTCAAAACAATCAGGCTGCATTTTACGCAGCACATCGCGCATGCCTGTGCTTTCCAGCTGAAACACACCGACCGTATCGCCACGGCTGAGCATTTCATAAGTTTTTTTATCATCAAGCGGCAAATGGTTGATATTCAACGCAACTCCATCTGCCACTAAAAGTTGCACGGCGCGTTCTAAAACAGTTAGGGTTTTCAGGCCGAGAAAATCAAATTTCACCAATCCAGCCTTTTCCACCCATTTCATATTAAATTGCGTGACGGGCATATCGGATTTTGGGTCACGGTAAAGCGCGACAAGCTGTTGCAAGGGGCGGTCGCCAATCACCACACCCGCCGCATGAGTGGACGCATGGCGATATAGCCCTTCCAGCTTGAGAGAAATATCCAAAAGCTCAGCCACGGTCGCCTCTTGGGTGCGTTCATTTTGCAAGCGCGGCTCATTGTCTATAGCTTCGGCTAAAGTCACTGGATTGGCTGGATTATTTGGCACCATTTTGCATAAGCGATCCACCTGCCCATAAGGCATTTGCAACACCCGCCCAACATCACGCAACACGGCACGGGCTTGCAATTTTCCAAAAGTGATAATTTGCGCTACTTGAGCCGCTCCATATTTTTCCTGCACATAGCGAATGACTTCATCGCGGCGGCTTTGGCAAAAATCAATATCAAAATCCGGCATGGAAACGCGCTCAGGATTCAAAAAGCGTTCAAAAAGCAAATTAAAACGCAATGGATCTAAATCGGTGACAGTTAACGCCCATGCCACCACCGAGCCAGCCCCTGAGCCGCGCCCGGGGCCAACGGCAATGCCATTGGTTTTCGCCCATTGGATAAAATCCGACACGATAAGAAAATAGCCCGCAAAGCCCATGCCGATAATCACTTCCAGCTCAAAATCCAGCCGCGTTTGATAATCTTCTGGGGCTTGGGCGGGAGTGACTTCTTTGAGCCGTTGCGCCAGCCCTTCTTTTGCCCGATGGCGCAATTCTTCGGCCTCATCCACGCCTTCAAAGGGTGGTAAAATTGGCGAGCGATTTTCTGGCCGATAAGCACAGCGACGGGCAATTTCAATAGTATTTTCCACTGCTTCAGGCAAATCGGCAAAAAGCGACACCATTTCAGCTGGTGTTTTGAGCCGATGATGCGGCGTGAGGCGGCGACGTTCCTCAACACTGACATAGCTACTCTCGGCAATGCAAATCAGCGCGTCATGGGCGGCATAATCTCCTTCCGATTCAAAAAAGCACTGATTGGTCGCCACCAGAGGGATATTATGGCTATAGGCAAAATCAATCAGATGCGTTTCGGCTTCATAGTCTTGCGGGCGGTCATATCTCTGAAGTTCTACATAAAGCCTATCTTGGAAGGCTTTGTTTAAGCTCAATAAATACGATTCTGCTTTTTCTATTTGCTGGTTCAAAATCAGCCGATTAATTGGCCCTTCCGCCCCGCCTGTCAGGCATATCAGCCCTTCATGGTGCTGTTTGATCGCCTCCAGCGACACGCAAGCCGGTTGTAGCCCATCGCCCTCTAAATGCGCCATGCTGACCAGATTCATGAGGTTTTGATAGCCTTGTGCATTGCTGGCGTAAAACACCAAAGACGGCATGGCATGAGCAGAAGTGGCGGTCTCTCCATCTGCCGCCTCTTGAATAGACAGGGTGACGCCAATAATCGGCTGAATGCCCAGCCCAGCGAGATTATCGGCAATTTCCAGTGCGCCAAATAAATTATTGCGGTCGGTGACGGCTATAGCGGGCATATCCAACCGCGCACAAGCATTGGTCAGTCTTTCAACTTTCAACGCCCCTTCCAGCAGAGAATAGGCACTGTGAACGCGCAAATGAACGAATTTAGCTGCATGGGGTAAACGGGCGGGGCAATTTCCATCTGTAGTCCCCTCTGCACCCCCATTTGTAGCGGTCTCAGCAACGCCATCAGCCATTTTACTGGCTGCTTTCTTGGCTGTTTTGCCGTCACCACTATTTTGCTGGCTCACCCTGCACTCCTTTGCCGAATCGTCCTAATTCTATCCAGCAAAGCGCGGGGCTGTCATCCAGCCTTTAACCAAATGCGGTGCAGAGGGCGCAAAATCTGTGGGTAAGCTTGGGGAAAACTGCCAAGTAATCCCTTTGCTTTGACCCAGCCAAATCAACCTATTACCTAACCCGCCAATGCTTGCCCGATGATTCCCCACAGCAAAACAACATAGCCAAAGGCGGTGAGAGACAAGACGGCCAAAATATCTTCAACATATTGGTGCATAATAAACTCCTATATTGCGGAATATGTTCTTGTTTTGTTCTTTTGTCAATAACCTACGGCAAATTATTTTGCTTTATTTTCAGTGTGTTGAAATACGCTCCGTCAGGCCTCAATAAGCTGGCCATTATCCAGCCGCACAATGCGCCCCATTTGGCCAGCCAGTTCCGTATTATGCGTAGCAATGAGTGCGGCCACGCCCTGCTCTTTCACAGTGGTCATGAGCATATCAAACACCCGCCCGCCCGTGCGCGGGTCAAGGCTGCCAGTGGGTTCATCGGCCAAAATCACCGCTGGACGATTGGCCAAAGCCCGTGCAATGGCCACGCGCTGTTGCTCGCCACCCGAAAGCTCTGACGGTAAATGCCCCGCACGGTCTTCCAGCCCAAGCTGGACTAATAACGTATGTGCCGCCGCCTGTGCCTGCTTTTTGCTTTGACCCGCAATTTGCATAGCCAGCATGACATTTTCCAGCACGGTAAATTCAGATAGCAAATTGTGAAATTGATGGACAAAGCCAATATGGGCGCACCGCAAAGCTGTGCGGCGGCGGTCATCGGCATGGCCAATTTGTGTGCCAGCCAGAAAAATCTCGCCCTTTTGTGGCCGCGCCAGCAGACCCGCCAAATGCAACAGCGTGGACTTACCCGCCCCCGATGGACCCGTTAGCCCCACTGTTTCACCCGCCGCCAAAGATAATGTGGCGCGGTCAAGCACTTGAATATCACGTCCACCCTGCTGGTAAATATGGCTGATATTTTTAAGCACCAAAGCGGCTTGCCCATTATTCATAGCGCAATGCCTCCACTGGCTCCATGCGTGCCGCCCGCCAAGCGGGATATAGGGTTGATATAAAACTCAAACCCAAAGCCATGCCCGTTACGGCTAGCACTTCGCCCAGCACAATTTTGGCGGGCAGTTCTTTGAGAAAATATACTTCTGCTGGAAATAATTCTGCACCGCTTATGAAAGTAATAAATTGCCGAATGGTTTCAATATTGTCGCAAAACACAATGCCCAATAGCAAACCAACCAGCGTGCCGGCCACGCCAATAGACGCGCCTGTGAGCAGGAAAATCCGTAAAATCGCACCGCGTGTCGCGCCCATGCCGCGTAGCACGGCAATGTCACGGGTTTTGTCTTTCACCAGCATCACCAGCCCCGACACAATATTCAGCCCTGCGACCAGCAAAATCAGCGTAAGAATAAGGAACATCACATTGCGCTCAACTTGTAACGCGCCCGAAAGCGTGGCATTGGCCTGCATCCAATCCACCAAATAGGCTTCCTCACCCATAGCGGCTTCCAAAGCGGGGCGGCGTTTTTTTATTGTATCAGGATTATCGGTGACAATTTCCAGCGCGGCAGTGGACGGGTTTTGCCCCGTCAATGCCGATAGCGTCGCCAAATTGGTGAAAATAAAATTCAAATCATATTCCGACAGGCCAATTTCAAAAATCGCCGCGATGGTATAATTCCGCACACGCGGCGCCGTGCCGAAAGGTGTCACCGCCCCACGCGGAGCGACCAAGGCCAAAGGCGTGCCGACTTCCAACCCGTAAAGCCGTGCCAGCCTTTCGCCAATGGCAACACTGCGCCCTTGCCCGATAGCGGCCAGCGAACCAGCGGATATATTGTCCGCCAGCACGGCGAAATTTTCCAGCCGTTCTTGTGGCAGACCGCGCACCAATGCGCCGCGCACCCCACGGCCAGACGACACCATAACGGGAGCTTCCAAATAAGGCGTGACGGAAACCACCCCATCTACGGCGCGGATTTTATTGGCGGTGCGGTCAATATCGTCAAAATGGCCGCTTACGGCGTGGATATTAGCATGGCCGCCCACGCCCAAAATGCGATCAAGCAAATCGGCACGAAAGCCATTCATCACCGCCATGACAACAATCAAAGTGGCCACGCCCAACATAATGCCAAGAAAAGACGCCCAAGCAATGACAGAAATAAAACCCTCTTGCCGCCGCGAGCGAATATAACGCCATGCAATTTGGCGTTCAAAAGCAGAAAAAGCGCGGGCGGGAGTCGTCATGGGGTGCTGCTCTTTTTTGCGGATGGTGGCGGGCTGGCTAATAAATCCAGCGCGGCAGAAAGGGAAAGAGTTTGCTTTTTCCCCGTAGCGCGATTTTTAATTTCAATTTCACCCTTATCCGCCCCGCGTGGACCAATGACGGCTTGCCATGGCAACCCTATCAAATCCATATCGGAAAATTTCGCACCCGCCCGTTCATCGCGGTCATCATATAGCACATCAATATTTTTGCTTTGCAAGGCTGTGTAAATTTTTTCGCATAAGTCATTGGCCGCTTCATGGTCAGGTTTCAAATTAATAAGCCCGACATGAAAGGGGGCGACCGCCCATGGCCAAATAATACCCGCCTCATCATGGCTGGCTTCAATAATACCGCCCACCAAACGCGAAACGCCAATGCCATAGGAGCCAGAATGGATAAACACTTCCTTGCCATCTGCACCAGCTACGGTGCAATTCATCGCACGGCTATATTTTTCGCCAAAATAAAAAATATGTCCCACCTCAATGCCTCGCGCTTCTACGCGCTTATCTTCTGGCACGGCAGCAAAAGCGTCAGCATCATGCTTATCATCGGTTGCCGCATATTGGGCGGTGTATTGTTCAATAATTGGGGTTAAATCATCATCATAAGACACATCATCGCCCGGCGCGGGTAAATCAATTAAATCGCGGTGACAAAACACTGCCGACTCGCCCGTTTCGGCTAAAATAACAAATTCATGGCTCATATCGCCACCAATCGGGCCAGTGTCAGCCGCCATGGGCAAGGCTTTCAGCCCCATGCGTTCAAAAGTGCGTAAATAGGCAATGAACATTTTTTGATAAGACACACGCGCCCCCGCTTCGTCTAAATCAAATGAATAGGCATCTTTCATTAAAAATTCCCGTCCGCGCATCACGCCAAAACGCGGGCGTAGCTCATCACGGAATTTCCATTGAATATGATATAAATTGCGCGGCAAATCCTTATAGCTATGCACATTGTCACGGAAAATTTGCGTGATAAGTTCCTCATTGGTCGGGCCGTAAAGCATAGGGCGGTCATGGCGATCGGTCATGCGGAGCATTTCACTGCCATAATCATCATAACGGCCAGACTCTTTCCAAATATCAGCCGATTGTAGAGTTGGCATAAGCACTTCCAGCGCACCTGCACGGTTTTGTTCTTCGCGCACAATTTGGCCGATTTTATTTAGCACCCGACAGCCAAGCGGTAGCCAGCTATAAATGCCTGCACTGGATTGGCGTACCATGCCCGCCCGCAACATTAAACGATGCGACACAATTTGCGCTTCGGCGGGGTTTTCTTTCAAAGTCGGCAAAAAATATTTTGTTAAGCGCATCGCAAATCCAGCCCTTAATTAGAATGAAAGACCAATATGGCGCATCACGCCGCTGGTCAATAACCAATAGACAATGCCATAAACCACCGCCGCCACAAGCGTGTTTATCACTATTTTGCGCCCCATATGCGGTTGCACGGGCGCGCTGGCCGAAGAGCCAGGTTCTACATGACCCGCTTCATCTTGCGACACAACACCAAAGGGCAACACCGCAAACAGGCAGAGAAACCAAATCATGCCATAAATGGCCAGCCCCAAAATAAAATTAATTTCAATCATTTGCTCCCTCACACATGCACAAAATTGACCATCACTTCTGGTTTTTTACCCCATCTGCGGCGCATTTCATGGTGAATATATTTTTTAATATCCTCTCCCATTTGCGTCACATCAATCGCCTCTCCTACTGGCACGGCGCGTTCAACCGCTTCACGCACCCATGCTTCAAGCGCGACACCGCACCCATCATCATCGGGCAAGCCCAGTAATGTAATTTCAGGCGTACCCGCCAGCCGCCCGCGCCGACTAATCGCCACGGCCACACTCACAACCCCATTATAGCTTAGTTTGCGCCGAATGGGGGCGGGACTTTCCTCTGCGGGTAGAAAAATATCGCCATCCAAATGGGTGCGGCCATGCGGCACAGTGTCAATAATTTCTGTCGGTGATGGAACCAACCGCACCACATCGCCATTATGAGCGCAGATAGCCTGCTTAACGCCCAGCTCTTCGGCCAGCGCGGCATGAGCAAGCAAATGGCGGTGTTCACCATGCACGGGAATAGCACTGCGCGGCTTCGCCCATTGATACATTTGCTTTAATTCCTCACGATTAGGGTGTCCTGACACATGCAGCAAACGCGCTCCGCTTGTCAGCACTTCCACGTCCAGTCCAGCAAAACGGTTTTGCAGTTCCAAAATATCTATTTCATTGCCAGGTATGACTCTAGATGAAAAAATCACCGTATCGCCCGCCTCTAATGTTAAAAGCGGATGCCGACCTAAAGACAAACGCGCTAAAGCGGCGCGGGGTTCGCCTTGCGAGCCAGTGCAAAGAACGAGCAATTTATGGGGTGGCACAGTGCGAAGGGTTTCCTCATCAATCAGCTCGGGGAAATCTTTCAAATAGCCCGTTTTGCGGGCAGCCTGATAAATGCGGTGCATACCCCGCCCCAGCAAACACACATGCCGCTTAGCGGCTTTGGCAGCACGGCCAACCGCTTCCAGCCGTGCGACATTAGAAGCAAAAGACGTAACCACCACCCGCCCCGTGCAAGCGCTAATTGTGGTGCGTAAATTTTCGGCCACATCGCTTTCCGAGCCAGAAAAACCCGCCGACAGCACATTAGTTGAATCGCACACAATGGCATCTATGCCCTCTTTGCCAAAGGCTTTCAGTGCTGCGCTATCAGTGATTTTGCCAATAATCGGGTCGGGGTCAATTTTCCAATCGCCCGTATGCAAAATATTGCCCATATCGGTGCGAATGGCCAGCGCATTGGGTTCAGCAATGGAATGGGTTAAACCAATTAAGCTAATATGAAATGGGCCAAGCTCAATCTGTGCATCTAATGACACAATATGAAGCGGCACGTCATCTTCTAGGCCAGCGCGTTTGAGCTTTCTCCGTACCAATTCCGCCGTAAAGGGCGTGGCATAAACCGGACAGCGCAAGCACGGCCATAAATGAGCCACCGCGCCAATATGGTCTTCATGGCCATGGGTTAAAATCAGCCCGTGCAATTTTTTTCTGTGCTGTTCAATAAATTGCGTATCGGGCATCATCACATCAATGCCTGGATTGCGAGCATCGCCAAAAGTAACGCCTGCATCTACCATCAGCCAATCATATTCATCTGGCGTGCCATAGCCATAGAGGTTCAAATTCATACCAATTTCACCCGTGCCACCAAGTGGCAGGAAAACCAGATTTTTTTCTTTGCTCATTTTTTTTCTTTCTGGTTAAAAAACACATCACCTGCGGCAATGTGCTGGATTGTGTCATCAGGCTGGCGCAAAACCAACTGCCCATCTGTGTTAAGCGATTCAAACACGCCCGCTACATCGCCATGGGGCAGTTTAACATGAATAGCTTCGCCCAAACCATAAGCATGATGACACCATGCGTCACGCACAGCGGCAAAACCATCTGCCTGCCAGCGCGACAGCCAATGGTCAAAGCACACGGCCAGTTTTTCCAGCGCGTCATGGGGGGCTACAGACTGGCGCGTAGCGGCGTGTAAAGAAATGGCTGGATAAGGCGTATCGGTCGGGTGATGGGCAAGGTTCAACCCCATGCCAATCGCTATAAGCGGCGCGTCTAAGGTTTCCAGCAAAATGCCGCCTATTTTCGCCCCGTCTAGCAATATATCATTCGGCCATTTAAGGCGCACCGCCGCGCTTTCCCCCACCACAGCGCACAGCATATCACGCAGTGCCAAGCCAGCGACAAAGCCAAGCTCGGCTGGATTTTTACCCGCCCCCGTTAAAGGCAAAAGCAAGCTACACATTAAATTGCCTTGCGGCGAAAACCAATCACGCCCCTGCCGTCCACGCCCTGCGCTTTGGCGATTGGCGATAATCCATAAAGGTTTTTGGTCTGCGTCAAAACCGCCTTTAGAAATGCGGCGGGCTTCTTCATTGGTGCTGTCAACTTCGTCAAGCTGAAGAACATTATATGTTTCTGGCCATGCCACCTTAATGGCCACCCTAATGCGCGACTGGAACAAAAAGCAATGCCCGCGCCGCCATATCGCCCATCGCGACCATAGGGGCGGGATAAACAAAAAACAGCACTAAAATAATGGTTGCAATAAGGGCGATTGTTTTAAGCTCAACGGGCATTGGTAAAATGGCATCATCACGCGGCGCGTCCAGATAGATAATTTTCACCACACGTAAATAATAATAAGCCCCGACTACACTGCACAAAATGCCAATAATCGCCAGCCCGATTAAATCGGCATTAATGGCGGCACGGAAAACATAAAATTTAGCAAAAAAGCCGCCAAGCGGTGGGATACCTGCTAGCGAAAACATCAAAGCGGCCAAACAAAAAGCGAGAAGCGGTTGGGTTTTGCTTAACCCCGCAAGGTCATGGATATTTTCCAACATGCCTTGTGCGTTTCGCATAGATAAAATGCACGCAAACACGCCCAGCGACATTAAAACATAAAGCGACATATAAATAATCACCGCCATTGCGCCTTCTGTCGCGCCTGTGCCAAGCGCGGCAAAGCCAACCAGTGCAAAGCCCATATGGCCGATAGATGAATAAGCCATAAGCCGTTTGATATTGCTTTGCCCAATCGCGGCAAATGCGCCCAAGCCCATACTGGCCACTGCCATAAAAATAATAATTTGCTGCCACGCATCAAGGCTATGGGGAAAGGCACCAATAATGACGCGCATAAATAAAGCCATAGCGGCGATTTTTGGCGCGGCGGCGAAAAGAGCCGTGACGGGCGTGGGCGCACCTTCATAAACATCTGGTGTCCACATATGAAATGGCACGGCGGAAATTTTGAACGCCAATCCAGCAATTAAAAAGACCAGCCCGAATATCAGCCCTAATTGCGCTGTGGTATTTTCTGCAATTTCTATGGCGGCCAATTCGGTAAAATTAACCGTGCCAGCAAAGCCGTAAATAAGCGATATGCCATAAAGCAACATGCCCGAACTCAACGCCCCAAGCACAAAATATTTCAGTCCCGCTTCGGTTGACCGCCCGCTTTCACGGTTAATGGCAGCGACCACATAAAGTGCGAGGCTTTGCAATTCCAGCCCCATATAAAGCGCAATCATATCATTAGCCGAAACCATAATGCCCATGCCTGCCGTCGCCAACATAGCCAAAATGGGAAATTCAAAACGCTGTATTTCCTCACGCTCCATAAAACCCCGCGCCATGAGTAGCGATATGGCCACGCCGACAAAAACGAGCATCTTTATCCAGCTTGTGAAGCCATCCATTTGCAATGCATTATTGAACGCAGAAATTTCTTCCGCCATTTGTAGCACAGCCACTAATACGGCCAGTAAAAGGAGCAAAATCGCGCCTGAATTCACCTGACGGGCGCATGTTTTGGTATCTGCGGCAAAAACCCCCAGCATTAAGAGCAGCATTGCGCCGATAAATAAAATCATTTCTGGTAAAATAGCCATTAAATCGCTTGTTAATATCATCAGCCCGTCTCCCCCTAGCGTGCCGCCGCCAGAGCATTGGTATAATTGGCAATTAAATTTTCAACCGATGCGGCGGTGAAATCCAAAATTGGCATGGGCCAAAAACCAAATAATAAAGTCGCCCCCGCTAAGGGAACAATAATGGCAATTTCACGCCGATTCATATCGGCAATTTTGTCCAATGCTTCATTTTGCAACGCACCGAAACTCACGCGCCGATAAAGCGACAAGCTATAAGTAGCCGATAAAATAACCCCAATAGCGGCGAGCAAAGCCGTCCATGTGCTGACCTGAAACACCCCGATAAGGGTTAAAAATTCCCCCACAAAGCCAGATGTGCCAGGCAAGGCGACATTGGCCAGCGTAAAGAGCAAAAACATAGCGGCATAAATGGGCATCCGATTGGCCAGCCCGCCATAAGCATCTATTTCACGTGTGTGCATACGGTCATAAAGCACCCCGACGCATAAAAATAACGCGCCCGAAATCCAGCCATGTGACAGCATTTGGAAAATCGCGCCCTGTACACCCTGCGCGTTCAAAGCAAAAATGCCCATAGTCACATAACCCATATGCGCCACCGACGCATAGGCAATGAGCTTTTTCATATCCTCTTGTGCCAAAGCGACCAGCGAGGTGTAAATAATGGCAATCACGCTTAGCGCGAAAACATAATCGGCAAAAAATTCTGTGGCCAGTGGAAACATTGGCACACAAAAGCGTAAGAACCCATAGCCGCCCATTTTCAACAGCACGCCCGCCAAAATTACCGACCCCGCTGTGGGGGCTTCCACATGGGCATCGGGTAGCCATGTATGCACAGGCCACATGGGCATTTTAACCGCAAAGCTGGCAAAGAAAGCCAGCCATAACCATTTTTGTGCATCAGCGGCAAAGCTATACGCCATCACATCGGGGATATAGCTCGTTCCCGTTTGCCAATACATATACATAATGGCCAAGAGCATTAGAACCGAGCCGAGCAAAGTATAAAGGAAAAATTTGAAACTCGCATAAACGCGCCGCACACCACCCCAAATGCCGATAATCAGAAACATAGGTATCAGCCCGCCTTCAAAAAATAAATAAAACAGCACCAAATCAAGCGCACAGAAAACGCCTATCATCAGCGTTTCCAGCACAAGAAAGGCGACCATATATTCGCGTACCCGTTCGGTGACAGAATGCCAGCTGGCTAAAATACATATCGGCATTAAAGACGCCGTCAGCAAAACAAATAGCGCGGAAATGCCGTCCACGCCCATGCGATAATCAATGCCCCCGCCTATCCATGCAAGGCGTTCAACAAATTGGAAATCAGCCGATGTGCTGTCAAATTCAAACAGCATCATCACGCTAAGCACCAATGTAGCCAAAGTCGTCCATAGCGCGACGGCACGCGCATTGCCTGCGACGACATCTTCTTCGCCACGGATAAGCATAATAAAAGCCGCGCCCAAAAGCGGTAGGAAAGTAATTGCACTTAATATTGGCCAGTCGGACATTAATATCCCCTTACAATCATAAACCAGCTCACCAGCCCCGCCACACCCAATAGCATGACAAAGGCATAATGATACACATAGCCAGATTGAAACTTAACCACACGATGCGTGAGGCGTTGAACATTGGCGGCAATGCCATCTGGCCCTAACCCGTCAATAATTTTGCTATCGCCGATTTTCCATAATTGCCGTGCCAGCCATTTTGTCGGACGGACAAGTAACACATCGTAAATTTCGTCAAAATACCATTTATTCAGCAGGAAGTTGTAGAGAATATCCTGCTCTTTGGCGAGCTGGGCAGGTATATCGGGTCGTTTAATATAAAAATAATAAGCCAGCCCGAAACCCGACAGCATCGCCACAAGGGGGGCGTAAATCACCCAAGCAGGCACATGGTGCAAATCATGCAAAATATGATTATTGGCGGCGGTGAAAATCGCCATGCCCCAAAAACCCGATTGACCATCACCAATAAATAGCCCCTTAAAGGCAAAGCCCGCAAAAAGCGCACCCAGGCTGAGCAACACTAAAGGTATCATCATCACGAGCGGACTTTCATGCACATGCGATAGGCGGTCATTGGTCAGGCGCGTTTTGCCGTGAAATGTCATAAACATGAGCCGCCATGAATAAAAAGAAGTGCAAAACGCCGCCACCGCAAGCAGGGTAAAGGCAAACATATGCGGCACATTATGCGCCGCATAGGCCGCTTCAATAATAGCATCTTTGGAATAATAACCCGCCGTAAGCGGAAAGCCTGTCAGAGCCAGCGTGCCAATCAACATAAACAGCCACGTAAAGGGTATCATTTCGCGCAAGCCGCCCATTTTACGCATATCCTGCTCATCTTCAACGGCGTGAATAACCGAGCCAGCACCGAGAAACAGCAACGCTTTGAAAAAAGCATGGGTGAAAAGATGAAACATTGCGACCTGATACGCACCCACCCCAAGAGCGACAAACATATAGCCAAGCTGTGAGCAGGTGGAATAGGCAATGACCCGTTTAATATCATTTTGCACCAGCCCCACTGTGGCGGCAAAAAATGCCGTTAACGCCCCGAAAATTGTAACCACATCAAGCGCGAAAGGCGATAATTCAAATAAGGGCGAGCATCGAGCCACCAGAAACACGCCTGCCGTGACCATGGTCGCCGCATGAATGAGAGCCGAAACGGGTGTGGGGCCTTCCATGGCATCGGGCAGCCATGTGTGTAAAAGAAATTGCGCGGATTTGCCCATTGCCCCCATAAATAAAAGCAAGCAGGCTGTGGTTAAAATTGGCACGGTTTGGCCGAGGAAATTAAACTTCCCTTCCGCCAGAACGGGGGCGGCGGTAAATACATCATCAAAATGAATAGAGCCGACCGAGAAATATAAAACCGCCAGTCCTAATATAAGGCCAAAATCACCAATGCGGTTGACAACAAATGCTTTTATGGCCGCCGCATTAGCAGATGGTTTTTTGAACCAAAAGCCAATGAGCAAATAAGAGGCCAGCCCAACCCCTTCCCAGCCGAAAAATAATTGCAAGAAATTATCTGCTGTCACCAGCATGAGCATAGCAAAAGTGAAAAGCGATAAATAAGAAAAGAAGCGGGCGCGGTGCGGGTCGTGGCTCATATAGCCAATGGAATATAAATGCACCAAGCATGACACGCCATTAACGACAACCAACATCACTGCCGTGAGCATATCCACGCGCAATGTCCAGCTTGCGTCAAAGCCACCAGAGCGAATCCAGCTTAAAATTGGCACGCTTTGTGCGCCGTTAAATAAAACATCAACAAAGCCGAGACCCGATAAAAGCGCGGCGGCTATCATCAAAGCTGTGGTGACAAAAGCACTGAGCCTATCAGTGATGATGCGGCCAAATAGGCCAGCAATCAACGCGCCCAATAAGGGCAGAAATATGATGGTTTCAAACATGCCCCTACCCTTTCATCTGGCTTACATTTTCCACTTCAATACTGCCGCGATTGCGGAAATACACAACCAAAATGGCCAACCCAATCGCCGCCTCACCCGCCGCAACGGTCAGCACCAGCAAAGCAAAAATCTGCCCGACAATATCACCAAGATAGGCAGAAAAGGCGACGAGATTAATATTGACCGCCAAAAGCATCAACTCAATGGACATGAGAATAATAATGACATTCTTTCGGTTGAGAAAAATGCCAAACACGCCAAGAGTGAATAAAATAGCGGCAAGTGTTAGATAATGCCCCAGCCCGACAACTATAAAAGAATTTTCCATCATCACAGCCCCTGCCCTATATGCCCTTACCAGAATCAATTTTGACCAGCTTAACGCTGTCTTTTTTACTGCGGGCATTTTGCGCCGCGATGTTTTGCCGCCGTGACTTGTCACGCTTTTGCAAAGTCAAAACAATCGCCCCGACCATAGCCACAAGCAAAATCGCTCCAGCGGCCTGAAAGTAAAAAATATAATCGGTATATAAAACCAACCCAATGGCTTGCGTATTGGTCATACCATCGGGCGTGGCTTGCGGCATATTGCTGGCTAGTTGCCCCACACTGGCCGCACTGCCTAGCACAAGAACAAGCTCAACCAGCAAAATCAGCCCCACTAATGCGCCAATGGGTAGATATTGCAAAAACCCTTCGCGTAATTCAACAAAGTCAATATCCAGCATCATCACAACGAATAAAAACAGCACGGCCACCGCCCCGACATAAACAATGACAAGCAGCAAAGCGAGAAATTCCGCACCGAGCAACACAAAAAGACCCGCCCCATTGAAAAAGGTTAAAATCAGAAATAAAACTGAATGCACTGGATTGCGTGCCGAGATTACCATTAAGGCGGCGGCCACGGCAATGGCGGCAAAGAAATAAAAAGTTAAATCAGCCAAGCTCATCATTTTTCGTCCTAATTTGCGTCCTAGCGATAGGGAGCGTCCAATTCAAGGTTTTTGGCAATTTCTACTTCCCAGCGATCGCCATTGGCCAGTAATTTTTCTTTATTGTAAAGCAGCTCTTCGCGTGTTTCGGTGGCAAATTCAAAATTAGGGCCTTCAACAATGGCATCCACTGGACAGGCTTCTTGACAAAAGCCGCAATAAATACATTTGACCATATCAATATCATAACGCAATGTGCGGCGCGTGCCGTCATTATTACGCGGGCCTGCTTCAATGGTAATGGCTTGGGCGGGGCAAATCGCTTCGCATAATTTGCATGCAATGCACCTTTCCTGCCCATTGGGATAGCGGCGCAAGGCATGTTCACCCCGAAAGCGCGGGCTAAGCACACCCTTTTCATAAGGGTAATTAAGCGTTGCTTTAGGAGCGAAAAAATAGCGCATAGCCAGCCCAAAGGCCGAAATAAATTCGGTCAAAAACAAACCCCGTGCTGTTCTGTCAAGCCATGCCATTTGAAAAATCCTTCTCCACTTTTTGCATTGCCTATGGGGCAAGGTCAAAATATTGTAAAAACCCCGCCGTTAAAACGACCCAAAGCAGTGCGAAAGGCAAAAACACTTTCCACCCTAAACGCATAAGCTGGTCGTAGCGGTAACGCGGCACCATAGCTTTAACCATGGCAAACATAAAAAACACAAAACCCAATTTCGCGCCAAACCATATCGGACCCGGTATCCAGTTAAAAGGCGCAATATCCACGGGCGGCAACCAGCCGCCTAAAAATAATATGGTTGTCATGGCGCACATCAACACAATATTGGCCAATTCGCCAATCATAAAAACCACATAAGGTGTTGAAGAATATTCCACCATAAAACCCGCCACTAATTCGGATTCGGCTTCGGGTAAATCAAAAGGCGGGCGATTGGTTTCGGCCAAAGCAGAAATAAAAAATATCACAAACATTGGGAAAAGTGGCACACAGAACCAGATATTTTTCTGCGCCATAACAATATCGGTCAAATTAAGCGAGCCAACACATAAAAGCACGGTGATAATCACCAGCCCGATAGAGACTTCATAAGAAACCATTTGCGCGGCAGAACGCAAAGCACCCAAAAATGGATATTTGGAATTAGAGGCCCAGCCGCCCATAATCACCCCATAAACGCCTAAGGAAGAAATGGCCAAAATGTAAAGAATACCGACATTCAAATCGGCCACTGCCCAGCCATAATTGACAGGAATAACCGCCCAAGCACTCACGGCCAAAAACATCGTGACGAAAGGCGCGAGCCAGAAAATCACCTTATTAGAGGTGGTAGGAATGATAATTTCCTTAGCAAGATATTTCAAAATATCGGCAAAGCTCTGCAATAAGCCAAATGGGCCAACCACATTTGGCCCGCGCCGCATTTGCACTGCCGCCCAAATTTTACGGTCGGCATACATGAAAAAGGCCAAAGCCAAAAGCAAGGTAAGGATAATGGCCATGCTATGCGCGACTATCAGCAAAGCAGGAAAAATATAATTTTGCAAAAATAATGCGCTATCCATGCGTGCCAGTTCCTTTATCGCCAGTCTTGCGGGCTTGTGCTTGTTGACTGCATTGCGCCATCACAGACGAAGCGCGAGCAATCGGATTGGTTAAATAAAAATCATCTATGGCGGGGGCAAAACTGTCCTTTTTCATTTTGCTTGATTTGGGGGCTTGCGGCACACCAGCGGGTGTGATGCTATCTATAGCGGCCAGATGCGGGGCGTGGTCAAATATGGCACGGCGCAAGGCCTCTATATTATCAAACGGCAAAGCATCGCCCAGCACGGCAGATAAAGCACGGAAAATTTTCCAATCTTCACGCGCCTCACCTGGCGGAAAGGTCGCCGCTTCGGTCATTTGCACACGGCCTTCTGTATTCACATAAATAGCCGATTTTTCCGTATAGGCCGCCGCAGGTAAAATCACATCAGCCGCATGTGCGCCTGCATCACCATGGCTACCAATATAAATGGTAAAGCTTTTATCCAGCCGCGCCATATCAATTTCATCTGCGCCCAGCAGAAAAACGGTTTTAATATCACCCTTTTCTGCCGCGTCTAAAATTTCTGTCGTGGCCAAGCCGTCTGCTTCTGGCACAAATCCAATATCCAAACCCGCCACGCGGGCAGCCGCATTATGCAACATATTAAAACCGTTCCATTCATCGGACACCATGCCCACCGCTTCAGCCAGCTTAATGGCCGCGCTCAGCACCCCTGCTCCGTCGGAGCGGGCTAACGCGCCCGCGCCTAAAATTAACATAGGGCGTTTGGCTTTTTTCAGTATTTTGAAAAAGCCGTGCTGCCCTTCGGCCAGCTCACTTAGTGTTTCTGTATCCTGTCCTAAATGCGTCACATCATAAGTCAAATCAACATTCACCCCTACCAACCCGATGGGAAAATCACCTGCCACAAAACGCTTGCGAATACGGGCATTCAAAACGGGAGCTTCTATGCGCGGATTCGCCCCGATAATCACCAGCGCGTCGGCCTGTTCAATGCCAGCAATGGTGCTGTTGAATAAATAATTCGCCCGTGGGCCAGAAATTTGCGCCCCGTCTTGGCGACAGTCCAAATGCGGCGCACCCAACTGCGCCATTAATGCTTTCAAAGCAAACATGCCTTCGGCACACGCCATATCCCCTGCCAGAGCGGCGATTGTGCCGCCCGATTGGCCTTTAAGCTGTTTGGCAATGGTGGCAAAAGCGTCATCCCAACTGGTCGGCTGCAAATTTTTACCCGCCCGCACATAGGGCGTATCAAGACGCTGGCGGTTCAGCCCGTCCCAAACAAAGCGCGATTTATCTGACAACCATTCTTCATTCACATCATCATGATTGCGCGGCATAATCCGCATCACTTCGCGCCCGCGTGTATCCACACGGATATTTGAGCCGACCGCATCCATCACATCAATGGATTCGGTTTTGTGTAACTCCCACGGGCGGGCGGTAAAAGCATAAGGCTTAGATGTCAACGCTCCGACTGGACATAAATCAATCACATTGCCCGATAGTTCAGACGATAAAGACGCTTCCAAATAGGTTGTGATTTCCATATCTTCCCCGCGCCCAATCGCGCCAATTTCTGGCACGCCGGCCACTTCGGTCGCAAAACGCACACAGCGCGTACATTGAATACAGCGCGTCATAATGGTTTTCACTAAGGGACCCATTTCTTTTTCTTCTACGGCGCGTTTATTATCGGCAAAACGGCTGGTGTCATGGCCATAGCCATAGGCTTGGTCTTGCAAATCACATTCGCCGCCTTGGTCGCATATCGGGCAGTCAAGCGGGTGGTTTATCAGCAGAAATTCCATCACCCCTTCACGCGCCGTCCGCACTGCATCGGAGCGCGTGTCAATTTTCATATCTGGCGCGACAGGCACAGCACAGCTGGCCATAGGCTTGGGCGCACCTTCTACATTGACAAGACACATGCGGCAATTCCCTGCTACGGATAGGCGTTCATGATAGCAAAAGCGTGGAATTTCCGCGCCCGCCTCTTCGCAAGCCTGCATAAGGCTCGTGCCGGGCGCGACCGAAATATCCACCCCATCTACTGTTACTTTAATGAGTTCGTCGCTCATTCCGCCGCCTCCTGCTTGACCCCTGTTGTGGCGGCAGATAAGCGAGCTTCAATTTCTGGCCTAAAATGGCGGAATAGCCCTTGTATGGGCCATGCCGCCGCATCGCCCAGCGCACAAATGGTGTGACCTTCAATTTGCTTGGTGACATTCAGCAATGTATCAATTTCCTGCGGACGGGCGCGACCCGTCGCCATGCGTTCCATCACGCGCCACATCCAGCCCGTGCCTTCACGGCAAGGGGTGCATTGCCCGCAACTTTCATGTTTATAAAAATATGAAATCCGCGCAATGGCTTTGACAATATCGGTTGATTTATCCATAACAATCACCGCCGCCGTGCCGAGTCCAGATTGCACATCTTTGAGGTTGTCAAAATCCATCCGCACTGTGTCGCAAATTTCTTTCGGGATAAGCGGCACAGATGAACCGCCCGGAATAACGGCGAGCAAATTATCCCAGCCGCCACGCACCCCGCCTGCATGTTTTTCCAATAATTCTTTAAGCGGAATCCCCATTTCTTCTTCTACATTACATGGCTTATTCACATGGCCAGAAATGCAAAATAATTTTGTGCCTGTATTGCCTTCACGCCCCAAACTAGCAAACCATGTCGCCCCGCGCCGCAAAATGGCGGGTGTCACGGCAATGGATTCAACATTATTGACCGTTGTCGGGCAACCATATAGCCCCATATTAGCGGGAAAAGGTGGCTTTAAGCGCGGCTGGCCTTTTTTGCCTTCCATTGATTCCAGCAAAGCGGTTTCCTCGCCGCAAATATACGCGCCCGCGCCGTGATGGACATAAACATCATAATCCCAGCCCGACCCGCACGCATTTTTGCCTAGCAAGCCCGCTTCATAGGCTTCATCAACGGCGCGTTGCAACGCCTCACGCTCGCGGATAAATTCGCCGCGCACATATATATAGCAATCATGCGCCCCCATAGCGAAACCAGCCAGCAAACAGCCTTCTAATAATTTATGCGGCTCATGGCGTAAAATATCGCGGTCTTTGCATGTGCCAGGTTCGGACTCATCAGCATTAACCACCAAATAATGAGGCCGCCCATCGCTTTCCTTGGGCATGAATGACCATTTAAGCCCTGTCGGGAAACCCGCCCCGCCGCGCCCGCGCAGGCCAGAGGCTTTCACTTCCTCAATAATTTGCTCGCGCCCTTTGGCCAGCAGGGCTTTGGTATTATCCCAATCGCCGCGCTTGCGGGCGACGGCTAAGGCGGCATCTTTTGTGCCGTAAATATTGGTGAAAATGCGGTCTTTATCTTGCAGCATCACGCACCCTCTTTCAAAACTGTTGCGCCGCCTTCTGGCTCGGAAGCTGTGCGGCTATTTTGTGGGCCAGTGGATACTGCCTTGCCATCGCGTAAATTGGTGAGGATTTTTTCAAAACTTTCTGCCGTTAAATCTTCGTAAAAATCATCATTGATTTGCACCATAGGCGCGTTCACACACGCACCAAGACACTCAACTTCTTGCCATGAAAATTTGCCATCTTCGCTAACAGCACCCGCTTCGCCGATAAATTTTTGGCATACGGTTTTTAAATCCTCTGCGCCGCGCAACATGCAGGGCGTTGTACCGCAAAGCTGAACGAAATGCGCCCCCACTGGCGATAAATTAAACATGGTGTAAAAAGTCGCCACCTCCAGCACGCGCATGGCGGGCATATCCAATAATTCGGCCACATGACGAATGGCAGGCTCAGGCAACCAACCGCCAGCTTGTTTTTGCGCTTGCCAGAGCAAAGGAATAACCGCGCTGGCTTGGCGGCCTTTAGGATATTTGGCAATTTGCGCTCGCACGAAATCCATATTTTGCTTGGTGAAAGCAAAATCATCGGGCTGTTCAGTATGAAGACGGCGTACACTCATCGGTCAACCTCACCAAAAACAATATCAAGCGACCCCAAAATTGCCGACACATCGGCCAGCATATGCCCGCGCCCCAAATAATCCAACGCATGTAAATGGGCAAAGCCCGGAGCGCGGATTTTACAGCGATAAGGCTTGTTAGACCCATCGGCAACCAAATAAACACCGAACTCTCCCTTAGGGGCTTCCACCGCGCTATAAACTTCGCCCGCAGGCACATGATAGCCTTCTGTGTAAAGTTTGAAATGGTGAATAAGAGCTTCCATAGAGCCTTTCATTTCGGCGCGTTTGGGCGGCACAATTTTACCATCTGTCGCCGCAACTGCCCCGTCTGGTATTTTTTCAATGGCCTGTTTGATGATACGCACGGATTGGCGGCACTCCTCCACGCGGCACAAATAGCGGTCATAGCAATCGCCATTTTTGCCAATGGGAATATCAAAATCAAAATCGGCATAAGATTCATAAGGCTGTGATTTTCGCAAATCCCATGCCAAACCAGAACCACGCGCCATCACGCCCGTCATCGCCCAATCATGTACATCTTGAACAGACACCACGCCAATATCAACATTGCGCTGTTTGAAAATACGATTTTCCGTAAGCAACCCTTCAATATCATCCATGACTTTCAAAAACGGGTCGCAGAAATCATAAATATCTTGCAGCAATTCATCGGGCAAATCTTGATGCACCCCGCCCGGGCGGAAATAAGCCGCATGCAAACGCGCCCCCGATGCGCGTTCATAAAAAATCATCAGCTTTTCGCGTTCTTCAAAACCCCAAAGCGGCGGGGTCAATGCACCAACATCCATGGCTTGCGTGGTGATATTCAGCAAATGACTCAGCAAACGGCCAATTTCGGAATAAATCACGCGGATATATTGTCCACGCTTGGGAATTTCCAACCCCAAAAGCCGTTCAACCGCCAGCGCGAAAGCATGTTCCTGATTCATCGGCGCAACATAATCCAATCGGTCAAAATAAGGCACAGATTGCAGATAGGTTTTATGCTCAATCAGCTTTTCTGTGCCGCGATGCAAAAGGCCAATATGCGGGTCAATGCGCTCCACCAGCTCGCCATCCAAATCCATCACCAACCGCAAAACCCCATGCGCGGCTGGATGCTGTGGGCCAAAATTAATGGTGAATTTACGCATTTCCTTATCGGCATCGGATTGTGATGAAAGGCGGCTCATGACTCATCTTTCCCTGCTTTATAATCGGGCAAATGCTCGCCCATGCCAGCAATATCGCGCACGGCTTCCCATGGGCTAACAAAATCAAAATCGCGGAATTGTTGCACCAGCCGTACGGGTTCATAAACCACGCGCTTTTCTTTATCATCATAGCGCACTTCCACATGACCCGTGAGTGGGAAATCCTTACGCAAAGGGTGGCCTTCAAAACCATAATCCGTGAGCAGACGGCGCAAATCGGGGTGTCCGACAAATAAAATGCCATACATGTCAAATGCTTCACGCTCCAGCCAATCGGCGGCGGGAAATAATTCTACAATGCTCGGCACTTTATCTTTTTCTTCTGCTTGAATTTTAATCCGCACACGCAAATTCTGCGTCATAGATAAAAGATGATAGACAATATCAAAACGCTTTTCGCGTTCGGGATAATCGGCACCGCATAAATCAATAAGCTGGGTAAAAGCACAAGCGGGGTCATCGCGCAAAAATTTAAGCACGGACAAAATATCATCTGGCGTGGTTTCAAAAAACAGCTCGCCATAGGCAATGCCCGCGCCCGTGATTTTATCGCCAAGCTGGCTTGCGGCTAAACTGATAATATCTTGAAATTGGTCTGACATAATTTCTTCCGATGATTTGGCGCGTTAGCGTTCAATCGTCCCCTTTCGGCGGATGCGTTTTTGTAATTGCAGCACCCCGTAAAGCAAAGCCTCAGCCGTAGGTGGGCAGCCCGGCACATAAATATCCACTGGCACAATACGGTCACAGCCGCGCACCACTGAATAAGAATAATGATAATAGCCCCCGCCATTGGCGCATGACCCCATAGAAATCACATAGCGCGGCTCTGGCATTTGGTCATAAACCTTACGCAAAGCAGGTGCCATTTTATTGGTCAATGTGCCAGCCACAATCATCACATCCGATTGGCGTGGGCTGGCACGCGGGGCAAAGCCAAAACGCTCACCATCATAGCGCGGCATAGATGTGTGCATCATTTCCACCGCACAGCAAGCCAGCCCGAATGTCATCCAATGCAAAGAGCCAATCCGCGCCCAGTTGACAATATCTTCCAGCGAAGTCACCACAAAACCCTTATCGCTCAGCTGGGCGGAAACCTGTTCAAAATATGGATCACGCGCTGGCGTGGGCGTAGAGGTTTGGGCGGGGTGTGATTTGTTTTCCTGTTTGACAGCCATGATGGTTCAATCCTAATCCCAATCTAAAGCACCCTTCTTCCATTCATAGGCAAAGCCGACCGTCAGCACACCGAGGAAGAACATCATGGACCAAAAACCAAATAGGCCAATATCGCCGAAAGCCACAGCCCAAGGAAAGAGGAAAGCAATTTCCAAATCAAAAATAATGAATAAAATCGCCACCAGATAAAATTTCACATCAAATTTCATCCGCGCATCGTCAAAGGCTTCAAAGCCACATTCATAGGGCGATAATTTCTCGCTATCTGGGTCTGACGGCGCAATTAATATGGGAATAAAAAGCAGAGCAAAAGTGATAATGGCCGCCAGAGTCATGAAAATAAGAACGGGGAAATAATCCGACAATAATTCCTGCATTTTAAGCCTCTTTTGACCTCAAAGCCGTTGCACATGGCGACTCAGCCGCCTGTATCCGGCATATAGCGCAAAAAACAGCACACGTATATATCCAATATATCCATGGGCGTGAATTTTAGTGATTTTAGGCTTTGCTACCCATTTGGGGCAATATAGATAATGGGGGAAAGTGGCGAGAGTGACGGGACTTGAACCCGCGACCTCCGGCGTGACAGGCCGGCGCTCTAACCATCTGAGCTACACCCCCAAGGGAACTATCGGTTTATGATTAAGCCTAACACGTGTCAAGCATAACCACGCCGCCAGCCATTCTAAACCAGTGGTGGGCGGTGACGGGATCGAACCGCCGACCCTCTCGGTGTAAACGAGATGCTCTCCCAGCTGAGCTAACCGCCCGTATCAACGTCTCGCATGAGCCTGTTGACCAGAAATGCGGTGATAAACCAAGCCAGAGCAAAAGTAAAACCAAAAAAACGCCGACCGGCATAAATCGGTCAGCGTTTCTTCAGCAATAGAAAGCCTAGCGGTTTACCACTTCTTTCAGAGCCTTACCGGCTTTGAATTTAGCCTGCTTGGATGCTGGAATTTGAATCACAGCACCCGTTTGTGGGTTACGACCTGTGGTTGCCTTACGTTGTGACACAGAAAATGTGCCAAAACCAACCAGACGAACCTCACCGCCACCAGCAAGCTGGCCAGCAATGCTATCAAGTACGCTATCCACAGCCTTAGCTGCATCCACTTTTGAAAGACCAGTATCACCAGATACTTTGCTTACAAGGTCATTCTTATTCATCGCAAATCCCCCTCCAATGGGTCAAAATGTTAGAACATGCCTATGGTAGGCGGCGATTCGTTATCGGGTCAAAAGAAAAAACCCAGAAAACCGCGAATCTTATAAAAAAATCGCGGAAAACTGATATTTTTTGTTAAAAAATCGCAATTTGGGCTGTTTTGCTGACCCGTCAACTGCTAATGCGCGGTCAAATCATCGCGTTGGGCGGCAATTTGTGCGGCACGTTGGGCATCATAGGCGGCCTCATCCCAGTCAATCGCAACAGGCTGGCCATCAAGCGCGTGGGTCAAAACCTCATCCATGGTTTTAACTGGCACAATGTTCAACCCTTTTTTGATATTATCTGGCACATCAGCCAAATCTTTGGCATTTTCAAACGGAATCAGCACCTTTTCAATACCGCCGCGCAAAGCCGCCAGCAATTTTTCCTTTAGCCCGCCAATGGGCAATACCTGCCCGCGCAACGTCACCTCGCCCGTCATGGCAACATTCTTCCGCACAGGGATAGCCGTCATCAGCGAAATAATCGCCGTGGCCATCGCAATGCCTGCCGATGGGCCATCTTTGGGCGTTGCCCCTTCTGGCACATGGACGTGAATATCACGTCGGTCAAAAACGGGCGGCTCAACGCCCATATCAGCACTTTTGGAGCGCACATAAGAAGACGCCGCATTGATGGATTCCTTCATCACATCGCCGAGCTTACCCGTTGTCGTCATCCGCCCCTTGCCTGGCAGCATCACGCCTTCAATGGTGAGCAATTCGCCGCCCACTTCGGTCCATGCCAGACCTGTCACAACACCAATTTGGTTTTCTTCTTCAGCCAGCCCGAAGCGATAACGGCGCACACCGAGAAAAGATTCCAAATTCTCTGGCGTGACATCAACCTTATCTACTTTTTCGCGCAGGATTTTTGTCACTGATTTACGGCACAAATTAGCCAGCTCGCGTTGCAAATTCCGCACACCCGCCTCACGCGTATAGGTGCGGATAATTTCGCGCAGCACATCATCGGACAGGCTAAATTCGCCTTCCTTCAACCCATGGTCTTCAATAATGGTCGGTAGCAAATGGTGGCGTGCAATTTCAATTTTCTCATCTTCCGTATAGCCTGCAATGCGGATAACTTCCATCCGGTCAAGCAAGGGGCCAGGAATGTTTAGCGTATTGGCCGTGGTCACAAACATGACATTGGACAAATCATAATCCACTTCTAGATAGTGGTCACTGAAACTATTATTCTGCTCTGGATCCAGCACTTCAAGCATAGCTGAGGCGGGATCGCCGCGATGATCCATGCCCATTTTGTCAATCTCATCAAGAAGGACAAGCGGGTTTGAGGTTTTCACCTTTTTCATAGATTGGATAATTTTGCCCGGCATAGAGCCAATATAAGTGCGCCTATGGCCGCGAATTTCGCTTTCATCGCGCACCCCGCCCAGTGACATGCGGGCAAATTCCCGCCCTGTGGCCTTGGCCAGCGATTTACCAAGCGAAGTTTTACCCACGCCCGGCGGGCCAACCAGACATAAAATCGGACCTTTGAGCCGATTGGTGCGGTTTTGCACAGCCAGATATTCCAAAATGCGGTCTTTAACTTTTTCCAACCCATAATGGTCGGCATCTAAAACCTTTTCGGCCAAATCAAGGTCTTTCTTCACACGGCTTTTCTTGCCCCATGGCACAGCCAAAAGCCAGTCAAGATAATTCCGCACAACGGTTGCTTCAGCCGACATAGGACTCATATTACGCAGCTTTTTCAATTCAGCGCGTGCCTTTTCGCTCGCCTCTTTGGTGAATTTGGTTTTTTCAATTTGTGCTTCCAGCTCGTCTAATTCATTACTACCATCTTCGCCCTCGCCCAATTCCTTTTGAATGGCTTTGAGCTGTTCATTGAGATAATATTCGCGCTGGGTTTTTTCCATTTGCCGTTTGACACGCCCACGGATTTTCTTTTCCACCTGCAACAGGCCGACTTCATTTTCCATATAGCCAAGCACTTTTTCCAGCCGTGCGGGTACAGAAACTTGCTCTAGCAATTCCTGCTTTTCATTAATTTTAATATTCAAATGCGCCGCAACCGTGTCGGATAATTTAAGCGGGTCGTCAATTTCCTTCACTGAAGCCTGCACTTCCTGCGGAATTTTGCGGTTCAGCTTAACATAATTGTTAAACCCATTAACAACCGAACGTGCAATGGCGGCCAGTTCGGGGTGCTTTAATCCCTTTTCAACTTGCGCGATAACGCCCGCTTGGAAAAAATTATTATTGGGCAAATATTCAAGAATAGATGCACGTCTTTGGCCTTCCACCAAAACCTTAACCGTGCCATCGGGCAATTTCAGGAGTTGCAAAATAATACCAATCGTGCCGAATTCATAAATATCATCTGGCGACGGGTCATCCATATCGCCATCCTTTTGGGCGACAAGCATAATTTGCCTATCATCGGCCATGACTTCTTCCAAAGCGCGAATGGATTTTTCGCGGCCAACGAAAAGCGGTACAATCATGCCAGGGAAAACGACAATATTGCGTAAAGGCAAAACAGGCAGCACTTCTGGCATGAGTCTGTTTTCGGTTTTGTCAAATTTTGTCATGTCATCCTCTCATTGGCCACTTTCAGCTCCGCAATTAACGACCGATTCAAACCTTCCCGTCAAACCAGAGGGCAGAACCTTCATGTGTTGATTTGGGCATGATGGGGATTTTTTTCAAGCCCCAAATGGACAATAAAGGTAAAAAAGCCGTGAAATGAGGCAAATTAGGAGGCTTTATCAGCCTCTTCGGCCTTGGTTTCGGCATAGATAATCAAAGGCTGTGCTTTGCCCTCCACCACTTCGGGGCTGATAACCACCTCTTCAACCCCTTCCAAAGCGGGCAGGTCAAACATGGTATCCAACAGCATATTTTCCATCACTGAGCGCAAGCCCCGTGCGCCTGTTTTGCGGTCAATCGCCGCCCGCGCAATCGCGGCAAGGGCTTCTTCCTTAAAGGTCAGCTTTGCGCCATCCATTTCAAACAGACGTTGATATTGGCGCACAAGAGCATTCTTTGGCTCGGACAAAATCCGCACCAAAGTTGCTTCATCCAAATCTTCCAGCGTGGCCACGACGGGCAAACGGCCAACAAATTCTGGAATGAGACCATATTTAAGCAAATCTTCCGGCTCTAACTCTTTGAGTAATTCACCCGTTTTGCGTGTTTCTTTTTCTGCCACCTTAGCACCAAAGCCGATAGATGTTTCACCGCCGCGCTTGGCAATGATATTTTCCAATCCAGCAAACGCGCCGCCACAAATAAATAGGATATTGGTTGTATCCACTTGCAAAAATTCCTGTTGCGGATGCTTACGTCCACCCTGTGGCGGCACGGAAGCCACTGTGCCTTCCATCAGCTTGAGCAAAGCCTGCTGCACGCCCTCACCCGACACATCACGGGTAATGGACGGATTATCAGCCTTGCGGGTGATTTTATCCACCTCATCAATATAGACAATGCCGCGCTGGGCGCGTTCAACATTATAATCGGCCGCTTGCAGTAATTTGAGAATGATATTTTCAACATCTTCACCCACATAGCCCGCTTCGGTGAGCGTTGTGGCATCGGCCATGGTGAAAGGCACATCCAAAATCCGCGCCAATGTTTGTGCAAAAAGTGTTTTGCCGCAACCCGTCGGGCCAACCAGCAAGATATTTGACTTGGCCAGTTCCACCTCATCATTTTTAGCGGTGTGATTAAGACGCTTATAGTGATTATGCACCGCCACAGACAAAACTCGTTTGGCACGTGGCTGACCGATAACATAATCTTCCAGCACGTGGTGGATTTCTTGCGGCGTCGGCACATCATCGCCCGTGCGTAGAGCCGCGCCTTTGCTTTCCTCGCGGATAATATCCATGCACAATTCCACGCATTCATCGCAGATGAATACGGTCGGCCCAGCAATCAGCTTACGCACCTCATGCTGGCTTTTGCCGCAAAAGGAGCAATAAAGAGTGCTTTTGGACTCTCCCGCCCCGTTGGAACCGCCTATCTTCTTGCTCACGCATATTCTCCTTTGGCACAGTCACCTGCCCCGATTGTCTTAATTTTCATGCCCTTATGGCCAGTTTTGAATTCAACGCCCCCATCCGACCATAATTCGCCTGCTCATGGCAAGAGCAAATTTTGCCCTGTTTTACACCATTTTAAGGCTATGTTCAGGATTTCTCTGCCGTTTCATCCTTTTTCGGCATATCGCGCTTGGCCACCACATCATCAATAAGGCCGAATTTCTGGGCATCTTCAGCCGTCATAAAGGTGTCGCGGTCAAGGGCGGCTTCTATTCTGGCCAATGTCTGGCCTGTATGGGTCACATAAATTTTATTGAGCCGCGTACGCAAATCCAAAATTTCCTTAGCATGGCGTTCAATATCCGACGCTTGACCAGAAAACCCGCCCGAAGGTTGATGCACCATGACGCGGGCATTGGGCAAAGCAAAGCGCATATCTTTCGCACCCGCCGCCAAAAGCAAAGACCCCATGCTGGCCGCTTGGCCAATACATATAGTGGAGACGGGCGAGCAAATAAATTGCATTGTGTCATAAATCGCCATGCCTGCCGTGACCACCCCGCCCGGCGAATTAATATACATGGAAATTTCCTTAGTCGGATTATCTGCTTCCAAAAATAAAAGCTGCGCCGTCACGAGACTGGCGACATTATCTTCAATCGGACCCGTGACAAAAATAATCCGTTCTTTAAGCAAGCGCGAATAAATGTCAAAAGCCCGTTCACCACGATTGGTTTGCTCAACCACCATGGGGACAAGGGAACTCATATAAGTATCAACCGGATCGGTCATTTTCAGCCTCTTTAATCACAAGCGGGCAATTATGGTGTGATTTGGGCAGAATACCAAGCCCCCTTGTGCCACAAAGCTATTTTTTCTTTGTAGCGGGCTTTTTTGCTGGTTTTTTAGCGGTTTTTGAGGCTGTTTTCTTGGGTGCGGCATTTTTAGCGGCGGGTTTTTTAGCTGTAGGCTTCTTAGCGGCAGGTTTTTTGGCCGCCGTTTTCTTAGGCGCGGCTTTCTTAGCCGCCGTTTTCTTAGCTGGCTTTTTATCTTCTTCGGCCTGTGCTTTTAGCTCTTCAACCGATACTTTTTTGTCTTTAATATCGACTTTTTCAATAATGAAATCCACCACCTTATCTTCAAAAATCGGCGCACGGATTTGTGCCATCGCTTCTGGATTGGAACGGAAATAATCAAAGACTTGCTTTTCTTGCCCAGGGAATTGTTGCGCCCGTTGCATTAAAGCCTGATTTATTTCTTCTTGTGACACCTCAATATTTTGCTTATTGCCAATTTCAGCCAAGACCAACCCCGTACGCACACGCCGTTCGGCAATAGCACGATATTCGGCGCGTAAATCTTTTTCGTTTTCATCCAACGTGTCTATGCTACGATTTTGGCTGGCCAGTTCCTGTTCAAATTGCTGCCAAATTTGGTTGAATTCCAATTCAATCATTTTATCGGGCAGGTCAAAATCATGTTTTTCCTCTAGCACATCAAGCAATTCTTTTTTGACCTGCTCGCGGGTGAATTGCTGATAGTCGCGGCTAATTTGCTCACGCACGGCTTCTTCCAGCTTGGCCAAATTATCCAGCCCCATAGACACGGCAAAAGCGTCATCTAGCTTGGCCGCTTGTGGTGCGCTGACGGTGTGAATGGTGCAAGTGAAAACCGCCAATTTGCCTGCCAAATCGGCATTATTATAATCGGCGGGGAATGGCACTTCAACGTCAAGCGTATCACCAGCTTTAACGCCGACGAGCTTATCTTCAAAGCCTGGAATAAACTGCCCCGACCCTAATTCCAGTTCAAAACCCTGACCCGACCCACCATCAAAAGCTGTGCCATCAATTTTGCCGAGGAAATCCATTTTCACGCTATCGCCCATTTGGGCTTTGGCGGTTTTTTCGCGTGGGGTGAATTGTTTGTGCGAAGCGGCGAGCTGCTCCATGGCTTGTTTGACTTCCGCATCCGACACATCGGCCACGCAGCGTTCTAATTTGATTTTAGCAAAATCGGTTAACGCAATGGGCGGAATGACATCATAGCTCATGGCGAAAACCAAATCGGCTTCGCCATTCATAATTGGCTCTACCTCGCCATCAAGTTTAATTTCTGGTTGCAGTGCGGGACGTTCTTCGCGGCTGGTGAGTGCCTTTTGGCTTTCGGTTTTAACCGCCTCTTGCACAATTTCGCTCATCACTTGCGTACCATAGACATTTTTCAGATGCGCGGTTGGCACTTTGCCTTTGCGAAAGCCGCGCAATTGCACGGTTTGTTTCAGCTCTGACAATCTGTTATCCAAACGGGATGACAAATCATCTTTGCTGACGGTGATTTTAATTTCGCGTGACAAGCCTTTTGCGCTGATTTCCTGAATATCCATCTGTTTTTCCGTGTTTCGTGCCAAAATTCTGCCCCGTTCTTGGTGCGGGTGGAGGGACTTGAACCCCCACGCCTCGCAGCACCAGAACCTAAATCTGGCGTGTCTACCAATTCCACCACACCCGCCGAGTGGGGCAATTCAAACTAAGCGCGGGATATAGCAGGCCATCAGCCTTTTGACCAGAGGAGAATGAAAAAATCTCACCCGCCGCGCTCAAGACATGTCCACTGTGCGCTCATGGCAACGCACCAGCATAGCACACGCCCCAAATTAAGCTTGAATCCCACCGCCTGATAGGCTTACACTATTGCCATCAGCAAAGGGGGTGATTGTGAGTACATCTGTTATTGGATATTTCCTCCTTATATTTTTCGTTATCTGGCCGATAATATCCATAATAGCGGTTCGCATAGAGGATTATAGGGTAAGCAAATTACCACCAAGATCTACGCCCTATACGCCATATGGCTCTGCCGAACAGGAAGCCAAGCAAAAAACCGAGCAGGAAAAAGAGGCATGAACCAAAGCCGTGGCGCATTTCCTTTCCCCGCCGCACCCTCAATCCGCGTACCTCAACCCGCCCCGCACACTGCACCCCAAATCCGCCCCACACCATGCACCCCTTTAACTCTACGCACGCCACCTTTTTTAGAGCCACACCCACACACCGCGCCCCCTTTAGCACCGCGTACCGCACCCAAATTTACACCCCCCCCTTTTTTAGAATCGCCCCCTTCTTCACACCTCCCCAACCTCCAACCCGTCCGCCGTATCACGTGATAAAATGCCTAATTTTTAGGCAAACGCCCCTGAAAAAAGCAATTTTTGTCATCCATGTGGCATGATTGGGGATAACTGCACAAAAAATTATCTTTTTTTCGCAAATTAGAGCAAAAACCCGCTTTCACCCTCTTCACAAATGCGGTTTCAAGTGCAAAGTTTGACATAGATTATGCATATTGGCTCTATATCGCCGCACGGGTGATGAGCCGCGATAGGCGAAGGAAACCGCCAAATGAGGGAACAAATTAAGAGAGAGTACCATGAAAAAAATTGAAGCCATTATCAAGCCGTTCAAGCTGGACGAGGTCAAAGACGCGCTACAAGAAGCCGGAATGCGGGGCATTACCGTGATAGAAGCCAAAGGTTTCGGACGGCAAAAGGGGCATACGGAGCTTTATCGCGGGGCGGAATATGTGGTTGATTTCCTGCCCAAAGTGAAGCTGGAAGTTGTCATTGAAGACGATATGCTGGCTGGGGCGATTGAGGCCATTCAAAAAGCCGCCCATACTGGCCGCATTGGCGACGGCAAAATTTTCGTGTCGGAAGTTCAAGATGTTATCCGCATCCGCACGGGCGAAACGGGCGAAGAGGCCATTTAATCTTACAACAAAAGACAGTTGCTTGACGGGAGAAGTTACAAATGTCCAATCCATCACAAATTCTAAAAAAACTTAAAGATGAAGAAATCAATTATGTTGATTTGCGCTTTACCGACCCACGCGGGAAAATGCAGCATCTGACTTTGGACTCCTCACTGGTTGATGAGGATTTTTTCGCCGAAGGCACATTATTTGACGGCTCTTCCATTGGCGGGTGGAAATCCATTGACGAGTCCGACATGGTTTTAATGCCCGACACAAGCACGGCGAAAATGGATCCGTTTTACGCTCAACCGACCATGACCTTATTCTGCAATATCATAGACCCGCGCACGGGCGAAGGTTATAACCGCGACCCGCGCTCTACGGCTTTGCGCGGCGAGGCTTTTGTGAAATCCGAAGGGGTTGGCGATACGGTTTATTTTGGACCAGAAGCGGAGTTTTTTGTTTTTGACGATGTGCGTTTTTCCAATGAGCCTTACAATACGGGTTTTAGCCTTGATGGTTTGGAACTGCCCGATAATTCTGCCGCCGAATATGAGGCGGGCAATATGGGGCATCGCCCGCGCACTAAAGGTGGCTATTTCCCCGTTAATCCAGTGGATAGCGGGCAGGATTTGCGCGGCGAAATGCTCACCGTTATGCGCGAAATTGGGCTGGAAGTTGAAAAGCATCACCATGAAGTTGCCGCCGCGCAGCACGAATTGGGGCTGAAATTTAACACAATGACCAATATCGCCGATGATTTGCAGCTCTATAAATATGTGGTGCATAATGTCGCCCATGCTTATGGCAAGACGGCAACCTTTATGCCCAAACCTGTGCAAGGTGATAATGGCACGGGCATGCACTGTCACCAATCTATTTGGAAAAGCGGCAAACCGCTTTTTGCGGGTGGTGAATATGCTGGCCTGTCTGAAATGTGCTTGCATTATATTGGCGGGGTTATCAAACACGCCAAAGCTCTTAATGCGCTCACAAACCCATCCACTAATTCTTACAAACGCCTTATTCCGGGTTTTGAAGCGCCTGTGCTTTTGGCTTATTCGGCCAGCAATCGGTCGGCTTCTTGTCGGATTCCGTTTTCTAATTCGCCAAATGGCAAGCGCGTTGAAGTGCGCTTCCCCGACCCGACGGCTAATCCTTATTTAGCCTTTACGGGTATGTTAATGGCGGGCATGGATGGGATTAAAAATAAAATCCATCCGGGCGAAAGCATGGACCAAGATTTATATGAATTGTCACCCGACGAGCTAGCCACTGTGCCGCAAGTTTGTGGTTCTTTGCGTGAGGCTTTGGTTGCGTTAGATGCCGACCGTGATTTCCTCAAAGCGGGCGGTGTGATGGATGATGACCAAATTGACGGCTATCTTGAGTTGAAATGGGAAGAAGTCTATCGCTTTGAACACGCGCCGCATCCAGTTGAATTTGACATGTATTATTCCGTTTAGCACCCTTGGGTTTGGGCTGATTTTACCGCTTTGGAAAAAGCGGTGAATCGTGGCAGGAAATGGCAAGCTCAAACTGAAGGGGTGTCTTATGCCGCGCAAGAAAAAATCTGACTCCCAGACCGACCTTTTTGCCTCTTCTGGCGATAAAAAAGCCGCCAAGAAGCCGCCTAAAGCCTCTAAAAACAAGGTCACCCCTAAAAGCAAAGCCACCAAAGCCAAAAAGAACCAATATGACGCTTCGGCCATTGAGGTGCTGGAGGGGTTGGAGCCTGTCCGCCGCCGCCCGGGCATGTATATTGGCGGCACGGATAACCGCGCTTTGCATCATCTCTTTGCCGAAGTGATTGACAATGCCATGGATGAAGCGGTGGCGGGCCATGCCGACCATATTCATGTTGAATTTATGGCCGATGGCCGCCTGAGCGTGTCGGATAATGGGCGCGGAATTCCCGTTGACCCGCATCCGAAATTCAAAGACAAATCCGCTTTGGAAGTGATTATGACGACGCTCCATGCGGGCGGTAAATTTGGTGCAGGCGCTTATGACACGTCTGGCGGTTTGCACGGGGTTGGTATATCCGTGGTTAACGCGCTGTCTGATGAAATGATTGTGCGCGTGGGGCGCGATAAAATTTTATATGAGCAGAAATTTTCGCGCGGCGAAGCGAAAAGCAAGCTGAAGAAAGTCGGCAAGGCCAAAAGCAATGGCACGACGGTGATTTTTCACCCCGATGCGGAAATTTTTGGCGACAAGCTGAGCTTTGACCCCGCCCGTCTGCACGCTATGGCCAAAGCCAAAGCCTATTTATTTGGCGGCGTTGAAATTCGCTGGCAATGCGCGCCCGAACGTATTGATGCGCCAGAAAAATGCCCTGCCGAAGATGTGCTGCATTTCCCTGACGGGCTGAAAGATTATTTATCTGAGCGCGTGGGCGGGCGCACCACGGTCACGCCTGAGCCTTTTGCGGGCAAGGTTCAAAAGGCGGGCGGACATGGCAGTGTGGAATGGGCGGTGACATGGGTAGGCGGCGGCGATGCCCATATATCCTCTTACTGCAACACTGTGCCGACCGCAGAAGGCGGCACGCATGAGCAAGGCCTACGCAACGCGCTTAACAGAGGGCTAAAAGCCTATGGCGAATTGGTGGGCAATAAAAAAGCCAGCATCATTACGGGCGATGATGTGATGGCCACGGCTTCGGCGCTGGTGTCGGTTTTCATTCGTGAGCCGGAATTTGTGGGCCAAACCAAAGACCGGCTGGCCACGCCCGATGCCACGAAAATTGTTGAACAGGCGGTGCGTGATGCGTTTGAAATTTGGCTGGCTGATGACAAGCACCGCGCTGAGAAACTTCTGCACTGGGTGGTTGAACGCGCTGAGGAGCGCATTCGCCGCAAGCAAGAGCGTGATGTTAGCCGCAAATCGGCCATTCGCAAATTGCGTCTGCCGGGCAAGCTGGCGGATTGTTCGCAAAATGGCAAAAGCGGCTCGGAGCTTTTTATTGTTGAGGGCGACTCGGCGGGTGGTTCGGCCAAGCAGGCGCGCAATCGCGCCACGCAGGCTATTTTACCTTTGCGCGGCAAAATTCTCAATGTTGCCAATGCGACTATGGCGAAGAAACAGCAAAGCCAGCTTATCAGCGATTTGGTGCAAGCGCTTGGCTGTGGCACGGGCGATGCTTATGATTCAGAAAGGCTGCGCTATGAGCGCGTTATCATTATGACCGATGCCGATGTGGACGGGGCGCATATTGCGGCTTTGCTGATTACCTTTTTCCATGAAGAAATGCCGCAGCTTATTGGTGACGGACATCTTTATATCGCTGTGCCGCCGCTTTATCGGCTGGCGCAGGGAGGCAAAACTTTTTACGCCCGCGATGATGAACACCGCAAGGAAATTTTGAAAAATGAATTCCGCGCTAATGCGAAGGTAGAAGTTTCGCGCTTTAAGGGGCTGGGCGAAATGCTGCCAGCGCAATTAAAAGAAACCACCATGAAGCCAGAAAACAGAACGCTATTGCAAGTGGACATTCCCAAGTCGGAAAGAAAAGTAACTGCCGAAACCGTCAGCCGCCTGATGGGCAACAAACCCGAAATGCGATTCAAATTCATACAAAAAAACGCCCAATTCGCCAGTGAGGATATGTTGGATATTTAGATGAGACTTGGTTGGAATGAAATACGCGCCCGCGCCGCAAAATTTTCCGAGGAATGGAAAGACGCGCATTATGAAAAAGGCGAAACACAAAGTTTTTATAATGAATTCTTTGAAGTCTTCGGAGTCCGCCGCCGCCGTGTTGCCAATTTTGAACACCATCTTAAAAAATTAAACAATGAATCTGGCTTTGTTGATTTATTCTGGCCGGGAACTTTGCTGATAGAGCAGAAAAGCGCAGGCCGAAATTTAACAAAGGCAAAAGAGCAAGCCCATGATTATTGCATCAATCTGAAAGATGGAGAACACCCGCGCTATATTTTGGTGAGCGATTTTCAAAACTTTAGCCTTTATGATTTGGAGGCCGAAGAGGAAATAGAAGAAGCAACCCACTTCAAGCTCCCCGATTTACACAAGCATGTTGAAAAATTTGGTTTTATTGTCGGGGTGATAAAGCACAAGCTCCGCGAAGAAGACCCCGTTAATATCCGCGCTTCAGAGATGATGGGCAATATCCATGACGGCTTGAAAAAGGCGGGCTATGATGGGCATGATTTAGAGCTGTTTTTGGTGCGGCTGTTATTTTGCCTATTTGCCGATGATACGGGCATTTTTGAGCGGGACATTTTCCTAGATTTTCTAACCAACAGAACGCAAGAAGATGGTTCTGATTTGGGCGCGAAAATCGCCCATTTGTTTCAGGTTTTGAACACGCCAGAAGATAAACGCCAAGACAATTTGGACGAAGATTTAGCCGCCTTCCCTTATGTGAATGGCGATTTGTTCAATGATACGCTCCGCATTTCTGCCTTTGATAGTGCTTTGCGGACGAAACTCATCACCGCTTGCCAATTTGACTGGGGCAAAGTATCGCCCGCCATTTTCGGTTCACTTTTTCAAAGCGTGATGAATCCCGAAGAACGCCGCCAACAAGGGGCGCATTACACCAGCGAGCGCGATATTCTCAAACTCATTAACCCGCTTTTTATGGATGAATTGAGAGCAGAATTTGAACGCGCAAAAAAGCGTAAAGCAAACCGCCTGACTTATTTGCGAAATCTGCACCGAAAATTGAGCGCACTAACCTTTTTTGACCCTGCTTGCGGGTGCGGCAATTTTTTGGTGATTGCTTACCGCGAATTGCGGAAATTAGAAATTGAGATTCTAAAAGAGCTGGTCGGTGATAATGTTGAAAAATTATCACAAACCCAAGTTAGCTCCCTATCCATCATTGATGTTGACCAATTTTACGGCATAGAGCTTGATGAATTTGCCAGCCGCATTGCTGAAACCGCTTTGTGGATGATGGACCATATTATGAATAATGAATTGAGTCTCGCCTTTGGGAAATCTTTTGTGCGTATTCCACTGAAAAAATCGCCGCATATTCACCATGCCGACGCATTAGAAACTGATTGGCAAACTGTCTTACCCTCTAAAAATTGCGACTATGTTTTCGGCAATCCGCCTTTTAGTGGCCAAAGCTATCAAAGCAAAGAGCAACGCGAGCAAATGCGGCAACTCATTGACCCAACCGCCAAACGCGCCCCGCCATTGGATTATGTAACATCATGGTTTTTGAAAGCGGGCGATTATGTGCAAACAGGAAAAAGCAAAATTGCTTTTGTGGCTACGAATTCCATCACGCAAGGCGAACAAGTCGGCATGTTATGGCCGCTTTTGCTTGACCGCTATAAGCTAGAAATCAGCTTTGCCCATCGCCCTTTTATGTGGCAATCAGAAGCCCGTGGCAAAGCCCATGTGCATGTGGTGATTATTGGCCTCACCCGTGCCGATATGCAACCGAAAGAAAAGCGGCTTTTTTCTTACCCCGACATTAAAGGCAACCCCGAAGAAAGCCGCCATAAAGCCTTATCGCCCTATTTATTTGATGCGAGTAAATTAAATAACAAACACCTTGTCGTGAAAGATACAGCGAACCCAATAGATAAACGACCAAAAATGGGGAAAGGGGCGCAAGCTACGGATGGAGGGCATTATATTTTTCGGGGGAAAGAATATGATGATTTTTTGAAACTTGAGCCAAAAGCAAAAAAATATATGCGCCCATATATTGGTGGTCAGGAATTTATTAAAGGTAAGTCACGTTGGATTTTATTTCTCCGTGATATTGCCCCCGATGAGTTAAAAACCATGCCGCATGTTATGGAACGAGTCAAAAAAGTTAAAGAAATGCGCCTTGCCAGCAAAAAGCTGGCCACGCAGAAATTAGCGCAATATCCAACCCATTTGGAAGGTAAAACCATTCCCAACACACCATTTCTTATAATGCCACGAGTTAGTTCAGAGCGTAGAGAATATATTCCAATCGGTTATATGACTCCCCCGACCATTCCCAGTGATGCAACTACTTTTGCTCCCAATGCCACGCTTGACCTATTTGGTATTTTAACTTCAACCATGCATATGACATGGATGCGAACTGTGGCAGGGCGATTGGAAAGTCGCTACATGTATTCAGTCGGCATTGTTTATAACACCTTTCCTATGCCGAAAATGACCGATAAACAAAAACAGGCTATCGCAAGCAAAGCGCAAGCGGTATTAGATGCGCGTGCCAATCATGCGGGCGCATCTTTGGCCGACCTTTATGACCCCGACACCATGCCGCCCGATTTACTTCGCGCCCATCAAGCATTAGATAAAGCGGTTGAGAAACTTTATCGCAAAACACCCTTTCAGTCCGAGCGCGAACGGGTAGAACACCTCTTCGCCCTTTACGAACAGCTTACCAAACCCCCTCTCCCCATTTGACAACCCCCGAAAAAACCTTATGTTGCGCCTTGAATGAATGAAGGCTCAGGCCGTTGGGTCTGAACAGTGCGGGCGGTGCGGTGCTTGATAGGCAAGCCCCGCGCCCTCACAGACGAATGAAACGAAAACGGCGATAAGATGAATTTTGATACATTGGGGCTAGATGCCCAAATCCTGAAGGCCATTCAGGCGGTTGGTTACACCCAGCCCACCCCCATTCAGGCGCAGGCCATTCCGTATGTGCTGGCGGGGCGCGATGTTTTGGGCATTGCCCAAACTGGCACGGGCAAAACCGCCAGCTTCACCCTGCCCATGATTCATCGGCTGATGAAGGGGCGCGCACGGGCGCGTATGCCGCGCACGCTTATTTTAGAACCCACCCGCGAGCTGGCCGCGCAAGTGGCGGAAAATTTTGACCTTTATGGCAAAAATACACGGCTCACCAAAGCCCTGCTCATTGGCGGGGTGAGTTTCAAAGACCAAGAGCAAGCCATTATGCGCGGCGCCGATGTGCTTATTGCCACGCCCGGCCGCCTGCTAGACCATGTGGAGCGCGGCGGCGTTTTACTGCGCGGGGTGGAAGTGCTGGTGATTGACGAAGCCGACCGTATGTTGGATATGGGTTTTATTCCCGATATTGAGCGCATTGTGAAACTATTGCCCTTCACCCGTCAGACGCTGTTTTTTTCTGCCACCATGCCGCCGGAAATCACCAAGCTGGCCAACCAATTCCTATCTGCCCCAGAGCGCGTTGAAGTTGCCCCGCCTGCTTCCACCACCAAAACCGTCACCCATAAGCTGGTTGCCACCACAAGAGACGCCAAGCGCGAGGCTTTGCGTAAGCTGTTGCGGCGCGATAATGTTAAAAACGGCATCATCTTTTGCAATCGCAAGCGCGACATTTCCGCTTTGAACGCCTCGCTCACCAAACATGGCTTTGCCGCCGTTAGTCTGCATGGCGATATGGACCAATATATGCGTATGGATATGCTGGATAAATTCAAAACAGGCGAAGTGAAATTTCTCATTGCCAGCGATGTTGCCGCCCGTGGGCTGGATATTCCCGATGTCAGCCATGTGTTTAATTTTGATGTGCCAACCCATGCGGAAGATTATGTTCACCGCATTGGCCGCACGGGGCGGGCGGGCAAAAGCGGGGAAGCCTTCACCCTCTTCACCAGCACGGATGACAAATATATTGAGGCGATTGAAAAAATAATTGGTCAAGAAATTATGCGCGAAGGGGAAAAACCTGCCGTGCAAGAAGCACCAAAGCCGTCCGGTAAAAAACCCGCCCATAAAAACGGAGCAGCGAAAAAACGCGGTCGCCGCCGTGGGCTTTTAGGGCGGCAACAGCCCAAGCCAGCACAAAATGAAAATAAGCATCAACCCAAAGCCAAAGCCATAAAAGGCTTTGGCAGTGATATGCCTAACTTTATGAAAAATGAGCCGAAAGACGAATAAGCCGTTTTAGCCATTCTCGCCTATAGGGCGGGCGCAAAAGCGCGGCCAATGCGTCATGCCGCATTGGCCGATACACGCCCTTAGCGTGGGAAAAATTGCAAAACCCTTCATAGCCGCCCTGCGTCCCATAGCCGCTTGCCCCAACCCCGCCACGCGGCAGACTGGGCGCAAAAGCACGGGCCACATCATTCACGCAAACCGTGCCAGAAATGGTGCCATGCAAAATATCTTTTTCCTCTTCTCTATCGCGCCCGAAATAATATAAAGCCAAAGGGCGCGAGCGGGTGTTCACATAATCCATGCTCGCCGCCACGCTTTCGCAAATTTTAATTGGCAAAAGCGGGCCGAAAATTTCTTCCTGCATAACCAACATATCATCACGCGGATTGAGAATAAGCGTTAGCGGCATTTTACGTGCCGTCGCACGGGTAAAATTTTCCTCCGCTGGATTTATTTCAATAATCGCCCCGCCCTTTTTACGCGCATCATCAAGATAACGCTTGAGCCGATTATAATGGCGTTGATTGATGATAGAAGTGACATCATCATTATCCTTAATGGTTGGGTAAAGCTGTGCTGCGGCGTAGCGCAATTTTTCCACCAGCGCGTCATGCTGGCCAGCCGATACCAGCACATAATCAGGCGCATGGCACATTTGTCCGGCATTACGCGCCTTTGCCGTCATAATCCGCCATGCGGCGCGTTCCAAATCGGCACTATCGGACACAATCACGGGCGATTTACCGCCCAACGCAAGTGTTAGGGGCGTTAAATGTTCTGCCGATGCCTTAACAATTTGTGCGCCCGTGACTGCCCCGCCCGTAAACAGCAAATGGTCAAAAGACATTTTTGCAAAAGCCGCGCCGATTTTCGCACCGCCCAAAATCACTGCCAGTTCCGTTTCGTCAAAATAACGCTGCACGAGTTCCTGCATGAGCGCGGCGGAAGCGGGCGTATATTCAGACGGTTTGAGAATACATCTATTGCCTGCGGCAAAAATACTGGCCAAAGGTGCAAAGCCTGTATGAAACGGCGCGTGCCATGACATAATATGGCCAACACAGCCAAGCGGCTGGTAATGCACCCGCGCTGACGCACCTAAAATGTTAAAAGCCAATGCGGGCGGACGGCTCTGCGGGCGCATCCATTGGCGCAAATTTTTACGCGCATATTTTAACGCCGCAATCGGTGCCATTATATCAGCCATAAAAGAAACAAACTCATGCCGATTGCCAAAATCTTCATTCAGTGCCGCGACCATTGCGGGGCGGTTGTCGCGCAACAAAGCCATGCACCGCGCCAATCGGTCGACACGCACCGCCGCTGATGGGGCGGGGTCGGCTAAATGCGCGGCTTTTTGCGCGTCTATAATTTTGCCGATTGTGGCAGGTATCGTGGCAGTAGCGGGTGGTTTTGGGATATAGGTTGAAATGGCGGGCATGGTAATTCCTTTCCGCCCCCCAGAAAAACCTAACCAATCATACAGCCGACAAGCAAGGCCAAAAGGCTCAGACAGAAAAATATCACCAGATGCGGCATTTTTGCCAAACTCCCATTTCAGCAAATGACGGGTGGATTAGCCCTCATCTAGGCCGAGCTTTTGCATCACCAATTTATTCACCGCCTGCGGATTGGCCTTGCCGCCTGTGGCCTGCATCACTTGGCCGACAAACCAACCGGCCATTTTTGGTTTTTCTTTAGCCTGCGCCACCTTATCAGGGTGGGCGGCAATCACCTCATCCACCGCCGCTTCAATCGCGCCTGTATCGGTGACTTGCTTCAGCCCTTTTTCCTCCACAATATCGGCTGGATTTTTGCCGTGATATTTTTCGTCATAAAACATCATGTCAAAAATATCTTTAGCAATGCGCCCTGAAATTGTGCCATCAGCCGTTAAATCAATTAACTGCCCTAATTGCGCGGCACTAACTGGAGACTCAGCAATAGATTTATCCGCCTTGTTCAAACCCGCAAAGACTGAGCCAATCACCATATTAGCGCAAGCCTTCGCATCGCGCTCTTTGGCAACGGCTTCAAAGAAATCGGCATTTTCCACTTCTGCCACCAGCACGGCAGCGTCATATTCTTTCAGCCCGTAATCGTCCATAAACCGCGCCTTTTTTTCATCTGGCAATTCGGGCAAATTGGCGGCAATCTCATCTACAAAATCCTGACTAAACGTCAAGGGCAGCAAATCTGGACAGGGGAAATAGCGATAATCATGTGCCTCTTCTTTAGAGCGCATAGAACGGGTTTCGCCCTTATTGGGGTCAAAGAGCCGCGTTTCCTGCTCCACCGTGCCGCCATCTTCAATCAGCGCGATTTGGCGGCGGGCTTCATGTTCAATCGCTTGGCCAATAAAACGAATAGAATTAACATTTTTAATTTCGCACCGTGTGCCAAGTTCTTCATTCGGGCGGCGGACGGACACATTAACATCAGCCCGCAAACTGCCCTGCTCCATATTGCCATCACATGTGCCAAGACTACGCAAAATGGCACGCAATTTTTTCACATAAGCCTGCGCCTCCGCCGCCGAGCGCATATCGGGTTTAGAAACAATTTCCATCAGTGCCACGCCAGAACGATTAAGGTCAACAAAACTCATATCGGGGTGCTGGTCGTGCATGGATTTGCCCGCATCTTGCTCTAAATGCAAACGTTCAATGCGTATTACTTTCGCTTCGCCATCATCGGGTTCAATGGTGACTTCCCCTTCCCCGACAATGGGTTGCTGGAATTGCGAAATTTGATAGCCCTGCGGCAAATCGGGATAAAAATAATTTTTGCGGTCAAAGACGGAAAACAAATTAATTTTTGCTTTCAGCCCCAGTCCAGTGCGGACAGCTTGCTCTACACATATCCAATTTATCACGGGCAACATGCCCGGCATGGCCGCATCCACAAAGCTAACCTGTGCATTGGGTTCGCCGCCATAATCTGTCGCCGCGCCAGAAAAAAGTTTGGCTTTGGACGTCACTTGCGCGTGAACTTCTAGCCCCAAAACAATTTCCCAATCACCGCTTGTGCTTGAAATAAGTTTGCTATCAGCCATGCGCCACCCACCATTCCTCAGGCCGTGCGTTAAATGCCGCCGCCTGCTCTAGCACATGGGCGACACGCAAAAGCGTTTCTTCACCAAAAGCATTGCCAACCAGTTGCAAGCCAAGCGGCAAGCCCTTTTCATCTAGTCTGGCTGGCACAGAAATAGCGGGCAGACCAGCCAAATTAGCCGTCACTGTGAACACATCATTGAGATACATCGCCACAGGGTCATTTATATTTTCGCCAATGCCAAAAGCCGCATTGGGCGTTGTTGGGGTGAGCAGCACATCGCATTTTTTGTAAGCCTCGGCGAAGTCTTCTGCAATGAGGCGGCGCACCTTTAACGCTTTCAAATAATAAGCATCATAATAACCCGCCGATAAAACATAAGTGCCAGTTAGCACACGGCGGCGCACTTCCGCACCAAAACCCGCCGCACGGGTTTGGGCATACATATCGGCAATATCCTTACCCTCTTCGCGTATGCCATAACGCACGCCATCATAGCGCGCTAAATTAGAAGACGCTTCCGCAGGCGCGATAATATAATAAGCAGGCAAAGCATATTTGGTATGCGGCAGGCTAACATCAATAATTTCTGCGCCCGCCTGTTTCAACCATTCAGCTCCTTGCGCCCAAAGGGATTCTATTTCACCCGCCATGCCGTCTAGCTGATATTCTTTCGGTATGCCAATTTTCAGCCCGCGAATATCACCGCTTAGCGCGGCTTCATAAGGCGGCACGGGGCAATCAATAGACGTCGTGTCTTTGGCATCATGGCCAGCCATGGCCTGCAACATAATGGCCGCGTCGCGCACGGTTTGTGTCATCGGACCGGCTTGGTCAAGCGAAGAGGCAAAAGCCACAATGCCCCAGCGCGAGCAACGCCCATAGGTAGGCTTTAGCCCCACCGCGCCCGTCAAAGCCGCTGGTTGGCGGATAGAGCCGCCCGTATCGGTCGCTGTGGCCGCCACGCCAATATGCGCCGCCACTGCCGCCGATGAGCCGCCCGATGAACCACCCGGCACGCGCGCGCTATCATCACCTTTGGCTTTCCACGGATTAATGGCCGCGCCAAAACATGATGTTTCATTAGACGACCCCATAGCAAATTCATCATTATTAAGTTTACCCAAATGCACCGCCCCTGCCGCCCAGAGATTTGCCGTTACGGTGCTTTCATAAAGCGGTGTGAAATCGCCCAAAATTTTAGAGCAAGCTGTGGTGCGTATATCTTTTGTGCAAAATAAATCCTTCACCCCAATGGGCAGACCTTCCAGCAAACCGCCTTCGCCTTTTTGCAAACGCTTATCGGCTTTCTCTGCCATGTGCAGAGCTTTTTCGGGTGTTTCCAGCACCACCACATTGAGCTTGCGGGCAGCTTCCATACGGTCAATATGCGCTTGGGTTAATTCGCGTGCGCTGAAATCCTTGCGCCGCAAACCTTCACGCGCATCGGCTAGGGTTAAATCGGTCAGATTATTATTCTCGCCCACGCTTTACTCCACAACTTTCGGCACGGCGAAATAATCGCCATCTTTAACGGGCGCATTGGCGACAATATCATCTGCACAGCCACCATCGGTGACAACATCTTCGCGGTGTTTTATAGATGTTTCCACCGCGCTGGTCATGGGGCGGATATTTTCCGTATCCACCTCATTGAGCTGTGCGACGAAGCCGAGTATGGCGTTAAGCTCATCCGACAAAGGGGCAATTTCATTATCTGGCACGGCGATTCTGGCCAAATTGGCAATACGGCGCACCGTTTCTTCATCTACCGCCATAAGACACCCCTTCAAGCCTGCAAACGTCTATCATTTGGGAAAAACTGGCGCAAAACTAGCATTGTGACCGCGCTGATGCAAGCGTACAGGCCGCCTTGCAGGAAAAAAAGCGACATGGTATCACAGCCTATGCCGCTATTGGACGATACGCACCTTCTGCCTGCACGGTTGGATAAAAGCCAGAAACTTCTCGGCCTTGACCTTGGCACGAAAACCATCGGTCTGGCCGTGAGCGATGCCACGCAGCAGATTGCCACGCCTTTGCACACCATCAAGCGGCAAAAATTCACCCAAGATGCCGCCGCTTTGGCAGAAATTATTACCCAACATAACATCGGCGGGCTGGTGCTTGGCTTGCCGCTTAATATGGACGGCTCGGAAGGCGCACGCGCCCAATCCACCCGCGCTTTTGGGCGCAATTTAATGCAATGCGAGGCCATAAAACCCCTGCCCTTAGTGTTTTGGGACGAAAGGCTTTCCACCGCCGCTGTGGAGCGCATTTTGCTAGAAGCCGATACGAGCCGCGCCAAACGCGCCAAAGTGATAGATAAAATGGCAGCCAGCTTTATTTTACAAGGCTGTTTGGATTTCCTACAGAAAGCGTAAATCTGTCGCATTTACAAATGAGCGTATTTCCACTAAACCACTTTGACGGCTAGGAACTATCATTATGTCTAAACTGCGCCTATCAAAACTAGCTTTTGTTTTTATCGCCACTTTGGGACTGCTTGCTTGTGGCGGCGGTGGTGGCGGTAGCAGAAGTGAAAGCTCAAGCCCCACACCGCAACCCGCACAGCCGACAACGCAACCGACACAACAGCCCCAACCCGTAACCCCACCACCTCAACCACCGCAACCGCCCACCCCGCCGCAAAATTCATTTCCTTTTGACAGCACCACTGGCACACCCTCTACGCTTGCGGCGGCCAACACAGCTTTACGCACCCAGCGCGATACGGGAGTGTTGTCCGCATTTCAAAACTCAAATCCTCAAAATTTAAGCTGCACGCTGAGCATTTCACTTATCACCGGACAGGAATATTTTGAACCCTGCGGAACCAGTCTTGACCTTGATAGCCTCCCCATAGCGGCGCAAGATGTTGTCGCTGGCACGCAAAATGCCCGCACCGCCGCATGGACAAATGGCTGGAGTGGCAAGGGTACAAAAATCGGCATTGTTGATGATTTTGACCCCACCCGTAGCAACTTAGGTTCGCATGGCCTCACCCATGGGGCGGCCACCCGTGCCGTGGTCATGCAAATCGCGCCTGAAGCGGATATTAAAGCACAAAGCATTGACCTACGCGCCTCTATCAATATCCAAACCGCGCTTGGCCAACTCAACAGCCGTACTAAAATAGCTTATGATACGCTAGAAAATTCGGGGCATTTCATTATCAATAACAGTTTTGGCGTTGACCCCTATCGTGGCAAAACAGCCAGCGACCCGCCCGTGCCAGAGGCGACCTTTAATGCCTATGTCACCCATTTGCTTGGGTTAAGCGATAACGCTTATAAAAAAGCCTTTCTGCCCGCCGCTGATAGTGCCTCTTATTCGGCCAATATGTTATTTGTTTATAGTGCGGGCAATAGCGGGGCAGCTTGCACGACAGGTTTAGACCAATGCACTTTGCGCGGCAAAGCATTGGTGGAATTACGCAAAACCGAAACGCAAGCAGGCGACCGTGTTATTTTTGTCGGCGCATTGGGCGATAATCGTGACACGCCAACATTGGCGTCCTATTCCATCCGTGCGGGCGATGCGCTGAAAAATGATTTTATTGTTGCCCATGATGATATTTGGCAAGAAAGCGATGCGGGCGGGACATCTTTTGCCGCCCCGCGTGTGGCGGGTACGGCGGCATTGGTGCGGCATAAATTTCCTAATCTTAACGCCCCTGCCCTAAAACAAGTTTTACTGCAAACGGCAGATGATTTAGGCACAACAGGCGTGGATAATATTTATGGCTATGGCCAGTTAAATGTTTTGAACGCGCTGAGTCCCATTGGCAAGGTAAGGGCAAAATAAAATAATAGTGCTTTTCGGCGGTCACAGCCAAATAAAGCCAAACTAAGCCCATCATGCGCCTGCGCGGAGCGTATTTGCTCTGAGTTTTTTCTTGTCAAAAATGGCCGTGAAGCGTATAGAATTGGGTTTTAATGACGAAGACGCAAAACAAGACCCCTGAAAAAGCGTATCCTTTCAAGCACAGGCATTTGCTGGGGATACAAGACCTCTCCGCTTTTGATATTTCCGCCCTGCTGGAACTGGCCGATAGCTATGTTGCCCAAAATCGGCAAGCCAATAAAAAGACCGATATTTTACGCGGGCGCACGCAAATTAATTTATTTTTTGAAAGCTCCACCCGCACGCAAAGCTCTTTTGAGTTGGCGGGCAAACGGCTTGGGGCAGATGTCATGAATATGAACATCGCCACCAGCTCCATCAATAAAGGCGAAACCCTATTAGATACAGCCGTGACGCTTAACGCCATGAACCCTGATTTGCTTGTTGTACGCCATTCTGAATCGGGTGCGGTGAATTTGCTGGCGCAAAAAGTAAGCTGTGCCGTGCTGAATGCTGGCGATGGGGCGCATGAACATCCGACCCAAGCATTGCTAGACGCGCTCACCATTCGCAGTCGTTTGGGGCGGCTGGAAGGATTAAAAATTGCCATTTGCGGCGATATTGCGCACTCGCGTGTAGCGCGGTCAAATATCTTCCTGCTCACAACAATGGGTGCGCAAGTTAATCTCATCGCCCCGCCTACCATGTTGCCCGAGGACATTGAACGCACGGGCGTGACCTGCTTTACCAATATGCGCAACGGGTTGAAAGACTGCAATATTGTGATGATGCTACGCATACAAAAAGAGCGTATGACGGATGCGCTCATACCTTCCACCCGCGAATATTATCACCTTTACGGGTTGGATTATGAAAAACTGGACTTTGCCGCCCCCGATGCTTTAGTCATGCACCCAGGGCCGATGAATCGCGGCGTAGAAATTGACAGCGCATTGGCCGATGACCCGCAACGCTCGCTCATTGCCACGCAAGTTGAAATGGGTGTGGCCACGCGCATGGCTTGTTTGGATATGCTGGCGCGGAATTTACCCAATGAGGAAAATGGGGAAACGGCATGAGTCAAGCCGCGCCTGTTGCCATTACGAAGGCACGCCTCATTGACGCGGCCAGTGGGTCAGACACCCATGGTAGCCTGCTTATGGCTGATGGGGTGATTGCCGATATGGGCGAGAAAATCACCATTCCCGACACTGCCAAAATAATAGACGCCAAAGGCGCAGCCATTATTGCGGGGCTGATTGATATGCAGGTTTTTACGGGCGAGCCGGGGGCGGCACACCGCGAAACGCTGGCCACTGTTTCCCACGCCGCCGCCGCGGGAGGTGTGACGGGTATTGTCACCATGCCCAATACCGATCCGGTGATTGATGATGCCGCGCTGGTGGATTTTATTTCCCGTCGGGCGCGTGATACGGCGATTGTGCATGTGCATCCTATGGCCGCCATCACCAAGGGCTTAAAAGGCGATGCCATAAGTGAATTTGGTTTATTGCGCGAAGCGGGTGCTGTGGCCTTTACCGATGGCGATAAGCCTGTCATGAATACGCAAATTATGAAAAAAGCATTGGCCTATGCGACAAATTTTAATGCTTTGATTGTCCATCACGCTATGGATACCGACCTTGCTGGTGATGGTGTGATGAATAGCGGCGAAATGGCGACCCGTTTAGGGTTGGCAGGCATATCGCTGGCCGCCGAAACCATTATGATGGAGCGTGATATAAGGCTGGTGGCATTAACGGGCGCACATTTACACATCGCGCAAATTTCTGGAGCAGAAAGCGTGGAAATTATCCGTGCGGCCAAACAGCGCGGCGTTAATGTGACTTGCGGCGTGTCGGCCAATCATCTCATGCTCAATGAAAATGATGTGGAAAATTATCGCAGCTTTGCCAAAATCAATCCGCCCTTGCGCCGTGAAGAAGACCGACTGGCTTTGTGCCAAGCCGTTGCCGATGGCACGATTGATGTCATTGTATCGGGTCATAATCCCCAAGATGAAGATGCCAAACGCCGCCCCTTTGCTGAGGCTGAGTTTGGTGCGATTGGGGTGGAAACCCTATTGCCCGCCGCCCTAACCCTTTACCATGAAGGCATTGCCCCGCTTGATAAAATCCTGCGGGCCATGAGCCACACACCCGCCCGCCTCTTGGGGCTGGATGCGGGAAAATTAAGCACAGGCCAAGCGGCAGACATCGCGCTGGTGGATTTAGATATGCCATGGGTGGTGGATGATGCTTTGCTTCATTCAAAATCCAAAAATGCCGCCATTGAAGGGCGGCAAGTGCAGGGACGTGTATTGCGTAGCTTTGTCAATGGCCAGCAGGTTTTTGCTTATGAGGAATCGTAAATGGCTGAATATGTAATTTTATGGATATTGGTTGCCTATTTCATCGGTGCAATACCTTTCGGGCTTCTACTCACCCGCCTATTGGGTGCCGATGATATTCGCCATATTGGCTCAGGCAATATTGGCGCGACCAATGTGCTGCGCACAAGCCATTGGATGCTGGCCGCATTGGTGCTGGTGTTGGATGTCGGCAAGGGCTGGCTGGCCATTATGCTGGCGCATAGCTTTAGCGACAACCAAACCCTCCCCTATCTGGCTGCTATGGCGGCCTTTTTGGGGCATATTTATCCCATCTGGTTAAAATTTAAGGGCGGCAAGGGCGTAGCCACTTATTTTGGCGTGCTGCTTGGCCTTTATCCTTTAGCGGGTGGGTTTTTTGGCATTATTTGGCTGGCCGTGCTGGGGCTGGGGCGGCGGTCATCAATTGCCGCGCTGGTAGCCTGTACCCTCACCCCGCTTATTTTATATTTTTCTGGCTCTATAGCTATGGCGCAGATGACGGGCATTTTATCGGCCATAGCATTTTGGACGCATCGTGCTAACATAAAGAGACTGCTTAACGGCACGGAACCCAAAATCGGCCAATAGGTGACGGACGATTCAATAACAACACCATAACAACAAAAAGAGATGCACATGAAATGGACACAGCAAGAAAAGTTTAACGCTTTGCGCCTCATACGCAGTGAAAATGTCGGGCCGATGACCTATCATCAAATGCTTGGCTTTTTCAAAACACCGAGTCAGGCTTTGGAGGCTCTGCCCGATATTATCAAACGCAGTGCGGGCGGACGCAAAGTTCGGCTGGCCAGCAAAAGTGACATTGATCGCGAAATAGCGATGCTGGAAAAGCGCGGCGGTAAATTTTTATTTCACGGCGAAAGCGATTATCCGCGCAATCTTGCCGCCATTCCCGATGCCCCGCCTGTTTTGGCCGCGCTTGGCAACGCGCATCTGGCCAGTGCGGCAAAAATTGGTTTTGTTGGTGCCCGCAATGGCTCAGCCGCCGCGGTGAAAATAACCAGCAAACTGGCAGGCGGCATTGGCGAGAAAGATTTCACCACTATTTCCGGCATGGCGCGGGGCGTAGATACCGCCGCCCATTGGGCAAGCATAGCAACGGGAACAGTGGCCGTATTGGCGGGCGGTGTGGATGTTATTTATCCAACCGAAAATACCGAGCTTTATGAACGCCTTTGCGCTGAAGGGTTGATTTTAAGTGAAACCCCGCTTGGCACGAAACCCTTGCCGCGTCATTTCCCACGTCGTAATCGGTTAATTTCTGGCATGTCGCTTGGTGTTGTGATTGTGGAAGCGGCCTTTCGTTCTGGCTCGCTCATCACCGCACGGCTGGCGGGTGAACAAGGCCGCGAAGTTATGGCCGTACCCGGCTCGCCCTTAGACCCGCGCTGTAGTGGCACGAATAATCTTATCAAACAAGGCGCGGCGATGGTGGAAACAGTTGACGATATTCTACACATTATCCGCCCGCTTAAAGACCATCTCAAAGAAGACGAAGACGCGCCCATGCAAATTGAAATGGATTATACGCCAGAATCTGTTGACGATGCCGTTCGGCAAAATGTGATAGAATTGCTTGGGCCGACCCCGACCAGCATTGACGACCTCATTGCCATGAGTGGGCTGACCCCGCAAATTGTCCATATCGTCATTATGGAGCTTGAGCTAAGCGGCAAATTATACCGCGACCAAATGGGTATGAGCCTTAAAAGCGAGGATTAACGGCTAAGACCGTGTTTTAATTCAAATCACCCTCTGTACCGCCAAGCTCGGCCACTGTGCTAGCCATTTCCAGATAATAGACCATTTCGCGCCAATCAACGGCATAGGCGACTTTACGCAAAGCCACGAGATGTTCATGCAGAAAAGCAGCAATTTCCTCTCGCGGAATCTGGCTAATATCTTCGCCTTTACCAGAATATAAAATGGCTTGTTTTTTCATAAAAGGCACCTCTCACGCAACTTGACAAATCAAGCATTTTCCATTACTCAACCATACGCCGATGTCAAATATCTACCATACATCATAGGCTGTGGGTTAGCCGAAATTCCCTTGAAAAAACAATCAGAGGCGATTTTTTTCAACTTCATATTTGACAATTGCCCTGCTTTTCACCATGTATCTGTGTCACCATATATCAAATCGGAAGATGAGTATAAATTATGGACGTCGTTATCGTTGAATCGCCTGCTAAGGCAACTACCATCAACAAATATCTCGGTCAAAACTACAAAGTTCTGGCCTCTTTCGGCCATGTCCGCGATTTGCCAGAAAAAAATGGCTCGGTTGACCCTGATAATGATTTCGCCATGATGTGGGAAGTTCAATCGGGTTCTAATAAACGGCTGAATGAAATTGCCAATTATGTCAAAAAATCCGACCGCCTTTTTCTGGCCACTGACCCCGACCGCGAAGGCGAGGCGATTTCATGGCATGTGCTGGAAGTGCTGCGCAAAAAGAAAGTGCTAGACGGCAAAGAAGTCAATCGGGTGGTATTTAACGCCATCACCAAAAAATCTGTTTTGGAAGCTATGGAGCATCCGCGCCCTTTAGATGAAAAATTGGTGGATGCTTATTTGGCACGCCGTGCTTTGGATTATCTTGTTGGCTTTAACCTGTCGCCAGTTTTGTGGCGCAAATTGCCCGGCGCACGCTCTGCCGGACGGGTGCAATCTGTTGCCCTAAGACTCATTTGCCAACGTGAGCTGGAAATTGAGCAATTTAACCCGCGTGAATATTGGAGCGTGGTGGCCGATTTCAAAACGCAAAAAGGCGACACATTGCCCACCCGCTTGACCCATCATAAGGGCGAGAAGCTAGACAAATTCAGCCTTGGCACGCAAACCCAAGCCTTTGAGGCTCGTGATGCGGTGGAAGCGGGCAATTTCAGTATTGCGAAAATTGAAAGCAAGCCCGGCCAGCGTAAACCCTCTGCCCCTTTCACCACCTCAACCTTGCAACAAGAAGCCGCCCGCAAACTTGGCTTTAATGCCAAGCGTACCATGCAAATTGCCCAGCTGCTTTATCAGGGTGTCAATATTGACGGCGAAACCACGGGGCTGATTACCTATATGCGTACCGATGGCACGCAAATCGCGCCTGAAGCGGTGAGCGAAACCCGTGATGTGATTGGTGAAGATTTTGGGAACGATTATCTGCCCGATACACCGCGCATTTATGAAACCAAAGCGGCCAATGCACAAGAAGCCCATGAAGCCATTCGCCCGACCACCCTATCGCGCCGCCCCGAACATGTCGCCCGCATGCTAGACGAAGACCAAGCGCGGCTTTATGAGCTTATTTGGAAGCGCACTATGGCCAGTCAAATGGAAAATGCCCGTGTGGAGCGCACCACGATTGAGCTTGAAGAACCATCAGGCCAAACCCGCCTGCGGGCCAGTGGCACGGTGATTACCTTTCCCGGCTTTTTGAAACTTTATGAAGAAGGCAAGGACGACCAAAAAGAAGAAGACAATGACCCGCGCCTGCCTCAAGTTGAATCGGGCGAAGCACTTAATGTGCAAAAAGTATCCCCTGAGCAACATTTCACCGAACCGCCACCGCGCTATAGCGAAGCAACTTTGGTTAAAAAAATGGAAGAGCTTGGCATTGGGCGACCTTCCACCTATGCGGGTATTTTGAGCGTCTTGCGCGATCGTGATTATGTTTTTATGGATCGCAACCGATTTAAGCCAGAAGATAAAGGCCGTTTAGTGACATCCTTCCTAGAAAGTTTCTTTGACCGCTATGTGGAATATGATTTCACCGCCGAGCTGGAAGGCGACCTTGATAAAGTATCGGCGGGCGAGATGGGATACAGAGATGTGCTAAACCGCTTTTGGCAAAATTTCCATAGCCGTGTTGAAAAGACGCTGGAAATTCGTAACACCCAAATTCTTGACACAATGAATGATGTGTTGGGTCAGCATATTTTCAAAGATACAGGCGATGGCAACCCCCGCGCTTGCCCGAAATGCGATGAAGGCCAGCTCAGTTTGAAAACGGGCAAATTTGGTGCCTTTGTGGGTTGCACCAATTATCCCGACTGCCGTTTCACCCGCCCCTTCGCCCAAGCGGCAGGCCATGAGGGCGATATTGAGCGCGTGCTGGGTCAAGACCCCGAAAGCGGGCTAGATGTGCATCTCAAAGATGGCCGCTTTGGAGCCTATGTGCAGCTTGGCGAAATAGGCGATGATGGCGAAAAGCCCAAACGGTGCGGCTTGCCCAAAGGCATGACGCCCGCCGATATGGAATTGGATTACGCGCTGAAACTTTTATCCCTGCCCCGTTTGGTGGGTGAGCATCCCGAAACGGGGGCGGAAATCACTGCCGATTTGGGTCGCTATGGGCCTTATTTACGCGCTGGCAAACAATCGGCGAGCCTTGAAAAGGTGGAAGATTTATTTGACATTGGGGTTAATCGCGCCGTGACTATTTTGGCTGAGAAAAAACCCGTGCGGCGTGGCAGTAGCATTATTAAAGAACTTGGCGCACATCCCGATGATGGCAAGCCAGTCAATGTGATGGATGGCCGCTATGGGCCTTACGTAAAACATGGCAAAATCAATGCGACCATTCCCAAAGATGAAGAGCCAGATTCCATTACATTGGAGCGTGGGCTGGAATTGGTTGTCGCTAAAGCCGCAAAGCCTGCCCGCAAACGCAAAACCACGAAAAAAAGAAAAAGCTAAATTGGTGTGAGCAAGCTGCCAAGCCGTCAGGATATTTTAGACTTCATTGCCGAACAAGAAGGCAAAGTTGCTAAGCGTGATATTGCACGCGCTTTTGGTATTAAAGGTCAGCACCGCATTGGGTTGAAAAAACTATTGCGTGAAATGGCCGCCGAAGGTTTGCTTGATGGCACACCGCGCAAAGAGCTGTATGCAAGCGGCACATTGCCCAAAGTCGGCGTGGTGCAAGTCACGCATAAAGATGCCGATGGTGAATTGCATGGCCGTGCCATTTTACGCGGCACGCTATTGGAAAAACCAGACATTATCATTTCGGGGCGGCATAAACCGCCTGCCATTGGCGACCGCTTATTGGTGCGGCTCAAAGAGTTTACCCATGACATCTATGCGGCATCTGTCATTCGCCATATTGGGGCGGCGCAGACCCAGCCGCTTATTGGGGTGTTGCGCCAAGATGGGCGTGGCACATGGGTGCAGCCTGCTGACCGCCGTGAGCGTTATGATTATCAAATTTCTGGCGCATTGGGCGGGGCGCAAAAAGATGATTTGGTGATTTGCGAAAAAATATCCACCCCTGGACACAGCACGCGGCAAGTGCAAATAAAAGAAGTCATTTGCGCCGCCAGTGATGCGGGCGCGTTTAGCCTGATTGCTTTGGCCGAGCAGAATATCCCTTTAACTTTCAGTGCCGAAACTTTGGCTGAAGCTGAGCGGTGCCAGCCTATCGGGCTAGAAAACCGCACAGATTTGCGTGCCCTGCCCCTCATTACCATTGACCCATCTGATGCGCGTGACCATGATGATGCGGTTTTTGCTGAAGCCGACAGCGACTCTGCCAATCAAGGCGGTTGGCACATTTATATTGCCATTGCTGATGTGGCGGCCTATATCCCGCCCGCCAGTGCGATGGACAGCCAAGCTCGCCAGCGCGGCAATTCGGTTTATCTGCCCGACCGCGTTGTGCCAATGCTGCCCGAACGCATTTCAAATGATTTATGCTCTTTGCGTCCCAATGAAGACCGCCCTGCTTTGGTTGTCAAAATAACCATTGATAAAAACGGCCAGCGCAAGGCGCATCAATTTTTCCGCGCCATGATATGCTCAAAAGCGCGGCTTAATTATCGCCAAGCCCAAGCTGCTTTTGATGGCACGCCTGATGAAATTTGCCAGCCCATTTACGAAACTGTTTTACGTCCGCTTTGGCAGGCCTATACCGCTATGGTCAAAGCGCGGGATAAACGCCAACCCCTTACGCTTGATTTGCCAGAGCGCAAAATCGTCATGAATGATGAGGGCGAAATTATTGACATTTTCATTCCCGAACAGCTGGAATCCATGCGGCTTATTGAAGAAATGATGGTCAGTGCCAATATCTGCGCTGCCTTAACATTGGAAAAGCACAAAACCCCCCTCATTTACCGCATTCATGACACGCCCATGACGGAAAAAATTCACGCGCTGGCCGATTTCATTCGCCCGCTTGGTGTGGCGATTGATTTGGGTCAGCCCATTATTGCGCGTTTCTTTAATCACATTCTGGCGGGCGCGAAAAAAACCGCTTATAGCGATATGGTGCAAGAAGCGATTTTGCGGACGCAAGCCCAAGCCGTTTATAGCCCCGATAATATCGGCCATTTTGGATTGGCGTTGGGGAGCTACGCACATTTCACCTCGCCCATTCGCCGCTATGCTGATTTGACTGTGCATCGTGCGCTTATTCACGCGCTGGAATTTGGCGTGGGCGGCGGTGTAGAAAATGAGCCGCACGTAATTGCTGAGCATATTTCTCTCACCGAACGCCGCGCCATGCTGGCCGAGCGCAGTGCTAAGGATCGCTATTTGGCCGCCTATATGGCCGAACGGGTTGGTGAAATTTTTGCGGGTCAAATTAGCGGCATCAGTTCGGGCGGTTTATTTGTGCGGCTAGATGAAACGGGGGCTGACGGATTTATTCCCATATCGCGTTTGGGTGCGGAGCGTTTTGAAAAAAACGAAGACGCGATGATGCTTACAGGTCTCAGTACTGGCCTGACATTCAAAATTGGGGAAGCGGTGCGTGCGCGGCTGGTGGAAGCCACGCCGCTTAAAGGCGGGCTGCTTTTATCGCTTATTGAAGGCGGCGAGCGTGAGCAAAAGCCCGCCAAAAGCCACCCGCGCCCAGTAAAGGGACGGCGCAAAAAAAGCCCCTCCCGCGCTGGCCGCCGACGCGCCAAAGCCAAAGCCACCCCAAAACCACGCTGACCGCCAGCCTTCAGCCAACCGATTGCCCCTTGACTGCCTAAATGTCATCGTAAAAAGATGCCAAACCGATTGTAGGCAACAAAACAACCGAAAAAAGCTTTGATAGACGCCTTATCATGTCATCATCAATTTGTTGTTTTGTTGATTCATTTTCATCAGAATCTTGCTGTGCATTCTTAGAATCTTGTTTGCTGTCTGAAAGCATTGTCAGCCCAAAGAGAGCCATGCCAATTTTATATTGTTCTCTCAAATCTTTTGGCTCCATTTTAGGGCGTGCCTTAATTTCATCAAGCAAATGGACATTATCCACATTGACATAAAAATCAGGTTGCTCTCCACCCGACACAACTTTAAGAGCACTTTCTCTATCAAAACCATGGTCTTTCCAATTTTCCTTTGAAACTTCCATAACTTCAGGAATTGATAAGCCTCCCTTTTGAGATTTCTTTGAGGTCGTTGAAGATTCTGGCTTCTTTTTTTCAGAGTCAATCTTGATATAGAAACGATTGGTAAATGGCTCTATTCTATTACAATCTGAAATAGTAGTTTTAATTTCCAATAAATCTCCCACCTGCCACGCTTCACTGAACCCTATATTAAGTTTAGCTGTGCCATTCCAAAGATTGATTGAAAAATTATTGTATTCTTCACCATTTATGACCAAACGAATATCACCAGGGTCGTCGGCACGCTTAAAATAATCGTTTTCAGCATTGGTTTTGAACTTTACCTGTGCTTTTTTTTGGTTGCAGGGAAAAAGTTTGGGGTGGTCACGTCCTATAGATTTTTCTAATTCAAAAAAATCAGGAAATTTTTTCAACAATACCTCTGTGCGCTTTGACCCATCATCAAACGGATTAGCTAAACGATTGCCATATCCCAATAAATTTTGTAACGAGCGTGATTTATTTATGAGCTTTTCCAGAGTATCGGCAAGTGCCTTGTTATCCCCTGTTTTTTCAGCCTGTTGCTCCGCCCGTCTCTGAGTATTGAGTTCTTTTAGCCCTGAATGCCCTTTAATAAAATCCTCCAATTCCTTATATATTTCCCCCGCAAGACTGGAGGTGTCTGATAACCTGTCTCTACTGGTTTTGAACATTTTATTTTTAGAGTTGTATGACAGAGTGCTACAATCAATAAAAACAAGCATTGAATCATAGAGATAATTCAAGCCACACTCATTTTTGAACCATACACGAGATTCTTTTGCATGGCATTGACCGTTTAAGGTGAAAACAATCCCTTCAGTTCTTTTAGCATAATGCTTCATCTCCGCCCCTTTTTTGAAAACATACAGGGAGCCTGTAATATTTTGTCCCTGCAAAGGCCGAAAAGAAATGGGCAGAGGATACCCCTCTTCTATATTGTGAGATATGTTGTCATCCAATCTTGTTTTCAAACCAGTTAAATTGATTTCAGGGGACCTTGGTGGCTTTTTGTATTCTCTGCGTTCATATAAACGAATCGGCAGGCAGGGCTTAGATAATAGCAGTGATAGCCGATAATAAAAATTAAGATAAATAAACGAATTATAGGCTTTCACCCCCAAATCATATTCATATAATTTGATAAAAGTGCCGAAATGCATTGGTTCACTATAAGCTTCAGGATATTTACCTGGCAAAATAGGTAGTTCTTCCGCCGCAAATGATAAAATCTGTTCACCTGGTGCAAGATATCTCAATACAGGTTTTTTCATCTTTCCTATCTCGGGAAACCGCCTCACAATCGTAAAGCCCCATCGGTCCGCCGATACATCTTTCTCGTCTGCGATTCTAGGGTTCTTTTTGGTCAAGATGAGTTGCAATAAATTCTCATCATCAAATCCAAAAACGCCAGTACTACCCATATTGAAATTACCCTGAACAAAAGGCACATTGGCTTTGTTGCTCTTCATTAAGGACAATAAAGTGTCTGGCATAGCGTGTGGGGTTTGACCCTCGCCGCAATCTGCAATGATATAATTTATTTTGGGATTTTTTGATTTTTCAGCCGCTTCACCTGTGGCCACCAATTTAATTTTCTCTGCAAACTCGGTACGCTGGTTTCCTGTCAAATCAGAAAGACCTCCCCCTTTGATGCCAAAATATTTTTGAGCCGCATCACGCATATTTTGTGGTGTATTGGTCTCAGGGCCTCCTTCGGGATCATCCCCATTCTCTTTACAAGCATTCATCAACACAGCGTCAATGGAATTGGTCAATTTCTCAACAAGAGCAGCATCAGGCGAAGCTTGCTGATTTCCCACACTGCTCCAATTTGCTTCCTCATCACCATAATCACGCCAACATGTCGGGTCATCCCAATAACCAGCATTCTTAAGATGTTTTATAATTTCTGCCCGCGTTTCAGATTTCACCAGCGCAAGGCATAATTTTTGATTCTCACATGTCTTTTGCGTATCGGATTCGGATTTTGTTTCAATTTTTCTATCAATTGAATCGACTTCTTCATTATCAAACTTAAAAGCCTGTTTTATCTTTTCCATTGTCTTTCCTCCACATTCTTATTAACCCCAATAAATTTATCCCATCAGTCCACAAACAAGTTAGCCCGTATCTTTGGGGCATCTTTTTTCAGTTTCTTTTGAAATAAAGCCTTGCACTCTTTCAATTCGGTTTCAAGCGTGCTGAAAATCTGCTCCACTTCCTTTTTGTCAAACTCATAATTATTTGTATTGGAAAGATTGCCAATCAAACGAATATATTTGAGCGCATTATTGACCCTCTGCGTAGCCAACCGCCTAAATTTCTTGTTTTTTTCACTCATTAGAGCCTCCATAGGATATTATCACATAATATAGCCTGTTTCCTCCTATTGTAAACTACATTTTTAATATATTGTCAATAGATTCTTGTTTTTTACAATAATCCGCAGAATCTAGGCAGTATTGAGCTGGTATTCCCCCTACTGCCAGCCAACCGATTGCCCCTTGACTTCCAGCGTGGAATGGGTAGGTTTGCGCTCGGTTTTGAAAATTGATTTGAGGATAAACCCATGGCTAAGCCAACAACCGTCAAAATCAAACTTGAAAGCACCGCAGGCACGGGCTTTTATTATGTCACCAAGAAAAACGCCCGCACCATGACCGAAAAAATGGTGGTGCGGAAATATGACCCTGTGGCACGCAAACATGTTGAGTTCAAAGAGGGCAAAATCAAATAGAGTTTTGCCCGCGCCCTTTAACGCTTCCCATCCGCCCCCATTCGCCGACTCCGCCCATTCGCCCCACCCCCATCTTTCCAATGCCTTCCGACACCATTTCCATCACCCCTGAGCAAGCTGAAATTTTGGCGTTGAAAATTCTCGGCTGGCTGGCGGAAAATCCCGATGAGATGGAGAAATTCACCACGCTGGCGGGCATCACGCCTGCTGATATTCTCCAACAGGCCGATAATGCCGATATGCTTGGTGGCATGATGGATTTCTTTTTATCTGACGACACCATGCTGACGCGCTTTTGCGAAGAGCAGAACATTGACCCTTTCCTGCCCGCTCAAGCACGCCGCCTTCTGCCCGGCGGGCAAACGCCCGATTGGGGATAGCGGGCAATTCAACCTTGATTATCTGCCAAAGCCGATTAGGCTAAGCGCATGGATATGAAAAACATTCAAGAAAAACTCGCCGCACGGGGGCTGACTCTGCCCGCCCCCGCCGCGCCTGTGGCCAATTATGTGCCATATATACGCAGTGGCGCGTGGCTTATGATTTCTGGTCAAGGACCCGTCGCCGCCGATGACACCGCCATAACGGGACTATTGGGGCGCGATATAAGCGTGGAACAAGGCAAAAAGGCTGCCGAGCTGGCCGCGCTGAATATTCTCGCCCAAGCCTTTGCGGCTTGTAATGACGATATGCGCCAAATAAAACGTTGCCTTAAATTGGGCGGCTTTGTCGCTTGCACAGATGATTTTACCGATATGCCTGCCGTGATTGATGGCGCGTCTGATTTGCTTGTCGCGCTTTTGGGCGAAGCGGGCAAACATGCGCGTGCCGCTGTGGGTGCGCCGAGCCTACCGCGTGGTTGGGCGGTAGAAATTGACGCCATATTTGAACTGCACCAAAGCTAAGGGGGAATCTAAATGTCTGGCTATGACGACCAAAATGTTTTTGCTAAAATTTTACGCGGCGAATTGCCTTGCGTGAAAGTTTATGAAGATGACGACACGCTTGCCTTTATGGATGTGATACCGCAAGCCGATGGTCATGTGCTGGTTATTCCAAAATCACCAGCGGAAAATTTGCTAGACATAGACGAAACCGCCGCTATGGCTGTGATGCGTAGCACTAAAAAAATTGCAAAAGCGGTAAAAAAAGCGATGCAATGTAATGGCGTGATGATTGCTCAGCTTAATGGTGCGGCGGCAGGGCAAAGCGTGTTTCACATGCACATGCATATTATTCCGCGTGAAAATGGCGTGGATATGAAACTACATGCAGGCGATATGGCCGACCCTGAGATATTAGAAAGCCATGCGGCGAAAATCCGCGCCGCGCTTTAACGCGCTTTAAGCAGGCTCTTTATCCTTACTTTTCAGGTGTTTACTGCCGCCCTCGCTATTATCATAATGTAGCTCTAGCTCATTATCCGCGCTGGTTTTCACCCGCACCACGCCGCCATTTTTCAGCCGCCCAAACAGTACTTCATCGGCCAATGGTTTTTTAATTTTTTCTTGAATGAGCCGCGCTAAGGGTCGCGCACCCATTTGTCGGTCATACCCTTTTTGCGCCAACCATTCCGCCGCTTGAGCATCAAGTTCAATAATCACATTACGGTCGGCCAGTTGCGCTTCTAATTGCAGCACAAATTTTTCAACCACACGGGCAACCACTTCTGGCGGCAAATGGGCAAATGGCACAACCGCGTCTAGCCGATTTCTAAATTCGGGCGCAAATATCTTTTTAATCGCCGCTTCATCTTCCCCATCACGCACTTCGCGGCCAAATCCCATAGGCGGGCGAGCCATATCCGCCGCGCCTGCATTGGTTGTCATAATTAAAATCACATTGCGGAAATCAACTTTGCGCCCATTACTATCGGTCAGCGCACCATTATCCATGACCTGCAATAAAACACTGAACAAATCAGGGTGCGCCTTTTCCACCTCATCAAGCAAAAGCACGCAATGCGGGTGCTGGTCCACCCCATCGGTCAGCAAACCGCCTTGGTCAAAGCCAACATAGCCAGGCGGTGCGCCCAGCAAACGCGACACGGTGTGACGCTCCATATATTCGGACATATCAAAGCGTAGCAATTCCACGCCGAGAATATCGGATAATTGCCGCGCCACTTCGGTTTTGCCGACACCCGTAGGGCCAGAAAATAAATAACAGCCAATGGGTTTGTTTTCCTCGCGCAGTCCCGCCCGCGATAACTTAATCGCCGCTGTGAGCGTATCAATCGCGCTATTTTGACCAAACACCACCCGTTTGAGGCCAGCATCTAAATCACGCAATTTTTCTTCATCATTTTTGCTGATATTTTTCGGCGGAATACGCGCCATAGTGGCAATGGTGTTTTCCACATCTTTCACGCCAATGGTTTTTTTGCGTTTGGAAGTGGGCAGCAACATTTGCGATGCGCCCACTTCGTCAATCACATCAATGGCTTTATCTGGCAATTTTTTATCGGCCATATAGCGGGCGGAAAGCTCCACCGCCGCTTTAATAGCATCATTCGTATAGCGGATTTTGTGAAACTCTTCAAAATAAGGTTTAAGGCCGCGCAGAATTTTAATGGTTTCGCCAATGCTGGGTTCATTCACATCAATTTTCTGGAAACGCCGCGCCAGTGCGCGGTCTTTTTCAAAGTGCTGGCGGAATTCTTTATAAGTGGTTGAGCCAACACAGCGCAAATGCCCGCTTTGCAAAGCGGGTTTCAGTAAATTAGACGCATCCATCGCCCCGCCCGATGTCGCGCCCGCACCAATAACGGTGTGAATTTCATCTATGAACAAAACCGCTTCGGGCATATTTTCAAGCTCGGCCATAATTTGTTTAATGCGCTCTTCAAAATCGCCACGATAACGTGTACCAGCTAAAAGCGTACCCATATTAAGCGAATAAATCACATTATCCTTCAGCACATCTGGCACATCATTTTCTATAATTTTGCGGGCCAGCCCTTCGGCAATAGCGGTTTTTCCCACGCCCGGGTCGCCAACCAATAAGGGATTATTTTTATTGCGCCGACATAAAATCTGAATGGTGCGCTCCACTTCGCGGATACGCCCAACAAGCGGGTCAACCTTACCATTGCGCGCCTTGTCATTAAGATTAATACAATAGGCCGATAGAGCCGACTCGCCTGGGCGGCGACCCGTTTCCATTTCATCTTCATCCAGCCCGCCTACATGGCGGTCTTCGCTCAGTCCGGGCTTTTTGGCAATACCATGCGAGATGAAATTCACCGCATCATAGCGGGTCATTTCCTGCTTTTGGAGAAAATAGGCGGCATGGCTTTCGCGTTCTGCAAACATAGCGACCAGCACATTCGCACCCGTCACCTCATCGCGGCCAGAAGATTGCACATGAATAACGGCACGTTGAATGACGCGCTGGAAACCTGCCGTCGGCTTGCAGTCATCTTCCTCATCATCATTGACCAGCCCGCTTAGTTCATTCTCAATATAATCCAGCAAGTTTCGGCGCAACAAATCAATATCCACCGAGCAGGCTTCCAGCACAGAAGACGCATCGGCATCATTGGTGAGTGCTAAAAGCAAATGCTCCAACGTGGCAAATTCATGATTGCGCTCATTGGCAATTTCAAGCGCATTATGCAATCCCTGCTCTAGTCCTTTTGAAAATGCCGGCATAGTTTAATCCTTCTCCATCGTACATTGTAGCGGATGCTGATATTTACGCGCTAAATCAATCACCTGTGTCACCTTTGTCTCTGCAATCTCAAACGTATAGACTCCACAAATTCCAACACCATTTTGATGCACATGCAACATAATCTGGGTCGCTTCTTCTAAACTTTTGTTGAAGAATCTTTGTAAAATGTGAACAACGAATTCCATCGGCGTGAAGTCATCATTCAAAATGAGAACTTTATAGAGCGACGGTTTGGCGGTTTTCGGCTTCCTTCGCGTAATCACAGCTGTGTCTGTTTGGTCACCTGCATTTTTGTCACGCTTATCATCGCTGGAAAAAACCACCCTATGCGCCGTTTTGGCTATATCATTTTTTTCCATCATTGGTTCAATTTTGTCACTCATTTCGTGTTTTTTGAGCATAGCAATCAACTGGATATTTTTTCAACACCTGACGCCAAAATTGCGTTATCTTCATATTGTGATTTTGCGTGATTCGTCGTTTTGGAGTCTTGATTTTGCGTCTGTTAACCGCCCTCTTTTATTTCAGCTTTTCCGTTAGCTTATCTTTATCCCTGCCCGCTTCGGCTCAATCAAATAATGATGGGGCAAATAATGATGGGGCAGAGAATAGAGCCGATGATAGCAGAATTTTCCGTAGCGCACCAATAGCCCAAACGCCGCATAGCGTTTTCATTGCCCCCCATTCGGCCACCACACGGGCGCGGATTGGCGGCTTTTTGCTCAAACGCGCCGCTAATGGCGGGTTTGACCTGCTCACCCTATTGCGGCATGGCTATTTTACGCCGTAAATTTCAGCCCTCTGCGCCGTGCAGAGGCGGCAAATTGAGATTTTTCACCAAAGCGGCAATTTCTGCGCGGGCGGCAATATGCGACAAGGTCAATGCCATATTGGCTTCCTCGGCGGTTAAATCCAGCAAGGTTAAACCCGCCGGATACATTTCACGGAAAATCACCCGTTCCGACAGGCCAGCCAAAAGACGAAAATGCAATCTTTCGGCCAGCTCGCTTAATGCCTTTTCCACCCGCGCCCGATTTTTGGCGTGGACATGGCTTGTGCGATTGCGAATAACCACCCAATCAATCGCTGTGCCGTCAGCCGCTGCGCGTGCTTTGCGACAATCCCAAACCAATTCGGAATAAATGCTCGGGCCTTGAACGGCCAGCGTGTCGGGGTCAACCCGTCCGAGCAAATCAAAATCAACAAAGCTGTCATTGATAGGCGTAATTAACGTATCGGCCGCCGCATGGGCGAGGCGCGATAAAAATGTATCTGAGCCAGGGCTGTCAATAATCACAAAATCATTGCGCCCACGCAAACGCGCCATAGCGTCAATAAAATGCTGCTTTTCAATTTCTTGCCCTTCTTTAAGCGTCGCGCCCTGAGCAAGCGGGATAATTTCATGCTCTGGCATAGCCACGCGCCGACCAGAACGTTGTGTCCAAATTTGGCGATTTTCAATATAGCGGGTGAGCGATTTTTGCCGCCCGTCCACATCCAATGTGCCGACCGCAAAGCCCATATCTAGCAATACCGCCATGAGGTGCATGGCGGTGGTGGTTTTACCTGAGCCGCCCTTTTCATTGCCGACCACAATGACATGCGTTTTTCCTGCCATGACACTCATCTTGCCCGCCAAAATGTGAAATCAGCCGCTAAAATAAGGTGATTCAGGCAAAAAACGGGGGGAAAGTGGATTTTAACTGCCCTTTTGCCCCTTGTCGCGCTATGTTTGCGCCCATGCGTGGGTTGAATGATAAAATTATTTTGCTAACGGGGGCTGGCGGCGGGCTGGGACAAGCCATAGCGGCGCGGCTGGCCGAAGCAGGGTGTCGTCTTATTTTGGCGGAAAAAACACCGCAAGCCGCACAAGAGGCCTGCGACCAACTCAAATGCGATGCCCAAATGGTCAGCGGCAATCTCAGCCAAGTCGCAGAAGTGGAAAAACTCGCCCAAACCGCGCTGGCCTTTCATGGCCGCATTGACGGACTGGTGAATAATGCCGCCATTTTAGATACCCATGATAGCGGCATTGCCGACACGCCGATAGATAGTTTCACCACCACCATTGCACAAAATCTCACCAGCGTATTTTTAATGTGCCGTGCCATTGTGCCGATATTCAAACAAGGCGGCGGCGGGGTTATTGTAAATATGTCTTCGGTCGTTGCCCATGCCGCTTCATCGCAAGCACAAATTGCTTACACCAGCGCTAAGGGAGGCGTTGAAGCCATGACGCGGGAAATTGCCATAGAGCAAGCCCGCCATAATATCCGCGCAAATTGCCTTGCGCCCGGGCCTGTGAAAACCCCGCGCACGGCGCATTATTTTGACACGGCGGAAAAATGGCACGCCCGCCGACGCCATATTCCTTTGGGGCGTTTGGGACAGCCAGAAGAAATTGCAGGCGCGGTGTGTTTTTTGCTGAGCGATGAAAGTAGCTATATGACTGGCACCACCCTTCTGGCCGATGGCGGCATTGCCAATGCTTATCTCATTAATGATGAAAATGGCGCGGAAAAACCTTAAATGACGCAATATCCCGATATTTTCCGCACCATTGCCGATATGCGCCAACAGCTTGCCCAATGGCGTGGGCAGGGTTTGCGTATTGGGCTGGTGCCAACCATGGGGGCGTTGCATGAGGGGCATTTATCGCTGGTCAACGCACTTGTGCCGAAAGTAGATAAAGTCATTGTGAGCATTTTTGTTAATCCAACCCAATTTGCCCCGCATGAAGATTTTGACACCTATCCGCGCACTGAAACAGCCGATATAGAGCAGCTGGCCACGGTTAAAACCGATGCTGTTTTTATTCCCACTGCCAATGAAATTTACACGCCCGATGCGGCGACCCAATTATCGGTGAGCGGTGTGGCACAGGGGCTGGAGGGCGATATAAGGCCGCATTTTTTTTCAGGCGTTGCATTAATTGTGACCAAATTGCTTGTTATTTGCCAGCCGCATTATGCCATTTTCGGTGAGAAAGATTATCAACAGCTATGCGTTATCCAACGCCTTGTTGCTGATTTGAATTTAGATGTTGAAATTCTCGGCGCACCCACCTTACGTGAAGATGATGGGCTGGCCATGTCTTCACGCAATGTGTATTTGGATAAAACCCAACGCCAAATTGCTGGCCAGTTAAATAAAATCATGCAGGATTTATGCCAAGCAAAACAAAATGGCACGCGCTTGGCCGAATTGGAAAAAACAGGCAAACAACAATTACTGGCGGCGGGGTTTGACGCGGTGGATTATCTCACCTTTCGCCATGCCCAAAGCCTTGCGCCCATAGACGACCCCGCCCAAGCCGATACGCCAATGCGTTTGCTGGCGGCGGTGCGGATTGGCACTGTGCGCCTGCTGGATAATATGCCCGCTTAGGCGTAAACTCACACTGAGTAAGGCTTAGAGCAGACCAAGCGCAATTAATTCTTCACGCAATTCATCGGGCATATTTTCCCCTGCCGCCCCTTGTGCGGTGCGTGGTAAATCGGCAGGCGCATCACTGGCCTTGAAATAACGCCAGCCCTGAAACGGACGGCGTGGGCTGGGGCGGGTTAAAACCAAATCGCGCTTTAGGGTAATTTTACATCGGCCAATGCCTGCCTCATCAGTAAAAGAATCTATAGATAAAATTTTTTGCCGTGCGCGGATTTTGCGCTTAATCACCCAATAAAGCGAGCCGCCATTGAGCAATTCATCGCGCCGTTTGGGTGTCATGCGGGTAATGTGAAGAAGCTGTCCATATTTTTCATAAATACGCACTTGGCGAGTACGTAAATCATCTAGCGTTTCAACCCCAGCGGCAAGTTTTATTAAATGCAGGCTCATCTTTTTTCAGGCGTAAAAATATAAACACTATCCGTGCCAGTAAAGCTGGTATAAAAACCACTGCCGACCGCGCCGCCAATCACCACAATATCATTTTCCCACACGGCCACCGCACTGCTATGACGGGCTTGCGGCATGGCTTGGCCTTCTTGCCAACCCGCACCCTTAGGCAGCAAAATATAATGCGCTGCAAAAGTCACGCTTGGGTGCAAACGATAGCCGCCAAAATAATGCCACGCCATACCCCTTTTCCCATCAATCGCCGCTAAACGGCCACCAGCAAGGGCTTGCGGCAATGGCGGTGCTTGTGTCCACGCGCCATTGGCGGGGTCAAAAATATGCACATCGGCTAAGGCTTTGCCATTTTTATCAATGCCTCCAGCCAGCATAATTTTACCGCCCGCCGCCGCAATGGTTGTTCCTTGACGCGGCAAAGCAAATGGCGGTGGGGACAGGCTTGACCAAACCGCGCTTTGCACATCAAAAACTAAAATTTTATCTTTGCCGCGCTTATCTCCCGCCCCGCCACCGAACACATAAACCCGTTCATCAAGCGCAACAGATATATGACCTGCCCGCGCTTCGGGCATAGGCGGGGCTTGATACCATAGAGATTTTGTTGGGCTATAAACCCACACAGTTGAGCGCGGCTTTTCATTTTGCGCTTGACGGCCACCGGTGAGAATAATTTGCCCACCCGCCGCCGCAACCGCAAAATCTGTGCTATCTACGGGTACGGGCGGCAAAGGCCGCCAGCCATCGCCGTCAATATCATAGGCTTCAAAAAACATTTTGCGATGCTTATTGCGCTGGTCACGCAAAACAAAAACTTCCCCTTCAAAAGTGACCGCTTGTGCGCTAGGCATGGCTTCGGACAGCTTCACCCCCTCACGCCATGCCGCATGGGCGGGGGTGAGCAAAAGCACGCCCCAAACCGCCACCATACAAACCAGATAGGCGGCATTTTTCACAGCAATATCCATGTGCCAAAGCCTAAAAAGGCAAGAAAACCAATGACATCCGTCACTGTCGTCACAAACACGCCCGACGCCACCGCCGGATCAATCCCCGCCTTACTCAGCCCAAGGGGAATGAGGATACCTGATAATCCGGCCACCAGCATATTAACCAGCATGGCCAATGCCAGCACAATGCCGAGCCATAAATTATCAAACCACAAAGCGCCGACACAGCCAATCAGCACCGCAAAAAGTGCGCCATTTAACAGCCCAATGCCAATTTCCCGTGCCACCACGCGCAAAGCATTAACGGGCATTAACTCCAATGTCGCCAAAGCGCGCACAGTAATAGTGAGGGTTTGCGTGGCCGCATTGCCGCCCATAGAAGCGACAATGGGCATTAAAATGGCCAAAGCAACCATTTGTTCAATAGAGGCGTCAAATAATGCGATAACGCCAGAGGCAAAAATAGCTGTGAGCAAATTCACAAACAGCCATGTGAAACGCCCGCCTGCGGCTTCAAACATATTATCCGTCAATGCCTCATGGCCAACACCGCCCAAAGCCAAAATATCTTCTTCGGCCTCTTCAACAATCACTTCAAACACATCATCAGCCGTGATAACGCCGAGCAGGCGATTATCTTCATCCACGACGGGTGCGCTTACCAAATTATAGCGGGCAAATTGGCGAGCCATATCTTCCCTATCCATATGGGCGGGGATAAGCGACAAATGCTCATCCATAATTTCACTGAGTTTTGTAGGCCGTGCCGAGCGCATGGCACGGTTTAGCCGCACCACTCCCATAGGCGTATGGCTTGGGTCAACCACGAAAATTTCTAGAAAATCATCGGGTAGCTCATCTGTTTCGCGCAAATAATCAATCATCTGCCCGACTGTCCAAAAAGGCGGCACAGCAACCAAATCCGAACGCATGAGCCGTCCAGCACTATCATCGGGATAATCCAGCGAACGTTGCAGCACAATTCGTTCAGTTTCTGGTATGCGGTCAAGAATTTTCTGCTGGTCATCAGCTTCCAATTCGCCCAAAACGAAAACCGCATCATCTGTTTCAAGTTCCTGCACGGCAGAAACGAGCGTGTCCACTTTCAACGCTTCGGATACTTCGGCACTGACCGCATCATCAAGTTCCACCAAAACAGCCGGATCCAAATTATCGCCAATAGCGGTGATAAATTTCTCGCGCTGTTCATGGTTGAGCAGTTGAATGAGACCCGCCAAATCGGCTTCGTGGTTACTGGTGGCAATGCTGGTCAAGGCGGTGCGGTCATCTTCTTTCAGCGCACGGGTGGTTTCGCGCACCAGCTGGGCGGCTTTGGTTTCCTCTTCTTTGGAAACGGGCATGGATTCAATATCGGCCTGTGCCGAATTTGTTTCCAATGTGTCTGCTTTATCGGCTTTATCCGCCATGACTGACCCTGCTCTTTGGAACAATTAAGTTCAGTTTAACCCGCAATGCCGCCCATTGCTAGATTATTTCATTTTATCAGGCATGTTGTCTGGTCGGAAACCTTGTCACAAAATGGTGCGGCCGAGAAGATTCGAACTTCCACAGGTGTTACCCCACAGCGACCTCAACGCTGCGCGTCTACCAATTCCGCCACGGCCGCAAGCAGTGTCAGACGGGACAAAAGCTGTTTAGCAAATCCCGCCCGCACCGACAAGCGCGAAAGGCGCATATTAAATGCCATCACCATAAACAAAATCGGGCTTATGAATGCCACATTCTTCCTTATCTTCCTCATCGGCCCAACGGCCAGAACGATAATCACCCCCCTCGGCAACCTTATCCGTGCAGGGCATGCAGCCAATAGACAAATAGCCGTCGCGCACAAGCGGGTGGCGCGGCAATTTATGCTTTTCCATATAAGCATTGAGCGCGTCTAAATCATATTCGGCCAGCGGATTGACCCGCACCCGTTCGGATTCTATATCGTCAATTTCAATATGCGCCATTTCCGCCCGCGCATGGGTTTGGAAACGTTTACGGCCCGTAATAACGGCCTCAAAATTTTTCAATGCCCGTTTTTGCGGCAGCACTTTGCGAATATGGCAGCATTGATTGGTGCTTTTTGACCATAAATCACCCGCCGCATCTTTGGCTTTCAAATCATCAGGGTGTGGGCCAATGGCACGCACATCGGTAAGACCCAGCACATCTTGCAAACGGTCACGATAGCGCAATGTTTCGCCAAAAAGTTTGCCCGTATTGAGAAAAAGCACAGGCACATTGGCATTTATCTGCGCGACCTTGTGTAGCAAAACCGAAGACTCCGAACCAAAGGAAGACACCACGCAAATTTGGTCGGCAAATTCCTGCTCAATCATGGCGCGTAAAACCGCATCCCCGTCCTGCCCCTCATAGCGGGCGGAGAGCGTGGCAACTTTTGCCGTAACCCCATTAGGGGCGGCATCTAGCTGCTTTTTTCTTTTTCCAACAGGCACTGACATGCCAACCATTCCTTTTCATCAATCAGCTTATTGCTGCGTTGCATAATTTCTTTACTATCAAACCCTTCATTGCGCCAATTTTCTCGCATGGTGCTTATTTCTTCCACCCTATCGGCCCATATAGACGGAAAACGGGTGGCGAGAAATTCTTTTAACCGCCGCGCTAAGGCGGGCGACTTGCCCTGCGTTGAAGCAGTGAGCAAAAGCGCACCGCGCCGCGTTATGGCTGGCACATAAAAATCGCATTGGCTTGGCACATCTTCAACATTAACCAACACGCCGCACCCATGCGCCATCTTTACCATAGCGGCCACATCCGCATCATCCATATCGGCGATAAATAAAACCGCCAGCGCGGCCATATCATCAGCCAATGGCAGGCGTTCTACCAATCGCTTGCCCGCCATTTGCCGCATTTGTGCGTCTGCTTTGGGGCAGTAAATGGTGACATTTTCCGCACCCGCTTCATCTAGCATGGCCAAGCGGCGACACGCCCGTGCGCCGCCGCCAATAATGCCCGCCTTTCGTGCTTTGACATCCAAAATAATTGGCAGCATAGGGACTCCTTTAGCCGTATATAGGTGGTTTTGCTTTATTTGTCACCTTTTATATGTAAATATATATATACTACATTATATTTGCGTAGTTAATAAACGCCCATATCATGCTAAAACAAGCCCATGTTAACGCCACAAACACCCGCCGCAAGCCGTCAGGCAGGCGACCAAAACCACGCCGCGCCGACCTATATCCCCGCACAGGGCGACCGACCAGAATGTCTTATTTCCCCCGTGCCTGTGGATTATGAGCAGGCTTTGGCTCTCATGGAAACACGTGTGGCTGAAATACGCAACCAGCAAGCTGGTGAGCTTTTATGGTTTTTGGAACACCCCGCCCTTTACACGGCTGGCACGAGTGCCAAGCCAGAAGAATTGCTAACCCCGGAACAGCTGCCCGTTTATAAAGCCGGGCGCGGCGGCAAATATACTTATCACGGACCCGGCCAGCGCGTGGTTTATGTGATGCTGGATTTACAAAAGCGCGGCGCGGATATTAAACGCTTTGTTGCCAATATTGAAAATTGGATGATAGCTGCCTTGCATCATTTTGACATTCACGCTCATCGGCGTGATGGTGAAATTGGTGTTTGGGTGCGGCGGGCGCAAATGGCGCGTGATGATAAAATCGGTGCGATTGGGGTTAAAATTCGCCGTTGGGTGAGTTTTCACGGCCTATCACTCAACGTCAATCCTTGCCTTGAGCATTTTAATGGCATTGTGCCATGCGGTCTGCCGCGTGAACATGTCACCAGCCTTGCCGATTTAGGCATAACGGCCAGCATGGCAGATGTAGATAGGGCTTTGCTTGATAGTTTTGAAACGGCTTTTTCGCGCAATTCATAAAGCCGCAAAAAATGCCGTCATTTGCGCGATTTCTTCTTTCAGCACCCCGCACCGCATTTGGGCTTCTTCATCCGTTCCCCATTGTGTGCTTTGAAAAATCTCATCCACAAAAGCCGCTTCATAGGCTTGGGCGGCATTAATATATTGATGCTCCAGCCCCAAAGCCAGCACGGCTGAGCCGAGCAAGGCGGCGGCTTGGCTTAAACCCGCAAGTCGCAAATTATTATGCGGCGATAAATAAATATCGCGCAAACGGCGCAAAGTTTCTGGCGGCTGGTTAATGGGTTCAATGCCATGCGTAAGAGTAAAATCCAAACCATAATGAGTTCTGCACCAATCCAATATCGGATTCCAAATTTCATTTTGCCGTGCAATAAGCACGTCAGGGTGGGTGGCGCGATAGCAAAGCAAATCATGATTGCCATAGGCAACAAAACCATCGGCCAGCGCGTTTTGGTTTTTATCCACTTGGTCAAGCGCGGTATTAACCAGCCGATTAAGCGGCATTTGGGTTAAATCAATGTCATCGCCGCAATTATTCCACTCGCCCACCAGCAAATCCCCCAGCGCGGCAGATGGCACAGCGAGGCGATTTTTCGCGGGCGTTTTCAACTCCAAATCATCTAAGCGCACCCCATAAGCGACCTCATAAGTGGCCAGTTCAGCCTGTTTGAAAAAACGTTTCACTTGCGCCCCCTATTGCGGAAAAACATCATCATCCGCCTCTGCTTCTTCAAAGCCAAGAAAGGCCCAAGTTTCAGCCATATGGTCGCGCAAAGGCGCGTGCGCCTGCAATGTGCCACCGGCTGGATGCGGCAAGCTCAGCAAATGGGCGTGTAAATGCAGCTTATCGGCCAGCCCGCCGCCCGTTTCAATATCAGGGTCATTATATTTACCATCGCCAACAAGCGGATGACCAATAGCAAGCGCGTGGGCGCGAATTTGATGCGTGCGCCCCGTTAGCGGCATAAAAGCCAGCCACGCAAAATCCTGCCCCGCCCGTTGCACCACGCTAAAGCGCGTCACGGCCTGCAGACCCTTTTCCCCCTGCACGGCGGGGCGGACACGTTCATTGCCATCAGGGGCGGCGCGTTTAACCAATTTGAGATTAATATCACCTTGCGCTGGACGCGGCACGCCATGGGTCAAAGCCCAATAAATTTTCTGCACCTGCCGATTGGCAAAAGATTTGGTTAAATGCGTCGCTGCTTTGCGGTTGCGAGCCAGCACCATCACGCCCGATGTATCGCGGTCAAGCCGATGCACAAGGCGCGGGCGTTCGGGCGCGTCAAAAGTTAAAATATCCAAAAGCCCGTCAAGATGGTGCGTGGTTTTACTGCCACCCTGCACGGCCAAACCCGCAGGTTTATTGATAATCAGCACATGGTCGTCTTTGGAAACCACACTATTGCGGATTTCTTCTTGCAAGGCTTTAGGCGCAGAAAGCGCAGGACGGGCGGATTTTTTTTCAGGCAAAGCAGAAGGGATAGGCGGCACACGCACGGTTTGGCCAGTTAAAATCCGCATATTGGCTTTCGCTCGCCCGCCATCAATGCGAATTTGGCCTTTGCGGAGCCATTTTTCAATTTGCCCCTGCCCTAATTGCGGAAACAAAGATTTCAACCACCTATCAAGGCGCATACCATCTTGGCTTTCTTCTACTTGTAAATGTTGCACTTGCGTCATGGCGCGTTCATTGCCCGCCCTAGCGGATGGTTTTGCGGATAAGCTGCCCGCCGCGTTTAATTTCCAATGCCCAGTCGCCGCGATGGGCGGTGATAATATCACGCGCCTGCTGCACATTTTCAATTTCCTGCTTATTGATACGCACCAGCACATCACCGCGGCGCAAATTCAGCCGATTACGGGCAGTAATATCCGTCACCGCAACGCCCGTCTCATGCACCAGCCCCAATTCCTCAGCCAAAGCGGGATTAACATTGCTCAGCTCCACCCCGTTAAATATATTTTTCGCCTTAATGAGGGTTGCATTGCGCGGCGGGGTTTCGGGCGCGGCCATGAGGCGTATCATAGCAGTGCGTTTGCGCCCATCGTGCAAATAGACCAGCCTAATTTTCTGCTCTGGCTCAGCCACGGCGAGGCGATAGCGCAAATCATCTGGGCGGGTAATATCAAAGCTGTCAAATTGCAAAATCACATCGCCCGCCCGCAAGCCTGCCTTTAGCAAAGGGCTATCGTCATGAGCTTGCACCACCAGCGCACCATTGGGATTGTCTAGCCCCAGCGTGTCAGCAAGAGCTTGCGTAACGGGTTGAAGCTGTGCGCCTAGCCATGGGCGGATAATTTCGCCATCGGTCAAAGCAGCTCGCACCACGCGGCGCACCATATTAGCGGGAATAGCAAAGCCAATTCCATTTGAACCGCCAGAGCGCGAATATATTGCCGTATTAATGCCGAGCAAACGGCCATCAACCGTCACTAATGCACCGCCCGAATTGCCCGGATTAATAGCCGCATCGGTTTGAATGAAAGATTGGAAATGAGATGCGCCAACCTTGCTACGTGCCAAGCCAGAAACAATGCCGCCCGTAACAGTTTGACCAACGCCGAATGGATTACCAATCGCCAAAACCAAATCCCCGACCCGCACATTATCGGAGTCGCGATAAGCCAATATGGGGAATTTTTCCCGCGCCCCTTCTTTTGTCACCAATTTCAAAACGGCCAAATCTGTTCCCTTATCGGCTAGCAAAACATCGGCCTTAAATTCGCGGCGGTCGGATAGCACGACGGTAAATTCCTGCCCGCCTTGAATGACGTGATAATTTGTCACCACAATGCCAGACGCATCTACAATCACGCCTGAGCCGAGTGAATTTTGCACCCGTTCTTGCCGTCCGAAGCCGCGCCCAAAAAATTGGCCGAAAAATGGATCGTCAAATAAAAATGGGTGCGCGGTTTTCACCCGCTTTTTTGTGTAAACATTCACCACAGCAGGGGTTGCTTTGGCCACGACGGGCGCGAAGCTAAGCTGCAACTGAGCGCGGCTTTGCGGCACATTTTGCGCCTGCGCCTGCACTGCAAGCGGCCAAACAAGGCACAAAAACCCTGCAAATACAAAAAAACGCCCGACCCAAACCGAACGTTTTTTTTCATTTGATAATGCAGACATATCAATCACCCAATTAGGCCGTTTCGTCAGCCTCGTCATCATCAATTTCTACGGGGCCGGAATCTTGCCCACGCGCTTCTTCATCACGGTCAACAAATTCAATCACTGCCATGGGTGCGTTATCGCCATAGCGAAAGCCAGCTCTCATCACCCGCGTATAGCCGCCATTGCGCTCTGCATAGCGTGGGGCGAGCGTGTCAAAAAGTTTCGCCGCCCATTCCTTATCGGGCAATTTGGCATAAGCCTGGCGGCGGGCGTGTAAATCACCGCGCTTGCCCAGCGTGATAAGTTTTTCAACAAAGGGGCGCAGCTCTTTAGCCTTAGGCAGGGTTGTCAAAATCTGCTCATGCTTAATCAGCGCAACGGCCATACTGCCCAGCAATGCTTTGCGATGGCTTGAGGTGCGATTTAATTTCCGTCTTGCTTTTGCGTGACGCATTTGGCTCTCCTAATAACTCTCTTCAAAACGCTTGGCGAGTTCTTCAATATTTTCCGGCGGCCAGTTTGGCACTTCCATGCCCAGATGCAGGCTCATTTCAACCAGCACTTCTTTAATTTCATTCAAAGATTTGCGGCCAAAATTTGGGGTGCGGAGCATTTCCGCTTCGGTTTTTTGAATTAAATCGCCAATATAAACAATATTGTCATTTTTCAAGCAATTTGCCGAGCGCACGGAAAGCTCCAGTTCATCTACTTTTTTCAACAGCGCGGCACTAAAGCCAATTTCCTCTGCGGCGGATACTTCCTCTTCAACTGGCTCTGGCTCTTCAAAATTAATGAAGGTTTGCAACTGGTCTTGCAAAATCCGTGCGGATAAAGCCAGCGCATCTTCTGGCGTAACCGTGCCATCTGTTTCAATGTCCAGCGTTAGCTTGTCATAATCAAGCACTTGACCCTCACGGGTATTTTCAACATTATAAGACACACGCCGCACAGGGCTATAAAGACTATCTACTGGAATTAGCCCAATCGGTGCATCTTCGGGGCGATTTTTTTCAGCAGGAACATAGCCCTTACCCGTATTGACGGTAAATTCAAACCGCACATTCGCGCCTTCATCTAGCGTGCAAAGCACAAGGTCAGGATTGGTGATTTCAACATCAGCCACCGCTTCAATATCACCTGCCGTTACAACGCCAGGGCCAGTTTTAACCAAAGTCAGGCGTTTTACGCCTTCGGAATGAACCTTAATGGACATTTGCTTAATGTTGAGAACAATATCAGTGACATCCTCACGCACGCCCGGAATAGATGAAAATTCGTGTAACACGCCGTCAATTTGTACAGATGTTACCGCTGCGCCTTGAATAGAAGACAGCAAAATGCGCCGCATCGCATTGCCAATGGTCAGGCCAAAGCCGCGCTCTAATGGCTCGGCGACCAGCCGCGCTGTGCGGGTGGCATCATGCCCGGGAACAATATCTAATTTTGTTGGCTTGATGAGTGCTTGCCAGTTATTTTGTATCATTGAAAGGCCCCTTAAATATCAAAAAATTATACGCGCCGACGCTTGGGCGGACGGCAACCATTATGCGGGATAGATGTAACATCACGGATTGTCATAATGTTAAAGCCAACGGCTTGCAAAGACCGCAACGCAGATTCACGACCCGAACCCGGGCCTTTAAAATTCACTTCCAATGTTTTCATGCCATGCTCCATGGCTTTTTTGCCCGCTTCTTCTGCCGCAACTTGGGCGGCATAGGGTGTGGATTTACGCGATCCCTTAAAACCCATTGCGCCAGACGAACACCATGAAATTGTATTGCCCTGCGCGTCGGCAATAGTAACCATAGTATTGTTAAAAGTTGAATTGACATGAGCAATCCCTGAAGTGATATTTTTGCGCTCACGCCGCCTTACGCGTTTTTCAGCAACCATAGCAAATTCCTTTACTGCTTCTTACCAGCAATGGCCTTGGCGGGGCCTTTGCGGGTGCGCGCATTGGTGTGAGTGCGTTGACCGCGCACGGGCAAATTACGCCGATGACGCAAACCCCGATACACGCCCAAATCAAGCAGGCGTTTAATATTCATGGCCACTTCGCGACGCAAATCGCCTTCCACCATATAATCGGCATCAATGGCTTCACGAATTTTAATCACTTCCGCATCGGATAATTCGCTGACGCGGCGTGCCGCTTCAATGCCGGTTTTTTCGCAGATTTCTCTAGCTTTTGTTCTCCCAATACCGTGAATATAGGTTAGCGCAACCACAACACGTTTGGCTGTTGGGATATTTACACCTGCAATACGAGCCACTCGTTTCTCCTCAAACCCAGTCGTAAAAATTAGGAAAACGCACAAAACCCCAAAACCCTGAAAAATCAGGCTTTTTGAGCTTTTCGCGGATTTTCGCCGTGAATAAATTTGCCTACTGGCGGCGGATTATATGAAAATCGGGCGACCAGTCAACACAATTTTAGCAAGAAAACCGCTAGTTTTCTCTCCTCTCTACAGCCCCAAAAGCGCGTCAATTTGCTTTGTGACAGCCTCAATATCCTGCATACCGTCAATCTGCTTCAACATGCCCTTTTTCGCATAATATGCCGAAACAGGCGCGGTTTGCGTTTCATAAACCTCTAGGCGATGAGCAAGGGCTTCAACCGTGTCATCTGCCCGCATATCCGTGCCAGAAGCGGCGTTTGCGGCAATGCGCGTTTTAATGCGGTCGGCCAAAATGGCCTTATCCACCACCAATTCCAGCACGCCGTCCAGGGTCAGCCCTTTTTCGGCCAGCATGGCGTCTAGGGCTTCGGCCTGTGCCACATTGCGCGGGAAGCCGTCCAAAATAAAGCCATTGGCGCAATCTGCCTGTTCAATACGCTCAGCGATAATGCCAACCACCACATCATCTGGCACCAAATCGCCGCGAGTCATAATATCTTTGGCAATCAGGCCAATATCGGTTTGCGCGGCGACGGCAGCACGGAGCATATCGCCCGTAGAAAGTTGCACCAGCTTGTGTTTGGCCTCAATAATCTGCGCCTGCGTTCCTTTACCGGCACCAGGCGGGCCAAGGAAAATCAGTTTCATCGACGCTTGCCTCCAAATTTGGATTTTTTAATCAGCCCTTCATATTGATGGGCAAATAAATGGCTTTGCACCTGCCCGACCGTATCCATGGTCACGCTCACCACAATAAGAATAGATGTGCCGCCAAAATAAAATGGCACGCTATAGGCATTGATTAAAAATTCTGGCAATAAGCAAACCAAAGTTAAATAAAATGCGCCGACAACGGTGAGGCGGGTTAAAATATGGTCAATATATTCCGCCGTGCGCGTGCCCGGACGAATACCCGGAATAAACCCGCCTGATTGTTTCAAATTATTGGCCGTATCGGTTGGGTTAAACACAATAGATGTGTAGAAAAAGCAGAAAAAGATAATCATTGCCGCATAGGACATCATATAAAGCGGTTGGCCCTGCCCCAAAAGAGCCGACACTGTGCCAAGCCAGCCAGTGCCGCCGCCAGCAGAAAAATTCGCCGCCGTGACAGGCAGTAAAAGCAAAGAAGAAGCAAAAATCGGTGGGATAACGCCCGCCACATTCAGTTTCAAAGGCAAATGCGAGCTATCACCGCCGGTCATTTTATGCCCTTGCTGGCGTTTGGGATATTGCACCAAAAGCCGCCTTTGGGCGCGTTCCATAAACACCACAAAAGCAATCACGCCAATAACCATAGCAATCAGCGTTAAAATAATCGGCGTGGAAATCGCGCCTTGGCGGCCCAATTCCAGCGTGCTTACCAACGCGCCCGGCAATTCGGCGACAATGCCCGCGAAAATAATCAGCGAAATGCCATTACCTACGCCGCGGGCAGTGATTTGCTCGCCCAGCCACATTAAAAATATCGTGCCAGCAACCAGCGTTGTCACCGCGCTAAGCTGGAAGAACCAGCCCGGATTAAGCACAATGCCTTCGGCGCGTTCCAGCCCAATGGCCAGCCCATAGCCTTGCACTGTGGCCAGCAAAACCGTGCCATAGCGCGTATATTGGTTGATTTGTTTGCGCCCCTGCTCGCCGCCTTCTTTTTTCAACTGCTCCAAATGCGGCACGGCGGCGGTGAGAAGCTGGATAATAATAGAAGCGGTAATATAAGGCATAATGTTCAGCGCGAAAATCGCCATACGGCCAACCGCCCCGCCCGCAAACATATTAAACATACCGACAATGCCCGTTTGTGTTTGGGCAAAAAGTGCGCCCAGCGCGTTCGGATCAATGCCTGGCAGGGGAATAAATGTGCCGAGGCGATAAACCAGCAATGCGCCCAGCGTGAACCAGATGCGTTGCTTTAACTCTGTCGCATTGCGAAATGCCGACAGGCTCATATTTGCTGCAAGCTGCTCTGCTGCTGATGCCATGTCATCCCGCCTTGTTTCGTTTAATCTGTTTTATCTGCGTCTTTATCCGCATCATCTTCTTTGGCTTCGGCCTTTTCGGCTGGCGTGCCTGCCGCCTCTGCTTTAGTAGCTGGTGCTTCTTGCGCCTCTGTTTTAGCTTTAGCGGGCGCGTCTGCCTTATCATCAGCCGCCGTGCCACTCGTGGCCTCATCACTGGTCGCTTTCTTTGCCTTTTTAGCTTTAGCCTTTTCAGCCTTTTTCGCCTTTCTGGCCGCTTCTGCCTCTTCATCATCTTTTGGTGGGGCGAGAATGGTAATTTTACCGCCGAGCTTTTCCACTGCCGCCGCCGCGCTTTTGCTCATGCCGATGACTTCAAAATCCAGCTTGGTTTTCAGTTCACCATTGCCCAAAATCCGCACCCCGTCCAATTCGCGGCGAATAATACCCGCTTCGCGCAAAAGCGGTGCGTTAATGGTTGCTTTGCCATCTAGCCTGCCTTCATCTAAGGCTTGTTGCAAACGCCCCAAATTCACTGCATTGAGTTTAAGCCGATTGGGTTTGTTAAAGCCGCGCTTGGGCAGGCGCATATGGATAGGCATTTGCCCGCCTTCAAAACCTTTCAAAGCCACGCCAGAACGCGACTTCTGCCCTTTTGAACCACGGCCAGCCGTTTTGCCTTTGCCCGAAGCCTCACCGCGTCCGATACGGGTGCGGCGGGTGCGGGCGGTGGGATTATCTCTAATTTCATTGAGTTTCATCTGCTTGCTCCTACTCAACGATACGCACTAAATGTGCGACTTTCTCAATCATGCCGCGCACGGCAGGTGTGTCTTCCAAAACCCGACGACGGCCATTTTTATTGAGTCCTAAGCCAATTAAAGTGGCGCGTTGGTCGCGGGGGCGGCCAATCGGGCTACCTGTGCGTTCAACGGTAAGGGTTTTTTTTGCGGCGGCCATAATGTTCTCCTATTTATCCTTTAAGCCTCAGCCGCTTCGCCTGCCGCAATGCGGCGCGAAACCAAATCAGAGGCTTTTTTGCCGCGCCGTGCAGCGACCATGCGAGGGCTGGCCTGTTTTTTCAGCGCGTCAATCGTAGCGTGAACCATATTATAAGGGTTAGACGAGCCGATAGATTTCGCCACCACATCTTGCATGCCCAAAGCCTCAAACACAGCCCGCATCGGACCACCCGCAATAATACCCGTGCCTGCTGGTGCGGCGCGTAGCACAACCTTGCCCGCCCCGTGATGGCCTTTAATATCATGGTGCAAGGTGCGCCCTTCGCGCAAAGGCACGCGTATCATATTGCGCTTGGCTGCTTCTGTTGCTTTGCGAATAGCTTCTGGCACTTCACGCGCCTTGCCGAGGCCATAGCCAACCCGCCCCTTTTGGTCGCCAACAACCACCAAAGCGGCAAAGCCAAAACGTCGGCCACCTTTGACAACTTTGGCCACACGGTTAATGTGAACCAGCTTGTCAATAAATTCGCTGTCGCGTTCTTCACGCTCACGATTGCGATTTTCGTTTCCAGCCACTTGCTTCTCCTTAAAATTTCAAACCAGCTTCACGCGCCGCTTCGGCCAAGGCTTTCACCCGACCATGATAAAGATAGCCGCCACGGTCAAAAACAACATTCTCAATGCCTGCCTTAACAGCGCGTTGGGCAATTAATTTGCCAACCAAATTCGCCGCTTCCCGATTGCCGCCCTTTTCGCCCTTAAAATCTTTTTCCATGCTAGAGGCGGCCACCAAAGTTTGCCCCTGTGCGTCGTCAATCACTTGGGCGTAAATATGTTTGGACGAACGGAAAACAGATAGGCGCGGGCGGCCATTGGCCACTTTAAGCAGATGCGCCCGCACGCGTTGTTTGCGTCTTTCATTTGTAGATAATTTCTGCACCATGACTTATCCTTACTTCTTCTTGCCTTCTTTGCGGAACACATATTCACCGACATAATGCACACCCTTGCCCTTATATGGCTCTGGTGTGCGATAGGAACGAATTTCTGCCGCAATTTGCCCGACCTTTTGCTTATCAATGCCAGAAATAATAATTTCTGTCGGCGATGGACATTCCACTTTAATATCGGCGGGAATAGGATAATCAATATCATGACTGAAACCAAGGCTGAGTCTGAGTTTCTGCCCCTGCAACTGCGCCCGATAGCCAACGCCAGAAAGCTCTAGCTTTTTCTCAAAACCATTGGTGACGCCAGTGACAAGATTTTCCACCAGCGAACGGCCCAGCCCCCAAAAGCTGCGGGCGGTTTGTGATTTATCCTTTGGCGCGACCAGCACGCCAGCATCTGATTTTTCAACCGTGACGCGCTCAGGCAGCACCGCGCTTAATTCACCCTTCGGGCCTTTAACCGCAACGGCATTGCCGTTAAGGGTGACATCAACACCCTCTGGCACAGCAATAGGTTTTTTACCGATACGTGACATATCCTCTTCCTTCACTCCACCTTAGAAAATTCGGCAGAGAACTTCTCCGCCCACATTATTTTCACGCGCTGAGGCGTCTGACATCACACCTTTGGGCGTGGACAAAATAGCAATGCCCAAACCATTTTGCACAGTCGGCATGGTTTTGACCGATGAATAAACCCGTCGGCCCGGTTTGGACACACGTTGAATTTCTTGAATAACTGGACGGCCTTCATGATATTTCAACTCAATGTTAAGCTCTGCGGCTGTGCCTTTAAGCGCGTTTTCTGTATAGCCGCGAATATAGCCTTCTTCTTTCAGCACATCTAGCACCCAACGGCGCAATTTAGATGAAGGAGATATAACAAATGACTTGCCGCGCATTTGGGCATTCCGAATACGGGTCAACATATCGCCAAGAGGATCTGTCACATACATGTTTGCTCTCCTACCAGCTTGATTTCACCATGCCCGGGATTTTGCCATGCGACGCTAAATCGCGCAGGGAAATGCGGGACATATTTAATTTACGATAATAGCCGCGTGGACGGCCTGTCACGCCGCACCGATTGCGAATACGGCTTTTGGCCGAATTGCGCGGTAGCTCAGCCAATTTCAGCCGTGCCTTAAAGCGGTCTTCATTTGACAAAGAGTCATCCTTGGCGATGGCCAGCAAAGCAACGCGACGGGCGGCATATTTTGCTGCCAGTTTTTTGCGCTTATTATTGCGGGCGACTGCACTTTTCTTAGCCATTTCAACCTTCCTCCTTCGTGCTACCGATTATCCGTGAACGGAAAATTAAAGCGGCGTAGCAATTCACGCGCTTCATCATCGGTTGATGCGGATGTTGTGATAACAATATCCATGCCCCAAACCGTATCAACTTTGTCATAGTCAATTTCGGGGAACACAATATGCTCTTTCAGCCCCATGGCGTAATTGCCATTGCCATCAAAGCTGTTTGGGTTAAGACCGCGGAAGTCGCGCACACGCGGCAAAGCAATCATCACCAAGCGGTCAATAAATTCATACATATTAGCACGGCGCAATGTCACCTTACAGCCAAGCGGCATATTTTCGCGCACCTTAAAACCAGCAATGGAATTGCGCGCACGTGTCACTACGGGGCGTTGGCCAGCGATAAGCTCCATATCGGCCAAAGCGGCTTTGACCTTTTTCGTATCGGTCGTGGCCGCGCCAATGCCCATATTCAGCACCACTTTTTCCAATTTGGGGACTTGCATACGATTGGCATAGCCGAATTTCTCAACCAGCTGGTCGCATACGACATCCGTATAATGCGTTTTCAAACGCGGAATATATTGAGAGTCAGCCATCTATAACTTCTCCTGAACGTTTGGCAAAGCGGGTTTTTGAACCATCTTTGGCCACCTTAAAGCCGACACGGCTCGGCTTTTTATCCTTTGGGTCAAGCAGAGCCAAATTAGACAAATGGATTTTGGACTCGCGGCTTAAAATGCCGCCCTCTGATTGGGCTGTTTGGCGTTGGTGGCGTTGAACCATATTCACCCCTTGCACCAAAGCGCGTTTTTCTTTGGGGAACACGCCCAGCACTTCGCCAGTTTTGCCCTTATCGCGACCTGCCAGCACCATTACACTGTCACCTTTTTTAATTTTAGCCGACATCACAGCACCTCCGGCGCGAGAGAAACAATTTTCATATGATTAGACGCACGCAATTCCCGCGTGACGGGGCCGAAAATCCGCGTGCCGATTGGCTCGCCTGAATTATTGACCAAAACCGCCGCATTTCGGTCAAAGCGGATAATGCTGCCATCGGCGCGGCGAATTTCCTTAGCGGTGCGGACAATCACGGCTTTCATCACATCGCCCTTTTTCACCCGCCCGCGTGGAATGGCTTCCTTTACGCTCACGACAATCGTATCGCCTACGCCGGCCGATTTTCGTTTAGAGCCGCCCAGCACTTTGATGCACTGCACCCGACGTGCGCCCGAATTATCGGCAACGTCTAGATTGGTTTGCATCTGTATCATTTCTCAATTCCCTATTCACGCATTAACAATTTAATCGGCGATAACTTCCCAGCTTTTCAGCTTGGAAATGGGGCGACACTCACGAATACGCACCGCATCGCCATTTTTGAATTGGTTGGCTTCATCATGGGCGTGATAACGCTTAGATTTACGAACCGTTTTTTTCATCACAGGATCGATCAAGCGGCGTTCAACCTTAACCACTACGGTTTTGTCGGTTTTATCACTGACCACAGTTCCCTGAAGAATACGTTTTGGCATAATCTGTCCTCGCCCTAGCTGGCTTTCTCTGTTTCTTTTGACGCACGCTCATATTGCACTGTTTTGAGCCGTGCAATGGTTTTACGTAAAATATTTATCTGCGCGGGATTTTCAAGCTGGCCAGAAGCCTGCTGAAAGCGCAAATTAAATTGCTCTTTTTTTAGTTTTTCCAGCTCATCGCTAAGCTGGTCGGGAGTCAAATCACGAATTTCACTTATCTTCATCGCTCATGCTCCTATTTATTCTGCTCTTCGCCCGGACGTGACACCACCCGTGCTTGCAATGGCAATTTCGCTGCGGCCAATTTCAATGCCGTATGGGCGACATCGGCTGGCACGCCGTCCACTTCAAACATAATGCGCCCGGGCTTAACCCGACAGGCCCAGTATTCGGGCGAGCCTTTACCCTTACCCATACGCACTTCGGTTGGTTTTTTGGATACGGGTATATCGGGGAAAATCCGTATCCACACCCGTCCGGCGCGTTTCATATGGCGCGTAATCACCCGCCGCGCCGCTTCAATTTGGCGGGCGGTGACGCGCTCTGGCGTGGTTGCTTTCAGCCCATAGGCACCGAAATTCAGGTTTGTGCCGCCTTTGGCCGCGCCCTTAATCCGTCCCTTATGCGCTTTGCGGAATTTTGTCCGTTTGGGTTGCAACATTGACTTATCCTCTCCCTGCTGGAGTCGTTGGTGTCGCTGGTGCCGTCTCAGGCGCACCCGCAGGCGCGGCAGGAGACGTCGCAGGGGCAACAGGCACTTGTGTTTTGCCTGCCTCATTGGGCTGGTCGCCGCGCTTATCCCGTGCCATTGGGTCATGCTCCATAATTTCGCCTTTGAAAATCCACACCTTAATGCCGCACACGCCATAAGCCGTATGGGCTGAGCCGACACCATAATCAATATCAGCACGCAAAGTATGAAGTGGCACGCGCCCTTCACGATACCATTCGGTGCGGGCAATTTCCGCCCCGCCCAAACGACCCGCACAGTTAATACGAATACCTTCCGCGCCCAGCCTTATAGCCGATTGCACCGACCGCTTCATCGCACGGCGGAAACCAACACGGCGTTCAAGCTGTTGGGCAATGCCATCAGCGACAAGCTGTGCATCAATTTCGGGCTTACGCACTTCAACAATATTCAACAGCACTTCATCGCTTTGGGTGCGCTTGGCAATTTCACGGCGCAGTTTTTCAATATCCGCGCCCTTTTTGCCGATAATCACGCCCGGACGGGCAGAATGAATTGTCACGCGGCATTTCTTATGCGGGCGTTCAATAATAATTTTGGACACGCCCGCTTGGCGCAAACGCTCTGTCAGCATTTCGCGGATTTTCAAATCCTCATGCAGAAGCGTGGCATATTCACCCTTTTTGGCATACCAGCGCGAGTCAGAAGTGCGGTTAATGCCCAAGCGTAGCCCGATTGGATTGACCTTATGTCCCATTATGCCCTCTCCTCATCTTCTTCTACTTCGCGCACGACAATGGTAATTTGGCTAAACGGTTTTAGGATTTTTGCCGCCCGCCCTTTGGCGCGTGGCCGAAAGCGTTTCATCACCAGATTTTTGCCGACATAAGCCTCTGCCACGACCAGATTATCAACATCTAAATCATGGTTGTTTTCGGCATTGGCAATCGCGCTCTCCAGCACTTTTTTAACTTCGCCCGCCACGCGACGCCGAGAAAAAGCCAAATCGGAAATGGCCATATCCGCTTTTTTGCCACGGATAAGCTGTGCCAGCAAATTCAGTTTTTGCGGGCTGGTGCGTATCATACGGCCAACGGCTTTGGCTTCTAATTCATCTAGCTTGCGCGGTGTAGATGCTTTACCCATGACTAATTCCTCTTTGCCTTTTTATCGGCGGCATGACCATAATAAGTCCGTGTCGGCGCAAATTCGCCGAATTTATGCCCGACCATTTCTTCCGTTACCAAAACGGGAATATGCTTCTGCCCATTATGCACGCCGAAAGTCAGGCCAACAAAATTCGGCAAAATCGTTGAACGGCGGCTCCATGTTTTAATCACCTCATTGCGGCCAGATTCACGCACCACATCGGCTTTTTTAAGCAGATAGCCATCAACAAATGGGCCTTTCCAAACTGAACGTGACATATCCGACTCCTAACGTTTCTTCTTCATGTGACGGCTGCGGATAATATACTTATCCGTCACCTTATTAGAGCGCGTACGCTTGCCTTTGGTTGACTTGCCCCATGGTGTAACCGGATGACGGCCACCAGAGGTTTTGCCTTCACCCCCACCATGCGGGTGGTCAACGGGGTTCATTGCGACGCCGCGCACAGATGGGCGTTTGCCCAGCCAGCGATTACGGCCCGCTTTGGCCAGCTTAATATTGGCTTGGTCAGGGTTAGACACCGCGCCCACTGTCGCCATGCAATCGCCATGGATAAGCCTTTGCTCGCCAGAGCCGAGCCGAATAATGGCATAAGCTCCATCACGCCCGACAAGCTGAGCAAAAGAACCCGCAGAGCGTGCAATTTGCCCACCCTTGCCCGGCTTCATTTCCAAATTATGAATAATTGTGCCAATCGGAATGGAGCGCAAAGGCATGGCATTGCCCGGCTTAACGTCCACTTTTTCACCCGCAATCACCTTATCGCCTGCCGCCAGTCTTTGCGGGGCGATAATATAAGCCAGCGTGCCATCATCATATTTAATCAGGGCAATAAAAGCCGTGCGATTAGGGTCATATTCCAATCGCTCAACTGTGGCGGCCATATCCCATTTATTGCGCTTGAAATCCACAATGCGATAGGTGCGTTTATGCCCGCCGCCGCGCCGTCTTGCGGTCATACGGCCAACATTATTGCGCCCGCCAGATTTATTTAGCCCTTGCGTTAAAGGCTTATGCGGCTTGCCGCGATGCAGGCCGGTGCGATCCACTTGCACCAATCCGCGCTGGGCGGGAGTTATCGGTTTATATGTCTTTAATGCCATATCTTATACCTTCGCCATCTCACAAATCCTAAAGACCTGTGGTGACATCAATAGAATGTCCTTCTTGCAATGTAATGACGGCTTTTTTAACGTCATTCTGTTTGCCTTTAATGCCGCGAAACCGCCGCGTCTTGCCTTTGCGTATCAGCGTGTTGACGGATTTTACCTTCACATCAAACAAAGCCTCTACTGCCGCTTTAATAGCAGGTTTTGACGCATCAATAGCTACATCAAAAACAAGCTGGTTGTTTTCTGAAGCCATGGTCGCCTTTTCAGTAATCACGGGGGCGCGTAGCACATCATAATGTTTTAATTTGCTCATTTGAACCGCGCCTCCAAACTTTCCACCGCCGCTTTGGTTAGCACCAAATAATCACGGCGCAAAATGTCATAAACATTCATGCCTTGCACGGGTAGCACATCTACGCGGGCGATATTACCTGCGGCGCGGGCGAAATTTTCATTCACTTCTGCCCCGTCAATAATCAGGGCTGATTTCACGCCCAATTTTGTCAACTGCTCGCGCAATTTGGCCGTTTTGCCATCTTTGGATTCGGCTTTGTCCAGCACAATTAATTTATTGTCGTGCATTTTCGCAGACAGGGCAGATTTCAAAGCCAGCAAGCGCACCTTTTTGGGCAAGCCAATAGTGTGCTTACGCAAAACCGGTCCATGCGCCTTGCCCCCGCCGACAAAAATATTGGATTTACGATTGCCGTGCCGTGCCGTGCCGCCGCCCTTTTGACGCCCGACACGCTGGGTTGTGCCAGCAATTTCAGAGCGCGTTTTGGTTTTATGCGTGCCAGCACGCCGCTTGGCGAGCTGATAATTCACCATGCGTTGCAGCAAATCCGGACGTGGCGTTAGGCCGAAAACGGCTTCGGGCAAATCCAATGTGCCGCTTTTTTGCGCGTCAAGTGTTGTGATGTCAGCTTTCATTATCCGCATCCTTCTTGTCGCTTGCATTTTCAGTGTCTTGAGACTCTTCCTTGCCCTCTTGAGCAGGGGCTGCTTCTTTGGCTTCTTTTTTCTCTTCTTTTTCTTCTTTGCCGTCTTCTTTCGCTTCCGTTTTCGCTTCGGCTTCGGCTTTGGCTATTTTTTCATCTTCGGCTTTAGCGGCCGCTTCTGCTTTGGCCGCTTCTTCGGCCTTAGCGGCTTGGGCGGCTTCTTCGGCGGCTTTAGCCGCTTCAGCATCGCCGACCAATGCGGCGGGCATTGGCACATTATCTGGCAGAGGCCGTTTAACCGCATCACGTAGCAAAACCCATCCGCCTTTTGCGCCCGGCACCGCGCCCTTAACCATAATCAACCCGCGTTCAATATCGGTTTTCACCACTGTTAAATTCTGCATGGTCACACGCGCCGCGCCCATATGGCCCGCCATTTTCTTGCCCTTAAATACTTTGCCCGGGTCTTGGCATTGACCCGTTGAGCCATGCGAACGGTGCGAAATAGAAACGCCATGCGATGCCCGCAAGCCGCCAAAATTATGCCGCTTCATTGCGCCCGCAAAACCTTTACCAATGCTCGTGCCGGTTGCGTCTATTTTTTGGCCTTCAATAAAATGATTAGCGGCAATTTCCGCGCCCACTTCAATGAGATTGTCACCCGAAACGCGGAATTCCACAATTTTGCGCTTGGGTTCAACTGAAGCTTTGGCAAAATGCGCCCGTGTTGCTTTGGGCATGTTTTTCACTCGCGCCAAGCCTGCGCCAAGCTGCACAGCATTATAGCCGTCCTTTTCTTCCGTGCGATGAGCCACGACTTGACAGCCGTCAAGTTTCAGCACAGTGACAGGCACGTGCTGGCCTTCCTCGGTAAAGAGGCGGGTCATTCCGACTTTCTGCACGATCAGACCAGACCGCATTTTCCTTCTCCTTCGCTCTTGTTAGAGCTTAATTTGAACATCAACACCGGCGGGCAAATCCAGCTTCATCAATGCGTCAACTGTTTGCGGCGTGGGGTCAACAATATCAAGCATCCGCTTATGCGTTCGTATTTCAAACTGCTCGCGGCTTTTCTTGTCAATATGCGGCCCCCGCAGAACCGTAAATTTTTCAATATGGGTCGGCAGAGGAATCGGGCCACGGACATCTGCCCCCGTCCGTTTGGCAGTATTGAGAATTTCGCGTGCGGAATTATCCAGCACGCGATAATCAAATGCCTTTAGCCTTATCCGAATATTCTGGCTCTGTACCATATTGCTTTTTCGTCCTTACCTATTCAATGATTGCTGATACGACGCCGGCACCGACGGTGCGGCCACCTTCGCGGATAGCAAAGCGCAGCTTTTCTTCCATCGCAATCGGCACAATCAATTCAACTTCCATCTCAATATTATCGCCCGGCATCACCATTTCCGTACCCTTAGGCAACTGGCAAACACCCGTCACATCCGTCGTGCGAAAATAAAACTGAGGCCGATAATTGGTAAAGAACGGCGTATGACGCCCACCCTCTTCCTTCGTGAGGATATAAGCCTCAGCCTTAAACTTCGTATGCGGCGTGATAGAAGCCGGATGACACAGCACTTGGCCACGCTCCACCTCTTCACGCTTGGTGCCACGTAGCAAGACACCGACATTATCGCCCGCTTCACCACTATCCAGCAGCTTGCGAAACATCTCAACACCCGTGCAGGTGGTCTTTTGCGTATCCTTAATGCCGACAATCTCTATCTCCTCGCCCACATTAATAACCCCGCGCTCCACACGCCCCGTCACCACTGTGCCGCGCCCTGAAATAGAGAACACATCTTCAATTGGCATTAAGAAAGGCTGGTCTTTGGGACGCTCTGGCTGTGGAATATAAGAATCCACCGCTTCCATCAGCTTCATAATGGCTTCGCGGCCAATTTCATCATCACGCCCCTCTAGAGCCGCTAGAGCTGAGCCTTTAACAATCGGTATATCATCGCCAGGGAATTCATAGGAAGACAGCAATTCGCGGATTTCCATTTCAACCAAATCAAGCAGTTCATTATCATCAACTTGGTCAACCTTATTCATAAACACCACCAGAGCTGGCACACCCACCTGACGAGCAAGCAAAATATGCTCCCGCGTTTGCGGCATAGGGCCATCGGCAGCATTCACAACCAATATCGCCCCGTCCATTTGCGCCGCGCCTGTAATCATGTTCTTCACATAATCCGCATGGCCCGGACAGTCCACATGGGCATAGTGGCGGTCTTTGGTTTCATATTCCACATGAGCCGTAGAAATCGTAATCCCACGCGCCTTTTCCTCCGGGGCTTTATCAATATCAGCATAATCTGAAAACTCAGCACCCCCGCCTTCCGACAGAACTTTCGTAATCGCCGCCGTCAGCGTCGTCTTACCATGATCAACATGACCTATCGTGCCTATATTGCAATGCGGCTTAGTCCGCTCAAACTTCTCTTTTGACATTTTTCTCTCCGTTTCTCTCTATTGCTTCAATCTGGATTGTTTCAATCTGGGCTTTAAGCCAGTTTGGAAATCACCTCATCCGATACGGCTTGTGGCACCGGATCATAATGGTCAAATTGCATAGAATACTGCGCCCGCCCCTGCGTCATGGAGCGCAAATTATTAACATAGCCAAACATATTGGCCAGTGGCACCATGGCCTGAATGACAGAGGCATTGCCGCGTGCTTCTGTGCCGCGCACTTGGCCACGGCGGCTGTTCAAATCGCCAATCACATCGCCCATATGCTCATCGGGTGTTGTGACTTCAACCAACATCATTGGCTCAAGCAATTTCGCGCCTGCATCACGTGAGGCTTCACGGAAAGCTGCACGGGCGGCAATTTCAAATGCCATGACGCTGGAATCGACATCATGGAAAGCTCCATCAGTGAGGGTGACTTTGAAATCAATCATTGGGAAACCGGCCAGCACGCCATTTTCGCGCACGCTTTCAATGCCCTTTTCAACGCCCGGAATATATTCTTTTGGAATTGCGCCGCCGACAATTTTGCTTTCAAATTCATAGCCGCCGCCCGGCTCAAGCGGTTCAATGGTCATTTTAATGCGGGCAAATTGGCCAGAGCCGCCAGATTGTTTTTTATGGGTGTAATCCACATCTGTGGTTTTGGTGAAAGTTTCGCGGTAAGCCACTTGCGGCGCACCGACATTCGCTTCAACCTTAAATTCGCGCTTCATGCGGTCAACAATAATATCCAAATGAAGTTCGCCCATGCCAGCAATTACTGTCTGGCCGCTTTCTTCATCTGACTTAACCCGAAAAGATGGGTCTTCCTGCGCCAAACGGCTTAAAGCCAGCCCCATTTTTTCTTGGTCGCCTTTGGTTTTCGGTTCAACGGCGACTTCAATAACTGGTTCGGGGAATTCCATACGCTCCAAAATAACTGGCGCGGCTGAATCGCATAGCGTATCGCCTGTGGTTGTATCTTTCAGCCCGACCAGCGCGACAATATCACCGGCTACGGCATTTTTAATTTCCTCGCGTGAATTAGCGTGCATTTGCAACATACGCCCGATACGCTCGCGCTTATCTTTAACCGTATTCAGCAATGTCTCCCCGCTTTCCAACTTGCCAGAATAGATACGTGCAAAAGTCAAAGAGCCGACAAAAGGGTCATTGGCAATTTTGAAGGCCAGCATAGATAAAGGCGCGTCATCGGAGCTTTCGCGGGTAATATCTTCTTCTGTTTTGGCATCAATACCAGCAATGGCTGGCACATCTAAAGGTGACGGCATGAAATTCACCACCGCATCAAGCAAGGGCTGGACGCCTTTATTCTTAAACGCTGTGCCATTCATCACAGGCACAAAGGACTGGTCAATCGTGCCTTTGCGAATACAGCGGATAAGCTCCTCTGCAGATGGTTCAGTGCCATCAAGATAGGCTTCCATCACGTCATCATCCATTTCCACCGCCTGCTCTACCAGCATGGAGCGATATTTTTCGGCCTGCTCCTTATATTCGTCACGAATATCAGCGTAATCATAAGCCGCGCCCAAATCTTCATTTTGCCACAGCACTTCTTTCATTTTCACGAGGTCAATCAGCCCTTCATATTGGGCTTCTGCGCCAATGGGTAATTGCAGAACAAGCGGATTAGAGCCGAGTCTGTCTTTAATCATTTCAACACAGCGAAAAAAATCCGCGCCCGTTCTGTCCATTTTATTGACAAAACACATGCGCGGCACAGAATATTTATCGGCCTGTCGCCAAACGGTTTCAGATTGCGGCTCTACGCCTGCTACAGAGTCAAAAACCGCAACCGCGCCATCTAGCACGCGCAGAGAACGCTCCACCTCAATGGTGAAATCCACATGGCCGGGCGTATCAATAATGTTAATGCGCTTATCGTTCCAAAAACAAGTCGTTGCGGCAGATGTTATCGTAATGCCGCGTTCTTGCTCTTGCTCCATCCAATCCATCGTCGCCGCGCCATCATGCACTTCGCCGATTTTATAGCTTACCCCTGTATAATACAGAATGCGTTCGGTGGTGGTCGTTTTACCAGCATCAATATGCGCCATGATGCCAATATTGCGATAATCTTCAAGTGGGGTTACACGTGCCATTGCTTTAGATCCTGAATTAAGTTCTCATTACCAGCGATAATGTGAAAACGCCCGATTGGCTTCTGCCATACGGTGCGTATCTTCGCGTTTCTTAACGGCATTGCCGCGATTATTAACGGCATCAAGTATCTCACCTGCCAGCCGTTCGACCATTGTGTTTTCATTGCGCGCACGTGCCGCCGCGATAAGCCAGCGAATAGCCAGCGCACTTTTACGGTCAGCGCGGACTTCCACTGGCACCTGATAGGTCGCCCCGCCCACACGGCGCGAGCGGACTTCAACTGAAGGCATGACATTTTCCAATGCTTCATGGAAAACTTCCACTGGCTCGCGGCTGATTTTTTCTTGCACAATATCCAACGCGCCATAAAGGATATTTTCGGCGGTGGATTTTTTGCCATGCCGCATGAGACTGTTCATAAATTTGGTAAGAACCATATCGCCATATTTGGCATCGGGGTTAATGGTGCGCTTTTCTGCGCGGTGACGGCGTGACATGGCAGACTCCTATTTCGGACGCTTCGCGCCATATTTAGAGCGACGCTGTTTGCGGTCTTTAACGCCCTGCGTGTCCAGAACGCCACGAATAATATGATACCGCACGCCCGGCAAATCCTTCACCCGTCCGCCGCGTATCATCACAACCGAGTGTTCTTGCAAATTATGCCCTTCGCCTGGAATATAAGACGTTACCTCAAACCCATTGGTGAGGCGCACACGGGCGACTTTACGCAAGGCCGAATTTGGTTTTTTCGGCGTGGTCGTATAGACGCGGGTGCAGACACCACGTTTTTGCGGGCAGGATTCCATAGCCGGAACCTTGTTCCGTTTAATCACCTTCTGCCGCGGTTTGCGGATAAGCTGGTTAATGGTTGGCATTTGCTTTAACCCACTCTCTCTTATTCACTCTCTCAACACCCCAAAGGGCAAAATTCACACAAAATGGCGGAAATTTCGGCACGCTTTCCCTTTTCCAGCAGGAAAGCCCCCGAAACCCGACAAAGCAAGCCCAGCCTGCGGCTTGACATTGCTTCAAAGCAGAGGATTTTGCCTGTTTTTCAATCAGTTAGGCAGAATCTTGCGCTCAAATATCGCTTTAGAAAACAACAACGTTTAGACTGCATCTATCACCAGCCAGAGGCGGGATATGGGCAATCTACAGCCCTGTCACCAAAGTGGGCTTGTTTTAACCAAAAATAGCTATAAGTCAAGCGGATTTATCGCCTTTTTCGCCCATGCGCTGGGCTGTGCTATGCGGGGGTTAGGCGTTGATATTAACGCTCAAACGCCTTTCAGACACGCCTTTGAAGATAAAGCCGACTTTTTCGGGCTGTTTTGCCTGTGCTTTGGCTTCACGGGCGGGTTTGAGAATATTCGCCTCAATAAGGTCGGGGACGACATCCAGCATCACCTCTTCAAAAAGGCCGAGCGTTTCAGTTTGAATAAACATACCGGGAATATTGCTTTCACTAATATAAACCCCCGCTTCCTCATCCCAAATCGCTTGGACATAAAGTTCATCACGCATGATTTTCCCCTTAATATATCGGCCTTTAACCAGTCTATCACATGGGAAATAGAAATTAAGAAAAATCCTCTACGACTGAGATAACCTCGTCTTTGTGCTGCACAAAAACTTTCCGCACATGGTTGCAAATATCTGGCACTGAGTTCTCCACGGTAAGCTCTTCTACCCCTTTCCGAAGGTCAGAATAATCTTCGATTCTCTTGAATATGGATTTATCGCGCTTCCGCCCGTTATATGTGCTACCGCTATTATATGAACAAAGAAAAATGCGCTCTCTGTGCGCTTCAATAAGCGAACGAGTATCAATTTCTAGGACAATATGCTCTCGATTCCTATATTCGCTGGCATTCATCAGCTTTTTCAGATGGTTTTTGCTTGGCCAGAAGAAAACTTTCCGATTAAGCAAGATGTACCATTCTTCTGGCTTTATATCGTTTAGCAATAGTTTCTGGAGTTTGTCGGGTGGCATGGGCTTTTGGTCGCGTATGACCGCATCAGGAAGACCATCGGCTGAAATTGAAACACTTTCCAAGCGATGCTCTCGCTCAATCTTTTTTCTTTTCTGTTCTTCAATCCCGTACAAATCAAGTAATGCGGATGTGCTGAGCAATCCGTTTGCACGAATTGACTCCCAAGAATCCAGCTCTGCCATGTGAAACAAAGTCGGGAAAGCCCTTATCAATTCCTCTTCATTTTCCGTCATGCTCCCCGCCTGCTTAATAATGCCAGACCAGTTCAAGCCCGATAATCGCGCCTTTTTTCAGGGGTGAGAAGGTGCCGGCCTTAGGCGCGGGGTCATAGGGGCGGTTGACGCCATTGGACAGCGCGCCCGCACCAAAAGAGAGTTGCGTATCATTGCCGAATTGCACCTCATCTAGCAAATTGCGACCATAAAGCGAAATTTTAACCTGTTCATTCGGCGCGTAAGCCACATTCATATCCAGCATGTCCTGTGCGTTGAGCCAGCCGAAATTATTATCCGTATAGGCCGCCTTATCGCGGTGTTGATAATGCGCCGTCACGGTTACATCGCCCTGTGCCAATGGGATAAGCCAGTTTAGCCCCAGCCCGTAGGTTTGCGCGGGCAGGCGCGGAATATCCAGCGTGAAATCGGTGGCATTAACCACCCCATCGCTGGAAATATCATATTTCAGCCTATCATATTGCCCGTCCAGCAGGCCGATATTGGCCGTCAGGCGTAGCTGGTCGGTGACAAAATAAGCCAATTCCGCCTCCAGCCCGTCAATCGTCGCATCGGCTGTGTTCAAAATAGATTGCGCCACGCCCGCGCTTGATGAAGGCAAATTCACCTCACGTTGCATATCGCTAATTTCCGTTCGGAAAATCGCCGTATTGAGCTGGCCACGCCCGTCTGGCGTTTGGTGCTTATAGCCCAGCTCAACATTATCAACTTGTTCTTCGTCAAAGCCCAAATTGCCCGTGCGGTTTACATCAACCAAAAAGCCCGCCAAATTTGTGATGCGCACATTATAACCGCCCGACCGGAAGCCGCGCACATAATGGCCGTAAAGGCGGCGATTGGGGTCAATATCCACCTCAAAGCCGATTTTGGGCGTGATATTGTCCCATTCATTGCTATCGGTAAAACCATCTGTGCGATAATTATTATAGGTGCATGTGCGGCGGATAACACTACACGGCGTATCCCCGCGCAAAATATAATTAACCGCCACATCTTTTTCTTCTTTCGTATAGCGCAGACCCAAAATGCCCGTAAGCTTATCACTTAACTGATAATCCAGCTGGCCGAACAGGCTTTGCACTTGGTGGTCTTGTATGCCGCCGCCATGGGCGCGGGCATTATTGCGAAAATGACGAATACCTTCATATTCAATTTCTTGGTCAAGCCAAAACAAGCCAACCGTAATGTCAAAATCGGCAAAGCTGCCCGCATAGCGCAACTCATCTGAAATTTGGCGGTTATTATTAAGCGTTTGAGAATTGAAAATCAGCAATGGCAGGGAGTCAATATCGCCGAGCGTGGTGCCATCATCGGCTTGACGATAGCCAAATATATTGGTGATTGTGCCATTGCCAAAACCAACATCTAAATCACCGCGCAAACTAAAAGATAATGTTTCGCCCGCATAGCCGCCTTTTTCATCAATGGCAAAATCAAAACTATCACGGCTGTAATGGCCGTGATTTTGTCCGGCGGGCCCATCGCCTTCAACATCAAAATATTCAATTTTAGCCGCCAAAAGCAAATCGTCCGATGCGTCCCATTCTAAAGCAAGCCGCACCGCTAAAGCCTGTGCCGCACCATGATTAGAATTGTCGTAAAGATTTTTGAAATAGCCATCATCTTCATTGCTATAAAGGCTGAGCTTGCCGCGCAAATCCGCGCTCAAAGGGCCAGACAGCACAAGCTGGCTGGTGATATTATCACCGCCGCGCCCGCTTCGAGCGGGTCTATCCGCCGCCAGCCGCGCCTTTATTTTAAGCACGTCAGAAGGCCGCGTAGTATTGATAAGTACCGCCCCGCCTGTTGTGTTGCGACCAAATAAAAGCCCTTGAGGGCCGCGCAAAATTTCTATGCTTTCAATATCAAAAAGATCCAGCACGGCATTGCGCGGCGTGGCGAAATAAACGCCATCAATAAAAACCCCCACTGTCGGGTCGATAGATGTAATAGATGAATTAATACCCAAACCGCGAATAGAAAAATTCGCTGTGCCACGGCTCGTATCAATTTGGTCTAGCGAAACATTGGGCGCGTAGAAACTCAAACTTTCAATATCGCGCATTTTTAACGTTTCCAGCGTGACTTCATTAAACGCTGTTACGGCAAGCGGCACATCTTGGACGGTTTCAACATCATTTTTCTTGGTGGCGGTGACGATGATTTCATCAAACACGCGGCGCAAATCTTCTGGCTGTTGACTTATTTGGGTCTGCGCGAATGGCTTTACCGCGCCCGCCATTAAAATGGTCAGGGCGATGATACTACAAAACAGTAATTTTTTCATTTGATTCCTCAGATTTTACACAACTTAACGCTTTGGGGTAGCTTGTCGGCGCAATATGATTAAGCATCAGGCTGGGCTTCGCCCGCTTCACGCACATCATCCGCGCTTACCTCATCCGTGCTGAGCAATTCGCGGTCACGCTCTAAGGCTTCGCCGCGCAAACGTTGCATCAGCCCGCCCGTGCCAGCTGGAATAAGGCGGCCAACAATAACATTCTCTTTCAGCCCCAGCAATGTGTCTTCTTTGCCATTAACCGCCGCTTCGGTAAGCACCCGCGTGGTTTCTTGGAAAGAGGCGGCAGAAATGAAAGAACGGGTTTGCAGGCTGGCTTTGGTCAGCCCAAGCAGAACATTATTGCCTTTAACGGGCTGTTTGCCTTCGGCGACGAGCTTTTCATTAACCTCTTCAAATTCAATGCGGTCAATTTGCTCTTCCTTCAAATAGGCACTATCGCCCGGGTCAACCACTTCAATTTTCTGCAACATCTGGCGGACAATCACTTCAATATGTTTGTCATTAATGGTCACGCCCTGCAAACGATACACATCTTGAATTTCATTGACGAGATAAGAGGCCAGCTCTTCCACGCCGAAAATCGCCAAAATATCATGCGGGGCGGGATTACCGTCAATCAGATATTCGCCCTTTTCAATCATATCGCCATCTTGCACAGATAAATGCTTTGCCTTTGGCACCAGATACTCAACTGGCTCCATATCCGCGCTTTCGGGGTGAATGGTAATGCGGCGTTTATTTTTATAATCGCGGCCAAATTCCACCCGTCCGCTAATTTCAGCAATCACGGCATGTTCTTTCGGGCGGCGGGCTTCAAATAATTCGGCCACTCGGGGCAGACCACCGGTAATATCGCTTGAAGTTGCGCTTTCGGTTGGAATCCGTGCCAATGTATCACCCGCATGGACTTTAGACCCCGCATCCACAGACAAAATCGCGCCGACAGAAAGCAAATAACGCGCTTCATTGCCATTAGTCAGCGTTTTAACTTTGCCATCTTTGCCCTTAATCACAATAGCGGGTTTCAGGCTGGCTGATTTCGCGCCCGAAAGCGGGTCAATCACCACGCGCTGGGAAATACCTGTCGCTTCATCTGACACTTCATTGATGGACACGCCCTCAACCACATCTTCAAAAGCAATTTCGCCTTCTACTTCGGTCAAAATTGGTAGCGCATAGGGTTCCCATTCGCCAATCCGTTCGCCGCGTTTAATGTTGTCGCCCTCTTTGACACGCAGCCGCGTGCCATAGGCCAGCTTGTGATTGGCGCGTTCAAGGCCGTTTTCGTCAACAATTTTAACCGACACATTACGCCCCATCACAATCAAATGGCCATGTGAATCTTCCACCACATTGGCATTTTCAAATTGGATAAGCCCATCGGCATTGGATTCCACAAAACTTTGGTCAACCACTTGCGCTGTGCCGCCAATATGGAACGTCCGCATGGTTAGCTGTGTCCCTGGCTCACCAATAGACTGTGCCGCAATCACGCCGACCGCTTCGCCCATATTCACGGGCGTGCCGCGTGCCAAATCGCGGCCATAGCATTGCGCACAAGCCCCATGGCGTGTTTCGCACGTCAGCACGGAGCGAATTTTAATGCCAATCAAATTGGCTTCGTCAATCGCGTCGCATTGCTCTTCGGAAATAATCGCACCCTTTTTAGCCAGCACTTCGCCGCTTACCGGATCCACAACATCTTCCACAGGCACGCGCCCTAAAACGCGGTCAGATAAAGATGTTATCACTTCGCCGGAATCAATCACGGCGGCAACGGTGATGCCATTATTAGTGTTGCAATCTTCTTCTGTGATGATGCAATCTTGTGCGACATCCACCAAGCGGCGTGTCAAATAGCCAGAATTGGCCGTTTTCAGTGCCGTATCGGCCAACCCTTTACGCGCCCCGTGGGTTGAGTTGAAATATTCCAACACGGATAGCCCTTCCTTAAAATTGGAAATAATCGGCGTTTCAATAATTTCACCCGACGGCTTAGCCATCAGCCCCCGCATGCCGGCCAGCTGTTTCATTTGTGCGGGCGAACCCCGCGCCCCTGAATGAGCCATCATATAAATAGAGTTAATAAAACTATCCGCCGCGTCTTTATCTTCTGGGCTGAGCGAAGAAATTTTGCCCATCATGGAATCGGCCACTTTTTCGGTGCATTTCGCCCATGCGTCAACGACCTTATTATATTTCTCGCCTTGCGTGATAAGCCCGTCAATATATTGCTGCTCATATTCCTTCGCTAGACTGGTGGTTTCTTCAATCATGCCGAATTTTTCTTCTGGTATGACCATATCATCTTTACCGAAAGAAATGCCTGCACGGCACGCTTGGCGGAAGCCGAGCAACATAATGTGGTCGCAGAACAAGACCGTTTGTTTCTGCCCGCAATGGCGATAAACCGTGTCAATGGCGCGGGAAATTTCCTTTTTCGTCAGCAATTTATTGACAATGGAAAAGGGTACATTTTTATGCAAAGGCAATTCCTGCCCGACCAGCATACGGCCCGGCGTGGTTTCCACCACCTCTTCCACTTCCTCGCCTTCGGCATTGATGACCTTAATCCGCGCTTTGATTTTACTGTGCAATGTGACGCTTTTAGCTTCCAGCGCGTGTTCAATTTCTGCCATATCGGTAAAAACCATATCTTCGCCCACCGCCCCGTCGCGTTGCAGAGTCATATAATACAGCCCCAGCACAATATCTTGCGATGGCACAATAATAGGCGAACCATTAGCGGGGTGCAGAATATTATTGGTGGACATCATCAGCACCCGTGCTTCTAATTGCGATTCCAGCGAAAGCGGCACATGCACGGCCATTTGGTCGCCGTCAAAATCAGCGTTAAAAGCCGCACAAACAAGCGGATGCAGTTGAATAGCTTTGCCTTCCACCAGCACGGGTTCAAAAGCCTGAATACCCAGACGGTGCAAAGTCGGCGCACGATTCAGCAAAACCGGATGCTCGCGGATAACTTCGTCTAAAATATCCCACACTTCGGGACGGGCTTTTTCCACCATTTTCTTAGACTGCTTAACGGTTGAAGACAGCCCCTTGGCTTCCAGCCGTGAATAAATAAAAGGCTTGAACAGCTCCAATGCCATTTTCTTTGGCAGGCCGCATTGATGCAATTTCAGCTCAGGGCCGACCACAATCACCGAACGGCCTGAATAATCCACCCTTTTGCCGAGCAGGTTTTGCCTAAAACGCCCCTGCTTGCCTTTGAGCATATCCGACAGAGATTTTAGCGGTCGCTTATTCGCGCCCGTAATCACCCGCCCACGGCGGCCATTATCAAATAGTGCGTCCACGGATTCCTGCAACATGCGCTTTTCATTGCGGACAATAATATCGGGGGCGCGCAATTCAATCAGCCGTTTGAGGCGATTATTGCGGTTAATGACGCGGCGATATAAATCATTCAAATCGGAAGTGGCAAACCGCCCGCCATCTAGCGGCACAAGCGGGCGCAATTCGGGCGGAATGACGGGGACGACCGTCATCACCATCCATTCAGGCCGATTGCCAGAACGGATAAAGGCTTGCACCACTTTCAACCGTTTGGCCAATTTTTTCGGCTTTAATTCGGTTGTGGCTTCGGCAATTTCCAGCTTTAACTGGTCGGCTAATTCTTCCAAATTAATTTCGGCCAGCATGGTGCGTATTGCTTCAGCACCAATGCCCGCGACAAAAGCGTCATCGCCAAAATCATCTTGGGCTTGATAATATTCATCTTCCGTCAGCAGCTGGCCTTTTTGCAAAGCGGTCAGCATGGGGTCAAGCACGATGAAATTTTCAAAATACAGCACCCGTTCCAAATCTTTCAGCGTCATATCCAGCAATAAACCAATACGGCTGGGCAGGGATTTCAAAAACCAAATGTGCGCGACCGGTGCGGCCAGTTCAATATGCCCCATGCGCTCACGCCGCACTTTGGTGAGCGTCACTTCCACGCCGCATTTTTCGCAGATAATGCCTTTATATTTCATGCGCTTATATTTGCCGCACAGACATTCATAATCCTTTATCGGGCCGAAAATCCGCGCACAAAACAGCCCATCACGCTCTGGCTTAAAGGTGCGGTAGTTAATGGTTTCAGGCTTTTTAATTTCGCCATAAGACCAAGACAGAATCTTTTCTGGACTCGCAATGGAAATGCGAATCCTATCAAAAGTCTGTGTCGGCCCTTGCGGGTTGAAAACGTTCATGACCTCTTGGTTCATCGGGTCGTTCTCCTTATCAATCTCATTTCAAACTCAACTTTCTGTGTTTTCCACATTATTTTTCGTGCCTTCCGCCAGTTCAACATTTAAGCCTAGTGAGCGAATTTCTTTCACCAGCACGTTGAAACTTTCTGGAATACCTGCTTCAAATGCGTCATCGCCTTTGACAATGGCTTCATAAACCTTTGTCCGTCCAGCCACATCGTCGGATTTTACCGTCAGCATTTCCTGCAATGTGTAAGCCGCGCCATAGGCTTCCAATGCCCAAACTTCCATTTCGCCGAAACGCTGGCCGCCAAATTGCGCCTTGCCGCCAAGCGGCTGTTGCGTGACCAGCGAATAAGGGCCAATGGAACGGGCGTGGATTTTATCATCAACCAAATGATGCAGTTTGAGCATATAAATATAGCCAACCGTCACTTGCCTATCAAAAACCTCACCCGTGCGCCCATCATGCAGTGTCACCTGCCCCGAAGAGTCAATCCCCGCCCCTGATAGTGCGTCCACAATATCGGTTTCGCGTGCGCCGTCAAAAACGGGTGTTGCCATTGGCACGCCATTGCGGAGCGTATAGCTCATTTCCACCGCTTCGCCATCTGACATGCGCTTAACCGCTGCATCGGAGGGGTAAATATCATTGAGCTTGGCTTTAATGGTTTGTGCATTGCCATCGCGTTCATAAGCGGCAATAGCTTCACTCACCTGCTTGCCCAGCCCTGCGCTGGCCCAGCCGAGATGGGTTTCCAAAATCTGGCCGACATTCATACGGCTTGGCACGCCCAGCGGGTTCAGCACAATATCTACGGGCTGGCCATCGGCCAAATAGGGCATATCTTCAACCGGCAAAATGCGGCTAATAACGCCCTTATTCCCATGGCGGCCCGCCATTTTATCGCCCGGCTGGAGCTTACGCTTAACCGCGACATAAACCTTCACCATTTTCATCACGCCCGGCGGCAATTCATCACCGCGATGAAGTTTATCAACCTTATCTTCAAAACGCATTTTCAGCGCGTCACGGCTGTCGTCAAATTGCTTTTTCAGAGCTTCCACTTCGGCCATGGCTTTGTCATTTTTAAGCGCGATTTGCCACCATTGCGAACGCGGCAAATCTTTCAATATAATTTCAGTCAAAACAGAATCGGCCACCACGCCTTTCGGGCCTGAAATGACGTGCTTGCCCGTCAGCAAATCGCCGAGCCGTTCATAAACATTGCGTTCCAAAATAGACAGCTCATCATCGTGGTCTTTGGCCAATGCTTCAACTTCCTCACGCTCAATGGACATAGCGCGTTCATCCTTATCAATGCCATGGCGATTGAAAACCCGCACTTCCACCACTGTGCCCACTGTTCCAGGCGGCAATTTCAGTGACGTATCGCGCACATCGGAGGCTTTTTCACCGAAAATGGCGCGCAGCAATTTTTCTTCTGGCGTCATTGGGCTTTCACCCTTAGGCGTGATTTTGCCGACCAAAATATCACCCGGGCTAACCTCAGAGCCAATATAAACAATACCCGCTTCATCTAAATTGCGGAGCGCATCTTCGCCGACATTAGGAATATCTCGGGTAATTTCTTCTGGCCCCAGCTTGGTGTCGCGTGACATCACTTCAAATTCTTCAATATGCACTGAAGTGAACACATCATCACGGACAATGCGCTCAGAAATCAAAATAGAGTCCTCAAAATTATAGCCATTCCACGGCATAAAGGCGACCAGCACATTGCGCCCCAAAGCCAATTCGCCCAATTCTGTGGACGGGCCATCGGCCACCACATCGCCCGCCTGCACACTGTCGCCGACGCGCACAAGGGGGCGTTGGTTAATGCAGGTGGATTGATTAGAGCGTTGGAATTTTTGCAAATTGTAAATATCCACGCCTGATTTTGACGCATCTAAATCTTGCGTGGCGCGAATAACAATCCGCGTGGCATCTACTTGGTCAACCACACCTGTGCGCCGTGCGGTAACAGCTGCACCGGAATCACGGGCGACAATTTCCTCCATGCCTGTGCCAACAAGCGGTGCGTCAGCACGCAAAAGCGGCACAGCTTGGCGCATCATATTAGAACCCATCAAAGCACGGTTGGCATCGTCATTTTCCAAAAATGGAATCAAAGCCGCCGCCACTGAAACAATTTGCTTGGGCGATACATCTAGCAAGTCAACCGCTTCGGGGCCGACCATTTCAAAATCGCCATTGATACGGCAGTTAATAAGCTCATCGGTGAGATTGCCCTTATCATCTACGCCAATGGTCGCTTGCGCCACGCGGTAACGGGCTTCTTCCATAGCAGAAAGATAAATCACCTCATTCGTCACCTTGCCATTCACCACTTTGCGGTAGGGGCTTTCAATAAAGCCATATTTATTGACGCGGGCGAAAGTGGCCAGCGAGTTAATCAGACCGATATTCGGGCCTTCTGGCGTTTCAATCGGGCAAATCCGCCCATAATGGGTTGGATGCACATCGCGCACTTCAAAGCCCGCCCGTTCACGCGTTAGCCCGCCCGGGCCGAGTGCCGATAGCCGCCTTTTATGGGTAATCTCTGAAAGCGGATTGGTTTGATCCATAAATTGCGATAGCTGTGACGAGCCGAAAAACTCACGCACAGCGGCGGCGGCAGGTTTGGCATTGATTAAATCCTGCGGCATGACCGTATCAATATCCACCGAACTCATACGCTCCTTAATGGCGCGTTCCATCCGTAGCAGGCCGACGCGATATTGATTTTCCATCAGCTCGCCCACAGAGCGTACGCGGCGATTGCCGAGATTGTCAATATCGTCAATATCGCCCTTCCCATCGCGCAAATTAACCAGCGTGCGGATAACGGCCACAATATCATCGCGGCGCAGCACGCGCACGTCATCGGGGCAATCCAAATTCATGCGGATATTCATTTTCACCCGCCCGACCGCGCTTAAATCATAACGCTCCTTGTCAAAAAACAGGCTTTCAAAAAGCGCGGTGGCTGTTTCTTCCGTAGGCGGCTCGCCCGGACGCATGACCCGATAAATTTCTTCCAAAGCCGTTAGTCGGTCAGAAGATTTATCCACCGCCAAAGTATTGCGAATAAAAGGGCCACGATTAACGGGGTCTGTATTCAATGTGAAAATTTCATTATAGCCATTATCAACCAGCAAATTGATAAGCTCTTCGGTGATTTCATCACCCGCTTCGGCGTAAATTTCGCCCGTTTCCAAATTGACAATCTCTTCTGCCAAGAAGCAGCCGATAAGCTCTTCATTGCCGACCAGCAGATTTTCCAGCCCTTCTTCGGCCAGCTTATTGGCCAGACGCGGGGTGATTTTGCGCCCCGCTTCAACCATCACTTTGCCCGTTCTGGCATCTACCAAATCATAAGCGGGCTTTGTGCCGCGCCGTGCATTGGCGACAAAAGGCATCACCCATTGCTCGCCCTTACGCTTAAAGCTCACGCGGTCATAGTAAAGGTCAAGAATTTCTTCATCATCAAAGCCCAGCGCGTGCAAAATTGTTGTTGCGGGCAATTTGCGGCGGCGGTCAATGCGGACATGCAAAATATCTTTAGCGTCAAATTCAAAATCCAGCCATGAGCCGCGATAGGGAATAATCCGCGCTGAAAAAAGTAGCTTGCCAGAGGCATGGGTTTTGCCACGGTCATGGTCAAAAAACACGCCCGGACTGCGGTGCATTTGCGAAACAATCACGCGCTCGGTGCCATTCACAACAAATGTGCCTTTGGTTGTCATCAGGGGCAAGTCGCCCATATAGACGTCCTGCTCCTTAATATCCTTAACTGATTTCGCGCCCGTTTCTTCGTCCACATCATAAACGACCAGCCGCAATGTCACCTTTAAGGGTGCGGCGAAAGTCATGCCCCTTTGCTGACATTCTTCAACATCATATTTAGGGGCTTCAAATTCATAATCCACAAATTCCAGCCGTGACGCGCCAGCAAAATCCTCAATCGGGAAGACTGACTTAAAAACGGCTTGCAGTCCTTGCTCTTGGCGACCCTCTGCGGAGGCGACCATTTGCAAAAACTGGTCATAGGAATATTTTTGTACCTCAATCAGATTGGGCATCTCCACAACTTGCGGGATACGGCCAAATGACCGACGGATACGCTTACGACCTGCATAGGCTTGCGACATGATTGGGTTTCCTTGTGCGCTTCCTCAAATATGAAAGGTTTTGAAATACTTTTCCCCCACCCTTCGGAGAGGAAAAGGGGAATAGGGCGCATGCCCTATCCCCAATCACGCATTTGAACTATTTCAGCTCAACAGTCGCGCCAGCAGCTTCGAGCTTTTCTTTCATCTCGTTTGCTTCGGCGGTCGGCACGTCTTCTTTAAGATCCTTTGGTGCGCCTTCAACAATGTCTTTGGCTTCTTTCAAGCCAAGACCTGTAATGGTGCGAACCTCTTTGATGACATTAATTTTCTGGTCGCCTGCGGCGGCCAGAACAACAGTAAAGCTGTCTTTTTCCTCAGCAGCAGCTTCACCGCCAGCTGGAGCAGCCGCCGCAACAGCGACGGGTGCGGCTGCCGACACGCCCCATTTATCTTCTAGCAATGTTGCTAATTCGGCAGCTTCAAGCACTGTTAGGCCTGAAAGTTCTTCGGCAATTTTCTCAATATCAGCCATTTTTTTCACTCCAAAGTTAAAATGAGCCAGTCTTGCGGCTTTAGGCCGCTTTGTCTTTCGCAGCATACGCGCCTACGACCCGTGCCAGTTGTCCGGCAGGGGCTTGTGCCACACCAGCCAGTTTCGTGGCGGGTGCTTGCACTAAGCCAATCAGCTGGCCGCGCAAGGCGTCAAGTGATGGCAGTGAGGCGAGATTTTTAACAGCTACTTCATCTAATATGGTTTCACCCATAATGCCGCCAAGCAAAATAAGGTCTTTATTATCCTTGGCGAAGTCGGCGGCGATTTTCGGGGCGGCGACCGGATCTTGCGAATAAGCAATAGCGGTCGGGCCGTTGAAAAGCGTCGTTAGACTTTCAGCAGATGTTCCTGCGAGAGCGCGTTTAACCAGACGGTTTTTGGTCACTTTAACCGTGCCGCCAACCTCTGCCATACGGCTACGCAAATCTTCCATTTGCGGCACCGTAAGACCGGCATAGTGGGTGACAACAACAACGCCAGCATCTGCAAAGACGCCGCCAAATTGTTCCACGAGCTGTTCTTTTGTCGCTCTATCCACTTTCTCTCTCCATGTGTGCAACCCTTGCACACTTAGGGGCTTTAGGGATTATTCCCTGCCGCCGGTTCAGTTTCGTCATTCATTTCTATTAGAAATAAATGACACTCTTGTCCCGGGTTCAGCCCCGCCGATATATCGGCTAAAACTTGTCACCCGTCTATTCGGGGAATTAAGCAACCTATGGGTTACACCCGAAGTCTTGGACAGACCCGCCTTAGCATAAGCTAAAACAGGTATTCCGCCGCGCCCTTACATAAAGGCGCGACAAAATTCTCTACGCACGCGCCGCACGCGCCGCGCCGCCAGTCGCACTGGCCGCGCCAGCCGCACTCGTCGCGCCCGCTACATCAATTTTCACCCCTGGACCCATAGTAGAACTCACAGCGATGCGCTTAATAAACGTGCCTTTCGCACCAGAGGGGCGCGATTTTTGCACAGCTTGCAAAAAGGCTTTTACATTGCCTGAAATTTGCTCTTCAGAAAAACTGGCTTTGCCAATACCAGCATGGACAATGCCCGCTTTTTCCACGCGAAACTCAACCGCCCCGCCTTTAGCGGCACGCACGGCTTCGGCCACATCATTTGTCACCGTGCCGATTTTTGGATTGGGCATTAAATTACGCGGGCCAAGCACTTTGCCCAAACGGCCAACTAGGGGCATCATATCGGGCGTGGCGATACAGCGGTCAAAATCAATTTTGCCGCCCTGCACGGTTTCAACCAAATCTTCTGCCCCGACCACATCGGCACCTGCCTTTTTGGCTTCTTCGGCCTTAGCGTCTTTGGCAAAAACGCCGACGCGCACTGTGCGGCCTGTGCCATTGGGCAGCTCAACCACGCCGCGCACCATTTGGTCGGCATGGCGTGGGTCAATGCCCAAATTAATGGCCAGTTCAATGGTTTCGTCAAATTTGGCCGTGGCGCGTTCTTTGACCAGCTTGACGGCTTCTTCAACCGTGTAAAGTTTTTTCGGGTCAATGCCTTCGCGGGCGGTGGTGATGCGTTTTGCTTTAGCCATGCCTAACTCCTCACTTCCAAACCCATAGAGCGTGCTGAACCCGCAATCATTTTTTGCGCTTCATCAAGATCATTCGTGTTCAAATCTTTCAGTTTCTGCTCGGCAATTTCGCGGCATTGCTTCATGGTGACAGAACCCGCCACTTCCCGACCTGGTGTCGCACCACCTTTGGCCAGCTTGGCGGCTTTTTTCAAATAATAAGACGCAGGCGGCGTTTTAATAACAAAAGTGAACGACTTATCTTCATAAATCGTCACAATGGTCGGAATGGGCATATTCTTTTCCATTTCCTGCGTTTGGGCGTTAAATGCTTTGCAGAAATCCATAATATTCAGCCCGCGCTGGCCCAAAGCAGGGCCAATGGGGGGCGATGGATTAGCAGCACCAGCTGGCACTTGCATTTTCAAATAACCTTCAATTTCCTTTGCCATCTCTCGTTCCTTTCAACTCAAACGATTATGGTTGCGGTGCGGCACCATGCCTTCCGCAAATTTGCAAGTCAGAGTTTTTCAACCTGACCATATTCCAACTCAACAGGCGTTGCGCGGCCAAAAATAGAGACTGTGACCTTTAACCGTGCGCGCTCTTCATCCACTTCTTCAACAAGGCCGTTAAATGAAGCAAACGGGCCATCGCTCACGCGAATTTGCTCACCCACTTCAAAAATAACTGAAGGCTTGGGACGTTCCACGCCTTCTTGCACTTGGTTCAAAATACGATCCACTTCGCGCTGGGGGATAGGTGTTGGGCGATTTTCCGCCCCCAAAAACCCCGTCACTTTGGGCGTATTTTTAACCATATGATAAACCTCATCCGACATATCCATTTTCACCAGCACATAGCCGGGGAAAAATTTACGCTCCGCATTAACGCGCCGCCCACGGCGCAATTCTACAACCTCCTCAGTCGGCACGAGAATTTCCTCAAAACAACCCTCAAGCCCCTTTTGTCGTGCCTGCTCTTGAATAGCGGCGGCAACTTTTTGCTCAAAATTGGAATAGGTATGAACAATGTACCATTTATGCATTGCTTACACTCCAATCGCGCTACTGGCCAATGCCCGGCAAAAAGCTCACGGCAAAACTAAATACTTGGTCAGCGAGCAGAAAGAAAATAGAAGCCAAAGCCGCCAAAATAAAAACCATAATGGTTGTTACCATTGTTTCTTGCCGTGTCGGCCAAGTGACTTTGCTCACTTCATTGCGGACTTCTTGGACAAATTTCAACGGGTTTGACATATCTGACTCTCAATTCCAAAGCTCACATCTCTAACTGGCGGGTCTCTGTCTGGCAGGAGTGGAGGGACTTGAACCCCCAACCCCCGGTTTTGGAGACCGGTGCTCTACCAGTTGAGCTACACTCCTAAAGCAGAACCGGCACGCGGCAATAGCCTATCCTATTCAATGATTGCTGATACGACGCCGGCACCGACGGTGCGGCCACCTTCGCGGATAGCAAAGCGCAGCTTTTCTTCCATCGCAATCGGCACAATCAATTCAACTTCCATCTCAATATTATCGCCCGGCATCACCATTTCCGTACCCTTAGGCAACTGGCAAACACCCGTCACATCCGTCGTGCGAAAATAAAACTGAGGCCGATAATTGGTAAAGAACGGCGTATGACGCCCACCCTCTTCCTTCGTGAGGATATAAGCCTCAGCCTTAAACTTCGTATGCGGCGTGATAGAAGCCGGATGACACAGCACTTGGCCACGCTCCACCTCTTCACGCTTGGTGCCACGTAGCAAGACACCGACATTATCGCCCGCTTCACCACTATCCAGCAGCTTGCGAAACATCTCAACACCCGTGCAGGTGGTCTTTTGCGTATCCTTAATGCCGACAATCTCTATCTCTTCGCCCACATTAATAACCCCGCGCTCCACACGACCCGTCACCACTGTGCCGCGCCCCGAAATAGAGAACACATCTTCAATTGGCATTAAGAAAGGCTGGTCTTTAGGCCGTTCCGGCTGTGGGATATAAGAATCCACCGCTTCCATCAACTTCATAATGGCCTCACGGCCAATTTCATCATCGCGCCCTTCTAGAGCCGCCAGAGCTGAGCCTTTAATAATCGGTATATCATCGCCAGGGAATTCATAAGAAGACAGCAATTCGCGGATTTCCATTTCAACCAAATCAAGCAGTTCATTATCATCAACTTGGTCAACCTTATTCATAAACACCACCAAAGCTGGCACGCCCACCTGACGGGCAAGCAAAATATGCTCCCGCGTTTGCGGCATGGGCCCATCGGCGGCATTAACCACCAGAATAGCCCCGTCCATTTGCGCCGCGCCTGTAATCATGTTCTTCACATAATCCGCATGGCCCGGACAGTCCACATGGGCATAGTGGCGGTCTTTGGTTTCATATTCAACATGAGCCGTAGAAATCGTAATCCCACGCGCCTTTTCCTCAGGGGCTTTATCAATATCAGCATAATCTGAAAACTCAGCTCCGCCGCCTTCCGACAGAACTTTCGTAATCGCCGCCGTCAACGTCGTCTTACCATGATCAACATGACCTATCGTGCCTATATTGCAATGCGGCTTAGTCCGCTCAAACTTTTCCTTTGACATATCGTCATCCTATTTTTCAATCGGCTCTTCCGCAGAGCCTTTGCAATTAACTTGCTCCCAATATGGAGCGGGTGAAGGGAATCGAACCCTCATCTTCAGCTTGGAAGGCTGTTGCTCTACCATTGAGCTACACCCGCAGGTTAAACCTGCTCTGAAGAACCATCCCAACACCCGTGCAAATGCAACGTGGTGGAGGGAGTTGGATTCGAACCAACGTAGGCATAGCCAACGGGTTTACAGCCCGTCCCCTTTAGCCACTCGGGCATCCCTCCTAAGGGTGCCGCATTTGTCAGGTTTCGGAACAATGCCCCGACCGTGCCGAACAGAGTGGGTTATTGACGCTAACCCCCCATCTGTCAAGCATTTTAAGCACAAAAAGCGAAAAACACCCTATGGAGAAAATGACGTAAAGCCTTCCCATAAGATAATTTGCACAAATTTTGTTTGAACCTTATAAGCACTGGCATGGCGAAGCGCAAGCATTCAAAACGGGGACGGGGTGAAAATCCGTCTCATAAGCACAAAAGCCCCTTTCACAAAGGGGTTGAGGCGCATTTGCTGTTTGGGATTCATGCAGTGCGGGCGGCGTTGACCAACCCCGAACGTACCTTGATTGAGCTACAGGCGACGCAAAATGCCCTGAAAGAGTTGGCCGATACGCTGGAAATCCGCGCTAAGAACGGCTTTGCCCCGCTTAAAATCACCCCCACCGCGTCTGAAAAGCTCAGCCGCTTGTTTCGCGCCGATACGGTGCATCAAGGCGTGGCCTTACGCGCCCATGCTTTACCAGAAGTCACACTGGACGCGGTCATGGCCAGCGGCAAAACCCTGCTGGTTTTGGATAAAATCACCGACCCACGGAATATCGGCGCAATTATGCGGGCGGCGGCGGTATTTGGCGCGGGCGGCGTGATTGTCACCCGCCGCAATGCCCCGCCCAGCGATGGGGCATTGGCCAAAACCGCATCTGGCGCGGTGGAGCATGTGCCTTTTGTGCCTGTGGCCAATTTGGCACGCTGTTTGGCGCATCTGGCTGAAAGCGGCTATACCACGCTTGGGTTAGACGAGGCGGGGGAAAGTCTTTTAGCCGATTTTCTGGCCACGCCCCCCGCCCCAAACCCCATGGCATTGGTTTTGGGGGCAGAGGGCAAAGGCTTGCGCCGTTTAACCCGCGAAAATTGCGCCCAGCTTGTCCGCCTGCCGCATAACACGCCCCAAGACGCGCCTTTTGCTTGTTTGAATGTTGCCACCGCCGCCGCCATTGCGCTTTACGAATTGTCACGCTAAAGAGCTATGCAAGGTCGGCTTGGTCATGCACAACATGCCATTGCGTTGCTCGTGCAGACCCGCCAATTCATAAACATCGGCAAAAACCTGCTCGGCCATATCGGCATCCACCATTAAAGAAACAATATCCACCTCACTGGCCGCGCCGAATTCATTAAAATCAAATAAATCCCCCGCCCGCCCTGCTTCAACCGTCAAGGCGTGGATATTTTCATAGCCGTTTAATTTTTCGGCGAGTTTTTCGGCCAGTCCTTTTTTGAAATGGCCGTGAATTTCAACCATCTTCTTCATGCCGCGCTGCCTTTGGATAAATCTTTGGCAATGCGCTCCAGCACATATTCGGGAATATAAGTGGCCACGCGGTCAAGCGCGAACATGCACATAATGCCCATGCCCGGCTTGTCTAGCTCACCGGCCAGATACATAGACTCAAACACCCTATCGGCCTGTTCAGCCGATACAATAATCCGCACCACTTCTTTTTGCTCATCAATGGTTACGCCCATCAGCCCCATGCGCTCGCGTATGCCTGTGCCGCGTGCATATTGCACAATCGCACCTTGCGCGCCGACATTTTGCGCCGCTTTAACCACCTTATCCGCCCGCCCTTGTTGGATAACGCAATTAATTAAATACACATCGGTTAAATAGGTAATTTGTCTTTTACTCATTGCACAACTCCTGCCTATCTACGCGCCGCACCACTTCCGGCCTGATAAGCCGCTACGGTTTTTTGTTTGAATTGAATAAATAACCCCATGCTTAAAACGGCAATAATCGGGCCAATAGAAGCCATAGACAAAATGCCAAAGCCTTCCACCGCAGAAACGGCATCGCCCAGCCCCAGCCCCATGGCCAGCACAAGCGGCACAGTTATCGGGCCAGTGGTAACGCCCGCACTATCCCATGCGACATTCACAAAGGCTTCGCTAGAAAATAATGTTAACAGCAAAGCAATGCCGTAAAGCGGGATAAGCATGGTGGCTAAATCTAAAACAAAAACAATTTTTGCCACGCCCAGCGCAATGCCGCACGCAACGCCGCATGATACGCTATACATCAGCATTGATTTTTTGAACGCGCCATTGGTGAGATTTTGCACTGTCTGCCCCAGCGTGTTAAGCGCGGGTTCGGCCAGTGTCGCGCCAAAACCCAAAACCCACGCAAAGCCAATAATAATCATCAGCCCCAAAAAGCGGCTATAAATGGGCGAAGCGTGCATTTGCTCAAGCTGCATAAAAGCCGCTGGCAGAGACGCGCCCGTTTGCACCCCAATCGCGCCCAGCCCATAAGTCAGTCCGATATTAAACAAACACATGCCCAAAACCGAAAGCACCAGCCCGTAAAAAGTAATCAGCCGATTGGGGATTTTTGAACGCAGCACCACATGCAAAATCAGCAATAAAAAAATCACCAAAGGCAAAATGGCTTGCACGCCCGTGACAATTTCAACTAAGGGCGTTTGTGTCCATAGGCTTGGCGTGGCTGTGCCAGATGCAATGGATTGCGTGGCTTGGGCGATAATTTCTTGCGGTGAAATTTGTCCCGCCACATAAAGCGATAAAAGCAAAACCGCCGCAATGGGCAAAAGCGACGCAAGCGTGACCACGCCGAAGCCAGATAAAGAACTATCCCCCTTGCCCGCCGCAGAGGCAATGCCAATGCCGAGCGATAAAACAAGCGGCACAGTTACAGGGCCCGTTGTCACCGCGCCGCAATCCCAAGCCAAGCCGAGCAGCACGCGCAAATCTTCATCTTGCCAAAAATAAACGGTGAGCAATAATATCGGCACAAGCGCGGCGAAAATAAGCGGCTTGAGCGACCAGCCATATAAAAACCGTACCGTGCCAAGCACAGCCGACAGCCCCACCCCCGCGCCGACCAGCAAAACAAGCTCCATTGTGCGATTATTCAGTAGCTCATATAAATAAGGCGCGCGCACAGGGTTCACCGACGCGCCAAAAGCCTGCAACGCACCAATGGCAGGTTCGGCAAAAGTCACGCCAACGCCTAAAATGGCAATAATAATAAGCACCAAACCCGTGGACGCTTTTTTCGGCAGGCGGTCGCCAATCAATGTGCCGAACGGCATAAGCCCAACACTTAACCCTTCCATAAAAATCGCCAGCCCTAAAATCACCGCGCCTAATCCAATGGCGAGATTCATGGCTTCATCAACGGGCTGGCGCAAAATAAGAAGTTGGAACAAACATAAATAAGCCGCCAATGGCACGACGGATTTTATCTGCTCCATCATACGAATGCCCGAATAAGGTAGCAAAAGCGACAGCGCACGGCGTGGCGTAACCTTAATACGGCGTGGCCGCAAAGATGTGTCATCACCCTCAATCGGTTTTGGGGTTAATAAATTGTAACTGATTTCACGATGCTGGAGACCAACCTCGCTTAAAAGATTTGCGTAACGCATACTCACCCTACTCAACTAACTATGGTCAGATTAGCAGAAATTTGGGTGTTTTGTGAAATAAAATCGCCGCGCCGCCTATACTTGTTTCAAACTGTGACTTTTTGCGGCACGGACATTAAAATCGCGGTCATGGCGGCGCAGGGTTTGCTTTTTTCGTCTTGCCATAGCTTACAGGCAACAGTGGTTGACCGACGGCCAAATTTCAAAACTTCCGCCGCCGCATAGGTGGTTTTGGTGTTGCACGGGCGCAAATATTGCGTGGTTATGTTCAAAGGCACGGGGATATTGGTATAAAAAGCCTCTATTTCTGGCTTGAGGTCATGCGCCAGCATATACGCTTGGGCGGCGGCTAAAATGGCGGCGGTTTCCATGAGGCTGGCCAATGCGCCGCCATGTATGCCGTCCACTTCGGCATTGCCGAGCAATGTTTTGGAAGCGGGCAAACGCAAAATCAAATCGGGCTGGACGGCTTCAACTTCAACGCCCATAAAATCCGTAAAAGCAATATCTTTGAGCAAGGCGGTTAAAGTTTTATCAAATTGGGCAAGCGCGGCGGTCATTTATTTTGCTCCCGATAATTATGCACCAGACTGGCCAGCGTGCCTTTATCAAAGGGGCGTTTATCATAAGCCCCAATCATAAAAGAACCAACGCCATGCGCCACGGGGCGGTCTAAATTATTTTGATAAACAATGGCACGGGTAAAGCACACCCGCTTTGTCATTCGGTAACATTCGCCGACACAAAACAAATCCTCATCTCTATTGGCGGGGCGCATATAATCTACACGCAAATCAATCGTAGCCGTAATGCTGTCGGGGTTTGAAACCAATCGGCACGCAAGTCCGGAAGTTTCATCAATCATTGTGGTGATAGCACCGCCGTGCAAAATGCCATATTTTTTATTGCCGAGCAGTCTGTCCTTTTGCACCATGCCAGAGAAAAATTTATTTTTGCTAAAACCAATATAATAAATCCCCAATGCCTGCCCGAAAGGCGAACGACTTTCAAGGCTCACTTCAACCTCAATATCATCGGGCGCAAATGGGTGCGCGGCGGGTTTTGTGTTTGGCATTTTTTTCCTTTCGGCTCTTTCTGGCAAAGCCTAGCCGAGGCGGAACGAAATAAAAAGCAAAAAGCCCGCCAACGCGCCTCATTTGACTCCCCTCTCACGGCTAAAATTGCTATGACTCAATAGCGAGATAATAATGAGCAAAATAATTTTGATAACGGGCGGGGGTAAACGCATTGGCCGCCATATCGCACAGGGACTGGCCAGTGATGGTTGGGGCGTGGCCATTCACTACGCCACCGCCAAGACCGAAGCCAAAGCCTTAATGGACGAAATAAACACCGCGGGCGGCACAGCCGCTTGTTTTCAGGCCGATTTGGCCGATGCCGAAGCGGCTGGCACGCTTGTGACGCAAGTGGTGGCAAAAATGGGTGCGCCGTCAGGGCTTATCAATAATGCCTCTATCTTTGAGCGCGATGACGTCCATAATCTCACGGCAAAAAACTGGGACGCGCATCTTAATGTTAATTTACGCGCACCAGCTTTGCTGATGACGGCTTTTGCCCAGCACGCAAAAAAGGGCGGGCATATTATTAACATTATTGACCAACGTGTGCACCGCCTCACGCCGGATTTTATCAGCTATACGGTTTCCAAAACAGGTTTATGGACGCTCACGCAAACCTATGCTATGGCATTGGCGGCACAAAATATCCGCGTTAATGCCATTGCGCCCGGGCCGACTTTGCCTAATGCGCGGCAAAGCCAAGCGGGTTTTGACCGACAAGCATCGCTCGTTCCTTTAGGGCATGGCGCGACACCAGATGATATTTTAGACGGTGTGCGTTATATTCTCACCACCCGCGCCATGACGGGTGAGATGATTGCCCTAGATGGTGGCCAGCATTTAGCATGGCAAACCCCTGATGTGACACAAGTGAAAGAATGAATAAAATTTTTACACAAAATATCCATGTGACTGAAGGACGGATGCAGGTTTTCATTCGCAATTTAACTTTGCCCGCCTCTATTGGTGTGCATCCGCATGAAAAAACCAAACAACAAAACATTATCCTATCCATTACGCTCACCCTTGACGCGCAACACCAAACGCATATCAACACGCTCAATGATGCGGTGTGTTATGAAACCATTTGCGAAAAAATCCGTGCTTTGCTCGCGCAGGGGCATATTGAATTGGTGGAAACGCTGGCTGAAAAAATCGCCGCCTTGTGTCTTGAGGATACCCGCATTGCCAGTATATGGGTGCGGGTGGAAAAACCTGACGCGCTGGCCGCCGCCGAAAGTGTTGGCGTGGAAATTGAGCGTTTCCAGCCCCAGCCCAAATAATACCCCGCATAATGTAAGGTGCAGAAAACAAAGCCTTTTCCCAAAGAGCAGAGTTAATCACATACCCCTTGCCCTGACCCCATAATTGCACAAATCCCCCTTATCGGCGTGGTATTTATCCCACCTGATTTTATTTCTCCTATCATATCAAAGGCTTACATAATTGCTTAAAAATTGGGCAAAACGCGCCCGCGCCAATAAAAACAGATACTTGCCGCAAAAACACGGTTTTTCTGCACAGGCTTATCCACAGTTTTGGCGGCCATCACCCCCGTCACCTTTTGCTTATTTTCGCTTCTCATCACACCAAATGACATGCACAAAGTGGCGGGCAAATCTATACTGGCGACAAGATGACAGACACAAAAGACCATAGCGACACCCCGCCCCTGCACGGCGTGGCTTTAATTAAAGCCAAAGCCAAAACCCTGCCCGCCGCGTCTGGCGTTTATCGCATGTTGGGCGCAGATGACGCGCCGCTTTATATCGGCAAGGCGCGTAATCTCAAAGCCCGCGTGGCCAGCTATACGCGGCTTAGCGGTCATTCTAACCGCATTGCCAGCATGATAAATTTAACGCAAAATATGGAATTCATCCGCACCCGCACGGAAGCCGACGCGCTTTTATTGGAAGCCAATCTCATTCGCAAATTTCAGCCGCGTTTTAATGTTTTGCTGCGCGATGATAAAAGCCTGCCCTATATTCTCCTCGCCCATGACCATGCTGTGCCGCAACTGACCAAACATCGCGGGGCGCAAAAACGCAAAGGCGATTATTTTGGGCCATTTGCTTCTGTGAGCGCGGTGAATAAAACACTCAATACTTTGCAAAAAGCATTTTTGTTGCGCTCTTGCACGGATAGTTTTTACAATGCCCGCCGCCGCCCATGTATGCTTTATCAAATCAAACGTTGTGCCGCCCCCTGCACGGGGGAAATTGCGCCCGATGATTACGCTTTGCTGGTCAAACAAGCGCAAAGTTTTTTATCGGGGGCGAATTCGCAAATTCAAGCGGAGCTGGCCGAAGAAATGCAAAAAGCCAGCGCGGCGGAAAATTATGAATTGGCCGCCCGTTACCGAGACCGCATCCGTGCGCTCACCTATGTGCAATCCAAAACCGATATTTTCGCCCGCACCGTTGAAGAGGCCGATATTATCACCCTTGCCCAAAAGGGACGGCAAAGCTGTGTGCAGGTTTTCTTTTTCCGCGCTGGCACCAATCTTGGCAATAAGGCCTATTTCCCACGGCATGGGGACGACACGCCGCCAGAAGAAGTGCTGGAATCTTTCATTATCCAATTTTATGAAAACCGCCCGCCCTGCCCGCATATTCTTGTCAGCCATAAAATACCCCAAGCCCGCCTGATAGAAGATGCGCTGGGTTTACGGCTGGGCAAAAAAGTGCGCGTCACCGCCCCGCAGCGCGGTGAAAAGCACGAATTGGTAACGCATGGCATAGAAAATGCACAAGAAGCATTGGCGCGGCGGATGAGTGAAAGCGCGGGCCAGCGCAAATTGCTAGAAGCGGTGGGTGCGCTTTTTGATATGGACGCGCCGCCAGAGCGCATTGAAGTTTTTGACAATAGCCATTTGCACGGCACGCATCAAATTGGCGGTATGATTGTCGCCACCCGTGAAGGGTTTGTGAAAAATCAATATCGTAAATTTAATATCAAAAATACAAAAATTGCTGGCGATGATTATGGCATGATGCGCGAAGTCTTAACCCGCCGCTATGGCCGCATGTTGCGCGAAGAAGAAACCGACAGCCCCAATCGGCCAGATTTAATTCTCATTGATGGCGGCAAGGGGCATTTGCAAATTGCCGCGCAAATTATGGGCGAGTTGGGGCTAGATAATATCCCGCTTATTGGCGTGGCGAAAGGGGTGAACCGCAATGCGGGGCAGGAGAAATTTTTCACCCCGCAAGGCAAGGTCATTAAACTGCCTGACAATAGTCCAGTGCTTTATTATCTGCAAAGATTGCGCGATGAGGCGCACCGCTTTGCCATTACAGGCCATCGGGCGGCGCGGCAAAAGGCGATGCGAAGCAACCCGCTAGATAATGTGCCGGGCATTGGAGCGCGGCGCAAAAAGGCACTCATGCTGCATTTCGGCTCGGCCAAAGCGGTGATGCGGGCATCACGGGCGGATTTGGAAAAAGTTGACGGCGTGAGTGGAAAAATCGCCCAAGACATATATGATTATTTCAATGACGAATCCCGTTAGCGAGAAAAGCAAAACAAATGATGAAAAACATGCCCAATTTATTAACGCTGTCGCGCATCGCGCTCATTGCGGCCATTTATTTAGCTTTGCAGCTTGACGGCGCGCACAGCTATTGGCTGGCAGTGGGTTTTTACACCCTTGCCGCGCTGAGTGATTTTCTTGATGGCTGGCTGGCACGCAAAATGCACCACATATCGGCTTTTGGCCAAATGCTTGACCCGATTGCGGATAAGCTCATGGTCGCCGCCGTACTGGTCATGCTCATTGCCAATTACACTCTTTCGGGCTGGCACATCATTGCCGTGCTGATTATTTTATTGCGGGAAATTTTTGTGTCGGGCTTGCGCGAATATCTCACCCAATCAAACATTGAACTGCCCGTATCGCCTATGGCAAAAATAAAAACTGCGGTGCAAATGATTGCGTTGGGCTTTTTGCTATCGGGGCCAGCGGGTGTGGCAGTGCTGGCTCAGGCGCATTTAATTGGGCTGGCTTTGCTTTGGCTCGCCGCCGTTTTGACGCTCTATACCGGCTATGATTATCTCCGCATAGGGTTGAAGCACGCCAAATGGTAACAAGCCAAAATCACCCCTGCCCACGCACCAGCGCGTCATAATCGGCCATTAGCCCAAGACTCACATCGGCGGGCGTAAATTTATCCGCGCCAATTTCAGAAACAGGCGTTACCTCTGCCGCCGTGCCAGTGATAAAACATTCATCAAAATCGCTTAGCTCTTCAGGCATAATGGCGCGTTCTACAATTTTGATATTGCGGGCGCGGGCTAAATCAATCACCGTGCGCCGCGTAATGCCATCTAAAAAACAATCAGGCGTGGGCGTATGGATTTCACCCTTTTTAACAAAAAACATATTCGCGCCCGTTGTTTCGGCGACCCGCCCGCGCCAATCCAGCATCATGGCGTCCGTATAACCTTTGGCTTCGGCTTCATGTTTAGACAAGGTGCAAATCATATATAAGCCCGCCGCTTTGGCGTGGCATGGAATGGTTTCTGGCGATGGGCGGCGATAGCGGGCAATATCCAGCCTTATCCCCTTTGCGCGGTCTTCGGGGGCAAAATAAGACGGCCACTCCCATGCGGCAATGGCGACATGTATCGGCGTGGTTTGTGCCGACACGCCCATTTCTTCACCGCGCCATGCGACGGGGCGCATATAAGCATCGGTTAATTTATTAAGCTGCAAAACCTCGCGGCACGCCTGATTGATTGCATCTGCCGTATAGGGCAAATCAAAACCCAATTCCTTGCCTGAAAAAATCAGCCGTTCAGTATGCTCTTCCAATTTGAAAATCTGGCCATTATAGGCGCGTTGGCCTTCAAACACGCAAGACGCATAATGCAGCCCATGGGTGAGGATATGCACACGCGCATCTTGAAAGGCCACTATCTTGCCATCCATCCAGATAAAGCCGTCTAATTGGTCAATTTGAACGCTCATCCATGCCTCAATTCGGGTAAATTGTGCTACACTATTGCCGATATTCGGGCTTTATGCCTAGCAGTCTAGACAAATTAAGTCAATAATGCTGACATATTTACGCTGACAATTCTAGCGGGGCGGTAAAGTGAAAAAGGTAAAAGAAAAAGCACAGGCAAAAACAGCGCGGCAAAATGGGAAAAAAACGCCCATTCCGCCATCTCAGCTTAATGTGGCCGCGCTGAATGATGAGCAAGCCCTGCTGACCAGCGCGGTGGAATTGCTGTTTTTTGCTTACCGCGATTTTATCGCTGACCCGGATACAATATTGAAACCGCAAAATCTTGGCCGCGCCCATCACCGCGCTTTGCATTTTATCGGGCGCATGCCTGGCATTTCTGTCACTGAATTGCTTGGCGTTTTGGGTGTGACCAAGCAAAGTTTGGGGCGGATTTTGCATGAGCTAATTGAAGACGGCCATGTTGTGCAATCCATTTGCACAGATGACCGCCGCAGGCGGCTTTTGACTCTTACCCGCAAAGGCAATCGCCTGCTATCGGCACTGCTCACCCCGCAGCATGAACGTTTTACCCATGCGCTGAATATGTCGGACGCAAAAACATTTGAAGCGTGGAAAATTTTTACCTCTCATCTCATCAATCCCGAATATCGTGACAAGATATTGGACAGGGTGAAGCCATGAACGCACTGGACGAAGCCACGGCGCATATTCTTATTGTTGATGATGACCGCCGCATCCGTCAGCTTTTGCAGAAATTTCTTTCTGAAAATGGCTATCGCACCAGCATGGCGGGTGATGCGCGTGAGGCGCGGGAGAAGTTGAAAAATTTGGTTTTTGACCTGATTGTGTTGGACGTGATGATGCCTGGCGAAACGGGTTTGGATTTAACCAAAGATTTGCGCGGCCATAATGATGGTGTGCCAATCCTTCTGCTCACGGCTTTGGCCGAAGTTGACCAGCGCATTGAGGGGCTACAAACGGGTGCGGATGATTATTTGCCCAAACCTTTTGAGCCGCAGGAATTGCTATTGCGGATTAGAAATATCTTGCGCCGTCAGGCGGCCATGCCAGAAACAGGCATTGAGCCGCCCGAAGAGGTGTGTTTTGGGCCGTTCAAATTTATCCTAGAGCGTGGCGAGCTAACCCGTGAGGGCGAGCGTATCCCTCTCACCACGCGGGAAAATGAATTATTGTGCTATTTTGCCACCCATGGCGGCAAAATTGTGCATCGTGATGATTTAACGCAAGGCCAAGAAAATATCTCAGAACGCGCTATTGATGTGCAAATAAACCGACTGCGCCGTAAAATAGAATCTGACCCGCGCAATCCGATTTATTTGCAAACGGTGCGCGGGGCTGGTTACATTCTACGCACGGATTAGGAGATTTTGATGCGGGCGCGGCGATTTCATTTTAATTTTTTTGGTTTTTTGAAAAACTATTTGCCGACGGGGCTTTACCCACGTTCGTTGCTCATTATCATCACGCCGGTTGTGGTGGTGCAAATTGTGGCAGGTTTTGTTTTTCTTGAACGCCATTGGAATAGTGTGACGGTCAAGCTCACCTCTACCCTTGTTGGTGATTTGGCCATGCTGATTGATATGCGTATGAGTGATATTGGCGCGGATGAAAATGAACTTGTCCGTCTGGCCGATGAAAGTTTCCATATTAGCATTGCTTTTCTGCCCGGCGAAACTTTGCCTGAAAAAATGCCCGCGCCCTTTTTACGCTTGCTGGATACATCTTTGACCAATGAAATCACCGCGCAAATTAACCGCCCGCATTGGGTGGATACGGTCACGATGGATAATTATGTGGATGTTCGCGTGCAGCTGCCCGGCGAAATTATCCGCGCTTTGGTTTTGCGCGATAAAGTCTATGCCACCAATTCGCATATTTTTATTGTTTGGATGTCGGGAACTTCGCTTTTACTGCTCACCGTTTCCATTATATTTTTACGCAACCAAATTCGCCCGATTGAAAATCTGGCCGAAGCGGCGGAGCGTTTTGGCATTGGCCAAAATGTGCCAGACTTCCAGCCTGCAGGCGCGTCAGAGGTGCGCCGTGCCAGCTCGGCTTTCATGCAAATGCGCGACCGGATTCAAGCCCATATTGAACAGCGCACCACCATGCTGGCGGGGGTGAGCCATGATTTACGCACGCCCTTGACGCGGTTGAAACTTCAGCTGGCCATGTTGCAACGCACGCCCGAAGTGGAAGAATTGGAATCCGATATTGTGGAAATGGAAAATATGCTTGACGATTATTTATCTTTCGCTAAGGGCTATCAAGGTGAAGACACATCTAACATTGCGTTGAAAAATCTTTTAGAAGAAATCACTGCCAATGCTAAATTTAGAAAGCCCGATATAAAAATTTATATGGCTGTGCCAGAAAATTGTCATATTGCCGCGAAAAGGCGGGCGGTGAAAAGATGTATTACCAATTTGGTTAATAATGCGTGCAATCATGGTACGGAAGTTCACGTCACCGCTTTGGAAGGTGACAATCTCGTCACCATTAGTATTTCTGATAATGGGCCGGGGATTCCGGCGGAAAATCGTGAAGATGTGTTCCGCCCCTTTTTCCGCCTTGATGATGCGCGGAATATGGAAACGGGCGGCACGGGTTTGGGGCTGGCCATTGCGCGTGACATTGCCCGCAGTCATGGCGGTGATATTCAATTAAGCGAAAGCATGCAGGGCGGTTTGCGTGCCGACATCACCCTGCCCGTCCATTAACCCGTTAATCTGACTTTTCCGACTCCGCCGCCAATTCTGCCGAACGTTGCGCCGCCGCTTCGCTGGCTTTGTGCATTAAAGCCCGCAAGCCTTTCGGGTCGGCTAAAATTTCCAAAGCCGCCGCCGTGGTGCCATTGGGCGAGGTGACATTCTCACGCAAAGTCTGGGCCGATTGGGGCAGATGGTCAAGCATCGCGCCTGCGCCCGCCACTGTGGCACGGGCTAAATCCGCCGCCACTTCTTCGACCAGCCCCAGCGCGACCCCCGCCGCGCTCATGCTTTCAACCAGATGGAAAACATAAGCTGGACCTGAGCCAGAAATGGCGGTGGCGGCGTCCATCAGGTTTTCATCATCCAGCCATACGGTTTTGCCGACAGCCTGCATCAGTCCTTCGCCCATTTCCCTATGCGCTGATGACACGCTCGCGCCCGCGCATAAAACGCTCATGCCATGGCCAATACTGGCAGGCGTGTTGGGCATAACGCGAATAACCGCCCGCCCGTCGGCTAAATTTTCCAGCGTGGTCAGCCTTGTGCCAGCCAGAATAGATAAAACCAAACCATCACGCGGCAAATGTTTGGCCAAAGCGGGCAGCACTTCCGCCGCCATTTGTGGTTTCACCGCCAGCACGCTGGCCAGCGGGGTGGCTTTGGCAATTTCATCTATGGGCGGGTTAAGGCGCACATTGAGCTTTTGCAATTCTGGCGATGGGCGCGGCTCTAGCACGATAAGGGCATCTTTATCTAGCCCGCCTGCCAGCCAGCCTCTCAGCAGACTCATGCCCATTTGTCCGCCACCCGCTAACAGCAAAGACCCATCAAATTTGACCATTGGTTTAGGCTTCGCCCTTGGTTTCAAACATGCACGCTTCTAGAGCGTCACGCGCCACATGCCCCGCCCAAATCACATATTGGAAAGCGGGGAAAAACCGTTCGCAATTTTCAATCGCATTATTGAGCAAATCACAGCATTGGTTTTCGCTCAAACCTTCGCCCGAAACCATCATTGTGTTGCGAAATAAAATCGCCCCATCGTTGGACCACATATCAAAATGGCCGAGCCATAATTGTTCATTCACAAGGGCGAGCAATTCGTGAATTTCCGCCCGCTTCTTTTTGGGAATCCGCACATCAAGCACGCACGCAATATGTAGCCCGCCTAAATCAGGCCGCCAGCTTATGGCAATATGAAAATCGCAATGCCGCCCGCTTACGCAAAGATTCATGTCATCTTCGGTGCCGCGCTCAAATGGCCATTCCTTGTGGCTGGCCAGCGTTTCAATCACATCAATGGGATGCTCGGCAACGGGGTTATTTTGAATTTGGCTTAGGCTCATAATTTGCTCGCTCCCATGCTTTACGCCTTATCAGGCTCAAATGCGGAAAAACACCACATATTGTGGTTGGCGAATCACCTAACCACAAGATAAGTGTGCCTGATTCCCACCCTTTAGGGCGTAAAAACGCACATAACGGGGGTCAATAAGGCCAATTCTCTGTGGATGGATTGAGATTAAGGCGGGGGTGGCGCGGCTTTGGGCGCAATAGCGGCTATTTTTGTGCTTTGTTTTTAAGCTGTTTTTGCAGTTTTTCCAGCGCGGCGGCGAGTTTTTCATTTTCAGCTTGGGTTTGGGCGAGCCTATCGCGCAAAGCGTCAAATTCTTTGCGCGACACCAAATCCAGCTCCTTAACAATCTCATGGACCCGCGCTTGGATAAGCGGGGCGGCTTCCTTACGCATGCCGCTCGCCGCACGCCCTGCCCCTTTTGCGAGCTTGGAAAGGTCGTCAAAAATTGTCGAATCGGATTTTTTCATCTGCTTTGCAAAAATGCGTGCCAATGTTAAACTTCGCGAATATTATAACACATATCACAACCAAATCAGCCCCATTCGTCTCATGCCTTTTCCCAATATAGATCCGATTATTTTTCAAATTGGGCCATTGGTTTTGCGCTGGTATGCGCTGGCCTATATGGTTGGGTTGATTGGCGGCTGGCTTTATATTGTCCGTTTGATGCGGCGCGAACATTTATGGGGTGGCACACCGCCTACCAATGCTGAGAAAATTTCTGACCTGCTGCTTTGGGTAACGCTTGGTGTGATTATTGGCGGGCGGCTCGGCTATGTGCTGTTTTATAATTTCAGCCATTATCTCAGCCATCCAGCGGAAATTTTTATCATTTGGCGCGGGGGTATGTCTTTTCATGGCGGACTGCTTGGCGTGTTTGTCGCGGTGATTTTATTTTCCCGCAAACATCGCATTTCTGCTTTTTCATTGGGCGATGCCATTGCACTGGTCGCGCCGATAGGATTATTTTTTGGCCGCCTTGCTAATTTTATCAATAGCGAATTATGGGGGCGCGTGACGCAAGCCCCATGGGGCATTATTTTCCCCAATGGCGGCGACCAGCCGCGCCATCCCAGCCAGCTTTATGAAGCCGCTTTAGAAGGGCTGGTCTTATTCGCCATTTTATGGCTCATCGCCCATCGCTATGCGGGTTTGCAAAAGCGCGGCCTCTGCACGGGATTGTTTCTGCTCGGCTACGGCCTCGCCCGCATATTGGTAGAGCAGTTCCGCCAGCCCGACGCGCATATTGGTTTTCTATCAGGCGGCACAACAATGGGCTTTTGGCTTTGTGTGCCAATGCTCCTGCTCGGTATTGCATTTATTTTTGTCGCCTGTAAAAAGCGCACGGGCAAAATATGAGTGCGCCGCTTCTGCCCGCGCTTATCAGCCTCATTGACCGCAAAGGCGCGATTGGGCTTGACCGCTATATGCACATCGCGCTCAGCGACCCGCAGCATGGCTATTACACCACCGCCACGCCTTTTGGCGTGGATGGCGATTTCACCACCGCGCCAGAAATCAGTCAGGTGTTTGGTGAATTGCTTGGCGTTTGGGCGGTGGATATGTGGCAACGCATGGGCGCACCCCAACCCTTTCATTTGGTAGAGCTTGGCCCGGGGCGTGGCACATTAATGCGCGATGCTTTGCGTGCCGCTAAAACTGTGTCGGCATTTTGCCAAGCGGTGCAAATTGAGCTGGTGGAAATAAGCCCGCGCTTGAAAAAATATCAGGCGCAAACCCTAAAAGACATAGGCCAAAAAATCATTTGGCATGATAGCATTAAAACCCTGCCCGCCGCTCCGTCTATTATTTTGGCCAATGAATTTTTTGATGCTTTGCCCATTCGCCAATTTCGCCGCCACAATGAAAAATGGCAAGAACGGCATATCAATCACGCGCATGGGCGGCTGGTTTATGAATGGCACGACACTCCGCCCGCAGACGCACCCGACACCGCCCTTTACAGCACGCTTAGCGCAGACGCACTGATAGAGCAATGCCCCGCCGCCGCCGCCATTACCGCCCAGCTTGGGCAGCAACTGGCCGCGCATGGTGGCGTGATGCTGGTGATTGATTATGGCTATGCGACCCCTATGGCGGGTGACAGCTTTCAGGCTGTGACCAAGCATCAGCCCACTGACCCTTTATCCGCGCCAGGCCAAGCCGATTTAACCGCCCATGTTAATTTTGCGCAAATGGCCGCTAATGGGTGTGCGGCGGGTTTGGCGGCCAGTCCGATTATCACGCAAGCGGATTTTTTGAAAAATCTTGGGGCGCAAATGCGTTTTGATGTGTTGTTGCAAAATGCCGCGCCCGGCCAGCGCGACAATATCACCGCCGCCCGCAACCGCCTGCTCGCGCCCGACCAAATGGGCGCGCTGTTCAAAGTGCTGGCCTTATACGCGCCCGACCAGCCGCCGCCAGTGGGCTTTGAAAATTTTGAAAGTGGCAATACACCATGACGCTTGCCCCTTTAACCCACCCCGATTTGTCTAACCCGCATGGTTTTTTCACCCGCAAGGGCGGCGCGTCGCAAGGGCTTTATGCTGGCCTCAATGCGGCCTCAGGCACGGGCGATAATCCCGCCCATATCGCCGCTAATCGGCAGAGCATTGCGGCGCATTTCAACCACGCCGCGCTTATCACCAATACGCAAATACACAGCACCAAAGTGCATATTGTCACGCCCGACAATGCCGCCGACCCGCCGTGCCAAGCCGACGCGCTGGCCACGCGCCACCCCGATTTGATTCTTGCCATACTCACAGCCGATTGTGCGCCCGTGCTGTTTGAAGATGTACAAAATGGCGTTATTGCCGCTGCCCATATGGGCTGGAAGGGAGCCTTAGGCGGCATGATGGACGCCACTTTAGCGGCGATGGAAAAACTTGGCGCAAAACGGGTGCATATTAAAGCCATCATTGGGCCATGCATCGCGCCCAGTGCTTACGAAGTCGGGGCGGAATTTCGCCATGCTTTTCTCACCCAAACGGCGGAAAATGCCCGCTTTTTCACCCCTGCCGTGCGGCCCGACCATTTCATGTTCAACCTGCCCGCCTATATCACCGCCCAAGCCCAAGCGGCGAAGCTGACCGCCATTGCCGCCTTAAATATATGCACCTATGGCGATGAGGCGCGGTTTTTTTCCTATCGGCGGGCGTGCCATAGACAAGAAGCCGCTTTTGGCCATCAATGCGCGGCTATATGCCAAACAACGCCATAAAATTATTTTGCTTTTGGCTTAAAAATAAGGTGACGCAGGCGCGGGGGTTTTGTAAAAACAAATACGAATCCAACCATTAAAGGTAGGCTTTTATGAAACTGGTTACAGGCAATGCCAACCCTCCCCTCGCGCAATCTATTGCCGATTATCTAAAACTTTCGCTGGCCAAATGTGATGTCAAACGTTTTGCCGATATGGAAGTTTTTGTTGAGATAAAGGAAAATGTGCGCGGTGAAGATGTTTTTATTATTCAATCCACTTCCTATCCAGCCAATGACCATTTGATGGAATTGCTAATTATGATTGACGCTTTGCGCCGCGCTTCAGCACGCCGTATCACGGCGGTGCTGCCCTATTTTGGTTATGCCCGCCAAGACAGAAAGCCTGGGCCACGCACGCCGATTTCGGCCAAGCTGGTGGCGAATTTAATTCAATCGGCAGGCGCGGATAGGGTTTTGACCATTGATTTACACGCTGGTCAAATTCAAGGCTTTTTTGATATTCCGACCGATAATCTTTTCACTGCGCCAGTTTTTGTGCAGGATATTAAAAAGCGTTTTAATGGTGAGGATTTGAAAATTGTATCGCCTGATGTTGGCGGCGTGGTGCGGGCGCGGGCTTTGGGCAAACGCATTGGCGCGGATTTAGCCATTGTGGACAAACGCCGTGAAAAGGCCGGCGAGTCGGAAGTGATGAATATCATTGGCGATGTCACGGGGCGCAACTGCCTGATGGTTGATGACATTGTTGATAGTGGCGGCACTTTGTGCAATGCGGCTGAGGCTTTGCTGAAAAATGGCGCAAAGAGCGTGTCGGCCTATATCACCCATGCGGTGCTATCGGGCAAGGCTGTGGAGCGCGTCAATAAATCAAAGTTGGATAAGCTACTCATTACCGACACCATACGCCCGACCGAAGGTGTGTTGAAAAGCGATAAATTTGAAGTGATTTCAATCGCGCATTTATTTGGCGAGGCCATGTTGCGGACGGCTGAAGAACGCTCCGTGTCTAGCCTGTTTGACTAGGCTTTAATTACGCGAATAATATTCCACCACCAAATTCGGCTCCATCTGAACCGGATAAGGCACATCAGCCAGTTGCGGCACATGGGTCAGCGATGCGGTCATGCGGGTGTGGTCAACGGTTAAATAATCTGGCACATCGCGCTCAGGGCTTTGCACCGCTTCTAGCACAGGTGTTAAATTGCGCGACTTTTCACGAATTTCTACCACATCGCCCAGACGCACAATCGCGCTGGGGATATTGCACCGCCGATTATTGATTTTCACATGACCGTGATTAACAAATTGGCGGGCGGCGAAAACAGTGGAAACAAATTTCGCCCGATAAATCACCGCATCTAGGCGTTGTTCTAGCAGACCAATCAGGTTCTCGCTGGTATCGCCTTTAATCCGCAAAGCTTCGGCATAAATACGGCGAAATTGTTTTTCGGTGATATTGCCGTAATAGCCTTTGAGTTTTTGCTTGGCGCGTAATTGCAAGCCAAAATCAGATAGCTTGCCCCGCCGCCCCTGCCCATGCTGGCCGGGTCCATATTCGCGGCGATTAACGGGGCTTTTAGGCCGCCCCCAAATGTTCTCGCCCATACGGCGATCAATTTTGTACTTCGTACTGATCCGCTTGCTCATGCGGTTATCCTCTAATTTAGTTCCGCCTTTTGGCGGTGGGTTAAATCAAATTAAGGCGGAATGATTTCCGCCGTCAGCTGTGCGGCGCAGTATAGTCGGGCAAAGCCCCCTGTCAAATGATAATGTCACATGATAATCAAAATTATTGCGGCGATTTTTCGCTTTCTTCCGCCACTTCAGAAGCTATTGGGTCGACCTCACCCTTAGAAATGGCCAGCACCCTTTGGCGCAATTCGCTATCGCGCCCATCACGCGGCCAGCGTAGCAGTGCATTAATAATGCCGCGAAAGGTGCGAATATCCTGCTCGGTCATATCTGCCCGCAGCAGCATATTGCGAATGTTCCGCATCATGGCGGGCTTTTTTTCTGGCGGCGATAAAAAACCCGCATGGTGCAAGGCATTTTCCAAATGGGCGAACATGCCCGTCAGCTCACCGCGTTCAGCACGGCGCGTATCGGGCAGATGCTCGGTCACATCGGGCGTTTCATCATGGGCGCGATACCAAATATAGCCCGTCAGCAAAACCGCTTGGGCCAAATTCAGTGAGGAAAATTCAGGGTTAACCGGCACACGGCAAATCGCATCACTTAGCGAAATATCATCATTATTCAGCCCTGTGCGCTCTGGACCATAAAGCAGGCCGGTTTTTTCACCCTTATTTGCATGGGCGATAATTTCACCCGCCACCTTTTCTGGCGTCCACATGGTTTTGACCATATCACGCGGGCGGGCGGTGGTGGCAATCACGCAATTCAAATCGGCCACGGCTTCAGCCGTGCTGGCAAATTCCTGTCGGTTTTCAATCACCATATCCGCGCCCGCCGCCGCTTTGAGCGCACGCGCCATATCCCAGCCTTGGCGCGGGGCGACCAGCCGCAAATCGGTGAGGCCAAAATTCAGCATGGCCCGCGCCGCCGTGCCGATATTGTCGCCTAATTGCGGGCGCACCAAAATAATGGTGGGTTTTATAATTTTGCTCATCAAATTCTCGCCAAAAACAACTATAGGCAGGAAATATGACATCCTGACCCTTTAATCAATGCGAAACCTTTGCTATAGAGCAGGCACCAATAAAACCCGCCAAATATGAGGGACAATATGGCAAAGATTAAAGTGGAAAATCCCATTGTGGAAATGGACGGCGATGAAATGACGCGGATTATCTGGCAGTTCATCAAAGAAAAACTTATCCACCCCTATCTTGACATTGAATTGAAATATTATGATTTGAGTATTCAGGCGCGTGACGACACTAATGACCAAATCACTGTGGATGCGGCTGAGGCGATTAAAAAATATGGCGTGGGTGTGAAATGCGCCACCATTACACCCGATGAGCAGAGGGTTGAAGAATTTAAGCTCAAAGAAATGTATCGCTCGCCCAATGGCACCATTCGCAACATTCTTGGCGGCACGGTGTTCCGCGAGCCGATTATTTGTAAAAATGTGCCGCGCCTTGTGCCGGGCTGGACGCACCCTATTGTGATTGGCCGTCATGCTTTTGGCGACCAATATCGCGCTACGGATTTTCTTGTGCCAGGTAAAGGCAAGCTGACCTTAAAATGGGAAGCTGAAAATGGCGACCAAAGCATTGAGCGCGAAGTTTATGATTTTCCTGCCAGCGGTGTGGCGATGGCCATGTATAATTTGGACGACTCCATTCGTGATTTTGCGCGCGCCAGTATGAATTATGGGCTGGCACGGGGCTGGCCAGTTTATCTGTCCACCAAAAATACAATTTTGAAAGCCTATGATGGCCGCTTTCGGGATTTATTTGCCGAAGTTTTTGAAAATGAGTTCAAAGATAAATTTCAAAAGGCGGGCATTACTTATGAGCATCGCCTCATTGACGATATGGTGGCGTGTGCGATGAAATGGAGCGGCCAATTTGTTTGGGCGTGTAAAAATTATGATGGTGATGTGCAATCCGATACGGTCGCGCAGGGCTTTGGCTCTTTGGGGCTGATGACTTCCACCCTGCTCACCCCCGATGGTAAAATTATGGAGGCCGAAGCCGCGCATGGCACGGTCACGCGCCATTACCGCCAGCACCAAAAGGGGGAGGAAACTTCTACCAATTCCATTGCGTCCATTTTTGCATGGACACGCGGGCTAGCCAAACGCGCCGAATTAGATGCCGATGACAAACTACTTACTTTCGCGCAAACGCTGGAAAATGTTTGTGTGCAAACAGTGGAAGATGGTTTTATGACTAAGGATTTGGCTTTGCTGGTTGGCGAAGGGCAAAAATGGTTGTCCACTACGGGCTTTTTGGACAAGCTAGATGCCAATTTGCAAAAGGCGATGAATTAAATCACGCATTAAGTAGCGCGGCTTTAACCACGTCCAGCGCGTCATGCGCCATATGGCCTGCCGTCCCGCCCGCTTGGGCAAAATCAGCCCGTCCACCGCCGCCTTTGCCGCCGAGTTTTTCTGCGCCCAGCCGCACTAAAGCCACCGCATCGTGCTGGCTGGTTAAATCATCCGTCACACCTACGGCAATGCCAGCCTTGCCGCCATCCACCGCGATGAATGCCACCACGCCGGAGCCGATTTTTGCTTTGCTTTCATCAATCAGCCCGCGCAATTCTTTGGGCGGAATACCTTGCAACACGCGACCAATAAATTTTGTGCCATTAATATCTTCTACCGCCCCATGAGCCGCGCCCGCATTTTCTACACCCGACGCGCCCGCACCCAAAGCGAGGGCTTTTTTTGCTTCAGCCAATTCTTTTTCCAGCCGTTTTTTATCATCTATTAAACGGGAGACGCGGTCGGGCAAATCGGCAATTTGGGTTTTCAACATATCGGCCATTTGCTTGGCGGTTTGTTCTTGCGCGTGCAAATAATGCCGCGCACCGTCAGCCGTCATCGCTTCAATGCGGCGCACACCAGAAGCCACTGCGCTTTCGGCAATAATTTTGAACAAAGCAATATCGCCCAGCCGCGTAACATGGGTGCCGCCGCATAATTCCACCGAAAAATAATCACCCGTTTCAGAGCCATTCGCGCTATTGGGCTTGTCATCTGCCCCACCCATAGACAGCACGCGCACTTCGTCACCATATTTTTCCCCGAATAAAGCCAAAGCTCCGGCCTGCATAGCCTCATCAGGTGTCATCAGCCTGATGGTCACGCGATTATTTTCACGGATAACGCCATTCACAATATCTTCCACCTCGCCAATTTGCGCTTGCGTCAGGGCTTTGGGGTGGCTGAAGTCAAAACGCAAAGCCGCATCTGTCACCAGCGAACCTTTTTGCGTAACATGTTTGCCCAGCACACGGCGCAAAGCTTCATGCAATAAATGCGTGGCCGAATGATTGGCGCGGATATTATCACGCCGCCCCGCATCAACGCTTAAATGCACTTGCTCGCCCACAGCCAGCGTGCCTTTTTTCAGCGTGCCAATATGCACATGCATATCGCCAAGTTTTTTTTGCGTGTCGCTAATATGCAGTTCAACGCCTTGTTCATTTTTCATGGTGCCGCTATCGCCAATTTGTCCGCCGCTTTCGGCATAAAAAGGCGTTTGGTTCACCAGCACCATGGCCGCGTCTCCCTTGTTTGCCTTTTGCACTGATTTACCATCCACCACCAGCGCGGTGATAACGGCTTGAGCCTCTACGCTTTGATAGCCGACAAATTCGCTCGCGCCTATATCATTGCGTAGCTCAAACCAAATTTTCTCGGTCGCCGCTTCGCCTGAGCCAGCCCAATTTGCACGCGCTTCTTTGCGCTGGGCGGTCATGGCGGCGTCAAAGCCTGCCACATCCACTTCCAATTTGCGCTCGCGCAAAGCATCTTGGGTTAAGTCAAGCGGAAAGCCGTAAGTGTCGTAAAGTTTGAACGCGACATCGCCCGATAATTTTTTGCCTTTCAGCTTGGCGATTTCATCTTCCAGCAATTTCAAACCACGCGACAATGTTTCGCGGAAACGTTCTTCCTCATGGCGTAGGGTTTCAACAATCAGCGCATCGGCGCGTTCCAATTCTGGATAGGCGGCGGCCATTTGCGTTTTCAGTGCGGGGACGAGTTGCCATAAAAGCGGCTCTTTCGTGCCGAGTAAACGGGCATGGCGCATGGCGCGGCGCATAATACGGCGCAGCACATAGCCGCGCCCTTCATTGGAAGGCAGCACGCCATCGGCAATGAGAAAAGCTGAGGTGCGTAAATGGTCGGCAATGACGCGGTGGCTGTTGCGATGCGCCCCATCAATCGCCGCGCCCGAATGGGTCGCCGAACTTTCAATCAGATGATAAATTAAATCCGTATCATAATTATCATGCTTGCCTTGCAGCACCGCGCCAATGCGCTCCAGCCCCATGCCCGTATCAATGCTGGGCTTGGGCAAATCTGTGCGCGTGCCATCGCCATGTTGTTCAAATTGCATGAACACCAAATTCCAAATTTCAATAAAACGGTCGCCATCTTGCGCGGCACTGCCCGGCGGGCCACCTGCAACCGCTTCGCCGTGGTCGTAAAAAACTTCTGAGCAAGGTCCGCATGGACCCGTTTCGCCCATGGACCAAAAATTATCTGCGCCTGCAATGGGAATGATTTTGTCATCACTCAGCCCTGCAATTTTGCGCCATAATTTTCCCGCCTCTTCATCTTCGGCGTAAATGGTTACGAGCAATTTTTCTGGCGGGAGTTTTAATTCTTTGGTTAAAAATTCCCACGCATAATAAATGGCTTCTTCTTTGAAATAATCGCCGAAAGAAAAATTGCCGAGCATTTCAAAAAATGTGTGATGGCGGGCGGTGTAGCCGACATTATCTAAATCATTATGCTTGCCGCCGGCGCGGACGCATTTTTGCGAAGTGGCGGCGCGGTCTGCGGGTGGGGTTTCTTGGCCGGTGAAATAATTTTTGAATGGCACCATGCCCGCATTGGTGAAAAGCAAGGTTGGGTCGTTTAATGGCACAAGCGGGCTAGACGCAAGAATGGTGTGATTTTGCGCGGCAAAATATTCCAAAAAAGCAGTGCGGATATCAGCCAGACCCGTGGACATAAATTTTCTCCTTAACTCACGCTTTTACAGCCCCGTCGCCCGCCTGCCAAGACCTCAGTTGCTTGGCGGACTTCGGCAAAGCGGCGCGGCGGGGGGCAAGCGGTGCAAAAGCGTGTAAAAGCGCGAGAACCCGCGCAAAACAAACCCCGCTAAAGCGGGGCTTGTCTCAACCACCAGAGGGTCAGGAGAAAATCAATGCGGAATTAGCTCGCCGCTTTTTCTGGCGCGGCTTCAGCGGCGGCGGCACCATCAGCATCAGCATCACCATCGGCTTCATAATCATCGCCCGCTTTCAGGGGTTCAACCTCTTCAACCAGCCCAGCATCGGCGCGGATTTTTTCCTCAATTTCCGCCGCTATTTCGGCATTTTCCTTGAGGAAGGTGCGGACATTTTCCTTGCCCTGCCCGATGCGTTGGCCGCCATAGCTATACCAGCTGCCGGATTTTTCAATAATCTCGGCTTTCACGCCCAAATCAATCAGTTCGCCCATTTTGGAAATGCCTTCGCCATAGAGAATGTCAAATTCCACCACGCGGAAGGGCGGCGCGGTTTTATTTTTTACCACTTTGACGCGGGTTTGATTGCCAATCACTTCGTCGCGGTCTTTAATCGCCCCGATGCGGCGAATATCCAGCCGCACGGATGAGTAGAATTTCAGCGCATTGCCGCCAGTGGTGGTTTCGGGCGAGCCGAACATCACGCCAATTTTCATCCGAATTTGGTTGATAAACACCACCATTGTGTTGGATTTCGCAATGCTCGCTGTCAGCTTCCGCAAGGCTTGGCTCATCAGCCGCGCTTGCAGACCGGGCAGGCTGTCGCCCATATCGCCTTCTAGCTCAGCGCGGGGAGTCAGGGCGGCGACTGAGTCAATCACCAGCACATCCACCGCGCCTGAACGCACCAGCGTGTCGGCAATTTCCAGTGCCTGTTCGCCATTATCGGGTTGTGAAATCAACAGCTCGCCGACATCCACGCCCAGCTTGGTGGCATATTGCGGGTCCAGCGCGTGTTCGGCGTCCACAAAGGCACACACGCCGCCGATTTTTTGCGCTTCGGCGACCGTATGCAGAGCCAGCGTTGTTTTGCCCGAACTTTCAGGCCCGTAAATTTCAACAATGCGCCCTTTTGGCAGGCCGCCAATGCCCAGCGCGATATCCAGCCCCAGCGAGCCGCTAGAAATAGCCTCAATATCAACGATTTGGCCGTCGCTCAGTTTCATCACCGAGCCTTTGCCATAACTGCGTTCAATTTGGTTCAGGGCTGCTTCCAGCGCTTTTTTCTTATCCCCGTTCCCGTTCATTAGATTCACCAGATTATCGGACATCATTGTCTCCCTTATTTCACAGCCGCTTCGCTACGGCAAGATGAATATACTGTACCCCATTTGTTCTATTTGTCAACAAAAAATAACCTATTGTTTTATATGGGTTTTTGGGGACGTGTTCACATTTCACCCCTGCTTGTAGTGCATAAAACGACTCGGCGCAACAGAAGCACCCGCCCCGATTCGCCCGATTCGGCGGCGGGTGATGTGGGATTTTTGTGCTTAGGGTCTTGACGCACGTCCCCCTGCTCCCCATCTCTTATTAGAGGTGTAATTATAATTATGGAAATTGAAGAATATTCTAGGCAGGCGGCCAAAACGATTCAACAAAACACCGAGCGTAAATCAGAAAAGATTTTTTTGATGGGTCTACTTGGTGAAATTGGTGAAATAGCGACTGCAATAAAAAAGGCTACGCAAGACGAAGCGGCGACAAATTCAAAACACTCTAAAAAGCGTGTTAAAGAAAGGGTTGAAGAAGAACTTGGTGATGCCCTTTGGTATATCAATGCTCTTGCAAATCAATATAGTCATACATTAGAGAAAGTATTTAACCAGAGCTTATTAGCTGTATTTGAAAAATCGGAATCTTGCGAACCGCCAACAGTAACAACCATTGAAGATTACCAAGAAAAGGTTGAGGCAAAGCTCGCAGAGGAAAAAGAGGAAACCAAAACAATTTATAAAGTTTTCTCTGGATTGTGCGAGAATTTTTCAGAAATTAAGAATCCTAAAGAAGCAATTAAACCACTCAGCGACATTTTATCTTACTGTGCTTTTGCTGTAAGAATCTATTCTCTAAATCTTTCCAATGTGGCGCAAAAAAATATTGATAAAATAACTAATTTATATGATGTAACATCAGATGATAATTATGAATCCCTTGATGAGGGTTTTCCAAAGGACGAGCAGTTTCCAAAGAAAATAGAATTTGTTTTTTATGATCATGAAAAATCTATAAAAATTTATGTCAATAAAGTGATTATTGGCGATAAGCTTACAGATAATTCTTCTGAGGAAGACGGATATCGTTACCACGATGTTTTCCACATAGCTAACATGGCTATTCTGGGCTGGTCACCAGTTATGCGAGGAATGCTTAAAAGAAAGAGAAAATCTGACCCAAAAACTGATGAAAATGAAGATGGCGCCCGAGCGGCCATTCTGGAAGAAGCTATCGTTGCCTATGTATTCCAATATGCCAAAGATAATAATTTCTTTTCTAATGAAGAGGAAGTTGAAGCACCAATCCTTAGCACAATACAAAGCTTGACAAAAAATTTAGAGGTCTCAAAACGCCGTGCAGCAGATTGGCGGAAGGCGATAAAGCAAGGATTTGAATGTTTCAAAGGATTACAAGGCAATAAGGGAGGTGTCATAGTGGCCGACCTGACAGAAAAGAAAATCACCTATGCGAGAAACGCCGAGGATAGTGATATATTAGAGGGGAATTTATGAGAGCTTGGATATTTTTAACAAATCTAACCACATGTGAGATTGCAATCATTTTGATTGCCATAGTGGTATGCGGTTTTTTGTTTTGGCTATTCATTAAGCGATGGTCTGATGAGACCGAATTCAATCTAAACCTACTCGGTATCGTTAGATTAAAGATACGCAACACCTCAGAAACTTATCAAATCGCCCATAAGACATGGGTGGAAATGATGACACGAAAAGTGTCCCTGCCATTTAATGAAGAGCATGATGTAATTTTAGAAGTCTATGATTCTTGGTTTCAGATGTTTTCTGAAACACGCAATCTAATTGGTGAAATATCAGCAAAACGCCTCAAAAAAGATAGTGATACAAAAAAATTAATTGATATTCTGATAAAGCTATTGAATTTAGGGATGCGCCCCCACCTAACAAAATGGCAAGCTAGATTGCGGCATTGGACTGAAGAAAATAGAGAAAAACATTTAGGCTCAACGCCACAGGAAATTCAAAAGAAATTCCCTGAATATGACGAACTCATAAAAGACTTAAAGAAAACAAATGAATTGCTGGTTGATTTTTCTAATCAACTTCGTGAATTTTTAGGATACCAATCAGACGGAAAGCCGTGAATTCCCTTAGGCATAGAATTGAACCAGCTCTCTAGCTCTGTTTTTTCTTCATCTAAAAATTTTTTTCTGTAGCCCTGCCATTTTTGTATACAGAAGGACAGGTCATCTGGAATCTCATAACCAGAACGTCCAAAATAAACAAAATCTTCAGAAATTAGAACATTTTGTGTTGTCCCAGTATCGCGCTTTAAGTGTTTTTCATGGCGCGAACCATCAAGCTCCGAATGCCTTGAATCAGCCTGTTGCCAATCTTGGCCATCATGATAATAGATATTATCGCCATATATTATCTTTTTGCTACTTCTGAGGTTAGGCTTTTTATTTTGGAATCGTGAATCTGTCCAATATGAATTAAAGTCTGAAACTTCAGTAACTTTCATCATATATAACAATTTTGCGGGCTTACCCCCTGCACGACTTGTTGTTCCTATAACCAAATCACCAGCCTTAGCACTTTTACGGATTCCTGGCTTGCAACAAGCTAAAGTGCAATGGCCATGAAAGGGATTAGGTGCAAATCCAATATCATATCTAACGACGTATGAAAAAATATTCATGCGTAACGCTACCTTGAGCAACTCGCGGGACGTATAGGCATGTAAGGACGGGGATTCCCATTCTCTTCTTCGTTAAAGTTCTCACCTTCAATCGCTTTAATTATTTTGTCCCCATCCCAAGCAACTAAAGAATCGTAACAGTCTTTCAAAGCATCTGGTAATTCGCACCCCTTAGCTCCATTTCCCCAAACGCCAACTATGCGTTTTTCCTTTTGAGCGGCATATTCAATTTCCCAATTAACATATTGGCTCCCTTTCGTCTCTGGGGAAACGATAACCACAAGCACAGATGATGCGTTTATTCGGGGAGCTAGTATTTCTCTTTTTATGTACTCCTCATTCTGTGCATTATTCGGCTTATCTGCTGTGATTGAATAGTCACGAATAGTGTAATCCCTATTTGAGAGATTGGCTTTCAATTTTCCAACATCATCGTCATCTTTGTGAACATGGCTCACAAACACATTTCTATCAATTTCAGACATCACTGCCCTCCTTTGAAATCTACCGAATCACAAACCATCGGTAATTTATACAAAAAACAATATGGGAACGGTGATAGGCCGTGTCAAGGGGTAGCGACTAACCCCCTCACTCGCACCAAGATTGGCGTTTTTCGTGGCCATTATAAAAACGCGCATGGCCGCCATTGACCAACATCAGCGCGATATTTTGAAACGCTTTCGTATAAACATCGGCCACCACACGGTTGCCATATTTATCAAACCGCACATTGTGCAAAATCACGCCTTTGGCAATCAGCCCCTGCAGTGCTTTTTTGGCCGCCTGCCCTTTGGCTTTTTCGGCGGCGCATTTGGCGGTGCGGATTTCGGGCGTATCAATGCCGGCAATGCGGACATTTGTTTCCACCGAATGTTTCAGCCAGATTTTCGCCACCGCCTGAAATGTGTCGCCATCATGAGCTTTGCGCGTTTCGGCGTGATACCAAATCGCCTCGCCCGCATAGCGTTGCAAATAATAATCGGCCACGGCTTGCGAATGGTGGCAGTGAAGCGGCTCGTTTTTGCCCGTATGGCAGCCATCATCATTTAGCCCGCCGCCATGGGCGGCCAATTTTTGCGGCGCGAGCAGAAGCAAAAGCAAAAACGCCCCGCACCTGCCCGCCCTGCTGTGCCTAATCATCGCGGTAAACGCGCTCGCGTTTTTCGTGGCGTTCTTGGGCTTCAATGCTCAGCGTGGCAATCGGGCGGGCGTCTAGGCGTTTAAGGCTAATCGGCTCGCCAGTTTCTTCGCAATAGCCATAGGTTTTGTCTTCCAGCCGAGCCAGCGCGGCGTCAATTTTATTGATAAGTTTGCGCTGGCGGTCGCGGGTGCGTAGTTCCAATGCCTTTTCCGATTCAGACGAAGCGCGGTCGGTAATATCGGGGTGGTTGACGCTATCTTCTTGCAGGGCGGAAACGGTTTCGCGGGTTTCGCGGATAATGTCGCTTTTCCAATGGCTGAGCTTACGGCGGAAATATTCGCGCTGTTTGGCATTCATGAAAGGTTCTTTTTCGGAAGGTTTATAATTTTTCGGCAGTCTGGTCGCCATGGCCTCATCCGCTTTGCTTTTATAAAGGGCAGTTTTATATTAAATCGGGGCGCAAATGCAAGTCAAAACGCTCTTTGCGGGGTGAGGCGTGGCGTGGCATGGGGTGTTTAACTCGGCGGCCACAACGCTTGTCGCCATACAACGGCTTGAAAGCGGGCAAGTTATTACGATTATCCACGATAAGGTTAAACTCTCGCCCAAAGATTTGCACTATTTCGCCAATCTGAGCCGAAAAATCCGCACGCAAGTGAAATAACCCCCGCCCTTCCGCCCCGCCCGATTCGTTTTGATTCGGCAGTGGTGGGTGTGACAACTCTTGAACAATTCCCCATGTTGGGTTTAGATAGCGAGCATCGCTGGCGCAAGGGAGAGTGGGCATGGATTTATTGAAAAAATACAAGTTTATTTGGGTGATTATGGTCGCATTTGCGATTGGCTTTACCTCTGAATATGTGAAACTCCGCCCCCTAGCAAACGCAGAGTCAAAATTATTTGACGGGGCGGCCAAACATGATTTGAAAGATTGGGACGGCGCGATTGCCGATTATGACGAAGCCATCCGTTTAGACCCTAATTTTGCCCTTGCTTATAATAATCGCGGCGTTATCAAATTTGAAAAGAAAGATTCTTACGGCGCGATTGCGGATTATAACAAGGCCATTCGTTTAGATCCCGACCTTGCCATTGCCTACGCCAATCGCGGCATGGCCAAAATGGAAAAAGAAGATGTGAATGGCGCACTAGATGATTTCAACAAAGCCATTCGCTTACAACCCGATGATGCCGAAACTTATAATAATCGCGGCCTTGCCCAATGGAAAGAGGGCGATTGGTGGGGTGCGCTAACCAATTATGTCGCCGCTTTTCGCCACAAACCAGATGATGCCCATGCTTATGCTCATGCTTATATAGGTCGTGGCGCAATTAAACGAGAGGAAGGAGATTTAGATGACGCAATGGATGATTTTAACACCGCCATCCGCCTAAAACCTGATTTGGCCGATGCTTATGGTGCGCGGGGGACTGCCAAATGGAAAATGGGGGATTTAGATGGCGCGATTGCAGATTATGATGAAGCTATCCGCTTACAACCTGATTTGGCCTATGTCTATCGCTTGCGCGGCAAAGCCAAGCGGGAAAAAGAAGATTTAGGCGGCGCAAAGGTGGATTTAGAAATGGCTTTACATTTAGCACGGACACAAAATGACGATGCACTGGTTAAAGAGATTGAAGAAATCCTCGCGCTCGCTGAATTGATTGAAGACTTCTCCAAAGACCCACGCTAACGCCCCCTTCTCTCTGCACCCCCTATCTTCGCGTGTCCCTGCCGAGCCGCAAAACCCGCCTTTCCGCCGCCCATCGCGCCCCCTTCCGCCCATTTTCCCCCTCTTGCATGGGCGCAAATTGTGCTATGCTATTGGCGGAATATGCTCAAAGGAGGGATTATGCCGCTTTACAGACCCCTGACCCATCATCTCATTCGGGCGCGGATGCGCGGCGAAGACCGCGTTGCGCTGGATTTTGACACATTGCAAAGCCTGCTTGGTTTCACCCTTGCCCCGCAGGCGCGTAAAGATGCCGAATGGTGGCACAATGACCCGAAAAATCACCATGCGTGGACGCAAGCCTATTTGCAGGCGGGTTGGGCGTTGGAATCGGTCAAGCCCGACCCTAAGGGCGAGGTGATATTCATCGTTGCGGGTCGCCCCAAGCCGCGTGCACTTTTGGTTTTGGGTTTGGAAACGGGCATGGGGCGATTTAACGACCGCTTCGGGCCGACTTTGGCGCGTATGGATGCGCGTTTAGAAGAAACCCTGCGCCCGCACGTCACTAAGCTGGCGGAAAAATTACAGCCGCCCCTCACCCGCGCCTTTGAACGGCTGTTAGACACCCATGCCAAAGCCACCGCGCTGTGCCGTGAGCATGTCAGCCCGCATTATGAACGCGGCATGGATATGTTTTTTGACACTGCCGAACACGGGCTTAATTGGATACAAAAAAAGCTCAGCCAGTTGCGTAAAAATAAAAATTAATGCCCGCGCAAACAAACACAGATGATTTAGCCGCCATCCGCCGCAAAATTGATGCGCTGGATAAGGAATTGCTTGGTCTGCTCAAGCAAAGGCTGGATTTAGTGACTTGCGCCAGCGCGGTGAAAACCGACCGTGACCAAATCATTGACCCGCCGCGCATAGAAGAAGTGATTGGGCTGGTGCTGGCTGAGGGGCGCAAAAAAGATTTACCCGAAGTCTTTGTAGAGCCGCTTTGGCGTCTGCTCATTGAGTTGAGCATCGCGCATGAATTCAAAACATTTGACGCAAAATCTTAAAACTGTTTTTCTGGCACGGTGACAACAAGCCCGTCAAAATCTTTTGTCACCTTAATTTGGCAGCCCAGACGGCTATTGTCTTTCTTTTCAAAGGCGAAATCCAGCATATCATCTTCCACCTCATCGGCGGTGCCGAGTTTTTCCGTCCATGCGGGATCCACATAAATATGGCATGTCGCGCAAGCACACGCCCCGCCGCAATCGGCATCAATGCCGACCACATTATTCTGCACGGCCACTTCCATAAGGGTTATGCCTTCTTCGGCGTCTAGCACGCGCTCTGTTCCATCGGCTTCAATGAATGTCACCTTAATCATGTTACAATCCCTTCTGCAATTCTTTCCGCATTGCGCCTGTCTTTCAATTCAGGCAGGATATTATAGGATATTATCTAGCCGTGAAAGAGATAAATTGCCATGGCCGCGCCGCCTATAGATTTGAATATAAGAGTAGAAAGCCTGCCTTTGGTGGAAAAATTTACCCTTTCGCGTGGCACAAAAACCAGTGCCGATGTGGTGATTGTGGAGCTGAACCAAAATGGCAAAACCGGACGCGGCGAGGCCGTGCCTTATGCCCGCTATGGCGAAACAATGGAAACGGTCACGGGCGCGATTGAACAGCTTCAGCCCGTTTTGGCTTCTGGTCTCAGCCGCACAGCTTTATGCGATGCCTTGTTGCCGGGCGCGGCACGCAATGCGGTGGATTGTGCTTTGTGGGATTTGCAAGCCCAGCTTGAGGCCACGCCGATATGGGAACTCGCAGGTCAAGCGCGTCCGCAGCCATTAACCACCGCCTACACAATAAGCCTAGACACGCCCGCCGCGATGGCCGCCAAAGCCAGCCGTGCCGCCGCTTATCCTTTGCTTAAAATTAAATTGGGCGGCGCCGATGGTTTGGCCGCCGATTTGGGGCGGCTCAGTGCCATTCGTGATGCGCGCCCGCAAGCCGCCCTAATGATAGATGCCAATGAAGGTTGGCAGGCCGACGCTCTTTTGCGCCATGCCGACCAGCTCGCCAGTTTTAACTTGCGCCTTATTGAACAGCCTCTGCCCGAAGCCCAAGACGATATATTGCGCGAATTGCCTTTGCCCTTTTGCGCCGATGAAAGCGTGCATGACCGCGACGGGCTAGACGCGCTGGTGGGCAAATATGAATGGCTCAACATTAAGCTAGACAAAACGGGCGGGCTGACCGAAGCACTAGCTGTCGCGCATGACGCCCAGCAAAAAGGCTTTCGCCTGATGACGGGCTGCATGGTGGCCAGCTCGCTGTCTATCTTGCCGGCCTTTCTGCTCGCCCAACATTGCGAACTGGCCGATTTAGACGGCCCCCTCTTCCTGCGCCAAGACCGAACGGGCGGCATAAATTACAGCGCAAACGGCAAAATCTCTTGGCCACCCGACACAAATTGCCTCTGGGGTGTGCCTCGAAGCTAACCCCTCACCCGATATTTGTATCGGCTTGCCCTGCCGCCGTCGCCGTTGCCGTTTGGCGTTTTGTTTTCAGTTGCGCTTGCAGGGCGTTGTGGGTGGGTTCGTCTAGCCCATAGCGGCGGAAAATCAGCGCGGCGATAAGATATGACCCCATTGGCACCAGCGCGAAAAGCACTTTTATCGTCACCAACACGCTGGCACTTTGCGGCACATTTGGCACAAAGCCGCCCATGGCCAACGCCCAGCCGATAAGCATCACGGCCAGTCCAGTGGCGGTTTTCCAAATGAAATTCCACGCCGCGAAATACGCGCCTTCTTTGCGCTCGCCCGTTTGCAGCTCGTCATAATCCACCGTATCGCTCAGCAATGATGGGCCGATAACATGCCCCGCCCCATTGGCGATGCCAGCAAAAAAGGCCAATATCATCAACAGCTTATCGTCGCCCGCGCCGAGGAAAAACATCGCCCCAATAGAAGCGGCGGAAAGATACATAGCAAACAGCCATAAATGTTTTTTGCCGAACCGTTTGGCTAGGGGCATCCATATCGGCGTGAGCAGAAAACTTGGCAGCAAAAAACTCAGCAGAAATTTTGGCGCGGCGAGATTATCGCCCAGCACATAATCGGCCACATACAGCACCAAAATAGACGTAAACGCAAAGCCGAGATTGTCAAAAAAATGCGCCAGAAAGGGGCGGCGGGCGTGCGGATTTTTCAGCACGTCGCGCATCGCCCGAAACGGGTGGGTGCTACCCTTATTGGCAAATTCTTTGCGCTCGCGCAGCCGCCACGCGCTGAGCAAAACCGCCCCCGCCACGAGGGGTGCGACAATCAATGCCTGCCCGCCCGCAATGGCCAGCACCGCTTCATGGCCGTTTGCTTCGGCTTTCAAAATCACGCCCATGCCCAGCACGCCGCAAATATAGCCGCCGATAAATCCTGCATGGCGGGCGGCGAAAATTTTATTGCGGGCGTGATGCGCGTCCGTTAGCTCGGCTCCAAGCGCGAGTTGCGGCACATAATAAAGCGTGGAGGCGGAGTAAAAACCGATAATGCCAAAGCCGACCCATGCCGCCAGCGCGTCCGCGCCCATGCCGCCCATCGGCATGAACAGCATAAGATAAGTCGCCCCAGCCGGCACGGCGCAAGCGGCAATCCATGGGCGGCGGCGGCCCATTTTCAGCTTGGTGCGGTCGGACAAAAACCCCACCAGCGGGTCGGACACCGCGTCCCACAACCGCGATATGCCGAAAATAAAGCCCATCAGCGCGGGTGAAAGCAACAGCACATCGGTGGCGAATTTCATATAATATAAATTGACGAGGCAAAACATGAAGCCCCAAAAAACCGTTGGCACGGCATAGTAAAACAATGTCGCATAAGTCACGGGCGCGACCGCAAGCGGTGCCGCGTGACCTGCCGTTTTATCTGCCCCATTCTTCATAGACAAATCCTGCTCTGCTCTATATAACCCATCACAGCCGAAATTCCCCCTTAGCGGCGCGATTGTCAATCACGATTATCGGGAGCGTTTCATGCGTTATTTTATGGCACTGGCGATTTTATGGGCGGGATTTTTCCCTGTGCCGAGCCATGCGGAAGCTGAAATTAGCGTGCAAAATGCTTGGGCGCGTGTCACCCTTGCCGACCGACCGGCGGCGGTGTTTTTAGACATTATCAATCATGGCCGTGCCGACCGTTTAATTGAAGCCCATGCCGCGCTGGCTGGTGCGGTGGAATTACACACCCACACCATGCAAAATGGCATTATGCAAATGCGCCGCGTGGACGCCATAGACATTCCCGCCCAAACCACCACGCGCCTGAAACCGCATGGCGACCACATTATGCTCTTCAACCTCCCCCGCATCCCGCAATCGGGCGAAACCTTCCCCCTAACCCTCATCTTCTCCCACACCGGCGCAATTACTGTTTCCATTACAGTGCGGTGAGGGGGTTATTCATTCTGCCTTTCTACGGATTGCCCGCCATACGCGGGGGTCTTGAATAAATTTCATCCGCCACATGCCGCGCTTTTCTTTTTTCGCTTCTAGTTCATGGGCGCGATAATCTTCGCTATAAGCGGCAATGGCTAAGCCCTCGCATACGAGCCATTCGCAAATATCAATACTATCGCACTCAACCACGCCGACAATGCGCCCATATTGGTCATAATCTTTGATGGATACGCGCACCCATCGCCCACCAATCTTGTCTATGAGCTTACTTTTAACATAGCGGCCATAATCTATCTCATTGCCATTCCAGAGCGTTGCCATTTGCCCCATTTCTGGCGCATCAATGCCGTGCAAACGGATTCGCCGCCGCCAAAGGCGGATACCATCTGCGTCTTCCACATAAGCCCTGCCCTCAATCACGTCCGTGAAAAATGAAGCGTGCCTAAAAACACGCCCCATAAACCCGAAGGGATACAAGAATCTCAACAATCCCATCCGTCTGCGCCTTTCTTTTGAGACATTGTGCTTTTGATTAGCTATATAGTCAATCCCACCCCCAAAAATCAGCTTGCCAAAACTTCTGTCTTCGCGGCATACTTGCGGCGGGCAGGAAACGGAGACCCCATGACCGCGCTTATTGAAGCGACAGAAATTTCTGTCATCAGAAATAAAAAACGGATTTTGGACAAGGTCAGCCTCGCCATTGCGCCGCGTGATTTTGTCACCATTATCGGGCCGAATGGCGCGGGCAAAACCATGTTGCTCAAAACCATGCTTGGCTTTTTCGCCCCCGATAGCGGCGCGGTGCAAAGCCGCCAGCCGCTTCGCATTGGTTATATGCCGCAAAAAATTGTGCCAGATGCGATTTTGCCGCTTAATGTGCGCGGTTTTCTCGGCCTGCGCCACACTGCCAGTGCCGATAAAATCGCCCAAATCGCCGCCGAAACCGATTGCACCGCCCTGCTCAACACGCAATTACACGCCTTGTCGGGCGGCGAGATGCAGCGCGTTTTGCTCGCCCGCGCTCTGATAAATGACCCCGAATTGCTGGTGCTAGACGAACCAGCGCAAAATTTAGACGTCACTGGCCAGCTCGCTTTTTACAAAAAGATTGAAGAAATTTACGCCGCCCGCGACATTGCCATTTTAATGGTGTCGCATGATTTGCATTTGGTCATGGCGTCCACGCAAAAAGTGGTGTGCTTGTTTCATCACATTTGCTGTTCGGGCGCACCGCAAACCGTCACCCGCGACCCGGAATTTATCGCACTGTTTGGCGATGACATGGCACGCATGATGGCTGTTTATCCGCACGACCACGACCATAATCACGACCACGCGCATAAAGCGGAAAATAAAAATGGATAATTTCCTCACGCCCCTTCTGCTTGTCGCTTTGCTAATTGGCGTCACCGCCGCGCCTTTGGGCTGTCTGATTGTTTGGCGGCGCATGGCTTATTTTGGCGATGCTTTGGCGCATACGGCTTTGCTTGGTGTTGCGCTTGGCGTGGTGTTTGGCATTAATGTTTATCTTGGCGGTGCGTTGGTGTGTGCGGGCTTTGCTTTTCTATTGGTTAATCTACAACGCCGCCGCACGCTTAGCATGGACACATTGCTTGGCATTTTGGCGCATGGCGGTTTGGCTTTGGGCATTTTAGCCCTCGCCCTTGTGCCACAGCAAAACGCAGACAGCGCACATGCGGGACATGAATCATTTCACGCAATGGAAGAATATCTGTTTGGTGATTTAGCGCAAATCACTGCCGCCGATATGGTGGTGATTATTCCTGCTTGTTTATTGGTGCTGGTGGGGTTGAAAAAATATTGGCACGCGCTCATTTTAATGACGCTCAGCGAAGACCTCGCCCGTGCCGAAGGGCTAAACACCACCCGCCTGCACATTATTCTAATGCTCATGCTCACGCTTATTGTCGCGCTGGCGATGAAAACCACGGGCGTTTTATTTATCACTTCGCTTTTGATTATCCCCGCCGCCGCCGCCCGTCAGCTATCACGCACCCCACGGCAAATGACGCTTTGGGCGATGTTGCTCGCCTTTATCGCTGTGCTGGCGGGCATCACGCTGAGTGAGCGACTTAATATGCCCTCTGGGCCAATGACCATTGGCGTGGCCAGCGCGATTTTCGTGCTATCTTTGGGCGTGGGCGGCTTTATCCGCCGCCAATCGCCGCGCTTATAGGGTCGCGTAATAATAAGTATTACTTAAAAAATCAGATGGCGATTTCTTCCGTGATTTTCACCATAGCCGCCGTAATCCGCCGCAATTCTGCCGCCTCAATAATAAAGGGCGGCATGGTATAGATGATATTGCCAAAGGGGCGTATCCACACGCCTTCTTGCACAAAGCGGTGCTTAATATGGTTCAGTGCCGCCCCGTCTGGCGGGGTGGCTAATTCAATCACCCCCAACGCGCCGCGCACCCGCACATCGCGCACGCCCTTAATATCCCGCGCAGGGGCGAGTTCGCTTTCAAGTTGGGCGGCAATTTGCCCCACCTGCTGTAAGCGCGGTTCGGTTTCAAATAATTCTAGCGATGCCAAAGCCGCCCGACAGGCCAATGGATTGCCCATATAGGTTGGGCCGTGCATCAGTGCCTTTTGCGGGTCGTCAGAAAGAAACGCTTCAAAAATCGGCGTGGTGGCAATGGTGGCCGCCAAAGCCATTGTCCCGCCCGTTAAAGATTTAGACAGCGTCATAATATCTGGCACCACCCCCGCCGCTTCGCAAGCAAACATATGTCCCAGCCGCCCCAAGCCCGTCATAATTTCATCGGCAATGAACAACACCCCATGCGCGGTGCAGGCTTGGCGTATGCTTTGCAACGCCGCCGCATCGTGAAACAACATCCCGCCTGCCCCTTGCACCAAAGGCTCAATTAGCACACCAGCCAATTCATTTTTATGCGCCGCCAGCAAAGCCTCAAAATCCGCCGCCGCTTTTGCCCCGCATGGCACATCGGTAATGACCTGCTCGGCCAGCACATGGTCAAACAAGCTGTGCATGCCTTCTTCGGGATCGCACACCGACATAGTTGCAAGCGTGTCACCATGATAGCCGCCCTTAAATGCCAAAAAGCGATGCTTGCCTTGCACGCCACGATTGAGCCAAAATTGCACGGCCATTTTCATCGCCACTTCTACTGCCACCGAGCCGGAATCGGTAAAAAAAACATGGTTGAGATTATCGGGGCATAAATCCGCCAGCTTTTTCGCCAAGTCACAGGCGGGTGCGTGTTGGAAACCGCCGAGCATAATATGCGGCAGGGTTTGCAGCTGTTCGGTCACGGCCTTTTCAATATGCGGATGCCGATAGCCATGGCACGCCGACCACCAGCTTGATATGCCGTCAATCAGCTCGCGCCCATCGGCCAGCGTGATGGTCACACCCTGCGCCGCCGTCACGGGCAGCCCTAAGGGCGTGGTTTGCATTTGCGTATAGGGCGGCCATAAATTATCCGCCGCCGCTTTTTGCCAATCTGGCACAGATTTAACCGCCGGATTGGGAGGTGAAATGGCCATTATAAATCCCTCATTGAATAAGCTCCACACAGAGATTTGACATAAAAGCCGCCAAAAGGCAATTTGGCACTATGACGCATAAAACCACCAATAAACCCGCCACTTCTCTGGACGATTTTTGCACCGCCAAATTGGCGACCCTTGAGGCCAAAAATGCCCGCCGTATTCTTGTGCCAACCACGCGCCAGCCCCAAGCCAAAGCACAGCGCGGTGAGGCCGATTATATATCTTTTTCCTGCAATGATTATTTAGGGCTGAGCCACCATCCCGAAACCATTGCCGCCGCCCAAACCGCCGTGCAAAAATATGGCACAAGTGCGGGCGCGTCACGTCTGGTCACGGGCAATGTGCCGCTTTTTGCCGCGCTGGAAAAAAAGCTGGCCGCGCTGAAAAACACCCAAGACAGTCTTATTTTCGGCTCTGGCTATTTGGCCAATATCGGCACCATTCCCGCTTTGGTCGGCGCGGGTGATTTGGTGCTGGTGGACGCGCTCGCTCATGCCTGCATACAATCGGGCGCACGGCTGAGCGGGGCGCAAATCATTCACTTCAACCATAACAATATGAGTGATTTAGAAAACCATCTCAAAACCCGCCGCGCCGATTTCAACAACTGCCTGATTATCACTGATGGGGTGTTTTCTATGGATGGTGATTTAGCCCCTTTGCCTGCTTTGCGCCGCTTGGCCGATGCCCATACTGCGTGGCTTATGGTTGATGACGCGCATGGGCTAGGCGTAGTTGGTGGCGGGCGCGGGGCGAGCCATGCTTTTGACCCGCCCATTCATGCCGATATTCAAATGGGAACCCTGTCCAAAGCCATAGGCAGCTATGGCGGCTATATATGCGCCAGCCATGCTGTGTGCGAATTGTTACGCAATCGCGCCCGCCCGATGGTGTTTTCCACTGGCCTGCCGCCCGCTTCTATTGCCGCTTCACTGGCCGCCTTAACCCTTATTGAAAAAGACCCCGCCCTTTGCGCCGCGCCGGTGCAGAAAGCCACGCTTTTTTGCGACGCGCTGAACCTGCCCGCCCCTGCCTCACCTATTGTGCCGGTGATTTTGAAAACCAATCAAGCCGCGCTGGCCGCCGCCCAAAGCCTTGCGGAAAAAGGCTTTATGGTTGTCGCCATTCGCCCGCCCAGCGTGCCAGAAAATACCGCCCGCTTGCGTATTGCTTTTAACGCCACCCATAAAGACAAAGACGTCGCCCGCTTGGCTGAGGCGGTTAAAATCATATTGGAGCAAAATAATGACTAGCAAAAATATCTTCATTTGCGCCACAGGCACAGATATTGGCAAAACATTTATCACCAGCCTTTTGCTTAAAACCTTACGCGCCCAAAACATAAAAGCGGTTGGTCTCAAGCCTATCATGTCCGGCTTTGATGCCGCCAATGCCGCCGCCAGCGATAGCGGCCAGCTTCTCGCCGCTATGGGTCAGCCCGTCACGGAAGAAAATATCGCCGCCATTTCGCCATGGTGTTACACCGCCGCCCTGTCGCCTGATATGGCCGCCAAGCGCGAAGGCAAGAGCCTGCCCTTTGACGAGATTGTGCGTTTTTCCACCACCGCGCCTATTGCGCAAGACGCCGAGCTGACTCTCATAGAAGGCGTGGGTGGGGTGATGGTGCCAATGGATTCCACCCACACGACCCGCGATTGGCAAGCCGCTTGCGCCGACCTGTCCATTTTAGTGGCTGGCACATATCTTGGCACTATTTCGCACAGCCTCACTGCACTAGAAAGCCTTACCCAAGCAGGCATGAGTGGAAAAAATCTGCCTGCTTTAATACTCAGCACCTCGCTTGAAAGCCCTGTGCCGCCAGAAGAAACCGCCGCGGTGATAAAACAATATCACCCCGCGCTTCGCATTATCACTGTCGCCCGCAATGCCAAAACCGCGCCCGACGCGCTGGTTGATTTGCTCACAAAGCCCGTTTAATAATGCGGCGGCGGCCTGTCTTGTTGGCTAAATATCTCTTGTTGTTCTTCCAGCGTCACCATACGCGCCAATAGCGTTTTTTGCCGTTTTTCCAAAGCGGCGTGGGATTTGCTTTCGGCTAAAAGCTGTGCGCTCAGCTCTTCCAATAGCACGGCCTGATGCGTGAGCAATTCTTCCAGCCGCACAATACGGCTTTGTAGCTTTTCTAAATCAATTTTATTTTTTGACCCTAGTTTCATCTCACATTCCCTCTCGTCAAAACAGTATAGCGCATAAAACCCAGACGGGCATATTTAAGGGGCAGGAAACTATTGACCCCAAGCGCGAAACTGTCAATATGGGCGGCATGGTTAAATTGCTTTTATGGCGACATGCAAAAGCAGGCGGGGCGACGCCCGACCAGCGTGATATTGACCGCCCCCTAGCGGCGCGTGGGCGTGATGAATCCAAAGCCATGGCGGAGAAAATCGCCGCCACGCTTTCCCTCAAAGCCCCCGATATAAGCCTTTGTTCGCCTGCCAAGCGCACCCGCGAAACGCTCAACGCATTGGCACAGCATTTGCCCCTTGCGATGCAAATTGACAAAAGCCTTTATCACTGCACGGCGGGCGATATTCTCAAACTGGCCGCCCGCTTGGACGACCAAACGCCTACGGCTTTATTGGTTGGCCACAACCCCGCCCTTGAAACATTGCTATGTATGATTGGCACAAATGGCCAGCCGCATAGCACTGAAGCGGCGCAATGGGGCGGTAAATTCAAGCCTGGCGCGTGGGCGGTGCTAGAATGGGACACGCAAAATTGGGCGCACATCACAGCAGACACCGCCCGCATCACCCTTATGGTGACGCCATAATGGTGCAAAAGCTCAATAAGGCCGCCAAATCGGGCGGCATTTTAATAAAGGCAGAAAAGGGCAAGCTCCATATTTGCCTTGTCACTTCAAGGCGCAATCAGCACAAATATATTTTTCCCAAAGGCAATTTAGATGCAGGCGAAGTGCCGATGCAAACCGCCATGCGTGAAAGTTTTGAAGAAGCCGGTGTGACGGGCGCGGTGCTTAATGTGCCGCTTATTTTCAACCAAATTAAAAAATTTCATATTGCCGACAAAATCCGCAAAGGTGACTTTATTTATTATCCAATTTGGGTGGAAAAAATTCATAAAAAATGGCCGGAGCAATTCCTCCGCAAACGCAAATGGGTCGCAATAGATGAAATTTTAACCCGCAAACGCTATAAGCATTTACGCAAAGCCTTTCGGGTTTTGGCCAAAGCCGCCCTTTTGCCATCAGATTCAGAAGAGGACACAAAAGCCGTGCAGAAAAAGCTGAAGAAAATTCAAAAAATTCTCAAAGCGCAAATGCGTAAATTATAAAACCCTGCCCTTAGCTATTTTCTTCCGCATGGCTTTGGGCGGCGAGTTTTTGATAATGACTAAAAACCCGCCCTTCGGTAACAGTGCCGAGCATTTTGCCTTGCCCATCGGTTACGGGCAGGCTTTCGCCGACAAAATCGCTGAGCCGCCCCATCGCTTCCAGCACAGACATATCCGCCTGCAAAATATCAAAAGGCCTATCCTCTGCCTCGCTTTGCGAACTGAGCAAATTGAGCAAACCATATTTTGCCACCAGCCGCCCGTCTGCATCCACCACATAGCCTTCACTACAGCCCGCATCAATCAGCGCGGCGATTTTTTCTTCTCGGCTGGCGGTGCTTTGCAAGCGGCAATAATCAGCCAGAACCAGCGTGCCAAGCGGGATTTGCGCTAATTTGAAATCATTGCGGCTCAGCGACATATCCAGCCCGCGTGCCAATAATTTGCGGTCAAAAAGCGAACGGCCAAACAGCTTTGTGGATACCATATTGGCAAACACCACTGAAATCATCACGCCAGTTGTCGCGCTATAATCGGCGGTTAATTCCAGCACAATTAAAATTGTTGTTATGGGTGCGCCAATGGTTGAAGAAATTACCGCGCCCATACCTGCCAGTGCGAACAGGCCAATGGAGTCCGTCCCGACCAGCCCTATAGAAAGAGCCATTTGCCCTATCGCGCCGCCAAACATCACGCCGATAAATAAAGCTGGTGCAAACACGCCCGCATAAAGCCCCAAAGCAATGGACAAAGCGGCGAGTAGTAATTTCAAAATGCCAAATATAATCAGGCTAGATAAAATAATTTCGCCATTGATAGCGGCAATCAAAATATCGGGGCGACTGCCCAGCACTTGCGGCACAAAAATCCCGCCCAGCCATAGCACGCTGGCCGCGCCCAAAGGCAAAAGCCAGAATGGCACGCCCATGCGCGGCGTGGCGCGTTCGGTTTTCAAACAAAAGCTCATAAAAGCTGCCGCCACTAAGCCGCCGCCCAGCCCAATCACCACCAGCCCGACAAGCTGGCTCACATCGGCCAGTTGCACATTGATAGCGGGCAGAAAATGCGGCGCGGGGAAAAAATTTTGCACAATCGCATAGGCCATCGCCGCCGAAATAGTGACGGGGGCGAAAGCGCGTAAGGAAAAATGCCGCAGCACGGCTTCATGGGCAAATAAAATACCCGCTAAGGGTGCGCCAAAGGCGGCTGAAATCGCGCCCGCCACGCCGCAGGCCAAAAGCGTTTCCGCCGCCCCGCGAGGCAATTTGCCGAGCTTGGCGACAATCGCCGCCAGCGTCGCGCCCAAATGCGCCAAAGGGCCATATTGGCCAACGGGTGCGCCGCCGCCCATAGAAATCGCCGCCACCAGCGTAGAAACCAGCCCTCCTTTTATATCCACCCGCGCCGAAGGTCGCCGCGCCGCTTCAATCGTATCAGCAGGGCCAGTAAAGCGCGTTTGCCCGCTTTTATATAAAACCGCCATCACCAGCACTGCCGCGCCAAACAGCATGGCGGCCATTTTCAGTGCGGCTTCACGCCCGATAAATCCAGCGACATAGCCCGCTGGCACGGGTTCGCCAAAGCTGGTCAACAGAGCCGCCAGCCAGCCGACCAGCATAATAAAGCCCTGCGCGGCAAATGCCCCGCCCAGCCCCATAAGCAGGGCGAGCGCGAAATAAACGCTTTTCGTTGCCGCCGCTTGTTTTATTTGTTGCGAAATACCGGGCATATTTATTTATACGGCAAAAACGCCTCAGAAAAAAGGAGAGAAAAAAGGAGAGAAAAATCAAACGCGCTCAAAGCTGTCCGCTTTTTCATCATGAGCATATAGCACGCCCGTGCCTATATCATGCCACAGCCCGTGCAGGGTCAGCCGCCCCGCCGCCAGCGCATCGGTGACAAAATCATAGGCGCGTAAATTTTCCAGTGTGTATTTTACATTTTCGCGCTCCATATCGCCCAAGCGGTCAGGCACATGGCCACTTAGCCCCAAGCGTTCATAGGCGGGTTTAAGCAACCCAATCCACGCCGATAAAAACCCATCGTCATCGCTGCCATCGCCCGCGCACATATCCATACAAGCCCGCATGCCGCCGCATCCAGCATGGCCCAGCACAATAATGCGTTTCACTTTAAGCACCTTCACTGCATATTCCACTGCCGAAGCGGTGGCGTGATTTTCTGGCACAGCGTCAGGCGGCGGCACAAAATTGGCGATATTGCGGTGCATGAAAAAATCCCCTTCCGTAACTTGGAACAATGCGCTGGCTTGCACACGGCTATCACAGCATGAAATGACCATCGTTTCGGGCTGTTGGCCTGTGGCCAACGTGGCGAAATCATCGGCACGGGGCGCAAAGCTGTTTTTGTGCCATTGGTGATAGGCTTGTGCTAAAGCGTCTGGCAAAGGGGATATGGCATTTTTGGGCATGGTGTCCCTTTATATAGCGATTCATGAAATGCAAACCAAGCGCAATCGCCCTCTCGCCTTGCCCCGTCCTGCCTTGCCCCGTCCTGCCTTGCCCCGTCCTGCCTTGCCCCGTCCTGCCTTGCCCCGTCCTGCCTTGCCCCGTCCTGCCTTGCCCCGTCCTGCCTTGACAGACATAAACCCCAACCCTAGACTCAGAGCCGCTTTAACACTCATAGCTTCACTCAGAGCTTTACACGCATGATATTTTCCCGCCTTTCCGATGCCCTGCTGGCTCTTTCGCCGACCCGTGCTTTGTGCTTGCTATCGGCGGTGCAGCTTTGCCTATGGAGTCTCACCCCCTATCTGGCTTTTCTTTCCCCGCCCTTAGATGTGGTAGAAAATCTGGTTTGGGGGGCGCAATGGCAATGGGGTTATTACAAGCACCCGCCTTTGCAAGCATGGCTTACGGAAATAAGCTGGCAGGCGGGCGGGCTATTGGGCATATATATAATGTCACAGCTTTGCATTGTCGCAACCTATTGGGGCATTTTCCTACTTGGCCGCGATATTATCGGTGCGCCCAAAGCCGTTTTGGGCGTTTTGATTTATGCTTTGTGTTTTTACGCCACCGTGCCGACGCCAGAACTCAATGCCAATATCGTGCAAGCCCCCTTTTGGGCGTTTGCGGCTTGGTTTTTATATCGCGCCCTTACGCAAAACCGCCCTGCCTATTGGTTCGGCCTTGCCCTCATGCTCACGGGCGGATTTTATACAAAATATAGTGTTGTCTTTCTGCTTGCGGGTCTTGCAATGGGCATCATTTGCATAGGCAAATGGCGGCACAGCTTGCGCCGCCCGCTTTTATATTTAGCCGCAACGCTTTGCATGGCTCTTTGCGCCCCGCATATTATTTGGCTGGTGCAAACCGATTTCCAACCCCTCGCCTATGCGCTGGCACGCACCAAACCGCTTGACGGCATTGAGCTGTTGTTTAACCCGCTGACATTTTTACTGGCGCAAATCCTCGCTTATGCTTTGCCGATTTTGCTTCTGCTCATAGCAGGGGCGAAACGCACCCGCCCCAAAGACAGCATGGCCTATCTCACCGCATTGGCTTTCGTGCCGCTTTTGGTGATGGCTTTATGGAGTGCGCTAAACGGCGTGGCGTTACGCACCATGTGGGGTGCGCCCGCCGCGATATGGCTTGGCCTATGGCTCGCCGCCCATATTCATATGCCCACCCCGTGCCGCCGCGCCCGCACCGCTTTATTGCTTGGCGCAAGCCTGTTGCTTGCCTTGCCTTTGGCCATGGGCTATGCCAGCTATGCCAGCCGCACCACGCCTGCTCCCACCCGCACCGCTTGGGACGGGGCGAAGCTCGCCCGTTTAGCCCTTGCCGATTGGCAGAAAATTACTGGCACCCCCGCCCCCGAACTGGTGATTGGACCGACATGGGAAGCGGGTCTCATGGCGCATTTCCTGCCCAATAGGCCGATAGGCTTTTTCGGCACCGCGCCTGCAAATAACCCATGGGTGTCGCCGCAAGCGTTCAAAACCGCCCCCGCGCTGATTGTCTGGCACGGCGATGACCGCGAAGATTTTGCCACGCTGGGCGGAATTGCATACACAAGCAGGGAAAAAATCATGTATAAAGGCAAGCAGAGCTATTTTCATTGGGGTATTCGCCCTGCATCTCAAAATTAAGAACCATGCCTAAGCAAGAAAAACCAACCCGCCCCGCCAAGCCGCTTATCACGCTCATTATACCTGTTTTTAATGAAAGTGCTGTGCTGGCCGATTTTATGGACGAGGTGGATAAAACCCTTAAAGGGCTAAAGCTGGAATTGCTTTTTGTTGATGATGGCAGCCGTGATGATAGCTTTGCCAAGCTCTTTGCTTACGCGCAAAAAGATTCGCGCATCACTATTATTAAGCTCAGCCGCAATTTTGGCAAAGAGGCCGCGCTAACGGCGGGCATTGACCGCGCTCAGGGTGATGTTGTTATTCCCGTAGATGCCGATTTGCAAGACCCGTTGCCTATTGTGCATGATTTCATCGCCGCTTGGCGCAAAGGCTATGACATTGTGCATGGCATAAGAGATGACCGCCATAAGGATAGTTTTTTCAAACGCAATACAGCGCATCAATTTTATAAATTATTTAACCGCATTTCGGATATTGAAATGCAGCCCCATTCGGGTGATTTCCGCTTGCTAGACCGCGTGGCTGTGGACGCGCTCAAGCAAATGCCAGAGCGCGTGCGTTTTATGAAAGGGTTGTTTAGCTGGGTCGGCTATTCGGCCACGCAAATTTATTACCAACGCCAAGCCCGCCAAAATGGCACGAGCAAATTTAAGCCGTTAAAATTATTCAGCTTCGCCCTAGATGGCATTTTCAGTTTTTCCTCTCTGCCCATACGGATTTGGAGTTTTGTTGGCACGCTACTGGTTATCCCGTCCTTTTTTTATATGGCCTTTATTATTCTCAAAACGCTGGTTTTGGGGCAAGACACGCCCGGCTATGCTTCCACTATTTCGGTGGTGCTGTTTATTGGCGGCGTGCAGTTGATAAGTCTTGGCATTATTGGTGAATATATTGGGCGCATATTTATTGAAGTCAAAGCCCGCCCGCCCTATCTTATAGAAAAGGAGGTGCATTTTGATAAAACTACCTGAAGGTGAAAAGCGCAAAATCCGCCGCTTTATTATTATCGTTATTGGTGCGACCGTCATTCATTTGGGCGTGGCCGAAATTGCTTTACCCTTTATTGGCCGCGCCGATATTGCTTCTTTTTGCGGTTTTATCGCGGCCTTTAGCTTCGCCTATCCGTGCCATAAGTTTTTCACTTTTTCCGATGCTACTCATAGCTCGGTGTATAAATTTTTCACTGTGGCCTTTAGCAGTTTTTTGATAAGCCTGCTTTTGCTCAGCCAGTTACGGGTTTTTTCGCCGCCGCTTGCGCTGGGCATTTCCATTTTAGTTATTCCGGTGATTAACTATTTCCTATCGCGCTTTTGGGTTTTTAAGTTCCAAAAATAAATTACGGCGCAGGCACGGGCGGCAGGATTTTTTCCAACATCGCCGCCATTTGCAACAAAGCCCTATCACTGCCCGCCGCGCCGACCAATTCCGCCCCTATGGGAAGCCCCTGCTGTGACAGCCCCACGGGCATAGAAAGAGCCGCTATGCCCGCATTGCTTGGCGGGTCGGTATTGCGAATAAAGGTCGGGAAAGTTGGCACAGCCCGCCCGTTCAACATAAAAGTTTCATCTTCGCCAATTTTTATTGCGGGCGCGGGCGTGGTCATCACCAGCACGGCGTCAAGCTGGTGACGGCGGAAATAATCGGCATAAGCGGCTTGCAAAGCGGGCCGATGCTCGGCAATCGCCGCACCATAGGCCGCCTCTGGCACAGCCCCCGCCCCGCTTATGGCCTCTAGCAAGCCTTTCACATCAGGGCTGGCCGCTTGCGCGCGCACATCGGCAAAATCGGCCTGTCCACGCGCCGTTAAATAGGCGGGCAAGTCGCGCATAATTTCATATAGCACCACTGGAAAACTCACCGCCGCATTCAGCGCACCGATATTATCAATATCTTCACGGATAAGCGTCACCCCTTGGGCTTCCAGCAAAGCCAGCACCCCGTCCAAAGCCGCCCGCGTGTCGGGGTGCAAATCATCGTGGAAATAAGCATGCGGCACACCAATGCGCCATTGCCGCATGGGTTTCACCTTAGGCGTGCTGTTGTCGCCCGACAAAACGCTGTCAAAACGCATTAAAATATCCATATTTTTGGCCATCACGCCCACCGTGTCGCGTGTGGCTGAAAGCGGCACCACGCCGCCGCCTGCATAGCGGCCTATGGTTGGGCGAAAGCCGTAAATCCCCGTCAAGGCGGCGGGTATCCGCATAGAGCCGCCCGTATCTGTGCCAAGCCCGACATCCACCACGCCTGCCGCAATGGCCACCGCCGTGCCGCCACTACTGCCGCCCGCAATATGGTTGCTATCATAAGGGTTTCGCACCGCCCCAAATGTGCCATTGTTAGACGTAATCCCCAGTGCCAGCTCGTGCATATTGGTTTTGCCGAGCAATATCGCACCCGCCTCTTGCAAAGTCTCAATCACGGGCGCAGAGCGCGGCGGGGTTTGCCCCGCCAAAGCCGCCGTGCCGCCTGAAGTGGGCATAAAATCTGTATCTATATTATCCTTAGCGACATAAACCACGCCCCATAAAGGCGGCTTGCGCCATATTTTACGCGCCGCTAAAAGCGCGTCGGCCTGTGCCATCACGGCGGTTTCATCTAGCCAAATAAAGCTGTTCAAATGGCGCACCGCTTCGGCGCGTTCTACCGCGCTTTTAAGGCTTTGCTTAAAGCGCGTTTGCTTTTCGGCATCGCGCCCATCGCATGCCAGCAATAAAACGGGCAGAAGCCCTGCCAATATCAACCGCTTAAAAGAGCGCATTGCCATCTCCCTTTTGTCAAAAAAAACGGGGCATTCTAAAAAGAATGCCCCGCTCATTACGCTTTGTCAAAGAAAACTAAGACGTGCTTAGTATTCCATTGAGAGGGAGAGACCCAATACGCGGGGGTCGCCGATTGTGCCAATGACACCATTGCCAACCGAATAAACATGCTGGAAGTAACGCTCATCAGTGATGTTCTTACCCCAAGCCGTGATACGCCAGCCGGCATCTTCACGACCATAGGAAATACTCGCATCAATAAGCTCGCGCTCGTCTTCAACTGAATACTCATCTAGGACATCTGCGCGACTTTCATCTGAATAGCTATAATCCAGAGTCGCTACCACTAAGCCCTGAGCAACCGGACGCTCATAGACAAAGCCTAGAGCATACTGATTTTCAGGGGCGCGGTTAAGCGGACGCGTTAGAAGAACAGGGTCGCCAGCCGTGCTAAAGTAAGGACGGAAGTTCACCACTTGCTCCGTGTCCAAATAACCATAACTACCATTAATCGTTAGATTATCATTGGGCGCGTAAGCAAACTCAAATTCAAGCCCTTCAATTTCAGCATCACCAGAGTTAATACTGCGGAATTGACCGAATGTAGCCGTGTCAATCGCAACATCTGCAACCCCTGGCAAAGCCATACCACCCGTTTCTTCTTTCAGCAAAGCACCAAAACGTTGATATTGCAGACTCTTATAATCGGTCTGGAAAAGAGCCGCATTGAGGCGCAGGCGATTATTAAGGAATTCACCCTTCACACCTATCTCAATATTTTCAGCTTCTTCCTGATCCAAATTAAGATTTTGCGCCTCTGCCACTGTAGCAGGAGCAGCGCCAAAGCCGCCAGACTTAAAGCCTTCTGCCCAGCTCACATAAACCAGCAAATCATCTTTTGGTGTCCAGTTCACAGAAACTTTCGGGGAAACATTATCCCAGCTACCGCTATCTCTAACACCACCCGTTCCTGCGGCAACATTACCAATATCACCATTGATGATAAATAGACCACCAGGACCAAAGCCACCATTTTGGGCGAAAGAAACAATTTCTTTTTCATCTTCCGTCCAACGCGCACCGACAGACAAGCCTAAATTAGGGCGGAATTGCCAGTCAACATGGGCAAAAACAGCAATGCTTTCGGTTTCATTGATTTGGCGATAGCCATCAATTTGGTCATCTGTTTCAGGCACCTGAACAGGATTGCGGTCATCATTACCATTAATAATGCGGAAATATTCTGTGCGGTCTGTGTCTTCATTCAAATAGAAAACACCCGCAACCATGCTCAACTTGTCTGACAAATCCGTTGCATAGCGCAATTCATGGCTTTGGGCTTCGGTCACATCATAAATATCATCAATCAAAGCAGGAAAATTTGTCGCACCAACAGAGTCCATTTCCCAATCGGCTGTGGTTTCATAATCTGCGAAGATATAAGTCAACTCACCGCCATTGGCGAAATCATGCACAATTTTCAGGCTTTGCGTATCTGCATCCGAGCGTGAAAAACCTGCAGACGGATTAACCGAAACAAGGTTTTCTATACTGCCGCCATTTGCAAGAAAGTTTGCATATGTTGCAGGGCCTTGGTGTCCCAACGTTAGGGCTGGGTTCTGACCGGGGATAGGCATACGGGCAATATCATTATTATCCGTATTTTGCCGCCCAATCGTCAGCGTCGCTGAGGTTGAGTCAGAAATTTCCCACAAGAATTGTGCACGATAATTCGTAGAATTATCATCTAAGCTACGCCCTTCAGGCGAGACGCTTAAGCGGTCAAGCACATTATGCACGAAACCATCACGGTTGCGTGAATTGTAAGACACTTTCAGAGCCAAATTAGACGTCAATGGGCCAGTGACAACGCCGCCGAAATTCTGCGTGTTGTAATCGCCTGCATCTAGGCGCACTCTAGAAGACCATTTCTCCAAAGAGGGCTTGGTTGTGGTGATATTGATAGTACCGCCAATAGCGTTTTTACCCCAAAGGGTGCCTTGCGGACCACGTAGCACTTCAACTTGCTCTACGTCAAAAAAGTCAAAGGCTGAGTTTGAAATACGGCCAAAATAAACATCATCCATAAAAACGGCGATGGAGTTTTCTGTACCCGCGCCATCTTCATTAGAAGAAATGCCGCGCAAGCTGAAAACATTTTGTCCGGGGCTGAAAGCACTGAAGTTAAAATTCGGCACTTTGAATTGAAGTGTATGTGGATCATGGATACCCGCACGCTCAATATCTTCCGCGCTAATTGCCGTCACGGCAACTGGCACATCTTGCAAATTGGCGACGCGGCGTTCAGCCGTGACCACAATTTCATCTAGCTGTGCCGATGCAATGCCAGTCGTGGCAAGCAACAGAGCCATAGCCAGACCTGTTTGTGTTTTAAGTGAAAATCGCATTTTTACCTCCCTTAGTGAGTTGCGAAATTTAATAGACTGATAAACGCAACTCAAACGGTGCGAATCAAACGATTCGCAAAAAACCGACTACTTGGTCAAAAGTGATACAGAAAAACCAGCCGCAAATAAAGCTTAATATGTTAACTAATACCAGATAGCCGCCATTTGTTGCAAAAATGCCACCCCTCTAGCTGGCGTCAAAATCCAGTTCCAGCGCGGCTTTGCCTGATTTTTGGTCGGCTTTAATTGCCTCTAGCGTCACCTGACAGCCCAAAATAAAACCTTGCTCTAGCTCCCATGGCTCTAGCGAATAATTATGCTTCATATCCAGCTTGCCCGTTTTCAGCTTACATCGGCAGGTGCTGCACATGCCCGCACGGCATGAAAAGGGCAATTTAATCCCCTGCGCCAGCGCGGCGTCTAGCAAATTATCCGCCTCGCCATTGAGATAAACCATTTCCTGCGTGCCGTGCAGTGTGATGCTCACCTTTATACCCTCTGCCATTTGCGGACGGCTGGCTTTGGCGGGCTTCGCATCGGGCAAACTGGCGGGGCGTTTTTGGGCGATAAATTCCTCGCTGAAAATACATTTTTCATCAACGCCCTGTGCGCCCAAAGCCTGTTTTATATCGCCGACCATGGAATCAGGGCCGCAAATATAATAATGCGCCTGCGCGTCGGCTTCTAACATACCGCTTTTGAAAAAATCCCCCACGCGCTCCGCATCCATGCGGCCATTAAGCAAAGGCAAATCCCTTTTCTGCTCAGAAAAAATATGCACCAGCTCAAAGCGCGACAAATAAATATCCTTCAAATTATTTAACGGCTCAAAGAAAATCGTATCGCCTGCTTTTTTATTGCCATAAAAAAGCGTCACGCGGCTTTCCGCATCTTGCGCCAGCACTTCATTGAGCATGGAAAAAATCGGCGTAATGCCCGAACCAGCGGCGAAATAAACATGGCGGTGCGTGGCGTTTTCCGTATGGTTGCAAAACAGCCCACGCGGCACACTCACCTGCAAATGCTCGCCCAGTTTCAGCGTGTCATGCAAATGGCCAGACACACAGCCATCGGCGATTTTTTTAATGGTGATGGTCAGCATATCGTCTTGCGGTTGCGAGGTGAGCGAATAAGAGCGCGTTATTTCCTCGCCCAACAGCGTCACCTGCACCATAACAAACTGGCCGGGCTTAAACTGAAACTTCTCGCGCAATTTTTCTGGCACTTCCAGCCCGACCGTTAGCGCGGCGGAGGTTTCATGGTGCAAATGGGTAATTTTAAGAGAATGAAACACGTTCTACCTCTTTAATGACACTTAAAGGCTTCAAATGGCTCGCGGCATGCTAGGCATTTATGCGATGACTTGCACAGAGTAGAACCAAATTGGCTCACCATTTCGGTATCGCTCGCGCCGCAATGCGGGCATGGCACCGTCGGCCTCGCAAACAGAGCTTTGGATTTTTTGCTATCGGCCAAACGTTCGGGCAGCGCGATATTGCACGCCTTTAGCTTCGCCCGTCCTTCTGGCGTAATCCAATCAGACGTCCAAGGCGGGTCAAAGCGCGGGCGGATTTCAAATTTTTCACAGCCTGCCTTTTCCAGCACGCGGCGGATTTCTGCCGTAATCACATCATTGGCCGGACAGGCCGTATAGGTTGGCATAATTTCCACCACCAGCGCGTTTTCTTCTTGCCGCACATCGCCCAAAATGCCCAAATCCTCTATGGTCAGAGTTGGGATTTCAGGATCTTCCACCTGCGCCACTAATTTGCGAATATCTTCTACCATTCCAGCCCCGGATAAGTGCGTTGCATATATTGCAAGTCGCTCAGCAAATGCCCCAGATATTCCGTATGCCGCCCATGCCGTCCATCGCAATGCAGAGCGTTGACACCAGATAAAGACAAATCAGCAGGCGCGAAAACCACCGCGATATTTTTATCCCATGCCGCCCGCATTTGCTTTGGCGTGGGCAAGTGCAAATCCTTTATCAATTTTTCCTGCGCTTCATCGTAAGCAAATAGCTCGTCCACATAGGGCGACAGCCGCGCTAAAGCCGTTTCCACACGGCGGCGGCTTTCCTCTGTGCCTTGCGCTAGCCGCATCAGCCATTCGCTGGCATGTTGCAAATGATAAGCCGTTTCTTTTTCGGCCTTGCGACTGAAACTTTTCAGAAATTCGTCCTCACAATCGGCCAGAGCCGCCCAAAAGGGGTTGAAAAAAGCCGAGACAAAAAACTGGCGCAATATCACATGGGCGAAATCCACATTGGGCTGTTCAACCAGTTGGATATTGTAAAATTCTTCCTGTGTGCGGAAAGCGACCAGCTCATCTTCACTTTTATTTTTGCCCTCTAGCTCGCCCGCATAGCTATAAAGCGCACGCGCTTGGCCGAGCAAGTCTAGCGCGATATTAGAAAGGGCAATATCTTCTTCCAATGTTGGGGCTTTGCCGCATAGCGTGATGATATTTTGCGACAAAATCATATGGTCATCGGCCAGCGATAACACATATTTGAAAAGATTGTGCTTATCGGCCATTACATATTCTCTAAATCTTCGGGAATGTCGTAAAAAGTCGGGTGGCGGTAGATTTTTGAGGCCGTTGGCTCAAACATTTCTTCCCTTTGCTCTGGGTCTGATGCGGTAATTTGCGCCGATGGGATAACCCAAATGGACACGCCCTCGCCGCGCCTTGTGTAAACATCTCTAGCCGATTGCAGAGCCATGGTTGCGTCCGCCGCATGGATCGAACCTGCATGACGATGAGCAAGGCCGTTTTCTTGACGGATAAAAACTTCCCATAAAGGTGTTGTGTTTTGTTCAGACATATTAAGCCGCCTCCTTGCGTCTCTGTTTTTCTGCAAAAGCTAAGGCCGCTTCGCGCACCCACGCGCCTTCATCATGGGCGGCTTGGGCGGTGGTGATGCGGTCACGATTGCAAATGCCATTGCCTTTCACCACTTGCCAAAATTCGTCCCAATCAATTTCGCCAAATTTATAATGGCCAGATTTTTCGTCCCAAACCAAATCATCATCGGGCATTTTCAAACCAATACGATCGGCTTGCACAACTGTGGCGTCCACAAATTTTTGCCGCAAATCATCATTGGAAAATCTTTTAATTTTCCAAATCATAGATTGCTCGCCATGCACGCTTTGGGAATCGGGCGGGCCGAACATCATCAAAGCGGGCCACCACCAGCGATTGAGCGCGTCTTGTGCCATTTCCTTTTGCGCTTTGGAGCCATTGCACAGGGTTTGCATAATTTCATAGCCCTGCCTTTGGTGGAAACTTTCCTCGCGGCAAATGCGTATCATCGCCCGCGCATAAGGGCCATAAGAGCAACGGCAAAGCGGAATTTGGTTCATAATGGCCGCGCCATCAACCAACCAGCCAATCGCGCCCATATCAGCCCAGCTCAGACTTGGATAATTAAAAATAGACGAATATTTCGCCTTGCCCGCCAGCAATTCATCAACCATTTGCTCGCGGGTGACGCCCAAAGTTTCCGCCGCGCCATATAAATACAAGCCGTGTCCAGCTTCATCTTGTATTTTGGCCAGCAAAATGGCTTTGCGCTTTAAGGTTGGCGCACGGGTCAGCCAATTGGCTTCAGGTTGAATACCAATCACTTCCGAATGAGCATGCTGGCCAATTTGGCGCACCAAAGTTTCGCGGTAATTTTTCGGCATGGCATCATTGGGTTCAATTTTAATTTCCTCATCAATGCGTTTTTGAAATGCGTCCAAAAACTCTTTGCTTTCGGTCATTTCCTCTTTTGAATCGGTTAATCCTTGGGCATACATGGCCTATCTCCTTTCTCTATTATCTATCACTCTTTGTGCTTTGCCTTCTGAACGCGGCAATGAATTTGGTTTGTGCAAAATAATTTCTGTTGTTACGCCGATATTATTTTTAATGCTTTTTTGTAAAGCGGTTTTTACTTTCTCGCCTTCTTCTGAAAAAGCAATATCGGGAGCGGCTTCAATATGCACACACATCACGTCCAAACGTTTGGCGGTTTTTAATTCAATTTGAAAATGCGGGGCGAGTCCTTTGCAGTTAAAAACCTGCTCTTCAATTTGGGTTGGGAAAACATTCACGCCGCGCAAAATAATCATATCATCAGACCGTCCGGTGATTTTTTCCATGCGCCGCATACTCCGCGCTGTGCCGGGCATAAGCCGTGTCAAATCCCGCGTCCGATAGCGCAAAATTGGCAAGCCGCGTTTGGTGAGGGTGGTGAAAACCAGCTCGCCAAATTCGCCGTCAGGCACGGGTGCGCCCGTTTTCGGGTCAATAATTTCGGGGTAAAAATGGTCTTCCCAAATATGCAAGCCGTCTTTGGTTTCCACACATTCATTGGCCACGCCCGGACCGGTAATTTCCGACAGGCCGTAAATATCCACTGCATGCATATCAAAAGCGCGTTCAATTTCGCCGCGCATATCATCGCTCCATGGTTCGGCACCGAATATGCCGACTTTGAGCGAGCATTGTGACGGGTCAATTTTCTTCGCCCGAAACGCATCTAAAATGGACAACATATAAGACGGCGTGACCATAATAATGTCGGGTTTGAAATCGCCGATAAGTTGCACTTGTCTTTCGGTCATGCCGCCTGACATTGGCACTACTGCACAGCCGAGCCTTTCTGCGCCATAATGTGCGCCCAGCCCGCCGGTGAACAGCCCATAGCCATAGGCCACATGCACCATATCGCCCGGCCTGCCGCCACTGGCGCGGATAGAACGTGCGACCATATCGGCCCAAATATCAATATCACCTTTCGTATAGCCGACCACAGTGGGCTGACCCGTTGTGCCAGAAGAAGCATGGATACGGCTTAGCTCGCGGCGGTCAACCGCCAACATGCCAAACGGATAATTGTCGCGCAAATCGGCTTTGGTGGTGAAAGGAATTTTGTGCAAATCCCCCAGCCCGTTAATATCATCGGGGTGTATGCCCGCCGCATCAAAAGATTTTTTATAAAATGGCGAATGGGCGTAAGCATATTGCACGGTTTCCAAGAGCCGTTTTTCTTGCAGCTGCATGATTTCATCACGCGAGGCAATTTCAATCGGGTCTAACAGAGCTTTATCTGTTGTGAGCGTTTCCATTTTCTACACAGCCTCCAATGACAAAGCCATGCCTTGCCCCACCCCAACGCACATGGTGACTAAAGCGCGTTGCTTTTTGCTTATGCTTAATTCCAAAGCCGCCGACAAAACCAGCCTTGCGCCCGACATGCCCAAAGGATGGCCCAGCGCAATGGCGCCGCCATTGGGGTTAACCTGCGGGAAGTCATCGGCCAGTTTCCATTGCCGCATCACGGCCAAAGCCTGCGCGGCAAAGGCTTCGTTTAATTCAATATGGTCATAATCTTCTATGCGGCGGTTCAGTTTGGCCAAAAGTTTCTCTGTTGCTGGCACGGGGCCAATGCCCATAAGGCGCGGTGTCACCCCTGCTGCCGCGCTGGCTTCAATGCGTGCCAGAGGCTTTAACTTATGCTGTTTCACCGCTGCCGCGCTGGCAATCAGCAACACTGCCGCGCCATCATTAATGCCAGACGCATTGCCTGCCGTCACACTGCCGCCGTCACGAAACGGTGTGGGCAAAGCGGCGAGCTTTTCAAGGCTCGTATCACGCGGATGCTCATCCGTATCAAAAGTAATTTTTTCCTTGCGTGAAATTTGCACTTCTATCGGCGTGATTTCTTTCTTAAAGCGACCCTTGCCAATCGCCTCGGCGGCGCGTTGTTGGGAGCGCAAAGCAAAAGCGTCTTGGTCGGTGCGGGAAATTTTATATTCCGCCGCGACATTCTCCGCCGTTTCGGGCATAGAGTCTGTGCCGAATTGTTTGGCCATAAGCGGATTGGCCAGCCGCCAGCCAATCGTCGTGTCATGCATTTCCACTTGCCGTGAAAACGCACTGCCCGCCTTGCTCACAATATAAGGGGCGCGTGACATGCTTTCCACCCCGCCGGCCAAAAGCAATTCTGCCTCGCCGCTGGCAATGGCGCGTGCCGCCGCGCTGACCGCATCTAGCCCTGAAGCGCATAAACGGTTCACCGTCACGCCCGCCACGCTTTCGGGCAGGCCGCCAAGTAGCACCGCCATACGCGCCACATTGCGATTATCTTCACCCGCCTGATTGGCACAGCCCAGCACCACATCATCAAGCGCGGCGGTGTCAAATGCACAATCGGCCAGCAGGCTTTTTATCACATGGGCGGCCATATCATCGGGGCGTACCGCCGACAAGCTGCCGCCATAGCTGCCTATAGCTGTGCGCGTGCCGCCGCAAATAAAAACATCGCCATTCATAATTCTGAATCCTCTAAATGCTGGCCGCTTATTTGCCGTGCCAATCCGCGAAAAGTTGCGACAATATCGCCGTCTTCATTCACCACCTCAATATCATAAATGGCCGAGCGTCCTTTGCGTTGGATTTCCTTGCCATGGGCAGTGAGCATTTGCCCGCCTTTTACGGGCAGGCAAAAATTCACACTGCAATGCTGTGCCACCATTAAATCATTGCGGCTATTGCACGCAAAAGCAAAACAGCTATCGGCCAGTGTGAAAATAAACCCACCATGCGAAATGCCGTGGCCGTTCAGCATATCATCGCCAATTTGCATTTGAATACTTGCCGCGCCCGGCGACACGGAAAGAATTTTCATGCCGAGATTTTTAGATGCCGTATCGCCGCTCCATAATTTTTCGGCGCATTTTTCGGCGAGTGTTTGTGCGTCAATACTCATCTGCCTCTCCTTAATCTTGTGCGCCTGAAAAATTTGGTTTTCTTTTTTCAAGAAACGCCGCCACGCCTTCGGCATAATCTGCGCCCTGTCCAGCTTCGCGTTGCAAGTCGCGTTCTAAATCAAGATGCGCGTCTAGCCCTTGCGCCGCGCTGGCATGAATGGCGCGTTTGATAAGCGCTTGTGATTGGCGCGAGCCTTGCGCCAGCTTGGTAGCCAGTTCCAATGCGGTGGGCATGAGCGCATCATCTTCCACCGCTTGCCAAATCAACCCCCAAGTGACCGCTTCTTCTGCCGTTACGGGCGTGGCCAGCATAGATAAAGCCTTAGCCCGCGCTTGGCCAATTAAAGCGGGTAGCAACCATGTGCCGCCACTATCGGGTAGCAGGCCGATATTGCAAAAAGGTTGGATAAATTTTGCCGAATTGGCCGCCAGCACAATATCACAGGCCAGCGCGATATTTGCACCCGCGCCCGCCGCAATGCCATTAACGGCGCAAATCACGGCTTTGGGCATATCTCTTATTTGCCGAATAATCGGATTGTAAAAATTTTCCAGCGTTTCGCCTAAATCCACCTTTTCTTCCTTAGGCGCGGTGACACGCTCGGCCAAATCTTGTCCAGCGCAAAAGCCGCGCCCTTCGCCCGTCAACAGCACCACACGCACATCGTCACGCGCACTTGCTTCGCAGAGCATATCCAGCAAACACCGATGCATGGGTTCGCAAAACGCATTGAGCTTATCGGCTCTGTTCAGCGTGATGGAAAAAATGCCATCATCAAAACTGGATTGGATTAAATCACTTGCAACCATTTCCCACCTACTTCACATTCTCCACATTAAGGGGTAAAAAAACACTTGCATAAATTGACTGCTCGGTCAATTATAATGTGAAAAACAATCATGCCGCCTCTGTGGGGGAAATGAAAGAGGAAATAGAAGGGAAATGAAAATGGTGAAGAAAAGCGCGGATTCTGCTGGTGTTGCCCTATTTGAAAAACACGCAAAACTCATCACGGACGCCCTTGCGGCGATTGAAAAGCGGCATTTTTGGTCGCCTTTTCCTGAAATCCCCAGCACTAAAATCTATGGCGAAACGGCCAAAGATGACGGGCTGGCCGCTTTTGACGCCGCCCGCCAAAGCCCGTTTGACCTGCCCGATTACCCCGCCCCAACTGGCCAAGCGGGGGCGGAAAAATCGCCCTATGGGGTGAAGCTTAAAATTCAATATCCAACTTGCGCCATAGACACGCTTATTGAAGAATCGCACACCGCCCGCCCTGCATGGGCGGCACTGTCGCCGCAAGCACGGGCAGGTATTTGCCTTGAAATGCTGGTGCAAATCAACCGCCAATCTTTTTTCATGGCTCATGCTGTGATGCACACTACGGGGCAAGCCTTTCCTATGGCGTTTCAAGCGGGCGGACCGCATGCCCAAGACCGTGGGCTAGAGGCTTTGGCTTATGCGTTCAAAGAAATGCAGCACATTCCCGCTGAGGCCGATTGGCAAAAACCGATGGGCAAGCATCCGGCTTTGCACATGCACAAGCAATATAAAATTATCCCGCGTGGCATTGGCCTAACCATTGGCTGTGCCACTTTCCCGACATGGAACAGCTATCCGAGTTTGTTTGCCAATCTTGCCACGGGCAATAGCGTGATTATCAAACCGCACCCCAATGCGATTTTACCATTGGCCATCACCGCCCGCATCATGCGCGAAGTGCTTTCCCAATGCGGTTTGAATCCCAATCTTGTCCTGCTCGCCGCAGATGAAGCTGACGCGCAAATCACCAAAGAGCTGGCGGCACGGCCTGAAATCACACTCATTGATTACACAGGCTCCAATCAATTTGCCCAATGGCTCAAAGATAATTGCCGCCACGCGCAAATTTACACAGAAGAAGCGGGCATTAACACCATTGCGATTACCGCGACCGATAATCTGAAAGGCATGACGCGCAATATCGCTATGTCCTTATGTCTGTATTCGGGGCAAATGTGTACCACGCCGCAAAATATCTATATCCCCAAAGACGGCATTATGACCGATGAGGGGCAGAAAAGTTTTGACGACATTGCTGCCGCCATTAAAGCCGCCATTGACGGATTATTATCCGATGCCGCACGCGGCGCGGCGGTGTTGGGTGCGATATGCAATCCCGCCACGCTCAAACGCATTGACCAATGTGCCAAGCAAGGTGACATCATCCGCCCGCCCACGCCTTTAGGCGGCGACAATCCCAATATCATCACCCCGCTTTTGGCGCGGGCAGAAAAAGATTCCGATATATGCCGTGCCGAGCAATTTGGGCCGATAAGTTTTCTTATCCCTGTCACCGATGAGCAAGACGCCATAGACAGTGCCGCCACCCTCATACAAGAAAAAGGCGCGATAACCGCCGCGCTTTATGCCACCGATGCGGCTCTCATTGACCGCGCTGTGGAAAAAATTGGCCGTGCGGGGGCGGTGCTATCGGTTAATCTCACAGGCCAAATTCTTGTCAATCAAAGCGCGGCCTTTAGTGATTATCATGTATCGGGCGCAAATCCAGCGGGCAATGCGACATTGGCCGATGCCGCTTTTGTCGCCAATCGCTTTTGCGTGGCTGAAACGCGCACCGAAATTGCGGAACAAACTGCATGACTAAAAGCGTCATCAAAAGTGTGAGCATTGAGCCACGCGACACGACCGCCCTTATTTGGATTGACAATCCGCCCGTTAATGTTTTGTCGCACCATGTGCGGCAAGGCATATTTGATGCGGTCGGCCAAGTTGAAGCCGATAAAAATTTCACCGCCGCCATTCTTTTATGTCGGGGTCGCACTTTCATTGCTGGTGCCGACATAAAAGAATTTAACCAGCCCGCCGAGCCGCCTTTGGTGACGCAAATCGCGGACGCGATGGAGGCGAGCAAAAAATTATGGGTTGCGGCCATTCATGGCACATCTTTAGGTGGCGGATTGGAAACCGCTTTGGGCTGTCATTATCGCATCATTGATAAAAACGCACGGCTTGGTTTTCCCGAAGTCAATTTAGGCGTTATCCCGGGCGCGGGCGGCACGGTGCGCTTGCCGCGCTTAATTGGCTATGAAATGGCTGTGGATATGGTCACTTCTGGCACGCCCATTAATGCCCAAACCGCTTTGCAATCGGGGCTGGCTGACGCGCTGAGTGAAAATGACCTATTAGAAGACGCGCTGACCTTTACCAAAAACGCACTGACCCAATCGCCCCCGACCCCATGCGGACATCGCCCCAACCCGCCTTTACCCGCGCCAGATTTTTGGACGGCCAAGCATAAAAGCCTTTCGCGCACGCGCAATGACGCGCCATTAGTGGCATTGGACATTATGCAAAAATCGCATGGCTTGGATTTTGCCGAAGCGATGAAATTAGAGCGCAAAAGTTTTGTCACCTTGCGCGAATCCGACCAAAGCGCGGCTTTGCGTTATGTGTTTTTTGCCGAGCGCAGCACATTGCGCCCGATAAAAGACAAAGCCCTGCAAGACATCACCCAAATCGGTATTATCGGCGGTGGGCTTATGGGGTGCGGCATTGCCACGGCAGTCCTGCAAGCAGGCATGGCTTGCACCTTAATTGAGCAAAACAGCGCGGCAGGCGACCAAGCCAAAGAAAAAATTCTTAACCTGCTTGAGCAAAGCCTCAAGCGCAAAAAAATTTCTGCCGCCGCCCACGCGCAAGCCGTGGAAAATTTACGTACCGACACAGAAATATCTGCGCTAGAAAAATGCGATTTGGTGATTGAAGCCATTTATGAAGATTTTGCCGCCAAAAAGGAATTGATAAACGTGCTTGACGCCGCCTTGCCCGCGCCAACCATTATTGCCAGCAACACGTCCTATTTAGACATGAATGCTTTGGCCGATGGGCTAAAGCATCAACAACGTTTTATGGGTTTGCATTTTTTCAGTCCGGCGCAAATTATGAAACTGGTGGAAATTATCAAAACCGACCAGACCGAAACCACCGCTTTGCATCGGGCGTTTAATTTCTGTCTGAAATTGGGGAAAATGCCGATACATGCCGGTATATGCGAGGGATTTATTGGCAATCGTTTGTTGAAAATCTATCGCCAGCAGGCCGAGACCTTATTGCTGAAAGGCTACACGCCTGAGCTTGTTGACGAGGCTTTGCGCGATTTTGGTATGCCGCTTGGCGTGTTTGAGGTTCAAGACATGACGGGGCTGGATATTGCTTGGGCGGGGCGCAAAAAAGCCCGTGCCGAAGGCCGCCCTATGGCCGCCCCCATTGCTGATACTTTATGCGAGCAAGGCCATTTTGGCAAAAAAACGGGCAGTGGCTGGTATGATTATGCCGATGATGGCACCCGCCGCCCGTCGCAAAAAGTGCGCGATTTAATCACCGCCCAAAGCGGGCAAGAAACCCAAACCGCCGCGCCTGATGAAACCATTTTACGCACAGATATTTTCACCCCCATGCACGCCGAAGCGGAAAAAATTCTTGCCGAAGGCATTGCCGCCCGCGCTGAAGACATTGATATTGTCATGATACATGGCTATGGTTTTCCGCGCTGGCGCGGCGGGCTGATGCATTATTGCCAGCCGCGCTAACCGCGCACCAACCCTTGCGCCAATCCGGTTTGAAAAACCTTATTGACAAAATCGGCCAATTCCTCTGTGGAAACTGGCCCATCGGGGTTAAACCATGTGTAAGTCCAGTTAATTGCGCCCAAAAGCACCATGCCCGCCACCGTATCCATGCCGTCTTTTTGGCTCAATGCAGGGTTAATTTGCGTCAACAGCCGCCCCAGCGTGTGAATAAGAAAATCCTGCTTTTCAACCACTTGGGTGCGTTGCGTTTTATTAAGGTTTTTCAACTCATTAACCAGCACCATGTGGTGATATTTAGACTTATTATAGACAAGCAAAAAGCGGTGGATAATTTCGCCCAGTGCCGTCTGTGCGTCATGGGGTTGGCTTTCAATATCGCGCACAATCATTTCTAATTGTGTGACATATTCAATCATGCACTCAAAAAGCAACGCGTTTTTTGTGCTGAAATAATGATAAATCAATGCCTTAGACATTTTACAATTTTTTGCAATTAAATCCATCGGCGTATTATGGTAGCCATTTTGGGCAAATGCCTTTGTGGATTGGAAAAGTATTTTTTCCTTTTTACGACCGTGATTGGGAGAAATGGTTCTCGCCATTTTGCGCCTCGCTCTATTTATATGTTTCCTATACCCCTTTTCGCCATCTTTCTACCCAAGCGCAAGAATAAATTGACTCATGGGTCACTAAAGATTAAAAATAATGGGCAGGAGATAGAATTTAAGCGAGGATATTTCATGTTTTTGAAAAATTGCTGGTATGTGGCCGCTTGGGACTTTGAAGTTGAACCCGACAAATTGCTGGCGCGTAAATTGCTCGGCCAGCGCGTTGTCCTCTATCGCAAATATGATGGCAAAGCCGTTGCCCTAGAAGACAGATGCTCGCACCGCTTCGCGCCTTTATCGGTTGGCCGTGTGGAAAAAGATTGTGTGCGCTGTATGTATCACGGTTTGGTTTTTGACGGCGAAGGCAAATGTGTTGAAGAACCAGGGCGTAAATTTCCTAGCAAAAATACCGACATCACCGCCTATCCCATTGCTGAAAAATGGCATTTTATCTGGATATGGATGGGCGACCCTGCGCTGGCTGACGAGTCGCTTATTCCCGATTGCACCTATCAAGATGACCCGGGCTGGCGTTATGTGCCGCGCTATAGATATTTCGCCGCTGATTACCGTTTGATTTTGGACAACCTCCTTGACTTCTCTCATTTAACTTTCGTGCATGAAAAAACTTTGGGCGGTTCGGAAAATATCGCCACCATTGACCCGAAAGTTGAAGTCTATGATAAAGGTGTCCGCATTACGCGCTGGTATTTGAACGAGCCGGGCATTGCGCCCTATTTGCAAGGCCATGAAACCTTTAACGGGCCAGTGGATAGGTGGAACATTTATGACCTAGAAACACGTGGCAATATCTTTAATATGAATTCTGGTTCCGCCCCTGCTGGCACGGGTGCGCCTGACGGCAATTTTGCGCCAGAAGCGATGCGTTTCCATGCCACGCAAATTGTCACGCCGGAAGATGAAACCCATTCGCATTTCTTCTGGTCTTACGCGCATAATTTTAATTTGGAAGATAAAAACTTCTCGCAAGCCATTTCTGACCGCATTGCGGAAGGCTTTGAAGAAGACAAAGATATGATTGAAGCACAGCAAATTATCGTCAATGAAAATGCCGATATGGCGATGAGCTATATTCATTTTGACACAGGGCTGACACAGGGGCGCAAGCTGTTGGATAAGGCTCTGGCTGAAGAAAGTGCCTATTTCAACAAGCAAAAAGTAAGTGCTTAGCGCATCCGTTTAACCCAAAATCAAGGAACATATAATGGCAACCCAAAACATTATTAGGGAGCGGCTAGATAGTGGCGGCTTTTCACCCGTCATGGCACTCGTGGTCGGCATTGGTTTTATCCTTAATCTGGTGGACGGCTTTGACGTTATCGCCATGTCTGTTGCCGCGCCCGCGCTGACGGCAGAATGGGGCAACATAAATGACAAACAGCTGGGCTGGATTTTATCCTCTGCCCTTTTTGGCATGGCCATTGGCGCGGCGGTGGTCGCGCCCTATGCTGACCGTTTGGGACGGCGCATTATGCTCTTGGCCTCAACCATTGTAATTGGCATTTGCATGGTGGGGACGGGCATCACGCCGCGCTCTGTAGAAATTCTAATTATTTTGCGTTTTTTCACGGGGCTTGGTGTGGGCGTTATTCTCGCCAGTGGCGCGGCCATTGCGTCTGAATTCGCGCCGGAAAAATACCGCAATTTGGCGGTGGCCATTGCTATTACGGGCTATCCATTTGGCGCATTGCTGGTCGGGCCGGTTGCTCAGCACGTTATTCCCACCTATGGTTGGGAAATGCTGTTTATTGGCGGCGGGGTGATGACCTTGCTCATCGGCCTATTTGTATTCATTGCTTTGCCAGAATCCATTGAATTTTTGCTGTCCAGAAAAACCGACCGCGAAGACGCGCTGGCGGAAATTAACAAAATCCTGCACCGTCTTGGCCGTGTGCCCATTGATGCTTTGCCCGCGCCTGTTTCAGAAAAAGAAAGCGGCATACGGGCGGGCAAGGTTAGCAGTTTGCTCACATCGGGCTTACGGCTAGACACGCTTTGCCTTTGGACGATTTTCTTTATGACTTTGCTGTCGCTTTATTTCCTTTTCACTTGGATTCCGACTCTATTTGTTCAAAGTGGCTATACCCGTTCGGAGGGCATACGCGCTTTAACCTTTTTTAATTTTGGCGCATTGGTCGGCATTATGTTTATTGGCTATTGGATTACCAAAGCCAAAATTGCGCGGGCGGTGGGGGTTTATCTTATCGGCACTTCCATTACATTGACCGCGCTTTATGGGTTGAGGCCAACTGATTTAACCATGCTGAATGGCGTTATTTTCATTACGGGCTTTTTCATTCAGGCCGCCTTTACGGCGTGCTATTCGCTGGCGGCGCGGGTTTATCAAACCGAAATTAGAACCACGGGCATTGGCTGGAGCGCGGGGCTAGGCCGCGTCGGGGCGATTGTGTCGCCCATTGTGACGGGCTTTCTTGTTTCTAGCGATTGGGATATGTATCACTTATTCCTGCTCTTTGCCGTGCCGGTTTTCATTGCGGGGCTTATCACCTTACGTTTCCGTGTCTGATGGCGGGTAACAAAAAAGGAAAGTGAAAGTATGAAAATTGAAGGCGCAATGGAACTTAGGTCAACAGCATTAAGTGTGTTGGAAAAATATGAAACCAACAAAGCTATAAATTGATTTATGAATGGATATCACGAAACATGGCTAAGCTTAGATGTTAACCGCCAAACTGGTGAAAAGGATGGGAAAAGGATTAAGGAAGGTATCATTTTTAAGAATGAGGAAAACAAATATGAACTCTATTATCTATCTAGCTCCCCCTACGGTGGTGACTTCGAACTCTATTTCAACGATGAATTGGTTATAAAGATAAGATATCATAAGGAACTCAATGAATATGGGGATACTGGGAGAATCATCTGGCATACCAGCGCGGTGACGTTAGCAAAGCTATCAGAATGGGTAGAGGAAATTCCAAAAATCGTTGAAATTGAGAAAGAAAAGAGGGAAAAAGAAAAAAATAAAAAAGAAGCGAAGGAAATTAAAAACAATTTCAGCTTAGGAAAATATAGCTGACTCCATTAAATAATCGTTGGGCTTATTCCATCAGTCTGAACCAGTCGCGCAGACTCATGTGCAATCGCAAAACTTCGTCTTCTGCAAGATAGCCACAATGTGCTATCGGGCCGCGCAGCGTGTTTAACATAGTCATAACATTGCGAACCGCATCCTGATTAGTGAACATATCACTAAACGCATCATCCCAGTTGTGGTTGATAATACCGTTAAGTTCACCAAAATTAGTGTAATCCAGCAAATCACCTGACCGGGGCGTTATTCCACGGTTTTCTTCTTGTTTGTGTCGTCCCAAGGCTTCATCTTGTGTTTGTTTGGGAATCCGACTTTCCCACCAATTTTCATCAAGCTCTTTTAGCCTATCTTTGATAAGGGAACGAACAGACCTTTCTAAACAGTAAAATATCTCATAGTATCGCGCCATATTTCTGGCTTCTTTGCGTATGGCTTCTTCAAACTGCTGATAATAACGTTCATCCTTGGAATCTTCGCTCAGCGTGCGCCCAAGATTTAGATTGTAATCTTGCTCAACACTATCAAGGCTGACTTCCGCTAATGTGTTAGCCATCCCAAAATTGCGAATAATATCTTCATTTCCGTTCATAATTTAACCCAACAGGTTTTCTTTTAGACTTTTGAAGATTGCGTTAAAAACTTCAGGATCTTTTGATGCAGGTAAATTAAGATTAATGGTGTAAGAAAGATTCATTCCTCTTGCTTGGGTTGGCCCCATATCTTCCCTCGCAATTGATTCAGCGTTTGGTATTTCATCGGATACCGAAGCGATAGGGACTTCGCTTTTATCTATGTCACTTTCCAGACTTTCACCATCTACATCAAAATCCGCATACGTCTTCAACGCTTCAAAAGTTGCCACGATAGAGTTTACGGTAATATCTGCTTTGCTGCCGCCAGTAGTCAATATAATAGCATCTCTGAGTTTTTCCTTGCTGAGCTTATGCGCATACTCATTTGCCCTATATAGCGGGTCATATCCTTTCCGAATAGCTTTAGCCATTGCAGATCCACGCTGTGATTCAGTGCGAAATTCATTGTACAAATCAGTTGGCGTTCCATCAGAACTAAGAAAGCCTATCCTTTTCAAAAGCGGAATAAAGGGACGCGCACTTCCGCTTCCATAACCAAGCACTGTGGACTGAAAATCTGTTGTATAGCACGGCGGTGTTTGTGCTTCGATAATCTTATCAAGAATTTTCTGCACTAGCCCCGTAGAGTTAACAAAGGGTAACTTATCTGACATATATAGCCTCACACATCTAGTATGTTGTTATTTGCTTCATACTAGTGGCCGAATACCTAAATTACAAGACTCAAACATAAACTACGCCAGTTTTAGCAGACAGTTTTATCACCTTACGTTTCCGTGTCTGATGGCGGGTCTCATTAAGCGGTGTAATTGGTAGCGGAGGAGGGACTTGAACCCCCGACACGCGGATTATGATTCCGCTGCTCTAACCAGCTGAGCTACTCCGCCCCATCGGGTGATGGATTAGCACAAACCCAACAATTTGCAACTTTTATCACCGCCCCCCTTGCGCCCCACGCCAAAACCGCCCCCTAGCGGGCGCAAAGCCGCCCATGCGCCCACCGCTAACACGCCGCCTAACACGTCCGCCGCAATGCCGCATCTTTAGCCCCCCGCACCGCCGCGCCGCAGTTTTTTAATTTCCAGCAAAGCCGTGATTGCACTCCTCCCCCTTGCGTTTCCCCATAACAGGCAAGCGTCTTTAGCTTAACAGGCTCAAAATGTCGCTTGCCTGTTATGGGGGAGCGTATGGACGAGACGCCCGATAATTTGTAACCGATATTGCCCGTCTGCGCTTTATCTTTTACAAGTTCCCCTTACACACCAAAGATATAGATTTACAATAACTAGCAATCCCACCTACCCAATCGCCCTTTTTACATTTGGAAGAGCCAATATTAAAATACGGTTCATAGAAACTGGGTTGCAAGCGTGTAGCTTCATCATAATCCGTCATTGCACCATCTAAATCACCTTTACGGTGTTTAGTGAAGCCGCGATTATTATAGGCTATGGCTGAAGCGGGTTGTAAGCGAATGACTTCATTATAATCAGCAATCGCACCGTCCAAATCATTAGCCTCATGCCTAGCCTCACCGCGACACAAATAAGCCGGAGCATAATCAGGTTTCAAACGAATAACTTCATCAAAATCAGCTATCGCGTCCCAATAATCGTGCTTATTAAATGTAGCACTTCCCTTATTAGATTTGGCAAGACCGCGCGCAAAATAGGCAAGCATATTATCAGGGTCTATACGAATAATTTCATCATAATCAGCAATCGCGCCGACCCAATCATTTCCCCTTGCTTTATGATAGCCACTCAACAAACGAGCAAAGATGTTATCAGGATCTGCACAAATAGTCTTCCTATTCGCCACCCGCATTGCATCCGGACCATCTCCAGAAACTCCAAGAATAATCAGTGCAAATGCAATCACAAGCGTAATTGCTAAACTTGCTGTCCAAGCAAAAATACCTATTGCGAATACCATCGCCAAAACAAGTTTAATCTTTCTGTATAGAGCCATAAACACTAATATCCGAATAAGATATTGTATTGTTAAAGCAATAATTTCTGTAAGAAGAACCATCATACCCCCTAACGCGCCGAGGCAATCCATCCGCCGCCGAGGACGCGGGTGGGTTGGTCGTCATGGCCGTAAAACACGCATGCCTGTCCGGGCGACACGCCTTCTTCGGCGCGGGCCAGCACCACTTCGGCGGTATCGTCTGCGCCCAAATGTAGCACCGCATCTATGGGCGCACCCGTAGAACGAATCCGCGCCTTAATTGGCACGCCGTCTGGCTGGCGGGCGTGGGTCATATCCGCGCCCAGCCAATTCACTTCGCGCAAAGCAATGCGGGCGGCGGCCAGTTCCTCCCGCGCCCCGACCACCACTTGCCGTTTGGCCGCATCAATGCGTAGCACATAAAGCGGTTCGCCGCCGCCAATGCCCAGCCCACGCCTTTGGCCGACCGTATAATGCACCACACCTTGATGCTGGCCGAGAACCGTGCCATCGGTGTCGACAATTTCGCCCGGCAATTTCGCATCGGGGCGCAGGCGTTCAATCACCGCCGCATAATCGCCATTCGGCACGAAGCAAATATCTTGGCTGTCGGGTTTATCGGCGACGGGCAGAGCCAACTCATTTGCAAAGTCGCGGATTTCGTCTTTTGTAAAACGCGCCAGCGGGAAGCGCAAAAATTCAAGCTGTGCGGGCGTGGTGGAAAATAAAAAATAGGATTGGTCACGGCTTTCATCTACGGGGCGGAACATGTGCCACTGCGCGCCACCCGCCGCCGCGTCTGCTTTGCGCGTTTCAATATAATGTCCCGTCACCAGTGCTTCCGCCCCCAGCTCACGGGCGGTGTGGAGCAAATCGTGAAACTTCACCGTTTCATTGCATCGGATACACGGCACGGGCGTGTGGCCAGCCAGATAAGTATCGGCAAAATCATCCATCACGCTTTGCTTAAAGCGCGATTCATAATCCAGCACATAATGGGGCATATCCAGCCTTTCGGCCACGCGGCGGGCATCGTGAATATCTTGGCCCGCACAGCACGCGCCTTTGCGGCTGACCGCTTCGCCATGGTCATAAAGCTGTAGCGTAATGCCGACCGCATCATAGCCAGCTCGTTTCACCAAAGCGGCGGCGACGGAGCTATCCACCCCGCCCGACATGGCCACCACCACGCGCCGCCCCGCACGCGCACCCGCCCCTTGCGCCCCCCTTATGGGCGGCAAATCAAGGTCAATATGCGGCAAAGCGTCCATTTGCGCCGCTTGTAAGCGATTTTGCGCCATCTGATACACTCCAAAAATGCGCCAACATACATCACAAAGGCTTCACAAGGATTTGATTTGTATGTTATTAAGCAATGCCCTCAAATAAACCACATTGGAGCGACAGGTCAATAATAAGAGGTGACAGATGCGTATTTTAATTATTGAAGATGATTTGGCACTGGCCGAATGTGTGAATGATATTTTGTTGCTGGCCGGCCATGAGACCGACCACTGCACCACTGCTGAAGATGGGCTGCAAATGGCGGCCAATCAGGGCGTTTATAGTTTGATTATTATGGATTTGGGTTTGCCAGATATGTCTGGCACTAAGGCCATTAAGGAGCTACGCAAGAGTAGCATTGCCACGCCCGTATTGGTTCTGTCTGGCCGCGCCCAGCTTGAAAATAAGCTAGAAGCACTGAACATTGGCGCGGATGATTTTATGATGAAGCCCTTTCACCGTGACGAATTAATTGCGCGTATTCATGCCATTGTGCGCCGCAGTGAAGGCGTGTCCAGCCAGATTTTCCAAATTGGTAAATTGCGCGTGGATTTATCCAACCAAGAAGTTTATGACGAAAAGGGTCGCCCTGTGGATTTAACCCGCAAGGAATATGAAATGTTTGAATTGCTGTGCCGCCGCAAAGGCCACCCCGTGCATAAATCAACCATGCTTGATTATCTCTATGGCGGGCTAGATGAGCCAGATGTGAAAATTCTGGACGTGTTCATTTGCACTTTGCGGAAAAAACTCGCCGCCGCCAATGATGGTAATAATTGTATCCGCACCATCTGGGGACGCGGCTACGCCCTGAACGAATTGACCAATTAAGCGCGGCGCACCCTACCGACCAAAAAGCGTGCTGATAGATGCTTTTAATATCTTTGCCGCCAGCATCACATTGTCTTGATTTTTAGCCAGAGACAGAGCCTCTTCCAAATCCACTGCTGCTTCAATAAAATTGCCCTGTTTGCGACTGGCAAGGGCGCGTTGATAATAGGCTTCGGCAAAATCGGGGCGCAAACGGATAGCGTAGCTAAAATCAGAAACCGCGCCGCGCCATTCACCCGCCTGCATTTTAACAAGCCCGTCATTAAATTTGCTTTCTGCCGTTACAGGCGCGTTATTTTGCATTGCGACAATCGCCACAAAAACGCCGAGCGCGAAAACAAGCACAAAAACAAGCCCTTTGGTTTTTTTAGATAAGGTCATATCCGTCTCCCCCATCATAGACTTATCTAAACCCAAAATGCGGCGCAGTTCAAGGGCGCGGCCATTATATTTTGCGCCTGCCATCAAAGCGTGATACCAATCGCGCATGGCCAAGCCCGATATAAATGACAAGCAAACCATCACCCATTTTTGCGTGCTTGCGCTAGAGGCGGGGGTGAATGCGATGCGCCATTATCGCCAAAATGTGCAGGTGGATTCTAAGGCTGATAAAAGCCCCGTCACGCAGGCCGACCGCGAGGGCGAGACGCTTATCACGCAAGGGCTGGCCGCGCTGTTCCCTGATATTCAAATTATTGGCGAAGAAGCCGCCGCCCACGCGCCGCCCGAAACCATTGCCGACACTTTTTTCCTGCTAGACGCGCTGGACGGCACGCGTGAATTTATCAATCACCGCCCTGATTTCACCGTTAACATTGGGCTGGTTGACAACACCCGCCCTGTGGCGGGCGTGGTTTATGCCCCCGCTAAGGCGCGGCTGTTTTTCACGCTTGGCGGGGCGGCTTACGAAATGCAAGCCCCGCCCGACTCCGACACGGCCAAAGCGTTCAACCTTGATACGGCGCATCAAATTAAAGCCCGCCCCGTGCCGTTCAATGGCGCGGTGGTGGTGGCCAGCCACTCGCACCGCAAACCCGAAACCGATGCGTGGTTGGAAAATATCCATGTCCAAGACATTATATCCGCTGGTTCGTCGTTGAAATTCTGCCTTTTGGCCACGGGCGAGGCGGATTTATATCCTCGCCATGGCCGCACGATGGAATGGGACACCGCCGCCGCCCATGCCATATTGCTGGCGGCAGGCGGGCAAGTGGCGGATTTTGACGGCCAGCCGCTAACTTACGGCAAATTGGCGCGGGGGCTGGATAATCCGTTTTTTCTCGCCACAGGTGCGTGACTGACAAAAGCCTGCGAATCAGTCAAGATTCCCTACAGCTAATTCAAGGAGGGTGTGCCGATGAGCGTGGGGGGTATTTTTACGGATATGCGCGAATGTAAACGCAAGCGCAATGCGATTGTGGCTTATTTGGCCAGCACGGCGATGCTTGGCCTTTTGCTGGTTTTTCTAATGACCCGCCCTGCCCAAGCGCAATCCGCCCCGCAAATAGAGCATTACACTGAAAGTGAAATTGTTAAAATCATTGCCAATTATTTTGGCATGTCTGCCGAAAGCGTGGCCGAAGTGGTGAATGCGATTTTCACCGAGCATGGCGAGCCGAACGCTTATATTAAAGGCGAAGAAGCTGGTGCCGCTTTTGGACTTGGCATACGTTATGGGCGTGGGGAAATTGTGATGCGCGATGGGGAAGTCGCCCCCATTTATTGGCGTGGGCCAACCGCAGGTTTTGACACGGGCGCGGATGCGGGCAAAAGTTTCACCCTCATTTATAACTTAGACAATATCGCCGATATTTATAAACGCTTCCCTGGCGTGGAAGGCTCAGCGCACATGATTGCGGGCGTGGCGGTGAATTATCAACGGCGGGGCAAAATCACCCTCGCGCCGATGCGCGTTGGCATTGGCTTACGGCTGGGCGCGAATGTCGGCTATATTCGCTACACGCCCGAAAAAGGTTTTTGGAAATTTTAATCCCCCGCCTGCAAACGGATGCGGCCTAATTCTGTGCCTTTCCGCATATCCACCAGCACAATAAAATCACCCTCTGCATCTTTAAGCTGTAAAATGAGCCGCCCACGCGCATGATGCACGTTTACCAATCCCGCCCCTTTTGGCACGGCCACAATATGTTCATAGCCTTCGGCAAATTCATGCTTTTGCCCCCGCGCCGCCTTTTCTATCTTCTCTATTGCGGGTGGCGCGTCATTAAGCCGTTTGATAATTGTGCCGACCACCACAGCAAAGCCTGCAAAAAGCAAAATGCCCAGCACAATAACCACGGTTAAGAGGATTTTGACTCTTGAGGCGGGCGGCGGATTTTGTGTATCTTGAGACATGGATGATTTCTCCGAATTAAATTTTTTTGTGCCGCCCGATATGGACGGCCAACGCCTTGATAAAATGCTCGCCTTGCGCCAAGACGGCTTTAGCCGCACGCGCATCCGCGCTTTAATTGAGCAAGGCGAGATTTTACTCATTCGCCCCACTCAGGCCGATAACCAGACCCATACCATAAAAGACCCATCATTTCGCGTCAAACAAGATGATGAAATTATTATGCACTTGCCGCCTGCCCAAATGGCCGACATAAAGCCGCAAAATATCCCGCTTCATATTCTATATGAAGATGACAGCCTGATTGTGCTGAACAAACCCGCAGGGCTTGTCGTGCATCCGGCGGCGGGCAATCTGGACGGCACATTGGTTAATGCTCTTATGGCGCATTGCGGCGACAGCCTATCGGGCATTGGCGGGCAAAAACGGCCCGGCATTGTCCACCGCTTAGACAAAGATACAAGCGGCGTGATGGTTGCGGCCAAAACCGATGCCGCCCACAATAAGCTGGCCAAACAATTTGCCGCGCATGGTGCCGATGGGCGATTGCAACGCGCTTATGAAACCTTTGTGTGGGGTTGCCCGCATCCGGCGGCGGGGCGGATTGATGCGCCGCTTGCCCGTCACCCGCGCCATCGGCAAAAAATGCACGTCACCCAACACAAATCCGCCCGCCATGCCGCGACCCGCTACACCAAATTGGCCGATTGGGGCGACCCGCCGCTTATATCGCAATTACGCTGTGAATTGGAAACGGGGCGCACCCATCAAATCCGCGTGCATCTCGCCAATCTTGGCCATCCGGTGATTGGCGACAGCCTTTATGGCGCGAGCCACGCCGCACGGCTTAATAAATGCCCGCCGCCTGTGGCCGCCGCCATTATCACTTTGAACCGCCAAGCCCTGCACGCTGTTTTGCTTGGCTTTGAACACCCCCAAACGGGTGAAAATATGCAGTTTTCCGCCCCTTATCCCGATGATATGGCGGGCTTGCATGCAAGCCTTAAACAGGTGTAAAATCCCGCCCACAAGCCTTTACACGCAACCACACAATACCCATATAGAGACTATGAGTAAGAAGAAACCCGCCAAACCCCGCGCCAAAGCCAAAAGCACCGCGCTCACCACCAGCCTATCGCCAGATGGTAGCCTGTCGCGTTATTTGCGTGAAATTCGCAAATTTCCCATGTTGGAAGCGCAGCAGGAATATCAGCTCGCCAAGGATTACCAGACCCGTGACGACACCGCCGCCGCGCATACTTTGGTGACGAGCCATTTGCGTTTGGTTGCCAAAATTGCGACGGGCTATCGCGGCTATGGCTTACCCTTGGGCGAGGTTATTCAAGAAGGCAATATCGGCCTCATGCAAGCGGTGAAAAAATTTGACCCCGATAAAGGTTTTCGGCTAGCCACCTATGCCATGTGGTGGATACGCGCTTCTATTCAAGAATATATTTTACGCAGTTGGTCGCTGGTGAAAATTGGCACCACGGCGGCGCAGAAAAAATTATTTTTTAATTTGCGCCGTCTCAAAGGTGAAATTAACGCCATTGATGGCGGTCATATTCATGCTGAGCAGGCCGAAAAAATTGCCAATAAATTAAATGTCAGCCGTGATGATGTTGAAATGATGGATGGCCGCATGGCTGGCGGCGACCGTTCGCTTAACGCGCCTTTGCGCCCGACGGGTGGCGAAGATTTAAGCGATGGCGGCGAATGGCAAGATTGGCTGATAGATGAAAGCGACAGCCAAGAAATTGTGTTGGCCGAGAAAAGCGAACATGATGCCCGCCACGCCATTATGGTGCAAGCTATGGATATTTTGAAACCGCGTGAAAAAGAAATTCTCACCGCCCGCCGTTTGCAAGACCCGCCCGCCACGCTGGAAGAACTCGGCAAAAAACATAATGTCAGCCGCGAACGTATCCGCCAAATTGAATCCCGCGCCTTTGAAAAACTCCGCACCGCCATGACCGAACAAGCCAACGCCCAAGGCCTCATAGAGGGTGAGATAAGGGAGTGAAATCCTAAATTTTAGCGCAGTCTAAATCTTAACCTTATCAAATTCCAAGCCATCACCTTTCCAATCTGGATCGGCAAGGGCTTTCTCTATAAAAAGGCGACATGATTCATTGTGCTTTGGTGAAACTTGATAATTTTCCTTAGCGGTTTGAATGCCCCAGTCAACGCCCAGCCCATCCAATATCTCCTGGGCAAGCTGGCGGTCATCATTGCTAAATGTTGTGATTAATGTTTCTGGGGAAAGAGAGATAGGAGGCTTGCAAATAACTTCAAGCATTTCTTTTTTATTGCTGGCAATAAGCGCGTTTTGCTCTTGCACTGTGCGAGCGATTGGTATTTGCATCTCACCATAGTAGCGTCCGTTTTCTGGTTTTTCTTCAACTCCGCCCTTGCCGTCTTTTTTTAGTTCGCGGGACATTGCGATATTATATTTGCAAAGGTCGTAGCATATATTATCTAATGCTGAGGTTGGAATATAAATACAAATATGCGGAAAGCCTCCTTTAAGTTTTGATTTCAATATTGGCGGATAAGCTATTGTTGAAAGGTGAATATAGTCGCCAAACCCTCTTTCCTCATCACGATTCTTTGACATGCTCCGAAAATGTGTGTCCAAGAAACCTTCATTCCGCAATGTTATTTTAGATTTGAGTTTTTGCGACTTAGCAATAAAGGGCAGATAATGTATCGGCGCAATGTGAAACACATAATCAATGCCGTGATGAACCAAAATATTCAAGAAACCTAATCCTCAAATGGGTCGCGCATCAGGATTGTGTCGTCGCGTTCGGGGCTGGTGGAAAGCAGCGTCACGGGTGCGCCGATAAGCGTTTCCACATGGCGGACATAGCGCACCGCATTGGCGGGCAAGTCGGCCCATCTTTGCGCCCCGCCGCTAGTGGCCGCCCAGCCTTCCAGCGTTTCATAAATCGGTTCCACTCGCGCCTGCACAGCCGCATCGGCGGGCAGATAATCAATTTCCGCGCCGTCCAGCCGATAGCCCGTGCAAATTTTAATTTCGTCCAGCCCATCCAGCACGTCCAGCTTGGTCAGCGCGATGCCGTCAATGCCGCCCGTCTGCACCGCTTGACGCACCAGCACCGCATCAAACCAGCCGCAGCGTCTTTTACGCCCGGTCACTGTGCCAAATTCGCGCCCGCGCTCGCCCAAAAGCTGGCCGGTTGCATTATCTTGCTCGGTCGGGAACGGGCCTTCGCCCACGCGGGTCGTATAGGCTTTGGTGATGCCCAACACATAGCTCAAAGCCGAAGGCGCGAAGCCCGCCCCGCTCGCCGCTTGCGCCGCAATGGTGTTAGAAGAAGTGACAAAAGGATAAGTGCCATGGTCAATATCCAGCAACGCGCCCTGTGCGCCTTCAAATAAAATCCGCTTGCCCTGCCGCCGCGCTTCATTGAGCAAACGCCACACCGGCTCAGCAAAAGGCGACAGCTTAGGCGCGATTGCCTCCAGCGCGGACAGCAAAGGGGCGGCGTCAAATTCTTTCTGCCCCAAGCCGCGCCGCAACGCATTATGGTGAACCAGCAATTTGTCAATTTTCGCGGGCAGGGATTGCAAATCGGCCAAATCGCGCACCCGAATAGCCCGCCGCCCGACCTTATCTTCATAAGCCGGACCAATGCCGCGCTTGGTTGTACCGATTTTATCGCAATCTTTTGCCGCTTGTTCTGCCGCCGCGTCTAATTCCTGATGCACGGGCAAAATAAGCGTGGCATTTTCGGCAATGCGTAAATTTTTCGGCGTCACCGTCACGCCTTGCGCCGCCAGTCGCTCAATTTCTTCCAGTAAAGCCCATGGGTCCACCACCACGCCATTGCCAATCACCGACAGCTTGCCCTGCCGCACAATCCCGCTTGGCAAAAGCGACAGCTTATAGGTTTGCCCGTCAATCACCAATGTGTGTCCAGCATTATGGCCGCCTTGAAAACGCACCACAATATCGGCGCGTTCGGACAGCCAGTCCACAATTTTGCCTTTTCCCTCATCGCCCCATTGCGAGCCGACAACAACGACATTGGCCATAATAAACCTCTTGCCTTTCGCTTTCTTATAGCCCTTTACGGGTTAAAAGGTAAGCACTTTGACCTGTAGCACCTGCTCCAGCTTTTCAATTTCGCCCAACACATCTGCGCTCACATCATTATCAACCGCAATCAGAGAAATGGCATCGCCGCCCGGCTTTTCGCGCCCCAAACTAAAAGACGCAATGTTAATCTCTGCGCGTTCCAGAACTGCGCCCAACGCGCCAATAAAGCCCGGGCGGTCATGATTGGCAATATAAATCATGCGCGGAGCCAGCTCGGCATCCATATTAATGCCCTTGAGTTGAATCACACGCGGCTTGCCGTTAGAAAACACTGTGCCAGCGACGGAGCGTGTTTGGTTTTGCGTTTCCAAAGTCACGCGAATATAAGTGTCATACGCGCCTGTGCTTTGGCTTTTGGTTTCGGAAACTTTTATGCCGCGCTCTTTAGCAATGGCGGGTGCGGAGACCATATTCACTTCCGCCATCGCGCCGCGCAAAATGCCAGCCACTGTTGCCGCCGTTAAGGGCGCGGTGTTGAGTGCGCCGACATCGCCTGCATATTCAATGTTCACTGATTTAACCGCCGACTCCGTCACCTGCCCGGCCAGCAGGCCAAGCTGTTCTGAAAGCGTCACAAAGGGGCTGAGGCGCGGCGCGTCTTCGGCAGAAATGCTCGGCATATTGATAGCATTGGTCACCGCGCCTGTGAGCAAATAATCGGCCATTTGCCCCGCCACTTGAATGGCGACATTTATCTGCGCCTCTTCGGTGGCCGCGCCTAAATGCGGCGTGCAAATAACATTTTCCATGCCGAAAAAATCGCTTTGCTTGGCTGGTTCGGTTTCAAACACATCTAACGCCGCGCCTGCCACTTGGCCGCTATCCAGCGCGGCTTTCAAATCTTTTTCCGCAATCAGCCCGCCCCGCGCACAATTAATAATCCGTACACCCTTTTTGGTTTTGGCCAAAGCGGCGGCATCAATAATGTTGCGCGTGCCATCGGTAAGCGGTGTGTGCAGGGTGATAAAATCTGCCCGCGCCAGCAAATCGTCCAGCTCCACTTTTTCCACGCCGATTTCCACCGCCCGTTCGGGGGTTAAAAATGGGTCAAAAGCAATCACTTTCATTTCCAGCCCCAAAGCGCGTGAGGCGACAATTGCGCCGATATTGCCGCAACCAATAATGCCCAAAGTTTTGGCGAAAACTTCCACGCCCAAAAAGCGCGATTTTTCCCATTTGCCCGCATGGGTGGACTCATTGGCCGCAGGCAGTTGCCGTGCCAATGCGAACATCATCGCAATGGCGTGTTCTGCTGTGGTGATGGAATTGCCAAAGGGCGTATTCATCACCACAATGCCTTTGCTGGTGGCGGTGGGCAGGTCTATATTATCCACGCCAATGCCGGCGCGGCCAATGACTTTCAAATTTTTCGCCGCCTCAATCACGGGCGGCGTCACCTTTGTTGCCGAGCGCACGGCCAGCCCGTCATAATCGCCGATAATTTTTATCAGCGCGTCACGCTCCAGCCCCGTATTAACATCTACTTCAAGCCCGCGCTGTTTGAAAATTTCTTCAGCCCGCGCACTCATTTTGTCAGCAATTAAAATTTTTGGCATCACGCTACCCTTTCAAAAAATCTGGTGCGACAGAAGCAAAAGCCCAGTCCAGCCAGTGCGTTAATTTTTCTATATCATCGGCCTCTACCGTTGCACCGCCCCAAATACGCAAACCCGCAGGCGCGTCACGATACGCGCCAATATCATGCGCCACGCCTTCAGCGTCTAGCAGGCTGGCTAATTTTTTGGCCAAGGCGGCTTGGGTGTCATCGTCCAATGCTTTGACTTGCGCGTCACAAATCACCAAGCAAATAGAGGTAGAAGATAAATGCGCCGCATCTGTGCAGAGAAAATCCACCCAATCTGTGCGCCCGACCCAATCTTTCAGTACGCGCAGATTTTTTTGCGAACGGGCAATAAGCGCGTCCAGCCCGCCCAGTTCTTCGGCCCATTTGAGCGCGTCAATATAATCTTCCACCGCCAGCATAGACGGCGTGTTAATGGTCGCGCCCGCGAAAATACCGCTAATCAGTTTGCCGCCTTTTGTGAGGCGGAAAATTTTCGGCAAGGGCCAAGGCGGCGTGTAGCTTTCCAGCCGTGCCACTGCGCGGGGGCTTAAAATCAACATGCCATGCGCGGCTTCCCCGCCCATTACTTTCTGCCAGCTAAAAGTGGTTATATCCAGCCTGTCCCAAGGCAAAGGCATGGCAAAAGCCGCTGAGGTGGCGTCACATAAAGTCAGCCCGTCGCGGTCGGGCGCAATCCAATCGCCATTTGGCACGCACACGCCGCTGGTTGTGCCGTTCCAAGTGAACACCACATCGCGGGCGCAATCCACGCTGGCCAAATCGGGCAGCTCGCCATAGGGCGCGTCCAGCACGCGCACATCGTCCAGCTTTAATTGTTTGGTGACGTCGCTAATCCAGCCTTGGCCGAAACTTTCCCAGCCGAGAATATCCACCCCGCGCGCGCCTAGCACGCCCCACATGGCCATTTCAAACGCGCCTGTATCAGAGGCTGGCACAATGCCGATATGATAATCTTTCGGCACGCCCAAAATGGTGCGGGTGCGGTCAATGGCTTCTTTGAGCCGCGCCTTAGCGGGCGCGGAGCGATGCGAACGGCCCAGCAAAGCCGTGCTGAGTTGCGCCAGATTATAGCGCGGGTGCTTGGCGCATGGGCCAGATGAAAAATGCGGATTATTTGGCCGCGCTTCAGGGCGAGGCAGTTTTGTATCAGTCATATCTCTACCCTCTCAGATAGTTGCCCTGCGTTGGGGCAGGGTGTCCCGCCTAGAGATATAGGGCAAACACCCACCGAAAGCAAGGATATTAACGGGTGGGAACGCTAGGTTTTTTCAGGTATTTGGGAAGCTATGCACATAAATACACAAACTATTCTTCATCCCAATCAATATGACCATTTATGTCGTGGGCTTTATAAACCCTAAGAATATTGGCCGCAAAATCTTTAAGGCGTGTATCACCAATGGCTTGCGCTTGTCTGTGTAGGTTAACAAATAGATTTTTTGCGGTCTCTGTTTGATTATAGTTCTTTTTCTGATAATTATGTTCACCACACAAAACCTGACCATTTTCTAGCGTAGCATCACCGCCTTTGTCTTTCGGCTTGATATGGTCAACATGTAACTCCACGCCCTCGTTTTTTCCTTTGCCGCACACAGCACATTTGTAATTTCCGCGCTTCAGTATTTCACGCTTTTGTGCTTCAGAAAAATCAGCACCTTTCGGGTTGGCCACGTAATCTGGGTCATACCTATAAACGCCCTTTCCTATTTTTTGTAACTTACCATCCGCATGCAATTTTCTTATCGCCCTATCAGGGTCACGGAACACTTCACCAGTGCGGGATTTCCACTCAGAAACCGCCCAATCCACCACGCTCGGGTGTTCTATATCCTTATTAGGGTGAGCAAGAAAATACTCCATAATAAGGTCTGCTTGCGTCATATCAACAAATTCTCTGAAGAATCCAATATGCGTTGCTCTGCGAGTTCACAATATTTTTCCTCACGCTCAATACCGACGCCATAACGCCCATTTGCAATGGCCTCTATGATGGTTGTGCCGCTTCCCAAAAACGGGTCTAGAACAACATCGCCGACAAATGAGAATAGCTTGATACATCGGCGGGGTAACTCACGCGGGAACGGAGCTTCGTGGCCAACACGCTTTGCGCTCTCACCGTTAAATGCCCAAACACCTTTTACCCAGTCTTTGAACTCATCGCCCGTTATGTCGTTATCCCCTTGATTCAAACGCTTCCAATCGCCTTTATGCAGAACAATAATAACTTCCACTGGTGCAATAATATGTGGTGCGCTTGCGCTCTTCCAACTACCCCACGCTGTGCGGCGGGATATATTGCCCTCATTCCAAATGATAGTAGCGTGATAATTCCACCCCACATCCATCGCTATACGAGTCAAATCGGCGGCGGTTGGCCGCTTGCCGCCTTTGTTTTTGTCTAAACCTATATTCAAGCAAAGGCGGCCAGTGTCTCGTGTCCAGTGATAGGCGTTTGCCAACCATTTTTCAGAGAATTCCAGATAGTCGTCATAATCCATAAAATCATCGCCACTATCTCCACTATATTCCATGCCGAGATTGTAAGGCGGAGACGTCACTATTAAATCTGCGCTATTGCCCTTAAAAACACTGCGCTGTGTCGTGTCGCCATGAATAATATTAAAATCCGGCGATGAAACGCCATTTTGGTCATGTGCATAGGCAACACGCTCTGCCACCATTTTATCCATCATCTCTGCTCCTATTTTCTGCCCAATTTAGCTGATTCTGCACGAATTTATTGACTTTTCCACCATTAAACCAAAGGGAACAAAATGGCAACACTTAAATAGAAAATATATGAATTATATAATTATTTCAGCACCTTAACCCGCCCAAACAAGCAAAAAAGCAGGGTGGGAACGCTAGGTTTTTTCAGGCTTCCAGTCGGCGGCCCATTTCTGAGCTTCAATAATGTCCTCTTTAGGTAACTTTTTAGAAATTCTCTCTAATGCTTCTTCAGCGTTTTTATTACCCTGAGCCGCCGACAAAGCATACCATTTGTAAGCACCCAAAAAACTTATGGGTACGCCATCACCTGCCTCATACATATTGCCAAGAAAATACTGCCCTGTTGCATTACCTTGTTCAGCAGATTTTTCATACCATTTAAAAGCTTCAGCTTTGTCTTCTTTAACCCCATCACCAAAATAATACATGGCCCCAAGTCGCCACTGCCCGACCGAATTACCTTGTTTGGCAGATTTTTTATGCCATTTAACAGCTTCAGCTTTATCTTCTTCAACCCCACCATGACCAAATTCATACATGTGCCCAAGTCGCCACTGCCCGACCGAATGACCTTGTTCGGCAGATTTTTCATACCATTTGAAAGCTTTAGCTTTATCTTCTTCAGCCCCATGACCAAATTCATACATGTACCCAAGTTGACACTGCCCGATTGCATCACCTTGTTTGGCAGATTCTTTATACCATTTAAAAGCTTCAACTTTATCTTCTTCAACCCCAATACCAAATTGATACATATGCCCAAGACGCCATTGCCCCTCTGCGTTACCTTGTTTGGCAGATTCTTGATACCATTCAAAAGCTTTATCTTGGTCTTCTTCAACCCCACGACCAAAACGATACATGGCTCCAAGCCGCCATTGCGCAGTTGAATCGCCCTGTTCAGCAGATTTTTTATACCATTCAAAAGCTTTAACTTTGTCTTCTTCAACCCCATCACCAAATTCATACATGACTCCAAGTCGCCACTGCGCAGTTGAATCGCCTGATTCTGCGTCTGACTTCACACTTTCAAAATCTGACTGATTAGTATTTTCGGTAGAAACACTTTTATCACCACCCGTTGATGAAGAAATAGATATTGTATCCACTTTTTCTAGCTCAGTTTGCTGTTGGGTATTCTTTATCTCTTCTATTTCTTGCTCATGTTCTTTCGCCGCACGGCGCACTCCAGCAATTTCGTCCTGCATCGCCTGCGCCTCTTTACGAATATCTTCCATAGCCTTCTTTGCAGATTCAATTTCTTTTCGGTCTTCTCCAATCTCTTGTCTTTGCCGTGAAACATACACCATTACAACAACTGTTATTACAGCCACAAAAATTGTTATTCCCGCCAAAATAATAAGAATAAGGTTTAGCCAGTAGTCTATAGTGTCCGACCGACTGTCAAGCGCACTGCTTTCTAATTCGGTTGATTGACGCGCCATATCTACCCGCAAGCGTTCTATTTCTAAAAGCAAGCGAGCTTCTAAATTTGAGGACGTATCAGATTGCGGTGTGACAGGCGCGGCTTTATTTTGCACAGGCGCATTTTCTATCGGCACGTCTTGCGCCTGCACTGACGCCGACCCTGCCAGAAGCAGAAACAAAAATAATGTGGCGAGGCGAGACATATCAAATTCCTCCTTTTACCCGTCATGTGAGTATGCTCAAAAATGGGTGATAAAATCAAGGAAGATAGTAGCCTGCCCCACCCCTATGCCTCACCAGAATGGTTAAGCGGTTGGACAGAACCTGTGCCGAGTTGGGGGTTGGCGGTTTTTATGGCGTGGTGGGTATAGGCGATTGCGTCTTGCACAGCGTTGGGTAGCGTTGCGCCTTGTGCCAGCTTGGTGGCCACTGCCGCCGCCAGCGTGCAGCCCGTGCCGTGATAAACGCCCGCACCATCACCCCCCGCCCCCCCCAAGCGCGGATTTTCAAACAACGCGAAGCCCGCCGCGCTGGCCAGCACGTCCACCACGCGCCCCGCGCCCTCACGCAAATGCCCGCCTTTCACCAGCACCGCTTGTGCGCCCGCTTGCATCAGCGCATCGGCGGCGCGTTTCATATCGTCCAGCGTTTCCACCTCGCGCCCGACCAGCCATGCCGCTTCGGGCAAATTGGGTGTCAGCAATGTCGCCCGCCCCAACAACACGGCCTTAAACGCGGCCACGGCGTTTTCTTCCATCAGGCGGTCGCCCGAACTGGCCACCATCACCGGGTCCACCACCAACGCGCCAGAAAAATCCGCCAGCGTGTCGGCCACCGCTTCCATAATTTGTGCATTGGGCAACATGCCCGTTTTCACCGCGTCCGCGCCAATGTCGTCTAGCACGGCACGTATTTGTGCGCCGACAAATTCTGCCGTGACGGGGAAAATGCCTTGCACGCCATGCGTGTTTTGCGCCGTCAAGGCGGTGACGGCGCATGCCGCATAGCCGCCGAGCATGGTGATGGTTTTTATATCGGCCTGTATGCCCGCCCCGCCGCCAGAGTCCGAGCCGGCCACGCTTAACACGCGCCCGCCCCCCTGCGCGGCGGCAGATTTAGGCGGCGACTTCACGGATGATGCCAACAATATCGTCAACCACTTGCGTCACAAGGGCTTCATCATCGCCCTCGCCCATGACGCGAATAAGCGGCTCAGTGCCAGATTTACGCACCAGCAGCCGCCCTTGTTTGCCCAAGCGCGTTTCGCCTTGTTTAATGCTTTCAATCACGCGCTTATCTTCCAGCGGTGCGCCGCTAGAAAAGCGGATATTTTTCAAAAGCTGTGGCAAAGGTTCAAACACCCGCCCCAATTCGCTAATGGGTTTTTCGCCCAGCCGCATAATGGTGAGAATTTGCAAAGCCGCGATAAGCCCATCGCCCGTTGTTGCAAAATCCGACATAATCATATGGCCCGATTGTTCGCCGCCGAGATTAAACCCCTGCTCGCGCATTTTTTCCACCACATAGCGGTCGCCGACGGGTGTGCGGACCAGCCCTAAATTTAGCTCGCTTAAATAACGCTCCAGCCCTAAATTAGACATCACCGTTGCCACAATTCCGGGCGCGGAAAGCATTTCGCGCTGGTTCCAATCATGGGCAATCACGCCCATCAGCTGGTCGCCGTCAATTTGCTCGCCGTTTTCATCTACAATCAACACGCGGTCGGCATCGCCGTCCAGCGCGATGCCAATATCGGCTTTTTCGGCCACCACTGTTTTGGCCAGCAAGGCCATATCGGTTGACCCGCAGCCCTCATTGATATTAAAGCCGTCTGGCGACACGCCGATAGACACCACATCCGCGCCCAGCTCCCACAAAGTAGCGGGGGCGACTTTATAAGCCGCCCCATTGGCGCAATCAATGACGATTTTCATACCATTGAGATTCATCTGGCGCGGCAAGGTGCGTTTGGCCAATTCAATATAACGCGCTTGGGCGTCATCAATCCGTTTGGCACGACCCAATTTTTTGGGCGGGGAAAGTTCGCCCACGCCATCATCCATAAAAGATTCAATTTCGCGTTCAATATCATCCGACAGCTTAAATCCGTCCGGGCCAAACAGCTTAATACCATTATCTTCATAACTATTATGCGAGGCCGAAATCATCACGCCAATATCGGCGCGTAAAGTGCGGGTTAAATAGGCCACGCCCGGCGTTGGCATCGGGCCGAATAAAAACACATCCATGCCCATAGAGGTAAAGCCCGCCACAAGAGCCGGCTCAAGCGTGTAGCCCGAAAGGCGTGTGTCTTTGCCAATCACCACGCGGTGGCGATATTCGCCGCGCCGAAAAACGCGCCCCGCCGCCATGCCGAGCTTTAACGCCGTTTCCGCCGTCATTAGCCCGCAATTCACCGTGCCGCGAATGCCATCTGTGCCGAAATATCTACGCTGCTTTTGGCTCATTTTCTTTCTCAACGAATCGCTCAAAACCGCCTGCCCGAACTGTGCAAAAATCGCCGCCAATATGCAAATCACGGGTTTTTGCAACATGTTTCATTCTTTTTGCACTGATTTACCCCGCTTTTCCAGCATATTGAGCGCGTTTTTCAACCGCGCCACATCATGCGTGCGGATAAAATCCACCCCTTGTGCGGCGGCAAAAATTTCCGCCGCCAGCGTGACCGAAGCAATGTCCCCCGCCCCATTTTGTTCACGCAAAAAACTTTTACGCGACACGCAAACCAGCACGGGCAAATGATATTTTTCTTTCAGCCGCCCCAATGCCGCCAGCACACAAAAAGAAGTTTGCGGCACGCGGCTTAGAAAAAGCCCCATGCCCGGGTCAAGCACAAGGCGGTGTTTATCAATGCCTGCTTTTTGCAAAGCCGCAAGCCTCTGGTCAAAAAAATCTTCTATGCGCGGCCAAATATCTTCTGGCGTGGCATTGGCGGGCGCACATTGATGCATCACGCAAAGCCGTGCGGTGCTTTTGGCCAAAGCGGGGTAAATTTCTGGCACGCCAAAGCCTTGCACATCATTAAGCCAATCCACCTTTTGTGCTAAAGCCCAAAGCTGTGTTTCTGGTTGGCAGCTATCAATAGAAATCGCCGCGCCCTGTTGTTTCAAACTTGGCACAACAGATTCCAGCCGTTTTATTTCTGTATCGGGCGCGACATCGCAACTATCGGGGTGGCTAGAGGCCGCGCCAATATCCAGCACATCCGCCCCCGCTTGGCGCAACCTCGCCGCATGGCGCAAAGCCGCTTGCGGGTCTAAAAACTGTCCGCCATCGGAAAAACTATCAGTGGTGATATTCAAAATGCCAAAAATTTTGGGCGGCATAATTTGGGTGAACCCAATTAAGTGCTTTGCGGCTCAGGGTCAGAAGGCGGCTTTTGCGTTGGCGGCATTTTGCCCGTATTTGGCACCGCGCCCAAACCATCAGCCCCGCTATCAGCACTTTCATCCGCCCCGCTATCCGCATTGCCACCCTTATCATCAGAAGACGCATCAGGGCGTGCGGGCGGCTGGCCTTTCAGCAAGGCGGTAATTTCATCGCCCGTCAGCGTTTCATATTCCAACAGCCCTTTGGCGATAATATGCAAATCATCCATTTTATCGCGGATGATTTTTTCTGCGGTCGCATAGCCCTCTTCCACCAAGCGGCGGGTTTCTGAATCAATTTTCTTTTGCGTTTCTTCGGAATTATTTTGCGTTTGCGCCACCGAACGGCCAAGGAAAACTTCCTGCTCATTATCGCCATAAGCAAGTGGGCCAAGCTCATCGCTCATGCCAAATTGCGTGACCATTGCTTTGGCCATATTGGTCGCCATTTGAATATCAGAAGACGCACCAGACGTTACCTTTTCATGGCCGAAAATAATTTCCTCAGCAATGCGCCCGCCCATGGCCACGGCCAAATCGGCCTTGAGCTTAGCGCGGGTCACAGAAATCTGGTCACGTTCGGGCAAGCGCATCACCATGCCCAAAGCCCGCCCGCGTGGGATAATGGTTGCTTTGTGAATCGGGTCGGAGGCTTCCAAATTCAGTGCCACCAGCGCGTGGCCGCCTTCATGGTAAGCGGTGAGTTTTCTTTCCTCCTCCGTCATCACCATGCTTCGGCGTTCCGCACCCATCATCACTTTGTCTTTGGCATTTTCAAATTCCACATTTGTGACAATGCGCTTATTGCGCCGTGCAGCCAGCAAGGCGGCTTCATTGACCAAATTGGCCAAATCCGCACCCGAAAATCCCGGCGTGCCACGCGCAATGGTGCGAACATCTACATCCGGCCCGATAGGCACTTTTTTCATATGCACCTGCAAGATTTTTTCGCGCCCAATAATATCGGGGTTTGGTACCACCACTTGTCGGTCAAACCGCCCGGGGCGCAAAAGCGCGGGGTCAAGCACATCGGGGCGGTTGGTTGCGGCAATTAAAATAATGCCTTCATTGGCTTCAAAGCCGTCCATTTCCACCAAAAGCTGGTTGAGCGTTTGCTCACGCTCATCATTGCCGCCGCCTAGCCCTGCGCCGCGATGCCGCCCGACCGCGTCAATTTCATCAATGAAAATAATGCACGGGGCGTTTTGTTTGGCTTGTTCAAACATATCACGCACACGGCTCGCGCCCACGCCAACAAACATTTCAACAAAGTCCGAGCCAGAAATAGTAAAAAACGGCACTTCCGCTTCACCAGCAATGGCACGCGCCAGCAAGGTTTTACCTGTACCCGGCGGGCCGACCAGCAACGCGCCTTTGGGAATCCGCCCGCCTAATTTCTGAAACCGCCCGGGGCTTTTGAGAAAATCCACAATTTCGGTTAAATCTTCTTTGGCCTCGTCAATGCCTGCGACATCTTCAAAAGTCACGCGCCCATGCGCTTCGGTAAGCAATTTGGCTTTTGATTTGCCAAAGCCCATCGCGCCGCCACGTCCGCCGCCTTGCATTTGGCGCATGAAAAACACCCAAACCGCAATGAGCAGCAACATAGGAAACCATGAAACTAAAATGCCAAAAATGCCCGGGCCGCGCTCGGCGGGTTTGGCGGTGATATTCACCCCATGCTCGGTTAAATGTTGCACAAGGCTGACATCATTAGGCGGCACATAGGTTGAGAAATTCTGCCCATCGGCGAGCTGGCCGAAAACATTATCGCCCGAAATGGTCACATCGGTCACATTGCCCGCTTCAATTTCAGCGAGAAATTGTGAGAAGTTAATTTCCACCTTATTATTTGAGCCGTCCATGCCGTTAAAGACATTAAATAGCGAAATCAGCATCACGCCGACCAATGCCCAAACCACTAAATTTCTGATATTATCCACTTGATAAACCCCTTACCCGATACATAAGAATTGTGCGCGCCAATGTCTAGCCCCGCACCCCTTTTTACCGCCCCTTTGATTATGCCTCAGTGTCGGGCTTTTGCGGGCAAATGTCAATTTTAACGCCCTTTTGCGTTTTCAAACCCGCGACGGCCAGCACTTTGCGCCCTTTCCACACTGATGCCAGAGCGTGCAAAGCCCCTGCGGGCGCGTAAGATGGCACCACCTCGCCCTCTGCTTTAAGCTGAGCCAGCCCGTCCGCGCCTAAAGCCTGCACCCGCACGGCTTGGGCGGCGGTTTTGGCTAATGTCACCAAAAACCGCCCGTCCCAGATAAGGCTTTGCCCCGCCGCCAGCCTTTCTGCCCCCGCACAAGCGGCAGCTTCGCGGTGAATCAGCACTTCGCTGTGCCGCACCCGCACACTAAAGCCGCCCAGCGTATGCCCGCTTGTTTTGTCCGCCGCCATAATCGCCGCATAAAGGCGGCCAATCGCCTGTTGGCGCGGCGGATAGCTATCCCCGCCCATTGCGTCAGGCGCATGGGTTAAAAATCGCCGCAATAGCCTTTGGCCAATTTCGGCAGGTAAATCGGCAAAACTGTGGCGGTTAAGCGACACAATGCCCAGCCCGTCATGTGCGGCCAAATGTTCCGCCGCTTGCTGTGTCACCGCCGCCAAAGTCGCACGGCTCGCTTGCAAACGCGCCGCCGTATCGGCCAGCTTGGCCGCGTCCAGCCCCATTTTTTCCAGCGCGGGCATAAAGGTGCGGATTTTCACCCGTTCAAATCGCCCATCATAATTAGACGGATCGCAAATCGGCTTTAGCCCCGCCTTGTCCACCACAGCCGCCAAGCGGTTTTGCGGCACATCTAAAAACGGCCTGATAATCGCCACGCCATTTTGCACCCGCACCGCCTGCATCGCCGACAGGCCATCAACCCCAGAGCCGCGTATCAGGCGCAGCAAAAAAGTTTCCGCTTGGTCGTCCTGATGATGCGCCAGCACCAACCCATCGGCCTTTTTTTTCGCGCACCAATCCAATAGCAAAGCATAACGTTTTTCGCGTGCGGCGGCTTGAATATCGCCGCTTGGTTTTTCCCTTTTGCCCCATTGCACAGTAAGCGTTTTATGCGCCAGCCCATATTTTTTTGCCACGCGCCGCACCATTTGCGCTTCACCTTTTGCTTCTGGCCGCAAGGCGTGGTCAATCGTCACCACACTAAAGGTTAGATTTTTGCTGTGTAATTTTCCTGCCAGCACCAGCATAGCCAGCGAGTCCGCCCCGCCTGAAACCGCCAGCACAAAATGCTGTTCGCGCCCACGCTTAGTCGGCAGAAGCGCGTTGAGGCGGGTGCGAAAATCCCCACCCGTTAAAAGTGGCTTAGCGGCACGCGGCACGTTGCCGCTCAATTTCAGCGCGTTGGATAACCGAACGGGGAGCTTTGGGAAAGCGTGAAGCCAGTTCTGCAAAAGCATCGCATCCGGTTTTCTTTTCGCCCAACACAATCAGCGTCATGCCGAGCTTGAGCAAACTATCTGGTGCCTTTGCGCTTTGGGCGTAATCTGTATAGCCCGCCAAAAACGCTTCCGCCGCCGCCTTATAATCACGGCGCACGTAATAAGTCTCACCCAACCAGTATTGAGCATTGCCGCGCAATTTATGTTTTTTGTAATTTGTCAGAAAGAAAATCAAACGGTCTTGCGCTTCTTCAATTTTGCCATTGCGTAAATTGGCCAAAGCCTCATCATATAATTTGCGCGGGTCGGGCAAATCTTCTTTGGCCACTGCCACATTGCGACCTGGCACAATGGTTACATTCGCGGGCGGTGCTTCACCCACCAAGGCGATATTATCGCCGTCCCCATTGCGCGAAACAATCGCAGGCCGCTTCGTTTTCAGCCGCCCTAAAACTTGGCTATCCGCCCCCGCCCCGCCACGGTTTTGACGGGCGGCCAGTTCCATTTCTTGAAAGCGAAATTCTGTATCGGCCGCGACTTGCTCAAAACGCTCACTTAATTTGGTGAGACGAAAAGACACATCTTCAAGCTGGCCATTTAGGTTACGCATAATTTCTTCAATGCCAGTGAGGCGCACACGCAAATCGGCCACGCCAGCTTCGTCTAAATTATTTTTCGTCTTTGCCGCCTCATCCAAATGCGCTTGGTTTAGCGTTTGTAATTGCAATTCCATTGCGCTGAGCCGTGCCAAAAGTTCTTGCTGGTTTTCATCGGCTTGCAAAGCCCGACTGCCCGGCAAAGGCATCGCCTCAAGGCGGCGCGATAACAGCCGCAAAGTTTCATCAATCTCGGCCATTTTACGCGCAATATCTGCCGTCTCACCTGTGCTGTCCAAAATAGACGGCGCGTCAATATCATCAATGTTAAGCGGGCGAAAGCTGCTTTCTTGTGCCTTTAGCCCCATAGGCGCGACCAACACGCTGGCCAATGCGCCAGCAAAAGCCAGCATAAAAGCGTGATGCTTCAAGCTATATAAATCCAACATATAAAACCTCCAATATGCGCCCCTTACTATAGCCGAAAAAGGGCAGATATGTGGCAAAGCCTTATTTTACCGAAAATCCGCGCAAAAAAGGCACGCCCTAAGGACGCGCCTCTTTACTATTTTCCCAAAAATGGCTTAGCGGGCGACAGAAACCGAACGGCGGTTTTTAGACCAACAGCTTTCTTCGGCGCATAAGGCGACTGGACGCTCTTTACCATAGGAAATGGTTTTCAACCGTGATGGGCTAACCCCAAGGCTCACAATATAATCGCGCACGGCATTGGCACGCCGCGCCCCCAAAGCGAGGTTATAATCGCGGGTGCCGCGCTCATCGGCGTGGCCTTCAATCATCAGGCGCGTATTATTGGTTTTCAACCATTTTGCCTGCTTGCGTAATGTGGAACGGGCGGCAGAATTCAACCGCGAACTATCCGTTTTGAAGAAAACACGGTCGCCAACATTGCGAACCAGCTCCTTCACTGTGCCTTCTTTGCTTGTGTAAAAACCACCTGTGCCAGCACAAGCGGTCAGAACCAAAGACATGGCCACCACGGTTGTGACTTTTTTCAGTGCTGTAAAACCCATTTTCGACTCCTCATTTTTGGCCTTAATTTCGGCCTCAATATCTGGCTTGACCTTAATTCGGCCTACTGAACCACCTTTTAACAAATTTTTTTGCAAAAGGAAACAGCTATTTGCCCCCTTTCAGCCCCCTTTTGGCCTATTTAATAAGCGGCGACCAGGCTGGATCTGAGGCAAAGCCAGGCGTAGGCAGAGGCCGTTCATTATAGCCAGTCACATCCACCGTCCATAATTTCGGGCCGCCTTTTTCCCCCTTACCTTCGCGGAAAAAGGACAAAACCCGCCCATTGGGCGACCAAGCGGGGCCTTCATTATGATAGCCTTCGGTTAAAATACGCTCGCCAGAGCCATCGGGGCGCATCACGCCTATTAAAAACCGCCCCTTATATTGCTTGGTAAAGGCGATTAAATCGCCACGCGGCGACCAAACAGGTGTAGCATAACGGCCCTGCCCGAAGCTAATGCGTTGCACATTGCGGCCATTGGCGTCCATCACATAAAGCTGTTGGCGGCCAGCGCGGTCGCTTTCAAAAACAATGCGCTCCCCATTGGGCGCGTAGCAGGGCGCGGTGTCAATCGCCAATGTTGTGGTGAGCCGTTTTGTCACCCGTGTGCGTAAATCAAGCGTGTAAATATTAGAATGGCCACTGCGCTCAAGGCTCATAATAATTTTCTGCCCATCGGGGGAAAAGCGCGGCGCAAAGGTCATGCCCGGAAAATCGCCGACCACTTCTTGCTGTCCCGTTTCAATGTTTAACAAATAAACGCGTGGTTTGCCTTGCGCGTAAGAAAGATAAGTAATTTCCTGCGAATTGGGGCTGAAGCGCGGCGTTAATGCCAGCGTGCGCCCGCTTGTCACAAGTTGCGGGTTGTGGCCGTCTTGGTCCATAATGGCCAGCCGTTTTGTGCGATTATCTTTCGGGCCAGTTTCATCTACATAAACAATGCGCGTGTAAAAATAGCCGCTTTCGCCCGTGAGCCGTTCATAAATCGCATCGGAAATTAAATGGCCAATATCGCGCCAATTTTCTGGCGTGGTGGCATATTGCCAGCCCGCCATGCGCTCCTGAGCGAACACATCCCACAGCCGAAAGCTCACTGTTAGCGAGCCATCGGGCATTTGTTTGGTTTGCCCGCTGACCAGAGCTTGCGCGTTAATAATGCGCCAATCGCCAAAGCGGGGGCGGACATTCGCTTTCAAATCGGTTTGGATAAAACTGCTTGGCTCAATCGCCTTAAACAGGCCGGAGCGTTCCAAATTATCGCGCACGAGGCGGACAATATCCTGCCCCACAGCCGAGGCTTCGCCATGCCCGCCTTCAAATGGCACCAGCGCAATCGGCAAAGGCTCTACATTGCCGCGTGTAATATCAATTTTCAGCGCGGCCTGTGCAGGCGCGTGCCATATAAACAGCAATGCCACCGCGCATAAAATTTGTTTCATAATCTGGCTCATAACATAATTCCTATCCTCTTAACATTTCTCTGGGGTCAAAATTCAATTCTAACTCGCGCCAACGATGATATTTCTCTGGCGGCATTTGAAACGGCTGGCATCGGCGAATAGCGCGTAGCACACTTTCCGCCGCCGCCCTAAAATAAGGGTCAGACGCACGGCTTTTATCCGTCAAATAAAGATGCACAATTTCCCCTTTCCGCGTTAACAGCACCCGCACCCGCACGGCCAAATTATCGGCATTGGCCGCCCCGGCTGGCACGGTCCAGCATTTTTGCATTTGCACGCGGAAGGCGTCAATTTCGCTTAAACTTATATCCGCATCTGCCGCCGCATGGGTTTGCAAAGCGGGCGCAGGCGCGGGCGGGGTGTCATCAGGCGTTTTATCCAACAAAGCGCGGACTTGGCTGGTGTCCAGCAAAGCCTTGCGCCGTGACGACACAATAGAAGGCGGCGGGGTTGGGCGGCTTAATGGGCGCGGCGCAGCCACTAAATTAGCAAACGCCTCCGCGCTTGGCTTGGCCTTTTTCCGCGCCTCTAATGTCGGCATCGCATCGCTGTCTTGCACATCAGGCGCGGGCGTGGGCGCAGGCGGCAGCGTGGCGGCTAATTTAGGGGCTTGCGTTTTGGCTTCTGGTTTCGGTGCGTCTTTTGGCCGCTTTGGGGTTTGCGTCAGCCGCGTGAATTCGTCAATATTGACCAGCTCCACGGGCAGAGCATGGTCGGGGATAATCATTTGCTTTGGGTGTGGCAAATAAAACAGCCCCAACAACACCACGCTCACATGCAAAGCCGCCGACCAGCTTAGTTCTCTATCCATGCCGGTTTTATCCATGCCGATATGCCGCCACAGACCCGTCATTTTTTTGCACTCTTAGCAGGTGCGCCTACAGACGGCGTTGTATTCAAACTTGTCACCAAAGCCACACGGGTAAAGCCCGCCCGATTGATACGCGCCATAATATCGGCCACTGTGCCATAAGCGGCATCTTTATCGCCGCGCACATAAATGCGTTGCTCATAGCCCTGCCCTGCAATGGCTTGCAGACGCAGCACCAGTTGCTCTGCTTTAATTTTTGTATCTTGAATAAAAATTTCCCCCGCTGCGTTAATAGTAATGGCCAGAGGCTCATCATCGCCGCTTAGGCTCGGCGCGTTAGATTGCGGCAATTGCACTGGCACGCCAACCGTTAGCAAGGGTGCGGCGACCATAAACACAATCAGCAGCACCAGCATCACATCCACCATAGGCGTGACATTTATTTCACTCATCGGCTTACGATGCGGACGCTTGCGCCGCCCGCCGCCGCTTCTGCCAAAATCCACCCCGCCAGCCATTACGGCTTGCTCTCTTCTATTTGATGAACAAACAATGCCGATAATTCATCGGCAAACATATCCAGCCGCCCTGTATAAACGCCAATATCATTGGTGAATTTATTATAGGCAATCACCGCTGGAATCGCCGCCAGCAAACCCAGCCCTGTGGCAAAAAGCGCTTCGGCAATGCCCGGCGCGACCACGGCTAAATTCGTGTCGCGGCTCATGGCAATGGCCTGAAAGCTGTTCATAATCCCCCACACTGTGCCGAATAATCCGACAAAGGGCGCGACCGCCCCGACTGTGGCCAAAAACAACATACGTTTTTCCAGCGTGGCCACTTCACGCGCAATGGTTATGGTTAAAATGCGTTCAATTCTTTGTATGGCATCGGGCAAGAGCGCGGTTTTCTTTTTGCTGTCTTTGCCGCCTGATGCCCGCACCCATTCATCCATGCCCGCGACAAAAACCTGCGCCATCGGGTGGTCAGGATTCGCGCCTGCATTGTGATAGATTTTTTGGACATTCTCGCCCGACCAAAAAAGTTTTTCAAATGCGTCAGCGCGGGCTGTGAGCCGCCGCAGATTTGTGAATTTTTCAAAAATAATCGCCCATGACCAAACCGATGCCGCCACCAGTCCGAGCATGACCAGCTTGACCACCCAATCGGCGCGTAAAAACAACGCCATGAGAGAGAAATCCTGCGCCGCCAATTCGGCCACTTGGCGCACGGCTTCGGGAGAACCAACCCCATCCATCACATTATCCTTTGCTTGTTATTGACCCGAAAATCAGGGCTAACAGACAAATATGACCAAACTTAGGCCAAATCAGCCCGCATCTTCACCCGTTTCGCCCGCTTCAGGGGTGAATAAATCTTCATGCGCGGCATTTTTCGGCACGGGCAGGCTCAAATGCTCAAAAGCCGCAGGCATTAACACCCGCCCGCGTGGGGTGCGGTTGACAAAGCCAAGCTGTATTAAAAATGGCTCCACAATATCTTCCAGCGCGTCACGGGGTTCGCTTAATGCGGCGGCAATCGTGTCAATGCCCACCGGCCCGCCGTCAAATTTTTCTGCCACGCAAGACAAATAGCGATAATCCATGCCGTCCAGCCCTTTTTTGTCCACATCTAGCTTTTGCAAAGCCGCATCGGCCACCGCCGCCGTCACCTCGCCCGCTTTGTCCACTTCGGCAAAATCACGCACCCGCCGCAACAGCCTGCCTGCCACACGCGGCGTGCCACGCGAACGGCGTGCAATTTCATGCGCCCCATCCGCGCTTAAATTCAAACCCATTAAACCCGCATTGCGTTTTACAATATGCTCCAGCTCGTCAATTTCATAAAAGCCCAAATAAATGGGAATACCAAATCGGTCGCGCAAGGGCGTGGTCAGCAAACCCGCCCGCGTGGTTGCGCCGACCAATGTAAAAGCGGGCAAATCAATTTTCACCGACCGCGCTGCTGGGCCTTCGCCAATAATTAAGTCCAATTTGAAGTCTTCCATCGCCGGATAAAGCACTTCTTCAACAGCAGGGTTGAGGCGGTGAATTTCATCAATAAATAAAACATCACGCGGTTCTAAATTGGTGAGCAGTGCGGCCAAATCCCCCGCTTTGGAAATCACTGGCCCCGACGTGGCCCGCAAGCCGACCCCCAATTCACGCGCAATAATTTGCGCCAGCGTAGTTTTGCCCAAGCCCGGCGGACCCGCCAACAGCACATGGTCCATCGCATCTTTGCGCTGTTGGGCGGCTTTAATAAACACCGATAGATTTTCACAACCCTTTTGCTGGCCAACAAAATCGGTTAAAAATTCTGGCCGCAAAGCCCAATCTTGGTCGTCCATTTGCGCCGTGCTATCGGTCATACGCTCGCTCATTTGCCCAACTCCTGCAAGGCGCGGCGGATAAGTTCACCCGCATCGGCTTTCGCGCCTGCTTGTTTGGCCACTGCCGCAACCACCCCATGCGCTTTGCTCCGCGCATAACCCAAATTAACCAAAGCCGAAAGCGCGTCCCCCATCGCCGCGCCTTCTGCCCCGCCCGCCGCAACGGGCGCAATGAACGCGCTTTCTGGCACTTTGTCTTTTAATTCCTGCCCAATGCGTTGGGCAACTTTCGCCCCTACGCCCGGCGCACGTGCAATCATTTCTTTATCTTGGGCGGCAATGGCTTGTGATAAGTCGCTCGCCGATAGCACCCCTAAAATAGCCAGTGCCACTTTCGCGCCCACACCTTGCACACCCATCAATAATTTGAACCATGCTTTATCTTCTTGCGTTAAAAAACCAAAAAGGCGTAGCTGATCTTCGCGCACATAGGTTTCAATGGCCATGCTGACCGCTTCGCCTTTAGGCGGCAAAACGGCACGGGTGCGGGCTGAAATTTCTACCACATAGCCCACGCCATTCACATCAATCACCAAACGGTCATCACCCAAATCATCAACAATGCCGCTTAATTGACCAATCATGGCGCGACCTTTGCTTTTATTTTATCTTGCGCTTGTAAAGCATGGGCGATTTTGCCGTCCAAATCCCCCGCATTGGCATGAGCAATGGCCACGGCCAGCGCATCGGCGGCGTGGTCGCTTTGCGGATTGGCTTGCGGCAAAAGCATATTAACCATGGCCACCATTTGCTCCTTGCCCGCATGGCCAGCCCCCGTTACGGCGCGCTTAATAAAATTGGGCGCATATTCGGCCACCGTCAAACCCCGCCTTGCGGGTACGAGCATGCAAATGGCACGGGCTTGGCCGAGCTTTAAGGTTGCCGCCCCGTCTTTATTAACAAAAGTTTTTTCCACCGCCGCTTGGCTTGGCTGATATTGGGTGAAAATTTCTTCCAATGCTTTTTCCAACACCACCAACCTATGACCCAGACCATCACCCGCACCTGAAGAAATTGTGCCATTGGCAATATGCACCAGCCCATTGCCTTGCGCCTCAATCACGCCCCAGCCGAGATAGCGCAGACCCGGATCTAGCCCAATTAACCGATGCTTTTGTCCCATAAACCGCCCCTAAATTTCGGCCTTTCAGCCTGAAAGCCTTTCCATCACATCTTCGGGAATGTCAAAATTGGCATAAACATTTTGCACATCATCAATATCATCAAGCGCGTCCATGAGCTTGATAATTTGCTCCGCATTTTTTTCATCAACCGCAATATCATTTTGCGGCTTCCATATAATCCGTGCATTGGGTGCGGCACCGAGTTTTTCTTCTAATGCGGCGGCGACATTATGTAGTTCTTTCATCGCGCAAAAAATTTCATGCCCATCTTCATGGCTGTCCACATCTTCCGCGCCTGCTTCAATGGCCGCATCAAAAACTGTTTCCGCGCCCGCCGCTTCGGGCGGATAGGCAATCGCCCCGCAACGGTCAAACATGAAAGACACCGAGCCAGTTTCACCCAAATTGCCTCCATTTTTTGTAAAAATCGCTCTTATATCTCCCGCCGTGCGATTGCGATTATCGGTTAGCGTTTCTACAATCACGCCAATCCCGCACGGGCCGAAACCTTCATAGCGGACTTCTTCAAAATTATCCCCGCCTGTATCAGCACTTTTTTTAATGGCGCGTTCTATATTATCTTTGGGCATATTTTGGGCGCGAGCCGCCGCAATCGCCGTTCGCAAACGCGGATTCGCGTCCGGCTCTGGTAGTCCCATTTTCGCCGCTATGGTGATTTCCTTAGACAGGCGCGAGAAGATTTTAGCACGTTTTTTATCTTGTGCGCCTTTGCGGTGTTTGATATTCGCAAATTTGGAATGACCCGCCATTCTTTCTACCCCAAAGAGAATCAAAATATCTGTGCCGTCAAGTCTAGCTTGTCGCACCCCGCCTGACTAGAGCCGATTAAGCAGAGCCGATTAGGCGTGGCTTTGCGCCAGCCGCCCGCCCAGCCGCACCGCTTCAATTTGGCGGGCCAGCCCCGTAGCGGGGTCAATCTTGACCAAAGTGCCACACAGGCTTACCTCCCCTTGGGCAGGCTCAAAGCGGCCACCGCGCAATTTCGTAGTAAAGCGGCTCAGCGGCTCGTCCTTTTCCATGCCAATAACACTATCATAATCGCCGCACATGCCCGCATCGGTTTGATAGGCTGTGCCAAGCGGCAAAATCTGTGCATCGGCGGTTGGCACATGCGTATGGCTGCCGACCACCAGCGAAACGCGCCCATCGCAAAAATGCCCCATCGCCATTTTTTCCGATGAGGCTTCGGCGTGGATTTCCACAATCACCGCATCGGCCATTTCGCCCATCGGGCAGGCGGCGAGTTGTTTTTCAATTTCAGCAAACGGGTCATTAAGCGTTTGCATAAAAAGCTGCCCCAGCAGGCTAACCACTAAAATAGATTGACCCTTTTGCGTTTGGAACAATCCTGCCCCTTTGCCCGGCGTGCCTTCGGGATAATTTGCGGGGCGCAAAAGGCGTGGCTCGCGGGTGATATGCGTCTGCGTTTCTGGCTGGTCCCAGGCATGATTGCCCAATGTTACCACATCCACGCCTGCCGTCAAAAAGTTGATTGGCAATCTCTTCGGTAATGCCAAATCCGCCCGCCGCGTTTTCGCCATTGGCGATAACAAAATCCAATTCAAAACGCTGCCGCAAGGCGGGCAGTTCCTTAATTATTTCTTGCCGCGCCGCACGGCCTACAATATCGCCGAGAAAAAGAATATTCATGCGCTTTCCTCTATCGCCATAAAACCAGACGGCGTTAAAATACCGTGCAATTTTTTATCATGCGCCGCGCAGGGCAGAGGCGCAAAAATTTGCGCGTCATAAGCCAGCCCGACCGCCTTAACCTGCCCCGCCTGCTCTGCGCCTGCCAGCCATTTATCATAATACCCGCCGCCGCGCCCCAGCCGCGTGCCGCTTTTATCTGCCGCCAGCAGGGGAACAAAAACCAGCTTGGGCGCACAAAGCGGCGCGTCCGCAGGCGGCTCCAACACCCCATGCGCCCCCGCCGTCAAAGCCGCATCGGGCGCGAAGAGGTGAAACGCCATCGCCCCGTCCGTTTCGCAAACAGGCAAGCAAAATGCGTACCCTTCTGCCCGTAAATGCTCAATCAGCGCGGCGGGGTCTAGCTCACTGCCCGCCGCCATATAAATCCCCAAAGGCATCGCCCGTGCATCGCCCAACCAATCAGCCAAAGGCGCGGCGGCCAAATGCGCCAGCAAATCCTGCCCCGCATTGGGCGAAGCGGCACGCGCTTTTTTCCGCACCGCCAATGCTTGTTTTCTCAGCGCGGCTTTTTCTGCCACAAAATTTGCGCCCGACACGGCTTTCATTCAGCCGTATTTTCATCAAAGGCGGCGAGGATTGCATTGACCCGTGCAGTAACTTTGTGCAGTCCGTCAATCACGGCGGGGTCGCCATTACCGACATCGCCGACACCGCCAATCGCCGCATCATATTCCGCCCCGTCGCCTTCACGCAGGCTACGCAATTCATCGCACAGCATCAGCCCCGCCAGCACCAACAGCCGCGCATCGCCCGCTTCGCCGACATCTTGTTTAATGCGGCTAATACGGGCGGCCAAATCTTCGGCCAGCCGTGTCACGCGAGGTTCATCACCATCTTCGCACGCAATTTGAAACGGGCGATTATTGATAGAAATGTTCAGCTCACCCATGCGATTCCCCCAAAACGGCATCTATTTGCGCCAATGCCGCTTCTACTTGCTGGCTGGCTTTCGCGCCTGCCGCTTTTTGCGCCGCCAATTCCTTTTTCAGCCCCGACACATCGGCGCGTAAATGGGCGCACACCACATTCAGCTCGTCCAAAGCGCGACCCTTATCGGCCCATGCTTGTTTTTGCGCCTGATAGCGGTTTTCCAGCCGTCCGAGCGCATCATTGAGGGCTTGGATTGCGGTGTGCAAATCGGCAGGGGCATCGGACATGGGATTGATTCTCCTTTGCGCCAGCATAGAGCTTGGATTGTTTTTACGTCAAGCACGCACGCCGCCCTTTTGCGCTAGGGCTGTTGATAAATCCGCCGAAAAAAATCAAACCATAATGGGAATCGGTGTAATCCCCCCATAATCTATTGACTCATATCAAAGCCGCCGCCATTGTGCGCCAGATGGGGTAGAATAATATCAGCCGCCGCCTGAGAGACGAATAGGAACGACATGGCAAATAGCGACATCACATCTATGGCCAATGCGATACGCGCACTTGCTATGGACGCTGTGCAGGCGGCTAATTCGGGTCATCCCGGCCTGCCTATGGGCGCGGCGGACATCGCCACAATTCTTTTTGCGAAATTTTTGAAAATTGACCCGCGCTGTCCGCACTGGCCAGACCGCGACCGCTTTATTCTCTCGGCGGGGCATGGCTCTATGTTGCAATATGCTTTGCATTATCTTATCGGCTATGAAGATATGACATTGGAGGAAATTAAAAACTTCCGCCAAATGGGTGCACGCACGGCGGGTCACCCTGAATATGGCCACGCCGCTGGCATTGAAACCACCACGGGACCGCTTGGGCAAGGCATCGGCATGGCGGTGGGCATGGCACTGGCCGAACGCATGCTGAATGCCCGCTATGGCGACGGGCTGGTGAACCATTTCACTTATGTTTTGGCCTCTGACGGCGACCTGATGGAAGGCATCAGCCATGAGGCCATTGCCATTGCTGGACACTTAAAGCTCAACCGCCTGATTGTGCTTTATGATGATAATGGCATTTCCATTGACGGGGCGTTGGACCTCACCGAGTCGGGCGACGCGCTGAAACGTTTTGAGGCCGCCGGATGGGAAGCCCAACGCATTGACGGCCACGACCATAGTGCCATTGAAACGGCCATTACCGCCGCCCGCAAAAGCGACAAGCCCAGCCTGATAGCGTGCAAAACCATTATTGGTTTTGGTGCGCCCAATCGGCAAGGCACGGCACAATCGCATGGTGCGCCGCTTGGGGCGGAAGAAATCACCCTCGCCCGCGAAAAGTTAAATTGGCCAGCCGAAGCCTTTGACATTCCGGCGGAAATTTTAGACGCTTGGCGCATGGCGGGATTACAGCACAGAAGCACGCGCACCGCTTGGGAAGAGCGTTTAGATGCGGAAGAAACATCAGTGAAAAATCGTTTCATGCGTTTACAAGCGGGCGACCTGCCGCAAGCCTATGAAGCCGCCGCTTTGGCCTATAAGCAAACGCTGGCGGAAGAAAAACCAAATTGCGCCACGCGCAAATCCTCTGAAGCGGCGTTGAAAATTCTCGCCCAAGCTGTGCCAGAAATGATTGGCGGTTCCGCCGACCTGACAGGCTCTAACAACACCCGCACGCCGGAGCAAGAAACCGTCAGTGCCGATAATTATCAAGGCCGTTTTATTCATTGGGGGGTGCGCGAGCATGGCATGGCGGCGGCGATGAATGGCATGGCGTTGCATGGCGGCTTTATTCCCTATTCTGGCACATTTTTAGTGTTTTCCGATTATGCCCGCCCGTCTATTCGTTTAGCCGCACTGATGCAACAGCGCGTTATCCATGTGATGACGCATGACTCTATCGGGCTGGGCGAAGATGGGCCGACCCATCAGCCCATTGAGCATCTGGCCTCTTTGCGTGCCATGCCCAACACCCTCACCTTGCGCCCTTGCGATGCGACCGAAGTTTTAGAGTGCTGGCAAATTGCCCTTGAGCAGAAAACCACCCCGTCGATTATGGCCTTAACGCGGCAAAACCTGCTCGCTTTGCGCCATGAATATAATGACAAAAACCTCTCTGCGCGGGGCGCGTATGAATTAGCCCCGACGGCGGAAAAAAATGGCAGCGCACTTGTCACCTTGCTGGCTACGGGTTCGGAGGTTCACCTTGCGATGGCCGCCCGTGACGCGCTGGAAGCTGATAATATCCCCACACGGGTTGTGTCCATGCCGTGTTTTGAGCTTTTTGACCAGCAAGATGAAACCTATCGCGCTGATATTTTGGGCGACACGCCCATACGCATTGGCATTGAGGCGGCGTGTCGGCAGAGTTGGGATAAATATCTGCGCCCCACAGACGGCTTTATTGGCATGGACAGCTTTGGGGCGAGCGCACCTGCCGAGCAGCTTTTTGAGCATTTTGGAATCACGCAAAATGCCATTATAAAAATGGCTAAGGCAAAATTAGCGGCGGCGGAAAAGCCAGCAGATAGGAAAGGGTAGAAAATGACGACCCGTATTGCAATTACAGGTTTTGGGCGCATAGGCCGCCTGACATTACGTGCCATTGCTGAAACGGGGCGCAAAGATATTGAAATTGTCGGCGTGAATATAGGCGGCGATATTGAAACCGCCGCCCATCTTTTAGAATATGACACCATACATGGCCGCTTTCCCGCGCCCATTAAAATTACCAAATCAAGCATGGATATTGGCTTGCATACAGGCGCGTTTGAAATTTTCACCGAACGCGACCCGTCAAAATTAGCATGGGAAAAACTTGGCGTTGATGTTGTGATGGAATGTACTGGCGCGTTTAATTCCAAAAATGCGGCTATGGTGCATATTGAAGCGGGCGCAAAGCAAGTGCTTATTTCTGCTCCGGCCAAAGATGCCGATGCCACGATTGTTTATGGTGTGAATGACAACACCTTAACCAAAGCGGATAAAATTGTGTCCAATGCCTCTTGCACCACCAACGCGCTCGCCCCGCTTGCTGCCGTGTTAGATGAAAATTTTGGCATTGTGAACGGCCACATGACCACCATTCACGCCTTTACCAGCGACCAACGCCTTATGGATAATCGCCATAAAGACCTCCGCCGCGCCCGCAGTGCCGTAGGCAGTATGATTCCCACTTCTACGGGGGCGGCCAAAGCACTCGGACTGGTCTTGCCGCAATTAGCGGGGCGTTTGGGCGGCACAGCCATACGTGTGCCAACCGCGAATGTGTCTATGCTTGACCTTGTTTTCACGCCAGAGAAAAAAACTTCCATTGATGCGGTCAATGAAGTTATGCTGAAAGCCGCGCAAGGCAAATATAAAGACATTATCGGCTATGAAAACGCGCCGCTTGTTTCTACTGATTTTAACCATCAACCCCATTCGGCGATTTTTGATGCCACTGGCACACAAATCACTGCCGATGCGTTAGTGCGCGTCATGGCATGGTATGATAATGAATGGGGATATTCCCTTCGCATGGCGGATACAGCCGTCGCTATGGCCAAAGCGCGGTAAATTATGAGTGCCGCCCTTACGCTTGATGCTCTCACTTCGCGGCCAGACATAAAGGGGCTGAAAATTCTTGTCCGTGCTGACCTTAACGTCCCCCTCACCAATAGCGAAACCCAAGCAAGCCACATTATTGACACCACCCGCCTTGACCGCCTTTTGCCGACATTAGAAGAATTATCGCAAGCAGGTGCGCGGATTGGGATTTTATCGCATTTTGGTCGCCCCAATGGCCAGCGCGATGACACAATGAGTCTCGCCCCCGTCACCAAAGCCCTCGCCCACACAATGGGGCGCGACATTGCCTTTAGCCCCGATTGCATTGGCGAGGCGGCGCGTGCGGCTTTCAATAGCTTGCCCGAAGGCGGCATGGTGGTGTTTGAAAATACCCGTTTCCATAAGGGCGAAGAGGCCAACACGCCTGATTTTTGCGCCGCCTTAGCCGCCCCCGCACAGGCCTATGTCAATGACGCCTTTTCTTGCGCCCATCGCGCCCATGCCAGCACGGCGGGACTCGCACATATCCTGCCCGCCTATGCGGGGCGTGCCATGCAGGCCGAGCTAGAAGCCCTCACCCTTGCTTTAGAAAAACCCGCCCGACCGCTTATGGCTGTGGTTGGCGGGTCAAAAATTTCTACCAAATTAGACCTGCTCATTAACCTTGTTGAAAAAGTTGACACGCTCGCCATTGGCGGCGGCATGGCCAATACATTTCTGGCCGCACAGGGGCGCAAAACGGGGCAGTCCTTATGCGAAACCTCCATGCTAGACACCGCCCGCGACATAATGACCAAAGCGGGGCGGCAAAATTGTCAAATCCTTTTACCTGATGATGTTGTGCTGGCCGCCCGCCCTGCCATGACCGATACGCCGCACATTACCGACAGCCAAAATGTGCCAGATGATATGATGATTTTAGATGCCGGCCCTAAAACCGTCGCCCATATCAAAGCGGCGATAGATAAATGCAAAACCCTTGTTTGGAATGGGCCTTTGGGCGTTTTTGAAATCCCGCCATTTGACACCGCCACCAATGCCGCGTCACAATACGCCGCCGCTTGCACAAAAAAAGGCTCGATTATATCCATTGCGGGCGGTGGGGAAACCATTGGCGCGTTAAATCACGCAGGCGTGGCGGAAAATTTCACTTATATTTCCACGGCGGGCGGGGCGTTTTTGGAATGGCTGGAAGGCAAGCCCCTTGCGGGTGTTAAAGCCTTAGAAATGGCGGCGGGTAATTTTGAAGAGGAGAAAATAAATGGATAAGCAAGCACTGGAAACAATCGCGCAAGCAATGGTGGCTGATGGCAAGGGATTGCTTGCGGCAGATGAAAGCACAGGTACAATTAAAAAGCGGTTTGATTCCGTCAATATGGAATCCACTGAAGAAAGCCGCCGTGATTATCGTGAGCTTTTATTCCGCACGCAAGAAGCGATGCAAAATCATATTTCTGGCGTGATTTTATTTGACGAAACCTTGCGGCAAAAATCGCCCGATGGCACGCCTTTGGTGGACATCATCACCGCCGCAGGTGCGCTGGCGGGCATTAAAGTAGACACAGGCGCGAAAGACCTCGCAGGCCATGCGGGCGAGAAAGTCACTGAAGGGCTGGACGGTTTGCGCGAGCGTTTGCAAGAATATCACACGCTCGGTGCGCGTTTTGCAAAATGGCGGGCAGTGCTGAACATTACCGACACCCACCCCTCGCCCGCTTGTTTGGCCGCCAACACCCACGCGCTTGCCCGCTATGCGGCTTTGTGTCAGGAAAACGGGCTTGTGCCGATTGTTGAGCCGGAAGTTATCATGGACGGCACGCACAGCATTGAACGCTGCAAAGAAGTCACCCATGCCACGCTGGCCGCCCTTTACGACCAGCTGCACGAACAAGGCGTGCATTTGGAAGGCACAATTCTCAAACCCAATATGATTTTATCTGGCACGCAAAACCCTGCCCAAGCCGATATGGCGCAAGTCGCCGAGGCCACTTTGGCGTGTTTCAAAAAAACCGTTCCCGCCGCCGTGCCGGGCATTGTATTTTTATCGGGCGGCCAGTCCGATATTGCCGCTACGGCACATTTAGACGCGATGAATAAAATGGGTCGCTTTGATTGGAAGCTCAGCTTTTCCTATGGGCGGGCTTTGCAGGCCGCCCCGCTTAAAGCATGGGGCGCAAGCAAGGGCAAAGACAGTGCCGCCGCCCAATCTGCTTTCGCGCATCGGGCAAAAATGAATGGGCTGGCCACGCAAGGCCAATGGGACGAGAGTTTAGAAAAAACCTAAGCGCGTTTTGGATTCAAATCCACCACGCGCTCGCCGCTATCGCCATCGCCTTTAATTGTCTGGCGCACCAGCGCGACAATCGCATCGGCATCAAGCCCGGCGCGGGCATACATTTTTTCCGGCGTGTCGTGGTCAATAAAAATATCGGGCAAAGTCAGATTACGCAGTTTCAGCCCACGCTCTAGCAAACCCGCCGCCGCCAGCGCGTGCAACACATGCGCGCCAAAGCCGCCGCGACTGCCTTCTTCAATCGTCACCAGCACTTCATGTTCACGCGCCAAACGGCTCAGCATATCCATATCAAGCGGCTTCATAAAACGCGCATCTACCAAACTCGTAGAAAGCCCTTCTGCGTCTAATTGGTCGGCGGCAAGTTGCGCTTGGCTCAACCGCCCGCCAAAATTCAGCAAAGCAATAGACGCGCCCTCGCGCATGAGTCGGGCGCGACCAATTTCAAGCGGCTCAACCACCGAAGGCAGTTCCAGCCCCATTGCCTCGCCACGCGGATAGCGAAACGCGCAAGGGCGGTCATCAATCAGCGCGGCGGTTTTGACCATACGCGCCAATTCAATTTCATCACCCGCCGCCATAATCACAAAATGCGGCAACGCGCCCATATAGGCCAAATCAAACGCGCCCGCATGGGTTGGGCCATCAGCCCCGACCAGCCCCGCCCTATCAATAGCAAAACGCACGGGCAGTTTTTGAATGGCCACATCATGCACAAGCTGGTCATAGCCGCGCTGTAAAAAAGTAGAATATATCGCCGCAAAAGGCTTAAACCCTTCCGCCGCCAAGCCGGCCGCGAAAGTCACCGCATGTTGCTCAGCAATGCCAACATCAAAACAGCGTTGGGGAAAATGCGCGGCGAATTTATCCAACCCTGTGCCATCGGGCATGGCCGCCGTAATAGCGACAATTTTCTCATCATCACGCGCCACATCAATCAGCGTTTTGGCAAAAACAGATGTATAGCTTGGGGCTTTAGGCGCGGGCTTATCTTGCTCGCCCGTGACCACATCAAAGCGCGACACGCCGTGATATTTATCGCTAGACTGCTCGGCGGGTTCATAGCCATGGCCTTTTTCTGTCACCACATGCACCAAAATCGGGCCGCCCTTACTATCGCGCACATTTTCCAGCACGGGCAGGAGATGGTCTAAATTATGCCCATCTAATGGGCCGACATAATAAAAACCCATTTCCTCAAACAGCGTTCCGCCCGTTGCCAACCCGCGTGCATATTCTTCCATGCGCCTGCCCGCTTCGGCTAATTGCTTGGGCAATTTTTTAGACAAAACTTTCAGCGCGTTGCGGAAACTCCGATATGTGCCGCCCGATAAAAGCCGTGCAAAATACGCGCTCATCGCCCCCACAGGCGGAGCAATAGACATATCATTATCATTCAAAATCACAATCAGGCGGCTATCCATCGCGCCCGCATTATTCATCGCCTCATAGGCCATGCCCGCACTCATCGCCCCGTCACCAATCACGGCGACAACATTATGCGTCTGCTCCGACAAATCCCGTGCCACTGCCATGCCCAGCGCGGCAGAAATAGATGTAGAAGAATGCGCCGCACCAAAAGGGTCATACGTGCTTTCACTGCGTTTGGTAAAACCAGACAGCCCGCCGCCTTTTCGCAAACTGCGAATACGGTCGCGCCGCCCCGTAATAATTTTATGCGGATAAGATTGATGCCCCACATCCCAAATTAACTTATCTTCGGGCGTGTTAAAAATATAATGCAAGGCCACCGTCAGTTCCACCACGCCCAGCCCCGCGCCCAAATGCCCACCTGTTTCTGACACGGCAGAAATGGTTTCGGCGCGTAGCTCATCGGCCAGCTGGCGCAGTTCCGCCTTTTCCAGCCGACGCAAATCGGACGGGTCGTGAACCTTATCCAGCAAGGGCGTTTGTGGGCGTTCCATTTTATGGCTCACAATCTTACTTATCCAACATCATAATTAAGGCGGTTTTATCAGTTCTTGCGCGATAAAACAAATGCGGCGGCCTGCCGCAAGCCATCGGCACGCGCCCCAAATGGGGATAAATGCACGCCTGCCTGCTCAATCAAGGCTTCGGCCTGAAGTCGCGCCCGTTCCGCCCCCAGCAATGAAACAAAAGTCACCTTACCAGCGGCGGCATCCTTGCCACCGGTTTTGCCAAGCGTGGCCTCTGTGCCTTGCACATCCAGCAAATCATCGGCCATTTGATAGGCCAGCCCCAAATTATTGGCATAGCCTGCCAGTGCCGTTTTATCCGCCGCATTGGCATCGGCCAAAATCGCCCCCGCCTCAACTGAAAAGCGGATAAGTGCGCCCGTTTTTAATTGCTGTAAATGGGTTAACGCGCCCGCATCAATTTCTGTTTCATGGCTAACCATATCAAACACTTGTCCGCCCACCATGCCACCTGCCCCGCAGGCTTGGGCGAGGCCTGCAATTAAATCAAGGCGTACGGCTTTGCGCGGGTGGGTGTCCTTATGGGCGAGAATATCAAACGCCAAAGCCTGCAATGCGTCTCCGGTTAAAATCGCCAATGCCTCGCCATGGACTTTATGCAATGACGGCTTACCACGGCGCAAATCATCATCATCCATACAGGGCAAATCATCATGGATAAGCGAATAGCTATGAATGGATTCAATCGCGGCGGCCACACGGGCGGCATGTTTTTCATGCACCTTAAACAGCCGTGCCACTTCACAGCATAAAAAGGCGCGGAATTTTTTGCCGCCGCCTAAAACGCTATAGCGCATAGCATCAATCAGCCGCCCTTCTGGCGTATTGGTCGGGGGGAGCAAATCGGCTAAAATGCGGTCAACGGCTTTAGCGGCACGCTGGCTCGCTTCATTAAATTCCTGCACTTTTAGTCAACATCAAGCGGCTCGGTGCTTGTCCCATCATTGGTGATTTTTTCAATTTGCGCTTGGGCGTTTTTCAGCTTGGCATCACAATGGGCGCGTAAATGATTGCCGCGCTGGTAAATGGCAATGGATTCCTCTAGCGCGACATCGCCATTTTCTAGCTTATTGACAATTTCTTCTAATTCGGCCAGAGCTTTTTCAAAGCTCATAGCGGCAATATCTTCGGGGATTTTGCTTTTGCCCATTTTCAACCTCAACCATTTTTGCTTTTGCCTTGCGGCTACTAATGTAGCATATTTGCGATGCCAACCCAATAAGAGACACGCCCTTATGAATAAAACCAACACCCCACCCGCCCTTATGGCACAGGCGGTTGAAACGCTCCAAAAAGGCGGGCTGGTCGCTTTTCCGACCGAGACCGTCTATGGGCTAGGCGCGGATGCACGCAATGAGCAAGCGGTGGCGGCTATTTATGCCGCTAAGCAACGCCCGTCTTTTAACCCGCTTATTATTCATATCGCTTCCCAAGCACAGGCCGAAAAACTTGGTATTTTCAATGCGGTCGCGCAAAAACTCGCCGCCCATTTTTGGGCAGGGGCGTTAACCCTTGTCGTGCCGCGCCAGCCTGATTGCCCGATAAGCACGCTGGCTTGTGCGGGCTTAGACAGCGTTGCTTTGCGGATACCCGCCCACCCTCTCGCCCGCCAGCTTTTGCAAGAAAGCGGTTTGCCGCTGGCCGCGCCCAGTGCCAACCCTTCTGGTGGCCTCAGCCCCACCCAAGCCGACCATGTTCGTAAGGCTTGGCCAGATATGCTGGTGCTAGATGGGGGTGCGTGTTCTATCGGTTTGGAGTCCACCATTATTGGCTGTTTGGACGACCAGCCCGTTCTGCTCCGCACGGGTGCGCTGGCACGCGAAAATATAGAGGCCGTGCTTGGCCAGTCACTGACCGAATTGCCAGATGAACAAAACCAAACCGCCCGCCTTGCGCCCGGACGGCTGGCGCAACATTATGCCCCGCAAGCGCAATTACGTCTCAACGTCCAGCACGTCAATGATGATGAAGCTCTGCTCGCTTTTGGCGACACTTTACCCGCCCATAAAAACATTTGCCTTAATCTCAGCCCATCGGGCGATATGGCAGAAGCGGCTGCGAATTTATTTGCCCATTTGCACACGCTAGATAAAAGCACAGATAAAATCGCGGTGATGCCCATTCCCCATAGCGGGCTTGGCGAAGCCATTAATGACCGCCTCAGCCGTGCCGCCGCGCCCTTTACTCCGCGGCCTGCCCCTCTGGCAGGTGGATAAAATCGCCGACCTTAATCCCCCGCCGCCCCGCTTGGCCTGCGCCAATTTCCAGCACATAGCCCACCGCGCCCTTAGAATAGCTCGCTATATCCGAGCGCGTATCATGGCGCGTCACAATGCTTTCAATTTCCCCGCTTGGCTTAATGAAAATCATATCAAGCGGCACAAAAGTATGGCGCATCCAAAATCGCACGGCACGCGGCGGTGTTATCACAAATAACATACCGTCATTTTCGCCCAATATGCGGCGGAACATTAGCCCATAGCGCATGGCCTCTGGCGTGGTGGCCAGCTCAACATTAAAATTAGCTAAAATTTTGCGCGGCTTGTGGTTAGAAAAAATAACCAATTCTGCTTTGGGCAGAACCGCTTGGCCGGATTCTTTAATTCCCTCATAATCCCCGCCATAAACAGGAAAAGCAAAAACCAAGCCGCCCAAAAAAAGCAGAAAAAATCCGCGCACCATTATTTGCTTTGGCCAGTTTTTTTTACAAATTAAATGCAATGGGCTGGCCGATAGATGGCGTAACCAATTCATTTTCCCACATCACCTTCTGCCCGCGCACCATTGTGCCAACGGGCCAGCCCTGAATTTTCATGCCCGTAAAAGGCGACCAGCCGCAACGGGAAGCCAGCCAATTGTCGCTAATAATTTCATGGCGTTTTAAGTCCACAAAAGTCAAATCCGCATCATTGCCGACCTTTACATTTCCCTTAGCGGCAAAATTAAATAATTTATGGGCATTATAACTGGTCAGTTCCACCAGCCTCTGCAAGCTCAACCGCCCTTCAGCCATGTGATTCAGCATAAGGGGCAAAAGTGTTTGCACACCCGGCATACCAGACGGCGATTGAGGATAAATTTCAGCCTTTTCCTCCTTTGTATGCGGCGCGTGATCAGAACCAACCACATCTACAATACCGCTTTCCAAAGCCTGCCACAGCCCATCACGGTGACGGGTGTCACGAATAGGCGGGTTCATTTGGGCAAAACTACCAAGGCGCTCATAACAATCCGGGGCGGCCAAAGTTAAGTGCTGCGGCGTCACCTCAACCGTTGCAATGTCACGGTTTTCTGCCAAAATCTGCATTTCCTCCGCCGTGGTAATATGCAGCACATGCACCTGCTTACCTTCCTCACGGGCCATTTTCAGCAAACGTTGGGTGGATAAAATCGCCGCTTCAGCATCACGCCAAACCGCATGTGTTTCCACCTTGCCTTTTTCGGCTAGATTTTTGCGCTCGCGCAAACGAAATTCATCTTCGCTGTGAAATGCCGCGCGGCGGGTGATATTTTTCAAAATTGCCCGCACTTCTTCATCGCCCGCCACCAATAAATTACCTGTGGACGCGCCCATGAAAACTTTTACGCCGCACACGCCTTTTTGGCGTTCCAATTCGGCGAGTTGGGAAGCATTTTCTTCCGTGCCGCCTGCGTAAAAAGCAAAATCGCAATGCATTCTATTTGTTCCACGTGAAACTTTATCGGCAATAGCTTTAATGGTTGTGGTTGGCGGGGCGGTATTGGGCATTTCAAACACGGCTGTCACCCCGCCCATAACAGCGGCCAGTGAGCCGCTTTGTAAATCTTCTTTATGTTCATTGCCCGGTTCACGGAAATGCACTTGCGTGTCAATGACGCCGGGTAAAATGGTCAGCCCTTTTGCATCAATCACTTGCGCGGCTTGGCTGGCATCAATATCGCCTAATGCGGCGAATTTGGCGTCTTTAATAGCAATATCGGTCGCGCTGGTGGTTTTATGCGTGGCCAATGCGCCGCCTTTAATTAACAAATCATAACTCATTATTTTTCCCATTATATGGCACATATATTCCCGCCGTCAGCATATACTAAATTTCGTATGGGGGCGTAAAAATTTATTTCCCAAAGCCGACAATCATATAGTATTGCCTCATGGATTTTGCATGGACACAGCTTAGCGACCGCAAAGTGCTGGCCTTAAATGGGGCAGATGTGGAGGATTTTTTAGACGGGCTGGTGAGCCATGATATAAGCCGCCTGAATGAAAAAACCGCGCTTTATGCCTTGCTTTTAACCCCGCAAGGCAAATTGGCGTTTGATTTTCTGCTTTATCGGCCTGAGGGGAAAGAGATGGGGCAGGAGATTTTGCTAGATGTCCACGCTGATGATGCCGACGCGCTGACCAAAAAGCTGAATTTTTACAAATTGCGGGCAGATGTGACCGTCACGCCGACCGATAAACCCGTTTTTGCCGCATGGGGTGACGGCTTGCCAGAGGGCGGATTTGTAGATCCCCGCCATAACGGGCTGGGCAAACGGTTTTTGGACAATGTGAACGACCCACCACAGCCCTGCTCCTTGAGCGATTATAAGGCGCACCGCTTGGCGCATTTAGTGTTGGAAGGCACGGGCGAATTTGGCCATGAAAGTGCCTTTCCGCTTGAATTTCGGCTTGATGAATTAAATGGCATTGATTTTCAAAAGGGCTGTTTTGTCGGGCAGGAAGTGACGTCACGCAGTCATCGGCGCGGGGCAAGTCGCAAAAAAACCCATTTGGTCACGGCACAGCAAAAATTAGAAGCGGGTCAAAACGTGCAAAGCGGCGAGCGCGTAGTGGGGCAAATATGCGCCTATAGTGAAACGCAAAGCAAAACACAAAATGAGGCGCAAGGGGTGGCTTTGCTACGCCTTGACAGCCTCAAACAGCCGCTAAGTGTTGCCGATTGCCCAATTACGCTTGTCACCGCGCCCGCATAAAGCCCTAAAACCTTGCAAAATCCGCGCAAATGCCCCATATACAGAATATAGGCTTGCGGAGCAAATAGGCATGACCACACAGGCACAGCTTTCGGCACAAACCCCTGCCCGTCCCCCGACCCGTCCAATGGGCGCGGGAGCGGAGGCGATTCTTGAGCAAATGGATATTCGCTATACGCCTGCTTTGGAACGTGAAATGGCACCGCTTTATGCGCGGGTGCAATCGGTTGTGCCATCTATTGAATGGCCATTTTTCGCCCCTTACATTAAAGCCATTAATGAATTGAAAAAGCAAAAAAACGCCGTAATTTTAGCGCATAATTATCAAACGCCAGAAATTTTTCACTGCGTTGCCGATGTGGTGGGCGACAGCTTACAGCTTGCCCGTGAAGCGGTTGAAGCGCATGGTGATATTATTGTTCAATGCGGTGTGCATTTCATGGCCGAAACATCTAAATTGCTTAACCCTGATAAAAAAGTTTTACTGCCCGATATGGGCGCGGGCTGTTCGCTGGCCGAAAGCATTACGGGTGCAGATGTGCAAACCCTACGCGCCGCTTATCCGAATGTGCCAGTGGTGACTTATGTCAATACTTCGGCAGAAGTGAAAGCGCAAAGCGATGTGTGCTGCACTTCTTCTAATGCTGTGCATGTGGTGAATGCGATGGCAAAAGAATTTGGCACCAATAAAGTTTTATGCTTGCCAGATGAATTTTTGGCAAAAAATATCGCCCGCGAAACCGAGATAGAAATTATCACATGGAAGGGGCGGTGCGAAGTGCATGAAAAATTCACCGCCGAAGAGCTGCGCCAATATCGGGCTGATGATGCGGGGCTGGTGATTATCGCCCACCCTGAATGTGCGCCCGAAGTGGTTGATGAGGCTGACTTTTCCGGCTCAACTTCAAGCATGATAAAATGGGTGCAAAACAAACAGCCCGAACGGGTGTTGATGGTAACAGAGTGTTCTATGAGCGATAATGTGGCGGTTGAAAATCCAAATGTGAATTTTGTTCGCCCGTGTAATCTCTGCCCGCATATGAAACAAATTACTTTGCCGAAAATCCTTGAAGCCTTAGTTGAAGAACGTGAGGAAATTCATGTCGCCCCTGAAATGGCCGCCGCCGCCCGCCGTGCTGTGGAGCGTATGATTGAACTAAGCCGCTAATTTCGCCTCATGTCTTTTCGCCCAAACATTATTGATGCTGGTGATGTGCTGATTGTTGGCGGCGGGCTGGCTGGATTATTCACCGCCCTGAAACTCGCCCATCGGCAAGTAACGGTTATGGCTACTGACGAACCATCACGCGCCAGCGCATCGGCACGCGCCCAAGGCGGCATTGCCGCGGCCATTGGCGCAGATGACAGCCCTGATTTGCACAAGCAAGACACCATTGCCGCCGGATGCGGATTGGTTGACCCGCACATTGCCGATATTTTGGCGCAAGAATCCAAAGCCCGCATTAATGACCTTATTGCTTTTGGCGTGCCATTTGACCGCCATGAAAATGGCGCGGTGAAATTAGGCCGTGAAGCCGCCCATAGCCGCAACCGCATTATTGGAGTCAGGGGCGACCAAGCAGGCCGTGCTATTATTTCCGCATTGGGCAAGCGTGCCAGTGCCAGCCCGTCTATTCATAAGCTGGTGGGTTTTGCCGCTTGCGAATTGGCGATTGAAAATGGTCGCGTGGTGGGCGTGTTTGCGCGTCCAGCGCATAAAAATATCGCCAATGCACCCATATTGGTTAAAGCCCGTGCGGTGATTTTAGCTTGCGGCGGGGCAGGTTGTCTTTATGAAACCACCACCAACCCCGCTTCGGCACGCGGCGAGGCTTTGGCCATGGCCGCCCGTGCAGGGGCGGTGATTGCCGATGCGGAATTTATGCAATTCCACCCTACCGCTTTTGCGGGCATGGGCGACCCCGCGCCTTTAGCCACCGAAGCCTTGCGCGGCGAAGGGGCGGTGTTGCTCAATGGCAAGGGCGAACGCTTTATGCCCGCTTTGCATAAAGATGGTGAGCTGGCTCCGCGTGATATTGTGGCACGCGGCGTGGCAGGGGAAATACAACGCACTGGTTTTGTTGGGCTTGATTTGCGCGGGGCTTTGGGCGCAAGCCTTGCCCAACATTTTCCGACCGTGGCGCATTATTGCACACAAGGCGGCATTGACCCCGCAAGCGAGCTTGTGCCTGTGACTCCGGCGGCGCATTATCATATGGGCGGGATTAAGGTTAATGAAAATGGCCAATCTAGCTTGGCGGGGCTGTGGGCGTGCGGCGAAGCGGCCAGCACGGGGGCGCATGGAGCCAATCGGTTGGCAGGTAATTCTTTGCTGGAGGCGATTGTGTTTGGCGCACGCATTGCGCGGCATATTGATGATATTGTCGCCATTAAACCCACCGCCGTCCCTGAGCCGCCTAAAACGGATTTGCAATCTGACCCATCGGCCAGCATGGTGGCGATTAAAGAATTGCGCCATGTGATGAGCCAGCATGTTGGCATGATACGCAGCCATGACAGTTTGCGGGCAGCGTTAAAAATAATTAAACGGCTTGACAAAATGAGCGCGGGTGTTGCGCCCTTAGCCAATATGACGGGCGCGGCTTTGCTGATGACCACAGCAGCATGGGTGCGCGAAGAAAGTCGCGGCGGGCATTTCCGCAGTGATTTTCCTGAAACGGCAGATAAGGCAGAGCGCAATTTTATGACTTTCGCACAAGCCCATGACATTGCCGATAAGGTGCTGGCGGGGCAAGCCACTCCAAAAAGGGCGGCGCAATAATGACGCAAAATCTTTCCCCCTTGCCTGACGCATTGATTAAAGAAGCTGTCGCCCAAGCCTTGCGCGAAGATTTAGGCGCGGAAGGCGACATCACCTCGCAAGCCGTCACCGCCGAAACCGCGCAAGGCGAAGCAGCACTTATTGCGCGGCAAGGCGGCGTGTTGGCTGGACTGGCTTTGGCAACGCAAACATTTGCCAGGCTTGATGCAGGGCTTAACATCAAACCCCAAAAGCAAGATGGCGACAAGTTGGCGGCGGGCGCGCATATTTTGCATTTGCACGGGGCGGCGCGTGCCATGCTGGCAGGTGAGCGCGTGGCGTTAAATTATTTAGGGCATTTATCGGGCATTGCGTCTCAAACCGCACTTTATGTTGAAGCGGTGCGCGGGACAAAAGCGCAAATTACTTGCACGCGCAAAACCACGCCACATTTGCGGGCGTTAGAAAAATATGCGGTGCGATGCGGCGGCGGGGTTAATCATCGCTTTGGGCTTTATGACGCGCTTTTGGTGAAAGATAATCATATCGCCATAGCAGGCAGTGTGGCGGCGGCAACAAAAGCCGCACTGAAAAACAGCAATGGCGTGAAAGTGGAAATTGAAGTGGATAATTTAGCCCAGCTTGAAGACGCCCTTGCGGCGGGCGCACAAGCGGTGTTGCTTGATAATATGCCGCCGCCAATGCTGAGCGAAGCAATGCGCCTGATTGACGGGCGGGTGGTGGTGGAGGCTTCTGGCAATGTGTGCTTGGAAAATGTTCGCGCCATTGCCGAAACGGGCGTGGATTATATTTCTGTTGGGCGCATCACCCATTCTGCGCCGTGCTTAGATTTGGGGCTGGATTTTATAAATTTTTCTCAGGGCGTTTAAGCGGCAGAGGATTGCGCCGATTGGCAACTTCTTTGTAAAAAATATGCCGCCCGATTTTTGTAATGGGCTGCATATGGTCAGACCAAGCAGGCGCAACATAATCAGCATGATAATGTGTCGCCGTGCCAGCAATTTCAGAATCCGAGCCTTCGGTCAGCAATGTGCCAGCTAAATCATAAGCCCTGTCCCAAAAGGCTTTATTATAAGCGCGGTCAGAACGGCCATCACAGGCAAAAGAAAATTGGCATTTATGCCGATGACGGTCGCCCTGAAAAACCACATCACAAATCCGTGCTGGATAACGCGCCGAGCGCACCCGATTAATAACCACATGACCCACAGCCTGCCAGCCTTCCACTGGCTCACTGCGAGCTTCAAAATACATGGCTTGGGCTAAACATTGCCGCGCTTGGGCAAAACTTTCTGGCGCGGCATTGGCATTGCGCCCGCGAATGAGGCTGGTATCTATGGCAAAATCACCCGCCACTTGTTTGAATAAAGGTAGCACGGATGCGTCAGCGTCAAAGGGGGATTCAACCGGCGTGGCTTGCGCCGTTTCAGTGGGCGTAAAAGGCGGCTGTGCGGCCAAACCAATCAGCACCATAAAAGCAAAAGTCCAGCCAAAAGTCAGGACTTGCGCCTTATTGCGCCGCCATAAATTATGTATCAAATGCCACATAAAATCCCGCCCGAAATCTCGCATTGGTCATATCTCCCAAATGAGCCGTCGCCCCTGCCAGTGATTCTAGCCGATAATACTATTATATGAACAGGTTAAAAAGTGCGCGTATGACAATTTGTGACCCTGCGTGAATGGAGGTGTGAAATAGCGTGGGCGGGGCAGCAAGCCCCTGAAGTTAAAGCTATTTTTTCGCTTTCAAAGCCACTTGCGCGGCAGCAAGGCGGGCGATGGGGACGCGGTAAGGCGAGCAGGAAACATAATCCAGCCCGATTGATTCGCAAAAGGCAATGGAATCAGGGTCGCCGCCATGCTCGCCGCAAATGCCTAGCTTAATATCTGGCCGTGTTTCGCGTCCGCGCTTGGCGGCCAGTGCGACCAACTCGCCGACGCCCTCTTGGTCTAGCGACACAAAGGGGTCTTTTTCAATGAGTCCTTGCGCGGCGTAAGGGACGAGAAAAGAGGCGGCATCATCGCGGCTAATGCCGTAAGTGGTTTGGGTTAAATCATTCGTTCCGAAAGAAAAATACTCCGCCGTTTGAGCAATTTCACCCGCCAGCAAAGCGGCGCGGGGCAGTTCAATCATTGTGCCAATTTGGCAGTTCAACTTGCCGCCCTGCTCGGCTTCCACTTGGGCGGCGAGTTTTTTCAACCGCCCGCCTAGCGATTCAAGTTCAGCATGGGTCATCACAAGCGGTATCATCACTTCAAGCCGCACGGGCTGGCCAGATTTTTTTTCCGTTTCCAACGCCGCTTCAAAAATGGCGCGTGCTTGCATTTCATAAATATCCGGATAGGTTAGCCCCAAACGGCAACCGCGATGGCCAAGCATGGGGTTCATCTCGCCCAATTCCTCAACCCGTCTTTTGACCATAGCCAGTTCTAGCCCCGCCGCTTCAGCTAATGCGCGCATTTCATTTTCCCCATGCGGTAAAAATTCATGCAAAGGCGGGTCAAGCAGGCGGATATTCACCGGCAGACCTTGCATAATGTCAAACAGTGCCATGAAATCTTGCTTCTGCACGGGCAACAGGCGGGCTAAAGGGGCGGCGCGGGATTCGGCATTTTCAGCCAAAATCATTTCGCGCACCGCCATAATGCGGTCGGCATCAAAAAACATGTGTTCTGTGCGGCACAGCCCAATGCCTTCAGCTCCAAATTTTATCGCCGTCTGGGCATCGGCAGGGGTTTCAGCATTGGCGCGAATTTGCATGCGCCGCCGCGCATCCGCCCAACCCATTAAAGTGGCAAAATCGCCCGACAGGCTGGCTTGTAAGGTCGGCACCGCGCCCAACATAACCGTGCCATTGCCGCCATCAATGGTAATGACATCACCCTCTTTAACCGTGCGCCCGCTTACAACAAATGCGCCCGCATCTAAATCAATGCGAATACTGCCCGCCCCCGACACACAAGGCCGCCCCATGCCACGAGCGACAACCGCCGCATGGCTGGTCATGCCGCCGCGTGAAGTTAAAATCCCTTCCGCCGCGTGCATGCCGTGAATATCTTCTGGACTGGTTTCCATCCGCACTAAAATAACGGCACGGCCTTCGGCTTTGGCCTGCTCAGCGGCTTCGGCGGTAAAAACCACCGCGCCAACCGCCGCCCCGGGCGAAGCGGGCAGGCCGCTGGCAATCACATCACGTGGCGCATTGGGGTCAAGCATGGGGTGTAAAAGCTGGTCAAGCGAAAGTGGGTCAATGCGGCGCACCGCTTCATCTTCATCAATCAGCCCTTCGGCAACCATATCCACAGCGATTTTAAGGGCGGCTTTGGCCGTGCGCTTGCCCGAACGGGTTTGCAACATCCATAATTTATTATCTTGCACGGTAAATTCAATATCCTGCATATCGCGGTAATGACTTTCCAATTTGCGATAGACCTCTACAAGCTGGGCATAAACTTGCGGCATGGATTCTTCCATGCTCAGCTCGCTTGTGCCGCTTTCTTCACGCGCCTTTTTGGTGAGGTTTTGCGGCGTGCGAATACCAGCGACCACATCTTCGCCCTGCGCGTTAATTAAAAACTCGCCATAAAAAATATTTTCGCCCGTGGACGGGTCGCGTGTGAAAGCCACACCCGTTGCCGAAGTGTCGCCCAAATTGCCAAACACCATCGCTTGCACATTCACCGCCGTTCCCCAGCTTTCAGGGATATTATTAAGGCGGCGATAGGTTTGCGCCCGCGCATTGCGCCACGAACCGAACACCGCACCAACCGCGCCCCATAATTGCGCCATCACATCTTGCGGGAAAGCATCGCCATTTACTTCTTTAACGCGCTTTTTATAAAGGCCAACAATATGCCGCCAATCATCAGCCGATAAATCCGTATCGGCCTGATGGGTTTCCTGCAATTTATAATCGTCAAGAATTTCTTCAAAATGGTCATGGCTCACGCCCAACACCACATCGGAATACATTTGAATGAAACGCCGATAGCTATCCCATGCAAAACGGTCATCGCCTGCGCGTTTGGCCAGCCCTTGCACGGTTTTATCATTCATGCCGAGATTAAGCACCGTGTCCATCATGCCGGGCATAGAAGCGCGTGCGCCCGAACGCACCGATACCAGCAAAGGATTGTCCACATCGCCAAATACCGCCCCGACCGCTTGGCCAACTTTTTTAATGGCCGCTTCAAGCTGGTCGGCAAGATTGGCGGGGAATTGGCGGTCATTTTCATAAAAAGCCGTGCAAAGCTGGGTGGTCATGGTAAAGCCGGGCGGCACAGGCAGGCCAAGACGGCTCATTTCAGCCAAATTCGCACCCTTGCCGCCAAGCAGTTCTTTCATTTCTGCCGTGCCTTCAGCCGCGCCATCGCCGAAACTATAAATCCATTTTTCTTCAGCCACGCTCGCCCCCTTCTATTTTTGAAAAATCGGCGTAGAAACCCATAACATCACGCAGCTTTGCCAAAAGTGCCAATCGGTTTTGTTTCAGTGCATTATCTTCAACATTCACCAACACTTTTTCAAAAAACGCATCTACGGGCGCACGCAATGCGGCAAATTGTTTAAGCTGTATATCACTTTCTTCCTGCAAATCTGAAACCGCTTTATTGAGAGCGATTTCATCTTTTTCTTTCAGTAAATCTTCCTTAAAAATACTGACCGAAGCGGCATCTTTCAAAATGCCGCAAGTGCGCCGATAGGCGGTCAGTAAATTTTTCCCATCTGTTGTTTGCAAAAAGCCATTTAGCTCCCGCGCATGATGCGCCAGCTTAACAATGTTTAAGTGTCCAGTTTTATGAGGCATAGAAACGGCATCTACAACATAATGCGCGATATTTTCTTTATCACGCAAATAGGTTTTCAAACGGTCAATAATGAAATTTGTTAAATCCAAATCATCAGTGGAGGTAATGGCCTCAAAATCGCCCTTTATTCCCTGCTCCATAAAAATGCGTATCACGCCTAAAGCGGCACGGCGCAAGGCGTAAGGGTCTTTTGAACCTGTAGGCTTTTGGTCAATGCCCCAAAAATAGCACAGCGTTTCTATTTTATCGGCCAGCGCGACCGCGCAAGCCTCTGGCGTAGCGGGGCAATCATCGCTTGCCCCTTGCGGCTTGTAATGGTCACAAATAGCCGCGCCGATTTTTTTATCTGCCGCATAATAGCCGCCCATAATGCCTTGCAATTTGGGAAACTCATATACCATAGCGGAAGTTAAATCGGCCTTGCACAGCTTTGCCGCTTCTTGGCTTACTTTGACATCTGCGCCCATTTGCCCAGCGATTTGCGCCGCCAGCTTGGCGACACGCTCGCTATGTTCATACATGGTGCGTGACCCATGAAAAATAAGATTTTTAAGCGCGGGCAAGCGGTCAGCCAGCGGTGTTTTTTTATCTTGTTGCCAAAAAAATTGCCCATCAGCGAGCCGTGCGCGTAACACCCGTTCATTGCCCGCAATAATGGCGGCGGCTTTATCTTTTGTCATCATATTGGAAACCACAATAAAATATGGGGCGAGCTTTTTTGTTTTCGGGTCGCGCAATGAAAAATATTTTTGGTGATGGCGCATAATGGTGATGGACACATCTTCTGGCACATTATCTTGCATAAAATCAGCATCAATTTTGCCCATTAAACAAATCGGCCATTCCACCAGTCCGGCGGTTTCATTAAGCAAGGCGTCATCTGGCACAATATCCAGCCCTTCGGCTTTGGCCAGCTTGGTTATTTGTGCTTCAATTTCAGCCCGCCTTGCGACCGGGTCGGCCAGCACCTTTGCTTGTTTGAGTTTGGGTAAATAATCGCTCGCCTTTTTTATTTCAATCGCATCGGGTGCCATAAAGCGGTGGCCATAAGTCACCCCGCCCGCTTGCAAGCCATCCACATTAAAGGAGATAATTTTGCCGTCAAAACGGCATAAAATGGCGCGTAAAGGCCGCACCCAGCGCAGCCGCCCGCCGCCCCAACGCATGGATTTCGGCCATGGGAAATTTTGCGTCAGCGCGGGTAAAATTTCGGCCAGCACATCGGCCATAGGGCGGGCTTTTTCCTCGCGCTTCAAAAGAATATATTCTACGTCCAATTTAGTTTGGCCTATCAATTCATTACTATCACCCCACTCGGCACGCCCTTCTGAGGCAAATTCGACAGTAGCAGACTGAGGAACATTATTAGCCGAATAAAATCCGTCTATGGCTTTTTGCGGCGCGTTAACCTTTGGCCCTTTTTTTTCAATTTTCCGCGCTGTGGTTTTTTGCGGCAAACCATCAGCCAAAAGCGCAAGGCGTTGCGGAGCAACATAAGTTTGCACATTATCCATTTTTATATTATGCGCGGCCAAAGCATCGGCCAAGTTCTGCGCTAAATTTTCCATTGCACGCGCCTGCATGCCAGCGGGAATTTCTTCGCAATAAAATTCAAGTATAAACTCAGCCATTTTATTTTTTACCTGACTCTTTATTGGCGGCTAAATAAGCCTCAGCGCAGGCTTTAGCCAAAGCCCGCACGCGGTCAATATAAGATTGGCGTTCGGCCACGCTCACCGCCCCACGCGCATCTAGCAAATTAAAATTATGGCTGGCTTTCATACATTGGTCGTAAGCTGGCAGAGCGAGACCTTTTTCCACCAATAGGCGGCATTGCTTTTCGGCATCTTCAAAATGACGGCGCAAAATATCCGTATCGGCCAGTTCAAAATTATAATGGGAAAATTCCACCTCATTGCGGTGAAACACATCCGCATAAGTGACGCCGCGCCCGTTAAAATCTAACTCAAAGCCATTATCTACGCCCTGCACATACATGGCCAGCCGTTCTAGCCCGTAAGTCAGCTCGCCCGAAACCAGCTCCACATCCAAGCCGCCAACTTGCTGGAAATAAGTAAATTGCGACACTTCCATGCCATCGCACCACACTTCCCAGCCCAACCCCCACGCGCCAAGCGTCGGGCTTTCCCAATCATCTTCCACAAAACGAATATCATGTTTGGACGGGTCAATGCCCAATACTTTCAAGCTGTCCAAATAAAGCTGTTGGATATTATCGGGCGACGGCTTCAAAATAACCTGAAACTGATAATAATGTTGAAAGCGGTTGGGGTTTTCCCCATAGCGGCCATCTGTGGGGCGGCGGCAGGGTTGCACATAAGCCGCGTTCCATTCTTCTGGCCCCAAAGCGCGTAAAATCGTGGCGGGGTGGAAGGTGCCTGCGCCCATTTCCATATCATAGGGCTGCAAAATCACGCAGCCTTGCGCCGCCCAATAATGCTGCAAATTGAGGATTAAATCCTGAAAAGAGGGCGTGTCCGTCATCTTAAAATTCCCGCTTAATATGGGCGAAATTACCCATTGAGAGGGTGAAAAGCAATGCAAAAGCGTGCGCCGCGCAAACGCCCCTAGCCGCCCCAGTCCAAGCCCGCCCCATGCCGCAAAATATCTTCCACTTCAGACAAATAGCTACCTTGCGAATCATGCAGAGCCAAAGGTGGGTGGCAAGTTAAAGCGGCGCGGCTGTCGCGCTGGCCTGATATTAAAATACGGCTCGCCGTCTGCGTGGCGGTCGGGTGCAGAGCTTTGAGCCTTATGCCGCCAAAGCGCGACTGCATGGCCGCTAAAATGGCGGGCAAGGCTTGCGGGCGATGGATAAGGGTCAACCGCCCACCTGCGGTGAGCAAAGTGGCGGCGCGTTTAACCCAAATGTCCAACGTATCGGGGTGAGCAATATGGGCGTGCTGCTTGCTTTGATTGGGCGGCACCGTGCTTTGGTCAGGGGCGTGAAAAGGCGGATTGGCAAAAACATGGCCGAAACTTGCAGGCGGCAATGACCAGCTTTCAAAATCAGCATGAATATCTTGGCCGATAAAATCCACCCGCTTTTCTAACTGATTGGCATGGGCATTATCTTTGGCCATAGCGATAAGGGTGGCATCAGCGTCTATGCCCGTGACTTGTGCGCCCGCCAAACGATGCGCCACACACAGCGTCGCCACGCCAACCCCACAGCCAAGCTCTAAATAATTCTGCCCGTCAGTTTCTTCAATAGAAGCGGCGAGCAGAACCGCATCCGTGCCACTGCGGTGGCCGTCTGGCGGTTGTTGAATGGTTAAAGCATGACCCAAAAAGCCATCGGCGTGGTTTTTACCCATATAATCCTCAAAAATTTGCGCTTGGCACACTTTAGTGCTTATGCCGCACTTGTTAAGGGGCTGGCAAGGGGATATTGTCAGATAAGAGGATAAAATGAGCCGCATTATTTCTATTAAAGACGCACAAAGCGACACCGCCCCCGCGGCCAGCACGGCCAATGCTTTGGAAAATCTGCAAGCACTGGTGGAAGCTGAAATGCAGGGCGTGAACCAGCTTATCAATGAAAGCCTATCGGCAGGCGAAGCCTCTATTCCCGATATTGGTGCGCATATTGTCAAGGCAGGCGGGAAACGTTTGCGGCCTATGCTCACACTGGCCGCCGCACGGCTGTGTGATTATGACGGGCGCAACCATATCGCGCTGGCGGCGGCGGTGGAAATGATGCACACCGCAACGCTTTTGCATGATGATGTGGTTGATGAAAGCGATTTGCGCCGTGGCCTGCCTAGCCCGCGCATGCAATGGGGCAATGCGGCCAGTATTTTGGTCGGCGATTTTATGCTCGGCCAAGCCTTCAAAATGATGGTTGCTACAGAGTCGCTAGACGCGCTGGATATTTTATCAAGCGCGTCAGCCACAATCGCCGAAGGGGAAGTGATGCAACTCGCCGCCCGCCACGATATAAATATGAGCAAAGAAGATTGCCTGAAAGTAGTGGATGCGAAAACGGCCACGCTTTTTTCTGCCGCCACGCAAATTGGTGCGGTGATTGCCGACCAAGACAGCACCACCCGCGCCGCTTTGGCACTTTATGGGCGGCATTTGGGCATTGCTTTTCAGCTTATTGATGATGTGCTGGATTATGGCGGCGTGAGCGAGGCCATTGCCAATGCAGGCAAAAATATCGGCGATGATTTCCGTGAAGGCAAAATCACCGTGCCAGTCGCGCTGGCGCATGCGGCAGGCGATAAAACGCAAAAGCAATTTTGGCGGCGGGTTATGGTGAACCATGATCAACAAGAAAATGATTTGGCGGTGGCGATAGATTATCTCAAACAACATGACGCGCTGGGGCAAACGGTTAAAATGGCCGAAACTTACGGGCAAACGGCGATGGACGCACTGGCAATTTTTCCCGATAGCGATTATCGCCGTGCCATGACGGGCATTATTGATTTTTGCATTAGGCGGGCTTTTTAATTAACGCAACGCGCCTATGGCAGACCAATAATCGGGCTGGGTCGCGTGCAGTTTTTTCTGTGCGGTTTTGGCGGCTTGTTCATTGTCAAATAACACAAAACAACTCGCCCCACTGCCCGACAGACCACCATAAAGGGCGTTTTGCATTGGCAAAGCCTCTAGCACTTGGCGCAAAGATGGGTTGAGCGCACAAGCGGCGGGGGTTAAATCATTGCCCTTCTCGTGCATAAAGGCGCACATATCGGCAAGCGTTTTGAATGACGGGTGCGGTGAGGGTTTGGTTGGCGCGGCTGTGAATTTTTCAAACACCGCCGCCGTGGGCATGGCAAAGCCCGCATTAAGCAAAAGCGCGAAGCATTTTTCATAGCCTTGAAGCGGCGCAAGCGGGGTTATTTTTTCCCCGCGCCCACCAAGCCAGCTTAATTGTGAAACAATACAGACTGGCACATCTGCGCCCAATGAAGCGGCAAGAGTCATGAGTTTTTCTTGCGGCCAATGCAGTTCCCAAAGCCGATTAAGCAAGCGCAAACAAGCCGCCGCATCGGCAGAGCCGCCGCCTAAGCCAGCCATAAGCGGTAAGTTTTTAAGCAAAGATAAATTCGCGCCCTGCTTTATGCCCGCTTGGCTTTGCAACAGCTTTGCGGCGCGGATGATGAGATTATCTGCGCCCGCCGATAAACCAGACGCAAACGTGCCTGAAATTTTAAGTGTTATATCGCCCTTTTCATTTGGGGCGGCTTTAAGCTCATCACCGACCGCAACAAAACCAACAAGGCTGGATAAATTATGATAACCATCATCACGCTTGCCCAAAACCGATAGGGATAAATTTATTTTAGCGGGGGCAAATTCTGTATCGGCAGTGGGTGGCATGGTTAAATTTTAGTTGGTGCGTTATGTTTGGCCGTTAAACCCGTTTCAATTTTTTGTTCAATCAGGCGGCGTTTATCATCATCTGGGTCAAGCCCCAAAGCGCGTTGCCATTGATAACGCGCTTCAAATTTGCGCCCCGCCTGCCATAGAGCATCGCCCAAATGGTCAATAATTTCCGCATCAAGCGGCTCAAGCTCACTGGCTTTTTCCAACAAGCGCACGGCGGCAACAAAATCGCCAAGCCGATATAAAGCCCAGCCCAAGCTGTCCACAAAAAACCCATTGCGCGGCTGTTTTTCTACCGCCTGTTCAATAATATCCAGCCCTTCGTGCAAATTAATGCCATGGTCAATCCAGCTATAGCCCAAATAATTCAACACATATGCGTTATTATTGGACAGCTCCTTAGCGCGGAGCAAATCAGCTTCGGCCTCTTGCCATTTATCCATGCGCTCGCGCACCATGCCACGAGAAAAAAACAAATTCCAATCGGCTCTGTCGGATTTTTCCAGCCGTTCAATCAGCGCGGTATAAATTGGCTCGGCTTGGGCGTAGCGTTCGGCGCGTTGATACATATCGGCCAGACTTTTTTCTACAAATTCACCCGCATGGGAAACAGAAAGCGCGTGCAATTTTTCCAATGCTTCGTCAAGCCGTCCCTGCTCTTCCAATATCAAAGCAAAGGAAATGGAAATCGTAGAACCGTAAAGCGGGTCATCGCTAAAGCGGTTATATATTTCCAACGCCTTGTCATAATCTTTTCTTATCGCGGCCAATTCACCAATCATCATTTGTATTGGCACTTCTTCAGGCACGAGCCATGCGGCAATTTGGACATAGGGCGCGATATGCTGGTGGCCTAAATCGCGGCGCATGGTTTGGGCTAATCCGGCCAGCATAGAGGCTAGCCCCATGCGCGGCGTGACCTTAAAAGCAGGCGGCTTGGTTTGCACCATGCGTTTTAAGCGCACATAAATCGGATGGGTTTGCTCATTCATATCAATTTTAGCAAAGAGATTTTGCAAGGCGGGTTTGTCGTCCATGCGATGCAAAAAGCTAATATGCTCAACCACAAAAGCCGAAACCGACAGCCCACCCGCCGCAATCACCCGCGCATGGGCGGCATAGGCCAAATCTTTTTCGCCCATAGCTTCATAAAGCAAAGCCAAATTGCGGTTGACCACAATTTTGAAATGCACCCCTTCGGCAAGGCGGGTGGCAATGGCGGCGGCTTTGTCATTATCGCCGGCGGCAAAATGCGCCCATTGCGTGACCAAATCGCTGAGCAGGATAGAAAAATCTTCCGCGCCCGTGGCCGCCAGCGCGTCCATTTGCCGAATGGCAGAAGCGGGGCGGTTATTTTTTATCGCCCGCGCCGCCAGCATAAGCCGCACCATGCGATGCACTGGCGCGGTGTGACGGGCAAGTTTTTCGGCCTGTTTTTGCGCCGCATCCAATTCGCCCGCCGCCAAATAAGCAAGAAACAGCTTTTCGCCAATCACGCGGTCAGCAGGCTGTAGCGCGTGGGCGCGGGCATAATAATGCGCGCTAATATCGGGGCGGTCTTGCTGCTCAGCCAAGCCGGCGGCCAGCAACGCGCCTTCCAAAGAAGCGGTATGACCCGTGGCTTGATAAGATGGGCTGGGGCTGGACAAAAACCAAAACAGGCTGGCGCATAAAACGCCCAACACAAAGCTGGCGGTTTTATAAGGGCGCGGGGTTTTGGTGAAAGTTTTTTTCAAAACTTTTTTAATGGCCGCGAAAATAAATTTTATGTTTTTGCTGGTCATATAAATTACATATTGGGATAATTTGGCCCATTGCCCCCTTCTGGTACAACCCAATTTATATTTTGGCTGGGGCATTTAATGTCGCAGGTTTTGCAATGCACACAATTTGGCGCGTTAATTTGCAAGCGCGGCGCACCATTGGCATCATTGACAATTTCATAAACCCCCGCCGGACAATAAAGCTGGGCAGGTTCATCATAGTCGGCCAAATTAACCGACACTGGCACATTTTCATCTTGCAAAGTTAAATGGGGGGGCTGGTCTTCCTCATGGTGAATGGAAGATAAATAAACCGAAGACATTTTGTCAAAAGACACCACCCCATCGGGTTTGGGATAGGGAATTTTTTTGCACAGCGCGGCTTTTTTCAAACAATCATGGTCAGCACGGCGATGGTGGAGCGTAAACGGCAAACCCAAACCAAACGCCCGCAACCACATATCCGCACCCGCCAAGGCTGTGCCAAAAAAAGTGCCGCATTGAGACAATAGCGGCTTCACATTCCGCGCTTTTTGCAATTCTTTATAAATGGACGACCGCTTGTAGGCAGACTGATAAGCGGCCAGCGTGTCATATTCGCGCCCATCGGCCAGCGCGTCAAAAGCGGCTTGGGCGGCCAGCATGCCCGACTCCATTGCATTGTGAATCCCCTTCAGGCGGGCAACATTAACAAAACCCGCCGCACAGCCCAGCAATGCGCCGCCATCAAAGACGAGCTTGGGAACAGATTGCGCCCCGCCCGAACTAATCGCCCGCGCCCCATAAGCCACGCGCTCACCGCTTTGCAAAATTTTGCGAATGGCAGGGTGGGTTTTGAAACGCTGAAATTCATCATAGGGCGACAAATAAGGATTTTGATAATTCAAATGCACCACAAAACCAATGGAGACTAGATTTTCACCAAAATGATACATCCATGAACCGCCCGTCGTGGCATTATCTAATGGCCAGCCCAGCGTGTGCTGCACATAGCCCACCTTGTGCTGGTCGGCTGGCACGCGCCAAAGCTCCTTTATGCCGAGACTGTATTTTTGATAATCGCAATTTTCGGCCAGCTTAAAATGCTCAATCGCCGCTTTAGATAAAGAGCCGCGCACCCCTTCGGCGAAAAATGTATATTTAGCGTGCAGCTCAACGCCCGCCGTCCAACCAGATTTTTTTTCGCTCGTTTTGGACACGCCCATATCGCCTGTGGCAATGCCGCATACCGCGCCTTTATCATTAAATAAAATTTCCGCCGCCGCAAAGCCGGCATAAATTTCTACGCCTAAATTTTCAGCCTGCTCGGCCAGCCATCGGGTGAATTGGCCAAGACTGATAATATAATTGCCGCGATTACGCATAAAAGGCGGCAAAAGAAAATGCGGCACAGTGTAAGCGCGTTTGTGCGTCATGAACATAAAATGCTCAGCCGTCACCGCATCTGTGATGGGTGCGCCCTGCTCGCGCCAATCGGGCAGTAAGCGGTTCAACGCGCTGGTGTCTAGCACCGCGCCGGATAAAATATGTGCGCCGACTTCCGCGCCCTTTTCCACCACACAAACGGAAATATCGCGCCCGCCTGCCTGCGCCAACTGTTTAAGACGTATGGCCGCGCAAAGCCCCGCTGGACCCGCCCCAACAATGACCACATCATAGGCCATGCTTTCGCGCTGTTGAGGCGCGAGCGCATAACCCTGCCGCGCATTAACCTGATTGATAGGCAAATCAGACATGATTCCCCTTTGGAAACTTCACTCATTGCTTATTTATCATATAAAATGCCGCAATAAATGGTAGAAATAAGCGATTCGCCGTTTTGGTGGGTTTTGTTGCCTTGTGGAATGGAAGACCCGTATAGAGATGGAAAAACTAACGATGTCAGATAATGAGGCAAAATCAAGCGGCAGAAGCGGGCTGGCGGCGATGTTGCGTCTGCAAATTGAGGCGGGCGTGACCGATATGTTGGCCGAAGAACCTATCAATCGCTACAATATCGCACCGCCTGCAGGTGTGAAACCCGCCGCCGATAATGCGGCCCGCCCCGCCCAATCTGCCCCCATCGCCCATGCTGAGCCGCAAAAAGCTGATATGGCCTCTGTGGCCGAAGCGGAAAAATGCGCCGCCCAAGCTGAGAGCTTAGAGGCTTTGGCCAAAGCGGTGGCTGATTTTGACGGCTGTCCGCTTAAAAAAACGGCGAAAAATACTGTTTTTGCCGATGGGAATCCCGAAGCCAAACTTATGCTGATTGGCGAAGCTCCGGGTCGTGATGAAGACAGGGAAGGCAAACCCTTTGTTGGGCTAAGCGGGCAGTTGCTAGATAAAATTTTCGCCTGTATCGGGCTGAGCCGCGAAGATTTTTACATCACCAATATGCTGCCATGGCGACCGCCGGGCAATCGCACGCCGACGCCCGATGAAATTGCCTTATGCTTGCCCTTTTTACAGCGTCATATTGCTTTGCTCGCACCCGATATTATTGTGCTGGTCGGCGGCGTGGCGGCCAAGCAATTATTAAACACAGATAAAGGCATCACCCAAACCCGTGGCACATGGAACAAAATTACCAATGATGGGCGCGACATTCCCGCCTTAGCGATTTTCCACCCCGCTTATTTGCTCCGCACCCCAGCGCGTAAAGCCGAAACATGGCGCGATATATTAAGTCTGCAAATCAAAATGCGTGAGCTGAAATTGGTAAAAGGTGCGGCATCTTGAAAGCTGTGAAGAAATTTTCTGTTGTCTTTATGCTGGCCAGTTTTTTCGGGCTGATGCTTATCACCTTTGCGTCTGCCCCCGCCCATGCGCGGATTATTGGCCCGCCACAGCCGCGCCCCGCCTATGAGCCGCCGCCCAAAACCCCCGACCATGTTTTATATGAAGAAATTTTCGCCCTGCATGAAAAAGCCGAATGGGGGCAAGCCGATAAGCTGATACGCCAGCTTGAGGATAAAAGCCTGTTGGGCCATGTTTATCGTTTGCGCTATATGCACCCGACCGCATGGCGGGCGAAATGGTCGGAGCTGAAAAATTGGCTAGTGCTTTATGGCGACCATCCGGGCGCGTGGCAAGTTTATAAGCTCGCCCAAAAAAGACGCCCACGCGGGGCGAAAATGCCCAAAGCCCCGCCTTCACGCATTTGGCATCAAGCTAAAAGCAGTGATGGGCGCAAAGTTTTTCGTTCGCGTGCCAGTCGTAATATCCGCCGCGAAGTGCGCCGTTTGACTTACCGCGAACGCCCGACCCAAGCCTTGCGCTATATTGAACGCCGCGATATTGACCGCCAGCTGACCGCCGCCGAAACCGACGCATTGCGGGCGCATATTGCGCGTTCCTATTATATTGAGGGCAAGCCGAAACGCGCTTTAGAAGTGGCGCATAAGGCCACGAGAAGCCGCAACACCATTACCAGCGCGGATTGGCATGCGGGGCTGGCGGCGTGGCGGCTGGGCAAAATTGAAACCGCGCTCAAGCATTTTCTTATTTTGACCAATAATCAAGCCGCCCATAAAAGCCATCGCACAGCAGCAGGGTTTTGGGCGGCACGGTGCCATGACATGCTTGGCGACCGCCGCGCTGTGCGTGATGTGCTGAAAAAAACCATCGCACTAGGCGGGCATGATTTTTATGCTTTGCTGGCACGGCAAAAACTCAATGGCAAGGTGAGCATTGATTGGCTGAAACATAAAAATGTGAAAACCGACCCGCTTGAAAAACACAAAGCCATGATGCGGGCGAAAAAATTACTTGCCGCCAATCAACAAGAATTGGCTGAGCTAGAATTGCTTTATCTCGGCGAAAGGCTGACCGATAGCGAGGCCGAAGCTTTGCGTAGCTTTGCGCGTGAACAAAATCTGCCCGCTGTGGAATTATCTATGACCAGCCGCTTGGATTTGGTGCGCGAGGTGCCGTTTGATATTGGCGAAGTGTCTGTTGGGCAGTTCCCCCTGCCCGCTTACGCGCCGACAACAGGCTACCAGCTTGACCGCGCACTTTTATTTGGCCTGATACGCCAAGAAAGCCGCTTTAAGGCGCGGGCGAAATCCTATGCGGGGGCGCGGGGGCTGATGCAAATTATGCCCGCCACGGCGGCCTTTGTGACAGGCGACCGCAAATTGCGCTATCGCTCCGACCGCGACCAGCTTTACCGCATGTCGCTGAATATGAATATCGGCCAATCCTATTTGGTGGCTTTGCTGGAGGCAGAGGAAATTAACAATAATTTATTTTACGCGTTGGCTTCTTATAATGCTGGCCCGGGCAATGTGCGGCGGTGGATTCGGGAAATCCGTGCCGAGCATGACCCGCTTTTATTTATGGAAAGCCTACCCGCGCCCGAAACACGCTTTTATATTCGCAAAGTGATGAGCAATGTTTGGCTTTATCGCAAACGCTTGCGGCAAAAACCAACCACTTTGGGCGAATTATCAACCGGCCAATGGCCAACCTATCGCGCCCAAGAAACCAAGCTGGCCAAAAATCAGTAAGGCCTATTAGTGGAAATTTTTTTCAACCGCTTCTAGCGTTTGCGCGATGAGCTTATCATTAAGCGCGGAGCTGTTTGCTTCAGCGATAAGGTTTGTGGCCGCGCCAATCGCTAAACGGGTGGTGGCGGTGCGGATTTCTTGGATAAGCTGTGCTTCAGCACGGGCAATTTTTTCCCCTGCCCTTTGGGTGCGCTGTTCTAAACGCGCCTGCATGGCAATGCCCGCTTCTTCGGTAATGCGGCGGACATCTTTATGGGCTTGTTCAATAAGCACGGCGGCTTCTTTTTCTGCCGCTTTGAGGCGTTGCTCATAATCGGCCAATAAAGCGCGGGCTTCGTCCCGCAAAGCACGCGCTTCATCTAGCTCGGCTTTAATGGCGGCACTGCGTGTATCTAAAGCGTCCATAGCTTTTTTCGGGAGCTTTAATTTCAAAAAGCCCAAAATCACCAGCACAAAAGCTAAGGCGACAAAAAAACTGGCATCAAAAGACATTATTTTTCTCCCTCGCCTGTTTGCTGGGCAGCCAAAGCCTTATCCACGGCCTTTTGCGCCGCTTTGTCACTGACCTCAAGACCCGCCATGCTTTGTACAATATCGCCAACCAATGCGCTGGCCATATTTTTAATATGCGCCATCGCTTCATGGCGCGTTTTTTGCAGACGCTCTTCGGCCTGTTGGGCTTGGGCATCTAAACGGCTTTGCAATTCGGCTTGTTTGGCGGCCAATTCTTGTGCCGCTTTTTCGCGGGCTTCTTGTGCCATAGCGGCAGCTTTTTCGCGTGCCTGTGCCAAAGCGGTTTCATAATTGGCCAAAGCCTGCTCGGCCTCATCACGCAAACGTGCCGCTTGGGCTAAATCATCTTCAATGCGGCTTTTGCGCTCGGCCAAAATACGGCCAAGCGGCGGCAAAGCGAATTTCGCCAGAACCACATAAAGCGTGATAAAGCTAATGGCCAGCCAAACAAGCTGGGGGGCAAATACCGTAAAGTCAAGCTGCGGCATGGCGCGCTTCCTTAAACCTATTGCTTACACAACAAACAATAGAATAAGGGCAACAATCAAACCAAACAGACCCGTTGCTTCTGCTAAGGCAAAGCCAAGCAATAAATTGGGAAACTGGCTCTGTGCGGCAGATGGATTACGCAATGCGCCGGTAAGATAATTGCCAAAGATAATGCCGATAGAAATACCCGCACCCGCAAGGGCGATACAGGCAATACCAGCGCCGATATATTTTGCTGCTTCTGCTTCCATAATTTTTCTCCTAAAAAAGTTGGTTAAGGTTTTGGTTAATGGTCAAGGTGAATGGCATCATTGAGATAAATACATGTCAAAATAGTGAATACATAAGCCTGAAGAAAGGCAATGAGAAATTCAAGCCCCGTAAAAGCCACCATCATCGCCACGGGCGCGATAGCCCCTGCCGATAAAACGCCGCCTGCGGAAAGAAACGCTACCGCAAAGCCGCCGAAAACTTTAAGCATTGTATGCCCCGCCATCATATTGGCAAAAAGCCGCACAGACAGGCTGACCGGACGGGTGAGATATGAAATAAGCTCAATCACCACCAATAGGGGGAGCAAAATAGCAGGAATACCAGAGGGAACGAAAAGTTTCAAAAAACCAATGCCGTGCCGCGCAAAGCCCAGCCCCGTAACCAGCAAAAAAACCACCGAGGCCAGCGCGAAAGTGACAATTAAATGCGAGGTGACAGTGAAAGAATAAGGCACCATGCCAAGCATGTTGCAAAACAGCACGAAAATAAACAAGGTGAACACGAAAGGAAAATATCTCAGCCCCTCCGTGCCTGTGTTTTCACGTATCATATTGGCGACAAATTCGTAAATCACTTCGCCAAAACATTGCAAGCGGCCCGGCACTAAAGAAACACCACGTGCGGCAGAAATTAAAAGCAGTGAGGCCGTCACCACAGCAATCACCATCCACAAAGACGCATTGGTGAAAGAAATATCAATGCCCGCTATTTGCGGCAGTTCAATCAGGGGGACAACTTCAAATTGGTGCATTGGGTCCACATTAAACCCACCCGTTTCATGTCCATGTCCGTTTTTCGCTGAAGCCACGCTTTAAGCTCCTAGATTTTCATCTTCATTTTCTGCAACCCCCATGCGTTTATTCATTTCGCGTGAAGTTCGCAACATATTCACCACACCTGCGGCCAGCCCCAACACCAACATGATTGGCAAAAAAAGCAGCTCCGCCTTAAATAATTTATCCAGCCACCAGCCGATAAAACCACCCACCAAAACGCCGACAACCAGTTCAATAGACAATCTGTAAGCCAGCCCAATCGCCGCGCCCCGCCCGCTTTGACGGGTTTTGTTTTTGCCCGCCTTACGCTGTGTAAGAGCCTTGTCTAGCCTGCCGGAGAAGTCTTTAACCGATTCCCCATTCATGTTCATCTCTGAATCAGAATTTTGCCGATTTGTCGGTTTTGCTGTCAAAAGATTATTCCCAACGAATTTGGCGCACCCTATCGCCACAGTAGCGGGCTGTCAAGCCACCAAGCCCGCGCAAAATAGCGGCAAAACCGCTTTAACTCACTGATTGCGAGGAATGCTCAAACCCCGTTTTTTGCGGTTGATTATTTTCGGCAAATTTTTCCGCCGTGGCCAAATCAACCGAAATAAGCTGGCTCACCCCGCGCTCCTGCATGGTGACGCCAAAGAGGCGGTCAACCCGCGCCATCGTCAGCGCGTGGTGGGTGATAAGCAAAAAGCGCGTATGGGTGGTTTTGGCAATATCGGAAATCATATTGCAAAAACGCTCCACATTGGAATCGTCCAAAGGCGCGTCCACCTCATCAAGCACACAAATAGGCGATGGGTTGGTGAGAAACACCGCGAAAATGAGCGACATAGCCGTCAATGCCTGTTCGCCGCCCGATAAAAGCGACATGACTTGCGGTTTTTTGCCCGGCGGATGGGCGACAATTTCCAGCCCCGCCTGTAGCGGGTCATCGGATTCGGTAAATTCCAAATTCGCCGTGCCGCCGCCAAAAAGCTGCGTGAATAAATGTTTGAAATGGCCATTAACCGTATCAAAGGCTTTAAGCAAACGCTCGCGCCCTTCGCGGTTGAGCTGGCCAATGCCGTGACGCAATTTGTTAATGGCTTGGGTGAGATCTTCCTTTTCGCGGCTCAGCTCGTCAATTTGGCTGGTAATATCTTCGGCCTCTTCTTCAGCACGTAAATTCACCCCGCCCAAATTTTCGCGCTCATGGCGGAAACGTTCCAGCTTGGCTTCAATATCTTCCGGCGAAGGAAATTCTTTATTCATATCATGGCCGGCCACTTCTAAAGCCTGCTCTGGTTCCACCCGAATGGTGTCGCGGATATGCTGTCCGGCGTCGCCCTCACGGGTGCGGGCGGCTTCTAATGTTGCTTCTAGCCGTGCTTTTTCCTCACGGGCGGCGGAAAGCACAGCTTCTTTTTCTTTTAGCACTTTATCCGCCGCCGCCAGCGCGGTTTCGGCTTCGCCCAAATGGTCGGCTTGGGTTTGACGGGCGGCTTCGGCTTGGGTGATTTGCTCAATCAGCCCCGTGCGGCGGTCGGTCAGCGTGTCGGGAATGGCTTCGGCACTGGCTTTTTCTTCATGCGCGGCGGTTTTGCGTGCATCAAGCGTGTTAATTTGCGCCCTTGCCCGCGCCAAACGGCTTTGCCAATCATCGCGCTCTTCATTGATACGCGCCAGCCGATTTTCCCTTTCACTGCGTTCACGCACCAAACCCGCTTGAGCCGCACGGGCGGTCGCCAATGCGCTCCGCGCTTGGGCGACTTTTTCTTGCCGTTCGGTGATATTTTCTTCTCCCTCAGCGGCATTTTCTTCCGCCGCGAGCTTTTCTAAATTGGATTCAATATCCGCCAAGCCCGTATCCATTTCCTGCATTGTGCTGGTCATGCGCTGGCAGGCTTCTTCAATCGCCGCAAGGCGGGCATTTTGTTTGGTCGCACTGCGTTCACTTTCCACCAGTCTTTCGCGCAAGGCGGCGGCATTTTGTTGGGCGGTGCGTAAATGAGCGCGACGGGTGCGGTCGGCTTCGGTCGCTTCACGCATCGCCATGCGGGCCTCTTCATCGGCTTGACGCAAACGCGCCGCTTCCGCTTCGGCTTGGGCTAATTCCTGCGCCATATCTTTCAGCCGATTGCGCCCCGCTAAACGTTGCGTGGCCGAAGTCGGTGCTTCGGCGGCGGCGCAATAGCCGTCCCAACGCCAAATATCACCCGCAAGGCTGACCAATCTTTGCCCCGCTTGCAGCCGCGCTTGTAAAGCCGCCCCTGCCATTGCTTCCACCACGCCAATTTGGCTTAAACGCCGTGCCAATGATGGCGCGGCACGCACAAAATCCGATAAAGGCCGCACCCCATCGGGCAGTGGCGGCGATGAATCAAGCGGCGGCAAATCGCGCCAATGGGTCGGTGCGTCATGGTCCGATGAGGCGTCTAAATCATCGCCCAAAGCCGCGCCTAAAGCGGTTTCATAGCCCGCTTCCACCTGCACCCCGTCAATAAGTTTCGGCCAATCCGCCCCATCGGGCTGGTCAAACATGGCCGCCAAAGCGGCACGTTCGCCAAGCAAATGCGCCACCGCCGCTTGGGCGCGGGTAAGCGGCTCCATTAAATTTTCCACCGCTTGCGTGGCTTGGGCTAAATTTTCTTGCGCGGTTTGCGCCGCCGCACTCGCCGCTTCTTCGGTCCGCACCGCATCGGCTAATTTATCGCTTAACGCATCGCCGCCCATATCGTCTGCATCCATTTCTGGCGCGGTATGCGCGGCGCGTTGGGCAAGCAAAACATCGCGCTCTTCTTGCAGGCTGGTTATTTCACTGCTCATATTTTGACGGCGGGTGACATAACTTGCCCGCGCCGTTTCTAACTGATGCACCCGTGCCGCCCGCGCCGCAATATGCCGATTGGCTTCATCCAAACCCGATTCCGCTTCGGCCAAAATAGTTTCGGCCTGAGCCACAGATTGCGCGGCGGTTTGCTCGGCCTGTTGGGTTTGTGCATTATCATCGCCATCTAATGCGTCACGCTCCGTATCCAAACGGCGCAACTGCTCGCCCGCATCGGCCAACACGGCCTCTTCGCGCTCTTTATCTTGGTCAATCGTGCTAAGTTCACGGGTCAGCCGTTCAATCGCCTCATGGGCGCGGGCTTCTTCACGGTCAAGCCCTTCACGCTCCACCACCAAACGATGCAACGCCGCCGCCGCTTCGGCTTCGGCGGCGCGCAAAGGCGGCACCGCATTTTGTGCGTCAAGCTGTTGAGTCTGAAAACCAGCCACCTCGCCCGTTAAAGCGGTCACGGATTCTTCGGCTTGTTTTAAGGCTTGGGCGGCGTCTTCTGCCGCCGTAACGGCCTGTTGCCAGCGCAAATGCAAAGCCAATGCTTCTACTTCACGAATTTGACCCGATAGATTTTTATAGCGTACCGCTTGGCGGGCTTGGCGTTTGAGACTCCGCAACTGCGTTTCCAAACCAGCAAGCATATCATCTACTTTTTCCAAATTATTTTCCGCCCCGCGCAAACGCAATTCAGCCTCATGGCGGCGCGTATGCAAACCCGAAATGCCCGCCGCTTCTTCTAAAATTTTGCGGCGATTTTCTGGCTTCGCATTAACCAGCTCGCCAATTTGTCCCTGCTTAACCAGCGCGGGCGAGCGTGCGCCCGTAGAGGCATCAGCAAACATCAACTGCACATCACGGGCGCGAACATCAGCCGAATTGATGCGATAGGCCGAGCCAGCATCGCGCTCAATGCGGCGGATAACTTCAATCACATCCGTGCCATTATATTCAGACGGAGCGGTGCGGTCGGTATTATCTAAATAAAGCGCGACCTCAGCATGATTACGGGCGGGGCGAGAATTGGTGCCAGAAAAAATTACATCTTCCATGCCCGAACCGCGCATGGATTTATAAGAAGTTTCGCCCATCACCCAGCGCAAGGCTTCTAGCAGGTTTGATTTGCCGCACCCATTCGGCCCAACAACGCCCGTTAAGCCGGGCAGAATCTCAAGGTCAATCGGATCCACAAAAGACTTAAAACCAGACAAGCGCAAGCGGGTGAATTTCATTGCTTACGACCCTCCCTTGCTTGTTTGCTTGCCAATTTTCCCATCAAGCAGGGCGCGGAATTTTTCCACCCCGATATTGCCCTCCACTTTTTCGCCATTAACGAAAAAAGTCGGCGTGGACTCCACGCCCAATTCTATATTCGCGGCCTTTTGCATGGCGCGGATGCCGTCTAGCACTTTTTGATTTTGCAAGCACAAAACAAATTCTTCGCCCGACATGCCAGTTTGGCGTGCATAGGCTTGCAATTTTTTTATCGGCTCTTGGGCGCGAAGCCATTCATTTTGGCGGGCAAAAAGCACATCTAAAAAACCCGTCTGCACCCGCGCCGGGGTGCATTGCACCAACATCGCCGCCGCAGAGGCAAATGGGTCAAGCGGAAAGGGGCGGAAATGAAACTTCACCTTGCCCGTATCCACATATTCCCGCTTGAGAACGGGCAGCACATTATTATGGAAATCACCGCAATGGCTACAGGTGAGCGAAGCATATTCCACCACCGTGATGGGCGCATTGGCTTGGCCAAGCGTGACTTCACCCAAAGGGTTGGGTGTGGCCAAAGCATCGGACGCCGCAGAAACAGGCGCGGCGCAAAACAGCGCGGCAACCAAAAACAGCCCCGCAAATATATGGGCATGGCTGAAAGTTTTTCTTTTCTGTGCTTGCTGGTTCATTTACTCATTTTCCACTCATATTGTATGGTTGTTTTGGCGAATCGGCTTCACGGCTAATTATACCCGAAGCCCCGCCAAACGCCGCATATTTAAGCCTTTCTGCCCGTATTTGTAAGCCCCTTTTGCGCCGCCTTATAGATATTTGTGGATATTATTCGTGCTTTTTCTTCAGCCGCAAAGATAAACGCGCCAAAGCTTGCCGTAAGCGCGGCGTGGCAATATCGCTCATGGTTTCGGCTTCGGCGCGGATTTCTTCTGCCGTAAGCGACGGGGTTATATCAGGGCGCGGGCGGTGGTGAATGGGTCCTTGCACAATGTTCAGCCGCGCAATGGCGGCATGGCCATAATAGCTATTGAGGCGGTCAATAATTTGCGGCGCGAGATGCTGTAATTCCAACGCCATCGCCCCTTCTACCTTGACCGTCAGCACACCGCCAGACGCATCTGAACCATCGCGCCCACCGCCGCCGCGTGACAGGCGCATGGGCTGGCTAAAGGCGGCCAGTGCCTCGCCGACAATGGCTGGCCAATGCTCAATCAATGTGCGGTCAAAAAAGCCGCGCCGCCGCATGGTGGGCTTAATGACAGGCCATAAAAAGCGACCCACATGCGGCGTGCCGCCCCTGCGTTTTGGATTTTGCGAATGTGACGCCATATTTTCGTTCAATTTGCTACAAACGGGCTTATTGTAGCATCTTATGGCGAGCAATTCAGAAAAATCCAGCGCGGCAGATGCCAAATCGCTGCTGGCGTGGTATGACCGCCACAAGCGCGACCTGCCGTGGCGGGCGGCGGCGGGCGAAACGCCCGACCCCTATCATGTTTGGCTGGCCGAAATTATGCTTCAGCAAACCACAGTGGTGACGGTCGCGCCTTATTTTGAGAAATTCAAAACCCTATTCCCCACGCTAGACGCGCTGGCCGCCGCGCCAGATGACGCGGTGATGGCCGCTTGGGCGGGGCTAGGCTATTACAGCCGTGCGCGCAATTTGCTTAAATGCGCCCGCTTGCTGGTGGCCGAAAAGGGTGGTGCGTTTCCCGACACGCAAGACGCGCTTTTGGCTTTGCCCGGCATTGGCGATTACACCGCCGCCGCCATTGCCGCCATTGCATTTAACCGCCCCGCCGCGCCTGTAGATGGCAATATTGAGCGCGTGCTGGCACGGCTTTATGCTTTGCGCGAGGCGGGGGGCAAGCTGAAAGCGGCGGTTAAGGGGCGGTGTGAAAAACTTGTGCCGCCCGATAGGCCGGGCGATTTTGCCCAAGCCCTGATGGATTTAGGCGCGACCCTTTGCACGCCCAAACGGCCAAATTGCACGGCGTGTCCGTGGCAAAAATTTTGCGTGGCGCGGGCTGAGGGGTTGACCGAAAGCCTGCCCATGCGCCCGCCCAAAAAACCGCGACCGACACGCAAGGGCATTATTTATTGGTTGGAAAATGCACGCGGCGAAGTGTTGATGCACCGCCGCCCCGATAAGGGATTGCTGGGCGGCATGTTGGCGTTTCCATCAACGGGGTGGGACGCGCCAAATGATACGCAACTGCTTGACCGTTTAACAAAAGCGGCGCAAAAAAAATGGCGTAATGTTGACGGCGAAGTGGTGCATGTGTTCACGCATTTTCGTTTGGTGTTGAAAATTAAACGCGCTGACGCGCCGAAAAATTTTCGCAAACCCGCCGCACATGAATGGATTGCTCTGCGCGACCTCCCCCACCGCGCCCTGCCTTCCGTCATGCAAAAAGTTGTGCGGCTGGTGGTGGGGTGAAAACGAGCTTGCTTTTAACGCCCCACCCCACACCCCACAAACAGACACGCCACCCAATAGCTTGGGCGCATTCAAATTGTCGCCTGCCCGTTAGGTGGGTGGAAAAAGGGAAGCGTTAAAAGACAATGGCGCACATTAACCCTGCGCCCACCACCCTTTACCATTATTCTTTTTATTCGCGTGTCCGCCAGAACCCGCGCTCTCAATTTTCGCACCCCGAAACAGACGCACCTCCCCGCGTTCCCACAAACAGGCAGGCGCCCTTAGCTCAGGCAGATTCATAATGCCGCTTGCCTGTCTTGGGGGGGGTGTAAAAAAAGGGGGGAAACATGACTTTTCCACGTGTTTTTTTAATCTTATGGGGATAAAAATTCAAAACATATTGAGCTCTAGCGAACAGGCTTTATAGTTTTGGATTATTGAGATGGGACACCAGTCATGACGGCTACACTGACAAAAGAATATATCGCAAAACTCAAAGTGCAAGGTAATGGCGCAATGCAAAGCTTCGTCCAATCCTTGGACAGTGATAAGAATATTTTATTTGTATTGGAAAATTTGGGCTATTTGCCCGATGATTTTGACGATTGCTGGCTCAAAGGATTGTTAAACAAGAAAAATGATAAAATTCGCCTCAGTGCTATCAAAAATCTCGGCAAAACCAAAGACCAATCCAATCTCAGCCTACTTTATGAGATTGCCACCAATGACACATCAACGCAAATCCGCCGCGAAGCTGTTTCTGCTATCGGCAGGATGCGTGCAAAAAAAGCTATCTGCCTGCTCATTAGCCTACTCAAAGATGCCGACCCTAAAATTGTTAGCCAAGCGATAAGAGGGTTACTTGTTTTCAAAAATAATAAAAATGTTGATATCGAACTTAAAAAACTCAGAAATCACGAGAATGAAGTTATTCAAAGTCTCATAGAAAAAGAATATTTCAGCGTAGCGCATGCACCAAAAGATAAGTTAAAGCATCCTGAGTCTTATGATTATCTAAAAAATAAAGTCGTTCTCGGAGATACCAGAGAAATTCTGAAAGAAACGCCAGATGAAAGTTTCCATCTGACATTTACATCGCCGCCATATTATAATGCGCGAGATTACTCAATATATCCTAGCTACAAAGCCTATCTCAGTTTCTTGCAAGAAACATTCCAACTGACCTTTGACAAAACAAAAGAGGGGCGGTTTCTTATTATCAACACATCGCCTGTAATTGTGCCACGCATCAGCAGACAATATTCTTCAAAACGCTACCCTATTCCGTTTGATATCCATAATTTCCTGATTGAAATGGGTTGGGAGTTTATTGACGACATTGTCTGGGTTAAGCCAGAAGCTAGTGTCAAAAACAGGAACGCTGGCTTTTTGCAACACAGAAAGCCTCTCGCCTATAAGCCCAATGCGCGCACAGAATATTTAATGGTCTATCGGAAACAAACACAAAAACTCATTGACTGGAACATAAGACAATATGACTGGGATACAGTAAAAGAAAGCAAAGTAGAAGGTGACTATGAAACTTCCAATATCTGGGAAATTGACCCCGTTTATAATAAAAAACACTCTGCTGTTTTTCCAGCCGAACTGTGCCGCCGAGTGATTGAATATTATTCATTCAAAAATGATTTGGTTTTTGACCCCTTCGCTGGAAGTGGTATATTTGGTCGCGTTGCCAAACAACTAGGGCGATATTTCTTTTTAACAGAGCAAGCTCCCGAATATTTTGATTATATGCACAGCCTTGCACAAAAAGAAGAGAACGACCTGCTTGAAAAAAGAACAACCACTTTTCAAACATTGGCACAATTTAAGAAAGCGGTATCAGCGTGATAATGGAAAAACGTATAAAAGAAATAATCAAGAAACTTTTACAGGGAGATGATTATCGTGGGGTGGTTATAGACCTTATAAACGAAAAATTCTTAGATGATGCAATTACATTTTTCAAAAAGGTGGCAGAGGCCAAATTAGACGGAAAAGTAGTAACGCCTGATTGGTATAAGGAAGAGTTTCTTAGTCCCACACTGGCAAAAGAGGAAATTGCAACAAGTGCAGGCTTAAACATTAAAACTATCCACAATGTTTATAATACAACGAAAAAAAAGATTGTTATTGATGCCTCAAACAAGCATTACGATGCTCTGCTTGATTTAATTGGAACGCTGACCGAAAATGAAGAAGAGAGTTTTGGTCTAAAATTAACAATAAAACTGAACGGTGTTAGCGTTGACTTAGATATCAAAGAAAGTCTTGTTGTGATAAATGCCTTAGCCGTTAAGAGGGCCCAGCTTAGGGGTGGCGCTTGGAGTGAAGCGGGAAAATCTGTTGAAAAACCACTTATGGTGACTTTATGCAAATTATATGCTGTTTCTGCTAACAATTATTCTGAGAGTCCAGCCGATAAACCGGAAAGAGAGGCAGATTTTTTCCTTCTACAAGATTCCGACGAATATCCGTGCGAAATAAAATTAATGGGTGGCGGAAATCCAGAAAGTGCGGATGGAGCAATGGCACGTAATAGCACAGTCTTCATTGCCGATAAATTATCCAAAAACAATAAAAAACAACTGGAAGACCGTAAAATTCACTGGGTTGAATTGCGAACAAGTGACGATGCCAATGCAGATAGCGACAGCATTGGTTTTAGAAAATTTGAGCAAGTTCTACAAAGCCTCCAAATACCCCACAAAAATCTTGATGAAGATAATTTGGACGGCCAAATTGAAAAGATATTAGAAGAATATCTTCAAAACAAATTTTAACAAAAAATGGTGAAGGCAAACGGATAGCTGGGAGCTAACAACACGCCAAAAGTTCATGCCTGCCTTATTTACGGCGAGCCGCTATTATATTCGGCAGACTCCCAGCCTTAAAATAAGTTCCATTGCACCCTCACTTCTCGCCATCGCGGCGGATTTTTTGGCGCAGATTGTCTATAGGTATGAGCTGGTCGCCATCGGCGATGTGCCAGAATGTCCAACCATTACAAGAGCTTGCGCCTTGCGCCACAGCCCCCATTTTATGAATAGACCCGGTGGCGGCATTTTTCTGCCCGCGCAATTTCACACTGCCATCAGCACGCACACGCGCTTGGGCTTTTCGCGCCGGCCCGAAAAGTTGCGTGCCGGGTTTTAACATGCCGCGCTCCACCAGCGTGCCAAACGGCACACGTTTTTCTTTTTTCGGGCTTTGCGTGACGTCCAAACCCGCATCATCTAAAATTTTCACCTTGCCAATACGCGCCATCGCCGCTTCGGCATAAGCGGCATCGGCTTCAATGCCAATAAAATGACGACCCAATTTTTTCGCCACAGCGCCCGTTGTGCCTGTGCCAAAAAACGGGTCCAACACAACATCACCCCGATTGGTTGACGCGAGCAAAATGCGATGCAAAAGACTTTCCGGCTTTTGCGTCGGGTGCAATTTGCGCCCATCGGCATCTTTCAAACGCTCATGGCCAATGCAAAGCGGCAATTCCCAATCGGAGCGCATTTGCACATCATCATTCAGCACCTTCATGGCCTGATAGTTAAATGTATAGCCCTTAGCGTTTTTGTCTCGCGCCGCCCAAAGCAAAGTTTCATGCGCGTTGGTAAAACGTGTGCCGCGAAAATTCGGCATGGGATTTGTTTTGCGCCAAATAATATCATTCAGCATCCAAAAACCTAAATCCTGCATCGCCGTGCCAACGCGGAAGATATTATGATAAGACCCAATCACCCAAAGCGTGCCTTTGGGTTTGAGAACACGCTTGGCCTCGCTCAGCCAAGCGCGGGTGAACGCATCATAAGCGGCAAAGCTGTCAAATTTATCCCACGCATCATCCACCCCGTTTACTTGCGACTGGTCGGGGCGGTGCAATGTGCCTTTAAGCTGCAAATTATAAGGCGGGTCGGCAAACACAATATCCACGCAAGCCGAAGGCAGAGTGCGGAGCAATGCCAAACAATCGCCCTGCAAAATCGTATCTTTGAGACTGGCCATCGGGGGAGATGTGGGTTTGTTTTTCATCTCCGCACCATGAGTCATCGCCGAGTCGGGGTCAATAATTTATTGATTCCAATGGCTTAGAAAAATTCCACTTATCCACAGAGCACGGGCGGCCTACTATATGGAGTCGCCCACCGCCATGCCCGCCCCCATATGTTGGGTCGCAATAATTGAGGTATTTCATTTTATTTTTTCTTTATTTTCTCTATCTTTACACCGCTTGGGGGTAAATAAAATTGAGCGGCTATTCCAGCACGAAAAGTTTTTTCTGCCAATTTTTCCATTTCTCTGAACAAACGAAACAATTGTGCGAGCTGTAACTCCAAAGGTTTTTGCTTAAAACTTTTTCTTACAAAAAAACCTGTTAGCCCCGATTCTTGCCAAGCCTTCTTTTCTCCTAAATTGCGCATAATCTTAACATCGCCAGAAAGCACACACCAGTCACGTTTGTGGGTCTGCAATTTTTTCATCCACACAACATCTTTTGTATCATGTTCAATATCCAAATCATTTTTATCACGCGGATGGACAGCCATCCCATCTTCAGATTCAAGAAAAACCGCAAGTGTGCGCGCTATGAGGGGCGACAAATTATTGTCTACAAAGAGATTCATGCGGCGAGTCTTTTTTGAAACTCATATGCATTTTGTATAGCTTCTTGTGGAATATCAAAATCACGTGCAACAATTTCAAAAGAGCCTTTATTTGCTTGAACCGCATCATAAAGCACTTCGGCTGGCACGCTAGTCTGATAATCAATCGGCTGCCCAAATGATATTTTGGGGTCAATTACAATCCCTGACTTCCTGTCAGCTTCCTCATCTACAAAATCACTGCCAACCCACCAACGTGTTGGAGCATTATTTTTCATATCAAGATTACGGAAAGTTTGTTCTATTACCTTCCTAAAGACGTCTTGACCAGTTTTAACATCAGTTACACTTTCAACGCCCCCTTTGTTTTTTTCCTTTTCAGCAAGAATATTTTCTTTTTCAGCAAAAATCCTTGCTCCATCTGTTTTGAAAAAACCAGAAGAAAATGGGTATGGAACATCACCTTCCTGCCTGGCAAACTCCCTTGCCGCTCTTACTAGTCTAGCACTCACCCCCTCATGAAGAAAGTTATGAACAGCACGAACCTCAACTAAATCTAGAAAGCTTAAAACCTTACCACTATTCAATGAAATTTCAGGTTTCCAAATTTCTTTATCCTGATGAAGTTTCCCGTTTCTACGGCGCGAATGGCCATATAGCCAGCGACTAATCTGACCAGCACTTGCTCCTGTAAGACGCGCAGCATCACTGGGCGTGTATAAACCACGTCCAATAAATTCGTATTTATCTCTAGCAGAATTAGTGATTATACCTCTCCCATCTATAATCGCCCCAAGGTATCGCAATTCGCCGACATGGGTCAAGGGTATCTTTGCTATCGCCAAAAGGCGGAATCACGCTTCCAGCAAGGCTTGTATCGGTTTATAAGAAATGCGATGATGCGGCGTGGCGCCAAGCCGTGCAAGCGCGGCGCGGTGGGTTTTGGTGCCGTAGCCCATATTTTGCGCCCAACCATAATCGGGCCAATCGGCGGCGAGCTTTTGCATGATGCGGTCGCGGGTGACTTTGGCCAAAACAGACGCCGCCGCAATGCTGGGACTGCGCCCATCGCCGCGCACCAATGCTTCGGCGGCATAAGACCAATCGGGCAAACGGTTGCCGTCCACCAATATAAAAGCGGGGGTAAGCGCGTGGGTTTTTTCTAATGCCTGCACGGCGCGGCGCATGGCCAAAAAACTGGCGTGCAAAATGTTAAGCTGGTCAATTTCGGCAACGCAAGCCGTGCCAATGCCATGCGGCAGGTTTTGCAAAGCGGTAAATAATGTCTCACGCTTTTTCGCGCTGAGTTTTTTGCTGTCATTAAGTTCGGCCAACACACCGCCCGCATAATCAGAAGCATAATCGGGCGGCAATAACACCGCCGCCGCAACAACGGGCCCTGCCCATGGCCCGCGTCCGGCTTCGTCCACGCCCAAAACGGGTTTATGCGGCCAGCCATGACGGGTTTCAAAATCCGTCTTCACTCCGCCGCCTCAACCACTTGCGGTTTTGTTTCGGCTTGGCTTTGCCGCCCCGCTTGCCGCCCCGCCGCCCAACGCAAAATGGGCTGGCGTGCCGCGCTGGTTTCGTCCAGCCTTTTGCGCGGTGCAAAATGCGGCGCAGAAGTAAAACGCGCCCCATCGCCCGCTTTGGCCGCCGCCGCCAAATCGCGCAAAGTGGCAATAAAGCCGTCTAGCGACTCTTTGCTTTCGGTTTCGGTTGGCTCAATTAACATCGCACCCGATACGACCAAAGGAAAATGCACCGTCATCGGGTGATAGCCTTCATCAATCAGCGCTTTGGCAAAATCCAAAGTGGTGATGCCCGTGCCAGCCAAAAAGCTGTCATCAAATAAAGCCTCGTGCATGCACGGGGCGGGAAAAGGGGCGCTCATCACATCTTGCAAAGCGGCGAGCATATAATTGGCACTCAGCACCGCATCATCGGCCACTTGCTTTAGCCCGTCCGCGCCATGGCTCAGCATATAAGCCAGCGCGCGCACATACATGCCCATTTGGCCGTGAAAAGCCGTCATGCGGCCAAAGGGTTGCGCGTCTGTTTGGTCGCTATGCTCCGCCAATGCAAAACCATTTTCATCTGCCACGACAAAAGGCAAAGGCGCAAACGCCGCCAAGCGGTGCGACAAAACTGTCGGCCCCGCGCCCGGCCCGCCGCCGCCATGCGGGGTGGAAAAAGTTTTGTGCAAGTTAATGTGCATCGCATCTATGCCCAAATCGCCCGGACAAACGCGGCCAACAATGGCGTTAAAATTCGCCCCATCGCAATAAAAATAACCGCCCGCTTTGTGCAAAGCATCGGCAATGGCGATAATGTCGCGCTCAAACAGCCCGCATGTATTGGGGTTGGTCAACATAATGGCGGCGACATCATCGCCGAGCTTTGCTTTGAACGCGGCCAAATCCACCCGCCCGTCTTTGTTAGATGGAATGGCGTCCACCTCAAAGCCAAGCAAGGCGGCGGTGGCTGGATTGGTGCCATGCGCCGATTCCGGCACTAAAACGCGCCGCCGTGTGGCCAGCTCGCCTTTAGCTTCAATGGCGGCGCGAATGGCCATCATGCCGCATAGCTCGCCATGTGCGCCCGCTTTGGGCGACAAAGCCACAGCGGGCATATTGGTGAGCCGCATCAGCCAATGGGCGAGCGCGTCCATCAATGCCAACGCGCCTTGCACCGTGCTTTGCGGTTGCAAAGGGTGAATGTCAGCAAAACCCGCAAGGCGGGCGAGCTTTTCATTAAGGCGCGGATTATGTTTCATCGTGCAAGAGCCAAGCGGATAAAGCCCCGCATCAATGGAATGATTTTTACGGCTCAGCCGCACATAATGGCGCAAAGTTTCTGGCTCGCTGAGGCCGGGCAAATCAACCGCGCTTGGGGCGGCACAATCGCCCAGCCGTGTCGGCACATTGGGAACGGGTTCAAAATCCACGCCGCTTTTATCTTTGTCGCCAATTTCAAAAATCAATGGCTCTTCAATGTCCAGCCCCTGATTGCCCGTAAAAGTTTGTCGCGCCGTCATGATAAAATGTCCTGCATGGCTTGCCCATAGGCTTCTATGTCTTCGGGGCGGGTCATTTCTGTGGCCGCGACAATCAGCACATTATCTAGCCCCGCATCGGGTAGCAAGCGACTGGCTGGCACACCGCCCAAAATGCCCCGCTCGGCAAGCGCGTCCACCAACGTGCTGGCCGACATTGGCACAGATAAAGAAAATTCATTGAAAAAACTTTCCATTAACAGCTTCACATGGCCCGCCGCACAAAGCCGTTCGGCCAGTTGTACCGCACGGGCATGGTTTAATTGCGCCAGATGCCGCAAACCCGCCCCGCCTAAAAGCGTCATGTGAATGGTAAAGGCCAAAGCACACAGACCCGAATTGGTGCAGATGTTAGAGGTTGCCTTATCGCGGCGAATATGTTGCTCGCGGGTGGAAAGGGTTAACACATAGCCGCGCTGGCCATCTTCGTCTTGCGTTTGCCCGCAAAGCCGCCCGGGCATTTGACGCATATATTTTTCCCGCGCCGCAAATAGCCCGACATAAGGCCCGCCAAAATTCAGCCCATTGCCAAGACTTTGGCCTTCGCCCACAACAATATCCGCGCCCATATCGCCGGGCCGTTTAAGCAGGCCAAGCGACACCACTTCTGGCACAACCGCAATAAGCAATACGCCACGCGCTTGAACGGCGGCGGCGAGCTGGCTAAAATCAGCCACATGGCCGAAAAAATCGGGGTTTTGAATGACCACGCAAGATGTGTTTTCATCTATGAGAGCCAGTAAATCTTCTTTTGTGTCAGGCGCGGGCGGAATTTGTGCGACCTCAAAGCCGCCCATTTGCGACAGATTTTCTATCACCGCCATATAATGAGGATGCAACCGCCCCGAAACAACCGCACGGCGTTTTTTAGTAATGCGGTGCGCCATTAACACCGCCTCACCCGTAGCGGTGGAGCCGTCATACATAGAGGCATTGGCAATATCCATGCCCGTCAATTCGGCCACTTGGGTTTGAAACTCAAACAGATATTGCAATGTGCCTTGCGTAATCTCTGGCTGGTAAGGCGTGTAAGATGTTAAAAATTCCGAACGCTGAATAATGTGATCCACGCTGGCGGGTATGTGATGCTTATACGCGCCCGCGCCGCAAAAAAATGGCACAGTGCTGGCAGTGATATTTTTTTCTGCCATTTGCGTTAAATGACGCTCCACTTGCATTTCACTTTTATGATGCGGCAAATCCAATAGCGCGTCTTGACGGGCGGCGGGTGGCACATCGGCAAATAGCGCATCTATATTGGCCACGCCAATGCGGGCGAGCATGGCTTGGCGGTCAGCATCGGTTAAAGGCAAATAGCGCATCACGACAGCCCTTCTATATAAGCGGCATAGGCGGCTTCATCCATAAGCGCGTTGAGGTCGGCGGGGTTGTCGGGTTTCATTTTGAAAAACCAACCCGCCCCTTCGGGTGCTTCATTCACCAATGCGGGGTTTTCGGCCAGCGCGTCATTGGCTTGCACAATCTCGCCGCTAACGGGCATATATATATCGCTGGCCGCTTTGACGCTTTCCACCACGCCCGCTTCTGCGCCGCCATTGAGCTTCTGCCCCGTGCTTGGCACTTCCACAAACACAACATCGCCAAGTTGCGATTGGGCGTAATTGGTAATGCCCACAACCAACATATCGCCTTGCAATAAAGCCCATTCATGCGATTTGGTAAATTTTTTGCTCATCACGCCCCTCTTTTTTGGTGAACATATTGATGCGGCGCAAATGGCAAAGCGACAATTTTTGCCAAATGCGCCTTGTTGCGAATAATTAACTGCACTTGCGTGCCAATTTCCGCATGCTTGGCCGTGACGTAACCCATCGCCACAGGGCGGTTGAGAGACGGGCCAAAACCGCCCGAAGTGACACGACCAATTTCTTGGGCTTGGGTGTCACATATCAGCGTGCCAGCCCGTGCGGGGGCATTGCCTTGCGGCAACAGCCCAACTCGTTTGCGCGGCGCACCATGCGTCAGCTGTTGGTTAATTATATCCGCTCCGAGAAAATCACCCGCTTGGCGGCGGCGTTTGGGAATAGACCAGCCCAAATCAGCCTCGGCGGGCGTGGTGTGGGTGTCTATATCTTGCCCGTAAAGACACAAGCCCGCTTCCAGCCGCAAGCTGTCCCGCGCCCCTAAACCAATAGGCGCGACATTTTCATCAGCCAGCAAAAGCCGCGCAAAAGGTTCGGCCTGTTCGGGCGCGAGCGCGATTTCAAAACCATCTTCGCCCGTATAGCCGCAACGCGACACAAGCACGCCGTGACCATGCCACGAAAAATTTCGTGCCTGCATAAAATGCAACGCATCAATATCGGGGAAAATTTTTGCCAGCACCCGTGCGGCTTGCGGCCCTTGCAAAGCCAGCAAAGCCCGATTTTCAATTTCCAACATTACCTTGCCCGCCAAAGCACGGGTAATATGTTTGAAATCAAATGCTTTGCGTGCCGCATTCACCACCAGCCGAACGCTGTTATCCATGCGCGTGACGAGCAAATCATCTAAAATCCCGCCCGCTTCATCGGTCAGCTGCGTGTAACGTATGTGATTTTGTTTCAGCGTTACCAGCCCGCCCGGCACAAGCGTTTCTAATAATTGCGCCGCATCATCGCCCGCCTGTGCTGGCAATAAACGCGCTTGCCCCATATGCGAAACATCAAATAGCCCCGCTTTGGTGCGGCAATGTAAATGTTCTTTCAACACGCCAAGCGGATATTGCACAGCCATTTCATAACCAGCAAAGCCAATCATGCGTGCGCCCAGCCCAAGGTGCAAATCATAAAGCGGCGTGCGGGCTAAATCACTCGCCTGCTTTGCTTCCTTTTTTTCGGGCAAAGATTTAGCGGGCAGCACCGCCAGTTTTGATTTTGTTTCTGATTTTATATCCACCGCAAATTCCGTTCCCTTAGAGTGCATAGGCCGCGCCTTCACAGACGGCGTAACCACACCCTCCTCTGTCACGGAACCTGAGAGATTAGGGCTTTATCAAACAGCCCCTTACCCCTTCGGTGAAATCGCCCGCAACCATTGCAAGCCATTTGCTTTCCAGAGTTCCATCTTCATGCGGTCCTTTTGCCTGAGAGTTTCCGAGGGCGGTTGCTCCTTCGGCGTTGAAGAATCAATCTCTCCCGCACAAATCAACTGGTTGGCTTCAAACTCTGCGGATTCGCAAAGCGGGTCAATCAATTAAAAACCCAGCTTTTTGCGCCGTTTCTGCCGATTGGCGGCGAGCTGGTCGGCGTCCAGCCGAAAGCCATATAAAATCGTATAGTCGCGCCCCGCCCAGCCCGTTTGCGGCTGAATTTCAATCGCGCCAAAATCATAAGCAAAGCGATTGGCCGCCGCATCCACTTCAATTTCCACATGGCGGCGTAATAGGATTTTATCTTGCGGGTCTAAAATCACCAAAAATACGGGCAGTTTAAGCGTGTCCTCTTCTGGCGCGTCCAAAATGCCAAGCTGACCAATAAGGCGTAGCGTGGTTTCATAAATCGCCGCCTCTTGGTCAAATTGGCAGGTCAAAACCGAATCGGTCAAAACGGCATGATAGCGTGGCGTAGTCAGCCCTTCGGCATCGGCCAAAGCCCCATCTGCGGGACAATCGCCGCGTGCCAATTCAACACCAGAGCAACCCGCCAGCCCCAGAAAAGACAGGGCGGTAAATAAAGTGGCAAAACGAAAAAAAGCTGATGACATTATGAATCCCTATGAGGCCTAAATAAAGTCCATGAAGTTTTTCATTTCAAGTGATATTTAAGGTATAAGCAAGAGATAATGCCCTTAAATGGAAACAATAATGGAACAAAAGCCTGAATTGGAACTGGTGCTGGCCGCCCCGCGGGGCTTTTGTGCCGGTGTGGACCGTGCCGTGCAAATTGTTGCCCTAGCACTGGCCAAATATGGCGCACCCGTTTATGTGCGCCATGAAATTGTCCATAACCGCCATGTGGTTGCAGGGCTGGAAGCACAGGGTGCGGTTTTTGTTGATGAAATTGACCAAGTGCCGCAAGGCGGGCATGTGATTTTTTCCGCCCATGGGGTGCCAAAATCTGTGCCATTAGCGGCGGAAAAGCGCGGGCTAAATTGGCTAGACGCAACCTGCCCGCTTGTTTCTAAGGTGCATATTGAAGCCGAACGCCACCACGCTGAAGGGCGGGATATTTTGCTTATCGGCCACGCCGGCCACCCCGAAGTGGATGGCACAATGGGACAGCTGCCCAAAGGCAGTATTAGACTGATTGAAACGATAGAAGATGCGGCGCAAATTAAAGTGCGTGATGCAGATAACCTTGCCTATCTGACCCAAACCACTTTATCGGTAGATGATACGGCAGAAATTATTGCTACACTCAAGCAACGTTTTCCCAAAATCCGTAGCCCGCATAAGCAAGATATTTGCTATGCCACCACCAATCGGCAAAATGCGGTCAAGGCCATAGGCGCACAGGTGGACGCGCTTTTTGTGATTGGCGCGGCCAATTCATCTAATTCCATGCGGCTGATGGAATTGGGCGGGCGCATGGGGTGCAAATTTTCAAAGCTCATTACGGGCGCGGAAGATATTGACATTAACGAATTAGCAGGCATTAAATCCTTAGGGCTAACGGCGGGCGCATCCGCGCCAGAAAATTTGGTCAATGGGGTGATTGATTTTCTTGAAACACATTTTAATCTCACACGGCGCGAAAATCGCATTGCACAGGAAATGATTGAATTCAAATTGCCGCGCCAATTACGCAACCCCCCAAATGATGAGGCGTGTTAATGGCTGTTTATACTCAAGTTTCTGATGCTGAATTAAACGCATTGCTCGCGCTTTACGATATTGGGGTGCCGCGCAGCTTCAAAGGCATTGCTGAGGGGGTGGAAAATTCTAACTATCTTCTGCACACAGATAAAGACCGCTATATTCTCACCCTTTATGAAAAGCGGGTGAAAAAGGCGGATTTGCCGTTTTTCTTGCAATTAAAAAACCATTTGGCGAGCAAGGGCATTGCCTGCCCCGTGCCGATTGTGCGTAAAGATGGCGACGTGTTGTCAGAACTGGCGGGGCGTCCGGCGGCGATTATCAGCTTTTTAGATGGTATGAGCGTGCGCCGCCCTGATGTGGAACATTGCCGCGCATTGGGCAAAGCATTGGCGCAAATGCACCTTGCGGGGCAAGATTTCACCATGCAGCGCGAAAATGAACTTTCGCTTAAAGGCTGGCAGTGGCTGTTTGACCAATGCAAAGCCCGCGCCGATGAGGTGCAACCCAATTTGGGCGCGGATATTGAAACCGAACTTTCCCGTATTCAGCGCGACTGGCCGAAAGATTTGCCGCAAGGCATTATCCATGCGGATTTATTTATGGATAATGTGTTTTTTGTGGGTGCGAAACTTTCTGGCATGATTGATTTTTATTTCGCCTGCACGGATATGCTCGCTTATGATTTGGCCATTGTGCTTAATGCGTGGTGTTTTGAGCCAGATGTGAATTTTAATATCACCAAAGCCCATGCTTTATTTGAAGCCTATCGCGCTGTGCGCCCGCTTTCGCAAGAAGAAATTGCTGCCCTGCCCGTTTTGGCCAGCGGGGCGGCGATGCGCTTTTTGCTCACACGGCTTTATGACCATCTTCATCAAGTAGAAGACGCATTGGTTCGTCCAAAAGACCCGATGGATTATTTGCGCCGTTTGCGCTTTCATAAGAAAGTCACCCGCCCGCAAGATTATGGCATAAGCGATTAGGAGCGGTGATGGCGATACGCATTTACACCGATGGAGCATGTTCAGGCAATCCCGGGCCGGGCGGCTGGGGTGTGTTAATTATTGAAAATGGCACGCCGCGTGAATTATGCGGCGGCGAAGCAGACACAACCAATAATCGCATGGAAATGCGGGCGGCGATTGAAGCCCTAAAGGCCGTGCCAAAGGGGGCGGAAATGACATTGGTGACAGATTCTGAATATGTGATGAAAGGCATTACCGAATGGCTGGACGGCTGGAAAAAACGCGGCTGGAAAACCGCCAGCAAAAAGCCAGTGAAAAATGTTGATTTATGGCAAGAGCTAGACGCACATGCCCAACAGCATAAAATAAAATGGGAATGGGTGCGCGGCCATACGGGCGATGAAGGCAATGAACGCGCTGACGCGCTGGCCAATCAAGGCATGGCCGATTATCAAAATGGTTAAAATTTAGCGCAGTTAAATTTGGCTGAGCAAAGTTTCAGAACCTGACTCTTTGGCTTCGCCCGGATTGCTTTCAATGTTGAGCTTTTCCACCACCCCATCGCGCACCAACATAGAATAGCGCAAAGAGCGTTGCCCCATGCCAAAACCTGTGCCGTCCATTTCCAAACCAATGGCGCGGGTGAAATCGCCATTGCCATCGGCCAGCATCATCACCTTGCCGCCGACATTTTGTTGCTTGCCCCATGCGTCCATCACAAAAGCATCATTGACCGATAGGCACACAATCGTGTCCACGCCTTTTGCGCGTAATGCATCGGCATTTTTCACATAGCCGGGCAAATGCTGGTTAGAGCAAGTGGGCGTGAACGCGCCGGGCAAAGCAAAAAGCGCGACCGTTTTACCTGCAAAAACATCTGCTGTGGAAAGCGGCGCAGGGCCTGCATCGGACATGTGCATGAAAGTCACATCGGGCAATTTGGCAGAAACTGAAATAGGCATGATTTTCTCCCTTATTTATTTATGCGGCCACTATATCCGCGCAAGGCGAAAAAGAAAAGCACCGAATTCTTTTACACCCGCCCCTAATTTTGCACATCAGGCGGAGCCACGCGCATAGTTTGGCGCACCGCACGGTTGCCATCGCGCAAAATAATTTCCAAAGCGCGGCCAATAAAGGGCATATCCAGCCCCGCTTGGGCGGGCATAGTAAGCAGAAAAGCCTGTCGGTCACGGCCTAAAATATGCGGGCGGTCAAACATATCTAAAGGTGCGCCCGCAATAATCACATCAGGATTTTTCAAATCGCGCCCCGTGACCACCATATTCAAGGCCACGCCATCATAAGTCAGGCTGGCCAGTTGCAAATTTTCATCCGCAGGCATGGGGTGACGGCGAAAAGATTGGCGCAATAATAAAGCAAGGCGCGGGTCTGCTTTTGCCAGCGCGGCCATATCGGCGGCAAGGGTAAAATTAAATTGCACGGGCAAGCAAATATCACGGCACACGCCTAAATCCACTTTAAGTTTAACGTGCATTTGCTCGCCGCGCCGCAAGGGCATATTGCTATAAGCCAATTCCCCCGCTTTGGCATTGGGCGGGCGTTCGGCTTCAGGCAGCTCGGCGATATTTTTCGTCCGCACAGGTTTTAACGGCAAAGCAATAATGGTGCGGCTTTGATAACCGAAATAATCACCAACCATATCCTTAAAACGCAAAGGGGCTTCAAAAAGCGGCGTGAGGGGTTTGAAATTAGCACTGCCCGTCCAATCAAAGCTGGGGCTGATGCCCGACGCGCCCGGATTTTTCCAATAAGTATGCCAACCAGCGGCCATTTTTAATTCCAGCCCCGCGCCCACGCGCCCATCGGGCAAGGGCGATAAAAACAGCCGCCCGCGCAACGCGCCTTTTTCCTGCCACGCGCTGACCAGCATATTATTGGCCAAAACGGGCGGTATGACGGCGAAAAATGCCAAAACCATAAGCAAAATACGGCTTATCGCCGCTATGGGGATTAAAGGAAACACGCTCATGCCCCTAGCATAGGCCATTTTTCTTAAATTGCATCTATTTCCGCATTTGCCCCTCAGTCTTATTGGGAGTAGTGTTGCCTTATGGCATTTTCGCAAGAAGAGGGAAAAACACTGGCTGGCTCTTTATTGCTGGCCATGCCCGGCATGGGCGGGCCGCATTTTGACCATACGGTTCTTTATTTGCACGAACATAATGAGCAAGGCGCGATGGGTTTTGTTATCAACCAACCGGCTGAGGACATCACCCTATCGGATATTGTTGAAAGCCTTAAATTGCCGCAAGCTGAAATGGCTCCCAATGCGCCTGTTTTTATTGGCGGGCCAGTGGATACGGGGCGCGGCTTTGTGTTGCATGATGGGGCTTATCAAGGCCAAAGCACGGCAACCAGCGCGAATGAACAAATTGGGGTGACGGCAACTTTAGATGTGCTGGAAATGCTTTGCTCGCCTTCGCGCATTGCTAACGCGCTGACCATTTTGGGCTATTCGGGCTGGAGCGCGAACCAGCTTGAGCAAGAATTGCAAGAAAATGCGTGGCTCGTCTGCCCATTTAATGCTGATTTAATTTTTTCCATCACACCAGAGCGCAAATATGAAGCAGGCATGGCACTTATGGGGATTGATTTGGCAAAACTGAGTTCCGATTCCGGCTCGGCTTAGGCTCGGCGAAACGATAAGATAAAATTGCGGCTAAACATAAAATGGCGGGCGCAAGCACAAAGGTGAGTTCTAAAATTTCAACCGTCGCCACGCCCATAAAAAATGGACGGAAATATAAAACAACCCATCCGACCATCGCCAAAAGCAAAATAATATCGGCCAATAAAACCACACTGCGCCAATAACGCCGTTCCACCCAAGGCATATATAACACCGCCCGATGGCCGAAAAAAATCGCCACGCCCAATATGAGAAACATAAAACGCAAAGCAAAAAGCACATTATCAGGGCTGGAAATGACTGGCCATAAATGCCAGCGCAACCCCATTAAAACAATGACAATAAGCGCGATAATGGGCGGAAAAGCCAGCCTTTTGCGCGGGCTTTGCATAACCACAGGCAGGCACGCCAAAACCAAAATGGTAAGGCCAGCCAGCAAAAGGGTTTGGAATATGGCATAACGTTCGGCCATAATTTCTTGATAAGGCGCACGCCACGCCCAAAAGCCAAGCCGTGAACCAATATCGCCAACAAGCACAAAACGTTTTATCTCGCCCGCCTGCAAAGCAATGTTAAATTGGCGCGGCTGGTCACGCTGGGCAATCATTTCTGAATCATCTGACGCAATAAGCCGCAAGGGATAGGTTTGGACTTTATCTGACGGGCGGCCTAAAAGCGCGTTGTGAAAAATATCGCGCTTTGAAATAAGCAAATGAAAATCAACGGGTGCTTTGCCCGTATTCTGCACAGCAAATTCATGCCAATGCGGGGCAATGCGTTTTATATTGCGGGTTAAATTCATCACGCGCAATTCATCGCTCACCAAAACCGCATCAACGGCACGGGCGGGCATGGGCGCGAAAATCCCCGCGCTGAAAACCGCCAAAAGCACGCCAAAAAGAATAGAGCGCAAACTCATGCGGACACCCTGCCCGATTTTTGTAAAATATAATTTTGCGCGGTGGCTAAATCATTGGCGAGCAAATCTGTGCGTTCGGGCTTTTGCATTATATCCCCAATGCGCGGCGGCGCGGCAGGGGCTTGGCCGCATGCTTTTTTGACCGCATCTGGAAATTTCGCCGCATGGGCGGTGGCTAAAGACACAATCGGCATTGTGTCGGGCAAGTCAAAATGCTGAGCCGCCGCCACACCAATGGCCGAATGGGGGTCTAGCACCATGCCATTTTCATTTTTTATCCGCCGCATGGTGTCGGCCATTTGGGTTTCGTCCACCCGCATAGCAGAAAAATGTTTTTTAATTTGCGCCAGCAAATCAGGCGGCAAGGTAAATTGCTTTTGCGCCGCAAGGTCGTCCATCAATCCACCGACCAGCGCGGCATTGCGGCCAGAGGCTTCAAACAGCAAGCGTTCAAAATTAGACGATATTTGAATATCCATGCTGGGGCTGGCAGTGGCGACCACATCGCCAATCGCATAAATGCCCGTCTCCAAAGCGCGAACTAAAATATCATTCACATTCGTGGCAATCATCAGCCCGCCTATAGGCAGTCCCATTTGCGCGGCGACAAAGCCAGCGAAAATATCGCCAAAATTACCTGTCGGCACACAAAAGGCAACGGGCTTTTGCGGCGCACCAATTTGCACAGCAGAGGTGAAATAATAAACCACCTGCGCCATCACCCGCGCCCAGTTGATAGAATTCACTCCGGCCAAATGCACGCTTTGGCGAAAATCGGCATCATTAAACATGGCCTTCACCAATGCCTGACAATCATCAAATGTGCCTTGCACGGCAATGGCGTGAACATTGCTATGGGCAGGCGTGGTCATTTGCTTGCGCTGAACATCTGACACGCGCCCTTCGGGGTAAAAAATAAAAACATCTATGGCCTCGCGCCCGCCAAAGGCTTCAATCGCCGCCCCGCCCGTATCGCCCGACGTCGCGCCGACAATGGTGGCGCGTTGTTTGCGCTGGGCAAGAATTTCATCCATCAAACGGGCAAGGAGCTGCATGGCAATATCCTTAAAAGCCAAAGTCGGCCCGTGGAAAAGTTCCAGCACATATTCGCGCCCATTTAATGGCACAAGCGGGGCGACATCTTTATGGGCAAAACACGCATAAGACTCGTTGATAATTTCCTGCAAACGGGCATCGGCAATTTCTCCACCAATAAAAGGCGCAAGCACTTCAAAAGCAACTTGTGCATAAGGCTTGCCCGCAAAAGCAGCTATGCGGTCGGGCGCGATTTGCGGCCAGCTTTGCGGCACATAAAGCCCACCATCACTGGCCAGCCCGGCCAGTAATGTTTCTTCAAAATTCAAAATGGGTGCCGCGCCCCTTGTGCTGATATATTTCACCTTCGCCTTACCCTTTATTTTGCCCCGCATCAGGCGGCCTGATATGCCACAGAATAAATATAACCACAAATATCAAAGCAAGCCCATACCATGTCAGCGCATATTCCAAATGGCGATTGGGAAAGTGTCGCCGCGTCTGCCCGCCTAGCGGGAAACCCGCCGCCGTGCTTTTATCTGCATTGATAAAAAACCCCGCCGCATTATCAATCCCCATATTGGCGGCCATTGCGTCAATATCGCGCACAAACCAGAAATTATGATGCGGCTCATCGGGCGGGTCAAAGATACGCCGCTTGGCGGGCCAGCGCAAAAGGCCAGAAATGTTTTGTACCCCCGCCTCTTGGCGTATCGCATCACGCCCCCCATCTGGCACAAAGCCACGATTAACCAGCACCACGCCGCCGCTTGTTAACATAAAAGGGGTGATAATCTGCGCCCCCTTCTGGCCATTAACGGGCGGGCTGTGCCAAAACTGCGCTTTGGCATGGTCAAATTGCCCCGTCGCATATACGCGGCGATACTCGTAACTATTGCGAGTCATGTGCGGCCAATTTGTTATGGGCGGCAAAGCCATAGGCGAGGCGTGCAACCGCGCTTCAATGCGGGCAAGTAAATTTTCTTTCCAATCGCGCCTTTGCATTTGCCAATGGCCTAGCCCAAGCAAAACGGGCAAAATGGCAAGCAGAAAAAGGCTCGGCAAAACCCGCAAGCGCAATTTATTTTTCATTTAATTGGCCATTTAATGCGCCGCACCACTGCCCGCGCCGATAACATAAATCACCACAAAGAGGAACAGCCAAACCACATCAACAAAATGCCAATACCATGCGGCGGCTTCAAAACCAAAATGTTGCTCTTTGGTAAAATCACCGCGCAAAGCGCGGATAAAACAAACCAATAGGAAAATCGTGCCGACAATCACATGAAAGCCGTGAAAACCCGTTGCCATGTAAAAAGTCGCGCCATAAATATGACCCGAAAAACCAAAACCCGCATGGGCATATTCATAAGCCTGAAAGGCAGAAAACAACGCGCCCAGCGCAATGGTCAAAGCCAACCCCCATTTCAGCCCCTTGCGGTCACCATTTTGCAAAGCATGATGCGCCCATGTCACCGTTGTGCCAGAAGTGAGCAAAATCAGCGTATTGATAAGCGGTAAATGCCATGGGTCAAAAGTTTGTATATCTTTGGGCGGCCAAACCCCGCCTGTTAGCTCCGTGCGTGACACTTGCGCCAGCTCGCCCGGGAAAAGGCTGGCATCAAAATATGCCCAAAACCACGCGACAAAAAACATCACTTCAGAAACAATGAACATAATCATGCCATAGCGCAAGTGCAGTTGCACCACTGGCGTATGGTCGCCGCCATTGGCTTCGCGCACCACATCGCGCCACCAGCCATACATCACATAAAGCATGCCAGCCAAACCAATATATAAAATCCATGAACCATAATCGTGAAATGACAGCACCGCGCCAATGGTTAAAATAAGCGCGAAAACAGACGCGATAAATGGCCACGGGCTTGGATTAACTAAATGGTAATCGTGATTTTTAGCATGTGCATCAGCCATGATATTTTCCCTTTCATCCTTTCGGGGCGGCGGGCGATTTATCGGCCACCTGTTTTGTTTTGAAAAATGTATAAGAAAGCGTGATGGTTTTCACATCATTCATTTCCGCATCATTGACAATTTCTGGATCAATGAAAAAAGTCACGGGCATTTCAACCGTCTGGCCGGATTGTAAAACCTGATCGGTAAAACAAAAGCACTCAATTTTAGAAAAATAAGCCCCCGCCTTTTGCGGCACAACATTAAAGCTCGCCGTGCCAGTAATGGCTTTATCGGTCGGATTATGGGCGGTGTAAAAGGCCAGCCCCGTTTCACCAATTTTCACATTTATATCGGGCGGGGCTTCAAACTGCCATGGCATGGCACGGCTCACGCCCGCATCAAATTCAATGCGTATCACGCGCTCACCTTTGACTATAGGCGCGATTTCTGCCCTTTGGGTTGTGCCGCCATAGCCCGTGACGCGGCAAAATAAATCATAAAGCGGCACAGAAGCGGCCACCAGCCCGCCCATCACAAACAGCACGCCAAAGCACAGCCCCAAAGTGCGCCGCGTTTGTTTTATTTTATTTGCCCTATCACTCATCTTTTGCCTTAAAGCGGTCGGTTAAATATATCGGCGGCATTATCGCCCAGCCGAATAATGGTTACGAGAAAAAACAGCACCACAAAGCCGCCAAGCAACAGACCCGTAATCCGCGCACGGGCGCGGCGAGTGGCTAATAAGCCCGCGCTCCAAATGGGTGTGTCTTGCGGTTTTGACTTTTTATCCATCGCCCTATCCTATTAACATATCTGCCGGCAAAGCGGCGAAAAGCAAAAATAAGTAAAAAATGGAATAAGCAAAAAGCAAACCCGATGCCCGCCGCCATTCCGTTTCACTGGCACAGAAAAGCCATGCGGCCAGCGCGATAAAAATCACATTCAGCACCCCCGCACAAAGGGCGTAAAATAATCCGGCAAAGCCGAGCGCGAAGGGCAACATGGCCACCGCGCCCAGCACCAGTGCGTAAAGCAAAATTTGCGCCCGTGTATGGCGTTCACCTGCCGTCACGGGCAACATAGGCACCCCCGCCGCGCTATATTCACGCGATTTAAGCAAAGCCAAAGCCCAAAAATGCGGCGGCGTCCAAAAAAAGATAATGGCAAATAGCACTATCGGATAAAGGCTCAACGCCCCGCCCGCAACCAGCCAGCCTATGACGGGCGGAAAAGCCCCCGCCGCCCCGCCAATAACGATATTTTGCGGCGTGGCGCGTTTGAGCCACATGGTATAAACCACCGCATAAAAGAAAATAGTAAAGGCGAGCAATCCCGCCGCCGCCCAGCTGATAAAAACGCCCAAGCAAAAAACCGACAGCCCCGCCAGCCATAAGCCAAAAGACAAAGCCGCGCCGCGCTCTACGCGCCCTGATGGAATGGGACGGCTTTTTGTGCGCGTCATTTGCGCGTCAATATCGGCATCATACCACATATTTAACGCCCCCGACGCACCTGCCCCTGCGGCAATTAACACCAAACCAGCAAAAGCCATAATCGGATGCACACCCTGCGGGGCGACAATCATACCAATGAGCGCGGTGAAAACCACCAGCGACATGACACGGGGTTTGAGCAATTCAAAATAATCAGCCGCTGTGGCCGCATCTGCACGGGTGAGAGGCGGGTGATTTTGAACGGCATTATCCATCAAAGCCCCCTATTTGATTTTCGGCAGTTTACTAAATTGGTGGAAAGGCGGCGGCGAGCTAAGCGTCCATTCCAAAGTGGTCGCGCCCTCGCCCCATGGATTATTGTCGGCCTTTTCACCGCGCACAAAAGCATGGAACACGCCGAATAAAAATATCAGCACGCCAAAAGCGGAAATGTAACTGCCAATGGAAGAAACCATATTCCACCCCGCATAGGCATCGGGGTAATCGGCATAGCGGCGCGGCATACCCGCCAGCCCTAAAAAGTGCTGTGGGAAGAAAACCAAATTCACGCCAATGAATGTCACCCAAAAATGCAACTTGCCGATAAATTCAGAATAATTCACGCCAAACATTTTGCTAAACCAATAATACCAGCCCGCGAAAATGGCAAAAACCGCCCCCAGTGACAGCACATAATGGAAATGCGCGACAATGAAATATGTGTCGTGGTAAGCGCGGTCCACACCTGCATTGGCCATCATCACACCTGTGACGCCGCCCAGCGTAAAGAGGAAAATAAAGCCAATCGCCCACACCATAGGCGTGCGGAATTGAATAGAGCCGCCCCACATGGTCGCCAGCCATGAGAAAATTTTAATCCCCGTTGGCACAGCAATGACCATCGTTGCGGCAGAAAAATAGGCTTGCGCGTTAAACGACATGCCCACTGTGAACATGTGATGCGCCCACACAATGCACCCCACCCCGCCAATCGTCACCATCGCATAGGCCATGCCGAGATAGCCAAAAACGGGCTTGCGCGAAAAGGTGGATACAATGTGCGACACAATGCCAAAGCCGGGCAGAATAAGCACATAAACTTCTGGATGTCCGAAAAACCAAAATAAATGCTGATATAAAATCGGGTCACCCCCGCCTGCGGGGTCAAAAAATGTTGTGCCGAAATTGCGGTCGGTCAGCAACATGGTAATGGCTCCAGCCAGCACGGGCAGAGTCATCAGCAATAAAAACGCCGTGACCAGCAAAGACCAAACAAAAAGCGGCATTTTGTGCATAGTCATGCCCGGCGCACGCATATTCAAAATCGTGGTGATGAAATTTATCGCGCCCAAAATAGAAGACGCACCGGCCACATGTAGCGAGAAAATAGCCAAATCCATTGCCGGCCCGGGTTGGGCGGTGGTGGAAAGCGGCGGATAAACCGTCCAGCCGCCGCCTACGCCTGTATTGCCCGGCGGGCCTTCTACGAAAATAGATGTGACCAGCAAAATCAGCGCGACAGGCAAAAGCCAAAAGGAGATATTATTCATACGCGGAAAGGCCATATCGGGCGCACCAATCATAATTGGCACAAACCAGTTGCCAAAGCCGCCAATCACGGCGGGCATGACAACAAAAAACACCATGATAAGCCCGTGACCCGTCACCAGCACATTAAATAAATGATAATCGCCGCCCAAAATTCCATCGCCCGGGCTTTGCAATTCCATCCGCATTAAAACCGACATCGCCCCACCAATAATACCGCCAATAATGGCGAATATCAGATACATGGTGCCAATATCTTTGTGATTGGTTGAGTAAAGATAACGCTTCCACCCTGTTGGATGGGCGTCATGCTGGTCGTCATCTTGTGCTGTCATATCCGTTGCCATTTTTCTCTCCGATAATTGCGCCGCTATTGTGATGAGGCCAAGCGCATCGTGCCTGTTTCATGCGCGGCAAATTCAATTTTCGCTTGCGCCACCCAAGCGTCAAAAGCATCTTTTTCTACCACCTTAACCATTATCGGCATAAAGGCGTGGCGAATCCCGCAAAGCTCAGAACATTGGCCATAATAAGTGCCGGTTTTTTCCGCACGGAACCATGTTTCATTAAGCCGCCCCGGAATGGCGTCCACCTTGCTCCCAAAGGCGGGTATCGTCCAGCTATGAATAACATCCGCCGCCGTGACAATCACCCGCACAGTGGTGTTGACCGGCACAACCAGTGCATTATCCGTGGCCAGCAAACGCGGCTGGCCGCTTTGCAAATCTTCTTCCTCAACCATAATGGCATCAAAAGCAAAATTGCCATGGTCGGGATATTCATAACCCCAATACCATTGATAGCCAATGGCTTTGACCGTCATATCAATTTCGGGAATGGTTTCTTGGTCGTGCAGAAGGCGGAAAGAAGGAATGGCAATCACCACCAAAATCAAAATGGGAATGGCCGTCCATATCACTTCCAGCCATGTATTGTGACTGGTTTTTGACGGCTGAGGATTGGCTTTCGCATTAAAGCGCACCATAATGAACAGCAGTAAAAACAAAACAAGCAGTGTCACGCCCGTCATTAATATCAGCAGAAAATCATTAAAAGATGTCACCCGTTCCATCATATTGGAAGCGGCGGGTTGGAAGCCTAACTGCCATGGTTCGGGCTGCGCCGCCAAAGCGGGGGTCAGCAAAACCCCTATCAAAATTATAGGGGATAAAACAAAACGGAAAGAAAAATTGATAGGCAAGCGCATAGTCTTAAAATCCACCTTCATTAATATCCATACCCCCCTTGGTTTAAGGGGAGATTCGGCTCTAATTATAAGCACGAAATGGGAAAAAATCCCATAAAGGATTGCGCCTCTGAGCGCATCTGCGACACAATGCCCACCCCCTATTGGGTGGCAAAAGGCGGGGGCATTTAATTTCGCCTTGTTTCACCCGCCCAGACGGGGCAAATTGGGCGGATGATAGGAGCTATATAATGACTGCACCCGACCCGAAAGCCTTGTTTTTCAATCCTGATTCAGACAATCAGGGCGTGGATGAAGCCCGCGCCCTGCAGCTGACCCAAGCTGCGCTGAAAGGGGCGGATGATGGCGAATTATTTTTAGAATATACCCTATCGGAGCATTTTGCTTTTGATGATAACCGCCTCAAAGCGGCTAGTTTTGACACCGGACAAGGCTTTGGCCTGCGGGCGGTGGCGGGCGAGGCAACGGGCTTTGCCCATGCCACAGATATTTCCGCCCCTGCCATTCAACGCGCCGCCAAAGCCCTATCGCCCGTTTTATCGGGGCATACAGGCCAATGGGCCGATGCCCCGCAGGCGGCGGGCAAAGCTCTTTATGTCGGCGATAATCCGCTAGACGGGGAAGGCTTTGGCGATAAGCTCGCTTTGTTGGAAAAAATCAACGCCTATGCGCGGGCTAAAGATAATCGTGTGCGGCAAGTGTCCATTTCCCTTGCGGGGTCGTGGCAGGCAGTGGCGATTTTACGTCCCGATGCGCCACCCGTTTTTGACACCCGCCCTTTGGTGCGCCTTGATGTGTCCATTGTGGTGGGCGAAGGCGACCGCCAAGAATCTGGCCATTGCGGACGCGGCGGACGGGCGGGCTATGCCCAATGGTTGGCCGAAGAAAATTGGCAAAGCCAAGTGGATGAAGCCTTACGCGCCGCTTTGGTGAATTTAGACTCGATTGCCGCCCCTGCGGGTGAAATGGATGTGGTGCTGGGCGCGGGCTGGCCGGGCATTCTGCTCCATGAAGCGGTTGGGCATGGGCTAGAAGGCGATTTTCACCGCAAAAAAACTTCTGTGTTTTCAGGCCGCATGGGCGAACGGGTCGCAGCTAAAGGCGTGACCGTAATTGATGATGGCACATTAGCCGACAGGCGCGGCTCGCTGACCATTGATGATGAAGGCACGCCGAGCAGTCAAACCACCCTTATTGAAGACGGCATTTTATGCGGGCTGATGCAAGACCGTATGAATGCACGGCTCATGGGCATGCAGCCAACGGGCAATGGGCGGCGGGAAAGTTTTGCGTGCCAGCCCATGCCGCGCATGACCAACACCTATATGCCATCGGGCGATAAAACGCCGGAGGAAATTATTCAATCGGTGCAAAATGGCATTTACGCCACCAGCTTTGGCGGCGGGCAGGTGGATATTACTTCCGGCAAATTTGTTTTTTCCTGCACCGAGGCTTATGAAATTAAAAATGGCACGCTCGGTGCGCCGCTTAAAGGCGCGACCCTTATCGGCACGGGCGCGGAAACCATGCAACGCATTTCTATGATAGGCAATGATATGCAATTAGATGAAGGCATTGGCACTTGCGGCAAGGACGGGCAAGGTGTGCCTGTAGGCGTTGGCCAGCCGACTTTGCGAATAGACGGGCTGACAGTTGGCGGCACGGGTTGAATTTAAGAGGGACGCAAGTGGACGCTTTATTCGTAAAAAAAATCACTGCCGCGATTGTCGCCGCAACTCTGCTGGCCGCTTGTGGGGGTGGCGGTGGGGGTGGCGGTGAAGACCCGCAACTGACCCGTTTGCGGCAGGAAAATGCACGGCTTAAAGAAGACCTTGCTGGACAAACCCGCATCGCCCAAACGCGCCAAGAAGAAATTACCGCGCTCAATACGCAAAAAGCTGACATTGAAGCCCGCCTCGCCGCTTTGCAAACCACATCGCAAAGGGACGAGGCTGAAATTGCCGCGCTGAATACGCAAAAAGCAGAAATTGAAGCCCAGCTGGCCGCTTTGCGCGAAACTTTGCGCCCCACGCCCCAGCCTTTAACCATACCCACAGGCGTGACCGCACCTGCGGGTTATGATTTCACCAATTTTGGTGAACCATCTAATGTGATGAACGCCCACGCCGCTGTGACCAGCATATTGCAAACTTATAATCAAACATTTGATGCCGATAATTTACCCATAGCCGTGCGCGATACAGGCGCGGCGATGGCATGGCAAGAAGGCTGGACGGGCAAGGGTGTGAAAATTGGTCATTTGGATAATTTCCTGCTCCCCACCATTCGCATAGGCCGTTTTGCCGCCGACCAATTTAGCCATGGCCAATTTGTGCGGGCGGTTTATACGCAAATCGCCCCAGAGGCGAGCTATAGCCAACGCCAAATTGATTTATTTTGCACAGGCCGCCAAGCGGGGCAAATGAGTGACGCTTTTGATTATTTTAACACCAATGGCTTTCACATTCTCAACGCCTCTTTTGGCTTAAACCGATATAATAGTGATGGCTGTAGTGCTGTTCCCAATCCGCGCCTGCGTACCCAAGCCCAATGGGACGCGATTGTTGCGGCGCAAAGTGCTGACCAAACTTTTTTGAAATATGCTTTGCCCAGCCGTTTGTCAGATACTTATAACGCAAATCTTTTAGTGGTTATGAGTGCGGGCAATGCGGCGGTGAATTGCCCGCATCACACAAGCGGGTGTAAATTACGCGCCGCCGCGCTTTTGAGTCTCCGCGCCCAAACCGATGCCAATGGCGTGACCACAATGGCCGATGCGGGCGATAGAATTATATTTGTCGGCGCATTGGCCGATGACACAGATGACGACCCCGACACGAATGCGCTGGCCAGCTATTCGCATGCGGCAGGGCTATTGCCTGAAGATTATATTGTCGCCCATGATGATATTTTCTCACGCAGTGATGGGGCTGGCACATCTTTTGCCGCCCCGCGTGTAACGGGGGCGGCGGCTTTGGTGCGGCATAAATTTCCCAATCTCACTGGCCCGCAATTAAAACAGGTTTTACTACAAACCGCCATTGACCTTGACGCCAGCACGGGTGCGCCCGGCACAGATGGCCCCGATGCCACATATGGCTATGGCAAACTCAGTATCCCCAACGCCCTGTCCCCTATCGGGCGGGTGCGGGCGCAACCATGAAAGGCAGGCAATGAAAATGAAACAAGTTATCCACTTTAACAAAGTAGCGGCAAGTTTATTAAGGCTTGCCAAGCAGGCGCAATCCGTTCTAATTTTCCAGTGTATCAACTTTATCCAGTGCAGCCCTATGTCGGGTTGCCTGCCCGATAGAACACCCTTTGGGAAAAAGGCGGGGCTTCTTTTCTACTGGATAAGTTGATACAACAGCCCGGCACCTCTGTGGAGTCGGACGCTCAACAATATAGAGGAGGCAAAAATGAACGCCCTGTTTTCAAAAAAAATTTTCACCATCATTATGGCAACAACCATGCTCGCCGCTTGCGGTGGCGGCGGGGGCGGTGGTTCTAAAACCAGCACCAGCCCTGCCGCATCTGCTCCCTTTCCTTATGACAGCACGCAAGGCACGCCGTCCAATTTTGCGGATGCTGTGGACGGCTTTCGGACATTTTACGAGGCGGAATTTTCTGACACGCTAACTTCGTCTCAAATCCAACAACTTAAAGCTATTCCGCAAGCTGATTTTCTCAATCAAATTAATTCACAATCTTTGATTGCCACACGCGACACAAGAGCCGATGCCGCATGGCGTTCGGGCTGGACAGGCAAAGGCGTGAAAGTCGGCCATTTAGATGATTTCCAAACCAGAGACATACTCTTTGCCCCCGAAGGAATTCCCACGTTTAAAAGTCATGGCGGCTTAACCCGCTTGGTGACATTTCAAGTCGCTCCCGAAATTGACCACTCCGCCCGACAAATGACTTTTAGTTGCTCCGTCACGGAAGCCACACGGCGCAACCAAGTAACAAGTGCCTATAATCATTTTAACCAAAATGGCTATCACATTGTTAATAATTCATGGGGGTCGGAACGCTATGATGATGGCACATGTTCGGGCAGTCCGGGCTTAGCGTCTCTCACCGAATGGCAAAACGATATTGCGTCATATAAAAACGAACAAGTTTTGCTCAATGTAGCGCAAGGATTAGACAAATCGGGCAGTTATGACCGCAATATGCTTTTTGTCTGGTCGGCGGGGAATTTCGGCGCAGAATGTTCTGGCGGTATTTCAGCTTGCAATTTAGAAGCGGCAACGCTCAAACAATTACGCGATGATGGTGACAGCGCGGCGGGCGCACGGATGGTTTTTGTTGGCGCGGTGGTAGATGATGGTTCAAACCGCATCGCCCCCTATTCAGTGACGGCTGGCACAATGGGTAATGATTATATGGTCGCCCATGATGATGTTTTGGATAAAGGCGATGAGGCAGGCACATCTTTTTCCGCCCCCCGTGTGGCGGGAGCGGCGGCACTGGTGCGGCATAAATTTCCTAATTTAGACGGCCCAGCCCTCAAGCAAGTGCTGTTGCAAACGGCAGATGATTTAGGCGCACCGGGCGTAGATAGCATTTTCGGGCATGGCAAGCTCAATGTGCTAAACGCACTCTCCCCGATTGGGCGGGTGCGAGCAAGGTAATAGGAGACGTGATGATGAAACATATATTTCTTTTTCTATGCGGGCTTTTGCTAGGCGTGGGCAGTGCGCCCCATGCGAAAGCTGATGAATTTGCCCAAGCCGCTATGCAACGCATTACTTATATACAGGCCGAAAGCAATCATCTTATCGCGCCGGTTTGGTCGGGTTTTTTCACCGCCTATAATGGAACGCATTATGACGTAACCAGCTTTTATGAAAGCACCCGCGTGCATTTTAATGTCAAAACCGCGCTGAACATTTACAACACGCCGCGCTTGCGGCTTGATATGCCCCTGCATTTTGACAATGGCTATAAGGCAACCTTGCAACAAACCAGCCGTTATATAGGGCTGGGCATTGCCGCTTATGGGCAGCTAAAGCGCAACCTATCGGCCAGCCTGCATGTGTTTGACCTGCTCCAGCATGGCGGCAAAACCCGCGAACAGCCTTGCTATGATGATTTTTCGCGTGCCTTTCATTGCGGCACAGGCCACGCATGGACCGATGTCGCCGATGTGGTTAATCAGCGTTACATTAAGCCGTCCGTCCAGCTTCATTTATTTTACAGCTTCTAAAAAGCCCTTACAAAGATAAAGCGTCAAAAAGCGGGCGCATATCGCCGCCCCATGCGCCATGATATTTTTCCAGCAATATCTCGGCGGGCGTGCGTCCCGTTTCGGCCACTTCGTGCAATGGTTGCAAAAACTGGCTTTCATCTTTGCCGTCATCATCTAATTTGCCCCGCGCCTTTAGCCCCGCATCGGCGAGGGCAAGCATATCACGGGCGAGATTTTGCATTGTGCCGTCACGGAAAGGCGTGTGCAAACCCGTCACTGGTGCGTGGGTGCGTAAATAATCGCGCTCTTCTTGCGTCCAATCGCTAATCATGGCGACCGCTTTTTTTTGTGTCGGCGCGTCATAAAGCAAGCCAACCCATAAGGCTGGCAAAGCACATAGCCGCCCATCGGCACCGCTATCGGCACCGCGCATTTCAATAAAACGCTTCAGCCGTGCTTCGGGGAATAGCGTGCCGAGATGATTTTCCCAATCCCGCGCTGTGGGCTTTTCGCCCATTAAAGCTGGACACGCCCCGTGCATAAAATCACGAAAGCTCATGCCCAGCGCGTCAATATATTGGCCATCGCGGATAATAAAATACATTGGCACATCAAGCGCGTATTCCACATAGCGTTCAAAACCAAAATTTTCCTCAAACACAAATGGCAATATGCCCGTGCGGGCGGGGTCTAAATCTGTCCACGCAAAAGAACGCTCCGATAAATTTCCCGTCGGCTGGCCAGCGCGGAAAGGTGAATTGGCAAAAAGTGCGGTGGCCAGAGGTTGCAGTGCCAGCCCGATACGCATTTTTTCCACCATGTCGGCCTCAGAGGCAAAGTCCAAATTAACCTGCACAGTCGCCGACAAATACATCATATCTAATCCATATCGGCCTGTGGACGGCATATAGCGGCGCATTAAATCATAGCGGCCCTTGGGCATTTGCGCCGCATCGGCCAGCTCCCATAGCGGCGAAAAGCCAATGCCCATATAGCCTTGATTAAGCCCATCGCCGATTTGGCGCACTTCTTGAAGATGGGTGTTCACTTCGCGGCAAGTTTGGTGAATGGTTTCAAGCGGTGCGCCTGAAAGCTCCAACTGCCCGCCCGGCTCTAATGTCACCGAACCGCCGCCCTGCTTCGGCGGGCGGGTGAGGCCAATAATTTGGCCATTTTCAAAATTGCCCTGCCAGCCAAATTGCTGCAAGCCTTCCAGCATAGCCTTAATGCCGCCTGCGCCATCATAAGGCAAAGGCGCGAGGCTGGTTTTATCAAAACCAATTTTTTCATGCTCCGTGCCAATGCGCCACGCGCTTGGCGGTTTGCATCCCTGCGCCAGCCAATCGGTTAAAAGGGCGGTGCTGTCAAGCCTATCATCAGCCATAAATCTCCCCAATCCTTTCAGATGGCCGCTTTACCATTGCCGCACCTTATACGCAAACGCAAGCTCAAGTCCAATCGCCGATTTGCATTTGCACCGCCGCCAAGGCGGCAATGGCGGCTGTATCGGTGCGTAAAATGCGCGGACCAAGCGAAAGCGCAACACTGCCCGCCTGCTGGCGCAAAGCCTCGCGCTCATCAGGGGCAAAGCCGCCCTCAGGGCCGACCAGCACGCCAATGCTTTGGGTGCGTAAATCCGCCAGCGCGTCCAGCCCTGCGCCGCATGGGGCGGCTTCATCGCAAAAAATCAGCCGCCTTTGCGGGGCGTGCTGTTCGCAATTTTTCAGCAAATCGTCCAGTGCCAGCACCGCGCCTATTTCTGGCACTTGCAACAGGCCGCATTGCTCAGCCGCTTCAATCGCATTAGCGGCCATGCGCTCTTTATTCACCCGCCCCATTTGCGTGTGCTGGGTCATGATTGGCACAAGTTTGGCCGCGCCCATTTCAGTGGCCTTTTGCACCAGAAAATCCAGCCGCATTTTTTTCACAGGCGCGAAGAACAGCCAAATATCGGCCAGCTTGGTTTGGTCGCGCCGCTTTGCTTGCACCTTTAGCACCGCCTTTTTGCGCTCAAGCACGGCCAGCTCTGCCGCCCATTCGCCGTCACGGCCATTAAAAACCAACAGCCCTGCGCCTGCCTGACAACGCATTACATTTTTCAAATAATGCACTTGGCTCTCATTGGGCGCAATCTCCGCCCCTGCCGCAAGCGGAGCGTCAATATAAAGGCGGATTTTGCGGCTCTGAGAATTATCACAAGAATTATCAATGGGCATTATCTTTTCCTCTGCTCTTGTATCAGGATATAGGAATCTGGCACATTGGGGAATGTTTCCTATGATGAAGATTTTAACAATAGATTGGGTATCCGCCCTACCCGCCAGCTGGCAACCCTATATGCGGCTTGGCCGATTTGACCGCCCCATTGGCAGCTGGCTATTATTTTGGCCCTGCGCTTGGGGGCTGGGGCTGGCCGCTATGGCTCGCGACAATTTGCCTATGGGTTATTTTTTCAACCTGCTTGTGCTGTTCGGGCTGGGCGCGATTATTATGCGGGCGGCAGGCTGTGTTTATAATGACCTGATTGACCGCAAATTTGACGCTCACATTGGCCGCACCCAAAACCGCCCCTTACCTTCGGGAGAAATTTCACCTGCACGTGCCGCCGCTTTTATGATTGTGCTGTGCTTTTGCGGCTTGCTGATTTTACTACAATTAGATATTGCCGCGATTGCGCTTGGCTTTATGTCGCTCGCGCCGGTGGCGATTTATCCTTTTATGAAACGCATCACATGGTGGCCTCAACTTTTCCTTGGGCTGGCGTTTAATTGGGGTGCGCTGATTGGCTATGCCGCTTTTGTTGGCAATATCACGGCGGCAACTTTGGCTCTTTATGGCGGCGCGGTGTTTTGGACTTTAGGCTATGACACAATTTACGCCCATCAAGACCGTGAAGAAGACGCTCTTATTGGCGTGAAATCGGCGGCGATAAAATTAGGCACGGCCACCCGTTCGGCTTTGGCGGTGTTTTACGCCCTTGCCATTGGCGGCATTGGCTTGGGTGGATTTTTAGACGGCTTAGGCGCGTTGTTCTGGCTGGGGCTGTGCGGGGCGGCGGCGCATTTTTTCTGGCAGGTGAAAACACTGGACATTAACAATGAGGCTTTATGCTTACAGCTGTTCAAAAGCAATCGGACGGCGGGTTTTCTGGTGGCTTTGGCCATTGCTTTGGGAGGGCTGTAATGGCAAAAGCCGACCATCTGAAATGGGCGCAGGAATTTGTTGACCGCGCTTTAAGTCTTGGCGCAGAACAAGCAGACGCGCTGGTGAGTGTCGGGCTTTCGCTGGGCGCGTCTTGCCGTTTGGGCCAAACCGAAGATATAGAACGCGCCGAAGAAACCGATATTGGTTTGCGTGCCATGTTGGGCAATAAACAAGCCTTTGTGTCTGGCTCTGGCCTGAACCGCGATAATATAGACAAAATGGCACAGCGCGTGGTGGATATGGCGCAAATGGCCCCCGAAGATCCGTTTTGCGGGCTGGCTGAGGTGCAATTTTTGGCCGATACAATCCCCGATTTGGATTTGAATGACCCGCAAGAGCCAAGCACGCAAGCCTTGCGCGACAAGGCCTTAGAAACCGAAGCGGTGGCGCGGGGCTTTGACGGCATTACCAATTCTGAAGGCGCGGGCGCAGGCTGGTCACGCAACACCACATGCCTTGTCACCAGTCATGGTTTTGCCGCCAGCCAAACAGCGTCTTCATGGTCGCTATCTTGTGCCGTGGTGGCGGGGGCGGATGATAAAATGGAGCGCGATTATGCCACCCATAGCACCCGCCATTTAGAAGATTTGGATACGCCCAAAGCCATTGGCACGCTGGCCGCACAGCGCACTTTGCAACGCCTCAACCCGCGCAAAATAGAAAGCACCAAAGCCCCTGTGATTTACGACCCGCGTGTGGCCGATAGCCTGCTTGGCCATTTTAGCGCGGCCATTTCGGGCGCGGCCATTGCGCGTGGCACAAGTTTCCTGCACGATAAAATGCGCGAGCAAATTTTCCCCGATAATGTGTCCATTATAGATGACCCGTTGCGGCCACGCGGTTTGCGCTCGGCGGCATTTGACGGCGAAGGGGTGCGCGGTAAAAAACTGGCTTTGGTGGAAAATGGCACGCTACACCATTGGCTGTTAGAAAGCGCGACCGCCAAACAGCTTGGCTTGCAAACCAATGGCCGTGCGGGGCGCGGTATTGGCAGCCCACCCGCCCCTGCGAGCAGTAATCTTTATATGGCGGCGGGTGAAAAAACGCCTGAAGAATTGATGCGCGCTATTGGCACGGGGTTTTATGTCACCGAACTTATTGGCATGGGGGTGAATGGTGTGACGGGCGATTATAGCCGTGGGGCGGCGGGGTTTTGGATTGAAAATGGCCAGCTTGGCGAAGCGGTAAGCGGCATCACCCTTGCGGGCAATCTCAAAGATATGTTCGCCGCGCTCACTCCTGCCAATGATTTAACTTTTCGGCGCGGCATCAATGCGCCAAGCCTGTTAATAGAAGAGATGAGCATTGCCGGACTCTAAACCAGACCTGAAAGCTGACGAAACCCTTTTGCATGATGCGGTGCGCGAAGCGGGGGCTTTGGCGTTAACATTTTTTGGCCGTGACATAAAAACTTGGCAAAAAACCGACCAGCAACCCGTTACCCAAGCCGATATTGAGGTCAATGAATTGCTGAGCGAAAAACTTCACCGCCCGCGCCCTTCTTATGGTTGGCTGTCGGAGGAATCCGAAGATGATATTGCGCGTTTGCAAAAAAACTTTGTTTGGGTGATAGACCCGATTGATGGCACCAAAGCCTTCATGCAAGGCTTAGATGAATTTACCATTTGCGCGGCTTTGGTAGAAAAAAACCGCCCCATATTGGCGTGTATTTTTAACCCCGTGCGCGGCGAATTTTATCACGCCCAAAAAGGCGGCGGGGCGTATAAAAATAACCAGCCGATAAAAATTAGCGGGCAGACGGAAATTAAAACGGGCTTTCGGCTTTGTGCGCGGGAAAACATTCTGGCCAAAGCAAAGGCGGGGGATTGGCCGCAAATCATAATTGAAAATCCCAATTCCACCGCCTATCGGCTGGCGCGGGTGGCGGAGGGTTTTTATGATGCTATGGTGACGCATAAGGCCAATGATTGGGATATTGCGGCGGGCGATTTGCTTGTGCATGAGGCGGGCGGCACATTGCTGAATGCCAATGGCACACCGATTACATATAATCAGCCCGATGTGACGCATGGTGCGGTTTTAGCCGCCCACCCTGCCCTTTGCCCGCTTCTAGCCAAGCGCATGGGCGGGCTTATGGCGGGCTTTTGAGCCTTTTTAACCAGCGCGGTGTGTGGTATTTTTTGCCCCTATGGGCAAGGTGATTCTTTAGCAAAGCGACAAATCCGTGACAAAATCTCAGGACAGCAAAGCGGCGGCGACCGATAGGCCAAAAGCAGATTCACAAACCACGCGCACGGTTAAATATGTCGCTTATGGTTATTTGCGTCCCTTTTCGGGTCTTATCTTTATTGGCATTCTCGCCAATGTGATTGTCGCCGGCGCGGCGGGTAGCCTGCCATGGTTTATCCAACAAACCGTAGATAATGTTTTTAATCAAGGCAATCGGACTTTGCTTTGGCTTATCCCGCTTGGCATTTTGGCCGCTTCGCTTATGCGCGGCGCGGCGACTTATTTATCTTCTATCATTCTCAACTATGTTGGCCAGCGCATGACCTCGCTTTTGCAACGCGATATTTTTGCCCATCTGATTAAATTAGATTTAGCCGATATAAGCGACACCCATAGCGGCGACCATATTGCGATTTTCCTCAATGATGCCAAACAGCTGACCAATACAATTAACACCACTGTGATTAGCCTGTTCCGCCATTTGCTCACGCTCATTGTGCTGATTGGTGTGATGTTTTACATGAATTGGCATTTGGCCAGCATATTTATTATCATCATCTTGCCTATGGCGGCGTTTTTAACGCGGCGGCTGGGGCGGCTGACCCGTAAAGCCTCGCATAAAAGCCTAAGCGAGACGGGCAAATTATCGGCCATGATTGGCGAAATGCTCAACGGCTTGCGCGTCATTAAAGCCTATGGGCAGGAAAGCAAACAAACCGAACATATCCAAAACGCCATTGAACATGTTTTTGGCTATACGATGAAAACAACTAAAGCCCGCGAGGCAGCCAGTCCGGTGATGGAAACTTTAGCGGGCATTGCCATTGCGTGCATTATTCTTTGGGGCGGGATGCAAAGTATTCAAGGCAATCTCACAGCGGGGGAATTTACTGGCTTTATTTCTGCCGTGATGATGGCCTATCGCCCCTTGCGGGCTTGCGCCAATATCCCCGTTGTGGTGCAGGAAGGCGTGGCGGCGGGCCAACGGATTTTTTCTATCCTTGATACAAAGCCGAAAATTACCGAGCAAGCAGACGCGCCCGCGCTGAATGTGTCTAAGGGCGAGGTGATATTTGACAATGTGTCCTTTGCTTATAAAAACCGCGACACGCAAGCACTGGAAAATGTTAATATCCATATCAAAGCGGGGCAAACGGTTGCTTTTGTCGGCCCATCGGGGGCGGGTAAATCCACTTTAATGAATTTGGTGTTGCGCTTTTTTGATGTCACCAATGGCGCGGTGAAAATAGACGGCCAAGATATTCGTGACGTTTCCATTGCCAGCCTACGCCAAGCCACGGCTTTGGTGACGCAAGAGCCATTTTTATTTGCCGATACGATTGGCGCGAATATCGGCTTTGGGTCGCCCAATGCGGCACGCGCTGATATAGAAGCCGCCGCCAAAGCCGCCGCCATAGATGATTTTATCGCCGAGCTACCCGATACTTATGACACATTTTGCGGCGAAGGCGGTATGCAGCTTTCCGGCGGACAGAGACAACGCATTGTGATTGCCCGTGCCATTTTGAAAAACGCGCCGATTCTTTTGCTTGATGAAGCCACTTCGGCTTTGGACACGGCGTCAGAAAAAAAAGTGCAAAAAGCCATTGGCCAGCTCACAAAAAACCGCACGGCGATGATTATCGCCCATAGGCTGTCCACCATTATGCATGCCGATTGGATTTATGTTCTCAAAGATGGGCAGGTCAAACAATCTGGCACGCATCAATCGCTTTTGGACGAAGGCGGGCTTTATGCGGATTTATACCACGCCCAATTTGAAAATCAGGAAGAGGGCTGATATGCCCCTATTGCTTTATGGCTATCGGTTTTTAACGTGGTTGCTTTTTCCCCTCGCGCCGCTTTTTTTATATATGCGCGTTTTGCGTGGGCGCGAAAACCCCGCCCGCTTAAAAGAACGCTTAGGCCACGCACAAAAGCCGCGCCCTAAGGGCGGGCTTATTTGGATACATGCGGCCAGTGTTGGCGAAGTGGTTTCCGCCCTGCCTTTAATTGATAAGATTTTAGACCAGCACAAAACATTGCATATTTTACTAACAAGCGGCACCCTCACATCGGCCGATATTGTCGCCCGCCAGCCGCGTGAGCGCGTGATTCATCAATTTGTGCCGCTTGATATGCCGCCCTATGTGCGCCGCTTTTTGCGCCATTGGCAACCCGATGCGGCTCTATTTGTGGAGTCTGAAATTTGGTTGAACCTGTTGCGGCAAATGAAAAGCCTTGCCATTCCCATTGCTTTGATAAATGGGCGTTTATCGGCGCAATCTTTTGCAAGCTGGCAACGCGCTCCTGATACAATTAAAAAACTGCTTTCTTATTTCACCCTTATTTTAGCCCAAGATGATATTGCCGCCGATAGGCTGGCCAAGCTGGGCGGTGAAAATATCAATATGTCGGGCAATTTGAAATTAGATGCCGCGCCTTTGACTTTTTCCCAATCCGATATGGACGCGCTCGCCACCCAAATTGGCACGCGCCCGACATGGTTGGCGGCCAGTACGCATGAACCAGAAGAACACAAAGCCGCCCAAGCCCATATCGCGCTTAAAGCGGCGCATAAAAATCTGCTGACTTTTATTGTGCCGCGCCACCCGCATCGGGGCGGCGAGATTAAACAGCAATGCACCGCGCTTGGCTTGCGCGTTGCCCAGCGCAGTTTGGGCGAGGCCATTAAAACGGATACGGATATTTATCTTGGCGATACGATTGGCGAAATGGGGCTGTTTTATCGGCTGGTGGATATTGCTTTTATTGGCGGCTCGCTTGTGCCGCATGGTGGGCAGAACCCGATTGAAGCGGCGCAAATTGGCACGGCCATTATTACTGGCTCGCATATTCATAATTTTTCTGCCGTCTATCAGCATTTTGAAAAAGCCGCCGCGCATATTAAAATTAAAGATGATGTTGAGCTAACCCAAAGCGTCAATAAATTATTGAATGATGAAAACGCCATGAAAGAAATGCAAAAACGCGCTATGGATATGGTGGCCAGCCATGGCGGGGCGGTGGAAAAAACCTATCGCGCCTTGCGCCCACTTCTGCCCACGCAAAAAAATGGGGGGGCATGATATGCGCCCGCCGCGTTTTTGGAGCCAGCCCTGCCACCCGCTTAAATACGCGCTTTGGCCTGCGGGATTTTTATTCACGCAAATCGGGCGCGGAAGGCGGCGGTGGGTGACGGCGCAAAAAATGCCCTGCCCCGTCATTTGCGTTGGCAATATCACTTTAGGCGGCGGCGGCAAAACGCCCATTGTGCGCTGGTTGGCCGAAGAACTCAAAGCAATGGGCGCACAGCCAGCCATTCTTTCACGCGGCTATGGCGGGGCGCAGAAAACCCCTTTGCGCGTGGACGCTAATAAACATAGCGCCGCTTTGGTGGGCGATGAGCCGCTTATGCTGGCGCAAAATACCGATATACCGATTTTTGTCGGGCGCGACAAAGCCGCCACCGCACAGCTGGCCATGACACAGGGTGCCAATGTGTTGCTATTAGATGATGGGTTGCAAAACCCATCACTGCATTATGATTGCGCTTTGCTGGTGGTGGATAAATCCATTGGGCTGGGCAATGGTGCGGTGTTTCCTGCGGGTGCTTTGCGCGAACCGCCGCGTGATGCGCTGGCACGGATTGATGGGCTTGTGCTTACAGGCACACAACCGCCCACGCCGCGCAAAGATATAGAAAAGCTCAGCCAAGCGGTGCAGAAAAAATCTCTGCCATTGATAGACACGCAAACCATTTTAACAAATGCACGCGATTTGCCTCAACACGCGATTGCTTTTTGCGGCATTGCCTATCCGCAGAAATTTTTTGCCATGTTAGAAACGCATGGCACGCAAATAAAAGCCCGCTTTGCTTTTGGCGACCATCAACCCTATAGCGAAAAGGCGGCGGCAAAAATTCTGGCCAAAGCCAAAGCCTTAAACCTGCCGCTTGTCACCACATGCAAAGATATGGCACGGCTGGCGAACCAGCCAGAAGGCAGCGCACGGGCGCGATTATTTAACACAAGCACGGGGCTAGATGTTAAAATCACCCCCATTGACACGCCAGACGCATTACACGCTTTGCTTAAAAAAACGCTCAATAAAAAATCGGGAAAAAAGAAATGAAAATGCCGCGCTATATTGTGCAAGCCGTTTTGGGCTTTCCGATTATTTACTTTTTACGCCTTTTAGGGCTGGATATGGGCGGGCGGCTTTGTGCGGCTTTGGTGAAATTGATTGCGCCTTTCACGGCAGAAAATAAAACCGTCAAACGCAATTTAGCCCTGATTTACCCGCATTTAAGCGCGGATGAAATTGACCATTTGGCCGTTAAAATATGGGATAATTTTGGCCGCACAATGGGCGAATTTGTCAGCCTCAATAAAATACGCGACCAGCATAAACGCCGCATTGATATTGAAAATCCTGAGCTGCTCCACCAGCTCGCGCAAGAAAAAAATGGCGTGATTTTCTTTTCAGCCCATATCGCAAATTGGAACGCGGCGGCGATTGCCATAAATGTTTTGGATATGCCGATAACGGCCATTTATCGCCAAGCCAATAATCCGTTTTTCAAAAATTGGGTGAAGCACATTTATAATTCAGTTAGCGGCGATACGGAATGTATTCCCAAAGGCAAAGATGGGGCGAAAGTTCTTGTGAGCCGTTTGAAAAAAAATGGCGGGGTTTTTATGTTGGTGGATCAAAAAATGAATCAAGGCGTGGGCGTGCAATTTCTTGGCCACCCTGCTAATTCACCTTCCGCGCCCGCCAGCATGGCACGCCGCTATGGCGCAAAGCTGGTTATGGTGAGTTGCGAGCGCATCAGCGGGTGTCATTTCAAAGTTAAATTTCATCCGCCCTTTATGGCCGATAACACAGACGACATTGCGGGTGATATTAAAAACACCACGCAAAAAATAAACGACCATTTGGCCGAAATGATTCACGCCCGCCCTGAACAATGGATGAGCTGGGCGCATAAGCGGTGGTAAATCTTTCCGCTTATCACTCCATTACTTCCCCATAGGCGCGACCAGCAAGGCCGGGTCTAGCCGTTCATTATGCCAATAAACGCGCCAGTCCAAATGCGCCCCTGTGGAACGCCCCCCCGTGCCAACTTCGCCGATAATATCGCCGCCTTGCACCATTTGCCCGACGCGCACATGCAAAGCCGATAAATGCAAATAAGCCGAAACCAGCCCTAGCCCGTGGTCAATAAAAACCAACCCGCCTTCATAATACATATCCGCCGCCGCCAGCGTGACCCGCCCCGCACGGGTGGCCTTAACCGGCGTGCCTTTGGGCGCGGCAATATCAATGCCATAATGCGGGCGTTTGGGTTGGCCATTGAAAAAACGTTGCGAGCCATAAACCCCACTAACGCGCCCTTTCACTGGCCAAATAAAACCGCCCGTTAAATCGGGCTGGCGCAAATGGCTCATACGGGCAGCGCGTTTGGTTTGGCTTTCAGCTTTAATCCGCGCCAACACATTTTGCGGCGGGGTGACATATTTGGGCGCAACCCCTTCCACATATTGAATATCATAATCACGCGGCTGTAAATTTTTATAAAAAACTTGGCGGCCATTTTGCGTGGTAAAAGCCAGCGTGCTTTTGCCTTTGCGGTCGCGGCCATAGCCGAATATGGCCACGCCCTTATGGCTGGCAATTTTCTGCCCGTCCACTTCTAGCGATACATTGGGTTGTAATTGCATCACCACCATGCCGCCTGCGGTGAAATGCCCGCCGATATTTTCCACCAGCGTTTCGGGAAATGGGTTTTGCGGCAAGGGCGGCAGGCTTAACAGCCCCGCCCACAAGCCAGCAAAAACACCCGCCAAAAAAGACGCCATTATTTGCCCTCCGCCTGCGCGGCTTGCAATGCCGCATGGGCATCAATATAGGCTTCTTGTTTTTCCACGCTCCAATAGCGCAACACATTAAGCGGTATGGGTTTATTCGTCACCGCGCATATCACATGCGTGCCAGCTGTTTCAATTTTGAACTCGCCGTCAAGATAAACCACTTGTGCAACTGCGTCTAACTTATCCATGCGCCCACCCGTTAAAATAAATCACCCTGCCCGCTATCGGCTTTTGGGGTTTTAGATTTTTTAGCAGTTTTTTTGCGCGGCAGGGATTTTTTTGCCCCCTTACGCGCCCCGTCATGGGATACCACTTCCGCGCCAAGCCCACGCTGACCCGCCAGCCGAATGTTTAAGGCGGTTCCAATCGGGGCTTGTTCAGGCGCACGCACAGGCGCACCCGCTTCATCTAAAACCAGCGCAAAGCCGCGTGCCAGCACCGATTCATGGCTCAGCAAATCAAGCTGGCGACAGGCGGCGGTTAAGCGGTCGCCCAAACGGCGGTTAAAATGCGCCCAAGCGCGGGTGCTACGGGCGTGCCAGTCGCCAATGCGTTGGGCGTTTTGTGCCAAGCGGTGATTGAGAACGGTTACATTCAACCCCGCCGCTTTGGGCGCGAGGCGGGTTCGCGCAACAGCGATATTTTGCGCCAAAGCATGACCCAAACGCGATGCAACCGTGTCCAAACGTTGCACGCTTAGTGCGAGCATATCTTCAAAACGCGGCAATGCCCGCGCCGCGCCAGCCAAACGGTCACGGCTTTGCGCGACCATACGATTTTGCCCCGCCATTTGACGGCGGGCTAATTCCATCATGCGGCTTTGCAATTCCGCTCGCACTGGCACGGCCATTTCTGCCGCCGCAGTTGGTGTCGGCGCACGGTGGTCGGCGACATAATCAATCAGTGTTGTGTCAGTTTCATGACCAATGGCCGAAATCACGGGAATATCCGATTGCGCCACTGTGCGGGCGACAATTTCTTCATTAAAACCCCATAAATCTTCCAAACTGCCACCGCCGCGTGCAATAATCAGCACATCAGGGCGCGGTGTATCATCTTTCGCCCCGCTTGCTTTAAGCGCGTTAAACCCCGCAATGGCTTTGGCCACTTCTTCGGCGCATGTTTCGCCTTGCACACGCACGGGCCACACCAATACATGGCGCGGAAAGCGGTCGGCCAGCCTGTGCAAAATATCCCGCACAACCGCCCCCGATGGGCTGGTGACAACGCCAATCACTTCGGGCAAATAGGGTAGCGGCTTTTTCTTTTCCTCCGCAAACAGACCTTCAGCGTGTAATTTGCGCTTGCGCTCCTCCAGCAAAGCCATGAGTGCGCCCACCCCTGCGGGTTCTATATGTTCAATGACCAGTTGATATTTTGACTGCCCCGCATAGGTGGTCAGCCGTCCGGTGCAAATCACTTCCAGCCCCTGCTCAGGTTGAATGGATAATTTCGCCGCCACGCCTTTCCAAATCACGCCCGCCAAGACGGCTTTATCATCTTTCAAATCCAAATAAATATGCCCCGAAGCTGGATGCGACACCCGCCCCAATTCACCGCGCACGCGCACATGGCCGAAATTTTCTTCAACCGCTTTTTTTACCGCGCCAGAAAGTTCGCTCACTGAATATTCAGTAAGATTGCTATGCGGTTCTGCTTTTTCAGGTGCTTTGGTCATAAATGTTTTTACCATGATTTTTGCCGATACGATAAGCAAAGCTGTGCTATAAGCGGCCAGAAGAGGAATAAAATGAACATATTGGTTCTTGGCGGCGGCGGGCGTGAACATGCTTTATGTTGGAAAATCGCCCAAAGCCCGATGCTAAACACACTTTATTGCGCGCCTGCTAATGGCGGCATGGTCGGGCTGGCCGAAGCGGCGGATTTAGCCATAAATGATGCCCAAGCCGTTTGCGGCTTTTGCCAGTCGCATGACATTGCGCTGGTGGTGATTGGGCCGGAAGCGCCCTTAGTGGCGGGGCTGGCCGATGCGTTGCAAAAAGCAGGCATTGCCGCCTTTGGCCCAAACGCGGCGGCGGCACAGCTTGAAGGCTCTAAAGGTTTTACCAAAGATTTGTGCCGCGATTATAATATCCCCACCGCCGCCTATGGCCGCTTTGACGATGCAGATGCTGCCCATGCTTATTTAGACACACACCCCGCCCCGATTGTGGTGAAAGCCGATGGCTTAGCGGCGGGCAAGGGTGTGATACTCGCCGAAACAGACGCGCAAGCGCGTGAAGCGGTGGATATGATTTTCGCCGACACATTCGGCACGGGACGCGCCGAATTGGTGATTGAAGAATTTATGACCGGCGAGGAAGCCAGCTTTTTTGTTTTATGTGACGGCCAAAACGCTTTGCCGCTCGCCACCGCCCAAGACCATAAGCGCGTGGGCGAAGGCGACACGGGCCTGAATACGGGCGGCATGGGCGCGTATTCGCCCGCGCCCGTTATGACGCCCGCGCTGATTGAAGAAACATTGGCGCAGATTATCCGCCCCACGCTTAAAGCAATGGCCGATAAGGGTTGCCCCTATCGCGGCGTGCTTTATGCGGGGCTGATGCTTACACCAGATGGGGTGAAGCTGGTGGAATATAATGCCCGTTTCGGCGATCCGGAATGTCAGGTGCTGATGCCGCGCTTAAAAAGCGATATTGTCCCCGCCCTTATGGCCGCCGCGCAGGGTGATGTGTCGCAAGTGCAATTAGAATGGACAACGCAAACGGCCATAAGTGTGGTCATGGCGGCGAAAGGCTATCCAGAGACTTATACAAAAGGCACAGAAATTAAAAATCTTGACGCGGCGGCGCAAGATGATGTGGTGATTTTCCATGCGGGGACAAAAATAGAAAATGGCACGGTGCTGGCCAATGGCGGACGGGTGCTGAATATCACCGCTTGCGCCGACACATTAAGCGCGGCACAAAAAAAAGCCTATGCGGCGATTGATAAAATAGATTGGCCAGAAGGTTTTTGCCGCCGCGATATTGGCCATAGGGAAATTTCCCGCGAAAAACAGCGCGGAAACTAACCCGCCGCCTGCAAAAAAATAAATTCCGTATCGCCATAGGCACGGCGGTCGGTTTGGGTAAAACCCTCTGCGGCAACAAATTCATTACGGCGGTCTTCTTCCACAATAATACGCGCCCCTGCCGCCAGCCAGCCGCCTTTGTGGACGGCTTGCACAGCTTTTGCCGCCAAACCCTTGCCATAAGGCGCGTCAGCAAAAACCAAATCAAAGCCCGCGCCTTCACACGCGCCGAGCTTTGTCGCATCATAGCGTTTTATGGCGCATGCTGCGCCCGCGCCTAAGGTTTCGGCATTATCATGCAACGCCGCCAAAGCAGAGGCGGCATTATCCATAAAGCAACAAAACGCCGCGCCGCGTGATAGGGCTTCAAAACCCAATGCCCCACTGCCTGCGAATAAATCCAACACGCGGGCGTTTTCCATGCCCGCCTCATGGCTCATTAAAATAGAAAACAAGGCCTCACGCAAACGCGCCCCTGTCGGGCGGGTGCTTTGGGTTTTCGGCCTATGCAAAATATGGCCACGCCATTTGCCGCCGATAATACGCATTATTTTTTGCGCCCCTTACCGCCCATATCCCATGGCTTTTGCGCCCCTGCTTCGGAATGAGCCACTGCCCGATTTTTTGGCGATTTTTTACGGGTAGCTTTGCGTATTGGTTTTGTTTTGCGCCCCACAGGCGCACGCGCCCGTTGCGGGGTGCGTTTTGGGGTGCGGTCTTCAATAATATCCGCCCATGCTGTGCCTAATTGTTGGCGCAACACACGGCGCGGCACTTCTTCCACCGCCCCTTCGGTTAAATGGCCTAATTGAAACGGGCCAAAGGACAGCCTAATCAGACGGTTGACTTGCAGACCAGCATATTCCAACAGCTTTTTAATTTCGCGGTTTTTGCCTTCGCGCAAGCTAACGTTGAGCCAAAAATTATCGCCCTGCTGGCGTTCCACTTCCAAATCGGCAGGCCGATAAGTGATGCGGTCAATCACCACGCCGTGTTTAATATCATTAAGCCGCGCCATATCGGGTCGGCCAAAGGCACGCACGCGGTAACGGCGCAACCAACCCGTATCGGGCAGTTCCAAATGCCGCTTCAACCCGCCATGATTGGTCATCAGCAATAGCCCTTGCGTGTTAATATCCAGCCGCCCAACCGATAACAGGCGCGGCAAACCCTTAGGCATGGCGGCAAAAACCGTCGGGCGGTTTTGCGGGTCGCGCTCGGTTGTCACCAGCCCGCGGGGTTTGTGATAACGCCACAATCTTGGCGGCTCGGCGGCGGCAATGGGCTGGCCGTCTAACAAAATTTTCGCACTGGGCAGAATATTAAGCGCGGGCGTGGTAATAATTTTACCATTCACACTGACGCGCTTATCGGCAATAAGTTTTTCCGCCTCACGGCGTGACGCCACACCCGCACGGGCAAGCACTTTGGCAATGCGGTCGCCTTTTATGTCCTGCTTTTTATTCATAAGGTTTGCTTTAGCATTAAATTTCATATAAGTCGCCGCCGAAATTCGGTATAAACACGCATGAACGAAAAACAAACGCCTATGCAAATGGCCTTGCGCGAAGCCGAAAAGGCCGCCCAAAGCGGTGAAGTGCCAGTGGGTGCGGTGGTGGTCGGTGCTGATGGCGCAATTTTAGCCGCCGCGCATAATCAAATGCGTGCGCTTAATGACCCAACCGCCCATGCTGAAATGCTGACCTTGCGTGCCGCCGCGCAAAAGCTGGGCAATGAACGCCTGCTTGGCTGTGATTTATACGTTACCTTAGAGCCATGCACCATGTGTGTGGGCGCGATTTCGCTAGCCCGCATTAAGCGGCTTTATTATGGCGCGGCAGATGAAAAAACCGGCGCGGCGGAACATGGCGTGCGTTTTTTCGCCCACCCATCTTGCCACCACACGCCTGAAATTTATGGCGGCATTGAAGAAAAATCCTGCGCCGCTTTGTTGAAAAATTTTTTCCAAGATAAGCGTTAACGCCGCCCGAAAAGTTTTTCAATTTCACTTAATTTTAATTCAACATAAGTGGGGCGGCCATGATTGCACTGCCCCGCATGGGGGGTTTGCTCCATATCGCGCAACAGCGCGTTCATTTCTTCGCCATTAAGCCGCCGCCCCGCCCGCACCGAACCATGGCACGCCAGCGTAGAGCAAATATCTTCCAGCCTTTCTTTAAGCGAAAAGCCCTGCCCCATTTCCATAATTTCTTCGGCCAAATCGCGCACCATGCCTTTAATATCGCCATGTCCCATAAGCGCAGGTGTTTCGCGCACCAACACCGCGCCCGCGCCAAAGCGTTCAATGATAAAACCCAATTCCGCCAAAGCATCGGCCTGATTGATAAGCGCGTCGGCGGCGGCATTTTCTACATCCACCACTTCTGGCACGAGCAAAATTTGCCGTGCAATGCCCTTGGCGGCCATTTGCGCTTTCATCTGCTCATAAACCAGCCTTTCATGCGCGGCATGTTGGTCAACAATCACCAGCCCATCTTCGGTTTGGGCAACAATATAAGTTTCATGTAACTGCGCCCGCGCCAAGCCAAGCGGATAGCTTTGCGGGGCGGGGTGCATTTCTTCTGGTGATGATGGTGGTGTGCCTTCTAACACTTGCGCCGAAGCGGCGTGGAAATCTTCAAAGCCTTTTGGCGTGGCGGGCAAATCAGCGGGCGGATAGGACGGATAAGAAGGCGGCGCACCCTGCGCCCTTCCTCCACCCCCGCCGCCCGCCTGAAACGCACCCAGCGCATTATCAGCCACAGTGGTAGAAGCGCGATGGCCCGCTTGTGCCAAAGCGGTGCGTAACGCGCCCACAATCATCGCCCGCACAAGGCCGGGATTTTGAAAACGCACTTCGGTTTTAGCGGGGTGGACATTAATATCCACTTGCGCCCCGTCTAGCGTTACAAAAAGCGCGACCGCCGGATGCCGATTGCGGGCGAGAAAATCCTGATACGCCCCGCGCACCGCCCCATGCAGTAATTTATCTTTCACCGGACGGGCATTAACAAATAAATACTGCATTTGCGTGGTCGCCCGATTATAAGTCGGCAAGCCCGCAAAGCCGCTTAGGCTTATCCCATCGCGGCTGGCCGAAACAGCCACAGCATTTTCGCCAAATTCGCGCCCCATAATCGCCGATAGCCGATTAAGCGCACCATTATCATCGCCGTCTAATTCGGCACTGGCGTGCCATAATTTGCGCCCGTCCGAAGTGAGCGAAAAACCAATATGCGGATGCGCCATTGCCAGCCTTTTGACCACATCATTCACTGCATTTGTTTCGGCGCGGTCGGATTTAAGAAATTTCAGCCGTGCGGGGGTGGCGAAAAATAAATCTTCCACCACCACCTTTGTGCCGACATTGCCCGATGCGGGTTGCGGTTCAGAAATTTTGCCCGCCACAACGGAAATTTTAAGCGCGTGGTCTTGCCCCTCTTCCTGTTTGGGCGGGCGCGAAATAATCTGCATACGCGCCACCGCCCCGACAGAAGCCAAAGCCTCGCCGCGAAAGCCAAGCGTTTGCACTTGAAACAGCCCATCGCCCGCCGCATCTTGCGGCAATTTAGAGGTTGCATGGCGTTCCACCGCTAAAAGCATTTCTTCGCCGCCCATGCCCATGCCATTATCGGTGACACTGATAAAACTTTTCCCGCCCGCGCTCAGTGCAATATCAATCACGCTCGCGCCCGCATCAATGGCGTTTTCCACCAGTTCTTTGACAACGCTATGGGGACGCTCCACAACTTCGCCCGCCGCAATACGGTTCACCGTGCTTTCAGGCAGGCGGCGGATTACGGGGCGGGTAGATGAATTTTGCTGATTTTGCTCCATTTTCGCGTGACCCTGTTATATTGCGGCTTGAATTGTGTCGTGATTCCCCTTCTTATTATACATAGCTTAAACATGACGCGGTGATGGATTAGGAAAGCGCAAATGGCGAAAAAGGCAAAACAGAAAAAACCTTTCAAACCCAAAGCCCGTGTGCCACGCGGTTTGCGCGATATGGCGGGCGATGCGCTGGCCACCCAAGCTGAGATTTTGCACACCATTGCAACCCTTTATGAATCCTACGGCTTTGCCGCTTTGGACACGCCCGCGCTGGAATATGCCGATGCTTTGGGCAAATTTCTGCCCGATGCGGAACGACCCAATGAGGGCGTGTTTTCCCTTGAAGATGATGACGGCCAATGGCTGAGCCTGCGCTATGACCTCACCGCCCCTTTGGCGCGTTATGTGGCCGAGCATTATGACCGCTTGCCCAAGCCTTTCCGCCGCTATCAATGGGGGCATGTGTGGCGCAATGAAAAATCGGGGCTGGGACGCTATCGGCAATTTTTGCAATTTGATGCCGATACGATTGGCGCGAGCGGCACCCATGCCGATGTAGAAATGTGCGCTATGGCGGCTGATTGCATGGAAGCGCTCGGCTTTGAGCGCGGCAGTTACCGCGTGCGGGTCAATAGCCGCAAAATTCTAGACGGCGTATTGGAAAGCATTGGGCTTGACCCCGAAGCGAGCGATTATGAAACCCGCCGCCTGACCATTTTACGCGCTATGGATAAGCTGGACCGGCTGGGCATTGACGGCGTGCAGGCTTTGCTCGGCGAGGGGCGCAAAGATGAAAGCGGCGATTTCACCAAAGGCGCGGGGCTAGACGCGGCGGCCAGCCAAGCTATCACAAATGCGATGACCGATAGAGACACGCTCACCAAACAGGTGGCCGACAGCCAGACGGGCGCGCATGGCCTTGCCGAATTGGAAGAAATGCAAACGCTGTTCACTGCGCTTGGCTATGGGGAAGACCAAATTTGTTTTGACCCTTCTGTGGTGCGCGGGCTGGATTATTATACCGGACCCGTATTTGAAATTGATTTGCTACAGGGTGATTTTGGTGCAGTCGGAGGCGGCGGGCGTTATGATGATTTGGTTAAACGCTTTAAGGGCGTAGAAATTCCGGCCACGGGCATTTCCATTGGCGTGAGCCGTTTAGCTGCCGCTTTGCTGGCGCAAAAAGAAAGCACCGCCTCCTCAGGCGACACGCTCACCGAAGCCCCCCTCATTGTCGTGCTGGTCATGGACAAAGCCCGTCTCGCTGAAACGGCGCAAATGGCGCAAGAGCTACGCAAGGCAGGGCTTCGTGCTGAAATGTATATGGGCGATGGCGGCATGAAAGCGCAACTGCGCTATGCCGATAATCGCGGCGCGAGGTTGGTGCTGATGGAAGGCACGGACGAGCTGGCCGCAGGGGTCGTCACCATTAAGGATTTGGCCAAAGGGGCGGCGCAATCTGCCGAAATTGAGGACAACACCCAATGGCGTGCCTCCGCCCACGCGCAACAGCAAGTCAAACGCCCCAATTTGGTGGCGGAAGTGCAAAAAGCCCTAAAGGCGTAGAACGGGAAAGAATCGCTATCTAGGTAACGATTTTTGACCGATGCGGTGTAAAAAGAGCCATTCCACCCAAAACCGCCAAAATCACCCGAATCCCGCCAAAAATCGGCCTAAATCCGCACGCGCCCCGCCTCTCCCCCCTGCTCACTCTCCACTGGCAAAGTTTCATATTTTATGAACTTTTTTCAGAAAATCCCTGAAAACCCCTTATATTTTATCCATATTTCATATAATCTGAATTATATCTCTGTTTTTTCTAATAAAAAAATCAAATTTTATGAATATTATTAGAAATAAGCTAATTTTAAGCGGTTTTTTTTAAGATATATAAATAACTTCACAAAAATTGGATTTTATTTTACAAAGTGCATTAAAATTTGAAGAAAATTTATTTCACATGAACTTTTTATGTGATAGTTTGCTGACACGTTTTGAAGACTGGAAAAATGACAAATGAAAGGAGGCAAGATATTGCCGAAATAATCGGCAAAAATTAGGATTTTCAATTAAAGCATCAAAAATCATGGCAAACCAGCTAAAGCCGAAAAGGATAGCCTTTGGGTAGGCATTAGTGGCACGGAATCGATTATTAGATGCAACCAAGCAGATTTATACGAAAGCGTGTGAGTATACGCCGATGTATGAAAGAGAAAGGAGAAATGAATGTTAAAAACCCCACAAGAAGTGATTAAAGCGTTAGGCGGCAACAAAAATCTGGCAAATGAGCTAGGTGTGAAAAGCTCCGCTGTGTCTAATTGGAAGCGTGATGGTTTTCCAGCTAGCAAGCATTATCAGCTGTATCAACTCTGCAAAACCAATGGGCTGAGTGTAGATACTGCCCTGTTTGGCGGAGAAAGCATTAACGATATAGATGCCAATGATGTATATGACGAGCTACTCACGGCTTTTATACAAGCGGGTTATAAAAAGCTGGATATGCCAATCTTGCAACCCAGCGCTCCTTTCATTAAACAGCTTGGCGTGCGGTTGCAAAACCGCCTTTATCGCTTCACCGATCCGGGTGGCGAGGAAATGTGTTTGCGCCCTGATTTAACCATTCCGACGGCATTGAAATATATTGAAAGCCAAGCAAGCGGTAGACAGCGTTATTGCTATAAGGGTACAGCTTTCCGCTATCAGCCTGAAGGAACGGATAAACCCGAAGAGTTTACACAGGCTGGCATTGAAATTTTAGGCGGCAAAACAGGCACGGATGCGATTGAAGATGACATTGAAGTGCTGGACACGCTCGTTCAGGTTATCAAAAAGGCTGGCGTGAAAGATTTCACCATCGCGGTTGCAAATGCGTATAGCGGTATACCACGCGCTTCAATTGACCCAGAAATACTAGAATATGAGGACGAGAACGGTATGATTGCGGGGCGTAGTACCCAAGATATCAACGAGCGACTTAAAAAACAGCGCGATGAAACCCAGGATATGAAGGAAAAAATGAACCAATGGATTGAGCGGGCGGCAGAAAAGATTAATCTTGATGCTGAAAAATTTAAGCCCAAACCAACAGCCACTGATAACTTCAACTATTATACGGGATTGAATTTTGAAATTCAGGCACCAACTTTGGGAGAAGAAAAGCAGGTTATTGCCTCTGGTGGCCGCTATGATGATTTGCTCCAAAGCCTTGACACAAATACATCTATGCCCGCCATAGGTGGAGCGATTGCACTTGAGCGTCTTGAGGCGGCATCAGAGCGAGCAGCAGCATGAGCGAAAATTTAATCATTGCCGTACCCTCCAAAGGGCGGCTGGAAGAAAAAACTGCCACCCTTTTCGCCGAGGCAGGCTTAAAACTCAAGCGTGACGGTGAGCGTGGCTATACGGGCGAAATAGAAGGCCTTAAACAAGTGAAAATCGCTTATTTGTCGGCCAGCGAAATCGCCGCACGGCTTAAAGATGGCACGGTGCATTTTGGCGTGACGGGCGAGGATTTACTGCGCGAGCAAATGCCCGATTTAGAAAACTGCGTGCAACTGGTGACGCCTTTGGGCTTTGGCCGTGCCGATGTGGTGGTTGCTGTTCCCGATGGTTGGGCAGACGTCAGAAACATGACTGATTTAGCCGACGTGACGCGCGAGTTTCGCAAGCAGAACAACCGTCTAATGCGGGTAGCAACGAAATATAATAATTTGACCACGCAATTTTTTACGGAAAATGGTGTCTATGATGTTCAGCTTGTTCCCAGCCCGGGCGCAACTGAAGGGGCGATTGCCAATGGCACGGCGGAGCTGATTGTGGATATTACTTCTACGGGCACAACGCTAAAAGCAAATAATTTGCGGGTTTTAGATGATGGTGTGATTTTGAAAAGCGAAGCCAATTTAACCGCTTCACTAAAAGCTGATTGGGATACGCAAGGAATCGAAAAAGCCTCCGGTAAAATATTGATAAGGATGCTTATCTATATAGTAAAGCGCACTGTCAAAGAAATATCCGCTATTAGGTCATCTAATAAACCACCCAATTATAGCCGACCAATATCTGGAACGGCAGCATAAAGCGGCAATATCTAAACTCTGCTTTTTATAAAAACCACAGCCCTGCGCCCTGCGCCCCCGATAACCGATGAGCCAGCCGTAACTGGCTCATCGGTGTCCGTCCGCATGTCAAACAGAGGTAGGTGGGAATAACCCCCATTTTGCCATCGGGCGGCGTGTCTTGGGAACACATGCCCGATATGCCCTGCTTTGCCGCCGCCGCGCAATGGCTTTATTTTCAATAATTTCAATAGGTTGGTGTTTTTGCGCCTGTATTCAAAAAATCGCCCTAAAAAACACTGAAAATTTTTTGCCTCACCCCTTGACTTGCCGCCCCTGCAACCCTATTTCCACTGTGTCGCTTGGCGTGATTTACGGCTTTGATGCCGATAAAGCACGGATTCAGGCGATAGTGAAACTTACCAATCACGCCCCCGCACGGGGCAGGAGGAGAAAAAATGGCTTTTCGTCCACTTCATGACCGCGTTCTAGTTCGTCGTGTAGAAGAGAGTACCAAAACCGCCGGTGGCATTATCATTCCCGACTCGGCCAAAGAAAAACCATCTGAAGGCGTTGTGGTCGCTGTTGGCAGTGGGGCGCGTTCGGAAGATGGCAAAGTAACCCCTCTGGATGTCAAAGCAAAAGACCGCGTGCTGTTTGGCCAATGGTCTGGCACGGAAGTCACCGTTAATGGTGAAGAGCTTTTGATTATGAAAGAATCCGACATTCTCGGCATTATCAACTAACGATTTGGAAATAGAGAGATAAAAAATGGCAAAAGAAGTCAAATTTGGTTCCGAAGCCCGCGAGAAAATGCTCGCTGGCGTGGATATTCTTGCAGATGCAGTTAAAGTCACCCTTGGGCCAAAGGGGCGCAATGTGGTGTTGGATAAATCCTTCGGCGCACCGCGCACAACAAAAGACGGCGTTTCGGTCGCTAAGGAAATTGAACTTGAAGATAAGTTTGAAAATATGGGCGCGCAAATGGTGCGCGAAGTGGCCTCACGCACCAATGATGTTGCGGGCGATGGCACAACCACGGCCACCGTTCTCACCCAAGCGATTGTGCGCGATGGATGTAAAGCCGTGGCCGCAGGTATGAACCCAATGGATTTGCGGCGCGGCATTGATAAAGCTGTCACCACCGCGCTGAGCGATTTGGAAACCCGTTCTAAAAAGGTCAAATCCAATGAGGAAATTGCCCAAGTCGGCACCATTTCGGCCAATGGCGAAGCAGAAATTGGCAATATGATTGCCGAGGCCATGCAAAAAGTGGGCAATGAAGGCGTTATCACGGTTGAAGAAGCCAAAGGGCTGGACAGCGAGCTGGATGTGGTGGAAGGCATGCAATTTGACCGTGGTTATTTGTCCCCCTATTTCATCACCAATGCAGACAAAATGACGGTGGAACTTGAAGACCCGCTTATTTTGCTGCATGAATCCAAACTTTCAAACCTACAGCCGCTTGTCCCGATTTTGGAATCGGTGATGCAGGCCACCCGTCCTTTGCTGATTGTCGCCGAAGATATTGAAGGCGAAGCCTTGGCCGCTTTGGTGGTCAATAAGCTGCGCGGCGGGTTGAAAATTGCCGCCGTGAAAGCGCCGGGCTTTGGCGATCGCCGCAAAGCTATGCTGGAAGATATTGCGATATTAACTGGCGGGCAGGTGATTTCTGAAGATTTGGGCATTAAGCTGGAAAACACCACTATGCAAATGCTCGGCTCAGCCAAGCGCGTGCATATTGATAAAGACAACACCACCATTGTTGATGGCACGGGCAAGAAAAAAGATATTTCTTCGCGTGTCGGCCAAATTCGCACCCAAATTGAAGCGACGACTTCCGATTATGACCGCGAGAAATTGCAAGAGCGTGTGGCGAAACTTGCGGGCGGTGTTGCCGTGCTAAAAGTGGGCGGTGCGACCGAAGTGGAAGTGAAAGAACGCAAAGACCGCGTAGATGACGCGCTAAACGCCACCCGTGCGGCGGTGGAAAGCGGCATTGTAGCGGGCGGCGGCACAGCTTTATTGCTGGCTACGGGTGCGGTGCAAAAACTCACCGATAAAAATAGCGACATTCAGGCGGGCATTAATTTGGTCGCCCAAGCTCTGCAAACCCCAGCGCGTCAAATTGCTGAAAATGCCGGCGTGGAAGGCTCTATTGTGGTGAATAAAATTTTGGAAGGCAAAGGCAAGGTCGGCTTTGACGCCCAAAATGAAACCTATATAGATTTAATCGCCGCTGGCATTGTTGACCCAACCAAAGTTGTGGCCACCGCCTTACGCGATGCCGCTTCTGTGGCTGGATTGATGATTACAACTGAGGCGATGGTGGCTGACAAGCCTGAACCAAAATCCGCCGCCCCCGCTATGCCTGATATGGGCGGCATGGGCGGTATGGGTGGCATGATGTAATTATATATGCTATAATGACCTCCTTTGTTGGGTTGTTAACCTCTAAAGCCGCGCCTTCGGGTGCGGCTTTTTTGTGCCTTATATTTTGCGCTTTATATATTGTCTTTTTTGCGGGCTTCCGCCATGCTGACGGCTTATGAGCGACCTGCCTAAAAAAATCACTGGCTTACAAGAAGTCCGCGACCAATATGATGTGCTTTTATGCGATGTTTGGGGCGTGATTCACAATGGGCTACGCACCTTCCCCGGCGTGGTCAAGGCGCTCAAGGCGTGGAAAAAATCGGGCGGCAAGGTTTTGCTGCTCACCAATGCGCCGCGCCCGAATCCGGTGGTGCGCCAAAGGCTCAAAGAATTAGGTTGCCCGCCAACCGCCTATGACGATATTTTATCATCGGGCGATATGGCGCGGCATATGCTGGCCGAACGCGCAAAGAAAAATGAAATATGCCATTTTGTCGGCGCGGGCAAAGATGTGGAATTGCTCAATGGCATTGATATTGATTACGCGCCTGCCCATGAGGCTGATTTTGTTTTGCTGGCGGGCATGAATGACGACCAAAATGAAACGCTAGAAGATTACCGCGCCCAAATTGATACATGGCACGCTAATAATTTGCCCGTTATATGCGCCAACCCTGACCGCATTGTGCAAATTGGCAGTGAGGTGATTTATTGTGCGGGTGCGCTGGCTGATATTCATGTTGAAAATGGCGGCGAAGTGATTTGGTTGGGCAAGCCGCATCAGCCCATTTATGATATGGCCAAACAATATGCCCAAGAACTCACGGGCTTGAAGCGTCCGCGTATTTTAGCCGCAGGTGATGGTTTCAAAACCGATATTCCCGGCGCGAACCAAGCGGGCTTAGATGTGATTTTTGTCACGGGTGGGCTGGCCGAAACGCTGGACAGCACGCCCGACACACCGCAAAAAACCGCCAAGATTTTACGCACAGAAGGCGGGGCGCAAACGCAAGCCACCTATTTTATTAAACATCTGCTATGGTGACGCTATGGGTTTATATCGCACATTGGCCGCATTGCCCGAAGCCGCCCGTCAAGGCGTGGTGGTGATTGGCAATTTTGACGGCGTTCACAAAGGCCATCAGGCCGTGCTGAGCGCGGCGCGTCAATATGCCGACAAGCTAGACGCGCCCGTTACCGTGCTGGTTTTTGACCCGCATCCGCGTCAATTTTTTGCCCCGCACGCGCCCTCTTTGCGGCTGACCCGTTTGGTGACACGCGCCGAATTGTTAGAACGCTATGGGGCGGACCATGTGCTTGCGCTCAATTTTGATGCCAGCCTTGCAAATATGGCGGCGGAAGATTTTATTGATAAAATTTTAGCAGGCACACTCGCCCCGCGTGCCATTTGTGTTGGCCATGATTTTCATTTTGGCAAAGACCGCATTGGCACGCCTGCCATGTTGCAACAGGCGGGCGAAAAGCATAGCTTTGAAGTGCAACTGCTCGCCGCCGTCACGCCTGATGAAGCGGGGGCGCGGCCTTATTCTTCCACGGCTATTCGGGAATGTTTGACACGCGGCGATGTCAAACTCGCACGCCAATTACTGGGCCATGATTGGCGGCTGGAAGGCGAAGTCACCGATGGCGAAAAGCGTGGGCGTGAAATGAATTTTCCCACCGCCAATATGGCCTTGCATGATTATCATTTGCCGCTTTTTGGCGTTTATGCTGTGCAGGCGCAAATAAAGACGGGCAATTTTTCAGGGCTTATTCTCAATGGTGTTTCTAATCTTGGCATACGCCCTAGCTTTGAAACCAAAGCCCCGCTTTTGGAAACGCATTTATTTGATTTTGACGGCGATATTTACGGCGCGGAAATGTCGGTCGCGTTGGTGGATTTCATTCGCCCAGAGCAGAAATTTGACACGCCTGATACGCTGGCGGCGCAAATTGCCAAAGATGCCGAGGCCGCCCGCCGCCTGCTTGCAGACCGCCCGTGAGCCTGCTAAAACCCGCGCATGAGTGACGAAATGACCAAGCCCGATACACAGCCAGATGAGGGGCGCGATTACCGCGAGACCCTGCATTTGCCGCACACCGATTTTCCCATGAAAGCGGGTCTGCCGCGCCGTGAGCCGGAAATTCTCGCCCATTGGGAAAAGCTCGGCCTTTATGACCGCCTGCGCGAACAGGCACAGGGGCGTGAAAAATATGTGCTGCATGATGGCCCGCCTTATGCCAATGGCCATTTGCATATTGGCCACGCGCTGAACAAAATTCTCAAAGATATTGTCACCCGCGCCCAACAAATGATGGGGCGCGATGCGGCTTATGTGCCGGGCTGGGATTGTCACGGCTTGCCGATTGAATGGAAAATTGAAGAGCAATATCGCAAAAAAGGCCGCGACAAAGATGATGTGCCGATAAATGAGTTTCGTGCTGAGTGTCGCAAATTCGCTGAAGAATGGGTGGCGGTGCAGGCGGAAGAATTTCAACGGCTCGGCGTTTTGGGCGATTGGCAAAACCCTTACACCACAATGGCTTTTGATGCCGAAGCGGTGATTGTGGCTGAGTTCCAAAAATTTGTGATGAATGGCAGTCTTTATCGCGGCTCAAAACCCGTTATGTGGTCGGTGGTGGAAAAAACCGCTTTGGCTGAAGCGGAAGTGGAATATGAAGAGCATCTTTCGCCGACCATTTTTGTTAAATTTCCCGTGCGCCAAGCCAAAGGGACAGCGCAAAATATACAAAACGCGCATGTGGTGATTTGGACAACAACCCCGTGGACTTTGCCCGCCAATCGTGCGGTGGCCTATGCAGAAAATTTATCTTACGGGCTTTACGCCGTTCAAAATGAAAAGCTAATTTTATGTGACGCGCTCGCCGCATCGGTTTTCAAAGCCATGGGCATAGAAGATGCAAAAGACGCCATTCGTGAAGCCGATATAAACCCTGCCGATATTCAAAGCCTCGCCCATCCATTGGCGGGGCAAGGTTATGATTTTGATGTTCCCGTTTTGGCGGCTGATTTCGTCACCGATGACACTGGCACGGGGCTGGTGCATATCGCCCCCAGCCATGGGCAGGACGATTTTGATTTAGGCCTCAAACACGGGCTGGAAGTCCCTTTCACCGTAGATGAGGCGGGCATATATTATGACCATGTGCCGCTTTTTGCGGGCCAATGTGTGATTGACCAAAAGGGCAAAATGGGCGGGGCGAATGGTGCGGTGATAAAAGCACTGGACGAAGCGGGCGCGTTGCTGGCTCAGGGCAAATTGCGCCACCCCTATCCGCATAGCTGGCGGTCAAAAGCCCCGCTTATTTTTCGCAACACGCCGCAATGGTTTATTGCGATGGAAAAAAATAATTTGCGCCAAACCGCATTAGCGGAAATTGATAAAATCCGTTGGGTGCCGAAAGCGGGGCGCAATCGTATTTATGCCATGATTGAAAACCGCCCCGATTGGGTGATTTCACGCCAACGCGCTTGGGGGGTGCCGCTTACCATTTTCACCCACCGCGAAACGGGCGACATTTTGCGCGATGAAGCGGTGAACCAGCGCATTTATGAGGCGGTGAAAACAAAGGGTGCGGATATTTGGTTTTCTGCCGACCCGCAGGAATTTTTAGGCACAGATTACAAAGCCCAAGATTATGAACAAGTCACCGATGTGCTTGATGTTTGGTTTGATAGCGGCACGACCCATGCTTTTGTTTTAGAAAACCGCCCCGACAGCCAATGGCCGGCGGATTTATATTTAGAAGGCAGTGACCAGCATCGCGGCTGGTTTCATTCTTCCCTTTTAGAAAGCGTTGGCACAAGGGGGGCAGCACCCTATAAAGCTGTGCTGACGCATGGTTTTGTGATGGATGAAAAAGGGCGCAAAATGTCCAAATCATCGGGCAATGTGGTGGACCCGCAAAAAATTATCAAGCAATCGGGCGCGGATATTATTCGCCTCTGGGTGGCCAGTTCCGATTACCGCGAAGATTTACGCATTGGGGCGGATATTATTAAATCAAACACCGATGCTTATCGTAAAATCCGCAACTGCTTTCGTTTTATGCTTGGCAATTTGGCGGGCTTTGAGGAGGCCGAGCGCGTCGCGCCCAAAGACATGCCTGAATTGGAGCAGCTTATGCTCCACCAGCTTCACGCGCTTGATGCCAGCATACGCCAAGCCTATCAGGATTTTGATTTCCGCAAAATTTACCAATCGCTTTTTAATTTTATGACGCTAGACCTGTCGGCCTTTTATTTTGATATTCGCAAAGACGCGCTTTATTGCGATGCCGCTTCGGCCATAAGCCGCCGCGCCTGTCGCAGTGTGATGGATGAAATTTTTTCTTGCCTCACCGCATGGCTCGCGCCGATGCTGTGCTTTACGATGGAAGAAATATGGCAAGCGCGTTTTGCCGATGAAAAAAGCTCTGTGCATTTGCGCCAATTCCCGACCCTGCCCAAGCAATGGGAAAATGCCGACCTCGCCGCCAAATGGGAAAAAATCCGCACCGCACGGCGCGTGGTGACGGGTGCGCTGGAAATTGAACGGCGTGAAAAACGCATTGGCTCCAGCCTTGAGGCCGCGCCGAAACTTTATATTGAAAATGCCGAATTGCTGGCCTTGCTTAAGGAACAGCCTATGGACGATATTTGCATCACCTCGCAAATTGAGCTTATTCACGCCGCGCCGCCCAAACAAGCCTTTACGCTTGATGATGTGGACGGCATTGGGGTTGTGCCAGCCCTCGCGCAGGGAACAAAATGCCGCCGTTCGTGGAAAATCCGCCCCGATGTTGGCAGCAATCCCGATTATCCCGACCTCACCCCCCGCGATGCCGCCGCCGTGGCCGAATATGATGCCGCCAATGCTTAACCGACTTAAAAATTTACGCACCGATTTATGCGCCAACCCCATCGCCCGCCACGCCCTTTGGCTGGCCGCCGCTTTATTTATCCTTGACCAGCTCAGCAAATATGCGGTGCTGGCCAGCCCCATTGCATTGGGGCGCGTGACCGTTACGCCTTTTTTAGATTTCGTGCTGGTGTGGAATAAAGGCATTAGCTATGGGCTGTTTAACCATCACAGCGCAGGCGGGCAAATTATCCTCGCCGCTTTGGGTCTGGCGATTTGCATTGGCCTGCTGTGCTTGCTGGCCGCCAGCCCAAGCCGCCTATATGGGCTGGGGCTGGGCATGATTATTGGCGGGGCTTTGGGCAATATCGCCGACCGCCTTATTCACGGCGCGGTGGTGGATTTTATTAGCCTGCATACGCAAAATTACGCATGGTATGTCTTTAATGTCGCCGATATTTGGATTACACTCGGCGTGGTGCTGGCGGTGCTGGATACATTGCGCCCGAAACATGAAGGAAGAAAATGATGAAAAAAATATATGTGCTGGTTCTATTATCTGTAAGCCTAACGGCCTGCGGTGAGGATTCTTTTTTCGGCTATAATAAAAACGCGCCCGATGAGTTTGCTATTATCACCAAAGCCCCGCTTATTGTGCCGCCCGATTATAATTTACGCCCGCCCGGCACGCATAGCGGGCGGCAAAAGCCAAGCATACAAGACCAAAGCAAACAAGCATTGCTTGGCACAGAGGCAACAGACGCGCCGAAAAATAATAATATGTCTGGCAGTGAACGCCATTTGCTCGCATTGGCGGGTGCGGCGCAAAGCACAGATGACATTCGTGGCCTCATTGAGCGCGACGGGGCGGCGATTATTCAAAAAGATGGTAATTTCGTCACCGATTTGCTTTTTGGCGACAGCACGCAAGACAAAGCCATTCTTGACCCTGAGGCGGAAGCGCAACGGCTTAAAAGCCGCTAAGCCCCATAAGGCGTCTCAACCCTGCGCCCTGCGGCGCGCAAAGCCGCGCTGGCCGCCATTTGCGCCCCAAGCGTGGCATTTCTGCACAGCCGCATAAAGGGTCATAAAGTTTTGCAAAAATGCCCATTTTCGCTTAATTTGGGCAGAGAGTGTGAGTTGCGTTGGAGTTCCCTATTGGCATGAATATGCCCCTATCCATTAAAAAATATATTAATGCGTTACGCAAAGCGGGCGATATTATTTTGCCGCTTATGGTGTTGGCAGCTTTGCTGTTGACCACACTGCACCACGCGCCTTTGGTGACGGTGCTGCAAAATGCGGTATTTGACCGTTATAATCGTTGGTATCCGCGCCCCATTAATGACAGTCCGGTGCTTTATATTGATATTGACGAAGCCAGCCTGCGCGTGCTGGGGCAGTTCCCATGGCCGCGCCATTTATTTGCTGACCTTATTGAAAATCTCACCGCTTATGGCGCGGCAGCCATCGCGTTGGATATTTTATTTTCCGAACCCGACCGTAATAGCCCGACCGCCATTCTGCCCGTTTGGCAGGAGCTAAACACAAATCTGCCCGCAAGCGATTGGCAAAGCATGGCGACCAGCTTGCGGCGCAACATTACCGACCCTGATGACCGACTGGCCGATGTTTTGCGCCGCACGCCGACCATTATTGCCATGATGCTCAATGATGCAGGCGGGGCTTTGCCGCCAACCAAAAGCGGCTTTGCCTTGCGCCAGCAAAATCAAAACGCCAACGCGCCCGACCCGCTTGTGCATGTGCCGTTGAACCATCACGCCATTACCAATCACGCCCCTTTGCAAAAAGCCGCTAATGGTTTGGGCGCGATTAACGCGCAAGTGGACCAAGATGGTATTATCCGCCGCACCTCTTTGATTTTTCGCGGCGGTGATAGGCTTTATCCCAGTCTTGGGCTGGAAGCCCTGCGTGTCGCACAGGGGGCGTCTTCTATCACGCTTAAAGCCTCTGATATTGGCGATGAAAGCCATTATGCTTCGGGCATGGGGCTGTCGCGGCTCAAAGTGGGGCAATTTGTTGTCCCCATTGAACCCAATGGCTCGGTGCGGCTTTATTATGGCAAAAGCGCGAACATTGAGCGTATCCCCGCATGGGAAATTTTATCAGATGATTTTGATGCCAGCCGTTTGCAGGGGCGGATTGTGTTTATCGGCAGTTCGGCGGCGGGGCTGAAAGATTTACGCGCCACGCCCATTAACCCCGCCATTGCGGGCGTGGAAGTGCATGTGCAAACCGCACAGCAAATTATTGATGGGGTTTATTTGCGCCGTCCGCTTTGGTTGCAAACTTTAGAATTGCTCAGCAGCCTTATAGCGGGGCTGGTGATTGTGCTGATGGTTTATTTTCTCGGCCTTGTCGCGGGCGGGGCGACGCTTTTGCTCGTCGGCATGGGCATGGGCGGCGTGTCGCTGTGGGCGTATCAAAATCATTTGCTTTTGCTAGACCCGACCGTGCCATTCTTCACTATGGCGGCGACTTATCTTATCGCTGGTTTGCTGCGCTATATTCGCACGGAAAAAGAACGCGAAGGAGTGCGTAGTGCTTTCGGGCAATATCTATCGCCCGAATTGGTGGAAAAAATTGCCCGTGACCCGGCCAATCTGAAATTGGGCGGCGAGGTGAAACCCATTACCATTATGTTTTGCGATATTCGCGGCTTTACCGCTTTGTCGGAAAATTTACAAGACGCGCCGCATATTCTCACCCATATTATTAACCGCTTTATGACGGTTATGTCGCGCTGTATTCAAGATAATCACGGCACGATTGATAAATATATTGGCGATTCCATTATGGCTTTTTGGAACGCGCCTGCCCAAGTGCCGCAACACGCGCTTTGTGCGTGCCATGCCGCGCTGGATATGCAGGCCAAGCTGGACACGCTCAATAAAGATTTGAACAAAGACCCGAAGGTGAAAGATTTATGGCAAGGCACGCTTCGCATTGGCATTGGGCTGAATACGGGGAATTGTTTGGTGGGCAATGTTGGCTCAGACCAGCGTTTTAATTATTCGGTGATGGGCGATCCGGTTAATATCGCCGCACGGCTTGAAGGCCAGACAAAAAACTACAGCGTGGTGACGCTTGTCGGCCAAGAAACGCGCCAAGCGGCGGGCGGTGATGATGCGCTGGCCTTTGCCGAGCTGGATTTGATTTCGCTTAAAGGCAAAGACAAGCCCGAACGCATTTATGCTTTGCTCGGTGACAGTGCGCTGGCGGAAAATGAAGATTTTGCCGATACGCTTAAAATGCACGAGCGTTTTATCCATGCCTATCGGGCGCAAAATTGGACAGGCGCGAAAAAGCTGGCCGCCACGCTGGAAAAGGCTTTGCCTGCTTTGAAAAATTGCTACGCGCTTTATTTGGAGCGCATGGCATTTTTCCAAACCCATCCGCCCGATGAAAATTGGGACGGCGTGTTTAAGGCTGTGAGCAAATAGGGGCGGCAATAGGTGCGTGATGGATAAAGAAAATTATCATCTCAAATTTTGGGGAACGCGGGGGTCACTGCCCGTCAATTCGCCCGCGCATACAAAATATGGCGGCAATTCAAGCTGTGTGGAAGTGTGCTTTGGCGATGCGGCGACCAGCGCGACTGGTGCGGCCAGCGCGACTGGTGCGACTGGTGCGACCAGCGCGGTTCTCATTGATGGCGGCTCAGGCATGCGTATGTTGGGCGAAAAGCTGGCCAAGCAAGGCGTGAAAGATATTCATATTCTCATTTCGCATTTTCACAATGACCATATTTGCGGGATTCCGTTTTTCGCCCCGCTTTTTGAGGCCGATGTGACGGTGACATTTCACACCATTGCCAAAAGCACGGCGCAGAATTTTGAAACCGCGCTGAATATGTATATGGCCGACCCAATATATCCGGTTGGCACAGATATTTTTGACGCGCAAATTATTTATAAAAGCCATACGGAAGGCGCGGTGATAAAATTGCCTCATAATATGACGGCAACCAGCCACCCGATTCCCCATCCGGGCGGGTGCCATGCTTATCGCATCACTGATGGGCAACGCCATGTGGTTTATGCCACCGATACCGAACACGACCCGCAAGCCATGAACACCGCGCTGGTGGATTTTATTAAAAATGCCGATGTGCTGATTTATGATTGCACTTATGATGATGCGGATTTTGACCGCTTTATTGGCTTTGGTCATTCCACTTGGCAGGAAGGCATAAGGCTGTGCCAAGCCGCCCAAGTGCGCCGCTTGGCGATTTTCCACCACGCGCCAGAGCGCGATGATGCCGCCCTAGATGCGATTGCCGAAAAGGCACGGCGGCTTTTTGACGGCGCGGTGGTGACGGGCGATTTTCAAACCATGCGGATAGATGAGTGAATTTGTTTTGCGCTTTGTTTTGCGTTATGATTTCGCCACCCCTTAAAGAACGGAGCTAGGCTTTGGACGCGCTTTTGAAATATATTCCCCTGATTTTTGGCCAAAATCCGCTATTATGGGCGGGGCTAGGCGCGGCACTCATTATGCTGTGCGCTTTGCTAATCGCGCAGAGATGGGCAGCAAGCAAGGGGCGCGAAAAACATAGCGGCGCAGAAGCGGCAAAAAAGTCACAAACCAACTTGGCCGATATGATTGACCAAAATGGCGCAACCAGTCCGCCGCAAGCAATAAAAACAGAAGAAAAAGAAGCGGAAACTGCCCCTGTTACCAATGATGACGCGCTGATTGAAGAGCTGACCATTCCGCGTGTCGGCCAAGAAGTGCCAGAAGAAGAACCCGTGCAAGAATCCCCTGCCCCTTCTGACGCGCCGCAAGAAACACATGATAAAGAAATGCTCGCCGATATTGAAAGAAAAATGAAAGCCTTGCGCGAATTGCATGATGCGGGGCTTATCGCCACTGAAATTTATTTACTTAAAAGCCGTGAACTTGCTAAAGATATTTAATGCACACCTGCCGTAAAATTCAAGGTGGGTTTAGTCTTGTGGAAATGTTGACCATGATTGCCATGATGGGTCTGCTGACGGGTGCGCTTTACACTTTAATGAATAATATGAATGCCCAAACTGCACGTATGAATGTTGCAGCGCAATTAGTGCGCGGCGCGAACCAAATCAATAGCCAAATTGAAACCGCCATTGCCCGTGCGGGCTATCAGGCGGCCAGTGCGCCGCCGATAAGCCGCGCCCAAGCCTTACGCACCCCCAGCGCGACGCATATTCAAATATGTGCTGATAATGTTGCGGGCAATCGCCAGCTGACTGAATTTCGGCTTAGTGCAAAAGAAAATGGCCGCGCCCATTTGCAAAAGCGGGTGAGCAATACAAATTGCACCGCCAATGCAGCGCAAAATTGGGAAAATATCTCCGAGCGCATTTTAACCGAAATTATTTTTACCCTACCCCAAACCGCTTCTGGCATACCGCCGCGCCAAGTGGTGCAAGCCAAATATGTGTTGCAAGAAAACATTGCGGGCGCGGATGAAATACAAACCCTCACCCAGCACCATCTTTTGCCAAGCTATTCTTTAATTGGATTGGAACAGACGCCATGAGCCATACAAAGAAAAAAACAGATAAAGAATCTGGCTTTGCCATTTATTTGGTGATTGGTTTTATCGCGCTGATGACGCTGACCCTGACCAGTATGAGCCAGCGCATTAACCAGCAAAACCGCCTGCAATTTGCCACTTTGGGCGATAAAAATATGCTGCACGCCGCCCATCAAGCCATGCAATTTGGCCTATTGGATATGCAGCAAGCCGCCCCTGCTTTGGCGGCGGATGAGGCGGGCTGGCAACTGCCCACAGGCGCGAATGATGCCACACTGCCCGCCGACCGCATGGCGTGTTTGGACGGGCGTTCGGCCTTGACCGCGCAAAATGCCAGTGCATTTGTCGCCAGCGCGGGGCTGACAGCAGATAAAATGCGGCGGCGTTATTTTATTTATGATGCCAATGCGGGCAACACACCACGGCGTTTTGACATTTTCGGCTGTGCCATACGCAATGGCCGCGCACGGGTGACGCATGGCCAATGGCGTTTTAACCCATCGGCGCAAGATTTTTCCCTGCTCAGGCTGGTGCGCTATTAGCATTTACCATTGCACATAAAAATTGCGGGATTGGTTAAGCGTCACGCCGGCAGAAGATAATGCAATTTGCGCCCGCATGGCTGGAAATTTTAACACCGTTCCCGTCGCCACCGCAGACGGGTCACAGCCCTGCCCAAGCGTAAGGCTTAAAACATTACCCTGCTGGCTCGCGCTTTCCACTTCACAAAAAATTTTGCTTTGGCCGAGCAGAAACACATCGCCCTTTTGTGGCAACACACGCGGCGGCGGCGTGGGGGTGGTGGCGCGTAAAATACGGTCGGCAGGCGCGTATGAAGAAAAAATATAAGCCGACAGGCTATCCATATTTTCAAAAGCCAGCCGCATATCACTGGGCGCGATATTATTATCGCGCAATAAAGCCGCCCAATCATTCGCAGTTAAAAGCACCAAATCACTTTGCGGCGTGCCAGCAATAAAACGCATTTGTATATCGTCTAAAATGCTTTGCGCGGCCAGATGCAAACGCCCATGCGCGCTGCTTTTGAAAAATAATTCATTATTGCCCGCCATGAGTGCGCTGGTGCCGATAAGAGCCAAAGCGAGCAAAGTCAGCGCGACGGTCAGCTCAATTAAGCTAAAACCCGCTTCCACAAGGCGTTTCGCCCGCGCCGCCATTAGCGCACCGCATTGGCTGGCACCACCCCGCTTTGCGGCGTGATGACGGTGGGCGCGATGAAAATCACCAGCTCATCGGAAAAAATTTGGTCATCTTGGCTCCCGCCCAGCAATGTGCCAATCACGGGTACGGAAGAAAAGCCCGGCAAGGCACTGCGGTTTTTCTTATTGGTTTCCTTATACAAACCCGCCAGCACAATCACATCGCCCGGGGCGGCGTCTAATGTTGTGGTAATCACATTGGATAATTGCGGGTCATTGGCATTTTCGCCGAGAAAACTTTCATCGGTGAAATTTATCGCCAGCGTCACATGGTCATTTAGCACATTAATGGTGGGCGTGACTTCCAAAGTTAGCGTGGCGGGAACTTCAACCGTTTCTTCGCTGGTTTGGGTGGTCGGCACGCCGTCCACAATATCGCGTGTCACCACTGTTTCGGTGCGAAAGCGCGTCGTGGTGCGGCTAATAGATGCCGAAACTTCATCTTTGGCCAAAATCGTCGGGCTAGAAATGGTGCGACCGATATTATTCACCTCCATAAAATTGATAAGGGCTTCCACCGCGCCAACAGAGGGCGCGTTTTTGCTCACCGTAATGGTATTGTTCAAATTCGTCCCTGCGCCTGCAATGTTAGACGCAAAATCAAGCAGCAAATCATCGGCAATAAGCTCACCGGCAATATCTTGCAAGCTAATTTCAAGCTGCCTTTGCCAGTTGCGCGTCACATTAACCATAAAAACTTCCACCAAAACCTGCTTGGCGGGAATATCAATATCATTAATAAGTTGATGGGCTAAATCAATATCCGTTTTCAGCCCCGTCATCACAATAGAGGTTTTATTGGATTCAATTTTCGGCGGCTGGAAATCGCTATCAATGAACAGCCGATTTTCCGCACTGGGTTCATTGGGTTCGGTCGCCGCCGCCTGTTCTGAATCGGCCTCCGCCGCCCCCGCATCCGTCTCCGCTTCGGCCTCCGCCTCATTTTGCGCCGTGCCAGAATTGGCAGGTTTTTCAACCCTTTGCACCTGCGTCTCCGCCGCTTCCATATCTTCTTGCAACTGACGGACAAGACTTTCAGCCACAGTGACAATTTTCAAATCATCGGGATAAATTTGTTCAAAATAAGTATTGAGCGCGTCTTTCACATCATCGGTTTTTTGATAATAAATGGTAAAACTTTCGGTAAAAATCGGCTGGGTGGTGGCCAGCGACACATCACGGATAACAGACGCACGATTGCGTTCATAAGCAATCATCGCTTCAGCCGCAGAAGGTGCGGAAGAAGCGAACACACCGCCAAAGGAAAATTTATTTTTGCGTTGCGCGGGCGTAGCAGAAGCAGCAGAAGCGGCCATGCTTTTTTCATACATATCTTTTGTGCGCCGCACATTGACTTCCAGCAATTCTATTTCCTTGCGTAAATTGAAAATTTCATCTTCCAATTCACGCCGTCCGGGCAGGCGTGTATTTTCCCTTGTCCAAACTTGCTGTTCAAAAGTAAAGGCAAGCTGTTTGAGGTCGGCAATAACGCGCTTAACAATAAGCGGATATTCATCGGTTAAAATTAAATCATGGCTCAGCGTGTCCAAACGCGCCTTGCGGTCTGTGTCTTTGAAATATTTACGATAGACTTCTTGCAGCAGCTCCATCGCCGTTTCAATGAGGCGCAACTGGCGTAAATCTTCAGCCAAGCTATTATGCTGGGCAACCGCTTGGCGGGCATTTTCCAGCCGCGTGGCAAATTCCGCGCCCGTATAAAAACGCGCAATTTCCATATCGCGGTCATAGGCCATAATAATATCATGCGTGTCTATGAGAATATCCAGCACATTGAGCGTTTCAACATTATTGACATTGAGATGCACTTCTTCTTCCAATGCTAAAACGGCAGGCGAGAGAAAAATCGGCAAGCCAATGCTCTGCGCCAAAGATTTCAACGTCACCGGCACAGAGGTGCCGTTAAAATTAACCGACATTTTGCGCGACTTAATTTTGCCGTCCAAGCCCTGACTGCGCCCCAGCGAAACGCCAGTGGCAATATCATCGCCAATAAAGATAAAGCTTTGTTTCAAATCAACAAATTCATCTTCTGGGCCGAGCCGATTGCGCCCAAAAAAGGGGGGAAAGGGCGAGGCGGTGATATTGGCGACACTGCCCGCTTCGCCACCCTCCCCATTTTCTGTGCTGGCCTCTGCACTGCTTTTTGTGCGGCTTATGCCACCAATGCGGGTTTTGGCCGCCAGCGCGTCACGTTGGGCGCGTAGCTCGGCCAGTTTTTTGAGCAACATGGTTTCAATTTGAAAGCGATAATTTTCCGCTTCAAAATTAATAAGCTCCTGATAGGTGCGGTTGGATTTTTCCAATTCGGCCAAATTAATTTTAAGGGCGCGTTTTGTGGTTTCCAAATTTTGCTTAGCCGAAATATAAGCCCGTTCCGGCCCGCTGACCCCTGTTAGGGTCGGGTTAAAACTGCCCATCACATCAGGGTCGTAAAATTCATGATTGGCTGGCACGCGAATTTGCAACACACGGCGTCTTTTACGCATATTATCGGCTTGAGCTTGCAAAGCCAGCTCGCTTTGCGCGGTTTTATCAGCTTCGGTGATATTATTATTCATCAGCCGTTTTTTGAATAAATCCCGCGCCCCTTCCAAACTCAAATCGCGCTGATAACTCACCCCGCACGCGCCCAATATAAAACAAGCGACAAAAATGAGGAAAAGCACAAATTTTTCAATTTGCAACAAACGCATCACAACTCATTTCACCCACCCAAACTCAAAACACCCTGAGGCGTAAGCCTCCCTAGTCAATGAGGCGTAAGCCTCAAAGCCCACCGCAACACTTAAAACATTTTTTTAACGATGCTCCCGCCCGCTCTGTCCAACATTAGCGATTTTACCAATGGCTTCATTCACCGCCTTGCGCGCAATATCGGGCATATGTTTGTCAATCCATGCTTGAATAAGCGGGCGCGTCACATCACTGACGGCGGCGCGTATGGTGTCGCGTGATTTATCCGTGTCAAAAATGCTGGAAAAGCGCATAAATTCGGCGCGCAAAGCCATGGTCGCTTCTTCGGAAATCAGCACATCAAGCCCGTCCAAATGTTTTTGAATATCCTCTTGCGGCACATCAGGGGGTGCGCCGCTTGGGGTGCGGCCAAAATTATCGGCCTGCATACGGCTTTGCGTCCGCGCAATGCGCTCGGCTTCTTCCAACAGCACATGGATAGACTGCTTTATGTCATCTTGTGAACGCTCTTTGAACATGGCGTCCATTATATCGTATTTAGGCGACAAAAAGACAAAAATCCCTGTGGGTTTTTTGTCTTTTTATGGAAGATTGGGGATAATTGGCAACGGTATATGAGCTATCCACGCCTGTGCGAGAACCCAAATGAAAGCGGCCAGCACTAAAAACACACCAAAGGGCAATATGGCACGCGCCGCATCAGATGGGCGGCGCATGACCAACCACACGCCGCCAAAAAGCGCACCAGCAAAGGCGGCGAGAAATAAAATCGGCAAAACGGCCACCGCGCCCAGCCATGCGCCATAGGCGGCCATGAGTTTTACATCGCCAAAGCCTAGCCCATCATGGCCGCGCCAAAGCCGATAGGCAAAATTAATGCCGTAAAGCAAACCAAAACCAAACGCCGCTCCGCCAAGCGATGCGGCAAAAACTGGCAGACCACTTGCCCCGCTTGCGGCCAAAACCAAACCTATCACCAAACTGCCCAGCGAGGTCCAATCGGGAATATGAAAATCATCTAAATCTGTGAGAAAAAGAACACAGTTGCACACAAAAAACGGCGTGAAAATAAAAGCCTGCGCCGCGCCCAAACGCGCCAACACCAAAACGGCCAAGCCCGCGCATAATAATTCCACGCCAATATAGCGCACAGGCAACCGCGCCTTGCAACAAGCGGCGCGTCCGGCATGGCGCAACCAACCATAAAGGGGCAAATTCTGGCTAAATTTCAAGGGCTTATGGCAGGAAAAACAGCGCGAACGCGCCCATACCCAATCGCGCCCCTGCACGGCACGCAAGGCGGCGGCATTGATAAAACTGCCTAAGCACAGCCCCCATAAAGCGGCGATAATGTAAAAGGAAAAGGACACATCAAATAAAAAACGCATAACATCACACCAGATTGGAGTATAATAGATTGCCGCGCCCGTGCAAATGTAAAGTGTAAGCGTCAATTAAAGTAAAGCGTAAAATCTATGTCTGACAATCCCATTTATGGTTATCTTGAACAGCTGCCGACCGAATATCGCGTGTCGGATTTTCATTTCCGTTCGGGCGAGCCTTTGGCCATACGCACCAATGGCGATATTAAATTGCTGTCTGAATATCAAGTCACCCATGAGCAGCTAGATGATATTTTCCGTCATGAATTGAGCGAGAAATTATATAATGAATTTTGCCAAAGCAATGATGTGGATTTTGCCATTATGGTTGGCGCGCAACGCTTCCGTGCCAATGGCTACCGCACCATGCGCGGCTGGGCGATGGTGTTACGCACCATTGTCACTGAAGTCCCCAACATTGACCAGCTTGGCTTGCCGCCTGCGGTGCATCAAATTTTAGGCGAAAAGGCGGGGCTTGTATTGGTTACAGGGCAAACGGGTTCGGGTAAATCCACCTCTCTGGCCAGCATGATTAACAAAATCAACCGTGAACGGGCAGAAAATATCATCACCATTGAAGATCCGGTGGAATTTGTCCACGCGCCGATTAAAAGCATTATTTCCCAGCGCGAAGTGGGGCGCGATACGAAAAGTTTTGCCGCCGCGCTGAAAGGTGCGTTGCGCCAAGACCCCGATATTATCCTGCTCGGCGAATTGCGCGATTATGAAACCGTGTCTATGGCACTGACGGCGGCTGAGACCGGCCATTTGGTGTTTGGCACGCTGCATACATCCGGTGCGCCCGAAACCATTAACCGCATTATTGATGTTTTCCCCGCCGAAGAGCAAGCCCAAGCACGGTCGCAATTATCGCAATCGCTCCAGCTTGTGATGACACAGCAATTATTAAAACGCAAAGGCGGCGGGCGCATTGGCGCGTTTGAAGTGATGGTTTGCGTGCCAGCCGTCCGCAATCTCATTCGTGAAAATAAAATTGTGCAAATTGGCACGGCGATGCAAACCGGCGCGCAATTTGGCATGATTACAATGGAAAAATATATTGAAGAGCTGGGGCGGCAAAATCTCATTGACCCGCCTGCCGAATAGTCTGCGCCCCTCACCTCCGCATAGCCCGCGCCCCTACCCTCACATAAGCGCAAAATAAAAGGGCGACCCGCAGGCCGCCCTTTCTTTACAAAGCCAATAGATTAATTCCATTCAATGGATTGTCCAGTTGGGTATTGTGTCCATGCTGGCGTTGCACCCGTGCAAACATAGGTTTTGAACTCATAGACATTATCTGATGTGTTCGTATCTTCATTGCGGACAACGATTGTGCCGAGGCTCGCACCACTACATGTGCCGGTGGGTGTTCCGGTGCCATGTTCAATAGAAATGGTGGAGGCGGCAGACACATTGCTGTCATACGCATTTTTGAAACTGCCAAAGGGACCCGTTGTGGCCACCATAGCCGTGAGGCAATCATTCATATCGGCATCTGAGCCAATTTGACCATTGCTACAATCATTGGGGTCAACCGCAATGCCGGCGGCCTTCACAGTTTTGGTATTCAAAAACCATTGATGCAGGGCTTTGGCATTGGATTTGGTGACGGATTCCTTGGTGCTGTCTATATAGCCTTGATACCCAACCACCCCAACGGCGGCCAGAACACCAATAATGGCGACAACAACAAGTAATTCAATAAGGCTGAAACCTTTTTCGCTATTTGCACGAATGTTCATGTGAGTTCTCCTTAACTCAAATTAAACGACCGCGCTAAGCGCGATACTGACTAACACTAGAAATAGTTAACTATATATTAATATAATTTGCAAATGGCAAATAAACACTATTTAATAAGGGTCTAGGTAAATTTACCACAATTATGGGTTGCATTTTTCGGAGCTTTTTATGCCCTTTTCGTTCAAAAAATCAGACACCAAACTCACGCTCACCCTTGCTGGCGACATAGATTTGGAGATAACCCCCGATTTGAAACAGCAGCTTATTGGCGAGCTAGAAGACGCCACCGCGCTGGATATTGACGGGCGAAATGTCACCTATATCGACTCTTCAGGCGTTTCGATTCTGGTCATTGCGATGCAAAATTGCAACAAAGCGGGGCTTGAATTAACCATTAGCACGGTCAGCGATCAGCTTATGCGCGTTTTACAACTCGCGCATTTGGACAATCTTCTGCCCATTGGCGAGCAAACTGGCATGGCCGAAGTAACGCAAGAAGATGTGTTCCCCTCTGCGGGCATGAAAGATAGCGATATTGCTTTTAGTTTGGACGAAACCAGCAATGAGGCCGAAGAAGACAAAGCCATCGTTGCTGATTTGGCAGGTCTGGCCGAGCAAAGCCCGCCAAAAAATACAGAAGAAGAAACAAACATAGCAGAACCCGCCCTTTCAGAAGAGTCAAAAGAACCAGAAGAGCCAGCAGAAAATGCAGAGGAAAATACAGACACCCCTGCCGCCAATACGGGCGCATCGCCCTTTAAGCCCGGCACATTTTAATCCGCTTTGCTTGCGTCTCTCGTAACTTCGTAAAAATTCATGGCTCTTAACAAACCGCAGCTGGATATTATTTACCGCATGATGACGGCCTTTGTGTCTTCGGCCAACATCAACAAAGCACTGGCCGATGGGCTGGATTATGTGCGCCGTGCCATTGGGGCGGAAGCGGCCAGCTTTTTTATTCTCAGCGATGACGGCCAAAGCGTTATGTGTCGCTCCTGTTTGGGGCCGGTGGATATTACGGGTCTTAAAATGCCGTGCCGTGGGAGCATTGTTGGCAGTGTGATTGAAGAAAACCAAACCCGCTTCATTGCCGATTGCCTGAACGACCCCGACTTTAACATTAGCGTTGATGAAAAAACCGGATTTACCACAAAATCCATGATTTGCGCCCCCGTCACGGGCGCGGATAAGCAATATGGCGCGATACAGCTTATCAATCGGGGCGGCGGTGATGGGTTGTTTTCCAAAGAAGATGCCACTTTGGTTTCCGTTCTGGCCAGCGCGGCGGCTTTGGCTTTGGCCAATTCGGAGCTAACCAAAGCCATGATGGACGCCGAAAGCACCCGCCGCGATATTCGCATGGCCGCCCAAGTGCAAGAAAGCCTATTGCCGCAAACAGCTTTGGCGGCGGCTTATGGCCGCAATATCCCTAAGCAAGGCGTGTCGGGTGATTTGTTTGATTTTGTCCAGCGCGGCGATAAATTATATTTTTGCATGGGCGATGTGTCGGGCAAGGGCATTAACGCAGCTTTAGTGATGTCCAAAACGCACAGCCTTTTTCGCAGCCTCACCCGCACCGCGCCAGACACGCTAGGGCTGGTGGAAAGCATCAATCAAGAGCTAACCGAAACGGCCACCAATGGCATGTTTGTCACCGCCATTATTGGTGCTTATGACACGGCCACGCATCATATAGAAATTTGTAATACGGGCCATGAGCCGGGGCTGATTTTGCACCAAAATGGCACGCATGATTATATTAAAGCCTGCGCCCATCCGCTTGGCATTGCTTTATATGAACCCAATGCTTTGGCTTGCGAAAAAAGAGACCTAACGGGCGGGCGGTTTTTTGCTTATTCGGACGGACTCACCGAAGCGCATTTTAACGGCACAATGATAGGCGCGGATGCGTTAACCAAATTGCTGACGCAAAGCAATCACCTCACTTTGCCCAAGCAAATAGATAGCGTGATGGACCATGTGCAAAGCAAAGCCGATAAAATCACCGATGACTTAACGCTTTTGGGAATTGGCATATAATGGCGCGTGAGATTTTGAAAATTACAGTTGAAGCAGAAGTCACCGCCTTGCGCGTTTTGCGCCGCGCTTTGGAAAAGGCTCTCAATGCCGCCCTCACCCATACGGCTTTGCACAGCAAAATCCAAGATATGATGCTGGCGGCGGATGAGGCGGGGCAGAATATCATCCGCCATGCTTTTGGCGAAGCGGCAGAGGGGCAGATGACGCTCACCGTTCATTTATCACCTAAAGTTTTACATATTTGCATCATAGACACCGCCCCGCTCATGGATTTAACGCAAATTCACCCGCGTGATTTAGACAATGTGCGCGAAGGCGGGTTGGGAACGCATTTTATCCGCACGCTGGCCGATAAGGCGGTTTGGCAGCATGAAAATGGCAAAAATCGGCTAGACATGGAATGGTATTTTGATAAGCCCGCCTAGCGGCGCATGGCGCGTTTTGCTTGGCGCAATAATTCGCGCATAAAGCGCACATCGCCGCGTCCGGTTTGGCGGGTGGAAAAAACATGCCGACACCATTTTTCTGCATAAAGCAAAATCTCTGGCGCAATATCGGGGTGGCTTTGGGCGACACGATAAGCATAAGCCAGCCGCCCTTCGGCCAAAGCGCGGCTGCTTTCAATGCGTTTGCCAAAAGCGTGGAATTTTCTATCCAACACCACCATTGGGTCGCGCAGCAAAAACCGATGCAACAGAAAAAACGGCGTCATCAGCGCGATTGTGCCGACCACCCAAAAAATTAAATAAGACATAATGCGTTGCGCGCTTAAATCGGCAAAAAACGCCGCCCGCGATTGGCTATCATAAAGCGCAATATCATTATTCAACTGCACGAAAAAATTATCTACCCAGCGCACCCAACGTTGCAAACGCGCATGGGCGGAATCATCATCACGCGGCTGTTCCACCAAAGCCGTCACTGAAACCCCGCCCGCCATATCACCCGAAGGCGAAACGGGCGGGACAAGCGTGGTTGGGTCAAAGCGTTGCCAAATATCGCCCAGCTTAACTTCCACCCAAGCATGGGCATCGGATTGGCGCACCAGCACATAATTGCCAAATTCATTCCACGCCCCGCCCGAATAGCCGACAATAACATTGGCCGCAATGCCCGCCGCCCGCAAAGCTGTCGCCATCGCCATGGCATAATGGCTGCAATAGCCTTGCTTGCGGTCAAAAAAGAAGCTGTCAATTTTATGCCCGCTTAGCTTTTGCGGCGTGAGGGTATAACCATAGCCTTGGGTGGCAAAATGCTGCATTAAATAACGCGCAAAGGCGCGGTCACTGCCCAAAGCGGCGCGTTTTTCCCGCGCCCATTGGGTCAGGCGCGGCTGGTCAGAAATACGCATAATTTCTGGCAGGCTGGCCGTCATCACGGCCCCACGGGCGGATTTAATTTTCCAACTGCGGATATTTTGATGCTTTTCTTCCCCAATTAAAAGCTCGCCGCCTTGCGACATATAAGTCCAAGTCGGCGCGCTATTAACAGCTGGCGTGTCTAGCACGGGCAACCAAACCCGATAAGGTTTATTATGCCGCACACGATAGGCCACATTGGCGGGCATTTTGTTAATGGCCGCTTTGGCAGGGCGGGCAGAAATGCCGCGTGACCATTTGCCGTGATTATCTTCGCTCAGCACATAAACGCGCCAATAAAGTGTGTCGGCTTCTTTTGGTTTGGCCGAAAGAAAAGCACGAAACGCAATTTCACTATTTTGCACAACAGAAGAAAAACGCCCCATATCCAATTCATCTGTTACGCCCGATGAGGCTTCGCCATTTTGAAACCCGCTTAGCTCGCCATTATCCATGCGCGGCAAAATGAGAAAAACCAAAACAGTGACGAAAAAACAACCGCCTAAAATACTCAGCACAGGCAAAAGCCGCAAGCGCAAACCCGATAGCGGCATGCGGTTAAAGCGCAAAATAAAAATCGCAATATAAAAAACCACGCTCACCAATATCAGCACAAATAAAAGCAGTTGCGCCGATAGCACCATCACGCAAAGGGCGGAAAATATCACCGCCAATAAATTAAACGGATTGGGCAGGCCGCGCCTATCAAGCTGCTCTGGCACGCCAAAAAGCAGCACCAGCCCCATAAAAAACCCCTCATTGGGCGGCGGCACAAGCCCGTAAAACAGCCAAAAACTCGCCGCCAGTGTCGCCAGCACCGCGCCCATGCGCCCATAAGAAGGCCGCATAAGCACAAAGCCCCATAAGGCCAACCAATTTGCCAGCAAAACCCAATGGACATAATAAGCACTGGCCGCAGCAATGGGCAGGCTGGCCAGCATCAGCAAAAACGCGCTGAGCCTTATTTCGCCCTCAGGTAAGCGGGGCAGACGGGGTGCATTTTTATCAAGCACGCGCAAGGGCATTGAGTGCCTCGCATCTTTGGGCGTCATCGTGAATAGGAAAAGACGCGCCGTCTAATATCATTAAAGCGGGCTGGCGGGCGCGTTCGCACACTAATATGCCGCCGCATAAATAAGACAAAGCCGCCTCGCGGGGCATTGTGTCGTCAGCTTTAAGCAAAACTTCGCCGCTATCGGGCGCGGTGAAATCGCGGATAAGCATTTCACGGGTGGTGGCGAAACGTTTCCAATTTATGCGCGAGGGCAAATCACCATCTTCAAATGGGCGCGGGTCTTTTGGCTCTTCAATTTCAAATTCCTGCTGGCCGCGCCCAATGGCGGCATCATAAGGCCGCCCGCCCAAATAGGGATAGGATTTTAGCGGGCGTTCATCGGGGCGTGGACAAATTAAAATTTTTTCGGGCGGGCGTAGCCATGTCCAACAACGCACAATGCCGAAAGGAAAAAAGGTTTGTATTTTAATCGGCGGCAAATCATGCACGCCGCGCTGGGCGCGTAAAACGGGCAGCATTTGATAAGCCGCCCCCGATTGCACATTAAGCGGATAGGCTTGATGCGGCGCAAGCGGCGCACATAGCTCAATGTGAAAACTTGGCGGGCGGCGTTTTAAGCTCATGGTTATTTTTTGTATTTCGCCTGCAAAATAGCGCGGCTGAATATGCACGCCGACTCTAAACCCTTGCAAATTACGCGCAGAAGAAATCAGCGACAGCACAAAAAGCAGAAATAAAAATATCACCCCCAGCAAAATAAAATTATTTTGCACCTTATAGCCGAGCATAAAACCCGCCAACATTAAAAACCCAACATAAAGCCCATAGCGATTGGGCATAATAAATAAATCGGCTTGGCTTAATGTTTTTTCATTTCCCTGCCAGCCGCTTTGCATTTTTTCTTTTTTCTTATGGCGCAGGGAAAGCCTGTCAATCCAATGCAAAGCATTGGTGCTTTTTAACCGAATATGGGGAGCAAAAAGCGGCATGATATTTCCAATGCCTTACGGCACTTGCACCTCGCTCACCAATCCGGCAATGCGGCTTTCGGCTTCTTGCGGCTTGATTGGCAGACGATGGCGCAAAGCACCCGTCAGCACGGCTTGCACATCTTCGGGCAGCACATGTTGGCGGCCCATAATCAAGGCACGGGCTTGCGCCAACCCTTTAATTTGTAGCAAAGCCCGCACAGAAAGGCGCGGCAAAACCGCATTGCGAATATGGGCGGCAAGGTTTTGCATATAGGTGATGATTTTTTTATCCACTTCAATTTTTTTACTGCTTTCGCATAAATGCAAAAAATCCCCACGCGCCAAAATCGGGGTGGCGGTTTCGTCAAAACCCGCGCACGCTTGGGTGGTGCTTAAAATATCGGCCTCTGTATCAGGCGTGGGCAAACCCAAAGAAAAAGAAACAGCAAAACGGTCAAGCTGCGATTCAGGCAAAGGCGACACGCCGATTTGCTCGCCCGGATTTTGCGTAGCAATAAGCAAAAAAGGCTCAGGCAAAGCGTGGCGCACCCCGTCAATGCTGGCATGGCCTTCCGCCATCGCTTCCAACAACGCGCTTTGCGATTTGCTTGGCGCACGGTTCAGCTCATCGGCCAGCAAAATTTGCGCGAAAAGCGGACCACGCCGAAAAGTAAAACTGCCCGTTTCGGGGCTAAACACATTCACGCCCAAAATATCAGACGGCATGGTGTCATTGGTGCATTGCAAGCGTTTCCAATCCAGCCCAAGATGATGGCTAAAGGCACGCGCCAGCGAGGTTTTGCCCGTGCCGGGCGCGTCTTCAATCAACACATGGCCGCCCGACAAAAACGCCGACAAAGCCAGTTCAATTTGCGGGCGTTTGTCGCGCACATGAAGCAAAACGGCATCAACCGTTTCTTCCAGCAAGTCTTGTAAATCGGATTGGGCTTGGGACATCACAAACTCTAAAAACGCAACAACTCTTAAAAAACACAAAAATTTCCCCCAATCAACCATGCGAACGGCAAATTGGCGGCAAATTTTCAAAACTCTGCCAAGTGTAGCATAATGGACAATCGCCCGCCGCTGCGCCACACGCTTACCCGCCGGCCAAATCGCCTGCGGAGAAAATCGGCAAATAAAGCGCGACCACCATCGCGCCCACCATGCCGCCAACAAACACAATCATGATAGGCTCAATGACGGTGGACAGCCCTTCCACCACGGCGTCAAATTCTTCCTCATAATATCTAGCAATGGAGTTGAGCATTTCTTCCATATTGCCCGTGCGTTCGCCTACGGCGAGGAGTTGCGAAAAAGCAACGGGGAAGATTTTTTCCTGCCCGAACAAAACCGATAATTCAATGCCCGACATCACATCTTTTTTCACGCGGTCAAAAGCGTGCAAAAATAAAATATTGCGCGTGACCGATTTTGACACCTCCAGCGTGTCCAGCACGCTTACGCCTGCGGAAAATAAATTGGCCATTAACAGTGCCGACCGCGCCACCACAGCCTTAACGCCAATATCGCCAAAAAGCGGCATTTTCAGCAGTAAAAAACACCACAGCCGAAAATAAGGCTTAATATAAGTCTTGCTCAATTTGTGAAAGCTCAGCACGCCGAAAATTGTGCCAACCACGCCAAACACATTAGACGGCGTGGCAATCCATTCGCTTGCATTGACAATGGCTTGGGTGGGGCCGGGCAATTCCATGCCCATGCCTTCATACATTTCTTGGAAAGTCGGCACAACATTGGTCAACATGAAAATAGAAATGCCAACCGTGACCACAAATAAAGTTATCGGGTAAAACATGGCCGATTTAATACCCGCTTTGATTTTTGCTTGCTTTTCTAAAATCTCCACCAGCTTATCAATAAATTTATCAAGCTGGCCGGAAACTTCGCCCGCCTCAACCATATTGAGATAAACATTATCAAAATGTTTTTTCTGCTGCTTAAAGGTAACGGCAAGCGGCTTACCATCATTCAGGTCAGAAATCATTTCACCAATGCAGCGTTTCATATTGGCGTTTTTGGTTTGGTCGGCGACCATAATAAAACTATCCAAAATGGGCAGGCCAGCGCGTATCATGGTGGATAGTTTTTTGGTGAACATCAAAATTTCTTTAGACGGAATAGACCCGAACGGCCCCCAAGTGATATTAATATCTAACGCGCCTTTACCCACCGCCTTTTGCTCCTTTATCTTATTGATTTTAATGCGTTTTTTCCGCAGCTCAGCACGCGCACGCGATAGGCTGGGGGCGTCAAGCGAGCCTTTTATTTTTTTCCCTTTCATGCGGCCTGTATATGTGAATACTGTCATAATTTTTCACCTACCTAATGCGCGGCCAGCACGCGGGAAAATTCCTCTAAACAAATTGTGCCACTGATAATGTGGTTTTGCGCCACTTCCTGCATGGTTAAAAAACCATCCAAACGGGCGGCTTCTAAAATTTCTGGAGCTTGAGCATTTTTCAAAATAGTTTCTTCCACTTGCGGCGTAATGCGTAGCACTTCGTAAATCCCCTGCCGCCCCTTATAGCCAGAGCCGTCACATTCATCACAGCCGCTACCCTTTTTTGGTTTAATACTGGCACTTTGCTCTTGGCTAAAACCAATATAGCTCAGTGCTTCTTCTGTGCCAGCCGGGTCATCTATCAAACAGTTGCTACAATTTTTCCGCGCCAAACGTTGTGCCACAATCAATGACAAGGCGGCCGAAATCATAAAATTCGGCACGCCCATATTGGTCAGCCGCGTGATGGTGGAAACGGCATCATTGGTGTGCAAAGTGGATAGGAGCAAATGCCCTGTCAGTGCGGCTTTGACGGAAATTTCCACCGTTTCTTGGTCACGAATCTCACCGACCAAAATCACTTCTGGGTCTTGGCGCAAAAAGGCGCGCAAAATAGAATTAAAAGTCAGCCCGATTTTTTCATTGGCCTGCACCTGCCCCAGCCCTTCCAAATAATATTCCACTGGGTCTTCTGCCGTCATGATATTTTTGGTCGGCGCGTTAATATATTGCAACGCCCCATAAAGCGTGGTGGTTTTACCCGAACCCGTTGGCCCTGTGACCAGCACCATGCCTTGCGGAGCGGTAATGGCTTCAATGAGTTTTTGCAAATCGGAATCGGTAAAGCCAATTTTATCAATGCTCAAAGATGGGTCGCCTTTAAGCAGACGAATAACAATGCGCTCGCCATTTTTACACGGCAAAACATTAAAGCGCGTATCCACATCTTCATTTTTATTGGTGCGAAATGTAATCGCGCCATCTTGAGGCAGGCGTTTTTCGGAAATATCACAATCGGCCAAAATCTTAAAGCGCGTTATCACGGCCAGATAATTTTCAAACAGATATTTTGAATAATGCTCCTGCGTGTCCAGCACCCCATTAACGCGAAACCGCACCCGCGCACTTTCCCGAAATGGCTCAATGTGAATATCGCTGGCATCTAAATCCACCGAAGATTGCAGGATATTATCAACAAAAGCAATGACTTGTCCGGGGTCGGCCACATCAAAGCGCGGCGTGCGCTTGCGCCCTGCGGCAGGGGCGGCGGCAGGTTTTTGCGCTTTGGCTTCTTCGGGCGCAGGCTCGGCCAAAACGCTTTGCACTTCTGTGCTACGCATGCAGGTTTCAAATTCGGAAAGTTTAATAATAAAAAATTCCACATTATAATTGGTGATGGCTTTAATTTGCCCGCCCAGCGTCGCCTTAGTTGGGTCAACCGTGCCAACGCGCAAAAACCGCCCCTCTTTGGCAATAGGCAATATGCCTTCTTTTTCAATAAATTTTTTCGGCAAAATACGCATCGCTTCTTTGTCTAGCACTTCGGGCGTAATGGACTTGCGCCGCAAAGCATAGGCACGCGACAAAACCGTTTGCACAATATTTTCATCTAGCCCGTCGCGGATACACCCGATTAGGGCTTCACAGCTTTTGCCATTAGCATTGGTCAAAGCCTGTTTAACCTGCTCGCTGTCAAGCTGGTCGCCCGCCTGTAAAATGCGGAACACGCGGTCGGCCACATCTTTGCTATAGCCAATGCTGGTCATTCTTCAAGCTCTTGCGTGCTGCCTTGGCGGCGTTTGGCTTCGCCCGCCGCCAGCCTTTCGGCCAAATTGGGCTTATCGCTGTCTTCATCATTCGGCGCATCAGGCACATCACCCTCTGCTGTGCCTGCCGCTTCACCTGTCACTGTGCCTTCTGCCACGCCTACAGCCTCGCCCATTATTTCTGCCGCCCCCGCCAAAGCCGCCTCACGCTCTGCTGCTTGCTGGGCGGCCAGCATTTCGCGGTCCACTTCGGGCAGATAATTCAAATCCAGCACCAGCAATTCATTATCCGCGCCCGTCACAAAAATATTATCGGGCGTAATTTTCACCACCATGCCTTCATCCACGCCTAATATCTGTCCTTCGGTAAGTTGATATTCAATATCTTTGGTTTTATCCATCGCAATGTCATCGGTAGAAATTTCCTCATCATAAAACACGCTCGGCGATACGCGCACCACCGCACGGCTTTCAAATGTGTTTAGTCGCTCCGCGCCCGGCACACGGCGGACAATTTCACAAACCAGCCTTTGGCGAATAAACAGCGTGCAATAACCCGCCGCGTGTTTTTCCGATTGCATCGGGCCAATATCCATAAAATAAGCGTGGCGGCCAACATTGTCAGCCTCAAGGCGCAAAATTAAATCCGAATCCATATAGGCGCGATTATCTTGGTAAAATTCCCGCGCCCCGCGCATGGCGCGTTTCAAATTACCAAACCGCGCTAAACGCACATAATATTTGCGGGCCATGCGCTCGGCGTTCAAATCCAATTCGGTGGGCGCAGGCACAGCTTGGGCGGCGGCTTGGCGGTCAATGGTCTGGGCGCGAATATAAAGACGTTGGCCAATAATCAGCCGCCCCTTTTGGCTCAATTCATTTTGGCTTTTAAGAATTTGCACCGGCACGCCATAAAGCCGCGCCAAGCCGTTCAGCGTTTCGCCTTTTCGCACCGTATGCACCAACGCACCATTATCACGCGGCGACACAATCAGCGTCTGGCGGTGTGCCAAATTATCGGGATTAGAAACATTATTCATGGCGAGCAAATCATGCGGGTGCATTTTGAATTTTTTCGCCACCCTCACATAGCTTTCATTGCTTGCGATGCGATAGACCCAATGCCGCCTTGCCCCGTCCCAATAAAGCGCGGCCAGCCCACGGCGCAAATCATCTTCCGTTACATGAATGACGGGCGTCTCAGGCGGGAAGGAAACGAGCAACCCATCTAGCCGATAGCGCGGCGCAGCAAAAGCCCGCGCAAAGCCCGCTTCACCTTGCGCGGGGGGAATATCAAGGCTGGCCACAATCCGCGCCCGCTCGGCAGGCGGCAAGGCGGCCAGCTCGCGCTGCCATTGATGGGCGGGTTTGAGTTTTTTACCTGTGCGCCCGCGCTTAATGCCCCGCGCATCATCTTGCGCCGCCTTGACGGCTTTGCGCGCTGCTTCTAGCTCGCGCTCAATGGCTTGCAAACGATTTTGGCGGTCGCGCTCCACCTCATCTAAACGTTTCAGCCCACGAATAAAAGGGTCAGCCGCCCCCGCCGCATCAGGCGCACCCGCTTCTTGTGCGCCAAGTGGTGGGGCGAAAACCAAAAGCAGAAAAATAAAACGCATATACATCACAGCACCCTATTGGCCTTTCAGATAGGTCACGCCCATCTTTATTTTAATATCAATGAGGCTGGAATCGGGTCGCGCACTCATAGTTTCGGAAATAATTTTCACCGCGCCCATTTGCTGCATAAAAATTTCACGTATGTTGCGGTAAATATCAAACCGCGTTTGTAAATGCATATCCACAATCATGGTTTCAGCAATGGCATCGCGGCCAATTTTTGTGGTTTTGTTTTCATCCACTTGCGACGTATTATTCAAAATCGTGACATTATAACGTTCCAGCGCGGCCAAAAACGCGCCGAATAGAAATTCAAAATCAGATTGTTTTTTCAAATGCCGCCCATGCCCTAAAATGCGTTTTTCAATCGCCTTAATTTGCGCGGTCATTTTTTCAGACTCTTTTCTTTGCGCCGCCAGCTTTTCACGAAAAGCGGTCATTTTCGCCAAACGGTCATTATTGGTCGTAATGGTGGGCTGGATATAGGCAAGGTTAATAAGCGGCGGCAAAGCGGCGACCAGCACCAGCAATACCGATAAAGCCACCGTTTTGGCCAAAGGCGAGGCGGTGGTTTCATGCTCAAAAATTTTGCGGATATTTTTGCGCCGCCGCGAAACGGGTTGCGCCTTATTTGTTTTTTGACGCGAAAATTTTGCTTGCCATTTATGCCGCAACGCGCCAAAGCGGCCTGCGTTTTTTATTTCTGTATCCGCCGCATCAGGCGCACCATCAAGCGCGTCATCACCCTCTATAGCCTCATGGAAAAAAACCGCACCCGCTTCTGCCTCCGCCTCTGCTTCTTCCATATGGGGCGGCGCGTCAAGCTGGCTCAGCACAGCAAATAGCGCATCAACTTCCGGCGCCGCCCGCCCCGCGCCCGCGCCTGTCATTTCTGCCTCAACCCCCGCCGCCGCATCATCAGCAAAATCGGCAAATGGGTCGGCCTCGCCCGCAACCAGCTCGGCCAGCATCATTTGTGCATCGGGCGAAAGGGTTTTTATATTTTCAGGAATCACAATGCCGTCCATTGCTTAATCTTTCGCCACAAGTTTGGTTGAAATGGTAAAGGCAAAAAACTTGCCCGCTTGCGATTGTTGCACAGGCGCAGAACGCGCCAGCCCTTCATTAACAATATTATTGGCAAAACGATTTATCGCCACCGTGCTTTGCGAAAAGCCCGTAATCGTCACCCGCGAATCCGCGTCAATGGTCAGCGTTTCCAGCTCAGCTTTGGGCGGCAAAATGGCGGCCAGCTTGGCCAATAAATGCGTATAGGCTTTAGGCGTCACCATATCGTCTAGGCGGCGTTTGTCTTCTTTCAAATTGGCAAATTTTTTGTCCAATCCCTGATGGCGCAAATCTTCAATATTGGCTTCGGCCACCACTTCTTCATAAGCCGCCGCCTTGCGGCTAGACGCAATAAGGGTCGGGACATTGGTCACGCCAATAAGGAAAAAAGACGCGGCAAGAATCCCGCCAATGCCGAGCAGTAATAATTTATTCAGCACCCCAAAGCGGCGATTGCGCCTTATGGCTTGCACATCGGGCAGAAAATTCATGTGCAAAAAGCGCGGGTGCAGGCGGTCATCGCTTTTGCCTTGCACATTCAGCCCCTGCGTTGCCAAGCCCAGCGCGGAGGTAAAAACCGATGGATTGCGGAAATAATCCACATAGCGCATATTATCAGATGGCACATCCACGCCTTTGAGCGCGTCCCAACATTGCAGGCGCATCGCGCCAATATGGCGGTGCAAAAGCGTGTGCATATTATCCATATTTTTATGCTCTGATACGAGCAGCAAGCGGTTCACATTTGGGAAATCGCGCTCTTCATGTAAAAACGCCACCGCCTGTTTAATTTGCTCACCAATACGAATGGCCACTTCTTCCCAAAATTCGCCCGCCACTTCTTCAATATCTTCAATTTCCAAAAGCAAGGCTTCGTCAAAATCTGAAATGGAAATTTTCTGCATCACCACGCGGTTTTGCTCAAAGCCGACCACCATATTCGCGCCCGGGCAAATATGCAGCACCAAATTTGGCTCATAGCGTTTTTCTGCATCAAGGCGCGTATAAATGCCGTTAATGAGTGAAAAGGCTTCATTTTCCACATAGACGGGCAGCAGGCTGGCATCTATCAGCAAGCCGATATAACGCCGCACAGTGGGTTCGGGAATAGAAGAAAACAGCACCACTGTGCGGTCATCATTTTCACTGGCCGATAAAATTTGATAGCGGATGATTTTCATGCCCAAATTGGTCAGCTCAGGGTCTTGCTCTTCCCAAAAGCCAGCAATTTCGGCTTCTTCGGCCAGCTCTTCTTCTTCAAAATAAGGCAAGGTTAAAAGGCGGGTGTCAAATAAATGCGCTGGAATGGCAATGCCCGCATCAAGGCCGGCCATATTGGCTTCTTTACGCACCAAATTCACCTGCTCGGCCAGATAGGGGTAATTTTGCTCAATCGGACTGCGGCCAATATCCTTGCCCAGCGACCAAGTGACGAGGCGGTTCAGCTCCCAATCTTCTAAAGTCGGCTCCAGCTGCATAATGGAAACCGCATCGGGGTGCAATTTGACCGCGACAATATTATCCTGCACCCCGTGCAGTGGCGCGGCTATTTGCACCACATTTGACAAAAACGCTTCTGATGTACTCATGGATTTAACTGACCCGTTACGCAACCCCACCGCTTAGAACGGCTTCAAATTAGCATATATCCACGCCCTTTGCCACTGCCCGCCCTAAAAGCCCGCTTCAGTGTGGCGCGTATCCACCGCTTTGGCCAAAGCGCGGGTTTTCTCGCGGGAACTAGAAGAAGAGCCGAAGAAATAGGCAATCACTTGGTCAGCTTTGGCCGAAACATAGCCTATCAGTGTGCCGATAAGGGTCAGTGCGTCGGCTTGCACGCCGCGCAACCCGCCCTGTAGCACAAATGCTACGGTGATGAAAAAACCGAATAAAACCGCCCCGCCCAAAATTTGCGGCATAATATCGCCCGTCATAATTTGCCGATTGCGGGCATCGGCACGGTCGCCGCTGGCGAGTTTTTCCAAATCAATATCCAGCGTCCGCATTTTCACGGCAAATTGGCGGTCGGCTTTTTTCAAAGCCAGCAGGCGGGCTTGGCTTTCCTCCGGCGGGGCGTTGAGAACCTCTAACAGCCTCTGGCCGAGCTGTGGCATATCTATTTTTTCATCGCGCTCGGCGGGCGGGAGCAAAATCTCGCCCAATGTTTTCACCGCCAGCCCCACCATAGGACCGCCCATCGCCGCTGAAAGGCTGGGTGCGATGTTTTTGAGTATGATTTTCCAGTCCGTATCCTTCATATTTGGCCTCCCCAAGCCTCATTGGCGAGCGCAAGGGGGGCGCAAAGCAAGCGAATCACCTGCCCATTTAAGCCCCGTTTTGCCCCCTTTTTACCCTTTTGAGCAGTATGGCACGAGGCGCGGCAAGGGGCATAAGTTATTGATTTTGCTTATATAACGCACAAATAGGGGGGTAAACTTGACCTTTTGAGCGAATTGCCGCAGGGTTGGGGCGATAATAATTCAACTGGAGGGTTTACTAATGTTGAATCAAGCAAAATCATTTCTACGTGAAGTGATAGATTTGGGTCTGCTCCTGATAGCGGTTGCTGTCATCGCGCAGATTATTTTCGGACAAGTTGTTCCATTTTTAGGTGGTGATATTGTTGGCAATATTATCAACATCATCCAACAGCTGGGTGATGGCGGGCTGGTTGGCCTGATTGCCGTTGGTATCATCCTATGGGTTATCAATAAGCGCAGTAGCTAATCGCTTCAACGCTTAAAACAACATCAAACCCCCATCCCTAACCGGATGGGGGTTTTTTGCTGGGCAAGGGTATGAGTTGAGTTGAAATTGCCCCAAATCTACTTATAATCGGAATCAGAGATGGAGAAATGCGAATGGACGAAAAACACTTCACTGCCTTCCTGCTTCAATTAGCAGATAGAGTAAAAGAAGAAACTGGCGGAAAATATAACCCGACGGCTTTTCGGAATATGTTATACGATAAAGGCGGAGTTATGACAGCGCAGAAACTCATTAATGATAAAAAACCAAGCGATGGCTATACTAAACTCTGGGAATTAGGGCGTCTTGATTTAACTGTTGAAGCACAGGTTTTGGAAAATGAAGAATGTCATAACCTTTTCACGGAAGATAACCTTAATGCCTGCAAAAAACGGCTAAAAGAATACGAATATTTCAAGAAATAATATCCTTTGTCTCTCTAATAGACTGAGGAATAGCCCCCCCCCAAAAGCAACGTTCCGGCTGCATAATTTTGCAAAGCAAAAATAGAGGCGAACCGGAACTACGCTATGAATGTAAGTTTTATTTGTAAAATAGTCAAGAAAAGCCCGCAGGGGCAAGGCTTTAGGCGCGGCTAAGCATCGCCTATGTCGCGCTTGGCGGGCGGCTTATCCTGCCGCCTATCCCCAAACATATAGGTCACACGGCCTTGGGTTGGGCGGCCTTCAACAAAATCCAGCACCTCTTCCAAGCCCTCGTGGATTTCCTTTGCGATATTGCGTTTTTTACCCGTCATTTCCATCTCTCCAAAAAAAACAGCCTGCCGAATGGGAGGGGGCAGGCTGTCTCTTAACGCATACGGCTTATCGCCGCGAGCAACTAGAAGTTGGTTTTGAAATTCAGCCCAAGCTGGCGTTCGCCATAATTGCCGATACGGCAAGAATAGTTAAATCCGCCCACTGGCCCGTCTTGAAGACCAGAGCAGTGGAATTCCTCCGTCAGATTTCTGCCAAACAGGCGCACAGAATGTTGCAAATCCGTGCCAAAGGCGTAAGTCACATCGGCGTTCACATAATCCTGCGAGGGCGCGATGCCACGGGCAGAATCATCTTGCGTGAATGTATAGTAATAATCCGACGCATGCCGCCAAGAAGCCGTGAAGCTCATCTCGCCGCTTGCGACGGGCGTTGTATAAGTCGCCGTCAAATTAGAGGTGAAATCCGCCGTATTGGTCACTTCATCGCCAACATCAACGGCTGAAAGCGGCGGGATACCAGCGGTATTCGTCACCTCTGTATCCACCAGCCCAACCGCCGCCGAAATATACCAACGATCATTAGGCGCGTATTGAACTTCCAATTCCAAGCCCGTTAGCTCGGTTTCAGGCACATTCAGCAAAGCTGGCACATTGCCCTGTTGCGGGGTCGCGGATAATGTCAAAAAGCTGCAAATCTTCCCATTCATATAGGAATACTGCGCCATTGATTTGCACACGGTCGTCCGCCAGTTGCGATTTCACGCCAATTTCATAAGCCGTCAGGAATTCTGGGCCAATGGGCAATTCGCCTGTGGCCAGCGGACGGTTATCATACGCCCCGCCCTTAAAGCCTTCTGAAATGCTGGCATAAAGCAATGTGTCATTAACCGTGCTGTAATCGGCGCCGATTTTCCAGCCAAATTCCTCAAGCTCCTGCACGGGGTTTTGCGTGGTTCTTTGGCCATTTTGCCTGAAACCCTCGCACCCATTGGCACGCACATCACGTGTGAAGACGCGGACATTATTAACATTGGGCGCGAAAACGCAAATCGTTCTGGCCCAATCGCCTTCCAGCTTGTCATCGGTAAAGCGCAAGCCGCCTGTGAGGTTCAGCGCATCATGGAGTTGATAATCCACCTGCCCGTAAATAGAGCGATTGGTGTAGTCACTATCAATATCAATGCCCGGCACAACGCCGCGACCGCCAGCCGCGCCGCCATTACGCACCCAAGTATCTTGCTTAGAGTCTTCGGTAGAATAATAAAGCCCGACCAACCAGCGCAAATCATCTGAATTGGTGGAGGTAAGCCGCGCTTCTAACTGCATCACGTCCCATTCACCATCTTGGACAACGCCAAATCCAGTGAGGTCGGCAATGTTCACGCCCAAAGTTTCGGTTTCGTCATAAGACGCTAAAATGGTTAAATCGGCCAAGCCGTCAAGGCTATGGGTGAGGTTCGCCCGCACGCCGCGCCATTCGGCTTCATATCCCGCTTCGGGGTGGACATAAGTTTTGCCAAAATCGGTTGAATAGTTAATCAGACGGGTAAAAGCCCCTGCATTCGGGTCGGGATTGACAATCACCATGCCCGTGCCAGCGTTAAACTGCTCGGTCAGATAGGTGCTGCCTGCCACTTCGGCTTCGGTCACACGGACATAGGCATTGCTCCGTGCGGCAGAATTTTCAGCCGCCATTGTAGATAGGGTTGGGTCAGGCGTGCCGTCCGCTGTGCGGTTGCCGCGATAAGCATAGCCTGTATCTTCGCCTTCCGTATCGCCGTAAGACACGCCGATATTCAAGCTGGTGACGGGTGAAATATCAAATTGCAAATTGACCCGTGCGCCATTGCGGTCATAAGCACCGCCTGTGTCTTTGCCAGTTACGACATCTTCCCACAAGCCGTCAAAGCTATCGGTCATGCCTGAAACACGTATGGCGAATTTATCGCTTACGCCAAAGCCGACCGCGCCTTCAAATTTGGCTAGCCCACCTTCGCCTGCGGTGGCTGAAGCATAGCCGCTTTTACCTTCGCTTGGATCGGCTTTCTTTGTATGCCAGAGAACCGCGCCACCTGTTGTGTTGCGGCCATAAAGAGTGTTTTGCGGGCCGCGCAGCACTTCCACCCTATCCATATCAAATACGCTAATGGAGTTAATGAAAGGCGAAACAACCGACACATCATCTATATATGTGCCAACTGATTGCTGGCCTGAAATATGGAAATTATCCGTGCCGACACCACGAATGGAGACGCCGGAATTATAAGCCGAACGGACATTAGAACCCAAATTAGGGAACGCATCAATAATATCATCCGTATCGGATATGCCCATGCTTTCCAGCCCTGAACCATCAAGCGCGTTAATCGCAATGGGAACATCATTGATAGACTCGGCGCGTTTTTGCGCGGTCACAACAATTTCATCAATTTGGGCAAAAGCAGACGGCATCGCCATAGCCACGCCAATCAGTGCAAAAGCCGTAAGACTTAAAACTTTTTTCATTTTCATAATTAACCCCTTCATGGTTAACGCCTCCTCAAATTTATCCTCAAATTTTATCAATTCCCGTTCGGCAAATTCTGCGCGAACGCCACCGAAATGCCAATGAGAGGCATCTTTAACATTGAAAATGCTACAAAATACGCCTTTTTTGGCAGTGAATTATCTTCACTTTTGGCAATATTTTTTCCATCGCTCTTCCCATTATGGGCTGTTGACTATAAGCTATTTGTCAAATGCGTTGCTCAATCGGGCTTCCAGCCTTGCTTTTGAGCGGAAACCAGCAGAAATAAGAGAATCGCCATGAAAAAGATATTTTTAAGCACATTGTGCCTTTGCGCCCTTGCGGTGTTGTCATCCGCCCCGCCCGTTTCGCAGGCGCAAGCCCAGCCGTCCAAACCTTTAGATAAGGTGGATTATGGCACATTGATAAAAACCCCCTCGCCCGCCACGCGGGAGCTGGTCAATATGGACCCTGAGCTAGACGAGGCTTTGATACAAGTCGCCGATAATGTGCATGTTGCGGTTGGTTATGCGGCGGCGGTGTTTGCGTTTATTGAAGGCGATGATGGGATTATTCTCATAGATGGCGGGCAAATGGTCAGCCGTTCCAAAGACGCGCTGCGGGCTTATCGCAAAATTTCTAACAAACCCATTAAGGCGATTATTTTCACCCATAGCCATGGCGACCACCTCAATGGCGCGTCGGCCTTTTTTGATGCCGATAATCCGCCAGAGGTTTGGGCGCGGGATAATTTCGGGGCGGAAACCATTGCCTTTCGTTCATCGGGCATTAGCATCAATCACGCACGCGGGGTGAAACAAGCGGGTTTCAAATTGCCGCCCGCCCAGCGCATTAATAATGGTGTTGCGCCTGCTGTTTATCCTAAAAAAGATACATTCAATCCAGCGGCTGTGGTTAAGCCGACCACAATTCATCAACACGCCTACCGATATTGAAATAAGCGGCATTAAATTGCGCCTCGCCCCTGCGACAGGCGAAACAGCGGACCAGATTTATATTTATTACCAAGATAAAGACGTTTTATTTGCGGGCGATAATTTTTATCAAAGCTGGCCGAATCTTTATGCCATTCGCGGCACGCCCTATCGTGATGTGCAGAGCATGGGCGCGGACGATGGAAAATTTGCGCCAAATTGGGGCGGCGGTTCTGGTTGGTGGGCATACGCGCCCCATTATCGGCAAGAAAAATGTGGATATGGCCTTAGCCACTTACCGCGATGGTATTTTGCATATTTTCAACAAAACCATTGAGGGCATCAATAAAGGGCTGACCCCTGACGAATTGGTGGATTATGCCAAGCTCCCGCCCAAATTGGCCAATGCGCGGGTTTTGCGCCCCTATTACGGCAATCCCGATTGGGCGATACGGGCGATTTTTAACGGCTATTTGGGCTGGTATGACGGCAATCCGACCAATCTTTTCCCCCTCAGCCCCAAAGCCGAAGCCAAGCGCATGGTTCAATTAGCGGGCGGCAAAAAGGCTTTTGTTAAAAATATGATACGCGCCCATAAGGCCAAAGATGACCAATGGGCGGCGCAGCTGGCCGATTATCTTTTGCAGCTTGAGCCAAATCATAAACTGGCCATGCGGGTTAAAGCCAATGCGCTGACACGGCTGGCGGAAAAATCTGTTACCACAACGGCGCGGAATTATTATTTAACGGTCGCGCAGGAATTGCGGAAAAAAGCAGACGGAAAAAATTAATTGGCGACAAAATGCGTTGCCCAATCTTGGTTACTCACCATAATGCCTTGTTGAATTTCGTCTAATGTTTCGCGCAAGCACGTAATGAAAAAATCAATTCTTTTAGATGGCGGGGCTTGTGCGCGCAAAGTCAGGCCAAGCGGCCAATCATTATCGGTTAATTCAAAGGGCAGGATTTTCAGCAATCCCAAACTCTGCTCATAGCTGGTTTGATATTTCGTGCCTATCATAATCGCTTCGCTTGACATTAAAATCCCGCGCAATGTGGTGACAGAGCCAGACTCAACCCAAACCTTGCCGACATGAATCCCCGATTGGTTCACGCTATTTTCAAACATTTCCCGTGACGGCGTTCCCGATACGGGCAAGGCCCAAGTCACATCATTAAAATCATTTTTGGATAAATTATTTTTCTTCGCCAAAGAATGATTAGTGCCTGTAACCATAACAATTTTATCTTCGGCCAGCACTTCGGCTCTTAACCCATCTGTATTTGACCCCGACCGCGTGCCGCCAATAATCACTTCCAAATCGCCATTGAGCAAATCTTTTTCCATTTGCGTATAGGGGCGCGAGTCAATATGCACAGTGATTTCAGGGTGCGAGGCGGCCAGCTTGGCCAGTGCCACGGGCAGAACATAAGTATTCATTGACGGCAGGCTGCCAATTCTAATCACCCCATCATGCTGGCCGTGAATGGTTTTAATATCATCTTGCAAGTGCCGAATTTGCGACAGCACCAGCTTGACCTGCTGGCATAGCAATTCGCCAAATTCCACAGGTATCACCCGCCCATTGGGCAGGCGCGCAAAAAGCGGCAAGTCTAGCTGTTGTTCAAGGTCGTGGACGGATTTATAAATGGCCGAGCTGGATATATGGCCCAGTCTGGCCGCTTCTTCAACGCTTTCTGTATCGGTCAGCAGAGCCAGCTGTTTGAGCCTTTTGGCGGCAATATCCATTGTAAAAAGCGGTATGGTTTTTATCGGCTGTGGGCGTTTATGGGCAAGCTGGTAAGATTGCGCGAGGCGCGTAAAAATATCGTAAATAATATTGGCACGGCTTAAAATAACCTTGCCCTCTTTTGTGGCGACATAGCCGGATGGCGATTTGGTGAAAATCAACACACCCAGCTGTTTTTCTAAATCGGATAGAGATTTGCTGACCGCCGTGCGCGAACGCGACAATAAATGCGCCGCCCGCGATATGTTCCGCGCTTCGGCGACATAAATAATGGCCTTGAGATGGCGAATACTAATTGCATATTGATCGTCCATGCCTTGATTGTAGCTTTTAAGGTTTCCATAAGCCACCCTAATTATTATCGGCTAATGTGGACAAGATGAGCAAGGCTTTACAACGGCACTTTACAACTGCACCGTCACCCATTTCAGCTCGGTCATCGCTTCAAGGTCGGCATCTGTGCCTTCGCGCCCGACGCCGCTTTCACCATTGCCGCCAAAGGGAACATGGGGTTCATCTTGCAAAGTCGGGCCATTAATATGGCACATGCCCGCGCCGATATTTTGCGCAAAATGCAGAGCCTTGTTAATATCCTTCGTAAATATCGCCGAGGCCAAGCCGTAAGGCGTATCATTGGCTTTCTCCAGCCCTTCCTCATAGGAATCCACCGCATAAAGCGCGGCGACTGGGCCAAATGTTTCTTCCTTGCAGACAATCATTTCTTCCGTCACGTCCGCCAGCACGGTTGGCTGACAGCGATTGCCTTCCCATGCGCCGCCTGTGAGCAATTTCGCGCCCTTTTTCACCGCATCTTCAATATGCTCGCGCACCCGATTGCGTTGACGGTCGGAAATAATGGGGCCAATAATGGTTTTCGGGTCGCGCAAATCGCCCATGCCGAGCTTAGAAGAAATTTCCGCAAATTTTTTCGCAAAAGCGTCAAATATCTCGCGCTCAATATAAAAGCGGCTAGAGCCGATACAGGCTTGGCCGGAATTCATAAAAATAGATTTCACCGCAATGGGAACGACTTTTTCCAAATCGGCATCTTTCAAAATCAGGCTGGGGCTTTTGCCGCCAAGTTCCAGCGTCACGGGCGTTTTATTTTTCGCACACAGTTCATTAATATGCTGGCCGACCACTGAAGACCCTGTGAATGTCAAAAAATCAACATCTTCATGGCCAACAAGGGTGTCGCCAATATCATGGCCAAAGCCCGTCACCAAATTAAACGCACCTGCGGGGATACCCGCCTTTTCATAAATATCCGCAACAATAACGGCGATTTTAGGCGCGGGTGATGGCGGGTGTAGCACCACCGTATTGCCCACTGCCAGCGCATTCGCCGTTAGCCGCGTGGCCTTAATAAAGGGAACGTTAAACGGCGTAATGGCCGCCACCACCCCGCGTGGACTGCGAATAGACATAGATAATTTATTCGGGTCATCGCTGGGAATGGTTTCCCCGCGCACTTGGCGTGCCAGCCCGGCCGCCGCACGGGTCATGGACACGCCTTTTTCAAATTCAAATATGGCCTTGGGCATGGGCGAGCCAATTTCATCAATGAGGCAATCTAAAATTTCTTCCTTGCGTTGCTCCATCATCTCGGCGGCTTTGAGCAACCATGCTTCGCGCTGTTTGGGCGTGGTTGCCTTAAAGGCGGGGAAAGCCGCTTTGGCGGCGGCCACCGCGTCACGCATATCGTCTTTTGTGCCGCGTGCGGCGAGCGCGTAAAGGCTGTCATCTAGCGGGTTTAGCACTTCAAATGTTTGTTTATCTGATGCGTCGCGCCATTCGCCGCCGATAAATAATTTCATGGCTTCCATAATTATTTTCCTCCCGATGCGTTTTCCAAAATTAAATGACCAAAAGCTGTGTTGGATACAGGCACATGATAATGCCGATGAAGTTCTTTCACATTATCATCTAACGCGCCGCGCATAATCAACCACATAACCAGTTCAATGCCTTCTGAGCCAGATTCGCGCAGATATTGTTCATGTTCTAAATCCCTATGAGCTTTTTCGGGTCGGGGCCGAAATTATCTAGGAAATTTTTGTCAAATTTTTCATTGATAAGCCCGAGCGTGGGCCTTGTAGCTGATGCGACATGCCGCCCGTGCCGAACACAACCACTTTCAAATTGTCGTCAAAAGATTGCACGGCTTTGCGTATGGCACGGCCTAATTGAAAACAGCGATTGCCTGTCGGCGGTGGGAATTGCACAACATTCACCGCCAATGGGATAACGGGGCATGGCCATTCTTTCGGCTGGCCAAACATGAGCGATAGCGGCACGGTGAGGCCGTGGTCCACATCCATTTTATTGACAATGGTTAAGTCAAATTCATCTAATATGACCGATTGGGCGATATGCCATGCCAATTTGGGGTGTCCTTTAACATCTGGCACAGCGCGTGGTCCCCAGCCTTCATCGGCGGGGGCGAATTCTTCCGCACAGCCAAGCGCAAATGTGGGTATGACCTCAAGCGAAAACGCGCTGGCATGGTCATTATAAACCAAAATAATGACATCGGGCTTTTCCTTTTCTATCCATTTTTTGGAAAACTCAAAGCCTTCAAAAAGCGGTTTGAAATAATCCTCGCCCGTCATGCCCTTATCAATGGCGACACCCGCCAAAGGCACATGAGACATAGCCGCACCGGCTGAAATATAAGCCATTTATTTTTCCTCCCAATCTGAAAGAAACATATTGCCCTCTGCGGGCCTGCCGCCTGCAAGCATCATTTCCCTTAATTCTTCGCGCTTAATGCCCGCCATGGCCGCATAGGCTTCCTCATAGGGTGTGCCATCGGCGGCGGCTAATTTCAGCGTGTAATAAACATTGCCGCCCTCTTTAAGCATGCCGTTCCAATCGCGCTCACGAATGGTTTTGCGCTGGGCTTCGGTTAGCTTAAACTTATTCATATAGGCTTCTTCATCGGCCTTTAACGCTTTACGGTTTTCGGCTTTGATAAGAGACATCATAAACATATTAAGATGATAGCCTTTGCGCGAATGTTGTGCGTCAAAAACAAAAGTGCCGGGAATATCTAAATAAGTTTTTTCGCTCATAGCTTTGCTCCAATCATTTCCGTCTATTTTTCAGGCACAAAAGTTTTAACATCATCGCCAATGGTAATTTGTAGCAAATCACTGCCGACCATAACTTTGCCATCAAAAGTTTTATTGGTGGCAGCAACCAAATGGGCGGCTTCTTCGGGCGTGTTGATGGGCGTGTGATAATAAACGGCCAGCTTTGGTTTGGTTTTTTGGAAAATTTCTGCCGCTTGCTCCACTGTGGTGTGAATACCAATCACGGCATTGGCTTGTTTTTCGGTAAAATGCTCACGCACATAATGCACCAGCGTTGGCGAAATAACTTCATGGATAATCACATCCACCCCGTCAGCATATTTTATCATATTTTGCGTAGGATTAGTGTCGCCTGAAATCACAAGCGCACGGCCTGCATAATCCACCCGAAAACCAAAGGCGGGTTCAATAGGCGGGTGGTCAACCAGAAAGGCTGTGACTTTCACGCCGCCTTCATGAAACACAACTCGGCCTTTGCGTAATTCGCGCACATCTATGCGAATACCATCGGTGGTCGCTGGCACGCCTTTTTTAATGCGAATATCTATATCTTCGCGGAAGGCTTCTTTTGTTTTGGCCAGAAAATGTTTTGTGCCAGTTGGCCCGTAAGTTTTCAGTGGCACATCACGCCCCTGCACCCAGCCATTAAGCCAAAGGTCAGCAATGCCAACAATATGGTCGGAATGAAGATGGGTGACAAATAAATTTTCCAGTTGGGTGATGAGCTTTGTGTCCACCTGCGCCAGCCGCGAGGTGCAACCGCGCCCGCAATCAAACAGCAGAGCTTTGCCGCCTGCTTGCACCAATACAGCCGAGCCATATTGATGCGGCGAAGGTATGGGCGTGCCGGAGCCTAATAAAGTCACGCGCATTTCGCCCTTTTTTACCTCGCTGGCCACCCCGCCCTTTATCGGCAGAACCAAAGCGGCCAGAAAAGCCAGCAGCGCAAATTGTTTGACTATTTTCATATCACACCTCAATGATTTAACGCCCCGCCATCAACATTAATGCTTTGGCCTGTAATAAAATCGCTATCTTCGCTGGCCAAAAACAACAACGCGCCCAGCACATCATCGGGCAGCATGGGCCGTGAAATCGCCCGCATGGCCAGTGTCGGAGCTTTGGCCGCGCCGAGCATTTTTTCATTATTTTTCACGCCCTCGCTTTCGGTCAGGCCAATAATAATGGTATTGGCTTGCACATTATCCGCCGCCAATTCGCGGCAAATGGCGCGGGTTTGGGCGAGTATCGCGCCTTTAGAAGATACATAATGCAAAAACATTGGTGCGCCGCGCAAAATTGTGCCAGAAGAAATGTTAATCACTTTTCCGCGCCCATTTTTTCGCATACTGGGCAGCACGGCTTTGGTTGCTTGAAACGGGCCGCGCACATTCACGCGCATCACCAAATCCCATTCCTCTTCGGGGATTTCGGTAAAAGGTTTCATGGCAAGGCTGGCAAAAACGGCGGCATTATTGACCAGAATTTCAATCGCCCCGAAACTGCTTTCGGCTTCCTTAACCATAGCGGCCAGCGATTCATTGGACGTCACATCCACCTCTAGGCCAATGGCCTCCCCGCCCGCCGCTTTAATGGCCGCGACCGCATCGGCGGTGTCGGCAATATCGGTGACGACCACTTGCGCCCCTTCGGCGGCTAAACATTCCGCATAGGCACGCCCTATGCCCTGTGCGCCTCCTGTGACGACCGCAACTTTTCCTTTCACCCGTGCCATAATATGCTCCTATTTCAATCCAATAATTTTTTTCACTTCTGGCCAGCTTGCCGCGCCGAATTCTTTCAAATCTTTGGTTAAATCTTCAGGACACCAGTCCAAAAAGGCGCGTTTGAAATTGGGCTTTGCCTTAAAGCGGCCAAACCAATCTTCCACATTGGGCAAACGGCCATCTGTCCACATGCCAGACATAGACAGCATATCCAGCCGATTAACGTAAGGCAACAGCCCAATATCGGCGAGCGACAGGCTATCGCCCGCCAGCCATTTATGTTTGGCCAGCGCGTCATTCATTTTCACAAGATAAGTGTCGTAAATTTTTATTTTATCTTCAATACCCGGCGCGTCAAAACCCATACGCACAATTTCCTTTTTGCGTTCTTTCCAATTATTGGTCACAGATTGGTCGGGCGTGTTTTGCAAAAATGCGTCCAATTCGGCTTTGGGCAGGCGCATAATAATATGGCGGTGGCAGCACACAAAGGTTAGCTCGCCGCACGCTGGATGCAATGTTTCATCTACGGCTTTGGTCCATAGCCGCATTTGCGTGCGCTCATAAGGGTCGGTGGGGGTTAAAGGATTATCGGGGAAAATATCGTCCAGATATTCACAAATAACGGTGGACTCAATAATCACCTTGCCATCATGCACCAGCGTCGGCACAACGGCTTTGGCATTGAGCTTTGTGTATTCTTCGTTAAACTGGTCGCCTTTCAAAATATCAATATAGTGCATTTTGTCAGGCTCAATGCCCTTTTCATCAAGCGCATAACGGACTTTCGCCGCGCAAACAGATGAGCCATGATGATATAATTCAAGCATAAAAGCCTCCGATTTTTTTGCCTTGTTTATTCATGCCCATTAAAACGGCCACCATTCCAGCACGCCTTTTTTATAGCTTTCGCGTTGTTCAAGCGCGTGCGCCCAGCGATTGAGATGCTGGTAATCTTCAAAACGAAAATCCGTCATTTCTTTCAGCGTAAAATAAAGCGGCGACCATGCAATATCGGCCAAAGTAAATTTTTCGCCTGCCAAATAGGGCGTTTTGCTTAGTACTTCATCGGCGGCGGAAAAATTGCTGTGCAAAATTTCCTCTGCCTGTTTGAGATCTTGTTCGGTAAACGCCCCGCTATTGACTTTGTCGTGGAAATCCAAAAGCTCTTTATCTTTTTGCAATTTTTTATAAAGGTCATCTTGCTCTTGCGATTTGCTCATCTTGCCTTGCATGCGTTTAATATAAATAAATGTTTTCACCGCTTTGAGATGGATTTGCGGAGCAAGCCGCAGCCAGTGATACATAACCTCTAACCCTTTTTCATCGGCAGGGCGCAATGAAGGTTCGGGATAGTTCTGGTCTAAATGGTCAATAATATCGTCCGATTCAATAATCACCACGCCATTTTCTACCAAAGTCGGCACCAGCCCTTTCGGGTGAATGGAAAAATAATCTTCCGTGAGATTTTCCTTTTTGGTTATATCAATATGGTGGCTTTCCCAATCCAGCCCCTTTTCGGCCAGTGCCATACGCACCCGCATAGAGCAATTTGAAATGCCCGCATGGTAAAGGTGCAAGCCCTTGAGTTGCTTAACATGTTCATTAGTAGTTTGGACAACACCCATATTAAAAACTCCTAACCATATTTAGCCTGATAAAAGCCAGCTATGCCAGCCGATAAATCCGCCTCAAACGGGCCGATGCCATAAATGACATCGGCCACAAGGGAGGGAGGCCGCTAAAACCGAGAGCTGAGCCTCACAGCAATCTCTCTAGGCGCTCTAAGCGTTGCGAGAGAATTGGGTCCAGATGGGATACCCCATTCCAAAACTTCTTCTTCGGTCAGGTTTTTCCCAATAAGGTAAATTGTGTGCTGGCCATTGGGTGACACGAAGCGGGCGTTCGCACCCCAAATGGTGTAACCATCTTCAAAAGATGAATCACCATAGCCAATATCGGTGTAATATTCATCTGAATAGCTCACATTCACCCCGAAGCCCGCGCCCCAACCGCGAAAGCCGGAATCATTGAAATATTCAACAAAGGCATTGCCTTTATTTTCAGGCGCGAAGTTTAGCGGGAAGCCGGCCAGTTCGCACAAATCAGCCCCGCCTGCTGGATTGGTAACTTCACGCCCCGGACATTCGCCCGGGTCAAATTCCGCACCATCAAATGTGTCATAAGTGGCATCGGTAAAGGCGTAATCTATGCCCAGCGTCCAATTTTCATTGGCGTGGAACACAGCGTCCAATTCAATACCTTGCGAAGTAACCTCGGCGGCATTATCAACCGAAAAGGCTGGCACGGTGCCGGGCAGTTGGGTGGCTAATTGCAAGCCTTCCACATCCATATTGAACAAAGCCACATTGGCGCTCAGCCGTCCTTCTAGGAAACGACCCTTTGCGCCAAGTTCTATTGTGGTGTTTTCTTCAGGGTCAAATTCAAAGTCCAGCGCATCTGGCGTGGCAAGAATTGAGGCATCGCCTTCAATGCGCTCACTAAAGCCGCCCGTTTTATGCCCCTGTGCATAGCTGGCATAAACATTCACATCATCATTGACATCATATTGCAATGTAACGGCGGGTGTGAATTTGCTTTCAGACCTATCATCAGCCACGGCTACAGGCGGGGCAAATGGGCCTAAAGGCGCACCCGCAGGATAATCCGTATCTGTGCCATATTCATGGTAGAAGCGGTCAAAGGCGAAATCTTTTGTTTCATTAGACCAACGGCCACCGACAATAAGGCGGGTGACATCATTCAAATTATAGCGCACTTGGCCAAATAGCGCATAAGTTTCTGTTTCTTGCGTCCAAGGCTCATTGCGTTGCACGGCCAGTCCGCCGCCAGGAAGACCCAGACTGATAAATTGCACATCAGAGGTTTGGTAACGCGAAATATCGCTTTGCTCGTAATACGCGCCAACAATATAGTCATATTTATCGGCGACCAAATCTGAGGTGAAGCGCAATTCTTGCGTAAAGGTTTCATAATCCTCATCTCTATAGGCGCGGAAAGAATTGGCCAAGCCGCCATCTATGCCAAGAAATTTGTGCTCAAATTCATAAGTTTGGAAAGCCGACAAGGACGTAAATGTGCCGCCCGCAGTGTCATGGTCAATTCTTAATGTGACATTGGTCGTTTTCTGGTCACGACCCGGGCAGAAGTCGCCGAAATTGCGGCCACCTTCAATAACCTCTGTACAATTCAAATCAATCACCCAATCCAATTCAGGGGTAAAGCTGGGCGAAATCCTTTGCATTGTGGCAATCACAGGCGGTGGGCCGCCATTAATTTCACCCGCATCCGTGCCAAACAAATCAATAATTTGGTGGTCAAGTTTCAAATGCACTGTGGTGCTGTCACTTGCGTCCCATTCAAATTTGGCGCGAATACCGACATCATCTCTGTCAGGGCCACCCGGACCCAATTCAGGGCGCGCATTAACATAATAACCATCATCTGTGCGATAGCGCACCGCAAGGCGGGCGCGTAAATTCTCACCAAATGGGCCAGACATATAGCCTTGCAATTCTTGGTAAGCCCCATCAGTGCTATACTGCCCGTAAGTGATATTAAAACCCATTTCAGGCTCATCGGTCGGGGCGGCGGTGCGGACAATCATCGCACCCGCCACAGTGTTTTTCCCAAATAGCGTGCCTTGTGGGCCGCGCAGCACTTCTACGCCTTCAATATCAAAAAAGCCGTGAATATTCATCGCCCCGCGCCCAATATAGACTTCGTCCACAAAGCGGCCAACCGATTGCTCAATAGAGTGTGTCGCCCCAGAGCCGAGACCGCGCACATAAAGATTGGGCAAAATCGTAGAGCTGTTAATTTCAAAATTAGGCAGGAATTTTGCTAGCTCGCCCAAATCAACCACGCCTAAAGAGGTTATGGTTTCACTGCTCACGGCTGAAACCGATACTGGCACATCTTGGATACTTTCCGTCCGTTTTGTGGCTGTGACGAGAATTTCGTCAATAGCCTGCGCCTTTGCGGGCGTAGAAAAAACGGATAGCGAAGCGGCCAAAGCCATTACGCTCACGGTTTTAATGGTGTTGATATAAGACATAAAGAGCCTCCCTCCTGAAGGAAATAATGATATTGCGTCTCTGGCATGATGATTCCAGATTACTTTGCGGCTTGTGAGTGAAATATATTCCAAAATGGAAACTTTTTTTCTTTAACAATTTACATTTTTGCGTTTCACGTTAAAGCTGTTAATAAGTTTTGTGAAAAAGTGGCGATGGGATGCATTCGGTGATAGCCTAACAGCGCGGCTTAATAAATAAGGAGAAAGACTATGAATGAATTCAAATTAGGATGGGGGCCATTATTGGCCGCGACCATTGGCACAATGTGCGGTCTTTTGACCTTAACCAATTACAGTCAGGGCTTTTTTGTCGGCCCCGTCATTACTGAATTTGGCTGGACGCCCGGGCAATTTTTCCTCAGCTATACAATTTTCATGGGGACGGGTTTAATAACCGCGCCCATTATTGGCTCGCTGGCGCAAAAATATGGCATACGCCGATTGGGCATGATTGGCCTTATTGGTCACGCGCTGGGCTATTTCATTATTTCCCTTAATCCTAATTCCCTGCCCCTTTGGTATGCAAGCTGGGCGGTGCTGGCCGTTTTGGCGGCGGGTTCTTTGCCGATTATTTGGACGAGTGTGCTGAATGGCTGGTTTATTAAAAATCGCGGCAAGGCGATTGGCATTACCATGGCGGGGACGGGTTTGGGTGCGTTTTTTCTGCCGCCCATTGTTGAGTTTTTCATTTCCAATTATGGCTGGCGCATGGCTTATCGGTCCATAGGCTTTGGGGCTTTGTGCATCTCTTTGCCAATTGTGTGGTGTTTGTTTAAGGAAAACACCGCCGCTACGGGTGCGGCTGAGCGCAAAACCGTATGGGGTTTGACGCGCATAGAGGCCATGCAAACGGCACGGTTCTGGATATTGGGCGCGGTGCTGTTCCTCACTGTTGTGGTGCTGGCGGGTTTGCTTTCCAATTTTGAGCGCATTTACACCTCCAAAGGTTTGGAGCGTGAAACCATTGCCGTGATTGCCGCCATTATGGGCATCACCATTATTTTAGGCCGCCTTTTGGTTGGTGCTTTGGTTGACCGATTTTGGGCGCCCGGCGTAGCGACATGCTTTTTTATCTTGCCCATTATTGCCATGTTTATTTTGCTTAATGTGCCATTGACGATGGGCGTGGGCGTTGTGGCGGCGATTTTCATTGGGCTGGCCGCAGGCGCGGAGTTGGATTTGCTCGCCTATCTCACCAGCAAGTATTTTGGGCCGGACCATTACGCCAAGATATTTGGCGCGATTTTTGCCTTTTTCACCATAGGCGCAGGCATTGCCCCGCCCTTATTTGGGCAAATGGCGGCACGGCTCGGCGGCTATAGCGTGCCATTAACCTACGCCATTATTACTTTGGTGGTGTGCATTATTCTCTTTTTGCTTTTGGGCAAATATCCCGAAGAAGCCAAACGCGAAAGCGGGCATTAAACTTGGCGCAATTTCATGTTTATTGAACCCAAAGCCCGCGCTGTTTTTGAAGCCTATCAAGCCCGTGCTCAGCGCGAAGAAAAGCAAATTGCGGCGGACGGCTTTACCATTGATGAGAGGGATAATTTCCTTCTGCCCATTGGCGAAGATGTTGGACGTTTTCTGCACAGCTTGATTTTATCAAAACGCCCGCAGCAGATTTTAGAAATTGGCACGAGCTATGGTTACTCTACCCTTTTTCTCGCCGATGCCGCCAAAGCCATTGGCGCACGGGTCATCACATTAGAACTTGTGGAAGCCAAACAAGATTATGCCCGCCAAAAGCTCAGCCAAGCGGGGTTGGAGTCCCATGTTACATTTTTAACGGGTGATGCGATTGCACTTATCAAAGCCCATGACGCGCCCATTGATTTTGCCCTATTGGATATTTGGAAATCGCTTTACACGCCCTGCTTTGACGCGCTTTATCCCAAATTATCTGAAGAAGGCATTATCATTGCCGATAATATGTATTACCCCGAAGACACTTTGGACAAAGCCCGCGCCTATCGCCAAGCGGTTTTGGCGAAGCCTAATTTACAAACCGTGCTTTTGCCCATTGGGTCGGGCATTGAAGTGACGTGCCATTGGCCGAAAGAGTCGCCGAAAATTTAATTTTTCCCGACCATTTGCTCAATTTTTTCCATCACTTCCATTGTGGCGAGAATTTGTTGCACCGAGCCATTAGGCTCGCGGTCTTGTTCAATCGCGGCGAAAAATTCGCGCTCCATTAACTCTATCCCGTCCATAGACACGTCCACTTGCGACACATCTACCGCCGCCCCTTCGCCCGTTTTCATATCATCATAATAGGCCGTGTAAGTGCCATTATCGCAAATATAACGAAAATGCGTTCCCAGCGGGCCGTCATTATTAAACGACAAAGACAAATTGCAAATTTTGCCTGACGGCGTTTTCATAATAATGCCCATATCCATATAAATGCCCAGCTCTTGATGCACAGGGCCGGCCACAGCATAAACATCTTTTATCGCCTCGCCGGTTTGATACATAAATAAATCAATAGAATGGGCGGCATGGTGCCAAAGCAAATGGTCGGTCCATGAGCGCGGCTCGCCTAAAGCGTTCAAATTAGAACGGCGGAAGAAAAAAGTTTGAATATCCATTTGCTGTATCGCCAATGCGCCCGCCTGCACGCGCTGGTGAATCCATTGATGCGGCGGGTTAAAGCGGCGCACATGGCCGACCATCGCTTTCAGCCCCGTTGCATTAGCCTTATCCACCAAAGCCCGCGCATCGGCGATATTATCGGCCATAGGAATTTCCACAAAAACATGCTTGCCCGCTTCTAGCACTTGGCAGGCTTGGCGGGCATGCAAGGGCGTGGGCGTAACCAAAATCGCCGCTTCCACCCCTTCTTGTGCGAGGCTTTCCTCAAGGTTGAGCGACCAATGCGGGATATTATATTCCCCCGCCAGTTTTTTTGTTTGCGCTTCCACCCCGCCCGCCAGCGAGGCCACCGTGACCCCTTTTATATTTTGCAAAGCGGCTAAATGTTTTTTACCAAACGCGCCCTCGCCTGCTACGATAATTTTCATTTTTGCCTCCAATTTTCCAATAGGCCTATAGCCCTTTGGCTTTTAATTGCGCGTCCAAGCGCGGATAAACGCGCCGTGCATTGCCACTAAAAACATCGCCCTGCGCTTCTGCCGACAGGCCGAGATTTTCTACATATCTTTTTGTGTCGTCAAAATGAAAGCCCGTTTGCGGGTCAATGCCGCGCACCGCGCCAATCATTTCAGATGCAAAAAGGATATTTTTATGGTCAATCACATCAAAGAGCAAATCAATGCCCGGCTGGTGATAAACGCATGTATCAAAATAAACATTTTTCATCACATGGTCATTAAGCGAGGCGATTTTAAGCATATCGGCCAGCCCGCGATAACGCCCCCAATGATAAGGCACCGCCCCGCCGCCATGGGGAATGATAAATTTCAGCTCAGGGAAATCCTTAAACAAATCGCCCGTTATCAGATTCATAAAAGCATTTGTGTCAGCCGCAATATAATAAGAACCCGTCGCGTGGAAGCAATCATTGCACGAGCCAGACACATGAATCATGGCGGGTACTTCCAGTTCAACCATTTTTTCGTAAAACGGATACCAATAGCGGTCGGTCAGTGGCGGGGCGGAAAAATGCCCGCCCGACGGATCGGGATTCAAATTACAGCCGACAAAATTCATTTCAAGCACACAGCGTTCTAACTCGGCAATGGCATCATTAAGCGCGGCGGGTTTTGTGCCATCTGTCACCTGTTGGGGCAGTTGGCACACGCCGACAAAATTATCGGGGAATAATTGCACCACGCGCCCAATCATATTATTGCACGCATGCGCCCAATCCACCGCCATTTCGCTATCGCCAATATGCGGCTCCATGCGCGAGGCACGCGGCGAGAAAATCGTCATATCCGCGCCGCGCTCTTGCTGCATTTTATATTGATTATTGGCGATAATTTCGCGCAGCTCGCTATCTTCGTAAACGGGCTGGGGCGGGCGCGGCAATGACGGGTCGGCCAGCCGTGCCATTTGCGCTTCGCGGAATGTGACATGCGCCTCTGGCACCAAAGTTTGGTGGCCGTGACAATCAATAATTAAACTCATTTGCTTGCCTCCTGCATAGCTTCCTTCAAAACATCGCCCAAAACATTGAGTTTGGTTAAAACTGTTTCGGGCGGCGGGTTACAGCCTAGTGCGCCAATCGTGCTTTGCCATTGCGCCGCCGCTTGGCTCATCACGGGCGGCACATCAAGGCTTTCAAGCGTTTTGACCACCTCATTCATTTCTGCCGCACGGCGGGCGCCATGCACCATCATGCGGTTAAGATTATAGTCAGCCCGTGCCAACCAATCATCGCACCCATCATGACTCATGGACCCAAACACATCTTCCACAATGCCCGCCTTTTGGGCGGCCAGCGCACATTCAATCGTTAGTGCTTCCATGCCTTTTGTCATAACCGAGCGCAGCATTTTAATGCAAGATGCCCGCCCGACTTGCGCCCCGACAATACGCATATTGTCAAAACCCAAAGCCTGCAAATTATTTTGCGCCTTATCGGCTTTTGCCCCCGCAATAAAAAGCGGCACATTTAATTGTTTGGGGCGAATGGGGGCCATGATGGCCACATCAACATAATCAATATGCCGTGCCGCTAAAAGCTGTGCGATTTCTTGCTTGGTGGTTGCCGCAACCGAATTCATATCCATAAACAGCGCACCCTTTGGCAAATGCGCCGCCGCCGCTTTTGCCGCCGCAAGGGCTTGGTCTGCCGTCACCAGCGACAACACCACGCACACATTATCTGGCACAGCAGAGAGACTATCTAAACACGTCACGCCTGCCGCTTGAAACTCTGCCGCTTTGGCCGCCGCATCGGCTTGGTTTAATTTAATATCATAGCCGCACGCAACCGCCGCCAGATTTTTATCGGTGCAAAAATTTTGCGCGGCTTCGCCAAAGCCCAAAAAGAAAACTGAAATCGTCATGCCCATGCGATAAGCCAAAAGGCTATAAGGGGCAAATCAGAAGTGCGCCTTAGATATAAGCAAAACCGAACACTCAGCTAGGCCACCTGCTTGAGCATTTGCATAAAGCCGCTTTGGGCGTGGCTTGGGCGGAAATTCTCGCGCTGGGTAATGCCAATCATGCGCCGCATATCTTTGGTCGTTTTGCCGACAATCCGCACCCAATTTGCGTCCATTTCCGCCGCCATTTGCTCTGGCGAAAGCACCGCCAAGCAATCGGTTTGCATTAAAATTTGCCTGATGGTTGTCACCGACCCACATTCAACGCGGATTTTTGGCAAACCCAGCCCCGCATGGGCAAACATTTCTTCCCAGCGGTCGCGCAATGGCACGCCTTGCGGCGGCAAGCACCATTCATATTTGCCCAAAGCACCCAGCGCGTGGATTTTATTTTTTTTCAACGGGTGGTCATAGCGGGCAAAAACCACGGGCCAATCGTCAAATAAAGGTGCTTGCATAATATCGGCTTCTAAATCGCCATCGCGCAAAGCCCCGATGAGAAAATCCAGCTCGCCATTGCGTAAAGGTTCCAGCAATTCTGCATAAGAGCCTTCGGCAATCGTAATTTCACATTCGGGATTATGTTTTTGAAATTCTATAATGGCTTTGGGCAGCACCCGCGCCCGACAAAGCGGCATGGCACCAATCGCTACCCGCCCGCCATGCTTGCCTTTTGCGGCCTCTATTTCTTCTAACGCCAAACGCATTTCCGCTTCGGCCAGCGCGTAACGGCGGGCATAGAGCAGGCCTATATCGGTTAGCTCCACGCCGCGCCCGCGCCTTTGCAACAGCTTTTGGTTCAGCGCGGCTTCCAAACTTGAAACCGCCCGATGCAAAGATGCTCGCGCCAAGCCTGTCAACTGATGGGCGGCGGCATAGCTGCCCCCACGCGCCACCGCCAAGAAAGCCCGCAACTGCGTATGCGTCACCCGCTTAGAGCGAATATAATCCAGCACCGCTTTAAGGCGCGGATAAAGCCGCTTTGCTTCTTTTGTCGCGCTCATGCCATCGCTGAAACGGTCAAATAATTTCAGGTCAAATTGCGCCTCTAGCTTAGATATGGCCTGCGTCATGGCGGGCTGCGACATATGCACAGCCTTAGATGCGGCCAGCAGTGAGCCGCGCTCATAGGTTTTCACAAAGGCGCGAATATGGCGGATATTTAATTGCAATGCGTCACTTTTCATCTTCGCCCCCTGCGCTAGATGTCCCCATTGTTAGCATATCCTTATACCTAAAACAAGGACTGAACTTGCCAGCCCGCCTGAGCCTTTTATACTGATTGCAATACTTTGAATATGGGCTTTGAATATGGAGGGCGTTATGAGCGTGGTTGTGCAAAATATAGAGCGTGCCGATTTGAAAATCATTGACGGCCTCGCCCAATGCGGCGTGGCGACGGTGCATGAATCCCAATCCCGCACGGGGTTAATGACCAGCTATATGCGCCCCATTTATACGGGCGGGCGCGTGGCGGGCAGTGCTGTTACCATTTCCGCCCCGCCCGGCGATAATTGGATGGTGCATGTCGCCATTGAGCAATGCCAAGCGGGTGATATTTTGGTTCTCGCCCCCACCAGCCCATGCGAAGACGGATATTTTGGCGACCTGTTGGCGACCTCCGCAATGGCACGCGGTGTGCGTGGCCTCATTATTGATGCGGGGGTGCGCGATATTGCCGATTTAACCAAAATGAAATTTCCGGTTTGGTCAAAAGCTGTTTTCGCACAAGGCACGGTGAAAAATACGCTTGGCTCGGTTAATGTGCCAATCACTTGCGCGGGGGCTTATATTGAAGCGGGCGATATTATTGTCGCCGATGATGATGGGGTGTGCGTTGTTAAAAGAAAAACCGCGCCTGAAATTCTAAAAGCCGCCCAAGCGCGTGAAGCCAATGAAGAAGAAAAACGCCAGCGTCTTGCCAATGGCGAGCTGGGGCTGGATATGTATCAAATGCGCGAACGGCTGAAAAAAATGGGGTTAAAATATGTCTGATGGTATCGCCGCTATGCTTATGCGCGGCGGCACATCCAAAGGGCCTTTTTTTCTGGCCGAAGATTTACCCGCCGACCCGAAACAGCGCGACGCGCTTTTGCTGAAAATTATGGGCGCACCCGACCCGCGCCAAATTGACGGCTTGGGCGGGGCGGACCCTTTAACCAGCAAAGTGGCCATTATCGCCCCGTCCAGCGCGGCGGATTACGATGTGGACTATCTCTTTTTGCAAGTCACGCCCGATACGGGGGCGGTGTCGGACAGCCAAAATTGCGGCAATATGCTGGCCGCTGTTGGGCCGTTTGCCATTGAGCGTGGGCTGGTCAAAGCCCAAAACGGCCAAACCATTGTGCGGGTTTTTATGGTTAATTCGCAAAGCGGGGCAGAGCTAATTGTGCAAACCCCAAATGGCATTGTCACCTATGAAGGCGACGCTCAAATTGACGGCGTGCCAAACACCCACGCGCCCATTATACAAAATTATTTTGACACGGCGGGGGCGCAATGCGGCGCGTTACTGCCGACGGGCAATCAGTGTGATGAAATTGACGCCGTGTCGGTGACGCTGATAGATAATGGTATGCCCAGCGTTATTTTACGTGCTGAGGATTTTGGTTTAAGCGGCGATGAAAGCCCGTCCGTGCTTGAAGACAATGCCGCCCTTAAAGAAAAACTGGAATCCATACGCCTGCAAGCTGGCCAAATGATGGGGCTGGGCGATGTGCGCGACAAAACCATTCCCAAAATGTGTCTTATTTCGCCGCCGAAAAATGGCGGGCTGGTGCATACGCGCAGCTTTATCCCGCACCGCGTGCATAAGGCGGTTGGTGTTTTGGCCGCCGCCACCACTGCCGCCGCCTGCATGATGCCCGAAAGCGTGGCGAAAAATATCGCCGCGTTCCAATACGCCAATCCTTATCGGGCTGATATTGAACACCCAACGGGTGCGTTAACAGTTGAAATTGAATGGGACGGGGCGGCCATTATCCGCACCGCTTTGCTTCGCACCGCCCGCAAACTCATGGACGGAAAGGTTTACCCATGACGCAAACCCCGCGCATAAAAAGCTGGGCAGACGCGCCGTCAAAGCCTGTTTTCACCCCGCCCAAAGGGGCGGTGGACGCGCATTGCCATGTTTTCGGGCCGCAAGCGCATTTTCCCTTCGCCCCGCAGGCGAAATATATCCCCCAAGATGCGGGCGCGGAAAAGTTGTTTGCTTTGCGTGCCCATTTAGGTTTTTCGCGCAATGTGATTGTGCAGGCCAGCTGTCACGGCACTGATAATCGCGCCGTGTTAAACGCCATTGAAAAATCAAATAGCACAGCCAGAGGTGTGGCGGTTGTCGCGCCAGACATATCCGATGACGCGCTTGACCAGTTGCACGCAGGTGGCATACGCGCCATTCGTTTTAATTTTCTCAAACGGCTGGTAGATAATGCGCCCAAAGATAAATTTCTGACATTGGCCAAACGCATAGAACGGCTCGGCTGGCATGTGGTGATTTATTTTGAGGCCGAATTGCTGGGCGAGCTAACCCCTTTCATGCAGGCCATCAACACAACCATTATCATAGACCATATGGGGCGGCCTGATATTGGGCAAGGCGCAAATGGCAAAGATATGCAAGCCTTTTGGCATTTCATGGAAGCGCATGAAAATATCTGGACAAAGATAAGTTGTGCCGACCGCCTTTCTGCTCAAGGCCACCCTTATGATGATTTTGCAAATTGCGTGCGCCCTTTGGTTGAAGCATTTCCAAACCGCATTTTATGGGGAACGGATTGGCCGCACCCTAATATGCAAAATAATATCCCCGATGATGGCCAGCTGGTTGACCTTATCCCCAAGCTCGCCACGACCACTGCCTTGCAGAAAAAATTGCTGGTGGAAAATCCCATGCGGCTTTATTGGCCAGAGGAAAAAGCGGAAAAATAAAAAATGGTGCCCGGGGGCGGATTTGAACCACCGACACGCGGATTTTCAGTCCGCTGCTCTACCCCTGAGCTACCCGGGCAGGTGGCCTTAGCAGGATTTTGATTTTATAAGCGAGCATTTATGGCCTGTCTAGCCCTGCTTTAGTGCATATCAGCTTTATCTACCCCCGCCTCATCTTGGGCGGCATCTATATCCCATTCATCGGGCGGCTCTACGGCAGGCACGGCATAATGCCCACCCAGCCAGCGATGCAAATCCACATCCGCGCACCGCTTAGAGCAGAACGGGCGCGTTTCAAACTGGCTGTCTTTGCTTTTGCAAATCGGGCAGAGATTTTTGCTATCAGCCATTTTCCCCTGCGCTTTCCCCCGCGCTTTGCTCTGTGCTATCTGCCGCGCCCGCGCCATTAAGCATTTGGCGCAAAGGCGGGCGGTCGCGCTTACGTGTCATTTCCACCACGCCGAAATCAGACATCTCGCCAATGCGCGTGATGATTTTATCGCCATTAAAACCATCTTTAAGCGCGGCCAAAACTGTTTCGGCATGGTCGGCATGGTCATTGGCTTTCATATCAATAAAATCAATGCCGATAAGCCCGCCAATGTTTCGCAAACGAATTTGCCGTGCAATCACGCTGGCCGCTTCTAAATTCACCGCTAAGGCTTCCGCCTCATGGTTGCCAGAATTAACATCAATGGTTGTCATCGCTTCGGTGGTTTCAATCATAATCCAGCCGCCCGATGGCAATTCAAATCGCGCCGCGAGGGCTTTGTCAATTTCGCCTTGCACATCATGGCGGTCAAATAGCACTTCGCCTTTTTCAGCCGCCTTAATACTATCCAGCCTGTCGGGCATGACTTGTTTGGCATAAGCCTGCGCCGCCGCCAAAGCCTGTGCGCCTTCAATAATAATATCGCCCGTGCTGGGGCGCACATAATCGCGCAAGATTTTTTCCACCCCGCCAATATCGCTATATAAAAGCCCGACATCATCTTGCCCATCGGCGCGGGCGAGAATATCTTCCCAGCTTTGCGCGACCATTTGCATTTCTGCTTTCAGCGTGGCTTCCTCTAAGCCCGTCGCCGCCGTTCGCAACACCCAACCGGCTTGGCCGTCCATGCCGGTCGCGCCTAAATCTTTGGCTTGTTTTTCGGCCAATGCCAAAAGGCGGGCGCGTTCTGTTTGCTCGGTGATGGCGCGGGAAATGGCAATGCGCGTAGCACAAGGCGTTAGCACCAAATGACGCGCAGGCAGGGTGATATTAGCCGTTAAAGCCGCGCCCTTGCCCTCTGTCGCGGGGCGGATAATTTGCACCAGCACATCATCGCCTTCGGCCACGCAAGTTTGAATATCGGCCTCTTCATCGCTCGCGCTTTCTTCATCGCTAAGCAAAACCCGCGCCTCGCGTGCGCCTAAAAAGCCGTCCCGTGCTTCGCCAATATCCACAAAGGCCGCTTGCAAATGCGGCACAACCCGCATCACACGGCCTAAATAAATCCGCCCTCTGCCATCGGCTTGGGCATTTTCTGGCTCAATCGGTTCAATGGTGAAATCTGTGACATGGCCGTTTTCAATCCGCGCCATTTTTGCTAGCCCATCGGCTACGCTTATTAAAATTTCTTCCTGCATTTTTCTTTTTATCCTTTAGCTGTTAAAAATTATATCCCGCCCCGCGCAACAAAGCCGCAACTTCATAAAGCGGCAAGCCGACCACATTAGAATAAGAGCCTTGCACTTGGCGCACAAATGCCGCCGCCCGCCCTTGAATCGCATAGCCACCTGCCTTGCCTTGCCATTCGCCACTATCAAGATAGGCTGAAATTTCTGTTTTGTTCAAGCGTTTGATGGCCACGCGGCTCATAACAAGGCGCACCGCTTGGCGACCATCGGCCTCTATCAAGCAAATGCCACTATAAACCCTATGGGCGCGGCCCGATAGGCATTGTAAGGCATTTTCCGCCTGTGCCGCGTTTTCGGCTTTGGGCAAAATACGCAAACCCGCCGCCACCACTGTATCGGCGGCTAAAACCAGCGCACCCTTGGCTTCCTTTTGCGCCGCCACAAAACGCGCTTTTTCCACTGCCAGCCGCCGCGCATAGGTCGAAGGGCGTTCGCGCTTTAAGGGGGTTTCATCAATATCGGGCGCGACCACGCGGTCGGGCGTCACCCCGATTTGCGCCAGCAAATCCAAGCGGCGCGGCGAGCCACTGGCCAGCCAAAATTGTTTATTTATAGCGATAGGTAATGCGTCCCTTGGTGAGATCGTAAGGTGTCATCTCAACCAGCACTTCATCTCCGGCCAGCACGCGAATACGGTTTTTTCGCATTTTGCCTGCCGTATGGGCGATAATTTCGTGGTCATTTTCCAATTTCACACGAAAAGTTGCATTGGGCAGCAGCTCAATCACCTTGCCGGGGAATTCCAGAAGCTCTTCTTTAGCCATATAATTCAGCCATATATCTCACTTAACATTGCATTGGCGGGGAGAATGACCAGAAATCCAGACAAAATCAAGCCTAAAGTGCAGTTTTTTCACGCCCTCCATATCAGCCGCGCATATGTAGCACACATATCAGCGTAAAAAGCCGCCTTGCCGTGTCCCAATCCACCGCCACAGAGGGGGTAAGTTTTTCCTTCAACAGCTTTGCGCCTTCATCATGCAGGCTGCGGCGACCCATATCCATGGTTTCAATTTTCTCTGGCGTGGCCGAGCGTATGGCTTCATAATAATTTTCGCACAGCAAAAAATAATCCTTAATAATGCGCCGAAATGGGCGCAAGGAAATATCAAGCACGGCAATTTCTTTATCCTGTTCATTGCTTATATTCAGCAAAATGCCTTTTTCCGTCACCGATAAGCGCACGCGATAACCGCCCGCCACATCGGGCGGGGCGGCTTTGGGAGCGAAATAATTTTCCTCCAAAAGGTCAAAAATCGCCACCCGACATTCATGTTGCACATTGGGGTGACGGGCAATGCGAGCGGCATTTTCAAGCGTGAGGTCTATAATTTTTTGCGTGCCATTAGGTGCGGGCGGTTCACCATTGGGCGGCGTGGATTTTGTCGGCATGGCGCACCCTATTTATTTAATCTGACCGACACAGATTGTGCGTGCGCGTCTAGCCCTTCTTCTTCGGCCAGCTTAATCGCCGCTTTGCCGATTTTGGCCAGCGCGTCAGCGTCGCAACTCGTAATGGAACTGCGTTTCATAAAATCAGGCACGGCGAGGCCAGAGGCAAAACGCGCCGTCCGCCCCGTAGGCAACACATGGTTCGTCCCGCCGACATAATCGCCAATAGCTTCGGGCGTGTGTCGCCCCATAAAAATCGCCCCCGCATTGGAAAATTTTTCCAACCATTTTTCCGGTGCGGCTACGGCCAGTTGCAAATGCTCTGGCGCAATTTGGTCAATCAAAGCGGGCGCGTCACGCTCAAGCGCGGCCACTTCTATCACCGCGCCAAAATCTTCCCACGAGGCACGCGCAATTTCAGCACGAGACAAATTCGCCAGCCGCTTCTGCACAGCTTTGGCGACTTGATTACCAAAAGCTGCATCATCAATAATCAAAATAGCTTGCGCGGTTTTATCATGCTCGGCTTGAGCCAATAAATCCGCCGCCACCCAATCAGGGTCATTATCGCTATCGGCAATAATTAAAATTTCTGACGGGCCAGCGAGCATATCAATGCCGACTTGGCCGAAAACCTGCCTTTTCGCCGCCGCTACATAAGCATTGCCCGGGCCAACGACCATATCCACCGCCGCAATGCTCTGTGTGCCATAGGCCAAAGCGGCAATGGCTTGCGCCCCGCCTATGCGGTAAATTTCATCTACCCCGACGCGCCGCGCCGCCGCCAACACAAGCGGGTTCAGCACCCCTTGCGGGGCTGGCACCGCCATGACCAGCCGCTTCACGCCCGCAATTTTCGCCGGCAGCCCGTTCATTAAAACCGAAGACGGATAGCTCGCCGTCCCGCCCGGCACATAAAGCCCCGCCGCCGCTACAGGCGTCCAGCGATGGCCAAGCGTCACCCCCGCCGCATCTGTATAGCTGTCATCAGACGGCTTTTGACGGGCGTGAAAATCGCTAATGCGCTGAGCGGCCACATCCAGCGCGGCCAAACTTTCACCGCCGCATTGGCTTTCGGCGGCGGCTATTTCTTCCGCCGTCACGCGCAACTTATCGGGCGTGATATTCAACCCATCATATTGGGCGGTCAGCTCGCACAAAGCCGCATCGCCGCGCTCCCGAATAGCGGCGATAATTTCGCGCACGGCTTTGTCCACATCCATTTGCGCCCCGCGCTTGGCGGCCAAAAACGCATCAAATTTGGTGGCGAAATCCGTTTCACCCATAGCTAAACGCATAACCATCGCAAACCCCGTCCTTTATGCCGCTATCCCTCATATCTTTCATGTGCCTTCATGGCGCGGCGTGGATTTTGCCGCCCAAGGGGCGGTGACATCTTGCATTACCACATTCACCCCTTCAACTGACAGCAATAATTCAGCTTGGGCGGAAAATATAAAACGAATATGGCTCTGCCCCGCCTGTTTTGCGCCCGCCTTTTCTGCCGCCTCAACCATAATGGCCAGCAAAGATAAAGCCGTTTTGCTTTTTTGCGGTATATTTTTCATCCGCACCCCCAGCACCGAATGAATATGCATACCCGTCCGCACCCGTTCGGGCTTGGCTTTGCCCTTATCCTGCTTTTCCCAACAAAAGCGGTTGAGCATAAGCGCGAATAAATGCCGCTTTTTATCCCAGACCATATCGGCCGGACAGGTAATGCCATCTTGCACCATAGCCGAGACTACCGCCATATCTTCTGCGTCTTGGGCGAGCAAATGCAAAGCGGGGCGGGTCATCACACTTCTTCCCGCCAAATAGACGCGCCGCAAGCGGACAGTTTTTCTTCTAGCCTTTCATAGCCGCGATCCAGATGATAAACGCGATTGATAACCGTTTGCCCTTTGGCGATAAGCCCCGCAATTACCAGCGTCACCGAAGCGCGTAAATCTGTGGCCATAAGCGGTGCGCCATGCAGTTCTGGCACGCCCGTCACAGTCGCCGTGTCGCCATGCAAACTAATTTGCGCCCCCAGCCGCACCAATTCTTGCACATGCATGAAGCGGTTTTCAAAAATCGTCTCACATATATGGCTCACCCCATCGGCAATGCTCATCAGTCCCATAAAGGGGGCTTGCAAATCAGTGGGAAAGCCCGGATAGGCTTGCGTCACAATATCGGTCGGGCGTGGGCGTGGGCGGGTCATCGCAATATGCACCCCGCCTTTGACCTCGCGCAAAACCGCACCAGCATTTTCCAAAGCTGGAGCCAATGCGCCGAGCAAAGCCAAATCCGCCCCTTGCAACGTAACATCGCCCTGCGTCGCCGCCACCGCACAAGCATACGCGCCCGCTTCAATGCGGTCGGGCGAGACGCGGTAGCTTGCGCCCGATAATTTTTCCACGCCGCGAATGGTCATTTTGCGCGTGCCTAGCCCATCAATTTCCGCGCCCATAGCTTGCAAACATTGGCCGACATCCACCACTTCTGGCTCGCACGCCGCATTGGTAATCAGCGTTTCGCCTTCGGCTAAAGTCGCCGCCATCATCACCATATGGGTGACGCCGACCGACACAAAAGGCAATGCCACTCGCGCCCCGCGCAATCTTTTTTGTTGCGGCGTATGGGCGCAAACATAGCCATCTACCACTTCAATTTCCGCGCCCATTTGCGTCAATGCTTTGAGATAAAGATTCACGGGCCTTGTCCCTATCGCACAGCCGCCCGGCAGGGAAACTTTAGCCTGCCCGCAACGCGCCAACAAAGGGCCAAGCACCCAAAAGCTCGCCCGCATTTTTGACACTAATTCATAAGGCGCGGTGGTCGCTTTTATATCCGCCGCATGCAGTGCCATGCCCGCTTCGCCCTCATTGTCGCAAAGCGTAATATCCGCGCCCAAAGCGTTCAGCACTTCGGCCAAAATATGCGTATCGGCCAAGCGCGGCGTGGCATGCAAATGCAATTTTTCATCGGTCAGCAGGCTGGCCACCATAAGCGGCAGCACCGCATTTTTTGACCCGCTTATGGGCAAGTCGCCCTTTAGGGTGCGCCCGCCTTCAATGATGATTTTATCCATGCCGCCCGCTTCCCTAAAGCGCAGAGGGCTTAGGCGGTTTTTTCGCCGCCTGCCCGCCTGCCTTGCGGCGTTTGAGATTATCGCGCAAAGCCACGCGCAAACGTTCCTGCCGCGCTTGCGATTTTATTTTGGCTGAATCATTTTGCTTGCGCCCGCCCATCACGCCCCCTATTGCACTAAATGCCCTTACCCGATGAAAGAAGATATTTTTTACATTTTCTTGGAGTGCGGTCAGACCTATCAACCCCATTGATAATACGCAAAAGGGTTTGGGCATTCATTCTTTCCCGCTTTTGAATGATGCCTTGATTGATTCCATTTTCTAATTTCTTACAGCTCATAATTTCAGATTTTCTATAAAGGATGTAAGACTCATGGCGTATAAAAGGGTGGTCACTGATTCCTAATTTTGTCGTTGAATCGCAAAGATTGCCCGTCCAACTGGCTACTGGAACCAATAAAAAACAATTTTTGGGGCATAAATCATTGCAAATTATAAAAAGGTGTTTTTTATCAGGGTCGTGTGTCGTTCCCGACAGTATGAGAAGCGTATCGCCTTTGCTGAGCATTTTTATCAATCTTCAAGATTGGAAATGACTTCATCACATGCTGCAAAACTCTTCATATTTGACGCTACATCTACACAATTCTCTACCCCCACAGACCGCAAAATGCGTTCAATGGGAATAAGAGTAGAACTGCTACCAGGATCTTCCCATTCTGGCACATTGTTTGGGTCATGTGTCCAATTCCGCAATTCCCATTCATTCATGCCGCCAAATTTTTCCCAGACCTTATCAAGACATTTAATTTCAAAATCGCTTAATTCGTCCCAATCTTCATCATCGCTATATTTTGCACATATTTGATGATTGGCTCTATCATCAAGATACGCACTCCACCCTTCGGGGCATTGCTTGTAACCTTCTATATAATCGCGTGTTGTGGAATTCACCGGACCGTGCGGCATGGATACCCTATCTTCGTCCAATATAGGAAAGCCAGAATCGGCTATGCTCTGCCTATCAGCAAGATAGACGAGCTTGATGGCCTTTAAGACAGGTAAAGTATCATTGTCGGTTTTAGAGGCAAAATACGCGATAACTTGCGCCGCTTTTCTAGGATTGTAACCCATCGCTTCTACCTCATCTTAGAAACTGCTCAGAAACCACTTGGCCGTCTGCGACCACCAGCAACGCACACAGAATAGCATAATTGCCAAATGGGGGGTTAATTTTATATTGTTCGGGCTGACCCCTTAAAAAATGCGAGAAACCTGCCATCGCCAAGCCATTAGCGTTGGAAATCCACCACGAGGCCGAGCATGAGGCGGTCTAAATCATCGCCTTCCACGCTGGCGGGGCTGAAATCAAGCCGCAAGGACTGGCCTTGAGACAAAGCATAATCCACGCCCACGCCGTAGAAAAAGCCATTTTCATCGGCCTCTAACCCGCCATGTTGCGCGGTTTCGGCGTGATACAGCCCGACGCGCAAATAGGGCGAAATGGGCGAGTCAAAGCGCATATGGGTTAGCCCGCTCAGCTCCACCATGCTCACTTCGGATTTTTCGCCATTGCTGGCGGTGTAATCATTGGCATCTGTATAGCCCAGCTCAAGGCTGACCGTATCATTGAAAGAATAGCCGCCGCCGAGATAATAGCCACTGCCTTCTTCTTCATAATTATTGAGGTCGCCCGCAAATTCAAAATCGCTTTGTAGCACCGCGCCGACGGTCAGATATTTGCGGCTTTGGTTTTCTTCTTGCGCCGCAACGGGTGACGCCAGCCCCAAAAGCGATGCCAATGAAAACACGGCACATATCAGCGCGAATTGAAGCGCAAATTGAAATATTGTAAATTGAAACCTGTCGCCCCTCATATCGCCCTCTCAGCTCACCTTCTTAGACCCTTCAAGTCAAACACAGATTAGCCGATAGGGGCCGATATGTCAAAATGTTAGCGGTTGCCAAAAAGCAACACTCGGCCTTATTCAAATCCTATTCAAACGCCTCATCCCAAGAGCCTTGCGTGGCGGCTTTGGTATATTCGGTTGCGCGGCCTTCAAAAAAGTTCATATGTTCAATACCATTGAGCATTTCATCCATCCATGGCAGGGGATTTTTCGGCACATCATAAATTGGCTCCAGCCCTAATTGCAACAGCCGCCGATTGCCAATAAAGCGTATATAGGCTTTGACATCTTCCGGCTCCAGCCCTTCCACCCCGCCCATTTCAAAGGCCAAATCAATAAACGCATCTTCATGCGTCACCACTGTTTCGCAGGCTTTATATAAATCTTGGCGCAGTTCTTCATTCCAAATTTCGGGATTTTCTTCAATAAAGGTGCGGAAGAGTTGAATGGTGGAATTGGTGTGCAGGGTTTCGTCCCGCGCCGACCAAGTAACAATCTGCCCCATGCCTTTCATTTTATTAAAGCGCGGGAAGTTGAGCAAAATCGCAAAGCTGGCAAAAAGCTGTAAGCCTTCGGTAAAGCCGCCAAAAACAGCCAGTGTTTTGGCAATATCGGCTTTGGTTTCTACGCCCCATTCCTGCATATAGTCATATTTGTCTTTCATCTCGCCATATTTCATGAACGCTTCATATTCCAATTCGGGCATACCGATTGTGTCAAGCAAATGCGAATAGGCGGCAATGTGAATGGTTTCCATATTAGAAAACGCCGCCAGCATCATTTGCACTTCGGTGGGTTTGAACACTTGGCTGTAATGTTTCATATAGCAATTATTCACTTCCACATCGGCTTGGACAAAAAAGCGGAAAATTTGCGTGAGCAAATTGCGTTCATTGGGTTCTAGCTTTTTGTGCCAATCTTTGACATCTTCGGCCAGCGGCACTTCCTCTGGCAACCAGTGAATCCGCTGTTGGGTCAGCCATGCGTCATAGGCCCAAGGGTAGCGAAAGGGTTTGTAAACAATGCGTTCTTCCAGCAAAGACATTTAATCAATCCTATTCATGATTACTGACACGACATTTACTGACATGACAGACATTCTTCATAATTATTGGCGTCAAAATCATCCGTATCATCGGCTTCGGCGGCAATACCTTCTAATGTTTTAACTTGCAATTTGGCTGTTTCTTCCACGCCATTTTCTTTTTCTGCCCTTTGGATAGAAAGCGAACGGCAATAATAAAGGCTTTTCACGCCCTTTTTCCATGCCTGATAATGCACTTGGTGCAGCTCGCGCTTATGCACATTGGCGGGCAGGAAAACATTGAGCGATTGGGCTTGGTCAATCATGGGCGCACGGTCGCCTGCCAAATCAACCAGCCAACGCTGGTCAATTTCAAAAGCGGTTTTGAACACGGCCTTTTCATCATCGGTAAGGAAATCCAAATGCATCACCGAGCCGCCGCTTGTGACAATGCTGGACCATGTTTCATCATCATTGCGCCCTTTTTCGTCTAGCAATTTGGCCAAATGGCGGTTGCGGACATTAAACGAACCCGACAAAGTTTTATGCGTAAAACTATTAGCGGCAATCGGCTCAATGCCCGGACTCGCCCCGCCGCAAATAATAGAAATAGAGGCGGTGGGCGCAATGGCGGTTTTATTAGAAAAACGCTCATGCATTTGGCAATCTTCCGCATCGGGACACGCGCCGCGTTCGCTCGCAAGGCTTTTAGAGGCCGCATCCACTTGCTCTTTAATATGCGAGAAAATCCGCTTATTCCACACTTTCGCCATGACCGATTCCCACGGAATCATATTGGCTTGCAAAAAGGAATGGAAACCCATCACACCCAAGCCAACACTGCGCTCACGTATGGCGGAATAACGCGCTTTGGCCATGCTATCGGGCGCACGGTCAATGAAATCCTGCAAAACATTATCCAAAAAGCGCATAATATCGGGAATGAATTGCTTATCATCTTGCCATTCGTCAAATTTCTCAATGTTGAGAGACGACAAACAACACACCGCTGTGCGTTGCGCGCCCAAATGGTCTTCGCCTGTGGGCAAGGTAATTTCGGCGCATAAATTAGAGGTTTTGACTTCCAAATTAAGCAGTTTTTGATGTTCGGGGCGGGCATTATTGACCGTATCTTTGAACACCATATAAGGCTCGCCCGTTTCCACCCGTGCGGTGAGCATGCGAATCCATAAATCGCGTGCCGACACTTCCGCCTGCACCGAGCCATCTTTGGGGCTACGCAAGGCCCAAGTTTCGTCATTTTCCACCGCCCGCATGAAGCGGTCAGAAATAAGCACCCCATGGTGCAAATTCAACGCCTTGCGGTTGGGGTCGCCGCCTGTCGGGCGGCGCATTTCAATAAATTCTTCAATTTCAGGGTGGTCAACGGGCAAATAAACCGCCGCCGAGCCGCGCCGCAAAGAGCCTTGCGAAATGGCCAAAGTCAAGCTGTCCATCACGCGAATAAAAGGAATAATGCCAGAGGTTTTGCCATTGCGCCCGACCGCTTCGCCAATAGAACGCAAATTGCCCCAATAAGAGCCAATGCCGCCGCCGCGTGAGGCGAGCCAAACATTTTCATTCCACAAATTGACAATATCGCCAAGGCTGTCATCAGCCTCATTGAGGAAACAAGAAATGGGCAAGCCGCGCTCGGTGCCGCCATTAGACAAAACCGGCGTGGCGGGCATAAACCACAGCCGCGAGCAATAATCATACAGCCTTTGGGCGTGAGCCTCATCATCGCCATAGCAAGAGGCGACACGGGCAAATAAATCTTGGAATTTTTCGCCGTCCAGCAAATAGCGGTCCAGCAAAGTGGCTTTACCAAATTCGGTAAGCAAATCATCGCGGCTTGGGTCAATCTTGACCTTTGGGCGGGCTTCAAATTGCACCACCTGATCGGCATTTTCAAAATCCATGCGCGGTTCGGTCGCGTCGGGGTGACCCTGCGCGGTGCGTTTGGTGCGGATTTGCTGTCTGCCTGTTTCTAACATGTCTTGCACCTGACGCTGTGTTGCATCTATTTGCCCTGATTTACGATTTGAATTGTTAAACATCCTGCCCTCTGACTTATCACTTGTCCAAATGAAATTTCCCCTCTGCGCTTTTAGCGGTGGAAAATCCCTTAATAACTTCCATTCAAATGGGGCGCATAGGCTTCTATGCGGGGTGCGTTTTGGGGCGCATCATCTCTGTCGGTGCGGCACATCGCCCCACGACTTCCGACCGATTCGTCGGCAAGCGTCAGTAAGATAAAGACCCCAGTAGCGCGGTTCGGAGAAACCACGCCCCTTTGAACTACCACATATAGTGTCTGAACCGCCCCAGCGCGTCAACAGCTTGTATATAGTTTTTTACGCAAAAGGCGATTTTTTTTGCCCCGCCAAACGGAAAACTGCGGAAAACCGCGCAGTTTTTATTAAAATTTTCTGTGATATTTTTCCCCATATTACCAATTCGCCCCAATATGGCATTTATATGGGGGCATATATGCCCATCGCCGCCCCATTTATCCACAATAAGCCGTCACAAAATAGTCGCAAATCGGCTTAAAATGACCCCATGAGAAAGCATAGGCAATTTACAGGGTGGTTTACTTTATTTTGGCTTGGCTTGGTGCTTTTGCCATCCATCGCTCCTGTCGCCATAGCGCAACAAACGCGCTGGCAAAATTTCGTCAAGCCCGATAAGCGCACGCTTAAAACCATGCTCACCCCTTTACAATATGAAGTGACGCAAAAAGATGGCACGGAAAAGCCTTTTGACAATCCCTATTGGGATAATAAAGCGCATGGCATTTATGTTGATATTATTTCGGGTGAGCCATTATTTTCCTCGCTAGACAAATATAAAAGCGGCACGGGCTGGCCGTCTTTCACCCGCCCGCTTGTGTCGGCGCATATTGTTGAAAAGCCAGATTATTATTTGATTTTCCCGCGCACGGAAATTCGCTCTAAATATGGTGATAATCATATTGGCCATGTTTTTGATGATGGACCACCGCCGACGGGTTTGCGTTATTGCATGAATTCAGCCGCTTTGCGATTTATTGCCCTAGAAAATATGGAAGCGCAAGGCTATGGTGCTTATCTCGCTCCATTTAAGCAACGCGGCCTGATTAAATAAACCACCCCGCCCGTTGCGCCCCACTATATGGCGGCGATATGCTAGTCAGTGCGCGGCAAATATGGTAGAAAAAACCAATTTCCGTTAAGCCAGTTGAGCGAGTGCTGTTCATGCAAATTTATCTGCCCATTGCCGAAACCAGTGCCAGCATCATCATGTTGCTCGGCATGGGTGGGCTGGTTGGATTTTTATCAGGCATGTTTGGCGTGGGCGGCGGCTTTTTAATGACCCCTTTGCTGATTTTCTCAGGCATACCGCCTGCTGTCGCTGTGGCCACGGAAGCCAATCAAATCCTCGCCGCCTCTGTATCGGGCGGCCTTGCCCATTGGCAACGCCGTGCCGTGGATGTCAAAATGGGAACGGTGCTTTTTGGCGGCGGGCTGGCGGGGTCTTATGTCGGCGTGCAGCTTTTTGCTTTCTTACGCGCTTTGGGGCAAATTGATTTGGTGATTTCCATTTGCTATGTGCTGTTTTTGGGCATTATTGGTTTTTTAATGCTGGTGGAAAGCCTGCGGGCCATTCGTGCCGCCAGCATAGGCCAACCCGTGCCAGCCAAACGACCCGGACAACATAGCTGGTTGCATGGTTTGCCTTTGAAAATGCGTTTTAAGGCGTCTAATCTTTACACCAGTGTTATTCCGCCTGTGATGATTGGTTTTGTGGTGGGCATATTGGCCGCTATTATGGGCGTGGGCGGTGGCTTTATTATGGTGCCGGCCATGATTTATTTATTGCGTATGCCGACCAATGTTGTGGTTGGCACCTCTTTATTTCAAATTATTTTTGTGATGGCGGCGGCCAGTATTTTGCACGCGGTTGAAAACCAAACCGTAGATATTGTGCTGGGCATTATCCTTCTCATTGGCGGCGTGGTCGGCGCACAAATTGGCGCACGGATTGGCCAGCGTTTGCGCGGCGAACAGCTACGCGCTTTGCTCGCGCTAATTGTGCTAGGCGTGGGTGTGAAAATTTTCATGGGGCTGGTCACACAGCCCGCCGAGCTTTATTCTTTCACCTTGCAGAGGGTGTATTGATGGCTATAAAAACAAAAATATCTGCTTTGCTCGCTCTGCTGTTTTTCGCCAGCCCCGCCTATGCCCAAAATGGCGATGCGTTGGTCACGGATTTGTCCACAAACCAAGTCGCCATTCAGGCCGATTTTACCGGCGAGACCATTTTGCTGTTCGGGGCGATTGATACCGATGCCGACAGCCCGCTTGATGTCGCCGTTGTCGTTAAAGGGCCGAACCAGCCGCTTACGGTGCGGCGCAAAAGCAAAATACTTGGCATTTGGGTCAATGATGCGTCTTTGCCCATCTCTCATGTGCCAGCCTATTATGCGGTGGCCAGCACCCGCAATATGCGCCACATTGCCAGCGAAAACATATTGCGCCGCTATGGGCTGAGCTTGCAACATTTGCCCGTGCGCTTGGCCGACCCAAGCCAAAAAGAGCAAAGCCCGCCCTTTATTAACGGGCTTATTCGCAATAAACAAGCGCGTGATTTATACCAGCAAAGCGATAATGGCGTGCGCGTGATTAACAACCGCCTGTTCCGTGCCGAGCTGGCTTTGCCGTCTGGCGTGCCGGTGGGCAAATATGAAGCGCATATTTTTCTGCTCCGTGACGGGCAAGTGGTCAGCCGCCGCACCAATCGGCTGCATGTGGGCATACAAGGTTTTGAGCAATATCTTTATCGCTGGGCGCATGAGTTACCTTTGCTTTATGGCGTAACGGGCGTGTTAATTTCTATTTTCTGCGGTTGGGGCGCGGCGATATTATTCCGCCGTCGTGGATAATGGCAGAAATAATAACAGACGGCTTTTTTCTTTCCCTTATCATTGCCGCGCTTGGCGGGGGTTTAAGTTTTTTATCGCCTTGCGTGTTGCCGCTTGTGCCAGCCTATCTTTGCTTTGCCGCCGGATTGGAATTTGACGCGCTCCATCAAGCCGACCGCCGCACCATAAACGGGCGCATTTTGCCTGCGGCTTTGAGTTTTGTCGGCGGCTTTTCGCTGGTTTTTATCAGTCTCGGCGCGGGCGCGGCGGCCATTCACCCATTGATTTTGACCCATAAAATCCTGCTTGGCCAAATTGCAGGGATTTTTATTATCCTGCTCGGCCTGCATGTCGCGGGGCTGTTGCGCTTTGGTTGGCTTAATAGGCAGTGGCGTTTTGCTTTGCCCCTATCGCTGGCCACCAGCCGCAAAAGCACCCGCTTGCTCACTGGCTTTGGCTTGGGGCTGGCTTTTGCCTTTGGCTGGACGCCCTGCATTGGGCCGATATTGGCGACCATTCTCACCCTTGCCGCCAGCAGTGACAGCCTCGCACAAGGCACAATTTTACTCACCGCCTATGCGGCGGGTTTGGGCTTGCCCTTTATCCTCGCCGCTTTAGGCATGGGTTATTTTCTGCACAGCTTTGCGCGGCTTAAAAAATATATGCCCATCATAGAAAAAATCACGGGCGGGTTGATAATCCTCACGGGCGTTTTGATTTTTCTCGGCAGTTTGCAAAATATCGGCGGGGCTTTGCTAGACTGGTTTCCCATTCTTGGCCGTCTCGGCTAAACCCGCTAAAGAATATCCAACACTTGCTCTGGCGGGCGACCCAAAGCGGCCTTATTGCCTTTAACCACAAGCGGACGCTCCATCAGTTTCGGGTGTTTGGCCAAAGCCGCCAGCAATTTCGCTTCGCTTTGCACATCTTTCAGCCCCAATTCCTTATATTCAGCTTCATTGCGGCGCATTAAATCCCGCGCCGATGCCATTTTTAATTTTTTCAACACCGTCTTTAACGCCGCCACGCCCAATGGCGCGTTCAGATATTCCACCACTTTAATTTTCTCGCCGCGCTTTTCCAGCAAAGCCAAAGTTTGGCGTGACTTACTGCAACGCGGATTGTGATAAATGGTCACCGTCATTTTTTTCGTCTCCTTTTTGTTAACTTTCTTTTTGCCAAGCGGCACGTCAACCCCGACTGCTTGATGCAGGCTGTCAAAACCATCGGCGCGTAACAGCTCGGCCAATTCGCGCTTGAGCCGCCCGACCAGCCCGACGCCGTGAAAAACAAGCGCGGAATAAAATTGAATGAGACTCGCCCCCGCACGGATTTTTGCATAAGCCTCTTCGGCAGTGCTAACCCCGCCCACGCCGATAAGTGTCACCTTCCCGCCTGTCAGCCGCCGCAACTGCGCCAGCACGGCGGTGGATTTTTCCATTAAAGGCCGCCCCGACAACCCGCCCTCTTCGCCTGAATAAATATGCCGCCGCACAGGGGTTTTATCAATGGTCGTATTAGAAACAATCAACCCGTCAATTTTGCTCGCCAAAGCGACATCGGCAATATCTTGCAATTCCTTTTCGCTTAAATCGGGCGCGATTTTCACCAGCACGGGCGTATCGGGCGCGGCTTTTTGAACCTTATCAATGAGTTTTTTCAGCGCGGCTTTGCTTTGCAAGTCCCGCAAATTGGGCGTATTGGGCGAAGACACATTCAGCGTCAAATAACCCGCATGTTCGCCAAACACCCGCGCACCGGCTTCATAATCGGCCAGCCTATCCTTAGCATCTTTATTCGCACCGATATTGACGCCAATAATGCCTTCGGGTGCGCGGCGCGACAGGCGCACCCGCACCGCTTCATGGCCTTGATTGTTAAAACCCAGCCGATTGATAACCGCTTCTTGTTCTACCAAACGAAACAGGCGCGGCTTGGGATTGCCGCTTTGCGGGCGCGGCGTCACGGTGCCAATTTCCACAAAACCAAAGCCGAGCCGCAAAAGCGCGTCTGGCACTTCGCCATTTTTATCAAAGCCCGCCGCCACGCCAAAAGGATTGGTGAAAATCTGCCCTAAGGCACGTGTCGCAAGAATATAATCATCGGGCTTTGGGCGCGGCAATATATGGCCGACCCATGATAAAACCCACACGCTTAAACCATGCGCCCATTCTGGCGGCAAGGCAAACAGCACGGGGCGAATGAAAGGATAAAGGCGCATAAATTCTCTTTTAGGCTTTTCCCTGCCACAAGGCAAGCCCACAAGCTCTTAACCCAAGCCCTCATCGCTCAAGGCTTGTTCAATTAAGGCAAGGGTTTTGTCCAAACCATAAAGGGCGACAAAAGACCCAAAGCGTGGGCCTTGGCTTTGGCCGAGCAGAATTTCATAAAGGGCTTGAAACCAGTCGCGCAAATTATCGCCAAAATGCTTTTTGCCAATCGCATAAACCGCCGTTTGAATTGTTTCCCCATCTGCGCCCTCTGCTAATGCCCCCAAAGCCGCAACCAAATCCGCCAATGCCGCCCGTTCCGCTTCACTCGGCGCACGATAGGCTTTAGTCGGGGCGACAAAATCGTGAAAATACGTCACCGCATAGCCTGCCAATGCGTCAAGCAAGGGCATGGTTTCAGCCGATGCCTCAGGCGCGTGGGCGCGGATAAAACCCCATAGCACATCTTTGCTATCAGCATTGCTCGCCGATACTAAATTTAACAAAAGCGCAAAGCTCACAGGCAACCCGCCCGCAGGTGGGGTGCCGCTATGAATATGCCACACCGGATTGTTTAACCTCTCCGCCGCGTCCATATCAGGATATTTGTCTAAAAAAGTTAAATACTCATCCACCGCTTTGGGAATGACATCAAAATGCAGCCGCTTGGCTTTGCGCGGATTTTGATACATATAAAGCGACAGGCTTTCGGGCGTGGCATAGGTCAGCCATTCTTCAAAAGTCAGCCCATTGCCGCGTGATTTAGAAATTTTCTCGCCATTTTCATCTAAAAATAATTCATAAGAAAACCCTTCTGGCGGGGTCGCGCCAATGGCTTTGCAAATGCGCGAAGACAGCGTGACGCTTTCAATTAAATCCTTGCCGGCCATTTCATAATCCACACCCAAAGCCGCCCAACGCATAGCCCAATCGGCTTTCCATTGCAATTTGCACTGCCCGCCCGTCACCGCAATGGTTTGGGGTTTGCCCGTATCGGGGTGGGTATATTCAATTTCCCCTTTGGCAGCATCACGCGCTGTGATTGGCACCATCAACACTTTGCCGCTTTGCGGACAAATGGGCAGAAACGGGCTATAGCTTTTGCGCCTTTCTTCGCCCAATGTTGGCAAAATAATATCCATCACCGCGTCATAGTTTTGCAAAATTTTCAGCAAGGTTTTATCCATGCGCCCCGATTGATAATAATCTGTCGCGCTGGCAAATTCATATTCAAAACCAAAGCGGTCAAGAAATTCTTTGAGCCGTGCATTATTATGCGCCCCGAAACTCTCATGCGTGCCAAACGGGTCGCGCACGCTGGTTAGTGGCTTGCCCAAATCCTCTGCCAGCATTTTTTCATTGGGAACATTATCGGGAATTTTCCGCAAGCCATCCATATCATCAGAAAAGCAAATCAGCCGCGTTTGAATATCGGGTTTGAGCAAAGCAAAAGCACAGCGCACCATGCTGGTGCGGGCGACTTCGCCAAATGTGCCAATATGCGGCAGCCCGCTAGGGCCATAACCCGTTTCAAACAGCACCGCTTTCTGCCCTGATTTTTCCACCCGCGCCGCTAATTTGCGCGCTTCTACAAATGGCCACGCCTTGCTCTCTTCTGCCGCCTGATGCAAATTTGCCACCTTATCCATACCGCCCCGCCTTTCTTACCCATTCTGGCCTTTCCTGCCCGTTCCTAGACTTGTCAAATCCTCATAACGCATTACTCTATAGCAGTTGGCCAAAATTGCCAGTCATCTTGTTGTAAAGGACGTTTTATGCCGCCTGCTGAAAATAACAAAACGCCGCTTTTAAGCCCGCAACAGGCTTTATTGCAAATTATGCTCACCGTTGCGGCGGTTGATGAGCCGCCCAAAGATGCTGAGCTAGAACATATTGAACGCCTCATTAACTCGCTACCGGTTTTTGCCAATTTGGAAAGAAGTGCCATTCCTATCGCGCTAGAACAATTTGCCACGCTGATGGAAAATAATGAAGGGCTGGAAACCATGTTGACTCTCGCAGCACGGGCTTTGCCTAAGAGCTTATATGAAACCGCTTATGCTTTGGCGGTGGAAATGACTGCGGCGGATATGCAAGTCCAACCAGAAGAAATTCGGTTTTTAACTTTGCTACGCGATACATTGCAATTAGACAAACTTACCGTTGCCGCATTAGAGCGTGGCATAAGAGCGCGTTTTATGCGGACAACCAATACTGAAAAATAACTCCATCTTGCCATGAGCATGCGTGATGAAATATAAATGATAAAACACAAAATCTAAAATAAATTGTATTTTTTGCGTTTTGTGTTAACGCATTGCGCCTATGATAAATAAAAATAATGATAATAATAAAGGCCTGACAGGTTTTGGTGAAGGCCCGCGCCCTGAGTTCAAACATGAATCTAGCTTTCAAACCCGCGCAGAAATCATTGACAAGGCCACTTATGGTTTAGACCGCCACTATCCCGACCAATCCGCCTATCGCCCTTTGCCTTTATGGATTAAATTATATGCTCTTTTGACGCTGGCTTTAGTTGTCTATGCCAATATAACCTATCCTACTAAGGTGGCTTTGGCGGAAACGGGTTTCTTCTTTGCTTTGGCTTTGCATAATTGCATTGGCATTTTCTCTAAGCCGCGCCGTAAACCATATTTGGATAATCTGCCCGATAAAGACCTGCCCCATTATACGATTTTGCTGCCGCTTTTTCAGGAAGAGCATATGGTTGAGTGCTTGTTGCACAATATGTGCCAATTAGATTATCCAAAAGATAAATTGCAACTGCTTTTTCTGGTGGAAGAAGACGACACGCCCACCATACGTTCGGCAAAAATGCACACCCCTGCCTTTCCTGAATTCAATGAAGTGCGCGTATTGACAGTGCCAGCAGGTCAACCACAAACCAAACCGAGAGCATGTAATTATGGTTTGCATTTTGCTACGGGTGCGATTGTGGTGATTTATGATGCGGAAGATGCACCCCACCCATTGCAATTACGCGAAGCCGTGAGTGCGTTTAACACGCTGGGCAATAAATATGCTTGTCTGCAATCGCCGCTTATTATTGAAGATGACCACTATGATATGCTGGGTCATATTATGGGGTTGGAATATGACACGCTGTTTCGTCAGCATTTGCCTGAAATTAGCAATATCGGCCTGCCCATACCGCTTGGTGGTACGTCTAATCATTTCCGCACGGCCACACTTAAACGCCTCTATGGTTGGGACGCATTTAATGTCACAGAAGATGCTGATATTGGTGTTCGCCTTTATGAGCATGGCTATAAAACTGAAACACTTTTCTATGGCACATGTGAAACGGCCACCAGAGGCTTACGCGCTCATATCAACCAACGCACAAGATGGCAAAAGGGTAATTTACAAACATGGATGGTGCGCTTGCGCCACCCTTTGCGGAGCATGAGGCGCATTGGTCTGCGCTCTTATTTATCCTTTCAATTTGTCTTTTTCGGTCGTTCCATTGCACCGCTTATTTATTTGGGTATGCTTATCATATTGGCGAGCAAATATATGACCGACATCAACATTGGAGAGATTTATACTGCCATTGGCGTTATTGGCATTGGTACGATTTTTGCTTCCCATATTATTTGCGCGGTGAAACTAAAGCGCACAACTCATATTTACTGCTTGGGTTTTCTGCCCATTTTTTGGATTTTCAGTGTGTTTATCTTTTTCCGTGCGCTTTGGCAACTCACATTGAACCCTTATAGATGGGATAAAACACCCCATCATCTCCCGCCGCCCAATTTTCCTATGGATTCGATTTGATTTTTTCTTGCTTGAAATGTTTAGACAGACGCAAGCCCTGCGATTGGTAATTTGAATTAAGCGCGGCTCCATAAAGCATATCGGGCGGCTCGGTGAGGCGTTCATAAATCAGCCGTCCGATAATTTGGCCATGCTCTAAAATAAATGGCACTTCACGCGAGCGCACTTCCAGCACTGCACGGCTGCCTGCCCCGCCCGCATCGGCTGCGCCAAAGCCCGGGTCAAAAAAGCCTGCATAATGAACACGAAACTCGCCGACAAGCGGGTTAAATGGCACCATTTCCGCCGCATGGCTGGGCGGAATGGTCACCGCTTCCCGCGAGGCGAGAATATAAAATTCATCTGGATCTAAAATCAGCCTTTTGCGTTTATCGGGATAAATCGGTTCCCAATAATCGTTCACTTCCAGCGCGTCCGCATCGTCCACCCTAATCAATCCGGCATGGCGTTTCGCCCGCCAGCCAACGGGCGCGTTCGCGCCATCGCCTTCTAAATCCACCGACAAGGCCAACCCGCCATCAATGTTGGGCGTGCCTTTATCCACCAAACCAATTTCTTTGTGCAGGGCTTTCATTTCATCATCACAATATGTTGCCGCACCTTGGCGAAAGCGCATTTGGGCGAGCCGCGAACCGGCGCGAACAAAAATCGGAAATGTGCGCGGGCTAATTTCCAAATAAAGCCTGCCCTTATAGCCTGCAGGCACTTTGTCAAATTCGCCACTACCATCGGTAATAAGACGAGTGAACACATCAATGCGCCCTGTGGAACTTTTCGGATTGGCGAAAGCGGAAATGTGTTTGGGTAGTGCCAATTCTTCCATAAGCGGAACAAGATAAACGCAGCCCGTTTCCAGCACCGCGCCTTTTGTTAAATCAATTTGGTGATAGTTCAATTGGCTGATTTTATCCATCACACTCGCATTCGTGCCAGGCAAAAAGCTGGCACGCACCCGCAAAGCTGTTTTACCAAGCCGCACATCAAGCGAAGCAGGCTGATATTGATTATCATCTATGCCACCCACATCAGACCAAGTCTCCTCGTCAAGATTCAAATCAAACGAAGAGGATTGGCGTCGCTTCTTCTTTTTTATACCGTCCTCACCCGCAAAAATGTGCCGTTTATCCACTAAATCGCGAATTCCGCTTGCGGGCAAAATGCCATTGGCTTGCTGTGTCATATCATTCACGGGTTGGCTCTTATTCATTGCGTCAGTTAAAGCCTCTTGCGGGCTTATGGCAAGCCTGTTTTGCCGCAATTTTGCCCCCCAATCAAGACCCCCGCGCCCCTGCCCATTAACCCACTTGACGAAAGGGGTGATTTTCGCCATTCTGCACCCGACATATTGCAAATGTGGTGATTTGAGCCGGCTGGCTTGCGGCCACGTAAAATAAACAGCTAAATAGGCCGGAGTGTTCCGGCTTCTGGCCGGTTTTTTATTGGCGTTTTTTATTGGGGTTTTATGGGCGGTGCAATTTATGGCGCGAGAGAAAAAAGACAAACAGCACAAAACCAAAACGCGGCTCGTGCATACGGCCAGCGAACGCTCGGCCTATGGCGAAACCAGCGAGGCACTTTACCTCACCTCTGGCTATGTTTATGACAGTGCCGAGCAAGCCGAAGCCCGCTTTTTAGACCAAGATGACGGCTATCAATATACCCGCTTTGGCAATCCGACCGTCCGCAGTTTTGAAACCCGCATGATGGCTTTAGAAGGAGCCGAAGATGCCCGCGCCACGGCCACGGGCATGGCGGCGGTCACGGCTTCTATGCTGTGCTATTTATCGGCGGGCGACCATGTCGTCTCAGCCCGCGCCTTGTTTGGCTCATGCCGTTATATTGTGGAAGAGCTTTTGCCGCGCTTGGGCATTGAAACCACTCTCATAGATGGGTGCGACCTATCGGCGTGGGAAGCGGCCATGCGCCCGAATACCAAAGTGTTGTTTTTAGAAACGCCGACCAATCCGGTGCTGGAAATTATTGATATTCGCGGCGTGGCTGATATTGCCCATGCTCATAACGCATTGCTTTATGTGGATAATGTTTTTGCCACGCCCATATTGCAAAAGCCGCTCACGCTTGGCGCGGATGTTGTCATTTATTCCGCCACCAAACATATTGACGGGCAGGGCCGATGTTTGGGCGGCATTGTGCTGTCCACGCAAAAATGGGTGGAAGATTATTTGGCCAATTTCATTCGTCAAACTGGCCCATCTTTAAGCCCGTTTAATGCTTGGACTTTACTCAAATCGCTTGAAACGCTGCCCGTGCGCGTGGCTGCCCATGTGGATAATGCCGAAATTCTTGCCGAAGCCTTGACCAAGCACCCCAAAGTTAAGCGCGTGATTTTCCCTGGGCGCAAAGACCACCCGCAATATGCGCTCGCCCAAAAGCAAATGAGCCGTGCGGGCAGTTTAATTGCTTTTGATATTGATGGCGGCAAGGAAGAGGCCTTTAAGCTGTCTAACGCGCTGAAAATTGTGCTGATTTCAAATAATTTGGGCGACACCAAAACCCTTATCACCCATCCGGCCACCACCACCCATCAACGCCTAAGCGAAGAGGCACGCGCCGAAATGGGCATTAAGGCTGGCACATTGCGGATTTCTGTCGGCTTAGAAGATGTTGATGATTTAATTGCTGATTTTAATCAGGCACTTGACCAATTATAATAACCCGCAGAGGCAAATCACATGTATGAAGCGGTCACACAAAATATCAAAATAAGCGTGAAAACGAAATTCGTTGAGGACCAGTCCAATCCCAATGAAGATTATTATCTTTGGGCGTATCGCATCACGATTGAAAATCAGGGCGATGAAACCGTGCAGCTTGTTTCGCGCCATTGGAAAATCACCGATGGGCTTGGCCGTTTGCAAGAAGTCAAAGGCAAGGGCGTGGTGGGTGAGCAGCCCGTTTTATCGCCCGGCGAAGAATATAGCTATGCCTCTGCGTCGCCGCTCACCACCCCGTCGGGCTTTATGCGCGGCAGCTACCTTATGCGCCGTGATAATGGCACAGGCTTTCAAGCCATTGTGCCGGGCTTTTCTTTAGACAGCCCCTATGCCAAAAATGTTTTGCATTAAACATGACCAGCCAAAATATCAGGCAAAATAAATGCAAGATTTCCGTTCAGTTATTTTTATTATCGGGCTTTTTCTCGCCGCTTTGTCGGCGGGTATGCTCGTGCCAGCTTTGATTGATTATTTATCTGGCCATCATGGCTGGCGGGTTTTTCTGGCCAGCGCGGCGATAAGCAGTTTTGTTGCGGGCGCAATGATTTTAACTTGTCGGGGCAAAATTGAAGCTCTGACCATGCAGCAGGCTTTCGCGCTCACAGGCTGGTCGTGGATTATGCTGGCCATGTTTGCCGCTTTGCCTTTTGCCTTTAGCACATCTGTGGAGCTGAATTACAGTGATGCGTTTTTTGAAGCCATGTCGGGGCTAACCACCACAGGCGCGACCGTTATGGTGGGGCTGGACAATATGCCCAAAGGCATTTTGCTATGGCGGGCGATGCTGCAATGGTTTGGCGGCATTGGCATTATTGTTATGGCCATTGCGGTGCTGCCCATGCTGAATGTGGGCGGTATGCAGTTATTCCGCATTGAATCTTCTGACACATCAGAAAAAATCTTACCCCGTGCTACGGAAATTGCGGGTTCTATTGCGCGGCTTTATTTGGGCATTTCTATGGCTTGTGCTTTGGCCTATATGCTGGCCGGCATGGACGTCTTTGACGCCATTGCCCATGCCATGACCACCATTGCCACGGGCGGCTTTTCCACTTCTGATAATTCCATTGGCGGCTTTAACAATATGACCATTGATATGGTCGCCATTCTTTTCATGCTTATTTCCAGCCTGCCTTTTGCGGTTTATTTACAAGCCATGCACGGCAATACGACCCCGCTTTTTAAGGACACGCAAATCCGCACGCTTTTTGCTTTACTATTAACATTGGTGTTGGCGGTTTGGGCGTTTCGGCTCACCAATATACACCCCGCCCCCTTAACGGCTTTGCGCGAGGTTTTATTTAACGTCACCTCTATTTTAACAGGCACGGGCTATGCCACCGCTTCTTATGACCAATGGGGAACTTTTGCGACCACGCTTTTTCTTATCATGGCCTTTATAGGCGGCTGTGCGGGGTCAACCGCTTGCGGGCTGAAAATTTTCCGTTTTAATTTAATTATCAAAGCGGCTTTGCGGAATATCAAACAGCTGGTGCACCCTAGCGGGGTTTTTGCCATGCGTTATAATGACCGCACTTTGGGCGAAGATGTTATTGCCTCGGTGATGACTTTCGCCATTACCTATTTTATTTGCTTTGCGGTCATTGCCGCCTTGCTTGGCTTTATTGGCCTAGACACGCTCACCGCCATTTCGGCCAGCGCGTCCACCATTTCCAATGTAGGGCCGGGCTTGGGCGCGATAATTGGGCCTGATGGCAATTATATGGCTTTGCCGCAAGCGGCCAAATGGGTTTTATGCCTATCCATGCTGTTGGGACGGCTGGAATTATTTACCATTTTAGTGATGCTCACCCCGACTTTTTGGCGGCGTTAATTTTACGCTTATTTTACTCTGCGGGTTCTGTGGATTCCGCCCGCCCCTCCATACGGCCCGCATTGCCTGCGCGGCCTTTGCGCCAAAGCCGAAAATCTTCCTGTATCATCAAAATTGCTGGCACAACAAACAGCACCAAAAAGCTGGCCGAAGCCATGCCCCATGCCATTGTTAAAGCAATGGGAATAACAAATTGCGCCTGCACGCTGGTTTCAAATAATATCGGCGTTAGCCCCAGCACAGTTGTCATTGAAGTCAGCACCACAGGCCGCAACCTATCCGTCACGCCGGTAATAATAGCTTCGCGCAGAGCCATGCCCGTTGCTTGTAATTCCTCAATGCGCCCAATCAAAATAATAGAATTATTGACCAAAATCCCCGACAGGCCGAGCAGAGCAATGAGGCTTAAAAAACTAATATCAAAGCCTTGCACAAAATGGCCAAACAACGCCCCTATCAGCCCGAAAGGAATAATGGACATAATCACAAATGGGCGCGTATAGCTGGAAAAAACCAGAGCTAAAATAATATAAATAAGCGTCAAGGCCAGCCCCGTGCCGACCATAAAGCCTTGTGCGAATTTCGCCATTTCGCGGGCGCGTTTTGACGCCGCTTCGGTGATATTATATTTCATTGCCAAATCGGGCAGCACATTTTGCCGCACATCGCGCATCACCGCTTCCGGATTGCCTGCATCATCGGCGTAATCGGCCAGCACGGAAACTTCGCGCCCGCTATTGCTGCGGCGGATAAACATAAAGCCTGTTTCTTCTTTCATATCCACCACTTCGCCCAGCGCGATATAACGTTGCGGCACGCTATTGGGAACGGCGAGGTAAAAATCTTCCAAACTTTGCCTTTGCTCTTGGCGGCGCGACAGCAAAACCCGCACCGTCACCTCGCTATTATCGCGGGCAAAGCGCGTCGCAATAATGCCTTCAAATGTGTTGCGGACTTGGCGGCCAACCATTTGATTGGTAAAGCCCAAAGCCGCGCCGCGTTCATTCACTTCCAGCAATAATTCCTGCCGCCCATAACGCAAATTATCACGCGGATTGATGACGGCGGGATATAATTCCAAAGCCTGTTTTAATTCTTCCGCCGCTTGTTTGAGATTGTCCACATTATCCCCGACCAGCACAAAATTAATAGGCACCCCGCCCGGGCCGGCCTCATGGCCTGTCACCACCACGCGCCTTGTGCCAGTCAGGACGGGGATATTTTTCTGCCACGCACGGATAAAATCTTTTGTGCGAATATCACGCACCTCGCTTGGCGTAAGCTCCACCTGCACAGAGGCGACATTATTTGCCGCAAAATTGCCCGTCCCGCCAAGCAAACCATAATAGCCATGAATTAAAGACGGGCCCTCGCCGCGCAATTCCTTATCCGTTTGCAAAAGCGCGGCTTCCACTGTTTTCATGCCAATCACGGTGCGCTCTTTGGGCGTGCCGGAATGATAATAAATCCGCGCTTCCATATTTTCCGTTTCGGGCGAGGGGAAAAAGCTAAATTGCAGCCAGCCCCCCGCAAGCAAACCAATGGCGATAATTAAAGCCGCTATAGCAAAGCTCACTGTTTCATAACGGCGTTCAATGGCGGCGGCGACTTTTTTCGGAAAGCGGTTAAGGCGGAAATCATCAAACCAATTACGAAAACGCCGCCTTATGCCGCCCGCTTGGCCTTGCGGAGAAGACAGCGCGTGTTTCATATGCATGGGCAAGACAAAATAACATTCAATCAGGCTGGCAATTAGCACGGCGGCGACCACAACGGGCATCACCCCGACAATGCGCCCAAATGTGCCTTCAATAATAATAATGGGCGAAAAGGCGGCCAGTGTCGTCAGCCCCGCCGCAAAAATGGGACGCGCCATACGCAAGGCCGCTTTTTGCGCCGCTTGGGCAGGCGTTAACCCGCCCTCAGCATAAAGCGCACTGGCATGTTCGCCGACCACAATCGCGTCATCTACAATCACGCCGAGCATCATAATAAAAGCAAACATGGTTATCATATTCAGGCTCATGCCAAAGGGAACCATCAGCCCAATGGTCATTAAAATCGCAATGGGGATTCCTGCCGCCACCCAAATGGCCACGCGGAAATTGAGAAACAAAAACAGTGCCAGCGTCACCAGCACAAAGCCGCCAATGCCATTGCGTAACATCATGGAAAGGCGCTGGCTGATTTTTTCTGCCGACACGGCGTAAATTTTTAATTCAAATCCTGCGGGTAAATCATTGCGGGCTTCGGCGGCAAAGCTACGCAAAATGGCGAGCGCGTCTAAGCTATCGGTTGTTTCAGAGCGTTGCACCAAAAGCTGAATGGCGCGTTTGCGCCCCACCCAAGCGGTTTTTTGGTCGGTTTCAAAGGCCTCGCTCAGCTGGGCAATATCGCGCACCAAAACCCGCTGGCCGGTATCACGGGCGACCACTTCAATTTCACCAATAGATTGGGGCGTTTTGGCCAGCCCTTTGGAGCGAATTTGGCGTTCGGTTTGCCCGCGCACCAGCCCGCCCGGCAAATCCAGCGAAGAAGTGCGAATGGCGGTCGCAATGGTGTCATTCGTAATGCCATAGCGGCGTAATTGCTCGGTAAATGTTTCCACCCAAATTTCTTCATCGCGCAAGCCTGTCATGGAAACCTTATCCAATCCGGCGTCAAGCAAACCATCGCGCAATTTTTTAGCTTGGCGCACCATGGCGCGTTCGGGCAAATCGCCGATGAGCAAAATAGAGCCGACGGGTTCAAATGGCGTGTCTTCGCGTATGATGGGGCGTTCAATATCGGTTGGCAAAGTGTTTAGCCCGTCAATCGCGCTTTGGACTTCGCGCACAGCTTTGGACATATCCCAACCCGGCGCATATTCAATGGTGAAGCCCGCCCGTCCGGTGCGAGCAGAGGTGCTTAAATCTTCCACCCCGTCCAAATAGCGAATGGCGGCTTGCACGGGTTCTACAATGTTCAAATCAACATCTTCCGCCCCCGCGCCCGGCCATACAATCGTGGCTGTTACAACTTCGGACGTCAGGTCGGGGAAAAATTGTCGGTTAATTTGGGTTGCGCCATAAAGGCCAAAGCCAATCATCAGCACCATGAGCAAATTAGCGGCATTGGCGTGATTAACCATGAGCCGAATAAGGGCGGCAAAAGCACTTTCGCCGCCCGCTTTGCTTTGGGACGCGTCAGACTTATTCGGCGTCTCGGCCATCGCCGCCGCCTTTCGCGTCCACACCCGTTGCGTCTAGTTCAATATCCAAATGCCGCGTTTGCACCAGCAGGCCACTGGCGGCTTGGTTAAAGCGGGTCAACAGCACTTCCTCGCCTGCTTCAAGTCCGTCGGCAATAAAAATTTCATTATTGGCTTGCAGTAAAACAGTTACATCACGGGCTTGGAGGCGTTTGTTTTTCACCACAAAAACCGTGCCTTGCGCCGCCAAAGCAGTGGCGGGAAACCGCGCTATATTGGCGATTTCCGCCGTTTCCAGCGCGACCGTCACAAAAGCCCCACTGCGTAAAACCGCGCTATCGGGGTTGATAATATCGGCATAAACATTCACGCCGCGCGTATATTGGTCAATTTGTGCGCCCACGCGGCGCACCTTGCCCGCAAATTCCAGCTGGCGATTGCCAATTTTCCAACGGGCCTTTACGGGGCGGCCCACAATTTCACTGCCCGCACTGAGCAATGCGCCATATTCGGCATCGGATAAATTAAAACGCAATTCATATTTACGCGCATCGCTCAGCGTGGCAACCACATCATTGGAATTCACCAACCGCCCTTCGCGCACTTGCACATTGCTAACATAAGCATCAAAGGGGGCGGCGACATTTGTATATTCCAAATTGCGCTTGGCGCGTTGCACCACAATTTTCAAGCGGTCATGATTGGCTTTTTGCGATAAATAAGCCGCCCGCCTATCGTCTAGATATTTTTTCGCCACTGTGCCTTTGGCCAGTAATTTTTCCGCCCGTTCAAAATCTGTTTTGGCGGTAAGATAAGTGGCCTCTGCGCCCAATAATTGCGCTTGCGCTTCGGCGAGGGCGTTTTCATATTCAAATCGGTCAATGGTAAAAAGCCCCTCGCCTTTTTTCACCAACGCGCCTTCTTCTAACGAAGACGAAACGCTCACCACTTCGCCGCCCACCAAAGCGCGTAAATCAATTTCACGGGCGGCAACAATTTGCCCGTAAGATTGAATGACGGGTTTGACATTTTCAAAAGTGGTGAGCTTGGTCAATACGGGCCAGACTTTTTCATGCGGCACATGCGGCTTTGTTTCCGGACGGCTGCACAGCAAAACAAAAAACACCAAGCAGGAAATGGTTAATATCTTAATCGCCCGATGCGCTGAATCCGACAAGCGCGGCGCAAAGCGTTGCAAGACAACATCAAACCCCGCATTGGCGGTGGTCAAAGCACGGCGCAAATAGCGCATAGCAAGTTCAAAATAATGTTTCAAAACAACACCCTTACGGCCTATCGGCTTTGTTTCCATATTATAGCGCAAAAATGGCGAAATTTAGTCCACTATCGCCAAAACGCCTAGTTTCCGCAATTTTCTCGCCGCTTCTACATCAAAATTTTTGCCCAAATCCTGCAAAAGCGTAAAATAAAGCCTATCGCGGTCATTCAGGCTCACCCCACCAATATGGGTTGCGCTGGCGGTGACTTCAATATCTTCCTGCTCAATCCGCCCTTGCGGCGTGGGCCGATAGGCCAGCGTGACATTAATATGCGCCGTCATTTCCAGCGTGTCGCGGCTATAAAATGGCACCAGCCGCGTGGCTTTTCTGCCCGTTTTTTGTCGCAGCACGGCACGGGTGAGAATAAACACCAGCTCGCCTTGCGGGGCGGCAATGGCGTTAAGATTTTGGGCGGGGCGCAAGCGGTCGCCTATCCAACGGACAATTAAATCTTTCGGAGAAAAATCGCGGCGGATAAGTGCCTGCGTTTGCGCGTCTTGGCGCGATTCATCAACAAAGGCAGGTGCCGATGTTGTTAGCGGCAAAACCGAAAGATGCTCAAAAGTTTGGTTGATAACAGGCGCGGCGGGCGGGCCGGCTGTGCAAGCCGCCAGCAATAAAACAATCGGTAAAATGTGCCGCCAATATATCATGGTGATGCCAAGCAGAAATGCAAAATGGCCTTTTGGGCATGGGTGCGGTTTTCGGCTTCGTCCAACACCACCGACCGCGCCCCGTCAATCACAGCCGCTGCCACTTCGCGCCCCCGATAGGCGGGTAAGCAATGCAGAAAAACCGCATCATCGCTCAAAGCCATAATTTCTTCCGTCACCTGATAGGGCTTAAAAGACGCCGCCCGTTTGGCCGCCGTATCAGGATCGTCTGACATAGACACCCAACAATCCGTCACCACTGCCGCCGCGCCTTTGGCCGCTTCTTTAGCATTATGGCCAACGGTGAGCTTCGCACCTTGTGCGACCGCCCAATCCACCACCGTTTGAGGCGGGGCGAACATATCGGGCGTGGCCAAATGCAATTCAAAGCCCAGCACGGCGGCGGCGTGAATCCATGACACGGCGACATTATTCCCGTCGCCCAGCCACGCAATTTTGCGCCCTTTAATCGCGCCGCAATGTTCTTCAAATGTCATTATATCGGCGATAATTTGGCAGGGGTGGCTAAAGGCCGTCAGCCCGTTAATCACTGGCACGCTGGCATGGGCGGCAAGTGTCACAATATCTTCATGCGCCACCGTCCGCACCATAAGCGCGTCCACATAGCGCGACAAAACCTGCGCCGTATCGGCCACTTCTTCGCCGCGCCCTAATTGCATTTCATCGCTATTGAGCATCAGCACCTGCCCGCCAAGCTGGCGCATGGCCATATCAAAAGACACCCGTGTGCGCGTAGAAGGCTGGTCAAACATCATCGCCAATATCCGCCCATTAAGCGGCGCGTCAGCATCGGGCGCGGCTTTAGGCAGACCCGTCTTGCGTGCTTTTTTGCGGGCATGGGCGGCGTCCAACAAACCGCGCAAAGTCTTTTGGTCAAAATCGGCTAAATCCAGAAAATGTTGCGGCGCGTTACTCATGCTTGGCTCCTTGTTTTTTCTGCAATCGCGCACAGCCCGCCGCAATCGCCCCAATGGCGGTTTCAATTTCCTTCTCGCCGATATTAAGCGGCGGCATCAGGCGCACGACATTATCCTTTGCGGTGGCGGTGAGCAGTTTTTCTGCCCGCAAGGCTGTAACCATATCCATGCTTGTCCCGCTTTCGGCGGAAATTTTCAGCCCCAAAAGCAAACCCAGCCCGCGCACTTCTTCAATCAAAGTCGGAAACTGGCTTTGCACATCACATAAGCGGTCGCGTAACATTTTCGCGCTTTGCGTAACCTGTTGCAAAAAATCGGGCGTGGCGACAATATCCAACACCTTGCTGGCCACCGCACACGCCAATGGATTGCCGCCATAGGTAGAGCCATGCGTGCCGACCCCCATGCCCGCCGCCGCTTTTTCGTTGGCCAAAAACGCACCCGTCGGGAAGCCGCCGCCAAAGCCTTTAGCAATGGCCATTATATCGGGTGCAAGTGCGGCATATTCATGCGCCCATAATTTACCCGACCGCCCCATGCCGCATTGGACTTCGTCAAAAATCAGCAACACGCCATGTGCGTCACATAGTTCGCGCAAGCCACGTAGAAAATCCACAGGCACGGGCATAATGCCGCCATCGCCTTGCACGGGTTCAATAATAATCGCCGCCGTTCGCGCCCCAATGGCAGCTTTGGTTTTATCCAAATCAAAGCCGTCAATATGCACAAAACCCTGCATAAGCGGGCCGAAGCCTTCCGACAGCGCGGCATTGCCCGCCGCCGCTAAGGTCGCCAATGTGCGCCCGTGAAACGCGCCATCAAAGCCGATAATGTCAACCCGTTCGCCCGCCCCTTTTGCGGCGTGATATTTGCGGGCGGTTTTAATGGCCCCTTCCACTGCTTCGGCACCTGAATTGCAAAAGAAAACCTTATCGGCAAAACTCAACGCGCAAAGCTGTTCGGCCAATTTTTCCTGCCCGCCAATGGTGTAGATATTAGACACATGCCACAGCTTGTCGGCTTGCGCTTTCAGTGCCGCCACCAATTCGGGGTGGCTATGGCCGAGCGCGTTCACGGCAATGCCGCAAGCAAAATCCAAATAGGCCGTATCATCAGCCGTAAAAAGCCACGCGCCTTTGCCGCGCACAAAATCCAGCTTGGCGCGATTATAGGTTGGCATCACATGGCTTTTTCCTGCTTCACTCATAAGGTCGCCCTTCCATTGCGTGATTCTGGCCAAAACAAAAAGCCGCCGAACCCGATATCCGAGCTTTGGCGGCACATTGCGACTATTGGACGATTATCTAATGAAGTGGGCTTTATGTCAATATACCCGCCCCGCCTAGCTTTTAATGCGATAGCCTTTTTTCAAAACATAAAGCGTGATGAACCAGAAAACCCCGTTCAGCCCTAGCAAAACCAGCATGCCCGTCAATATAGACCCTTCGGCATAGCCGATAAAACCAAAGCGGAAGCCGTCAATAATATAAAAAAACGGGTTAAACAGCGAAACCAGTTGAAAGGCGGCGGGCAGTTGTTTGATGGAATAAAAAGTCCCCGATAAAAACGCCAAAGGCGTGATGACAAAATTCACCACCGCTTGCAAATGGTCAAATTTTTCCGACCATATCCCCGCCAGCGTGCCGAGCTGTGCCATAAATAAAGACCCCGTCGCGCTGAAGAAAAATATCGCCCAAATTTGTTTATGGGTGAAGTCCACAAAATACACCATGCCCAGATAAGTGCCAAAGCCAACCACCATACCGCGTGTCAGCCCGCCAAGGCTCAGCCCTAAATTCATTTCGGCGGGCGAAAGCGGCGGCATAATAATGTCAACAATATTGCCCATCATTTTACCGCCCAGCAAAGAAGAAGATGGATTGGCAAAAGCATTTTGTAGCACGGCCATAATAATAAGACCCGGCGCGAGGAAAGTAATAAATGCAATGCCCGCAATATCGGGGCGATACTGCCCTAAGGCCAGCGCGAAAACGGTAAGGAATAATAAAGTCGTTATGACGGGGGCGAGGACGGTTTGGGTTTTGACTTTCCAAAAGCGTTGCACTTCGCGCACATAAAGTGTCCATAGGCCAATCCAGTTGACGCGGCCAAAACGCCGCCGCCCAATATCGGGCCAGCCGATTTTATCCATTGGTGGTTTTGCCTGTGCCATATACTTGCCCTTTGCCCTCTGCTTTGCCCCCAACAGATAGGCTTTTTTCGCCCAAACCGCAAGAATTTGCCTATTGGGCGCGGTTTTCGCGCTTTTTTGTGGATAATGGCGTTTCGCCCCTTGCCTTTTTCGCCACATATAGTAGTTTTGTCCCATGAGACCACCATATATGGTGTTTAACAGGACGAAGCTAAAGGGAGAATAAAATGGCTTGGACAGATGACCGCGTAGAAATGCTGAAAAAACTGTGGATGGAGGGCTTGAGTGCCAGCCAAATTGCCCGCCAAATGGGCGGAGTGACGCGCAATGCTGTGATTGGCAAAGTGCATCGTTTAGGGCTGTCGGGACGGGCTGGGCCAGCGCGTGTTTCTACGGCACGGGTGGCGACTTCTACCAATCGGGCGCGGACAAGTCGGCCTTCTGTGGCGGGGGCGAAAATGGCGTATCGTGAAGAGGCCGAAACCTTGCCCGAAATTGAACCCACCCCACCACCAGAGCCGATTTTATCAGCCCAAGAACGCGCCAGTGTTTTGAACCTGACCGAACACACGTGCAAATGGCCGATTGGCGACCCGGGGTCAAAGGATTTTCACTTTTGCGGGGCGCGGAGCAAGCCCGGCAATCCCTATTGCGAAGTGCATATCGCCCAAGCCTACCAGCCCACCGAAAAACGCCGCAAAAGAAAAACCGGCTAACAGATTTCTTCAAACGAGGGAATGAGGGAACGTCAAACGGGTGCATGAGAGACAATGCACCCGTTTTTTGTGGGGTGTAAATACTATCTTCCTTTTGCGACCCCCTACACCCCCGCGCCGTGCGGGTGAGTCAGTGTCCCCTATTTCTCCAACCCTGCCGAGAGGTCGGTGATGAGGCCGTTAAGGTCGGTGCGCCATTGGGTGAAGCTGGGTTGTTGGGTTTCGGTTAAGATATGTTGCGGCGGCAGGTTGAGTTTAAGCGGGTCAAGCGACTGGCCGTTTTGGCTCACTTCATAATGCAAATGCGGGCCAGTCGCCAATCCGGTCGCGCCGACATAACCAATAATTTGCCCTTGCCGCACTATGTCGCCAACTTTCAGAGCCTTCGCATAGCGGCTCAGATGCGCGTAAAGCGTTTCATAGCCAAGCTGATGCACCAGCTTAATGCGCTTGCCTTGGTCGCCCGCCGCCCCAAGCGCGGTCACGCGCCCATCACCGGCGGCAAAAATCGGCGTGCCGCGCCGTGCGCCAAAATCCACACCGCGATGCAATCGGGTGTAACCCAAAATCGGATGTTTTCGCAAACCAAAGCGCGAAGTGAGCCGTGCGCCGTCCAAAGGCGTTTTCATCAATAGCCGCGTAATGCTTTGGCCTTGTTCATTGTAAAAACCAGCAATGTCTTGCGCGTCAAAATGCCAATAGGCGCGGCGCACCCCCTTAATGGTCAGCGCGGCAAATAAAATCCGCCCCTCATCGGCAATTTTGCCATCTTGGTCAAAGCGGCGCGTATAAAGCACTTCCAATCGGTCGCCTTCGCGTATCTCGCGTTGAAAATCAATGGTGAAGGAAAATATCTTGATAAGCTCCAACACCAAGCGCGGTGCCATGCCCGATGCACGCGCCGCCTCATAAAGGCTAGAGGTGATGCGCGTGTCGGTTAAAAAAGGTTTATCGGTTAGTGGGCGGTGCGCGGCAAAGGCCTGAAACCCATCCGCGCCCATATGGCGGACAATCACGCGCTCGGTTGGCGCGGGGATAAGATCCAGCCCGTCAAAAATCGCCGCCGCATTTTCTTCGCCATTTTCCTCGCCATTTTCCTCAGATG
>OZ244796.1:1127500-1501806 GCA_965219965.1 Parvibaculaceae bacterium
GGGGGAGCGTGAGGGGTAGGGTGAGAGGCAAATCCTGTATCTCGCCACCACCGCGCAAAACCATCCCTTGCCACCAAATTGGGAAAATCGTATGCTCAAAAAATGTGATTAAAAACAAAAGGGACGTATCATGCGCAATAAATGGCTGAGTTTTGTGCTGTTGTCAGCTTTGATGATGGCTGGCTGTGTAAGAGTGGGGGTATCTGTATCTAGTTTTAGCAATATCCCTCCGACTAACAATAGGGCAACATTTTATATCTTTGCTGATGAGACTCAGGACGGTTCTTTAGAGTTTTATCAATATGCCGAATCTGTTGCAAAACGCCTAGCGCAAGGTGGTTGGCAACGCGTTCCATCGCCAGAGGCGGCAAGCTATATTGTTGTGATGAATTACGGCGTAAGCGGTAGTTCAGAATCTATATCTTCTGCACCTGTTTATGGGTGGTCTGGTGGTGGAACTACGACTTATAGCGGGTCATCATATGGCTCAGGTGGTTATAGTAGTCATAGCGGCACAGCCCACACAATGGGAACCTTTGGGGTTGTTGGGTCTTCTACATCCAGCACAACACAATATCATCGGTATTTTAATTTGCAGGCAATAGATAAGGAAACACTTAAACCTGTATTTGAAACTAAGGCGTCCAGTAGCGGCTCTTCTGGCACTTTTGGGCAGGTGGCCGAATGTATCTTTGATTTAGCATTGAAAGATTTTCCAGCCCCGCAAAGAGGTCTCAAGCGGCTAACAATGAGCCAATGTGGAAAAGCCGCTGAATCTAATTCAGATAAAACACCTCAAAAGCCCAAAGGATAAAATGCGGAGTGAGAATAGTTCACCACACCGCCCCACCCATCATCTGTCTTTATTATATTTCTCATAGAGTTTGGCGAAGCGCAGGGTTCGGCGGGTGCTGTGGATGACGGCTTCCATAAAACCTTCAACCGCACTATCAAAATCGCCTTTATGAGTCTTGGAAAGACCACGATTAGTGTAAGCTTCAAAAAAGTCACCCTTGCGCTCAATAGCTTGCGTAAAATCCGCTATTGCGCCGTCAAAATCTTCGAGCGCAAGGCGGGCTACGCCACGCGCAAAAAATTCCTTGGCCGTTTGCGGTTTTGTTTTATCATCTTCGTCCATAATGTTCTGCTATAAGCTGTCTGCTTCATTATGGCAAGTTGGCCGCGTGGGCGGGGGCGTGGCGTTGGCGCAAGCGTCTTTAGCACGGCAGGCTTATAGAGCCGCTTGCCTGTCTTGGGGGTGGAAAAAGGGGGACTAGCAGTCTTTGAACTCACTGGCTTGGCACTGTGCCGCCATTTCTTGCGCTTGGGCAATTTGGTCTGCGGTGATTTTTTCGGCGACCAAATCTCTATTGTTTGCCGCCCTTATATCCCCACTCGCCGCCGCCAAATCAAACCACATATAAGCGCGACGATAATCCTGCGCCACGCCCTCACCATCGTAATACATAGAGCCAAGACCAAATTGCGCCCAAACATCTCCCTGCACGGCGGATTTGCGTACCCATTCCGCCGCTTTGGCTTTATCCTCTGCCACACCCTCGCCGAAATAATACATGCGCCCAAGCTTATATTGCGAATACGCATCGCCTTGTTTGGCGCGCTCCATTATTTTTTCATTATCTTGTGAAAAAACGACCCATAGCACGGTCATAGAGATAATCAGCACCGCGCCTATGATTAAGTTTTTTTTCTTTTTGCTCATTATACGTGTCTCCCATTTATTTTTGTAACTCTATCAGTCGTCCTTTGTCTGTCAAACAATATGTTATTTATACTCGCGCCCTCTCTGAGTTTTTTTATCACATTCCTGACAAATTCCTTGAAAGCATAAAGCGGGGTGGCGCACCGGGGAAGATTCGAACTCCCGACCCCCAGATTCGTAGTCTGGTGCTCTATCCAGCTGAGCTACCGGTGCCATGGTATCGGGTTGTGCATGATTTACCGATTTCCTGCCAGATTGGCAAGGCGTTTTCGCCCCGCCCCCGCACACTCATCGCCGCCCATCACCCCGCGCCCGCTGCGCCTGCGCCAGCAAGGCGCAAAGCGGCGGCTTGTCTTGCGGTGAAAATATGTTTTAGTAGCCTTATGACCCGCCTTATAAAATCCGCACCGTTTTACGCGCTTTGCGTGCTGTTGCTCGCCGCCCCGCCCCCCGCCAAAGCAAACGCCAATAATAATGACATGGTCGCCGCCGCCCATCCGCTTGCCGCCCAAGCGGGGCGCACCATATTAGCGCAAGGCGGCACCGCCATAGATGCGGCCATTGCCATACAGGCGGTTTTGGGTTTGGTGGAACCGCAATCATCTGGCTTTGCGGGCGGTGGCTTTTTGCTTCATTACGCCGCCGACACGCACACGCTCACCAGTTGGGACGGGCGCGAAACCGCCCCCGCCGCCATGCGCCCCGACGCGCTCGCCCCTTTCGCCACCCCCACCAAAACAAAGGAAAATTTTTACCGTGCCGTCACCAGTGGTTTGGCCACGGGCGTGCCGGGTCTGCCGGCCATGCTCGCCCAAGCGCATCAAAAATATGGGCGGCTGGATTGGACGCAACTTTTCGCCCCCGCCACGCGCCTTGCCGAGCAGGGTTTTGCCGTCACCCCGCGCCTGCATTATCTGATTGCCCATGACCCCGTGCTGGCCGAAGATGCCGATGCCCGCGCTTATTTTTTCACGCCCGAAAAAAAGCCGCACCCTGTCGGCCATATTTTGAAAAACCCTGCCTATGCCGAAACCTTGCGCCGTCTCGCCCGTCATGGCGCGGCGGATTTTTACACCGCCACCCCGCACAGCACGGGTAGCAAAATTCTTGCCCGCCTCGCCACCACCGCCAGCGTGATGACACCGCAAGACCTCGCCGCTTATCGCCCCAAGCAACGGCCTGCGCTTTGCGCCCCCTATCGCGCTTATAAAATTTGCAGCATGGGTCCACCTTCATCGGGCGGTGTTGCACTGTTGCAAATACTAGGGCTTTTGTCGCACTTCAACATGCACCCCCACGCCCCCAACAGCACGACCACCATTCACCTGATAAGCGAAGCGGCGCGTTTGGCTTTTGCCGACCGCGCCCGCTATCTCGCCGATGCGGATTTCACCCCCGTGCCAGTGGCGGGCTTGCTCGCGCCTGATTATCTCGCCCGCCGTGCCGCGCTCATACGCCCCGACAAACGCCTGCGCCGCGTCCGCGCTGGCCAGCCGCAAGGGGCGCAACCCCGCGCCGATAATCTTGCCCCGCCCAGCATTTCCACCACGCATTTTGTCGTGCGCGACCGCTATGGCAATGGCGTGTCCATGACCAGCTCGGTGGAATCGGCCTTTGGCGCACGGCAAATGGCGGGCGGCATGATGCTTAATAATCAGCTTACGGATTTTTCTTTCCTGCCCACCCAAAATAACCGCCCGATTGCTAATGCGGTGGCGGGTGGCAAACGCCCGCGCTCTTCCATGACGCCGGTAATGATTTTCAACCCGCACGGCCAGCTTGTTGGCCTGCTTGGCTCGCCCGGCGGGCCGCGCATTATTGGCTATGTCGCCCAAACCATCAGCGCACTCATTGACGCGCAAATGGATATGCAAGCGGCGATGGACTTGCCCCATCACATTGCTTATCGCGGCTATATTGAATTGGAAAGCGGCACAGATTGGCACCAGCAAAAAGCCGCTTTAGAAAAATTGGGGCATAAAATTATTTTGCGCCGACAGCCAAGCGGCTTGCACGGGCTGTGGCTTAAAAATGGCACATGGCAGGGCGGTGCCGATAGCCGCCGCGAAGGCGTGGTGTTGATAACGCCTTAAATCGCGCCCCTTAAAACTACGCCGCCTCGCCTTGCACATCATTGCGGGCGGGATTGGTGCTATCGGGCAGGCTATCGGGTACAAAAAGCTGAAAACATGAACCCCCCGCGCCCGTATGCAAAAGCTCCAGCGAACCGCCATGCCAACGCGCCAGCTCCTCAGCAATGGCCATGCCCAGCCCTGTGCCGCCCGGCTTGAGACTGCCCTGATAGGGAATGAAAAGTTTTTTCACTGTTTCCTCATCCATGCCCGGGCCATTATCTTCAATTTGCACAAAAGTCCCCGCGCCAGAAGGCAGCGAGCGAATAACCACCCTGCCCGCTTGGCCAGACGCATGAATGGCCTGAATCGCATTGAGTACAACATTATAAACAATGCGGAAAATCAGTGTGCGCTCGCAATCTATAAAATGGCGCGGATTGCATTGATTCACCAGCTGCACTTTTTTCTTCGCATCATGCAGTTGCACCAGCGTCAAAGCCTCTTCCACCAGCGAGCTTACCTGTTGCACACGGCGGTCAAGATTTTTGCGCGTGGTGGAAGAATAATGTTTTGTCCAATCGCACAGCGTCACCGCCTTTTCAATACTATCAATCATCAGGCTGCCCATTTTGCGGTCGCGCTCACTATCAGATGCCGAAAGCCGTTCAGCATAAAGTTGCAAGCTCGCTAGCATATTACGCAAATCATGTGCCAGCCTTGTCGCGCCCGTGCCAATAGAAGCAAGGCGTGCCTGCTCTCTAATATGGGTGGCCAGCCTTTCCGCCATGCCGCCCTTGCCCGTATTCACCCCGTCCAAACCCGACAGCGTGACAAGCTGGCGCAGTGAATCGACAAATTCGCGCCCCAGCACAAAGCGCAGACTGAAAATACTAAAAAGCGCGAATAAAATCGTCGCCGTCATAATACGCAAAATACTATCTTTCAGCCGCACAGCGACAATGCTTTCATCCATAACGGCGTGAATCACTTCGCCCGTTTCGGGCAGGGTTTTTTTAATAATAATATTATCCATTTCATGCGGGCGTAAAAAATAAACCACATCCCAATAGCTATGGAGAAAATTTCTTTTATCCATATTGATGATACGCACATTTTTGAGATTTTTATTATCCTCTACAAACCAGAGATAATTTTTTTTCGCACTCGCGCTCGTGCTATAAACCACGCCGCGCAGACGGTGGTAATTATATAAATCCAGCTTTTCCTGCTCGGTAAAATTATGGTCGGCGGTGAAGAAAGTTTTATTTAACGCCGCCCGCTTAACCAAAAGCGTCATGGTTTGGTCAAGGGCAAGGCCTAAATAAATGGGAACAAAAATCGCCTGTATGAGGAAAAAAGGCAACACCATGCCGACCACAAGACGGCGTATCATTTTGGGAAAAGAGCCGCGCCAAAACGCCTGAAACGGCTGATAAACTGAAACTTTACAACGCATAAAACCCACCTAACAAAACAAACTATACCATATCTAAAACACTCAATTCATTAAAAAATCGTATAAAGCCGCCGCTATCACTGGTCTGGTGTCACTTGTCCATCACACAATGCCAAACATACCGCCCCCCAATGGGCGCGAGGCTTAGCACGCCCAGCCCCGCAAGGGGCAACCATATTGCGGGGTTAAAAATAATGCCCATATCGGGCAGGCCGCCTTGGGCTAAAACCAGCCCCATGCCATTGCCCAAAGCCGCATAAACAAACGCGCCCGGCGCGATGCCAATAATGGTGGTTAACGCAAACACCCAAAACCCCGCCCCGACCAACGCGCTGGCAATGTTCACCACGAAAAACGGAAACAGTGGCACAAAGCGCACGAACAGCAAATAAGACGCGGCGTGGCGGGCAAAGCCTTGCTCAAATTGTTTCAAATGCCCGTCCGTTCGCGCCTTTAAGCTGTCGCCTATCGCGGTTTTGGTCGCTAGAAAAATCACACACGCACCCGCGCTCGCGCCCACAAGCGTTAACGCCCAGCCTAGCCCCACTCCGAAAATCAACCCACCACTCAACGTCATAATGGTGGCCAAAGGCAAAGACAGCGCAACAATGACAATATAAAGAGTGACAAAAATCCCTGCCGCCAGCACGGGGGCGGAAGCGGCAAAATGTTTCAGCTCTGCCTCATGCGCGGCCAACTGTGTGAGGCTAATATGGCTATCCAAATCCAGCCCCAACACCACCAACGCGGCGGCGGCCAGCCCGATAATGGGGGCAAAGCGGCGTGCGCCTTTATCCATAACTAATTTCTCTTTGCTCATAATCGCCCCTACGCTGTGCTGACGCGCCCATCATCGGCGCAAGCGGGGTGCATGTCCAGCCCTTAACGCCGCCCTCGCTTTATTGTGAAGGGCTGTGAATTTGCGTGAACCCCCATTTTACCCCCCCCATTTTACCCTCATTGAGCATTGACTTACCCGCCATTTTTGGCTAGACCCACCGACAGAATGAAGGAGACTTGCTGTGAAACGCACATTTCAACCCTCTAATCTTGTCCGCAAACGTCGGCACGGCTTTCGCGCCCGCATGGCGACTAAAAATGGCCGTTTGGTGCTGCGCCGCCGCCGTGCGAAGGGGCGCAAAACCCTGTCTGCCTAAATTTGGGCAACCCATTAACATGACCAAACTTGCCAGACTCCGCGCCAGACGCGATTTTCTGGCCGCCGCAAAGGGGCATAAATATGTCCGCATCGGCCTTGTGTTACAAGCCATCCGCCGCCCCGATAATGCCGAAAACCCGCAAATGCGCTATGGGCTAACCGCCAGCAAAAAAGTTGGCCATGCGGTTGCCCGCAATCGCGCCCGCCGCCGTTTGCGGGCTTTGGCCAAAACCCATATCCCCGAATATGGCCAAGCGGGTTTTGATTATGTATTGATTGCGCGGGCAGCCACTTTAGACCGCCCCGCCGAGGCTTTGGCAAAAGACCTTGAAACCGCTCTCAAGGGCGTTCATAGTGCGCCCCAATCGGAGCGCGAACCAAAAGGCAAAAGGGAGCAGAAGCGTGGGCGACAATAATAATAATTTTTTCTTTGCCGTGCTGCTTTGTTTGGCCGTTTTGCTGGGCTGGCAGTATTTTGTGATTGACCCGCAAATTGCCGCACAAAAAGCCGCGCAAGAAGTGCGGGAAGAATCCGCACCCGAAATTATGCAGCCCGACAATCATACCGACCTGCCCGCGCCTTTATCGGACGCGCCCTTACCTGCCGCGCCGACCCCCGCCATAACACAAAACCCCGCCGCGCCCGACAATGCCCCGCGCCTTTCAATTCAAACGCCGCAATTAGAAGGCAGCTTGTCTTTGCGCGGCGCGAAGCTAGACACGCTCACCCTCACGCAATTTCCTGTTTCCCTGCACGCCGACCAAGCCGTGCAACTTTTACAACCCGAAAGCGCACAAGGTAATTATTGGCAAGTCACTTATGGCTGGATTGGGCAGGGCGCGCTCAGCGATGCTTTGCCCGATGCCAACACGCTTTGGCAAATAGAAAGTGGTGCAACCCTAACCCCCGACAGCCCCGTCACCTTAAAATATACCGCACCTAATGGCCTAACCTTTCGCCGCAATTTCGCGGTAGATGAAAATTTTATGTTCACCATCACCCAAAGCGTGGAAAATAACAGCACCCAAAGTGTGAACCTTTACCCTTATGGGCAAATTTCACGGCGTGGGCGCGGCACGGAGCCAGAAATTTTTGTTCTGCATGAAGGCGGCATTGGCGTGCTGGGCGCGGAGCAGGAACTATATGAAGTCAGCTATTCTGATTTGACCGAAGAAGATGCTGTGCAGGAAAAAACCGCGCAAGGTTGGGTGGGGCTAACCGATAAATATTGGGCGACCGCGCTTATCCCGCCGCAAGGTGAAACATTCAACGCCCGCCTGCGCGGCAGTGAAAAGCCCACAGGGGCGGAATATCGCGCCGATTACGTGCTAAACAATGGCCGCGTGGTCGCGCCAAACCAAACCATATCGGTGCAAAGCCGTTTATTTGCAGGCGCGAAGCTGGTTGAAGTGGTAGATGATTACAACGCACAAGGCATTGAAAAATTTGACCTGCTCATTGATTGGGGCTGGTTTTATTTTCTCACCAAGCCCATGTTTAACCTGCTTGCTTTTTTCTACAGCCTAACGGGCAATTATGGCATTGGCATTTTGCTGGTGACGGTTTTGATAAAACTAATTTTCTTCCCGCTGGCGAATAAATCTTACATCACCATGGCCAAGATGAAACGCTTGCAACCAGAAATGATGCGGATACGTGAACTTTATGCCAAAGACAAGCCGCGCCAACAGCAAGAAATGGTGAAGCTGTATCGCACTGAGAAACTCAACCCGATGACGGGTTGCTTGCCCATGCTCATACAAATTCCGGTTTTCTTTTCGCTTTATAAAGTCCTTTATGTCACCATTGATGTCCGCCACCAGCCCTTTTTTGGTTGGATAGAAGATTTATCCGCCCCCGACCCGACTTCCATTTTCAACCTATTTGGCTTGCTGCCCTTTTCGCCGCCTTTATTTTTAATGATTGGGATTTGGCCGGTGATTATGGGGCTGACCATGTTTGTGCAAATGCAAATGAACCCGCCCGCCCCCGACCCGATACAGCGCAAGATTTTTTCCTTTATGCCGCTTATTTTCACCTTTTTGCTGGCGGGTTTTCCGGCGGGCTTGGTGATTTATTGGGCGTGGAATAATTTCCTTTCCGTTATGCAACAGGGTTTTATTATGAAACGGCATGGCGCGGAAATAGAATTGCTTGCCAATCTCGGCCTAAAGAAGCGGTCAAAAAGTGACAAAGGATAAAACAGAAGCGGGCCATTTAGAAGCGGGCAGATGGCTCTTCGCGCAAGGCACGCAATTTCGCTTTGGCGTTGTTGCCCCTGACGGCTTGCCCGCCACCGACCAGCCCGAAATTGCTTTTGCTGGACGCTCTAATGTTGGCAAATCCAGCCTCATTAACGCGCTGACCAACACCAAAGCCCTTGCCCGCATTTCTGCCAAGCCCGGGCGCACGCAGGAGCTTAATTTTTTTGCCCTTGCCCCGCATTGCGGCACCGCAGACGATAATGGCGCGGCATGGTTGGTGGATTTGCCCGGCTATGGTTATGCCCGCCAGTCCAAAAGCAAAATGGCCGACCGCCACAGCCTGCTTTTTCAGTATTTGCATCACCGCGCCCCTTTGCGCCGTGTTTTTGTGCTGGTAGATGCGCGGCATGGCTTTAAGCCCAGCGATATGGATATGCTCAGCGACCTAGACACGGCAGGGCTGTCCTATCAAATTGTGCTAACCAAGACCGATAAGCTCAAACCCCCTGCTTTGGCGGCATGCGAGGCCGCCACGCAAGAAATACTGGCCAAACGCCCTGCCGCCCACCCCGTGCTATTGCCCACATCCAGCAAAACGGGTGCGGGTGTGGCGCAAGTGCGGGCGGAAATTGCGGCTCTGGTAGATATGGTGGCTTTAGGGTATAAGGCTTAAAGACAAATTCAGACGCAAGGGGAGTGGTGGCCATGCCAGTAAAGAAACAGGCGAAAAAACCAGTTAAGAAACCAGCGAAAAAACGGGCGCGGAAAACGCCCAAAGACTCCAGCATGGGCAAAGCATGGCTGGAAAAAGCACCCATCTTAACCGAAGCCCTGCCTTTCATGCAGCTTTATGACAGCCGCACCATTGTCATTAAATATGGCGGTCATGCGATGGGCGATGCCGCGCTTTCTAAGAAATTCGCCGATGATGTTGTGCTGCTCAAGCAAGCGGGCATTAACCCTGTGGTTGTGCATGGCGGCGGGCCGCAAATCAGTCAAATGTTGGAACGGCTTGGCATTAAAAGCAAATTTGCTTCCGGTGTGCGGATTACCGATAAGCCAACTGTGGAAGTCGTGGAAATGGTTTTAGCGGGGGCTATCAATAAACAAATTGTCACCGCCCTGAACCAAGCCGGTGGCAAGGCTTTGGGCATTTCGGGCAAGGACGGCAATTTAATGATTGCCAAGCAGAAGAAAAATAAAATGCGGACGCCGCGCAGTAATGTGGAAAAAATCTTGGACTTGGGCTTTACTGGCACGCCGCAAAAAGTAGATGCCGAAGTCATAGAAACCATGATTGCTTCTGACATTATCCCCGTCATTGCCCCCATTGCCACATCGGCAAGTGGCCAAACGCTTAACGTCAATGCCGACACGGCGGCGGGCGCGATTGCCGCCGCTTTGGGAGCGGAACGGCTTTTGCTGCTCACCGATATAGAAGGCGTGTTAGACAAAAAGGGCAAAGTAATAGAACGGCTCAGCTCGCGTCAGGCCAAAACGCTCATAAGCAATGGCACAGCAGGCGGGGGTATGATTCCCAAGCTGGAAACTGCCATTGATGCCAAGCGCAAAGGCGTAGGCGGCGTGGCGATTTTGGACGGGCGGGTGGCGCATGCCATTTTGCTAGAGCTGTTCACCGAACTCGGTGCGGGAACATTGATTGAATAATGTGCTAAAAAATGCCCCGATATTTCTTTGCCCCTCTTGCCGCTTTATTCATATTGGCTTCCCTGTGCGCTGGCCTGCCCGCCCCGCAGGTTCAGGCGCAAGAAAATGTGCAAATAAAATTATGCAATGAAACCAGCTATGTCATTCAAGCCGCCACTGCGTTTCAAATTGGGGCGGCGAGCCAGTCAAAAGGGTGGCGGCAAATCCTACCCGGCGCATGCGCCACCGCACCCATGAAAGCAGGAGCCAATGGCAGATATTACGTCTATGCCCAATCCATTGGCGTCCATGCGGGCGCGGTGCAACGTTTTAAGGGCAATGAGCAATTTTGCATTGGCGCACCCAGTGGTTTTGAAATTGACGGGCGGCGTGAATGTCGTGAGCGCGGCCATGCGATGGCCGATTTCGCCCCCACCGATATAGACGCGCAAAAATCGCTCGTCACCTTTACCGACCCGCTTGATTTTGGCACAAAACGCGCCCGCATTGCTGGCGCACAGCGTTTGCTTAGCGATATTGGCTATGATGTTGGCAAGGTGGACGGCTTTATGGGGCGGCGCACGCGCACGGCTTTGGAAGATTTTCGCAAAAAACATGAGCTGCCGCCAAAGCTGCAAATCACTTCTGCCTTTCTGGCCAAATTGCTGGAAGTCGCCGCCATACATAGCGATAAGCGCGGCCTGATTTTGTGCAATAAAACGTCGGATTTAATTTGGGCGGCTTTGGGCGAGATAAGCCGCGATAGTTTCAAAACGCAAGGCTGGCTGAAAGTCCAACCTAAGCAATGCACCAAAGGCATTAATGCGATTTTGACCAATCGCTATTATTTTGTTTATGCCGAAGCGGTTGATGATAACGGCAATCCGGTGATGCGCGCTGGACGGCGGCAAGTTTGGGCGGGGGATTTTAGCCTTTGCACCAAGCCGACCCGTTTTACCATTGAGGGGCGGAATGATTGTGCCTCACAAGGTTTTGACAAAACTGGTTTTATGAAAATTGACACGGGCAGTAAACCATCATGGGTTGTGAGTTTTGAATAAACACAATTTTTCACATATTAAAAGCTGGGTGTTTGACTTAGACAACACACTTTACCCGCCAGAGATAGATTTATTTGCTTTAGTGGATAAGCGCATGACGCGCTTTATTGAAAAAGAGCTGAACCTAAACCACCAAGACGCTTTTGCATTGCAGAAAAAATACTGGCTGGATTATGGCACAACCCTAAGTGGCATGATGCGCCATCACGGCACTGAGCCAGATGCGTTTTTGCAATTTGTCCATGATGTTGATATTTCCACCCTCGCCCCTAATGACGCGCTAGGCACAGCTTTAGCTGCCCTTGACGCGCCCAAATATATTTTCACCAATGCCACGGCGGCCCATGCTGAAAATGTCGCCCGCCAGCTTGGCATATTGAATCATTTTGACGGCATTTTTGATATTTACGCCGCCAATTATATTCCCAAACCGCAAATCGCGCCTTATGATAAAATGCTGTCCCATTTTAACATTGACCCCACCGCCGCCGCGCTCATTGAAGATATGGCGCGCAATCTCTCCCCCGCCGCCGAGCGTGGCATGACCACCATTTGGTTGCGCCCGCCCCCGCATGAAGACGCGACCAGCCATACGCAAATGAGTCACATTGGCGCAGATGAGGGGCATATTGACCATGTCATTGACGCGCTTGTGCCGTTTTTGCAAAGCCTAAAATAGTGCCGTTTTCCTTGACACAAGCGGGGCGGCTGTTAGTTTCGCCCTCATAAACATACGTTTGGAGAGACGATATGAGCGATTTAACCGCTTTGCAAACCAGCATTGAGGCCGCTTTTGAGCAAGCCAGCACGATAACGCCCGCCACCACAGGCGCGGTGCGTGAGGCTGTGGAAGCGGCGATGGATTTATTGGATAAAGGCCAAGTCCGTGTTGCCGAAAAAAGCGGCACGGATTGGCAGGTTAATCAATGGTTGAAAAAAGCCGTTTTGCTGTCTTTCCGCCTCAATGATATGCACCTGATTGCGGGCGGAGCGGGCGACAACACCCATTGGTGGGATAAAGTCCCGTCTAAATTCGCCGATTGGAGCGCGGATGATTTCGCGGCGGCCAATTTCCGTGCTGTGCCAAATTGCACTGTGCGGCGTGGCGCATATATTGCCGAAGGCGTGGTGCTGATGCCGTGCTTTGTTAATCTTGGGGCTTATGTGGATTCTGGCACTATGGTGGACACATGGGCAACCGTCGGTTCTTGCGCCCAAATTGGCAAAAATGTGCATATATCGGGCGGCGCGGGCATTGGCGGCGTGTTAGAACCTTTGCAGGCCGCCCCGACCATTATTGAAGATAATTGTTTTATCGGCGCACGTTCCGAAGTGGCCGAAGGCGTGATTGTGCGCGAAGGGGCGGTGCTGTCTATGGGCGTTTTCATTTCCGCTTCCACAAAAATTATTGACCGTGCGACAGGTGCGATAACTTATGGCGAAGTTCCGCCCCATGCGGTTGTTGTCCCCGGCACTTTGCCCGCCAGTGAAGCGGGCAAGCCGGCTTTGGCTTGTGCGGTGATTGTCAAAACAGTGGACGCCCGCACCCGTGCAAAAACATCTGTTAATGAATTGCTGCGTGATTAGAGGAAAAAATGAGCCTTGATGCTGTCCAACTCGCCGCCGCCCTTATACGTTGCCCATCGGTGACGCCCCTAGAAGCGGGTGCGCTTGATTTGCTCCAAGCCGAATTAGAAAAACTTGGCTTTGATTGCACCCGCTTGCCTTTTGAAGAAGAAGGCACAGCGCGGGTGGATAATCTTTACGCACGGCTTGGCACAGCCGCGCCGCATTTTTGTTTTGCTGGCCATGTTGATGTTGTCGCGGCGGGCGATAGCGAAGCATGGACGCATGACCCGTTTAGCGGGGCGATTATTGACGACCAGCTTTGGGGGCGCGGGGTAGCCGATATGAAAGGCGCGATTGCTGCTTTTATCGCCGCCATTTCCCAGCACCTCAACCAGCATGGTGCGCCAAGCGGCTCTGTCAGCCTGCTTATTACGGGCGATGAAGAAGGCGCGGCCATTAACGGCACAGCCAAAATGCTGGCTTGGCTGGCCGAGCAAAACCAAACCATTGATGATTGCCTTGTTGGCGAGCCGACCAATCCTGAAACACTTGGCGAGATGGTTAAAATTGGGCGGCGCGGCAGTGTGAATGGCGTTGTCACTGTGCATGGCACGCAAGGCCATGTCGCTTATCCCGACAAGGCCGACAATCCCATTCCGCATCTTTTGCGCCTCGTCAATACGCTGGCCAGCACGCCTCTAGATAATGGCACCGATAATTTCCCGCCCAGCCGATTGGAAATCACCAGCTTTGATGTTGGCAACGCGGCGACCAATATCATTCCGCCTATGGCGCAAGCGCGTTTTAACATTCGCTATAATGACACATGGAACCGCGACAGCATTGCAAATTGGATTGAAAGCCAGCTTGAAGCTGTGCGCGAAAAGGCCAATATGGAGTTGACGCTCCATCATACGGGCGAAAGTTTTTTAACGAAAAATGACACGCTTACCGAACTTGTTTCGGGGGCGGTGGAAAAAATTACCGCCCGCAAGCCCGAACTTTCCACCAGTGGCGGCACATCAGATGCGCGTTTCATCACCCGTTACGCGCCCGTTATTGAATTTGGCTTATGCGGCCAGACCATGCACAAAATAGATGAGCGCGTGCCAGTGGCCGATATAGAAAAGCTGGTGCAAATTTACGCCGAAATTTTGCACAGCTATTTTTCTGCATAATCTACCTGCATAAAAGTCAAACCCTCTGGCGGGGCAACAGGCGGACAGCTGGCGCGGTCGCACGCCACCAAAGCCGCTTGCACATCTTTGGCCGACCATTTGCCTTCGCCAACCCATTTTAACGCGCCCGCAAAAGAGCGTATTTGATTGTGCAAAAAACTCCGCGCCGCCACATGGAGCAGAACCTCCTGCCCGTTCTGCCCATCGCATTCTGTAATTTCAATCGCATCAATCGTCTTAATGGGCGAGGCGGCTTGGCAATGCACCGAGCGAAACGTGCTAAAATCATGCGAGCCAACCAGCACCGCCGCCGCTTCCTGCATAGCGGTCACATTGAGTTTTTGCGGCAAATGCCATACCCGCCCCCTATCTAGCCCAAGCGGGGCGCGGCGTGCCATAAAGCGATAAACATAATGCCGTTTTGTCGCCGAAAATCGCGCATCAAAATCTGCCCCCACTTTTTCCGCCGCCAAAACTGCCACCGCTTTTGGTTTAAGATGCTGGTTGACCGCCTTACATAATGTCGCCGTGTCCGTTTCTTTTGCCAACACCACATGGCCAACTTGCCCGCGTGCATGCACGCCCGTATCGGTGCGCCCCGCGCCATAGACCACCACCTGCTCGCCGCAAAATTTTTCAAACGCCGCCGCCAGCGCGTCTTGCACCCCGCAGCCTTGTTTTTGGCTTTGCCAGCCGCAAAAACCCGCACCATCATATTCAATGAGCAATTTATATTTTTGTGTCACGCTAAAATATCCCCGCAGGCCAAGCCCGCGCCGCGAATAAAATCTTCGCCATCCATCGCGGCCTTGCCTGATTTTTGCACGCGCTCCAACACCAATGCCCCCTCGCCGCAAGCAATGGTTAAAGGCGTGAGCGATAAAATTTCCCCCGCTTGGCCAAACGCATCAACGGGACGGGCTTGTAAAATTTTCAGCCGCCCGCCCCCGCCCCCACCTTCACCTTCGTCTTCGTCTTTGGACAATTTGGGCAAAGCACACCACGCCGCAGGCGCAGGCACAAGCCCGCGAATATGTGCGTCTAAATCTGCCGCCGAGCGTATCCAATCAATTTGCGCTTCGGCTTTGGTGATTTTTTTTGCGTAAGTCACCCCGTGTTCGCTTTGGGCTTGCGGCTTTAATTTATCCATCGCGTCAATCGCTGCCACAATCGCTTTCGCGCCCAGCATCATCAGCCTATCATGCACACTGCCCGCCGCTTCATCGCCGCCAATGGGCATTTCCTCGCGCCACAAAATCGGGCCCGTATCCAAACCGGCTTGCATTTGCATAATGCAAATACCAGTTTGCTTATCGCCCGCCATAATGGCGCGTTGAATCGGTGCCGCTCCACGCCAGCGCGGCAAAAGCGAGGCATGGATATTCCAACACCCATGCACAGGCGCGGCCAAAATTTCTTCAGGCAAAAGCAAACCATAAGCCACCACCACCGCCAGCTCGGCCTTATGGGCGGCAAATTGCGCCTGCACTTTTGCATCGCTCAAATTGTCGGGTGTAAAAATTTCCAGCCCCAATTTTTCCCCCGCTTCATGCACGGGCGATTTTTTTTCCGCCATGCCACGGGCTTGCCGCGCTGGTGGGCGCGTATAAACGGCGCAAATATCATGCGCCTCGTGCAGAGCTTGCAAAGCTGGCACAGCGAAATCTGGCGTTCCCATAAAAATCAGACGCATCGCGCCCTCCTAACCAACAGATTTTTCTTTGGCGAGCTTACGCAATTTGGCCGTGATGCGGTCGCGTTTAAGCCGTGACAAATGGTCTAAAAACACAACACCATTCAAATGGTCAATTTCATGTTGTATGCACACGGCGGGCAGGCCGTCAAAATCGGCCTCTTGCGCCGTGCCATCATAATCTAAAAATTTCACACGGCACGCAAGGGGGCGCGTCACATCATCATAAAAGCCCGGCACAGACAAACACCCTTCTTGATAATTGCCCGTTTCTTCCGAAGTCCAAATAATTTCTGGATTGACAAAATAGCGCACCCCTTCGCCTTGCACATCATCGCCGACGGCAAAATCATAATGGGCGCGGCGGTCATCTGCCTCTACACCCGCCTCATCGGGGCGCGAAATATGTGTGACAATCACCCGCACCGCTTCGCCAATTTGAATCGCGGCCAGCCCGATGCCTTGGGCGGCGTGCATGGTTTCCACCATATCATCCATGAGCCGCCGCGTGTCATCTGTCACCGCCGCAACGGGTTGGGACACGGTCTTAAGCCGCGCATCTGGCACGGTGATAATGTCGCGTATGGTCATATCTTTGAGATAAGCCACGCCTGCACAAGCGTCAAGCCACCCGCAACCGAATCATCTAGTCTGGCGGCATGAATGGCCAAATATATATGATTATCGCGCTCAGTGCGGGGCTGGCGGCGGCGGTGTTTTTATGCCTTTTCCTGCTTTGGCGTGGGCGCGGGGGCGGTGCGCCCAATCCCGCCGCCACGCTTAATGCCGTCACCCAGCAACAGGCCGAGCTGGCCGGACGGCTCACCCAGCTGGCCGAACAGCAAGAAAAGGCCAGCGGCGAACTCAACCGCACTTTGGCTGAACGCCTTGATAAAGTGTCTAAAAATGTCACCGATAATTTGCGCGAAGCGGGCGAGAAAACGGGCAAAACGCTTGGCGATTTGGGCGAAAGGCTGGCCACCATTGACAAAGCCCAAGCCGAAATTACCGCCCTTTCGGGTCATGTGGTAGAGCTACAGCATATTTTGGACAATAAGCAATCACGCGGTGCGTTTGGTGAAAGCCAGCTTGCTGATATTGTTAAAGACGGCTTGCCAGAAAAAGCCTATCGCCTTCAGCATACGCTTTCCAATGGCAAGCGCGTGGATTGTCTCATTAACTTGCCCAATCCGCCCGGACCAGTCGCGGTGGATAGTAAATTTCCTTTAGAAGCCTATAAGCAGTTCAAAGCCAGCGAAGATGAAGCCGCCCAAGCCCGCGCGCTTAAACAGCTTGGCACGGATACGCTCAAACATGCCCAAGCCATTGGTGATAAATATATTCTCACAGGCGAAACGGGCGATGCCGCTTTAATGTTTTTGCCTTCGGAAAGTATATTTTCTGAATTGCATTTGCGCCTGCCCGAAGTGATAGATAAATGCCGCGCCTTGCGCGTTTATCCCGTTTCGCCCAATACCATGTCGCTCACCCTCAACACGGTGCGGGCGATTATGCGTGATGTTAAAATGCGCGAGCAAGCGGGACTGATACAAAAAGAAGTCCACACGCTTTTAGATGATGTATCGCGCCTCAATGAACGGGTGGAAAAATTACGCACGCATTTCACGCAAGCCGATAAAGATATTGGCGACATTGAAACCTCAAGCCGTAAAATTACCCAGCGCGGCGATAAAATCACCAGCCTTGAATTGGACGCGCCCAAAGAAAAGCAAACCCGCCCCGATTTAATTGCCGATTAAATTTCCCGTCTTGATTTCACCGCCGCCGCCAGCGTGCCATCATCTAAATAATCCAGCTCGCCGCCCAATGGCACACCATGCGCGAGGCGCGAGATTTTCAGCCCCGCCCCGTCCAGCATATCCATAATATAATGTGCGGTGGATTGGCCTTCCACTGTGGCATTGGTCGCCAAAATAACTTCCCGCACCGTGCCTTTTTCGCATCGCGCTTGCAGGCTGGCCAAGTTCAAATCATCTGGGCCAATGCCATCTAAGGCCGACAGCACCCCGCCCAAAACATGGTATCGCCCATTGGTGGCTTTGGCGCGTTCCAACGCCCATAAATCGCCGACATCTTCCACCACGCATAGCACGCCATCATCGCGGTTTTTGTCGGTGCAAATCAAACACGGGTCACTTGTGTCCACCGTGCCGCAAATTTGGCAGGTGACAATTTTATCCCGCGCCACGCCCAGCGCATCGGTTAGCGGCAAAAGCAAAGCCTCGCGCCGCCGCATGAGATGCAAAGCGGCGCGGCGTGCCGAACGCGGGCCAAGCCCGGGCAGGCGCGATAAAAGTTTTATCAAATGCTCAATTTCTGGCCCGCCCATAAATTTAAGCGTCCGTCTCTGAATGATTGTCGGGCGCATCATCGGGCGCATCATCGGACAAAGTTTCACCCGCACCTTCACCCGTCTCATCAAAATCGCCATCTAAATCCGTGACGCGGGCAATTTCGGCATTAGAAAAAATTTTCAGAGCCTCTTTAACAATCGGGTCTTGCGCTGCCGCATCGCGCCGTGCGTCGGCTTGGCTTTGGTTTTGCTCTTTGAGCGTGGGCGCACCTTCTTCTTGCGACAGCGACACCATCCATTTCTGCCCCGTCCATTGCCGCAATTTGCTGGTCAGGCTACGGGCAAAATCTTCCTGCCCATCGGCCAGACGAATTTCAATCACCCCGCCCTTGTCGCCCGTGGCTGGTTCAAAGCGCACCAAATGCGCCCCCGATTCCAGCGCGTGTTTTAAGCGAATATCGCGCTGTGCGCCGACAAAAGCGACAAGCTGGTTAAAATCGCCAATTTGCACTTCTGGCACAGATGCGGTCTGCATAAGCGGGGCGGGTTGCACCGCACTTTGCGCCCCCCCTCGCGCTTGCGTGACCGCGCCAGAAGCAGAAGGCGCACCCGCGCCCGCCTTGCCGCCCGCACCAGCAGGCGGCGCGTCCGCAGGGCTTTGCTCCCATTGTTTCAATAATTCCTCTGGGGGCGGCATATCAGCCAAATGCGCCAGCCGCACCAGCACCATTTCCGCCGCCGCCATAGGTTGCGGCGCGGTCAGCGTTTCGCTATGGCCTTTAAGCAAAACCTGCCAAGTGCGAGACAAAACCCGCACCGACAGCACTTTGGCCACTTCCATGCCCCGCGCCCGTTGCGTTTCGCTCATGGTGACGTCCTTCACCGCGCCCGCGACATATTTCAGCCGTGTCAGCCAATGGGTGAGCGCGACCAAATCGGCCAATATCATGGCCGGATCTGCGCCCATGCGGCATTGGGTGTCAAATTCTTCCAACGCTTTGGCAATATCGCCCTGCATTAAAAAATCAAATAAGTCAAACACCCTTGCGCGGTCGGCCAGTCCCAACATGTTGCGAATATCTTCAGCCGATAATTTATCCACGCCCGCTTGGCCGCCATGCGCCAGCGCACGGTCTAGCAAAGACAGCGCGTCACGCGCCGAGCCTTCCGCCGCACGCGCAATTAAAGCCAAACATTCTTCATCGGGTTGCACCTTTTCGGCTTTGCAAATTTTGCCGAGCAGCTTGAGCGTTTCTTCTTGGTCAAGGCGGCGCAAATCAAATCTTTGGCAACGCGACAAAACCGTGACGGGGATTTTACGAATTTCGGTTGTGGCGAAAATAAATTTCACATGTTCGGGCGGCTCTTCTAGCGTTTTAAGCAGCCCATTAAAGGCTTGCGTAGAAAGCATATGCACTTCGTCAATAATATAAATTTTATATCGCGCCGAAGCGGGTTTATAGCGCACATTGTCAATAATTTCGCGCACATCGCCAATGCCGGTGCGCGAAGCGGCGTCCATTTCAATAATATCCACATGATTGCCTGCCATAATGGACTCGCAATGTGCGCCCATTTTATTCATCGCAATGGTGGGTTCGTCCACCGTATCGGTGACATAATTAAAAGCACGGGCCAAAATCCGTGCTGTGGTGGTTTTGCCCACGCCGCGCACACCCGTTAGCATAAAAGCATGAGCAATCCGCCCCGTTGCAAAAGCATTGGACAGGGTTTGCACCATCGCCTCTTGGCCAATTAAATCGTCAAAATTGCGCGGGCGATATTTCCGCGCCAAAACCTGATAGCCGCCATTATCTTTGCCGTCCTTATCGCCCTTATCACTCACATTGGCTGGATTAGGCGGCGCGGGCTTTTGGCTTTCGCCTTGCTGTGTCGTGCTTTTTTCTGACATTATGCCACCTTATCCGATTCTGCTTATTTGGTTCTGCCCATTTTACTTGCGCGTTGGTGCGCTTGCGGGGTTTGCAGGTCTGAACGGTGAGAGGCTGGACAGGCAACCCGCACCTATCTCGTTGGGGCTGCTTCCTTCCGGACCTGACCCGGTTGGCGAGGGATGCGTCTGCCGCCAACCTCTCGCCCGCAATATAGCAGTTTTTCCGCCCCCGCCAAGTAAAACCCATTAACCGCCGCCCGCCTCATCAAGCCCAGCGCGGAAGGCGGCGGCTTTATAAACGCCTAAAATCGTCACTTCCGAGCAGAAAAAGGTTAGCTCTTCCAGTGCCAGCCGCACCGCTTGCGTATCGGGGTGGCCTTCAATATCGGCGTAAAACATGGTGGCCTGAAAACTGCCTTCAAGTTGGTAGCTTTCCAGCTTGGTCATATTCACCCCATTGCTGGCAAAACCGCCTAAGGCTTTATACAATGCCGCAGGCACATTGCGGACGCGGAAAATAAAACTGGTCATCACTTTTTCTTCTTCGGGGTCGGCATCATCGGGCGCGTCGGCCATAATTAAAAAGCGCGTGGTGTTGTGGCCAGCATCTTCAACATTGGTGTTCAGCACATCAAGCGCGTAAATTTCTGCCGCCAGTTCAGACGCAATCGCGGCGTGATGCGGGTCGCCCAGTTCAGAAATTTCCCGCGCCGACCCCGCCGTATCGGCGGCAATGACGGGCTGTGCGTTAAGCGCGCCAATCACCCCGCGACATTGGCCCAATGCCATTTCATGGCTGTGAATATGCGTTACATTTTCCACCTTCGCGCCTTTCAGCCCGACAAGGCAGTGATTCACCCGCATAAAATATTCGCCAATAATATAAAGCCCTGAGCCGGGCAGCAGCCGATGAATATCGGCCACCCGTCCGGCGACTGTATTTTCCACCGGCATCATGGCCAGTCTGGCACGCCCTTCTTTGACCGCCCGAAACGCGCCTTCAAATGTGGTGCAAGCCAGCACCTCCATATCGGGATAAGCATTGCGGCAGGCAATATGCGAATTCGCCCCCGCTTCGCCTTGAAAGGCAATTATGTTTTGCGCTTTTGTTTGGTTCATTTTTTCTTTCCCATTTGCTGACGCTGTAATTCCTTGACGGCTTTATCTATATCCGCCGCCACATCTACGCCAAGCGGCACCGTATCCACCCGCCCGACACATATTGTCATATTATTTTCCAAAGCGCGGAGCTGTTCAAGTTTTTCGCACTGCTCTAACGGGCTGGGCGGGAGCGATACAAAATCGGCCAATGCCTCACGCCGATAAGCATAAAGGCCAATATGATGATAAAGCACATCTGCCCCATAAGGTGCTGGCGTGCGGGTGAAATATAATGCCCGCCCCTTTCGCGCCGTCTCATCTTCCCAAGCGACCACGGCTTTCACACAATTTGGGTCATCGCGCTCGGCTGTGTCTTTTATTTCCGCCACCAGCGTGGCTATGTCCACCGCGTCTGTCACCAGCCCCGCCACTGTGCCAATCAGCTTTGGGTCAAGCGTGGGCAAATCGCCCTGCACATTCACAATCACATTATATTGTTCCGCTTCTTCCATCTGGCGCACCGCTTGCCAGACCCTATCTGTGCCAGAAGGCAGGGCGGCATCGGTTAGCACGGCGCGTCCGCCATGCGCTTGCACCACCTCCACAATTTCCTTATCGCCCGCCGCGACCACCACTTGCCCGCCCAGCCCATCGGCCACGGCCTCTTGGGCGCGGTGGAGAACCTGCACAATCATCGGCAGCCCGTCCATATCGGCCAGCACCTTATTGGCCAAGCGCGTAGAAGCCAGTCGGGCGGGTATTACAATAAGCGGTTTTTGCGTGGATTGCGGCACAGCGACCTCCTGAAATATCGGCTCATTATAGGCCATTTTCGCCAAAATACACCCACCCTCTTGCCGCCTCCTGCCCCCCTTTAGCGCGGCGGCGGGTCTTGCGCCTTTGGGGTAATTGTGCGACCCTTCGCCGCAAGTTTTTCTCTGCCCCTGCCTCTGGATTATCGGGGTGATTGTCGGCTAAACTCAACCAATGATAAGGCGCGAATCATAAGGGTATATTATGAACAGCTTTGAACTGAACAAAATCGCCGGAGCCATATTTGCCACCTTATTGGTTTATCTCGGCATACAAAATCTCGGTGATTTTTTGTTCCACACCGAGCCGGCCAATCCGCAGGCTTATATTGTTGAGGGGCTGGAAGAGACGGGCGCGACCAACACCGCAACCGCCACGCCCGAAGCAGAAAGCTATGATATGGTCGCCCTCATAAGCACCGCCTCGCTAGAAAAAGGCGCGAAAGTGGCCAAGAAGTGCATTGCGTGTCATGCGTTTGAAAAAGGCGGGGCGCATAAAATCGGGCCAGCCCTTTACGGCGTGGTTAATCGCGCCATTGGCAAAGCCGATGGCTTTTCTTATTCCAAAACGATGGCGAGCATGGGCGGCATATGGGACTATGCCGCTTTAGATGCCTATTTGCTCAATCCGAAAAAATACGCACCCGGCACGAAAATGGCTTTTATTGGTTTGAAAAAACCCGCCGACCGTGCCGCCATTATTGCCTATTTGCGCTCTATGGCCGACACCCCCGCCCCGCTAGGCCAATAGCCCATGCCCTTGCGTCATTTTATATGTGGGCTGAGCCTGATTTTTGCCGCCGTGCTGACCCCCGTGCGCGCACAAGATAGCCAACATGCTTTATCGCTATTCGGCACGCCCAAATATAAAGCGGGCTTTGCCCATTTTGATTATGTGAATCCCAACGCGCCGAAAGGCGGCACAGCGCGGCTCGCCGCTTTTGGCAGTTTTGACAGTTTCAACCCTTATATTATCAAAGGCAAAGTGGCCAGTGGCTTGGGGCTGATTTATGACACACTCACCACCGCATCGCTAGACGAGCCGGACACCCAATATGGGCTGGTCGCTGAGCGCATGTGGCACGCGCCCGATTACAGCACCGCCACTTTCACCCTGCGCCCTGAGGCGCGTTTCCATGATGGCACACCCATGACCGCCGAAGATGTGATTTGGACATTTGAAGCGTTGAAAAAAAACCATCCCTTTTACCGCACCTATTATGCCGATGTTGCGGCGGCGCGAAAAACGGGCGCACGGCAAGTCACATTCACATTTGCGACAACGGGCAATCGTGAATTGCCGCAAATTATGGGCGCGTTGCCCGTTCTGCCCAAACATTATTGGACGCGGCCTGAAAATGACATTTCCAAAACCACCCTGACCCCACCGCTTGGCTCTGGTCCCTATCGCATTGACGGCTTTGAGGCGGGGCGCAATATCCGCTACGCCCGCGTCGCCGATTATTGGGCGAAAGACCTCAATGTGAATCGCGGTCAATATAATTTTGACACCATTCGCTATGATTATTTCAGTGATTTAACCATCGCCCTTGAAGCGTTCAAAGCGGGCGATGTGGATTTTTGGTCGGAGGTGAATTCCAAACGTTGGGCGAATGATTATGATATTGCCGCCGTGCGCGACGGGCGGATAAAAATTGAAACCCCGCCCAATGGCAACATACAAGGCATGCAAAGTTTTGTGCTGAACCAACGCCGCGCCCTTTTCCAAGACCCGCTTGTGCGTGAGGCTTTGGTTTATGCTTATAATTTTGAATGGGCGAATAAGACGCTCTTTTACGGCCAATACACCCGCACCGATAGTTTTTTTGATAATTCGGAATTGGGCGCGACCCAATTTGGCGGTCTGCCCTCTGAGGCGGAGCTGAAATTGCTCAACCCATGGCGTGGGCAAATTCCTGAGCGTGTTTTCACCACCCCCTATACCAATCCGACCAATCCCGACCCGTCTAATATGCGCGTCAATTTGCGCCATGCGAAAAAATTACTGGCCCAAGCGGGCTGGCACGTCAAAGATGGCACGCTACAAAAAGACGGGCAGGTTTTTGACGTTGAATTTCTGCTCGTCCAAGCTGGCTTTGAGCGCATTGTCGCCCCTTACATAAAAAATCTGCAAAAGCTCGGCATTAAGGCCAATATGCGGACCATTGATGTCACCCAATATCAAAACCGCCTGATTGATTATGATTTTGATATTGTGGTTGGCAGTTTTGCCCAATCCCTATCACCCGGCAATGAACAGCGCAATTATTGGAGTTCGGCCAGTGCCAAGCAAGCGGGCGGGCGCAACATTATCGGTATTCAAAGCCCTGCCATTGACGCGCTGGTGGAGCATATTATTTTTGCTGACAGCCGCGCCGCGCAAATTGCCGCCACCCGTGCGCTGGACCGCGTATTGCTGTGGAGCTTTTACGCTGTGCCGCATTGGCATCTCACCTATCACCGCTTGGCCTATTGGCATAAGCTCACCCACCCGACGGTTTTGCCGCTTTACAGTCACGGCTTTCCCAACATTTGGTGGATGCGCCCGAAAACGGCGGAAAATCATTAAGCTAACCTTAATAAACCCCCCTTTGAACGCTATACAAGCGGGTGCGAATAGTCTAGATTCGCTGTGATGTTTCAAATCAAGGGGACGGACGGATGAAAAACCTCATTATAATTTTGATTTTGATTGCAGTGGCCTTGCTGATTTTGTTTCAAACTGAAATCGGGCAGAGTGTTTTGTCAGATTTTGAGCAAACTCTGCAAGAAAGCGGCGTGGTGACAGATGATGCCGCTTCAGGCGATAACGGGGTGCTGGGTCAATAATCCACCCCGTTTTTGCGTATTTTGCCCAATCTGCTAAATGGGCAAATTCTGCCTTGCGGGTTCTTGGCGGCGCATATTAGAATTAGGCGGCACGGATTGGAGTAAATCCCCCTATGACTGCTTATATTTTGCGTCGTTTGCTGCTCATGATTCCCACGATTTTGGGCATCATGCTGGTCAGTTTTGTGATTGTTCAATTTGCCCCGGGTGGGCCGGTTGAGCGCATTGTCGCCCAATTACAAGGACAAGATGTTTCGGCTACGGCGCGTTTTTCGGGCAGTGGCGGCGGCGGCATTGACGCGCAAATGTCGGCCAGCGCGACCACCGCCAGCCAAGCGGCAACCAGCAGTAAATATCGCGGCGCGCAAGGTTTAGACCCCGCCTTTATTGCCGAGCTTGAACAGCAATTCGGCTTTGACCGCCCCGCCCATGCGCGTTTTATTAAAATGGTTGGCGATTATGCCCGTTTTGATTTCGGCACCAGCTATTACCGCGATGTCACCGTCATTGACCTTATCGTTGAAAAGCTACCCGTTTCTATTTCGCTGGGGCTGTGGACGACCCTTATCACCTATATTGTGTCCATTCCGCTTGGCATTGCCAAGGCGCGCCGACATGGCAGCCCGTTTGATGTTTACAGCTCGGCGGCTATTATTGTTGGCTATGCCATTCCCGGCTTTCTTTTTGCGGTTCTGCTCATTGTGCTATTTGCTGGTGGCAGTTATTTTGACTGGTTTCCCTTGCGCGGTTTAACCTCTGAAAATTTTGCCACGCTGAGTTGGAGCGGAAAAATCATAGATTATCTGTGGCATATCACTTTGCCCGTTTTAGCCCTGACCATTGGCAGTTTTGCCACCACCACCTTGTTGACGAAAAATTCTTTCCTTGATGAAATTTCCAAACAATATGTCACCACCGCCCGCGCAAAGGGGCTAACTGAAAAGCGCGTGCTTTGGGGGCATGTGTTCCGCAATGCCATGCTCATTGTCATTGCGGGTTTTCCGGGCGCATTTGTCGGTGCGTTTTTTACCGGTTCATTGCTCATTGAAACCATTTTCTCGCTAGACGGGCTGGGCTTGCTGTCTTACGAATCCATTATTAACCGCGATTATCCGGTGGTGTTTGCCACGCTATATATTTTCGGGCTGGTTGGGCTGGTCATCACGCTTATTTCGGACATCACCTATATGCTGATTGACCCGCGCATTGATTTTGCCAGTCGGGAGCGTGGCTAATGACCTTATCACCCATAAACCAAAGACGCTGGCAGAATTTCAAAGCCAATCGGCGTGGGCGCATCGCGCTTATCCTATTCCTCGCCCTTTTCACCCTGTCGCTGTTTGCGGAATTTATTGCCAATGACAGGCCGTTCCTTGTGCAATTTCGCGGCGATTATTACGCGCCAGTTTTTATCAACTATCCTGAAACCACTTTTGGCGGCGATTTTGAAACCGCGACCGATTACCGCGACCCTTATGTGCAAACACTCATTAACACTGAGGGCTGGATGCTTTGGCCGCTTATTCCCTATTCTTATGACACCATAAATTTAGACCTTGCCGTTTCTGCCCCCGCCCCGCCCAGTGCAGAAAATTGGCTTGGCACAGATGACCAAGGCCGTGATGTTGTCGCCCGTCTCATTTACGGCTTTCGCATTTCGGTTTTATTTGGCCTGACGCTCACCCTCTTTTCCTCTCTCATTGGCATAGCGGCGGGTGCGGTGCAGGGTTATTTTGGCGGCTGGACGGATTTAATTTCGCAACGTTTTATTGAAATTTGGACAAGCGTGCCGTCTCTTTATCTGCTCATTATCATTGCCGCCGTCATAGAGCCGAGCTTTTGGATTTTGCTTGGTATTCTCTTACTCTTTTCATGGGTGGCTTTGGTCGGTGTGGTGCGGGCGGAATTTTTACGCGCCCGCAATTTTGAATATGTTAAAGCCGCCCGCGCATTGGGCGTGTCTAATATCACCATTATGACGCGCCATCTTCTGCCCAATGCGATGGTCGCCACGCTCACCTTTATGCCCTTTATTCTCAATGGCGGCATCACCACCCTCACTTCGCTAGACTTTCTTGGCTTTGGCTTACCCCCCGGCTCGCCCTCTTTGGGCGAATTGCTCGCACAGGGCAAGGCCAATTTGCAAGCCCCATGGCTCGGCTTTTCCGGCTTTGCCGCCATATCCATTATGTTAACCCTGCTGATATTTATTGGCGAAGCGGTGCGCGATGCGTTTGACCCGCGCAAAACCATTATGTGAGAAAAACATGAACGCCATGAACGAAAACGCCAATCTTTTAGACATGAAAGCCCTCTCGGTTGGCTTTCGCACTCCTAAGGGCGACCACATGGCCGTCTATAATGCCAATTTGCACATTAAGGCGGGCGAAACCGTCGGCCTTGTGGGCGAAAGCGGCTCAGGCAAAACCGTTTCGGCTTTATCCATCATGCGCCTGCTGCCTTACCCGACCGCCTTTCATCGTTCGGGGCGGATTTTATTTGAAGGCGAAGATTTATTGCAAAAAAATGCCGAACAAATACGGCACTTGCGCGGCAATGATATTGCCATGATTTTCCAAGAACCCATGACCGCGCTTAACCCGCTTCATAACATTGAAAAGCAAATTGGCGAGGCGTTGGAATGGCATCAAGGTCTGCGCGGCAAAGCAAAACGCGCCGAAACATTGCGCTTGCTGGAACGGGTGGGCATACCCCAAGCGGAAAAACGCCTCACCTCTTTGCCGCATGAACTTTCGGGCGGCCAGCGTCAGCGCGTTATTATCGCCATGGCTTTGGCCAATCGCCCCAAGCTCCTCATTGCCGATGAGCCGACCACCGCGCTTGATGTGACTGTGCAGAAACAAATTTTAGACTTGCTCAAAACTTTGCAAGCCGAAACGGGCATGGCCATTTTACTGATAACGCATAATTTGGGCATTGTCAGCTATATGGCCAATCGGGTTTATGTAATGAAAGAAGGCGAGGTGATTGAACATAATGATACGCGCACGCTTTTTTCTCAGCCCAAAAATGCTTACACAAAATTACTGATTGACTCTGAACCCGAAGGCCGCCCCGACGCCCCGCAAGAAAGCCCGACCCTGCTCACGGCGCAAAACTTAAAAGTTTGGTTTCCCCTTAAAAAGGGGTTATTGGGGCGCACCACCGACCATATTAAAGCTGTGGACGGGCTGGATATGCAGCTTAAAGCCGGCCAAACGCTTGGCCTTGTCGGCGAAAGCGGCTCTGGCAAAACCACTTTGGCTTTGGCCTTACTACGCCTGCAACAAAGTCAAGGCACCATTCAATTTGACGGCCATCGGCTTGATGGACTAACGGGCAAGCCCCTGCGCGCGCTTCGCAAATCCATGCAAATTGTTTTCCAAGACCCATTTGGTGCGCTGTCCCCGCGCATGTCGGTTGGCGATATTATTGGCGAGGGTTTGCATATTCACGAACCCGACCTTTCAGCCACAGAAATTGATGCGCGGGTGGCCGAAGCCCTGAGCGATGTTGGCCTAGACGCGCAAATGGCCGAGCGTTACCCGCATGAATTTTCGGGCGGCCAGCGTCAACGCATTGCCATTGCGCGAGCCATTGTGCTTAATCCGCGTCTGCTGGTTTTAGACGAACCCACCAGCGCGTTGGACCGTTCTGTGCAAGCCCAAATTGTAAAACTTTTACGCAAATTACAAGCGCAGAAAAATCTCGCTTATATTTTCATCAGCCATGACCTTAAAGTTGTCCGTGCCGTGTCGCATCATGTCATGGTGTTAAAAGATGGCAAAATAATTGAGCAAGGCACCAATGCGGAAATTTTTAACGCGCCCAAAACCGATTATACCCGCCAGCTTATCACCGCCGCTTTTGAACTTAACGATTAGCCTTAAGCCGACAGCCCACTCATGCGCCGAATAGATGTCACTGGCCCATCACTGGCCGCAATCCGCGCACTGGCCGAAGCAAAATCTTCGCGCACGGTTTGCATATGGGTGGCATTGGCGTGGAGCAAAGTTTTTTCATCGCATAAAATCCCGACATGGCCTTTCCAAAAAACCAAATCGCCGCGCTGTAGCCCGTCCCCGCTTTGCGCCTGACTGGCAGGCTGTCCCAGCACACTTTCCTGCATATCTGTATCACGCGGACACGCAAAGCCCGCCTGCATCAAAGCCAGTTGCACCAGTGCCGAGCAGTCCAGCCCCAAGCTCGTCCGCCCGCCCCATAAATAAGGCGTGCCAATAAATTGCTCCGCCACAGCGACAAAATCTTCTGCCCGTTCATTCTGCCCGCCCAAATGCGCCGCCACCACCCAGCCGCCATGCGCGAGCCGCACAAAACGCCCCTGCGTTTCCATTTGCTTAACCCGCGCCCCGATTGTTAGCATGGTCAGCACGGGCGATTTTATATCGGGTTCGTGATACACAAAACTCCGCAACGCGGTTATCTGTTTATCGGTTGGCTTCACCGCACCTAAATTTTCCTGCGGCACATAGCCGACATAATCATCATATTGCGCTTGCCCCCACGCCCAACCATTTTTAACATCATAAACGCGGAAAATTTCGCCATGCAAAAGCTGGCTGTCAAGTGGGGCGTCTTTTTCAGGGGTGCAGCACAAATTAGAAAAAGCAGAAGTCACGCTCACATCTGTGCCTTCTACAAATTTTTCTGCCGCCACTTGCCCGCGCAAAGAAGAGGCCGCTAAATCTTTGCGATAGGGGTTCAGCCGCTTGTCCAATTCACGCGCCTTAACCATAGCGTTGCTCAATAAGATGATAAAGTGCGCGCAAACCCGTGGCCTCGCCGCCAACGGGACGCCCCGCACGCGGCTTAGCGTTCCAGCCATAAATATCGCAGTGAATCCAATCACGCTCCTTATCTACAAAACGCGCTAAAAACAATGCCGCCGTGACCGAACCAGCAAACGCGCCCGAAGAAATATGATTCACATCTGCCACCTCGCTGGCCAGCCATTCATCATAGCCTTCCCATAGCGGCATGGGCCACATCGGGTCGCCCACCGCCGTAGAAACCGCGCTTAGCGCATCGCTGGTCGCCGCATGGCGGCCATAAAAAGGCGTGATTTCAGGGCCTAACGCCACCCGCGCCGCGCCAGTCAGCGTGGCCATATCAATGAGTAAATCGGGCGCGTCATTTTCGGCCTCAGTCAGCAAATCAGCCAACACCAAGCGGCCTTCCGCATCGGTATTGCCAATTTCCACCGTTAGTCCTTTACGGCTGGTCAGCACATCGGACGGGCGGAATGCATCGGGGCCAATGGCATTTTCCACCGCGCCGACCAGCACACGCAAGCGCACAGGCAAATTCATTTGCATAATGGCTTGCGCCAGTCCCAACACACAGGCCGCTCCGCCCATATCTTTTTTCATCAGCTCCATCGCCGCGCCCGATTTCATATTCAGCCCGCCCGTGTCAAAACACACACCCTTGCCGACCAAAGTGACACGCGGCGCGTCTGCCGCGCCCCATTTTATATCAATCATGTGCGGCGCATGGCTCGCCGCACGACCCACCGCATGGATAAGCGGATAATTTTGCGTCAGCAAATCCGCCCCGCAAATCATATCCACTTGCGCGTCATACCGCCCCGCCATTTCCTGCGCCGCCTCGGCCAAAGCCTCAGGGTGCATATCATTAGCGGGCGTATTAATTAAATCCCGCACATAAAACACAGCCTTTTGCAACGCATCAATCCGTGCCAAAGGCGCGTCTTTGGGCAGCACTAATTGCGCCAATTCTTCGGGCGCGTGATTGGGGTTTCGCGCTTTTGTTTGATAGCGGTCAAAGCGATAACCGCCCAACGCCCACGCCAAAGCGGCCAGTTCCAGCTCCGCCCCATCGGGCATATCGGGCAAGCGATACACGCCCTCTGGCACGGCAGTGACCACATTGGCCAGCGTCCAATAATCAGGCGCACCCGCCGCCCCTTGCCCGACCAGCACCGATTCCACATGGCCAGATTTATCTGGCACCAACAGCACCGCGCCCAAATCTGCCTTAAAGCCCGTCTGTGCCACCCAGCTTGATTGGCGGCCTTTGAATTGCTCGCACCACGCGGCCAGCCCTGCCCCATTGAGCAGATAAATTGGCACCGCCTTGCGCCCTTTTTCGGTAATAAATAATGTCGTCATATTGTCCTTTTAATCATTACAACTATCCACAACAGATAGAAAGGGGGATAAAAAGGCCGCTTGCTCAAATTCGGCCAATCACCTAATTTGACCCTTATAGCAAGGGGAAAACCATGTCACAAATGCCAAAAGCGGATAAAAATTTCACCTCTGACAAAGCACAGATTGACTCAGCCGCGATAAAGCCACTTCCCAATAGCGAAAAAATTTATATTACTGGTTCGCGCCCCGATTTGCGTGTGCCAATGCGGAAAATCAGCCAAGACCCGACCCCGACCGAAATGAGCAATGGCAATGGCGACGGTAATGGTGGCGGCGAAGCCAACCCGCCCCTTTATGTTTATGACACGTCGGGCATTTACACCGACCCGCAGGCGCAAATTGATATTCGCAAAGGCCTGCCCGCCTTACGCGCCCAATGGATTGACGAACGCGAGGATACGGAATTTTTAGACGCGCCCAGCAGCAGTTTTAGCAAAGCCCGCCGCGCCGATGAAAAATCGGCCGCTTTTCGTTTTGACTTACAGCGCACCCCGCGCCGTGCCAAGCGCGGTAAAAACGTCACGCAAATGCACTATGCCCGTGCGGGGATTATCACGTCGGAAATGGAATTTATTGCCATTCGGGAAAACCAAAACCGCACCGCTTATATAGAAAGCCTTGCCGCCACGGGTGAGCGCGGCGCGAAAATGGCGCAAATGCTCGCCGCCCAACATGGCGGGCAGAATTTCGGCGCAAATATCCCCGACTCTATCACGCCTGAATTTGTCCGCGCCGAAGTTGCGGCGGGGCGTGCCATTATCCCTAATAATATCAACCATCCGGAAAGCGAGCCTATGGTCATTGGCCGCAATTTTCTGGTGAAAATTAACGGCAATATCGGCAATTCCGCCGTCACTTCCTCCATTGGCGAAGAGGTGGATAAAATGACTTGGGGTATTCGGTGGGGTGCGGACACCATTATGGATTTGTCCACGGGCAAACATATTCACGAAACCCGCGAATGGATTTTACGCAATTCCCCTGTGCCGATTGGCACTGTGCCAATTTACCAAGCCCTTGAAAAAACCAATGGCAAGGCCGAAGAACTCACATGGGATATTTTCCGTGACACGCTCATAGAGCAAGCCGAGCAGGGCGTGGATTATTTCACCATTCATGCCGGCGTGTTATTGCGCTATGTGCCGCTTACCGCCAATCGCATGACGGGCATTGTGTCGCGTGGCGGTTCTATCATGGCCAAATGGTGCTTGGCTCATCACAAGGAAAGTTTTCTTTACACCCATTTTCAAGATATTTGCGACATTATGAAACAATATGATGTTGCCTTTTCGCTTGGCGATGGCCTCCGACCCGGCGCGATATGGGACGCCAATGATGCCGCTCAGCTTGGCGAGCTAAAAACTTTGGGCGAACTCACGCAAATTGCGTGGCAAAATGATGTGCAAGTCATGATTGAAGGGCCCGGCCATGTGCCGATGCAGCTCATAAAAGAAAATATGGACAAGCAATTAGACTGGTGCGATGAAGCGCCCTTTTACACGCTTGGCCCCCTCACCACTGACATCGCGCCCGGCTATGACCATATCACCTCCGCCATTGGGGCGGCGCAAATTGGTTGGTATGGCACCGCCATGCTGTGCTATGTCACGCCCAAAGAGCATCTTGGCTTGCCCAATAAACAAGACGTCAAGGACGGCATTATCACCTATAAGCTCGCCGCCCATGCCGCCGATTTAGCCAAAGGCCATCCGGGCGCACAAATCCGTGATAATGCTTTGTCCAAAGCGCGGTTTGAATTTCGTTGGGAAGACCAATTTAACCTATCGCTTGACCCCGATACGGCACGCGCTTTTCATGATGAAACCTTGCCCAAGCAATCTATGAAAGTGGCGCATTTCTGCTCCATGTGCGGGCCGCATTTCTGCTCTATGAAAATTACCCAAGAGGTGCGCGACTATGCCGCCAAACTTAACATGCAACCCGAACAAGCCCTGCAAACGGGCATGGATGAAAAGGCCACTGAATTTATTGTTCAAGGGGCTGAAATTTACAAAAAACTTTAAGGAGATTCCGATGTTTTCACCGCAAAAATTATTTTTATCGCTTGCAAGCGTGGCACTTATCGCCGCGCCTTTCGCACAGGCACAAGCACAAACGCAGACACAAAAAGAAGTGGAAGAAATTATTATTGTTGGCTCGCGCCACAAGGTGAACCCGCTTGAATCTGCCGTGCCGATAGATTTAATTGAAAAAGACGCCCTTATGCGTCTGCCCGATGCCGATATGGATAATGTGATTTCGCGCCTTGTGCCATCATATAATGTCAATCAGCAATCGGTAGATGATGAAGCGACTTTTGTCCGTCCGGCCAATTTGCGTGGTCTGCCGCCTGACAGCACCTTGATTTTCGTAAATGGCAAACGCCGCCACCGTTCTTCCGTTATTACCGTGTTGGGCGGTGGGCTGTCCGATGGCTCGCACGCGCCTGATATTTCTTCCATTCCCATTATCGCACTAGAGCGCGTGGAAGTTTTGCTTGATGGCGCGTCCGCCCAATATGGCTCTGATGCCATTGCGGGGGTCATTAACTTTGTGTTGAAAGATGATGCCGAAGGCGGGCATTTTTCTGCCCGCTATGGTCAATACACCGCCGGCGATGGGGCGAAAACCACGCTCGGCTATAATATCGGCTTGCCGCTTGGCCATGATGGTGCGCTTAACATAAGCGCGGAAACCTATCGCCAAGACCGCAGCTTGCGCGTTATTCAGCGCGATGATGCTCAAGCCCTCATTGATGCGGGCAATATGCACGTCCCCCAACCTTACGCGCAAACGTCATGGGGTCAGCCCGTCGTTAAAGATGATTATAAATTTCTCGCCAATATGAAACTGCCCTTAAATGGACAAAATGAACTTTACGGCTTTGTGAATCTCGCCGCCCGCACCGTTGATGGTGGTTTTTATTATCGCAATCCGCACACCCGAAGCGGCGTTTATAAAGGGCCGAAAGAGCCGAACGACACCATTCTCGTGGTTGCCCTTGATGGTGTTGCGGCCAGTTGTAGCCATATCCCCATTATCAATAACGCCCCCGACCCCGCCGCGCTCGCCGCCGTGCAAGCCGATGATAATTGCTATTCTTTTTACGAAACCTTGCCCGGCGGTTTTACCCCCAGTTTTATTGGCGAAGTGGAAGACCTCGCCTTTGTCGCGGGTTGGCGCGGGCAGATGGATAATGATTGGAGCTACGACCTTGCTTTATCTTACGGCAAGCATGAAATTGCGTATTTCCTCAATAACAGCATTAACCCCCAGCTCGCGCATGAATATGCGAAAGGCAATCATATCCGCGATTTCAATCCGGGCGGCCATGCCGAAGAGGACCTGACCGTCACGCTTGATTTTGCGGGCGCGACCACCCGTTTCGGCCTGCCTATGGATGTCGCCTATGGTTTGGAATATCGCAATGAGGAATACACCATTATTGCGGGCGATAAAAATTCTTCCTTTGTTTATGCAGACGCGCAAGGCGATAATATCCTCGCCGCGCAAGGGTTGAGCATTGGGTCAAATGGCTATGTTGGTTTTCCCGATTCTGTGGCGGGGTCATTTGAACGGGCCAATTATGCCGCCTATGCTGATTTTCAAATGCATCATAGCGACCGCCTCACCACGGGGCTGGCTTTGCGTTATGAAGATTACGAAGATTTTGGCGACACGCTAGACGCCAAGCTATCCGCCCGTTGGCAAGCCATCGGGGCTTGGGCTTTGCGCGGGGCGATTGGCACGGGTTTCCGTGCGCCATCGGCGGGGCAAATTAACGCCCGCCGCGTTTCTACTGAATTTATTGGCGGCACATTGCAAGACGCCGCCACCTTGCCCGCCACCCATCCGGTCGCGCAATTTAAGGGCGCGGTGCCGCTTACACCCGAAGAGGCGGTGCATATCACCTTCGGTTTGGTGCATGACGCAAATGATGCGCGTTTCTCGCTGGACTTTTTCAACATTCAGCTCACCGACCGCATTTTACATTCCTCTGACCTGCCCCTTTCCGCCGCCGATAAAACCGCGCTGGGCAGTTTCGGCGGACGGTTTGATACGGTGCGCTTTTTGCTTAATGATTTTGAAACCACCACGCAGGGCATAGATATGAAATATGACCGCACCACGCAAAATTGGGGTGGGCAAACGCAGTGGACGGCTAATTTTAATTATACCGACACGCAAATAGAGAAATTTAATCCCCAACTGCTTAATGTGGTTGACCGTGCTTTAATTGAAAGCAGCCTGCCGGCATGGCGGTTTAACATTGATGCCAATCACCAGCGCGGGGCGTGGCAAATGATGGGGCGGGTGCGCTATTATGATTCCTTTTACAACAATAATACCGAATCCATTGGCACGGGTTTTACCGCCCAAGCCGAATGGTTGATAGATGCCGAAATTGGTTATGAATTAAAATCGGGTCTTATCGTCACGCTTGGTGCGGATAATCTGCTAGATAATTACCCCGATAAAAATCCGCTGGCTGGACGGGTGGGCGATATTTACGCAGTGGACGCACCCTTTGGTTTTAATGGCGCGTTTTATTATGGCCGCCTAGATTGGCACTTTTAGGTGGGCGCATCAGGGGGCGCGTATAATTGACCAATCGGTCAATTTCTGCCCGCTTGCACCCCGTTAAATAGCCCCCAAAATCAAACCCTTAGCGGCTTGGCTTGCCAGCCGACCCTTTTTTTGTCTAATATCAGCACATGGCTGACAAAACAAAATGAGAGGGCTTTGGCTTATGTTCACCTATCTTAAAAAAAGCGCGTATCGCAAATATAAATCTTTTCAATATGCAGTTTTAGCTGTGGCACTTTTGTCTGGCTCTGCCTCTGCCCAGCTTGCGCCCGAACCCATTCCCAATGTTGCCACGTTGCCGCAAGAAATTCCCCAAAGCTGGATTTTCGCGCATGATAATGCCTTTTTCTCGCTCACCACAGGGCGGCTTATGCTCATTGACTTGCTTAGTGATAATCGCAATTTTCGCGGTGTCGTTCGCGCTTCCCTCATGGGGCCGTTCCAGCAATCGCTTAAACGCGGTGAGCTTTATGTCGCCGAAAGTTTTTATTCGCGTGGCACACGCGGCACGCAAATTGATGTGCTAACCATTTATCAAACCAACACGCTCAAAGAAAAGGCCGAAGTTATTCTGCCCGACAATAAACGCCTGCAAGCGGTGATACAAAAAGCAGCATTGCAATTAACCCGTGACGAAAATTTTGCATTGGTGTTTAATTTCAGCCCTGCCTCTAGCGTCACTGTGGTGGATTTGCAAAAGCGCGAAGTGGTGAATGAAATTGACACGCCCGGCTGTTCGCTTATTTATCCACTTGGCCAACGTGGCTTTGCCACGCTTTGCGCCGATGGCACCGCGCTGTCCATTACCCTTGACAAAAACGGCCAAGTCAAAGCCAAAAGCAAGTCCAAGCCCTTTAACGATATTGATAATGACCCGCTTTTTATGAAAGCGGCATGGCATAATGGCATTGCTTATTTCACTTCTTACAAAGGCAAAATTCAGCCGATAGATTTGCGCGGCAATAAGGCCAAAGTCCTGCGGGCTTGGGATATGCCCCATGACCACATGTCGGCTTTGCCCAATGCGCGGCCTTCGGGTTGGCAAATTATTTCTGCCGACCGCAATGGGCAGCTTTATGTTCTCATGCGCGCCAATGCGGGTGAAGGCGACCATAAATTTGGCGGCGCGGCGGTTTATGTGCTGGACGCGCAAAGCAAAAAACTGGCCGATGTGATTGTGTTGGAAACCGATGGCTTTTCCATTGAGGCCACCAAAAGCCCCGCGCCCGTTTTGGCCGTCACCAATATCAATATGGAGCTAGATGTTTATGACACGGCAGGGCGCAATAAGCTCAAAACCATTGGCGGTTGGGGCGCGTCTATGCCGCTAACCATTTACGCGGCACAATAACAAACCATAGGAAGCAAACCATGAACGCATTTATTTTTTCTTTTTTGCAAGTATTTTTCGCGCTGTTATTTCTGCACGGGTTTTTGAGCAAGCTCGCCGACACGCACCGCTTTATTGACATTATCAAAGGCTATCACCTCCTGCCCGATTTTGCCGTCCGCCCTGTTGCTGGCTTTATCATCAGTGCTGAATCCGCCACGCTCCTCGCGCTTAGCACCACGCCCTTTATCACCAACCCGCTTACGGGCGCGATGATGGCCGCCGCATTGGTTAGCCTTTACACCCTCGCTTTGGGCATAAATTTTGCCCGTGGGCATTTTGATTTTGACTGCGGCTGTCACTGGACATCCGCCCGCGCCCCACGCCCTAAAGCCTTTTGGCTTTTAGGCCGCAATGGGCTATTGCTGGCCGCCAGTTTTGGCTTTGTCGCGCTGGCCACCTCTTTCACCCCGCCCGCCTTACCTTTCGCGCAATTTGCCCTGCCCGCTATGACGGCGGCGTTTGGCTTTGCCCTTTATTTATTTGCCGATGAATGGCTGGGCCTGTTAATGCCTGCCAAAAATAAAGGGGGCGCGGCGCATGGATAATTTCATTTTCTATTCCATCATTGGCCTTTGGCTTGGTTTTGCCGCACTGGTTGTGGTGAACCTCGCTTTGTTGCGCCAATTTGGCGTTTTGTTTGAGCGCGTCGCCCCTGCCGGTGCGTTGGCCATGAACGCCCAGCTTAAAACGGGTGATGCCGCCCCTGAAATGGCACTGACCAATCTGTTGGGCGAAACGCTTAACATTGGCACGCCGCACGGCACAGAAAAGACCCTGCTCTTTTTCCTTTCGCCTTCTTGTGTGGTGTGCAAAACCCTTTTGCCTGTGGTCAAGCAATTTGCCCATGCGGGGCATACCAATGTGATTTACGCCAGTGCGGGCGATGATGTGCAACTGCATGAAGATTTTATTGCCCGCCATGAACTGCCGCGTGGCCAATATCTTATTTCCGACCAGCTCGGCATGATTTACGGCGTGAGCAAATTGCCTTATGCTTTTTTAATTGATAAGACGGCGAAAATTTCCGCTATGGGGCTGGTCAACACCCGCGAGCATATTGAAAGCCTATTTGAAGCCGAAGAAATGAAAATCGCCTCATTGCAAGAATATGTTGCGACCCATAAAACAGGAGAGCAGAAAGATGCAGGATAAATTTAACGCCATTTCAGAAAAAATGATGCGCCGCTTGGCGCGTAAAACTTCGCGCCGCAGTCTGTTAGGATTGTTAGGCGGGGTGCTGGCTGGACAAGCCGCCCTCCCACTTTTACCCGTCGCCCGCGCCGCTCCTGCCAGCGATAATGGCTTTCCCGGCGTCGCCCCGCAAAGCACGGGCAATCCAATGGACCCGGGCGACCCGACCTCATGCGATTATTGGCGTTATTGCGGCATTGACGGCTTTATCTGCGCCTGCTGTGGCGGCACGCAAAATGCCTGCCCGCCCGGCACAGAAATGTCGCCCATTACATGGATTGGCACATGCGAAAACCCCGCCGATAAAAAGAACTACATTATTTCCTATAATGATTGTTGCGGCTCAGAAAGCTGTGGCCGATGCTTGTGCAACCGCAATGATGATGACCGCCCGATTATTCGCCCGCAAAAAAACAATGATATTAACTGGTGCTTGGGTGCGGAGAGCCGCGTTTATCATTGCTCCACGGCGGTGATTTTGGGGCTGGCTTTAGACGAATAGACGAATAGCACACTCATGCACAATAAAAAGATTTGGCTGGTGCTGGGCGTGGTCTTTTGCGCCCCTGCCTTTGGCCAAGAAACTGGCGAAACAAATGACCCCTATCAAAGATGCGCGGTGTGCCATTTGCAAAATGGCGAAGGCGTGGTTGGTGCGTTCCCACCCTTAGCGGGGCATATCACGCAATTTTTTGACACACAAAAGGGGCGTGATTATCTTGTCCAAATTATTATTCATGGCATGCAAGGCCAAATCCGTGTCGGGGCGCAAACTTATTTTGGCGTCATGCCCGCCATTGTTGCCGACCTTAACGATGCCGAAATGCTGGCCCTGCTCAATCGGCTGGTGGAAAAATTCGCCACGCCGCAACAAAAAGCCACCCACGCCAAAACGCCTTTCTTCACCCAAGCCGCCATTGCCTATATCCGCCAAAACCCCATTAAAGACCCCGCCCTGCAAGGCTTACGCCAATCTGTTTTGAACATAAAAACAAATGACCCGCCCTGCCCCCGCACCCCATAAAAACAAATGACGCCCGCCCCCGCACCCCTCACACGCCGCACCCTGCCGACCATCTTAACCCGCACCCTATGCGCGGTTCGCACCCAAGCGCGGCGGCACATAATCACACCCGCCAATTTCATCTATTCCTTTTTTTCGCGTGCCACCGCACCCCTTTCGCGTATCGCCCGCACCCCGCACACCGCCGCCCCCTCACTCGCGGCTTTGCGACACGCCGCCCGCGCCCTTTTCGCGCTTTGCGCCGTGTTTTTTCTGCCCGCGCCGATTCAGGCGCAGGAAAAAATCAACCCTGCGCTGGCCGAGCAGGATTGGGTGCTACATTGTCGCGGCTGTCACGGCATGGGCGGCGAAATTGCCCGCGAGGGCATGCCGCTTTTGGCGGGTGAGATGAGCAAGTTTTTATCTGTGCAAGGCGGACGCGCTTATCTCATACAAGTGCCGGGCGTGGCCAACGCGCCCATGAGCGATGCGCGGCTGGCCAATTTAACAAATTGGATGTTGCGCGAATTTGACCCCGACAATATCCCGCCGCACCACACGCCCTATACGGCAGACGAAATCCACACCCTGCGCCAAACCAGCCTCATTCCCAACGCCGCCACCGTGCGCGAGAAATTGGTAAAACTCATGGGGGAGTGAGCGCAGCCAACCGCCCTAATGATGGCTTTTTGTTTGGCGCAAGGTTTGCGCCGCCGCAACCATATTTTGAAGCGATGGTATCACTTCACGCCAATGACGTGTTTTTAACCCGCAATCGGGATTGACCCAAAGCCGTTCGGGCGCAATAAGCGCGGCGGCTTTGTGCATAAGCTGAACCATATATGCCTCTTTTGGGATATTGGGCGCATGAATATCATAAACGCCCGGGCCAATTTCATTGGGATAGTTGAAAGTTTTGAACACCTCAAGCAATTCCATATCAGAGCGCGAAGTTTCAATCGTAATAACATCGGCGTCCATTTTTGCAATGTCTTCAATAATATCATTGAATTTAGAATAACACATATGCGTGTGAATTTGTGTTTCATCGGCGGCAATGCTGGCGGTTATCCGAAAAGAGTCAATCGCCCAATCTAAATAATGCGGCCATTGGGATTGGCGCAGGGGCAAGCCTTCGCGCAAAGCAGGTTCATCAATTTGAATGATATTAATGCCCGCTTTTTCTAGGTCACGCACCTCTGCGCGTATTGCAAGGGCAAGCTGGTAGCAAGTTTCACGGCGCGGCTGGTCATCACGCACAAAAGACCAGTTGAGAATCGTCACCGGCCCCGTCAACATGCCTTTCATTGGTTTTTGCGTCAAAGATTGCGCGTATGCCGTCCACGCAACCGTCATAGGGTGCGGGCGCGTGACATCGCCAAACAAAATGGGCGGCTTAACACAGCGCGAGCCATAAGATTGCACCCAACCAAATTGGGAAATGGCAAACCCTTCCAATTGCGCGGCGAAATACTCCACCATATCATTGCGCTCTGGCTCGCCATGCACCAGCACATCAAGACCAATTTCTTCTTGTTGGCGCACAATGTTAGAAATTTCTTTTTTGATTAAATTCTCATAAGCGGCCTCACCCATCGCGCCTTGACGAAAATCCCGCCGCGCTTTGCGTATGTCATCGGTTTGGGGGAAAGAGCCGATTGTTGTCGTGGGGAATGTGGGCAATTTAATATGCGCCAGTTGCTTTTTTTGCCGTGCGGGATAAGAAGAGTGCCGCCGTGCCATATCAGCCGAGCGCGTTTTGACCGCCTGTTGCACCGCGGCTTTGTGAATATGTTTGGAATGGCGGCGATTTTCTACAGCCGCCGCATTATCCGACAAGGCGTAGGCGACACTGGCGCGGGTTTCATTGAGGGCTTGTTTCAAAATGTGCAATTCTTCAAGTTTCTGCACCGCAAAGGCCAGCCATGACGCAATTTCAGGGTCAAGTTTTTTCTCACGCGTCAAATCAATCGGCACATGCAAAAGAGAGCAAGATGGCGCAAGCCACAAACGCGCCTTAAGCTGTGCGGCGATGGGTTCAAGCCAATCCAGCACAGCGGTTAAATCTGTTTTCCATATATTCCGCCCGTCAATCACGCCCAGCGAAAGGATTTTTCCCTCTGGCAGGGCTTTGACCGCATTGTCCACATCACCGCGCCCGCGCACGGCATCAATATGCCAGCCGTCAACGGGCAAATCAAAAGCCCATGCGAGATTATTTTGCAGTGCGCCGAAATAGCTGGCCAAAAGAATGTTAACGCCGCTTTGTGCCAATGTCGCATAGCTGGTTTGGAAAGCGTGCCGCCATTGCGCGTCCAATTCAGTCACAAGAATTGGCTCATCAATTTGCACCCAGTCAAGCCCCGCTTGCGCCAGCTTGGCGAGCAATTCTTTGTAAACAGCCGTCAGCGATGGCAAAAGATTCAGCTTGTTTGTGTCGTCTTTTGATTTACCCAACCAAAGATAGGTGACCGGGCCGATAATCACGGGCTTGGCGTTTACATTTTGCGCTTGGGCTTCTTCAATTTGTTTCAGCAGTGCTTCGGCGTGCAGAGAAAATCGCGTATGGTGTGTAAATTCGGGAACAATATAATGGTAATTCGTGTCAAACCATTTTGTCATTTCGCCCGCCGCGATATTTTGCGATTGGCTATCATCGGGGCATTGGCCACGCGCCACACGGAAATACTGATTAAAATCCGCCCCGCCCAGTTTCGCAATGCGGTGCGGCACATTGCCGACAAGAAAGCTGGTATCCAGCACTTGGTCATAAAAAGAAAAATCACCAATCGGCACATGGTCCAAACACGCCTGCGCCGCCCAGCTTGTTTGGCGAATGGTTTTCGCGGTTTGCTCAAGCTCGGCTTGCGAAATATCTTTGCGCCAATATCTTTCAAGCGCGAATTTTAACTCACGCGCCGCGCCAATGCGGGGAAATCCCAAATTGTGAATCTGCACCTAAACCACTCCTAGATAAATTATTGCTTTACCTTCTTAGTGAAATGAATTATGAATAAAAGTGATATTTTATCATATAAGGTTGAAAATAATTCATGCTTGAACGCCACCATCTCAACATATTGCAACAGGTGCAACGCCAAGGCTCGCTGACTTTGGCGGCGCGGGAGCTGTGCCTAACGCAATCGGCTTTGAGCCATGCCATTCGCAAACTGGAAGCGGCATTGGGCGTGGCCTTATGGACGATTTCGGGGCGCAAAATTCAGTTAACGCAAGCGGGTGTTTATCTTTTGAAATTATCGGACAGGCTGTTGCCGGAATTTGAGCATGCCGAAGAGCAGATGCGCGCTTTTGCCGAGGGCAAAACCGGCCTGCTGACCATCGGCATGGAATGTTATCCCTGTTATCGCTGGCTGTTACGCATTGTCAGGCCCTATCTCAATCAATGGCCGAATGTGGAGCTTGACATAAGACAGGAATTTCAATTTGGCGGCATGGCTGCTTTGTTTCGCCGCGATATTGATATTTTGCTTACGCCTGACCCTTTGAAAAAAAAGAGTATTATTTTTCACAAGGTTTTTGATTATGAACTTGTTTTGGTTGTGGCGAAAAACCATGCGCTTGCGAAAAAACCTTTCATTAAAGCAGAGGATTTACAGCAGGAAACTTTGTTGACGTATCCTGTGGAACGCGCACGGCTGGATATATTCACGCAATTTTTTCTGCCTGCGGCGGTCATGCCAATCAAACACAGAACGGTTGAGTCCACAGACATTATGCTAGAAATGGTTGCGGCGCAAAGAGGCATCACCGCTATGCCGTCTTGGCTGGTTGATGATTACAAAAATAAAATGCCGTTAAAGAGCTTGCCGCTTGGCAAAAAAGGCATTTTCAAAAGCCTCTATCTCGGCGTCAGACGCGGCGAAACAACCGCCTACCGCGCCGCCTTTATCGCATTGGCCAAATCTGTGTAAACAGCACGGCTGGCGAATTTAACAAATTGGATGTTGCACACCTTTGACCCCGACAATATCCCGCCGACACACACGCCCTATACGGCAAATGAAATCCACACATTGCGCCAAACCAGCCTCATTCCCAACGCCGCCACCGTGCGCGAGAAATTGGTAAAACTCATGGGGGAGTAGCGCGGCCAACCGCCCTAATGATGGCTTTTTGTTTATCGTCTCGCCAAACGAGCTGCCTCTTCTACCCAGTCACCAATATTTGCTGCGATTATGTCATATGGCGGCCGGAGTAACTGTTCTAATCCACTACCGTATGTTTTATAGTAATCTGAAGCGGCTGTCTCATAATCTGATAAGAAGGGAATCTCCGGCTTAACTTTTATCTGATGCCCCTCAAGAGGATTCTTACCAAGCAGCAGCTTAGTTTTGCCGTCTCGTCCTTTGATATTGTTTATATGGATACCCAAAAGACCGTTCCTTCGCTGAATGGACTTTTCAATCTCATATTTCACAAAGCGTCTTTTATAAGTTTGGGAACCAATTAACACCACTGTGACCGCCTATTTGCCTGTCTATCCAAGATTGCGGCATCGCCTTTCTTTTTAACTTTTTCAAAGGCGGTCATCAGAAAACCTGACGGCCTCCTTGCCATGCCCAACCCACAATAAAATGCCGTTAAATGAGCTATTGCCGCTTGGCAAAAAAGGCATTTTCAAAAGCCTCTATCTCGGCGTCAGACGCGGCGAAACAACCGCCTACCGCGCCGCCTTAAGCAAAAATGAATTGCCATTCATTCGCGCAATCGCACTGGCCAAATCTGTGTAAACAGCACGGCTGGCGGACAGGGCGGGATTCGAACCCGCGAGACGCTATTAACGCCTACACGCTTTCCAAGCGTGCGCCTTAAGCCACTCGGCCACCTGTCCGGCTATTGCCTGCGAAACCTTACAATGTCCCGCATCAAAATCAACCCCACCCCCTAATCGTCCATTTCGCCCCCCAAAAAAAGCGCGGCGGCGGCGCGGCTCAGCGCGCCGCGACGGCACAGCCGCCCGCCAAAAAACCCCACCCCCTGAATCGTCCATTTTCAGGGCGGCGATGAAAGCGTCTTGGGGAATATCCACCTTGCCGAATTGGCGCATTTTCTTTTTGCCTTCTTTTTGCCTGTCCAGCAATTTGCGTTTACGGGTCGCATCGCCGCCATAACATTTCGCCGTGACATCTTTCCGCAAGGCCGCAATGGTTTCCCGCGCAATAATTTTTCCGCCCAGCGCGGCCTGCACCGGAATTTTGAACAAATGGCGCGGGATAAGTTCCTTCAACTTCTCGCACATGGCCCGCCCGCGCAGCTCAGCGCGGCCCCGATGCACCACCGTAGAAAGCGCGTCCACCGCCTCGCCATTCACCAAAATCGCCATTTTCACCAAATCGCCTTTTTCATAGCCGCTAATCGCATAGTCAAAACTGGCATAGCCCTTGGTCGCCGATTTCAGCCTGTCGTAAAAATCAAACACCACCTCATTTAGCGGCAGCGCGTATTCCAGCACGGCGCGACTGCCCGCATAGCTCATATTCAGCTGCCGCCCGCGGCGGTCTTCGCACAGTTTCAGCACCGCGCCCATATAATCATCTGGCACAAGAATAGACGCCTTAATCCACGGCTCTTCAATGCGCTCAATTTTCACCACATCGGGCATGTCGGCGGGATTGTGCATTTCAATCATCGCGCCATCGGTCATGTGCAAATGATACACCACGCTTGGCGCGGTGGTTATCAGGTCAATATCAAATTCGCGTTCAATGCGCTCGCGGATAATTTCTAAATGCAACAGCCCTAAAAAGCCGCAGCGAAAACCAAAACCCAAAGCCGCGCTGCTTTCCATTTCAAATTCAAAGCCCGCATCATTGAGCCGCAGCCGCCCCATCGCTTCGCGCAAATTTTCAAACGCCGCGCTATCCACGGGGAACAGCCCGCAAAAAACCACAGGCCGTGCGGGTTTGAACCCCGCCAACATATCGGCGCAGGGGCGGCGGTCATCGGTCAGCGTGTCGCCCACCCGCGTGTCGGCCACTTCTTTAATGGCGGCGGTGAAATAGCCAATTTCGCCCGCGCCCAGCGCGTCTCACGGTTTCATCTTTGGGGCGAAACACGCCCAAGCGGTCAATCGTATAAGTCGCGCCCGTGGACATCATGCGAATTTTTTGCCCCTTTTTCATAACCCCGTCTATCACGCGCACCAGCACGACCACGCCCAAATAAGCATCATAGCGGCTGTCCACCAGCATGGCTTTAAGCGGCGCGTCCGCCCCTTGCGTTTCCTTTTGGCGGCGGCAGCTGTGTGACAATCGCTTCAAGCACCGCGTCAATGCCTTGTCCGGTTTTGGCCGAAATTTCCACCGCGCCCGATGCGTCTAGCCCGATAACATTTTCAATTTGCTCGCGCACGCGGGCGCAATCGGCGGAAGGCAAATCCACCTTGTTCAGCACAGGCACAATGTCGTGGTTCACCGCAATGGCCTGATACACATTGGCCAGCGTTTGCGCTTCCACGCCTTGCGATGCGTCCACCACCAAAAGCGAACCCTCGCACGCGGCCAGCGAACGGTTGACCTCATAGGCAAAATCCACATGGCCCGGCGTGTCAATTAAATTCAGCTGATAGGTCTGCCCGTCTGCCGCCTTATAATCCAGCCGCACGGTTTGGGCTTTAATGGTAATGCCGCGCTCGCGTTCAATATCCATATTGTCCAACACCTGCTCTTGCATTTCGCGTGCCGACAGCCCGCCCGTCATTTGAATCAACCTATCGGCCAGCGTGGATTTGCCATGGTCAATATGGGCAATGATGGAAAAATTACGAATTTTATCAAGCGCGGTCATAAAAGGGGTATAGCATTGCGGCGGGCAAAAATCATCCGCGCAATTTGCCGCCTGAGGCCTTTTCCACCGCCGCGATGATTTTGGCCGACACTGCGTCAATTTCGGCATCGGTCAGCGTGGCGGTGGTGGGTTGCAGCACCACTTCCAGCCCCAGCGATTTTCTGCCCGCGCCCAGCGTGCCGCCTTCAAAAGCGTCAAACAGGCGCACGGCGGTGACGAGTTTTTTATCCGCCGCCCACGCCGCCTTGATAAGCACGCCCGCCGCCACTTCTGCGCCGACTTCAAAAGCAAAATCGCGGCGCACAGCTTGGAATTTTGGCACTTCCAACACGGCGCGGCTTTTGCTTTTGCCGTCTTTCGGGGCGGGCAGGTTTTCCAAATAAACTTCAAAGCCCACTAAGGCCGCCTTTATATCAAATATCTTTTCCATTTGCGGGTGCAACGCGCCGAACACGGCCAAAGGCGTTTTTTTGTCGTAAGACAAAACCCCCGACCGTGCGGGGTGATACCAATCGGGCGCGTCCGCCGCCACATGCAAAGCCTGCACATCAACCCCGTAAGACGCCAGCACCGCTTCCGCGTCACCCTTGGCGGCATAGACATCAACCGCTTTTTGTTTTTGCGCCCAATGGCGGCCCGCCTCATGCCCACAGCGCACCCCCGCCGCCGCCATATGTTGTGCATTGGGTTGGCGGGCGGTAAAGGCTTGGCCAATTTCAAACAGCGCGAAATCATTCAGCCCCTTATCCAAATTGCGCCCGACCGCTTGCAACAGACCCGGCAAAAGGCTGGGGCGCATGGTTGCCATTTCCACCGAAATCGGATTGGCCAGCCGCAAATCTTCACCCGCCCCAAAACGCTGGGCATGGGCGTGGGGAATAAAAGACCATGTCACCGCTTCCACCATGCCGCGTCCGGCCAGCACACGGCGGGCAAGGCTCAGCCGTTTTTGCAAAACCGTTAACACAGGCCGTGCCACCGCATAAGGGCGCGGCAAAGGCACGGGCGGGATTTTATCTAACCCATAAATGCGGATAATTTCTTCCACCAAATCAGCCGCCCCGTCAATATCGGGCCGCCAACTTGGCGGGGTTACGGCAAGGCGTTTTTTATCCGCCCGCACCGCAAAGCCCAAACTTTGCAAAATATCCTGCATGGTTTTTTGCGGCACATTAACGCCTGTGAGTTTTTGCACCCGTGCGGGGTCAAACGCAATCGCTTTGGGCGCGGGCGGGAGCTTGCCCGCCAGTGTCACGCCCGACGCTTTGCCGCCGCATAAATCCACCACCATGCGCGTGGCCAAAGCCAGCCCCGCTTCCACAGATTGCGGGTCAATGCCGCGCTCAAAGCGGTGACGGGCATCGCTGTCTAAATTATGCCGCCGCCCCGTTTCGGCTACGGCTTGCGGGGTGAAATACGCGCTTTCAATCAGCACATCGGTGGTCGCCTCTGTGCAGCCGGAATCCGCCCCGCCCATGACGCCGCCAAAGCCCAAAATCTTTTTATCATCGGCAATGACGCAATCATCTTTCGTCACCTTATATTCACGCTCATCTAAAGCGGTGAAAACCTCGCCCGCTATGCCCGCACGCGCCGTTACCGCGCCCGATAAATGCGCCATATCATAAACATGCAAGGGCCGTCCTAAATCGTAAGAAATATAATTGGTAATATCCACCAGCGCGTTAATAGGGCGCAGACCAATGGCGCGTAAACGTTGCGCCAGCCAATCGGGCGAAGTGGTGTTTTTCACCCCGCGCACCACGCATCCGGCAAAAGCAGGGCAATGCGGCGTGGTGACATTTATTTTCACTGGATTGTCAAATGCCGCTTTGACGGGCCTAACCTTCTGCTCTTTCAGCACGCCCAAACCCGCCGCCGCTAAATCTCGCGCAATGCCGCGCACACCCAAACAGTCAGGCCGATTGGGTGTGACCGCAATTTCAATCACCGCATCCGTCTGCCCCAAGGCTTCCGCCGCCGCCATGCCGACCGCCGCGCTTGCGTCCAGTTCAATAATGCCCGCGCCATCATCGGACAGTTCCAATTCGGCGGGCGAACATAACATGCCGCAACTTTCCACGCCGCGAATTTTGGCTTTGCCCAGCACCATGCCATTGGCGGGTATCACCGCGCCTTCGCGGGCCAAAATGGTTTTCAAACCCGCCTTTGCATTGGGCGCACCGCATACCAGCTCTTGCGTGCCTTGCGAAGACGCCACCGTGCAAATTTGCAATTTATCGGCATTGGGGTGCGGCGCACAGGCGATAATTTCGGCCACCTCAAACCCCGCCAGCCTATCGGCAGGGTTGGTCACGGCCTCCACTTCAAGCCCGATAAGATTCAGCGTGTCGCAAATTTCGTCCAGCTTTGCTTTGCTTTGCAAATGCTCCAACAGCCATGACAGGGTGAATTTCATTTACGCCCCCTCATCTTGCGACAGCCCGCGCATGAGCGAAGGCATGTTAAAAGCCGAAAAGCCGTAATGTTTCAGCCAGCGCAAATCGGCATCAAAAAAGGCGCGTAAATCGGGCATGCCATATTTCAGCATGGCCAGCCTATCAATGCCCAAGCCAAAGGCGAAGCCTTGAAATTTTTCTGCGTCCAGCCCAACTTGTGCCAGCACTTTCGGGTGAACCATGCCGCAGCCGAGAATTTCCATCCAATCTGTGCCTTGCCCAAAGCGCAACACCCCGCCACTTCGGTCGCATTGCACATCCACTTCCATGCTTGGCTCGGTAAAAGGAAAATAGCTGGGCCGCATACGCAGACCCACGCGCTCTACTTCAAAAAAGCTGGCGAGAAATTCTTCCAGCACCCATTTGAGATGCCCCAAATGCGTGTCTTCATCAATCACCAGCCCTTCAATTTGGTGAAACATGGGCGTATGGGTTTGGTCGCTATCGCAACGATAAGTCCGCCCGGGCGCGATAATGCGTAAAGGCGGTTTGGTTTTTTCCATTGTGCGAATTTGCACGGGCGATGTATGGGTTCGCAATAAAAGCCTTTCCCCTTTATCGGCTCCCTTTTCATGAGGCGGGAAATAAAAAGTATCATGCATTTGCCGTGCGGGGTGGCTTTCGGGAATGTTGAGCGCAGTGAAATTGTAAAAATCATTTTCAATATCTGGGCCTTCGGCGACACTAAAACCCATATCGGCAAAAATCGCGGTGATTTCTTCCGTCACTTGCGAAATGGGGTGGACCCGCCCCTGCTCTGCGCCTATGTGCGAAACGGGCAGGCTGACATCAAGCTTTTCTTCCGCCAGCCGCGCATCTAAAACGGCGCGTTCCAGCGTGGCTTTGCGGCTTTCAATCGCTTCTGTGATGCGGGTTTTAAGCGCGTTGAGCTGTGGGGATTTTTCGCGGCGTTCTGCATCGTCCATTGTGCCGAGCGTTTTGAGCAAAGCCGAAACCGAACCTTTTTTGCCCAAAGCCGCCACGCGCAGATTTTCTAAATCGCGCAAATCATTGGCAACAGTAATTGCGGCGAGAAGTTCCTTTTCAAGCCCGTCCCAATCAGCCATGCGTTTGCTCCCTAATGTAGGGCGGTGCGTGCTTGTTCAACCAGTGCTTCAAATGCCACCGGCTCATGCACGGCCAAATCGGCCAGCACTTTGCGGTCAATTTCAACGCCCGATTTTGTTAGCCCGTCAATGAGCCGCCCATAGCTTAGCCCGTGCTGGCGCGAGGCGGCATTGATGCGCTGTATCCACAGCGAACGGAAATTGCGTTTGCGGGTGCGCCGATCGCGGTAAGCATATTGCCCCGCTTTGGTGACGGCTTGCTTTGCCACCCGAATGGTATTTTTGCGCCGTCCGTAATAGCCTTTGGCTTTTTCCAGCGTTTTTTTGTGCCGCGCATGAGATGTAACGCCGCGTTTTATCCGTGACATAGCGCCCCCCTAGCCGTAAGGCAGAAATTTTTTCACAATCCGCGCATCGGGCGCAGAGAGACTGCGCGTGCCGCGTAAATTGCGAATTTGTTTATTGGTGCGTTTAATCATGCCATGGCGTTTGCCGGCATGGGCAGATGTTACCTTGCCCGAAGCGGTCAGCTTAAAACGCTTTTTCGCGCCGCTTTTGGTCTTTAATTTGGGCATTTTGCGCTCCTGTAATCTCAACAATAATCGGTTGCATTGCGGGTTCTCATGGCAGCCCTTAGCCAGACAACCCCGTATGAGCCTTGTTTTATACGCCATAATGGCAGATTGCAAGCCCTTTAACCGCCCTCAAACCCCCATTTTTCCGCCATTTTACGGATTGGGCGCAAATAGGGGTTGCCTTTTGCTACGAATTGCGTAGAATAACACTCAACCTCCTTAGGGACTTTTAGTGCCCTAAGCGCAATGGCCACCTTGTTTCGGCAGGGTGGCCTTGTATTTTTAAGGAAGAATAATGAGCCAGCCCCGCCGCATATTAGCTTTAATTGATGGCTATAATTTATATCACGGCTTGAGCGACCCGCGCCTTAGCGGACATAATAACAAAGAAACCGCCCATTATTATAAATGGCTAGACCTGAAAAAACTCATCGCACAATTTGCACCCGAAGATAGTCATATTATTGATGTTGTCTATTTTACCGCCTACGCATATTGGCGCAACCTTGATACGCTACACCGACACCGTGCCTATGTGCGTGCGCTTACCAATATAGGCGTGCGAACTGTCTTCGGCCAGTTTAAGCAACGCGATAAAAAATGCAGAAAATGTAACCGCATATTTCAAACCCATGAAGAAAAAGAAACCGATGTGAATATCGCTGTGGAAATGATTGATGCCGCCCACCGCGATATTTTTGATGACCTCTATCTTGTGTCGGGCGACACTGATTTGGCCAGCCCCATTCGTAAAATAAAAAAGGATTTTCCTAACAAGCATATCCAAATACTTTTCCCGCCCTTTCGGTCAAATCTTGAAATGCGTGGATTGGGTCATGATTGGAAGCAAATCAAAAGGCGGCATCTAAAACGCGCCCTACTGCCTGCTCGCATGAAACCGAAAAAGGGTCAGGAAATTGTGCGGCCTGAAAAATATAACCCGCCCGCGCTTTAGTATCTGAAAATAACTATTGCCTTTTGCCACGAATTGCGTAGAATAATAGTCAACCCCCTTAGGGACTTTTAGCGCCTTAAGCGCAACGGTCACCCTGTTTCGGCAGGGTGGCCCTGCATTTATGTGGTTCTGTATTTTCAGCAAATAAGCAAAAAAATAATAAGCCGCCCCCCCCTTGAGCCGCCCCCCCCTTGAGCCACCCCCCTATTTCGGGGCCAGCACCATCACCATTTGGCGGCCTTCCATTTTAGGCGTCGCTTCAATTTTAGCGGTTTCTTCAAACTGGTCACGCACGCGGTCAAGCAGCGCACGGCCTAAATCTTGGTGCGCCATTTCGCGCCCACGAAAGCGCATGGTGACTTTCACCTTATCGCCAGCATTGATAAATTTTTCCACGCTACGCATTTTGACATCATAATCATGCGTATCAATGTTTGGGCGCAGTTTAATTTCTTTTACATCTACGGTTTTTTGCTTTTTGCGTGCTTCATTGGCTTTTTTCTGATTTTGATATTTGAGTTTGCCATAATCCAGCACCTTGCAAACGGGTGGGCTGGCATTGGGGGAGACTTCAACCAAATCAAGCTCGGCATTGGCGGCGATATTAAGGGCTTCGGCAAGGCTGACGACGCCGCGTTTTTCGCCTTCATCGTCAATGAGCATCACTTTGTCATGTGTTATCATTTGGTTCACACGTGGGCCTTGTTGGCGCGATGGTTGCGCGGGTAATGGTCTGCGAGTAATTTGTCTGTCTCCTCTATGGTTGCATAATAAACGCGAGCGGGAATGTTTCCCATGCGGCCATGTTCATGCGCCTGCGACTGGAAGTCAAGGGGGGTTTTTATGTTTTTCTGCCTTGCATAATATCCAAATAAAGCCGCAAAGTCTTATCGCACATGGCTTCAAGCGTGTAATGCTGGGCGATAAAATCGCGGGCGTGGCCGCCCATTTCGGCGCGAGCTTGCGGGGTGAGCGTTAAGGCATGGCGTAAAGCATCGGCCAAAGCCGCTTTTTCGCCCGCCGCCACGCGCCACCCTTGGGCAGGGGAATCGGCGGCAATTTCGCCTGCCATTTTAACTGTTTCGCAAAACCCGCCCGCATCCGATGCAATCACGGGCAAGCCCGCCGCTTGCGCTTCTATGGCGGTGCGGCCAAAAGGCTCGGCCTCTAGCGAAGGCAACACCGCCACATCGCCCGCCGCATAAGCCAAAGGCATATCCGCCGCCGCCACATGGCCCGCGAAAATAATTTTATCGCCTATGCCCGCTTGCGCCGCACGGCGTTTAAGGCTGTCTGCATAAGCCCCGCTTTTTTTATCACCGCCAATAAAAAGCAATTTTACTTTTTCGCCCGCACCCGCACCCGCGACAACATCACCCAGCGCATCAATTAAAATTTCCTGCCCTTTCCAGCGCGTCAGTCGGGCGGGGCAAATCAACAACACATCATCCGCGCCCACACCCCAAGCGGTGCGGCGTTTTTGTATTGCGCCGTCAGAAAATTGCCGCGCATCAAATCGCGCCGCATCGCACCCGCGCGGAATTGTGATGATATTTTCTTTCGGCGTGCCATGCACAGCCTCAATGCGCTTGGCGGTGAACGCGGAATTGGCAATCACCTTCACCCCGCGCGCCATGATAGAATTATAAAACACTTTCAGGCGCGGGCGTGCATGCACTTTACTATGATAGGTGGTCACAAAATCTATGCCCGCCCGTTTGGCGGCAAAAAAAGCCGACCATGCAGGCGCACGCGACCGCGCATGGATAATATCTATTTTCATAGCCACGCAAAGCTGGTGCAGATATTTCACATTGCGCCACATACGCCACGGATTTTTAGACGCCACGCGCAAAGAAAAAACTTCCCCGCCCGCACGGCGCACATCATCAACCATCGCCCCGCCTTGGGTGGCGACAAAGCTCTGCCCCCCCGCCGCCGTCAAAGCGCGGCTGATTTCCACCGTCGTGGCTTCTGCCCCGCCGCCCTCAAGGCGCGGAATAATTTGCAACACGCGCAATCCTGTGCAAGAAATTGGTTTGGTCATCTCTTATGTCTATAGAAAGATGAGGGACAAAATGCCAGCAGAAAAACTGCAATGGCTCACATGGGAGCAGGAAAAAATCGCCTATATGGCGACCAAAGGCGGCACAGACGCGCCCGGACTGGTTTTCCTGCCCGGCTTTTTATCCGATATGGCGGGCGCGAAGGCCAGCACCATGGCCGCCTATGCCGCCCAAAACAACCGCGCCGCTTTGCGTTTTGATTATTCGGGGCATGGCCAATCTAGCGGCGATATGCGCGATAAAACCGTGAGCCATTGGCGCAAAGAAACCCGCGAAGTGTTGACCCGCCTCACGCAAGGCCAAGCAAATTCTCATTGGTTCTAGCTTTGGCGGCTGGCTCGCTTTGATGATGGCACAAGACATGCCCGAACGCATTGCCGCTTTGGTTCTCATTGCGCCCGCCGCAGATATGACCGACCGCCTTATGTGGCAAAAATTTTCCACCGCCCAGAAAAATGAATTGCAAAAAAACGGCATCACCTATTTGCCGTCTGAATATGACGAAACCGGCTACCCGATAACCAAAGCACTCATTGAAGATGGCCGCGAGCATTTAATGCTCGCCAACGGCATTAACTATGAAGGGCCGGTGCGGATTTTGCACGGGGTGCAAGATGAAGCCGTGCCGTGGGCATTATCATTAGACATATCCGATGCTTTGACCAGCACCGATGTTGATGTGCATTTAATTAAGCGCGGCGACCACAGCCTTTCCGACCCGCCGCATTTGGCTTTGCTCACCAAAACCTTAGACTTGCTTTATGATGGTTTTTGACCATACGCGCCCGTTTCATAAAGCGCGGTGAGGCCAGCGCGATAATTGGGATAAAGCAAACGCACACCCAATTCTTTTTTAACCCGCCCATTACGCACCCGCCGAGACGCGGCGTAAAAACTTTGCGCCATATCAGACAACACCCCTTTTTGCACCGCTTCCTCAAACGCCATTAAAGGCGGCGGGGTTTGGCCAAGCAATTTTGCGGCAAATTCTGTCACCTCATGGGCGGCGGCGGGTTCATCATCGCACACATTATAAACCCGCCCCGCCTTGGGCTGGTCCATAGACGCCCGCAAAATTTGCGCGACATCATCAACATGAATACGGCAGAAAAAATGCCCGTTTTTAACAATACGCTTGGCCGTCCCCTGCATAAGGGCGGTTAAATTATTGCGATAAGGGCCGTAAATCCCCGCCAGCCGAAAAATATGCACGGGCAAATCGGTCGCCCGCCACGCCGCCTCTGCCGCCTGCCTTGCGGCGACACGCCCTTCCAGCGCGGGTTTGAGCGCGGCGTCCTCATCTATCCACGCGCCGCCATAATCGCCATAAACGCCTGTGGTGGATAAATAGCCCAGCCAATCAAATGGCACGGGACGGCGGGCCAAAGCGGTGCCATATAAATGTAAAACCGCATCGCCATTTTCATCGGGCGGGGCAGAAATTAAAATATGCGTGGCCTTTTCTATCGCCGCCGACACTTCTTTAACATTATCAAATAAAATGGGCGTGATATTTCGCCCCGCCAACCCATTTCACATTTTTCTTTACGCTGCGTGTTGTCGCGCTGCACCTGCCAATCGGGCGGTAAAATTTTCACCAATGCTTCGGCGCAAAAACCAAAGCCGAAACATAATAAATTGTTGGCCTGTCATAAACATGCCTCCCATTCTTCGCGCACGCTTTTATTTTTTTCTGTTTGCAAAGCCGCCTGTGCGCGTTTTTGCACAATATCTTTTTCTACAAAATGCGCCCATGCCCACACCGCCATGCCACGCACCAAAGGCGAGCCGTCCTCTAAACGCGCCTCTATTAGCTTGGCGAGTTTTTTTTATTTTGCACATCTCCCGCCGCATTGCGCCCCATATTGCCAAGCGCGACCAAAACATTGCGGACAAATCTATCCCGCCCCGTCCGCTTAATGGGCGAGCCAGAAAAAAGCGCACGAAAACCCGCCTCATCAAGTTGCACCAGCGCGTCCAAAGGCGGCGCGTCCAACCCATCGCGAGCATGAAAACGCGCTTCCGCCGCCTCAGACGCATATTTATTCCACGGGCAAACCGCCAAACAATCATCACAGCCATAAATGCGATTGCCTATGGCACGGCGAAAGCGGCGCGGAATTTGCTCTTTCGCCTCAATGGTTAAATAAGAAATACATTTTCGCGCATCAAGCTGATAGGGTTTGGGGAACGCCCCCGTCGGGCAAATATCCAAACACGCCTGACACGAACCGCAATGGTCGGCTTCGGCTTCATCGGGCGGCAATTTCAACGTGGTGAAAATACAGCCCAAAAACAGCCACGACCCCCAATCACGCGACACAAGATTGGTGTGCTTGCCCTGCCAGCCCAACCCTGCCGCCGCCGCCAGCGGCTTTTCCATCACTGGCGCGGTGTCCACAAAAACCTTCACCGCTTCTTCTGCCCCGCCAGCCGCGCCCGCCTCTTGTGCTTGCGCCAACAAACGCCGTGCCAATGTTTTCAGTTTTTTCTTAATCACATTATGATAATCCGCCCCGCGCGCATAAACCGAGATATTGCCGCAGCATTGTCTTGGCCAAATTTTCCATCGGGTCATGGTCGGGCGCGTAATTCATGCCCAGCATAATAATGCTTTGCACTTCGTCCCATAAATGGCGCGGGTCATTGCGCCGCTTTTCATGCGCGGCCAGCCAATCCATATCGCCATGCCGCCCCGCGCTTAAAAAATCGCGCAAGCGTCCTGCCGCTTCGGGTATCGCATCGGGCGCGACAATCGCAACCACGTCAAAGCCTAATGCCCGCGCCTGCTCAGCCACATAGTTTTTCAAATCTTTCGTCACTAAAAATCCAAATCGGCATAATGTTTGGCGGGTCGCAAGCCTGCCAAATTATCCGCCAAAAGAGCGCGGAAACTTGGCCGCGATTTTATCCCCGCATACCAATCGCGCACCACTGCCCATTCGCGCCAATGCACATCGCCAGTATAATCCAAACAAGACAAATGCGCCGCAGCCGTTAAATCGGCCAAACCAAATGCGTCGCCCGCCAGCCAATCGCGTTGCTCTAGCAAATGGTTCATATAAGCCATGTGGATTTTCAAATTGGCCAGCCCAACCCGCACCGTTTCCATATTGGGCGCACCGCCGCCTTCTTCATGCGGCATAAAACGGCGGTCAATTTTTTCATACACCACCAGCTGCCCCACTTCGCGGTGAAATTTATCATCAAACCAGCTTACCAAGCGGCGCAGCTCGGCACGCTCCAGCCCGCCCATTGGCATAAGCGGCACATCGCGGCCTTTTTCTTCCAGCCATTCGGCAATAGCATAGTGTCCAGCAATAATGCCAATTTCGCCCTCTAGCACAGGCACTTCGCCCGACGGGTTGAGCATCAGAAAATCCAGCCGCCTTTCCCATGGGCGTTCTTCCACATAATCTACGGAAAATTTCTTCTCGGCCAAAATCAATCGGATTTTGCGCGAAAAGGGGCAAAGCGGGTGATGAAATAAAGTGGCCATAAAAGCAAAATATCCCCTGCACGGGCGGCGGGCAAGCGGTTTTGCGCCTTCATTCACGGGCTTGGCAAAGGGCGGCGAACCAGTCTAAATTGCGCCCATGCCTATGGCTCATCTGACCTTTACCCATATTCTCTTGCTCGCTTTGGTGCAGGGCGTGACGGAATTTCTGCCCGTGAGTTCTTCGGCGCATTTGCAGCTTATCCACGCGCTCACCCCTTTGCCTGACCAAGGCGTGCTAATGGATGTGGCGGTGCATTTTGGCACTTTGGCGGCGGTGGTGTTTTACCTTCGCAAAGAAATGCGCCAATGCGTGACGGGGGCGCGGGATATATTTTACAGCCGCGCTTCGGCGCAAAGCCAGCTTGTGCGTTTTGTGTTTGTGGCGAGCTTGCCCGTTATTATTGCGGGCGGTGCGCTTATGGCAAGCGGCTGGGTTACGCTATTACGCGACCCGCAAATTCTGGCTTGGGCGATGATTTTATTTGCCGCCCCGCTTTACCTTGCCGATGCTTTCACCCCGACCGACCACACAATAGCTTCACGCGGTTGGCGCGGGGCTGTGATTATCGGGCTGGCACAAATCGCCGCTCTTATTCCGGGCGCGTCCCGTGCGGGTGTCACCATTACCGCCGCGCGCGCTTTAGGCATTGGCCGCGTAGAGGCGGCGCGTTTTTCTATGTTGCTTTCTATACCGGTCATTATCATTTTCACTTTGGGCGGCGTGGTGGAGCTGGCCGCGCATCCGTCATCAAGCCCCGCGCTAGAAAATGCCGCACTCGCCGCTTTGCTGGCCGCGCTCGCCGCTTTGGCGAGCATGCACTTGCTATTGCGCTTTGTCGCGCATTTTAGTTTTCTGCCCTTTGTATTATACCGCCTCGCTTTGGGCGGCGGCCTATTGCTGATGCTTTGAGCGCACTGAACGCACTTAACGAGGAGCGCGTAAATGTTGCAAGCACGGCGCGACCACCGCTTCTATCGCTTCGGGCGCAATGCCCAAACCCGCCAGCGTTTGCCCCGACTTTTCCGCCGCTTGGCTGACCACATTATCTTGCCCCAGCAACGCCACTTGGTCGGCGGTTAAAATGGGATTGGGCAAAATTTGCGCCGCCCGCCCGATAATTTTTGCCGCCCAAAACGGGCAAGGCAACAGCAAACATTTGCGCCCTGTCATCGACAACATAAATTGCAATAATTCTTTGAAAGAATAAATTTCTGCCCCGCCTAATTCGTAAATTTTCCCGCCTATTGCCCCGCCGCGCAAAACCACCTGCACGGCGGCGGTCACATCGCCCACGCTCACGGGTTGGAAAAGCGTTCTGCCCCCGCCTATCAATGGCAAAAAAGGCGACCATGCCGCCATACGCGCAAAGCGGGTGAAAAACCCATCGCCTGCCCCGACAATTAAAGATGGGCGCAACACCACCGCGCTCTTAAATGCTTTCAGCACGCTTTGCTCGCCCGCAAATTTGGACCGTGCATAGGCAGACGCGCTGTCGGGTGCCGCGCCAATGGCCGACACATGCACAAATTGCGCCACCCCTTCTTCTGCGGCCAGCCGTGCTAACTGCCCCGCGCCTTGGGCTTGCACTGCGTCAAAACCTTGGCGGCGCGATTGAGCGAGAATACCGACCAAATTCACCGCCGCATCCGCGCCGCGCAAAACCCGCTGGCAGCTTTTTGCGTCACATATATTGACGGGCATCAGCGCGACTTGGCCGACCGCGCCGAACGTTTTAAGAAACAAAGCCCCATTGGGGCGGCGCACCGCCACGCGCACGCGCCAACCCTCGCGCACCAAAGCCCGCACCAAATGCCGCCCGACAAAACCGGAGCCGCCAAAAACAGTCACAATCTTCCCGCCCTGCACAAGGCGGCGCGGGGCTTTTTGTTCAGGATTTTGTGTCGGGTTCTGCATGGGACTTTATATAGGGTCTCGTGGTGGGGCTTTGCATAAGGGAATTTCTACCACCCCCCGCCGCAAAACGCAAAGGGGCGCAAAAAATAATGGCGCAAATAAACCCCGCGCCCGCCATCACCTTTTGCTTATCAAGAAATGCGTTCCTACCCCCCGCCGCCTATGCGGGGCGCGTATATTGACAAGCCGCCTCAATAGCCCCCGCCGTTTTTTGCCACCCCCCGCCGCACAATGCACCGCACCCCCCGCCGCGCACGGGGCGCAAAAAATAATGGCGCAAATAAACCCCGCGCCCGCCATTACCTTTTGCCTATCAAGCAATGCGTTCCTACCCCCCGCCGCAAAACGCAAAGGGGCGCAAAAGGCAATGGCGCAAATAAACCCCGCGCCCATAAATCGCGTATCCCTCCCCCGCGTTCCCCCCAACAGGCAGGCGTCCTTAGCTCAGGCACATTATAATGTCGCCTGCCTGTTCGGGGGCGCGTTAAAAATAAAAAGTGCGATGCGCCCACCGCCGCCTATGCGGGGCGCGTATATTGACAAGCCGCCGCGCAAGTTTTAAGCCATAGCCGTCTGACTTATTATGTCAGCCCGGGTGGCGGAATTGGTAGACGCGCTGGCTTCAGGTGCCAGTGTCCTTATGGACGTGGAAGTTCGAGTCTTCTCCCGGGCACCAACCGCGCCGAAAGCAAAGGGCAAGCCAAAACCCGCCCTCTGCTACCCCCCGCGTTCCCCCGAACAGGCAAGCGTCCTTAGCACGGCAGGCTTATAGTGTCGCTTGCCTGTTCGGGGGCGCGTTAAAAATAAAGAGTGCGATGCGCCCACCGCCGCCCCTTTTATTTGCGCGGCGCAGGCACGGGCGGTTTTGCCTTATCTTTTCTTTCAAAAACAGAGACGATAGCAACAACCATTTCTTTGACAAAACGCGCCACGCCCAGCACTGTCGTGCCAATGACGAGGGACACCACCGCTTGTATCCACGGGGTGAGTTGAGGAAATTTATTCAGGGCATCAGCCCAAAAATGATATTCGCAATCCATAATAGCTCCCATTATTTATTTAGCGAAAGCCACCAGCACTATAAACAGGCTGGTGACTGGGAGCTTAGTTACACGTCGAAAGATCGTGTCCGCCTTATTTACGGCGAACCGCTATTGTATTCGGCAGACTCCCAGCCGTGAGGCATAGGAGCCGAATTGTCGTATTCGACACACGCTTTCGAGGGGTAACTAAACCCCGACACAGCAACACACTGTGCTGTCGGCGATAATAGGAAAGATAAGACTTAAAGTAAAGCGGGCTGGTGACTGGGAGCTAACAACACGCCAAAATGTCGTGCCTACCTTATTTACGGCGCACCGCTATTTTATTCGGCAGACTCCCAACCTTAAAAACGCACCCCTAACGCATAAGCGGGGTGATGAGGTTATTCATTACCTCTTGGCGCGGGGTGGTTTTGCGCCAGACGAGTCCGATTTGGCGCGTTGGCACGGGCGGTTCAAACGGAATATAATGTATGCCGTCATCATTTTCGCCCATGGCGATTTTCGGCATAAAAGTAATGCCCGTGCTGGCTTTCACCATCATCCGCAGCGTTTCCATACTGGTTGCTTTGAAATCTTGCTCTTCGGCAATATCGTGCAGGCGGCACACTTCTAGTGCTTGGTTGCGTAAGCAATGACCTTCCTCCAGCAATAACAATCTATGTTGGCGCAAAATTTCTTGATTGATTTTTTTCCGCCCCACCAGCTTATGGCCGTCTGGCACGGCGAGATAAAATTCATCGTCAAAAAGTTTTTGGCAGGTGAAAAAATTATCATGCACGGGCAATGCCAATAGCGCGGCATCTATCGCGCCATGATGTAGCTTGTCTATCAGCACGGCGGTTTTTTCTTCAATTAAAATCAGGCGCAAATCGGGCATGGTTTCTTTCACCTTTGGCACGAGGTCGGGGAAAATATAAGGGGCCAAAGTTGGAAACGCGCCGAGCCGAAATTTTCCTGAAAGCGGATCATGGGTGCTTTTGGCGGTTTCATGAATGGCGTCCACTTCGCGCAAAATCCGCCGCGCCGATTGGGCGATATGGCGGCCCGATTCCGTCACCATAACGCGCCGATTGGTGCGCTCAAATAAAGTCACGCCCAGCTCTTCTTCTAATTTTTTAATTTGCCCGCTTAAAGTTGGCTGGGTGACACAGCATTTATCGGCGGCTTGGCCGAAATGCTCCAAATCGGCCACAGCGAGGAAATAGCGCAAATCCCTGATATTCATCTGTTTTCTCCTTATAGTTCTTCCCTATCAGTTATATAGGAACAAACAATTTTCATAACCGATTGCCTATTGATAAGGTTTAATCAATAGGAGTTTATCCATAAGGGATAGAAGCGTCAAGCGTAAAATGCAAGCGTAAAGTGCAACATTTATGAAAAGGAGAAAGACGATGAGAATGTCTAAATTAATGATAGCCACCCTATGTGTTGGATTGATGAGCGTTTCATCACTGCAAATAGCGGCGGCGGGGCAAGGCGGCAAAAACGCCAAGCCGAATAAATTTTGGTGGCCAGACCAGTTGGATTTATCTGTCCTGCGCGACCATGATGCGCGTTCTAATCCGCTAGGTGAAAATTTCAACTATGCTGAAGCGTTCAAAAAGCTGGATTTAGATGCGGTGAAAAAAGACTTGGATAAATTGCTAACCACTTCGCAAGATTGGTGGCCAGCCGATTTTGGCAATTACGGGCCGTTTTTCATTCGCATGAGCTGGCACAGTGCTGGCACTTACCGCACCCTTGATGGGCGCGGCGGCGGCAATGGCGGGCAGATGCGTTTTGACCCGCTTAATAGCTGGCCAGACAATGCCAGCCTTGATAAGGCGCGGCGTTTGCTGTGGCCGATTAAGCAGAAATATGGCGCACATATTTCTTGGGGCGATTTGATGATTCTCGCAGGCAATGTCGCGCTGGAAAATATGGGTTTTGAAACCTATGGTTTTGCTGGTGGGCGTGCTGATGATTGGGAGCCAGATTTGGTTTATTGGGGGCCAGAAGTTGAAATGCTGGCCAGCGATAGGCATGAAAAAAATGGCAAACTCAAACGGCCTTTGGGCGCAACCCATATGGGGCTGATTTACGTCAACCCTGAAGGGCCGCGTGGTGAGCCTGACCCTATCGGCTCGGCGCGTAATATCCGCGTTGCCTTTGGCCGCATGGCGATGAATGATGAAGAAACTGTCGCGCTGATTGCGGGCGGTCATACATTTGGCAAAATGCACGGGGCGCATAAGGCGGCTGATTGCGTGGGCGTAGAGCCGGGCGCGGCGGGCATTGCTGAGCAAGGCTTAGGCTGGAAAAATAAATGTGGCAAAGGTCATTCTGAAGATACGGTGACGAGTGGACTGGAAGGGGCTTGGACACAAGCACCCACCCAGTGGACGACTCTTTATTTAGAGAATTTGCTGAATTTTGATTGGAAGCAAAGCCGCAGTCCCGGCGGTGGGATTCAATGGATTCCGGTGGATGAAGATTTGCACCAATCTGTTCCCGATGCCCATGTTGAAGATAAATTCAACCCGCCTGTTATGACCACGGCAGATTTGGCGTTGAAATTTGACCCGGCTTACAAAAAAATTGCCGAGCGTTTTCTCGCCGACCCTGATGCGTATCAAAAGGCATTTGCCAAAGCATGGTATAAGCTGACGCACCGCGATATGGGGCCACGGGCCAATTATCTTGGCAATCATGCACCAGATGAAGCATTGATTTGGCAAGATGTTGTGCCAGAGCCGACTCATAAATTAGTGAGTGTTTCGGATGCCGAAAAGCTGAAAAAGCAAATTTTGGACTCTGGTTTAACCGTGCCTGAATTGGTGCGTGCGGCTTGGGGCGCGGCGGCGTCTTATCGGGCGACCGATATGCGCGGCGGCACTAATGGTGGGCGTATCGCGCTTGCCCCGCAAAAAAATTGGGCGGTGAATAATCCGGCTGAGCTGGCTAAAGTTTTGAAAAAACTCCGCGCCATTCAAGCTGAATTTAATGGCGGACGTCTCAAGCGCACAAAAATATCGCTGGCCGATATTATTGTGTTGGGCGGTGCGGCGGCCATTGAAAAGGCGGCTCATGATGCGGGCGTGAAAGTCAAAGTGCCATTTGCCGCAGGGCGGGGTGATGCGACCCAAGCGCAGACCGATGTGGAGAGCTTTAATTTGCTTGAACCAAAGGCCGATGCCTTCCGCAATTACTTCAACCCGAAAGGCAGCTATCGCTCGCCCACTGAAATGCTGGTGGACCGCGCCGATAAGTTAGACCTCACCGTGCCAGAAATGACGGTGCTGGTCGGCGGTATGCGGGCTTTGGGCGCGAATACTGACGCCAGCAAGCACGGCGTTTTCACCGACAGGGCGGGCGTGTTGTCCAATGATTTCTTTGTGAATTTATTGGATATGTCCACCCATTGGCGTAAAGCCCGCAAGGCAGGGCTTTATGAAGGCGTTGACCGCAAATCGGGGCGGGTCAAATATACTGCGACCCCAGTGGATTTGATTTTCGGCTCTAATTCGGAATTGCGGGCGGTGGCAGAAGTTTACGCTTTTGACAACGCGCAAAGCCGTTTTGTGCAAGATTTCGTCAATGCGTGGGTGAAAGTTATGCGGCATGGGCGGGTTGATTTGAACTAGTCCAATCCCATAACTTGCATAGGAGGGCTGTTGCATCTTTGCAGCAGCCCTTTTATATTTACCTTATGCGCGATAAAAATCACATAGCCCCTCACACCCCGCAAAACCCCGCCAAGCGGCTTTATGCCAAATGGCGTGAGCTGGTCGGGCTTATCAAAGCGAATAAAAGAAAATTTTTTTGGTATTGGATAATTTATCAGTGCATAAAAGGCACGCTGACCACTTCTTTTATTTGGGCGCCTTTGCTTTATGTGTGGTTTATGCGCTAAAACCTTTATGATATTGATAATGCGTGATTGCGTTTGTTGCGGAGATTGGTGTGAAGCGTAAAATTTTAGACCTTGCCAATGATACAGGCAATGGCGTGGACAAGACCCCGCCCAAAGATACTTATGAAAGCATGGCCAATAGTGTCGCCCGCACCGTTAATGATGCGGTGATTACCATTGACACGCAAGGCATGATTACCTTTTGGAATCCCGCCGCCCAGCGCATTTTTGGTTATGAGTCAGAAGAAGTATTGGGCAAAAATGTAACCGTTCTTATTCCGAAAAAATATGTTGGTCTGCATCGTGTAGGGCTGAAAAAAGCCGTTTCTACGGGCGAGCAAATGAAATCGGGCCAGACTGTGGAAGTGGAAGCGGTGCGGAAAAATGGCGAAACTTTCCCGATGGAAATGTCGCTGGCCCGTTGGGATAGGGGCGATGGCATGATGGCCTTTACTGGTGTTATCCGCGATATTTCTGTCCGCAAGCAACAAGAGGCGCAAATTAAAGAGCAGAATTTGGAGCTGGAAAAAATCACCCATAGGCTGTCTAAATATCTGTCGCCGCAAATTTATGATTCCATTTTTGCGGGCGAGGAAAAAGATTTTCTCGCCACCAAGCGTAAAAAGCTGACGCTGTTTTTCAGTGATTTGGAAAACTTCACCAAACTTTCTGAAGATATGGCGCCGGAAGATTTAACCAATTTCATCAATCATTATTTCACGGAAATGTGTAGCATTGCGTTCAAATATGGCGCGACGGTGGATAAATTTATTGGCGACTCGCTGGTGATTTTCTTTGGCGACCCCAATAGTCGCGGCGTGGAAGAAGATGCGCGTCAATGTATTCTCATGGCTTTGGAAATGCGCGAGAAAGTTTTATCGCTGAAAGAATATTGGAAAAATGTTGGCATTGTATCCCCGCCCAATGTGCGGATTGGGATTCATTCGGGTTTTTGCAGTGTGGGCAATTTTGGTTCGGAAACGCGCATGGAATATACCGTCATTGGCAATAGCGTTAATCTCGCCTCGCGGCTTGAGCAATCGGCACGCAAAAATGCGATTTTAATTTCTGAAGAAACCCATGCCCTTGTCCGCGACCATTTTGAATTTGAAGAATGTGGCGAGGTGCAGCCCAAAGGCATACGCCGCCAAGTCCGCACCTATGAAGTCATTCGCAGTCTCAGCCATGATGAAATGAGCAATCGCTTTTCCTTTTGCGATGAGGGGCTGGTGCTAAATGTAGATGTTGCGGCTTTGGATAAAAAGCAGAAAATAAAATTATCCGCCAAGCTAGATGAGCTGATGCGCCTGCTGAAAAATGAGCCGCCCGCATAGCCGCCTCCCCCGCCCGCATAGCCGCGCCCGCCAGCACACCGCCAACAAAGCGCAAAATGCCCCTTTCTGCCCCTTTTTCCTATACGCCATAGGCGGTTTTGCGCTATAGAAAGGGTTAAAGTAAAGCGGGACATAAAAGCGAACCATAAAAGCAAACCAATGACCATCACATTACATAAGGGCGATTTGCCCGACACCATAAAATTCAAAGGCGCGGTCGCTGTGGACACCGAAACTTTGGGACTGAAAGCGGCACGCGATAAATTATGCTTGGTGCAGCTTTCCGCCGGTGATGGCACGGCGCATATTGTCCAGCTTGACCGCGACAATTACAACGCACCGCATTTGAAAAAATTGCTCGCCGATAGTTCTGTGGTGAAAATTTTTCACTATGCGCGTTTTGATGTCGCCACCCTCGCCCATTATTTACACGTAAATTGCGCGCCCATTTGGTGTACCAAAATCGCGTCCAAACTTGCCCGCACCTATACCGACAAGCACGGGCTGAAAGATTTATGCCGTGAATTGGTAGATGTGGATTTATCCAAACAACAGCAAAGCTCCGATTGGGGGGCGGCGGAGCTTTCCCCCGCCCAGCTTGAATATGCCGCAGGCGATGTGCTTTATCTGCACAAGCTCAAAGATAAATTAGAAACCATGCTCAAACGCGATGGGCGGCAAGAAATGGCGCAAGCCTGTTTTAATTTCATTCAAACCCGTTCTGATATGGATTTAGCGGGTTGGGAAGATATGGATATTTTCGCCCATTAACCGCACCATTAACCGCCGCGATAAATCAAAATGAACCAAGCACAAAAACATACCAAGCGCGTTAAGCATTTGCGTTTTATTTTGCCCGCTTGCGGGATTTTTCTATTGCTGGTGATTGCGTGGATGCTCATCACGCAAAACCGCACGGAATTGCCGCTTAATTATCGCAGTCTTGAATTGGGCGGCGATGGGCCGATTATGCGCCAGCCCATTATGCGCGGCAGCAATAAAAACCGCCCCTATGAAATCACCGCCGAAACCGCATGGGGCGATTCTGGCGCGGTGGATATTGTGCATATGAATCGCATAACAGGGTATTTAGGCAAAACCAAACAGGGCGAAGAAATGACGCTGACCGCCCCGCACGCGCAATTTCACCGCCAGCAAGATATATTGCACATGCATGGCGGCGTGGTGCTGATACAAAGCCAAAGCGAACGCGAAACGGGACGCTTTGAAACGCAAAAATTATCGGTAGATTTGGCCAATGACCTTGTCCGCACCAACGCACCCGTTAAACTTTCTAGCCCCACAGGCGAGCTGACCGCCAATGCCATGCGCCTAGAACGCGACCGCCAATATGGTTTGTTTAGCGGCCATGTGCGTTTGTTTGGTCAAAGGCAAAGCACGGCGGAAGCCGCTCACCCCGCCCCCAGCGGGCGGGTGATTATTGGCGCGTCTTTCGCCACTGACCCTGACGCGCCCGTAGAAGTTTTGGCCGACCGTTTGGAAATTTTTGATGCCGAGCAACGCGCTGTTTTTCACAGCAATGCCCAGCCCATTAAAGCCACGCAGGGGCGCGTTTCGCTTTACACCCGCAAGGCGGTTTTGCTCACCGACAAAATCACGGGCGAGATAAAACATCTTTTTGGCGAGCAAGATATTTTGCTTGTGTCGGAAAATGGCAATCAGGCCACGGGCGATTGGATGGAATATGATATGCGCGGCGGCCAGTTGATTATGGGCGGGGCGGTGACGCTCACCCAAAAGGGCGGCAAATTGCGCGGGCAAAGGCTGGTGGTCAATATGCAAACGGGCAAAAGCCGTTTGCTTGGCGGGGTGCGCGCCAATGGCGACCAAACACGGGTGCGCGGCATATTCACGCCCGGCACGCCTGAACAATCCCCTGAACAATCGCCCGCAAATCCGCCGCAAACGCCCTAAACCGCCCATTTGTCAAAGCCTGTAAAATGGGCTAGGCTAAAGCCACACATGACACAATTAACCGACAAACAGCAGCAAGAAAAGCTGGTTTTGGTGGCCGAAAATAACGGGCTTGAGGTTCGCAATATCGGCAAAAGCTACGCCAAACGGCCCGTGGTGCGAAATGTGTCACTGCAGCTTCAGCGCAGTGAGGTTTTAGGCTTGCTTGGACCCAATGGGGCGGGCAAAACCACCTGTTTTTATATGATAACGGGCCTTATCAATGCCGATTATGGCCAAATTCTTTTGGACGGCGAAGACATCACCCATTTGCCCATGTATCGCCGTGCGCGTGCAGGGCTAGGCTATCTGCCCCAAGAGGCCTCTATTTTTCGTGGCCTGAGCGTGGAAGATAATATCCGTGCCGTTTTGGAAGTGGCCGAGCCGAATTTGGAAATGCGCGAAAAGCGGCTGGAAGAATTGCTCGCTGATTTTACCATTTCCCATTTGCGCCGCACACCCGGCATCGCGCTTTCAGGCGGGGAACGCCGCCGCGTGGAAATTGCCCGCGCCCTCGCCCATAATCCGGGCTTTATTTTACTAGACGAACCCTTCGCCGGCATTGACCCGATTGCGGTGGACGAAATCCGCGAGCTTGTCACCGCGCTCAAAGAACGCCATATCGGTATTCTGATTACCGACCATAATGTGCGCGAGACCTTAAAAATTATTGACCGTGCGCTTATTATTCATGATGGGCAAGTGCTGATGGAAGGCACGCCCGATGAAGTGATAACCCATGATGAAGTCCGCCGCCTTTATTTGGGCGACCAGTTCAAAATATAAATTAAGCAGAGGAAAAAACGATGCAAATACAAATTACAGGCAAACATATTGAAACCGGTGACGCGCTGCGTAAACATGTTGAAGAGCAGGTGGAAGCGGGCATTTCAAAATATTTTGAGCGCGGGGCGGAAGTCAATGTGACCTTTTCCAAACAAGGCCATGCCTTTCGTTCCGATTGCATTGTGCATTTAGATAGCGGCTTGCGCGTGCAGGCCAGTGGCGATGACACGGATGTTTATGCGTGTTTTGAAAAAGGGCTGGTAAAAATTGAAAAGCAGTTGCGCCGCTATAAAAGACGGCTGAAAAATCATCATGCCGATAAGGCGGGCCGTCAAATTCTCAACCAAATGGCGACTGAACACACATTGGCCTCTGAACCCGATGACAGCGAGCTACCAGAAGAATATCAACCCGTAACGGTGGCCGAAACGCCGGTTAATGTGCCAAAACTCTCGGTCAGTGACGCAGTGATGCAAATGGAATTAGCCCATATTCCATTTTTGATTTTCAGAAATGCCGCACATGGCAACATTAACATTGTCCATCGCCGCGATGATGGTCATATTGGCTGGATAGACATTCCGCAGGATTTGCCGCAAGATAAATAGCCCAGCTGATTTTTCATTTATCCGACATTGAACGAGATAATTTCAAAGTGAATATCGCAGATTTTCTCAAACGTGAAAATGTTCATGCGGCTTTGCCCGCGCAAAGTCTCAAAGGCGTTTTGCAAACGCTGGCGGAGCTGGCCGAAGCGCAATGTGGTCTCAACGCACGGGCTTTGTTTGACATCCTAAACGCCCGCGAGCAGCTTGGCACGACCGGCATTGGCAATGGCATTGCCATTCCGCATGGCAAGCCCGATGGGCTGGACAATTTATGCGCGCTTTTTGCCCGCCTTGAAACGCCCATAGATTATGGCGCGATAGATGGCAAGCCCGTAGATATTGTCTTTCTCCTGCTCGCGCCCGAAACGGCGGGCGCACAACATCTCAAAGCCCTCGCCCGCATTTCGCGGCTGATGCGCCAAGAGACCATCATCACCCGCCTACGCGCCAGCAAAGACGCCGAAACCCTCTACACCACCCTCACCGCCACCGATGCGGATACGGAGTAAGGGCGCGGTAAGGGCGCGGTAAGGGCGCAGGTTAGCTAAAGCAAAGCCGCAATATCACGGCGGCCATCTAATATGCGTACAATATTCAAAGCTGTTGCATCAGCGTGATAGGCAATCACAAAATGTTTGACGAAAAAAACCTAACGGGCTTCTGCGTTAAATCTTCACGCACCCGTCCCAAATCGGGATTTTCGGTCAGCGTGTCAATGGCACGAGAAATATCCGCAATGATGCGATCTGCCGCGTTCCAATTATCATAGGCAATATATTCGTGAATGGCCTCTAAATCGTCATTCGCTTCTTCCGTAAGCGCGTAATTAAGAGGCATTGCGTTTTCTTTTTGCAATTTTCTCCATCAGCCGACGATACACTTCTTCGCCCGGAATGGTTTGCCCCGCCTCTATCTGGTCAAGGCCCACTTGGATTTTTTCATTAAGCAATTTAATTTGCTCTTGCTTGAGCGCGTCTTGCTCGGCGAGCAGGCGCAGGCCTTCGCGCACCACTTCGCTAGACGAGCTATAATGGCCACTGGCCACCTTATCGGCAATCATGGCTTCAAGTTCGGGTGTCAGTGAGATATTCATATCTGGCTCCTTTGGCTGGTTGACGCGGCGGTCAATATACAAGTCAACACATAAATCAATGGCGGGCAATCCGCCCTACCGCGCATTTTAGCGCGAATAACAAAAATTAGCAATAATTGTTATCGGGCTGTTTTGCCCCCTATATCCGCTATATAATAGAGTGCGTAGGCATGGTGATATTGAAAAAATTACAATCTTTTCTTAGAAAACGCTCTTCCCGACCCAGATTTAAGATATTTTTCAAACTCAAATGCTTTCTTTTCATCTGTGAAGGCAATATATGTTTTTAAGCGCCAGGGTTTGTATTTAGATGTATATGGAACTTCGCCAGCATTGTGCTTAATTAGGCGTGCATCTATATCACCCGTAATGCCAGTATAGTAACGGTCTTTATCCGTTTTGCTTTGCAAAATATAAACGTATTTCATGGTGCGGTTATAGTCCGCCTACGTTGCTGACACAACTACGGCGCGACAGCTTACTTCTAATTATTCCCTTTGCTCGCCAAGTTTCCGTCGGAACGACCCGTGCGGCTCGCCGAGCCGAAGCGCGAAGCGCGTAGGCTGGTGGAGCCAGGCGGAATCGAACCGCCGACCTCTTGCATGCCATGCAAGCGCTCTCCCAACTGAGCTATGGCCCCTTTGTAAATTGTCACCCGCCTAAAATCGCGTCGCCTAAAATCGCGCCCGCCGCAACCGCCGCACCGCCCTTCGCCCCACATAGAGGGCGGGGAAAATATATCAGCTATCCTCTTCTTCAATCAGCGTGACGTCATCATCTATATTTTCATCATCGTCAACATCCACATCATCTACGCCGAATTCTTCCAATGGGGCGGCCACATTATCCACCGCGTCCACATTTTCATCATCCATATTGGCATTTTCGCCTTCCACCAGCGCGTCCAGCGAAATTTCATCTGCCTCCGCCTCTGCGGCGTCATCGGCCTCGCCGACTTCATCCGTTTCACCCACCGCCGCATCGGCTTTCGCGCCAACGCCCGCCGCCGCTGCCGCCGCCCGTGCCGCGCCCATTTCAGAAGCGGGCTTCGTATTGGCCTGCATCGGGGCTTGCGCCATGAGTTCTACGGGGTCAACGCTATGCCCACATTTGGGGCAGGTAATGGGTGCTTTGTTAAAATCGTAAAACCGCCCATCGCAGGAATCGCATATGCGTTTTACGCCAAGATTTTCTTTTGCCACGGGGAAACCTCTTAAAATCCACTCAACCACCACCCCCTTGCCACAGCCGCTTGCCTCTGTCAAAAAGTTTAGTGCATTTTTTTGCTTTTTTATCGGTTCAATTCATGGGATTAAAGGAACAGCCGCATAAAAGCACCATGAAAGCACGAGGAAGGCGCGTATGGCGATGACGAAAACCGACCCCCCCCAGCCTGCCACGGCTTCGCCTGCCCCAAAGCCGCTAACGGGCGATGCGACCCCGCCCGCCGATAAGTCCATTTCGCACCGCGCCCTGATTTTAGGGGCTTTGGCGCAAGGCCAAACCCAAATTAGCGGCCTGCTGGAAAGCCATGATGTATTGGCCACAGCCGCTGCCGTGCGGGCATTAGGGGCTGATACCCGCCGCGCTGAGGACGGCACATGGCACGTCACCGGATGCGGCACGGGCGGGTTAAAAAACCCCGAAAAACCGCTTAATTTTGGCAATTCTGGCACTTCGGCGCGGCTGCTCATGGGCGCAATCGCGGGCCACCCGATAACCGCCCATTGTTGCGGCGATGCTTCCCTGTCGGTTCGCCCGATGGAGCGCGTCACCGCCCCGCTCAGTCAAATGGGCGCACGCTTTGAGCCAGACAATTACCTGCCCCTCACCCTGCATGGCGCACCGCGTGCTTTGCCTTTGGCCTATACGCTGCCCGTCCCTTCGGCGCAGGTGAAGTCGGCGATATTGCTCGCAGGCCTCAATGCGGCGGGGAAAACCAGTGTCACCGAGCCGCAAGCCAGCCGCGACCACACCGAGCGGCTTTTGCGCCTCTTTGGCGCGGAATGCGAAACCGAGCAAACCGACAAGGGCGTGCAAACCACGCTGACGGGGCAAACCCCTCTGCACGGCACAACCCTCAGCGTGGCCGCCGACCCGTCTTCGGCGGCTTTTGCGGTGGTGGCGGCTTTGCTTGTGCCGCACTCGCGCATCACACTGAAAAATATCCTCACCAATCCGCACCGCGATGGGCTATGGCACACATTGCGCGACATGGGCGCGGCGATTGAAACCACCAACCCCCGCGACATAAGCGGCGAAAGCGTTACCGATATGACCATAACCGCCAGCGCGTTGACGGGCATAGATGTGCCAGCCGCCCGTGCTGTGTCTATGATTGATGAATATCCCATTCTCGCCATAGCCGCCGCCTGTGCCAAAGGCCAAACCCGCCTGCATGGTTTGGGCGAATTGCGCGTGAAAGAAAGCGACCGCCTCGCCGCCATTATTAACGGCCTGCGGGCCAATGGCGTGACGGTTGACGAAACCGAAGACGGCATGGTCATTCACGGGGCGGGCGACAACAAACCCAAAGGCGGCGGCATGGTGCAAACCCATTTTGACCACCGCATCGCTATGAGCTTTTTAATTTTGGGGCTGGCCGCGCAACAACCCGTGCAAATAGATGACACGCGCATGATTGCCACCAGCTTTCCCAATTTCTTTGACTTCATGGCCGAACTCGGCGCGAATTTTGAGCAGGAAAAAAATGCCTGATAAAATCCCGACCACGCCCCCCATCATTGCTATTGATGGCCCCGCCGCCGCAGGTAAAAGCACTTTGGCGAAAAAGCTCGCCGCTCATTTTAATTTTGCCCATTTAGACACTGGCTCGCTTTATCGTGGGCTGGCGCATTTGGTCACCCAAGCGGGCGGCGACCCGTCTTGCGTGGACGATGTGTTGCAAGCGGTCGGCCAATTTGACCCTGATAAAATTGACCGCGCCGCCATTCGCACTGCCGAAATTGGCTTGGCTGCCGCCAAGCTGGCCGTTTTGCCGCAAGCACGGGCGCAAATTCTCACCTTTCAGCGCGATTTTGCCGCCCAGCCGCCGCATGGTAAAAAGGGTGCGGTGCTTGATGGGCGCGATATTGGCACGGTGGTTTGCCCGCAGGCTGATGCGAAGATTTTCATTGAGGCCAACGCGCAAACCCGCGCTCACCGCCGTTGGTTGGAGCTTAAAGCCCGCACCGCCGCCGAAACCCCTTCCCAAGCCCAAGTGCTGGCCGATATTGTGGCCCGCGACAAGAGCGACCAGACCCGCAAAATCGCCCCGTTAAAAGCGGCTGAAGATGCCCTCTTGCTAAATACCTCTAATTTATCTATAGAAGAGGCATTCAAAGCGGCTCTGGTGCTGGTGGTGGAAAAAATCCCCACTTTGGGCTAGAAATTCAACCCGCCCCGAATGACAGTGCCGCAATAAATGGGCATAAATTCTAAACATGCTTGGGCAAGGCCATGCGGCTTTGCGCTTGAAGACCATCGGTAGCGAAACCGATTGGCATAAATGTAATATGGCAGGAGTGACCGTGTCAGAAAACCAAACCCAGACGGGCATGAATCCGTCCGTAGAAGATTTTGCCTCTATGCTTAATGAAAGCATGGCTCATAATGAAGCTGTTGAAGGCAGTGTTGTGAAAGGCCGCGTGACGGCGATTGAAAATGATTTAGTCATTATTGATGTTGGCTTAAAAACCGAAGGCCGTGTGCCATTGCGCGAATTTGCGATGGCGGGTCAAGAGCCGCAAGTGGCGATTGGCGATGAGGTGGAAGTTTATCTTGACCATATTGAAAACGCACTTGGCGAAGCAGTTTTGTCACGCGATAAAGCACGCCGTGAAGAAAGCTGGACCACGCTTGAGAAAAATTTTGAAGCCAATGAACGTGTTGAAGGTGTTATTTTTGGCCGCGTCAAAGGCGGCTTTACGGTTGACCTCAATGGCGCGACTGCCTTCCTCCCCGGCAGTCAAGTGGACATCCGCCCCGTGCGCGACATCACCCCGTTAATGAACACCCCGCAGCCTTTTCAAATTCTAAAAATGGACAGGCGGCGCGGCAATATCGTTGTTTCGCGCCGTGCGGTTATGGAAGAAACCCGCGCTGAGGATCGCAATAAAATTGTATCTAACCTCAAAGAGGGCCAAGTCACCGAAGGCGTGGTGAAGAACATCACCGATTATGGCGCATTTGTGGATTTGGGCGGCATTGACGGGCTATTGCATGTCACTGATATTGCATGGCGGCGCATTAACCACCCGTCTGAAATGCTGACCATTGGCGAAACGATTCAGGTGCAGGTGGTGAAAATCAATCATGACAGCATGCGTATCAGTCTTGGCATGAAGCAAATGGAAAATGACCCATGGGAAGGCGCGGAAGGCAAATTCCCGCTTGGCCAGCGTTTTAGCGGACGTGTGACCAATATCACTGATTATGGGGCTTTTGTTGAACTTTATGACGGGGTTGAAGGGCTTATCCATGTATCGGAAATGAGCTGGGTGAAGAAAAATGTGCATCCGGGCAAAATTGTTTCCACCTCGCAAGAAGTAGAAGTCATGGTGCTGGAAGTGGATAGCGCGAAGCGGCGCATTTCGCTTGGCCTTAAACAATGTATGGATAATCCATGGGACAGCTTTGCCGAGCGTTATCCGGTTGGCACAAAGCTCAATGGTGAAGTTAAAAACATTACTGAATTTGGTCTTTTTATTGGGCTGGATAATGATGTGGACGGCATGGTGCATATGTCGGATTTGGATTGGAATCAAAGCGGCGAAGACGCGCTGGCGCAATATAATAGAGGCCAAATGGTTGATGCCATTGTGCTGGACATAGACATTGAAAAAGAACGTATCAGTCTTGGCATTAAGCAATTAGACAGCGACCCGCTAGAAGAAATTGGCAAGCTCAAGCGCGGCGAAACCATTACCTGCACCGTCACCGCCGTTAATGATAGCGGGCTTGATGTGACAGTGGGCGAAAAAGATTTTAAGGCTTTTATTCGGCGCGCCGATTTATCGCGTGACCGCGAAGACCAACGCCCCGACCGTTTTTCGGTTGGCGACAAGCTAGATGCAATGGTGACAAGTTCCGACAACAAAGCCCGCCGTTTGGGGCTGTCCATTAAAGCATTGGAAATTGCCGAAGAAAAAGAAGCCGTCGCCCAATATGGCTCATCAGCATCGGGCGCGTCTTTGGGTGATATTTTAGGCGCGGCACTGAGCGGTGATGAAGAAGCAGATGAAGCAGATAAAGCAAAACCCGCTAAAGCAGAAAAACCAAAAGCCAAAGCCAAAGAAAAAGCAGAGGAAAAACCCGCCGAATCCACTGAGCCAGAAGAAAAAGAAGCGGCAAAGCCGAAAGCAAAAGCGGAAACAGCGGCGAAAAAAGACAAACCTGCCGCTAAAGCCCCAGCAAAAGAAAAGGCCAAAGAGCCTGCCAAAGAAGCCAAAGCAAAAGCCGTCAAAACCAAAGAGGCGAAAGCGGATAAAGCAGACAAAGCCGACAAAGCAGATAAAGCGGATAAAAAAACCGCCAAAAAAGACGCGGAAAAGACGGAAAAATAGCGTTTTTGCCCCGCATTTGGCGTTTTTGTTGCTTGACGTGGTCAAACCGCTTTGGCAATCTTGGTGGATATGTAAAAGGTGGCTGATATGATTAAATCCGAACTTGTGGTCGTCGTTGCCGATAAATATCCGCATCTTTACCAGCGTGATGTTGAGCGCGTGGTGAATACGATTCTTGATGAAATTTCTGGCGCGTTGAGCAAAGGCAATCGGGTTGAATTGCGTGGCTTTGGTGCGTTTTCAGTGAAGCATCGGGATTCGCGCATTGGCCGCAATCCGCGCACGGGCGAAGCGGTCGCTGTGTCGGAAAAAAAAGTGCCTCTTTTCAAAACGGGCAAAGGTTTGCGCGACCGTCTCAATGAAAAATAAAATAGAAAAATAAAATAAAATAAATGCCCGCCCCCATTTATTGCGCCCTAGACACAAATGACCAAGCCCATGCGCGAGCTTTGGCCGACCAGCTTAGCGGCGTGGTCAGCGGGGTGAAAATTGGGCTGGAATATTTTTACGCCACTGGCCAAGCGGGCTATGCCCATATCGCCGAAAGCGGCTTGCCGATTTTTTTAGATTTGAAATTGCATGATATTCCCAACACGGTCGCAAAGGCAGTGCGAAGTCTCTGCCCGCTTGCGCCCGCCATTTTGAACGTCCATGCGGCGGGGGGTTTGGCCATGATGCAAGAAGCCGCCATTGCCGCCCGCGACACCGACACCCCGCCGCTTATGATAGCTGTCACTTTGCTCACCTCTTTAGAGCAGAAAGAAATGGCCGCGCTGGGCATGGGCGATGACCCGCAAGAACAAGCCCTGCGGCTGGCCAGCCTTGCCCAAGAGGCGGGGCTAGACGGCGTGGTTTGTTCGGCGCATGAAATTGCCGCTTTGCGTGCCGCTTGCGGGGCGGATTTCAAACTCATTGTTCCGGGCTTGCGCCCTGAAGACCACCCCGCCCATGACCAAAAGCGCGTCCAAACGCCGCTTGCGGCCATGCAGGCGGGCGCGGATATTCTCATTATCGGTCGCCCCATCACCGCCAGCCCCGACCCGACCCAAGCGGCACGCGCCATTGCCGAAAGCCTCTCGCATGGCGGTTGAAGTTAAAATTTGTGGGCTGAGCCAGCCCGAAGACATAGCCGCGCTGATAAAAGCCCAAGCCAATTATGCGGGTTTTATTTTTTTTGAAAAAAGCCCGCGCCATTTATCTTACCAAGCCGCCGCCGCTTTGGCCGCGCCCATGCCTGACAGCATTAAAAAAGTCGCGGTGCTGGTGAACCCTGATGATGCCGCCCTCACCCAAGCCATTGAGGCCATTAACCCTGCTTTCATTCAACTGCACGGAGACGAAAGCCCCGAACGGGTGGCCGCCATTAAAGCCGCAACAGGCTTAAAAATTATCAAAGCGGTGCGCGTGGCGGAAAAAGCTGACCTTGCGGCGGTGGAAATTTACGAAAACATTGCCGATAGGTTTTTATTTGACACCAAGCCCACCAGCCCCGACTCCTATGGCGGCACGGGTCAAACATTTGACTGGTCGCTTTTGGCCAATTTCACCAGCCCAGTATCATGGTTTTTATCTGGCGGGCTGACGGCGGAAAATGTCGCCCAAGCGATTGCCACCACGCGGGCGCAGGCGGTTGATGTGTCTTCGGGCGTAGAAGCCGCTTTAGGCCGAAAAGACAGCGCGAAAATCGCGCAATTTATTTTCGCCGCCCGCCCTAATCCGTGATAAAAGCAGAGCATGAACACGCCCACAAATACGCCTGATGAAAACGGGCATTTTGGTATTTTCGGTGGCCGTTTTGTCGCCGAAACATTGATGCCGCTTGTTTTGGATTTGGAAAAGGCCTATCACGCCGCTAAGGCTGACCCCGCCTTTGAGGCCGAGCTGCACGACCTGCAAACCCATTATGCAGGCCGCCCCAGCCCGCTTTATTTTGCCGAGCGTCTGACCGCCCATTTTGGCGGCGCGAAAATTTATTTCAAACGCGATGAGCTGAACCATACTGGCTCGCATAAAATCAATAATTGTTTAGGCCAAATTCTGCTCGCCAAGCGCATGGGCAAGTCGCGCATTATTGCTGAAACGGGCGCGGGGCAGCACGGCGTCGCTGTCGCCACAGTGGCCGCCCGTTTTGGCTTGCCTTGCACCATTTTCATGGGCGCGAAAGATATTGAACGCCAAAAGCCGAACCTATTCCGCATGGAATTGCTGGGTGCGGAAGTCCGCCCCGTCACCAATGGCGCGGCCACATTAAAAGATGCGATGAATGAAGCCCTACGCGATTGGGTCACAAATGTAGAAAACACATTTTACATTATCGGCACGGTTGCTGGCCCGCACCCCTATCCAGAAATGGTGCGCGATTTTCAATCCATTATTGGCCGCGAAGCCAAGCAACAAATTATGGCGCACGAAAACCGCTTGCCCGACACGCTGGTCGCCTGCATTGGCGGCGGCTCTAATGCGATGGGGCTGTTTCACCCTTTCCTTAATGAAAAAAATGTCGCGCTGATTGGTGTGGAAGCGGGCGGCAAGGGGCTGGACACGCACGCCCATGCCGCCTCGCTTAGCGGCGGGGCGGCGGGTGTGTTGCACGGCAATCGCACCTATTTGCTACAAGACCAAGACGGCCAAATCACGCAAGGCCATTCCATTTCCGCCGGATTGGATTATCCCGGCATTGGGCCTGAGCATGCCTACTTAAAAGAAAGCGGACGCGCCGAATATGTCGCGATTACCGATGCGGACGCGCTCGCCGCTTTCACGCTTTGTGCCAAGCTGGAAGGCATTATCCCCGCGCTTGAACCGGCGCACGCTTTGGCGCATATCGCCAAAATCGCCCCCGATTTGCCCAAAGACCATATCATCATTATGAATATGTGCGGACGCGGTGACAAAGATATATTTTCTGTTGCTGAACATTTGCAGGCGCAAAAATGACCCGCATTGAAAAAACATTCCAACGTCTCGCCGATGAAAATAAAAAAGCCTTTATTGCTTTTTTAACCGCAGGCGACCCGGACGAAAAAACCAGCGCGGCTTTGCTTACAGGTCTCGCCGACCATGCGGACCTGATTGAATTGGGTATGCCCTTTACCGACCCTATGGCCGATGGGCCGGCCATTCAAGCGGCTTCGCAACGCGCCTTGCAAGCGGGCATGACGCTGAAAAAAACTTTGGGCATGGTGCGTGGCTTTCGCCAAACCAACACCACCACGCCCATTGTGCTGATGGGTTATTATAATCCGATTTATATTTATGGCGTGGCCGCTTTTATAAAAGACGCACTCGCCGCAGGGGTGGACGGGCTGATTATCGCCGACTTGCCGCCCGAAGAAGATAGCGAGCTTTGCTTGCCCGCCCGTCAGGCTGGTTTGGATTTTATTCGCATGGCCACCCCGACCAGCGATGATACGCGCTTGCAAAAAATCCTGCCCCATGCGTCAGGCTTTATTTATTATGTGTCCATTAGCGGCATCACTGGTGCGGGCGCGCCTGAAAAGCAAAATGTTGCCGAAGCTGTGGCGCGGATAAAAGCGCAAACAAATTTGCCGCTTTGTGTTGGCTTTGGCATTAAAACCGCGCAAGCCGCGCAGGAATTTGCCCGCCTCGCAGATGGCGTGGTGGTTGGCTCCGCCCTTGTAGAGCAAATCGCCGCCACGCTTACCCAAAGCGGCCAAGCCAGCCCCGAAACTCTCACCCAGCCTTTGGCCTTAGCGCAAAAACTTGCGCTGAGCGTCAAAGAGGCGTAAATAAGACAAAAGGGAAATTCCGATGAATTGGATTAAAAATGTTGTGCGCCCCAAAATTGAGGCTGTGTTCCGCAAAAAGGACGACAAGCCCGATAATCTTTGGGTGAATTGCCGCAAATGTGGCGAGATGATTTTTCACCGCGATATTGAAACTTCTGCCAAAGTTTGCCCATCTTGTGATTATCATATGCACCTGACGGCACAAGAGCGTTTTAAGCAATTATTTGACGATGGCCTTTACAAAACCATTGAAACGCCAGATGTGCCGCTTGACCCGCTTAAATTTCGGGATACGAAAAAATATACTGACCGCCTTAAAGAAGCCCGCGCCAAAACGGGGCAGAAAGATGCGGTGTGCATTGGCATTGGCAAAATGAGTGGCGTTGAAACTGTTATTGTTGTGCAGGATTTTTCTTTCATGGGCGGTTCGCTTGGCATGGCGGCGGGTGAAGCGGTTGTGCATGGCGGCGAATTGGCGTTGGAAAAAAACACGCCCTTCATTGTTGTCGCCGCCGCCGGAGGAGCGCGGATGCAGGAAGGCATTTTGTCGCTCATGCAAATGCCGCGCACCACGGTGATTGTGCAGGAATTGCGTGAGCGCACCCTGCCCTATATTGTCATTCTCACCGACCCGACCACGGGCGGTGTCACCGCCTCTTACGGCATGTTGGGCGATGTTCATATTGCCGAACCGGGCGCATTGATTGGCTTTGCTGGGCCACGGGTGATTCAAGACACCATTAACGAAAAACTGCCCGAAGGGTTTCAACGCGCTGAATATCTTTTAGAGCATGGCATGGTGGATATGGTTGTCCATCGCCATCAGCTCGCGCAAACGGTTGGCGACCTTATCAAATTGCTCACGGGTGCGGAAGAAGGCGGCAAAAAAGCCCGTGCCGCCCGATAGGTTTTGCCGCCCATGAACCCGCCGCGCCAAAACAGCCAAACTCTTTTGGCGCATTTGCTCACACTGCACCCCAAATATATTGACCTGTCGCTTGACCGCATCACCCGCTTGCTCGCCGCGCTTGGCGAGCCGCAAAATAATTTGCCGCCCATCATTCACATTGCTGGCACCAATGGCAAAGGCTCAACCCTCGCCTTTTTGCGTGCCATGTTGGAAGCGGACGGCAAATCTGTGCATGCTTACACTTCGCCGCATTTGATAAATTTTCACGAGCGCATCAGCTTAAACGGCCAGCCCATTGACGAACCGAATCTGTGCGCCCTTTTGCAAGAAGTCAGCGCGGCCAATGACGGCCAGCCCATCACTTTTTTTGAAATCACCACGGCGGCGGCGTTTTTGGCTTTTTCGCGCAAGCGGGCGGATTTTCTGCTGCTTGAAACGGGGCTAGGCGGGCGGCTAGACGCCACCAATGTGATTGCCCAACCCGCCCTTGCCCTTATCACGCCCATAAGCCATGACCATGAGCATTTTTTGGGCGACACGCTGGAAAAAATTGCTGCCGAAAAGGCGGGGATTTTGAAAAAAAACACCCCTGCCTTTTTCGCCCCGCAAGCCCCCGCCGCCCAAGCCGTGCTAACCGCCCACGCCAAAAAAATCGCCGCGCCCTGTTTCGCACATGGCACAGATTGGACGTATGAAAACACAGACGATAATTTGCACATCACCTATGGCGACCACTCTTTCACCCTGCCCGCCCCGCCTTTAGCGGGCGCACATCAAAATATGAACGCCGCTTTGGCCGCTTTGGCCGCGCATCATTTCGGCACAGCGCAAACCGCTATCGCTCAGGGCATCAGAGCCACGCACTGGCCGGCACGGTTGCAACCGCTTGTGCTTAAAAATTATCCCGCGCAAAAAATTTGGCTTGATGGCGGCCATAATCCCGCCGCCGCGCACGCGCTTGCCGATTGGCTCGCCACGCAAAAAGAAAAACAAAAACAAAAAAAATGGATAGTGCTATGCGCCATGCTGAACACCAAACACGCTGCCGATTTTTTTGCCGCTTTCGCGCCCCTCACGCCTGCCGCCCCGCAGGTTTTTTGCGTAAGCCTACCCGATGAAGAAAACACAATCCCCGCCGACCAGCTCGCCGCCATTGCCAAAGCGGCTCGCCTCAACGCGCAGCCCTTTGCTTCTATCCAAGCCGCGCTCGCCCACGCCCCGCCGCACACCCATATTCTCATATGCGGTTCATTGCGGCTGGCGGGTCATGTTTTGCAAATGCAAAATGAAAATGAAAATTAAAAACTAAAGCGTGTCGTCAATCCAGCTAACCAATTCGGTTTTGCTCGCCGCGCCGACTTTGGTCGCCATATTCTGCCCGTCTTGGAAAATCATCATGGTTGGAATGGAGCGCACGCCAAAAGAGGTGGGCATTTTGGGATTTTCGTCAATATTCACCTTGACCACCACTAAGCGGTCTTTCATTTCGGCGGCGATTTCGTCCAATATCGGCGCAACTTGCTTGCACGGACCGCACCATTCCGCCCAGAAATCCACTAAAACCGGCGGCTGGCTGTTAATGACTTTTTCTTCAAAATCCTTATCGGTCGCGTGAATAATGGCGGGGCTGGACATGAAAAATCCTTTTCAAATGATTCGTGAAATTTGAATTTAAGCACCGACTCGGTAAATTTCAAGCACCCTCATTGGATTTTGAGAATTTTTTTCAGGCTCGCTTCCATTTCCGCCGCCGTAATGTCGCGCACGCTCGCGCTGGCAGTCCAAATTAAATGGCAGGTGATTTTTTTCTGCGTCCCCGTCGCCGCAAGCAAAGCGCGATAAATCGCCATTTGCGCCACATAATTTGGCGGCACGGGCGCGTCCGCCGCAGGCGCATGGCGATTGGATTTATAATCAATGAGCCGAATTTGCTCTGCCGTTTCCACATAGCGGTCAATGCGCCCGACAAAATGCCGCCGCTTTCCATCGGCATTTTTCAAAATGCCTTGCACGGGCATTTCATGGCGCAGTTTTGCCCCTGCTTCATGCGTCATAAAGGGCATGGCCAAAATAGACAAAGCCTCGGCGCATAAAGCGTCCATTTCTTTTTTGCTAAACCCGTCGCCATGTTTTTGCAAATACATTTCCGCCCGTGCCGTTTTTTCTGCCTCTGTGCTGTCGGGCATGCAGCTCAAACCCTCCAGCAAAGCATGGAGCAGCACCCCACGGCGGGCGGCGTGTTGGTCATGCGCCAAATCGGTGCGACCCTTTTTATCATCGGCCAAATGGGCGGCGTAAATACCAGACGGGCTTTCAATATCAATCGCCCCTGCTTCAAAAGGCGCGGGCGCGTTCAACCAATCGGGCAGAGCAGGCAGGGCAGGCCATTTTTTATCCGCCGCTTCCGCCGCCGCCTCACCCGCGCCATCATCCGCGCCATCACCCGCAAGCGGGGCGGCTTGTTTCGCATCGCCCAAATAATAAACCCCGTCTTTCGGCTCGGTGCAAAAATCCGCCATCGCCTTTTGCGCCATTTCATACCAGCTTCCAGCGGGGATATTTTTGCCCCGCGCCCGCAAAAAGCCGCATAAATAAAGCTGGTCACGGGCGCGGGTCATGGCCACATAAAGCAGGCGTTTGTGTTCACGCTGGCGGGTTTCAAAATCCAGCGCGTCTTTTTGCGCGCCAAAATCGCTCATACTGGCCGACCCCGCCCGCCAAAGCAGCCCACTTTTTTCCGCCAATGGCACCAAAGCCGATTGGTTCACCGTCGTCTTGCGCGGCGCACGGCACATATCGGGCAGAAACACAATCGGAGCCTCCAGCCCCTTCGCGCCATGCACGGTCATAATGCGGACGCGATCCAAGCCCTGCTCCATATCGCGTTTAATTTCCACATGGCCATCTTGCACCCAATGCAAAAAACTTTGCAAAGACGCAACATGCTCGCGCTCATAATCAAAGGCGCGGGCTAAAAATTCATTCACCGGATCATCAATTTCCGCCCCCAGCCTTGCAATCAGTTTATCGCGCCCGCCTTTCGCACTCAGCAAATGGGCGTAAAATTCATAAGGCGGCAAGCGGGTGGCATCGCGTGTCAGCTGGTTAAATAGACCCCACGCCGCCGCAATAGGCGACGCCTTTTCCGCCTCTTCCGCCGCGCCGCGCAATTTATCGCGCAAAAACGCGCCGTCATTTTTTCTTTGGCATATATCAAATAATTGCTTTTCGCTTAAGCCGCCTAAGGGGCTGCGTAAAAACACCGCCAGCGATAAATTATCTTGCGGCAAAAGCGCGGCTTGTCCAGTGGCCAATAAATCCATCACCGCCATTTGCTCGGTCAACACCATACGGTCGGCACCGGCCACATCAATGCTGTGCCGCTTCAATGCCCGCAACATATCCTGCACAAATGGCCCACGGTTCTGCACCAAAATTAAAATATCACGCGGGCGGATATTTTTTTGCGGGTCGTCAATCAGTGCGGCGATTTTATCGGCAATTTTTTCCGCCAGCATTTCACGCGGCACGGGCGGCGGGGCAAGGTCAAACCCGTCTTCCGCTTCCGCCGCCTCCACCTCTTCTTCCAGCACAGGCGGGGTTTTTTCCACTGGCCAAAGCTCCACCCGCCCGCTTGTGTCGCGGTGCGCTTCATGGCGTATCGGGCTGGCTTGGGCGGTCAGCGCGTCGCTTAAATTGCCTGCCACGCGGTCCACAAAGCGCAAAATTTCTGGCGCGGAGCGATAAGATATTTCAAATGGCACGGCGTGAAATTTCTGCCCGACTGTGGCGCACGCCGCCTTAAAATGCGCCTGCATATCGTCAAAGCCTTTCGGGTCCGCGCCTTGAAAGCTAAAAATAGATTGCTTTTCATCGCCCACGGCAAAAATTGTGCGCGTCAATTCCCGCGCCCCCTGCCCGCTGTGAAATTCATGGGCGAGGGCTTCAATCACCGCCCATTGTTCGGGGGCAGTGTCTTGCGCCTCGTCCACCAAAATATGGTCAATGCCCTTATCTAATTTATATAAAATCCATTGCGCCCCGTAATTTTTGAGCAAGGCAGACGTTTTTTCAATCAGGTCGTCATAATCTAAAAGCCCGTGGCGTTTTTTTTCCGCCTCTATATCGCGCATTAAAATTTCACCGAGCCTATAAATCGCCGCCGTCACATCAAAAGTGCGGATGCGGCGGCAGGTTTCATCTAAGCGCGTAAAATCCTCCGCCCATTTTTTCAACTGTGTGACCACACGCGGCCCCGCCACTTTGGTAACAAAACTTTTACGCTCTGTGCCGTCTTGCGTGCAGAACACCACTCGTAGCACTTCCCAAATCGTATCCATATCCTGCACAGCTTTGGGCATTTCCAATGCGTCATAGACTTCTTGCAAACGCTCAGCTTGTTTTTCATCCGTCACTTTCCCCGTATGACCCAGTTTCGCAATTATCGGGCGCAGGGCTTTCGGACTCATTTGCCCCACCAGCCCCGCCATAACATCTGCTTCGCTTTGGCTTTTGGGCAGAGCCAGCTCCTTCCGTAGCCGCCCCAGCCCCGCGCTCAGCTTGCCGCCCATAAAAAACGCCCGCAAGCGCGTCATTTCCTCAATCAGGCGGTCAAATTGCTCTTCATTCATATGGCGTGTTAAGGTGCTAATTTCATTATCCAACCCGCCGCCCGCATCGCTTTGCTCCAGCAAATTATTTTTCGCCGCGCACGCCATGCTTTCAAGCAGGCGGTCATCAAGCAAAGCAAAATTGGGCAGCACCCCCGCTTCAATCGGAAAACGGTTGAGCAGCGATTCACAAAAAGCGTGAATGGTTTGCACTTTCACCCCGCCCGGCGTTTCCAAAGCACGGGCAAATAAAACCCGCACCTTTTTCATTTGTTGCGCGTTTGGTTTTGTGCCAATCCGCGCCTGCATTTGCTCGCGCAAAACATCATCGTCCAGCACCGCCCATTGGCCGAGCAGGTCAAATAAACGCTTTTGCATTTCCGCCGCCGCCGAGCGCGTATAGGTGAGGCACAATAAACGTTCCGGCGGTGTGCCGTTTAACATCAGCGTCACCAGCCGCGTGACCAGCACATAGGTTTTGCCCGCCCCCGCATTGGCCGACACCCAAGCCGATGCCTGCGGGTCGCAGGCTTGCGCGACCGCTTTGGTGGATTTGGCTAATGCGTTCATACCTCTTCCCCTTCCGCGCCTGCCGACCATTCCAAAACGCGGGCAAGATGCGCGTAATCATCATAACGCACCGCGCCCAAATGCGGGGCGTAAGGCGTTTTGCCATTGGCGTAAAATTTTAACAATGCGTGCAATTCTTCCACCGCTTCTTGCGAAAGTTCCTCAATATCATCCATCTCTTTGGGCGGGCGAATTTCTTGCACTTGTCCAGCGGGAAAGCCGCCATGGGCGCGGATATAAGCCAGTCCGCCCAGCCCCACCGCATCAATGCCATCAAAGCCGCCTTGGGTGGCGATTTGGCCAAGCAGCGTCATTTGCATATCGCGGTGCGTGGCCACCGCCGCCTGCGTGGGCGGTTTGCCGGTTTTATAATCTAAAATATGCAACCGCCCATCTTTATGCAGTTCAATTCTATCCGCCCGTCCCGTCAGCGTAAAATCTTGCTGGCCAATTTTGAACTCTATCGCGCCTTGTTGCTCTGGCCAAATTTTTTCAATACGCGCACGCCGTTCGCGTTCAAAATCAGCGAACCATTGCGACAGCGCGACAAAACGCGCCCACCAAAAGCGCAACACATCTTCCCCGCCCGCCATTTTTCGCGCCAAGTCCCGCGCCATTTTTTGCAAAATCTCTGGCGCGTTTTCGGGTAGCGCGTCAGGATATTGCGCGACAAAATCTTCCAGCACATGATGCACAAAACTGCCGCGTGCCGCCGCGCTGGCATCTATGTGCAAATCGTCTAGCCGTTTCAGCCCCAAAACATGCCGCGCATAAATCGCATAAGGATTATTTTGCAAAGTCTGTATTTGCGTCACAGAAATTTTACGCGGGCGCACACGCGCAGGCGGGCAAGGCAAAGGTCGGTGATACGCGCCCAGCCATTCATTTTCATTTTCACTCTGCGCTTGCGCCGCCTCTGCATCCGCCACATGGCGGGCTTGCCAATAATGCAAAATCCGCCCCGCGCTTGGCAAAGCCGCGCCCGCCCCCAAACGCCCTTTGACAATCGCCTCCATGCGCGTCAACCATCGCGCCGCCACTGTTGGGCTGCCATCTTGCTTGCGCGGGCGGGTTAAAATCACGCATGGCGCACAAGCGGCTTGGACAAAATCATGCGCCGCCTGCCCAATGCTGCGCTCAGGCGCGGTCATGCCCAAAGCCGCCCGCATAGGCCGCGACACCCATGGGCCTGTATCTGGCACGGACGGCCAAACGCCTTCATTCAGCCCGCCCAAAATCATCACATCGGCCTGCACAAGCCGCGCCTCCAGCAAGCCCATAATCGCCAAGCGCGGATGCTGGCCATAAGGCCGCCGCACTGGCGGGGCGGTCGCCAGCCAATGGGTGAGAAGCCCAACCCAATCATGCCGATTCATTTTTGGCGGCGGCGCACTATCCAACGCGCCCAGCGCGGCGAGAAATTTTTCCAATGCCCGCCCATCTGCACCTTGCCAAATACGTGCCACGCCTGCCGCATCACGGGTGAGATTTTCGCACACTTGCACCAATGCCGCCGCCATTTCGCCAAAGCCCATTTGCGCGGGCAAATCAATCAATGGCGCGAAGTGCTGCATTAAATTTTCAATAAAGGGGCGCAATTTTTCCCCGCGCTCATCTGCTTGCGCCAATATAAGCAAATCATCAAGGCTGGCCAGCACACCCTTGCCGCGCAGAAAAATATCCAGCCCATGCACCGCGGCCAAATGCGCCGCCCTGTCTGCGCCGCAATGGGCGGCGTCATGTTTCAGCACGGCCAGCAAATCAATCGGCGCGAAATCCGCCGCCCATGTTTCCAACACCAAGCGCACAAACCGCCCCGCCGGTGCTTGCGCCAAAGACTGCCCCGCCGTGTCGTCAATATCAACGCCCCATTGGCGCATTTGCGCCGCGACATGACGCGCCAACTGCCGATTGGGCGTCACTAAAATTGCCGTTTTGTTTGGCGTGGCCAAAACTTCGCGCAAGACCAAGCCAATCAGCCCGGCCTCTTGCCACATATCATCGCCCGTCAAAAGCGTTAACCCGTTTAGGGCTTTGTCCATGTCAAAATTATTTTGCGCCATTTGCGTCACCCATTGCCCCGTTTGCTCGGCGGGCAGCAAAGCCGCGCTTAAAAAACGCCGCCTATCGGCCTGCGCGTCTTGGTCGGCGTCCGCACAGGCGGGCCAAAGCGTGACTTTTTCACGCGGCACATTTAATTGCTTAAGCAGCCCGAACAGCCCCGCCTGCGGGTGAGACGGCGTGTCGGCCAGCGCGTCCCAAGCGGCGGCGTTCATATCCCTATCCAGCGCGGGCAGCACCACCGCGCCATAAGTCGCGCCCGCCACCGCGCCTAGCAAACGCGCCGTTGCGGGGATAGACCCCGTTGACCCCGCCGCAATAATCGGACGCGCTTGGTCGGCAGATTGTTTACGCAGCAAATCGGTTTGTTGTTGCAAAATCAGGCGGCGTGCTTCGGGCGGTTCAATCACTTGCATTTCTTTTTTAATTTGCGGCCACGCGCTAATAATAATGTCAAGGAAGTCCAAACTTTGTTGCCAATGGGTGCTAAAATCTTGCGGCACAAACGCGCCATCTTTATTTTGCATTTTGTCCAGCGATATTTCTTCCGTTGCCGCTTGGTCTAAAAACACCATCAGCTCGCTGGCCAATTTCGCCGCTTGCGCGGGGTTGGTCAGCCGCCCATCGCGCAACCCCCATTTTAACACAAGTGTGGTCAACAGGCTTTGGCGTGCCAAATCGCCAATGCAAGGCGGCATATCAAACAATGCCGCCGCGCTGTCAGAAAAAAACAACGCCCCTTCATCGGCTTCGCCAATCGGGCGAATATCGGGCATCAACAGCGCATCTGTTTTGGCTTGTTGTAGCAACGCCGTTTTCAAAGCCTGCACGGCGCGGCGATGCGGCAAAAGAATGGTAAAATCATGTAGCGCGAATTTTTTATCAAACGCCCCGCCCAATCTTGGGTCGGCCAATAGCGTTTCGGCCAGCTTGGGCAGAAATGCAAAGCCAGACGGAATGGTCATAATGGTTTTGGGCGTCGCCGTCATGTTTTGAGTTTACCTTATCCAATCGCCCCTGAGATTAACTTATGCTTGCTGCGCCAAAATCGCTTCCGCCGCCGCCAGCCCTTGCGGCGTGCCAATATGCGCCCACCAGCCGCCCATTTTATGCCCGTAAATCCGCCCCTTATCCCATAAGGCGGTGAAGGAAAACGCACCATTTGGGCCGCCCGCCACCAGCTCAGGCGTGACAATTTGTGCGCCGGCATAAATATAAGGCGCGGGCGTGGTGCGGGTCAGCCGCCCATTATCGGCGCACATAAAATCGCCTTGCCCATCATAGCCAGTCGCCTTGTCGCGCCCCGCCAAAAGCAAAAGCGCGTCCATTTTTTCCGCGTCAAAAGCCGCGCCCATATCCACCAGCGCGTGATGGTCGTGCCAAAACACATCGCCATTGCACACCATAAAGGGCGCGTTGCCCAAAAGCGGCAAAGCCTTTTTCACCCCGCCGCCCGTATCCATCAGCCCCTCGCGCTCATCGGAAATATAAATATCTTCGCGCCCCGCCAAATGCGTTTCAATTTGCGCCGCCTTGTGATGCACATTAACAATAATTTTTTCAACGCCCGCCGCGTATAATTTATCTATCATGCGGTCCAGCAAAGTTCTGCCCGCCAGCATGGTGAGTGGTTTGGGCGGTGCGTCTGGCCCGCCGCCCATGCGCGTGCCAAGTCCCGCCGCCAACACCATTGCTGTTTTAATCTGCGTCATTACAACACCTCACGCGCTTTTAACCAATCGCGCAAATCGCCCAAAGCAGGGTGCTGGCAATTTTGTGCGACATAAGCCAACACACGCGGCAAATGCTGCACATAATTTTTCCGCCCGCTTTGCGCCAGCCGTGCAAACACACCAGCAATGCGTAAATTGCGCTGTGCGCCGAAAAACGCCAAAGCCGTGGCCACCGCCTGCGCGTCAAAACCCGTTCGCGCTAAATAAAAGCGCAGCAAATTTTCTGCCCGCTTGGGCGGCACATCGCAGCGTGCATCTTGCAACAGGCTGGCCAAATCATAAATGGGCGAACCGCATAGCGCGTCCTGCACATCAATCATGCCGACCCGCCGCACCCCTTGCCGCGCTGGCAAAAAGTGTAAATTCGGTGTGTGATAATCGCGCAAAACTAGGGCTTCTGGCCAATCCGCCGTTTCGGCCAGCGCGAAAAGTTCCTGCCAAAGCCCGTCCCAATCGGCGCGTGCCTTTTCATCTGCCGCTTGCCCCGCAAAGGGCAAATAAAAATCCAAAAACACATTCAGCTCCGCTTGCCAAATCGCCGCATTATATTTCGGCACATCGGGCGGGGTGAGACGCGCCAAGACCGCCAAAGCGGCGACCGCCTCATGATAAAAAATATCCAGCCGCGTATCGTCTTCCGCAATCATGCGCGTCATAGAAAGCGTGCCGAAATCTTCCACCAGCATAAAACCATCCGCCGCATCGGCGGCAAAACATTGCGGCGCGGACAACCCATGCGCGTTCAAAAAATCCGCCACTTTAATAAAATCATTCACGCTTTGGCCGAGCTTAACCTGCTTGGCGTAATTTTTTCTGTCGCCCTTCACGCCCGCCCAATCCATAAAAAGCAAATCCGCTGCGCCCGCATCCGCTTCCGCATCTGATGCAACCAAACGCTCATATTTGCGCCCCGACGCATCGCCTGCCAATGCCACACGCGCCGCCGTGCCGCATTTATTTTTTTGCAAAAAATCGTCTGCCGCTTTTTCACGCACCAAAAAATCGTCTAGCCCGTCCAGTCGCTCAGACCACGCCCCCGCAAAACGCGCCCATCGTCCGCCTTTTGCGTTTTCTTCCAAAACCAGCCGCAACATAGCACCCGCACCCGCACCCGTGCCTGCGCCTAATCGTTCCGCCCATTCCAATAAAACCACCCGCGTGTCATCTTCAAACAGCCCCAACGCCTCGGCTTCTTCGGGCGCGTCCAACCGATATAAATCGGCATGGCAAATATCAAAATCCCCTGCGGCATAATGTTGCACAAGGCTAAAGGTTGGGCTTGGCACATCGCCCACCCCGCAAAGCTGGCCGATAATGCCGCGTGCCAAAGTGGTTTTGCCCGCGCCCAAATCCCCGTCCAGCGCGACCACATCACGCGGGCGCAAACGCCCCGCCAGCCACGCGCCCAAGCGCAGACTGGCCGCCTCATTGGGCAGGAAAACCGCCTGCTCATTTGCCGCTTGCATTTTTTCGCCTGCCATTTTCGCGCTCTTTATCATTATCGCCCCGCCCATTTCGCCGCCCATCATAGCGCATTTTGCCGAAAATTTTGCGGCAAATATGCTATGCTCGCCGCGCTAAGAAACAAGCAAGAGGCAAGCAAGTGGACCATATTATTATTCTCGGCGGTGGGCAGGCAGGCGCGCAAACCCTTATCAGCCTCAGGCAAGGCGGCTTTGACGGCGCGATAAGTTTGGTCGGCGATGAAAAAGAACTGCCCTATCAACGCCCGCCTTTGTCTAAAAAATTTCTCGCGGGCGAAATGGACGCCACGCGACTTTATTTCCGCCCCGCCGCATATTACCAAGACGAAAACATTGACCTTTATATAGGCCGCCGCGCCGAAAAAATTGACCGCGCCGCCAAAACCGTCACCCTTGATGGCGGCGAGACGCTTTCTTACACCAAACTTGTTTTAACGCTTGGTTCTCGCGCCCGCCCTTTGCCTTTAGACGGCGGTGATTGCAAAAATGTTTTTTACGTCCGCTCCATTGCCGATATTGAATCCATGCGCCCGCATTTTGTCGCGGGCAAAAAGCTAACGATTATTGGTGGCGGCTATATTGGTTTGGAAACCGCCGCCGTGGCGCAAAAAATGGGCTTGCACACCAGTGTGGTGGAAGCGATGGACCGCTTGCTGGCGCGTGTCACCGACCCGCAAATTTCAGAATTTTATCGCCGCATCCACACCGAAGAAGGCGTGGACATTAAAACTGGCACGGGTGTGCAGGGTTTTACTTTCGGCGAAAATGTCACCGCCGTGCAACTGGCCGATGGCAGCACCTTGCCCGCCGACATTATTGTGGTTGGCATTGGCATTATACCCAATGTGGAGCTGGCCGAAGCGGCGGGGCTGAAAACCAATAATGGTATTCGGGTCAATGAATTTGCCCAAACCTCTGACCCCGATATTTATGCGGCGGGTGATTGCACCTGTCATCCCAACGCGCTTTTGGGCAAGGATTTGCGGCTGGAATCGGTGCAAAACGCCATCGCGCAAGCCAAAGCCGCCGCCGCACACATACTCGGCACGCCCAAAGCCTATAATCAAATTCCTTGGTTTTGGTCGGACCAATATGACGTCAAATTGCAAACGGTCGGCCTGTCGGGCGATCACGACAAAACCATTTTGCGCGGCGACATCACCACGCGCTCCTTCGCGCTGTTTTATTTCAAAACCGACCAACTCATTGCGATGGACGCGCTTAATCGGCCCGCCGAATTTATGGTCGCTAAGCAACTTGTTCATGCCGCTTTTGCGGAAGACAAAAAAATTGACCCTGCCAAGCTGGCAGACGAAAATATAAAACCAAAAGAATTGCTGAGCTTAATTTAATAGCGATAATAATCGGGCTTAAACGGGCCCTCTTCTGGCACGCCAATATAATCGGCTTGGTCGGCGGTCAGGCGCGTGAGCCTCGCCCCTAAGCGGTGCAAATGCAAATGCGCGACTTTTTCATCTAAATGTTTGGGCAGCACATAGACTTGGCGTTCATAATTTTTATGATTTTGCCACAGCTCAATTTGCGCCAAAACCTGATTGGTAAAAGAAGCCGACATCACAAAACTTGGGTGGCCGGTCGCACAGCCTAAATTCAACAACCGCCCTTCGGCGAGCAGAATAATCCGCTTACCATCGGGAAATTCAATTTCATCAACTTGCGGTTTGACATTATGCCATGGGAAATTTTTCAGCGCGGTGATTTGAATCTCGCTATCAAAATGGCCGATATTGCCGACAATGGCGCGGTCTTTCATCTGCCGCATATGCTCCAGCGTAATGACATCCTTATTACCTGTGGCGGAAATAAAAATATCTGCTTGCGGGGCAATCGCATCCATGGTCGTCACCTCATAGCCCTGCATGGCCGCTTGCAAAGCGCAAATCGGGTCAATTTCCGTCACCATCACCCGTGCGCCTTGCGAGCGCAGGCTTTCCGTGCAGCCCTTGCCGACATCGCCGTAACCGCACACGACGGCCAGCTTGCCCGCAATCATCACATCGGTGGCGCGTTTAATCCCGTCCACAAGGCTTTCGCGGCAGCCATAAAGATTATCAAATTTAGATTTACTCACACTATCATTGACATTTATCGCTGGCACTTTCAGCGTGCCTTGCTTGGCCATTTCATAAAGGCGCAAAACCCCTGTCGTGGTTTCTTCCGACAGCCCCAAAACCGCGTCCAGCAAATCACCGTGTTTTTCGTGCATAATTAAAGTTAAATCGCCGCCATCATCTAGCAAAATGTTGGGCGTCCAGCCCGACGGAGCTTTTATGGTTTGCTCAATGCACCACCAATATTCTTCTTCCGTTTCGCCTTTCCATGCAAAAATCGGCACGCCTTTTTTGGCCATAGCGGCGGCGGCGTGGTCTTGCGTGGAAAAAATATTACAACTCGCCCACCGCACTTCTGCGCCGAGCATCATAAGCGTTTCAATCAGCACCGCCGTTTGAATGGTCATGTGCAAACACCCCGCAATGCGCGCGCCTTGCAAAGGTTTGGCCGCGCCATATTCTTCGCGCAAAGCCATAAGGCCGGGCATTTCGGTTTCGGCAATGGCAATTTCCTTGCGCCCCCAATCGGCGAGGCTTATATCGGCAATTTTATAATCCGCGCTCATATCGCGCCTCCTCAATAGCTCGCATTTGTTGTAACAGCCCCGCCGCCGCAAAGCAAGTAAGATATAAAGAAATCTTTATATGATTATGCGACCAGAAAAGCCCTGAAAAGCCCTGAAAACCGCCAAAAAGACCCTAATCCTCGCCAAATTTGCCGCGCACCAGCGCTTCCAAAGCCCGCAAAGCGGCATCGGCCTGTGCGCCTTGGGCGGTAATTTCAATTTCGCAATTTGGCGCGGCGGCCAGCATCAGCAGTCCCATAATAGATGTGCCAGACACGCATTGGTCTTCATGACGCACAGAAATTTCGGCATCAAAGCTCCGCGCACAGGTGACGAATTTTGCCGATGCGCGGGCGTGCAAGCCACGCCGATTTTGGATTGTTAATTTTACCGATGGCACGTTTAATTATTTTCTTTATTGGCCAGCACTTGCGATGCGACAGAAATATATTTTTGCGCCGCCTCGCGTGCGGCTTCTACAGATTGCGCCATATCCATTTTGTCGCGCACGGCGGCGAGTTTTATCAGCATCGGCAAGTTAATGCCGGCAATCACTTCCACCTGCCCGCGTTCCAAAAGTGAAATTGCCAAATTAGACGGCGTGCCGCCAAACATATCGGTCAGCAAAATCACCCCGCTACCAGTATTATTTTCCTGCGCGGCGCGGGTAATATCTTCGCGCCGTTTTTCCATATCATCATCTGGGCCAATGCAAATCGCCGCGACATTTTCCTGCGGGCCGACCACATGCTCCATCGCCGCCTTAAATTCTTCGGCCAATCCACCATGGGTGACAATCACTAAGCCAATCATTTTTCCTCACCTTTCTTCTTCACCATAGCCTTCTGGCAGAAAGCACGGCAAGCAAAATCTAAAGCTCACCCTTGCGCCAAAATCCCATCATCGGCAGGAAAGCCGCTTTTGGCAATGCTTTGCACCGCCTTTTTTATTTGCTGGGGCGCGGCTAAATCAAATGCACAAATTTGTATGGCCGCCACGCTCAGCCCCAAAAACGCCGCTTCTTTTGGCATGGCCAGCGCGTCCAACGCCTCGCGCCCGACCAATTCCACCACCAAAGCCAAATGGGTTTGGGGCAGATGCGCCCGCCTCTCAATACCCAGCGCGTGAATATGCAACAGCCCTTCCAGCCCCGCCGCCGCACGCGCCACCAGCCCGCCATCTTGCACAGAAAGGTCAATGCGGTCATCGCCGACAAAATCCGCGCCGAGCATTTCCACCATATATAATGTCAGCGATGATTTACCACTGCCCGCCGCCCCGCGCAGTAAAACCCCGCACCCGTCCAGCGCGAAACAAGACGCATGAACATTTTCGCTTTTATTTCGCGCCATTATCTTCTTGCCCCTCAAGCGGAAGCGTTAAAATAAAACACGCCCCGCCTTGTTTTTCATTCACCGCCCGCAAATCGCCGCCATGGGCGCGGGCAATTTGCCGCGAAATAGACAGGCCAAGCCCAGAATGTTTTTGCCACGCCTTATCGGGATCAAACCCATCACCTTCGCGGTCAGTATAAAAGCGGTCAAAAATCCGCAGCACCGCATCGGGCTTAAAGCCCGGGCCGCTATCGCGCACAGCCAGTTCGGCCATATCGCCTTGCGCCGAAGCGGTGATTTTCACCACACTGCCAGCAGGGGCAAAATCGCGGGCATTATCTAGCAAATTATTAAAAATCTGAGCAATGCGCCCAACCTGCCCACGCACCGCCAAAAGCGGCGGGGCGGTGACGGCAATGTCAAAATCGGGCTTATAAGCATCTTGATAGGCCGCCGCCGTATCGCGCAGCAAATCGGCCAAATTAAAATCCGCCGCTTGCCCGCGCCCTAATTCTGCGTCCAGCCGTGAAGCGTCAGAAATATCGCTTATGAGTTTATTCATGCGCTGCATATCGGCGTTGAGAATTTTCAGCAAGGCGGCTTTTTCTTTTGCTTGGGTTTTATCATCAAGGCTTTCTAAAGTTTGCACCGCGCTATTAAGAGATGCAAGCGGATTTTTTAATTCATGCGCCACATCGGCGGCAAAGGCTTCAATCGCATCAATGCGTTCACGCAATCGCGCCAGCATATCGCGCAAAGCCAAAGACAACGCGCCAATTTCATCACGCCGTGCGCTATAATCTGGCACCGCTTGCGGCGAAGGGGCGATATTATCACGGCGAATTTGGTGCATGGCATGGGCGAGCCGCCGCACGGGTTCGGCCACGGTGCGGGCGAGCAAAATTGTCAGCCCCAACACAATCACAAACACCACCAGAAAAATTTGAATAATGTTGCGCCGCGCTTGCGCCACCAAGCCGTCAATCGTGCCGGGCGGGCTGGTGACAAGCAACGCCCCGCTAATGCCGCGATAATATTGCACTGGCACGGCCAGCGTCAGCACATCGCGCCCTTGCCCATCTTGGCGCACCAGCCCGGCCACGCGCCCGTCCAAAGCGGCCAGCACTTCTTCCAAAAGCAGCCCATTAGCCGCCAGCCTGTCGCTCATAGGCGGCCTGCCGCCGCCCAGCCGCGCCCACCAATCGGCGGGCAGTTCGGCCTCACTATCCAGCGCGGCAATCTGCACATTGCGCCCCAGCCGCATCGTGTCAATCAGCACATGGCCTTGCCTATCATAAAAGCGCACGCGATTATGGGTCGGCGCGACCAGCCGCCGCAAAAGCGGACGCGCCGCTTCCACATCCAGCACGGGAATTTTAATTTCGCTCGCCCCTTGCGCCGTGCCTGTTTGCACTTCGGCGATAATGGGTTCTAGCCCGCCCAAAGCCTCCGCCATAATCGCTGCTTGCAGGCTTAAAGATTGCCGATAGGCTTGCGTTAAACTATCACGGGTTTGGCCAAGCCATAAAAGCGCGGCCAAAAAGGCGAGCAGGCCGAAAATATTCACGCCAATCAAACGGGTGCGTAGCCCCCACCAACCGCCGCTTTTGCCACCCTTATATTGCGCCGCCTTGTTCATGCCTTAAACCTGTAGCCCACGCCGTAAAGTGTTTCAATGCCGTCAAAATTTTTATCCACTTGGCGGAATTTGCGCCGCAAGCGTTTAATATGGCTGTCAATGGTGCGGTCATCAACATAGACTTGGTCATCATAGGCCGCATCCATCAGCGCGTCACGGCTCTTAACATAGCCGGGTCGAGCCGCTAGTGATTGCAAAATTAAAAATTCAGTGACGGTTAAATTTACTTTGCCCCCGTCCCATAAACATTCATGGCGGGCGGCGTTAAGCGTCAGCCGTCCGCGCTGTAAAATATCTTCCGCCTCTTTTACACCCGCCGCGCCCGTTTCTTTTTCGGGCGTGTCAGCCAAACGCACACGGCGCAAAATGGCGCGAATCCGTTCGGCCAGTAATTTTTGCGAAAAGGGTTTGGTGATATAATCATCCGCGCCGATTTTCAGCCCGACCAGCTCATCAATTTCATCATCTTTAGAGGTGAGGAAAATCACCGGCATGGCCGAGCTTTCGCGCACCCGCCGCAATAATTCCAGCCCGTCCATGCGCGGCATTTTAATGTCAAACACGCCAATATCGTACGCACCCGCGCCCGCAGTCGCGCCCGCCCCCGCACCCTCAGCCCCGCCGCCTTGCAGAGCCGCCAGTGCTTCATGCCCATCGGCAAAGCTGGCCACCTCAAAGCCCTCATTTTTGAGGAAAATGCTCAGCGTGGCGGTGATATTGCGGTCATCATCCACCAGCATGACACGCCCACCAGCCCTAGATTTCCCAGCTTTTTTGTTCATTTGCGGCCTCTTTCCAGCCCTCATAGCCTTTTATAAAATCATCCACAAGCAATGTGGCATATATGCGGCATTTTGCACGGATTTTTTGTTCCTTTTTGTTTTATGCGCCATAAATTTCGTCTATAAAGCCCGAACCTGTACCATTCGGGGGACACATCATGCAGCAAACGGGGCAGCCAAATAACGCGGTCGGGGCGCAGGCGCACGGCTTTGCCAATCTCAAAGCGGCGCATTGGAATTGCCGCCCGCATAAGCTCTACGCTATGGCGCTTGCCCGCCAAGAAGGCGTGATTGCCGATGGCGGGGCTTTGGTGGTTAAAACGGGGCGGCACACGGGCCGTTCGGCGCATGATAAATTTATTGTGCGTGATGCGCTCACCGAAAACAGCGTTTGGTGGGATAATAACAAAGCCATGACGGCGGAACAATTTGACGCTTTGCACGCCGATATGCTGGCTCATGCCGAAGGGCGCGAGCTTTTTATTCAAGATCTTTATGGCGGTGCGGATAAAACCCATCGCCTCGCCACACGGGTTTATACCGAAACCGCGTGGCACTCTTTATTCATTCAAAATCTGTTGATTGAACCCGAAGCCGCCGAGCTTGAAAATTTCGCGCCTGAATGTGTCATTATCAACATGCCCAGCTTTAAGGCCGACCCCGCCCGTCACGGTGCGCGGAGCGAAACCATTATTGCCGCCAATCTCGCCAAGAAAATCGTGCTGATTGCTGGCACTTCCTATGCGGGTGAAATTAAAAAATCTGTTTTTTCCATGCTGAATTTTATTTTGCCTGAAAAGCGTGTCATGCCCATGCACTGCTCGGTGAATGTGGGTGCCGATGATGATGCGGCGATTTTCTTTGGCCTGTCTGGCACGGGCAAAACCACGCTTTCGGCTGACCCGAACCGCATTTTGGTCGGCGATGATGAGCATGGCTGGTCGGAAAATGGGGTGTTTAATTTTGAAGGCGGCTGTTATGCCAAAATGATTAACTTGTCGCCCGAAGCTGAGCCGGAAATTTACGCCACCACGCACCGCTTTGGCACGGTGCTGGAAAATGTTGTCATGGACGACCAAAGCGGCGTGTTGGATTTCTTTGACAATTCCTTAGCGGAAAATTCACGCGGGGCCTATCCGCTTTCTTTCATTCCCAATGCCTCTAAAACGGGCCGTGCGGGTCACCCCAAAACCATTATCATGCTCACCGCAGATGCGTTCGGCGTCTTGCCGCCCATTGCACGGCTAACGGCGGGGCAGGCCATGTATCATTTCCTATCGGGTTACACGGCCAAAGTCGCTGGCACGGAAAAAGGCGTGACCGAGCCAGAGGCGACTTTTTCCACCTGCTTTGGCGCGCCTTTCATGCCGCGCCACCCGTCTGAATATGGCAATTTGCTGCGCGACCTTATCGGGGCGCATGGGGTGCATTGCTGGCTGGTTAATACGGGCTGGACGGGCGGGGCGTATGGCACGGGCAGTCGTATGCCCATTAAAGCCACCCGCGCTTTGCTGGCCGCCGCCCTTGACGGCTCGCTCAACAAAGCCGATTTCCGCCGTGATGATTATTTTGGTTTTGATGTGCCTATTGCTGTGCCAAATGTAGAAAGTGCCATTCTCACCCCGCGTGACACATGGGCCGACAAAGCCGCCTATGACACCCAAGCCCGCAAGCTGGTAGAAATGTTCACCGCCAATTTTGAAAAATTCATAGACCATGTCGGCGAAGACGTCCGCACCGCCGCCCCCGTAATCGCGGCGGAGTAGCAGGGCGGCCTATAAATGATTTTAGAAGAAATAGAAAAACGACTGAGTCAAGAATGGAAAGATTTATTATCCCCATATCTAGAAAATGGTGGGAAAGAAAATCTTAAAGAACTTGATGTCTGTTTGAAAAATATAGGAACAGAAAATTATTACCCTTGCATCTCTAAAGTTTTCAGGCCATTCACCATTGGAAAGTGCAAAAAACCAAGCGAAATAAAAGTGGTGATTATCGGCCAAGACCCTTACGAAGATCAAACAAAAGCAACGGGGCTGGCTTTTTCACATGATAAAAACTTGCCAAAAAACGATAAATATAAAGATAGTGTCACAAATATTTTTAAGGCGATACAAAATGACATTGGCGGCACGATACCTTCAACTGGCAATTTAGAATATCTCGCTGAACAAGGCGTGTTGCTCATCAATCGGGTTTTTACTTATGCCAAAAAAGAACCTCGCAATGAGAGATATAGGGAAGGAATGCGGTGTTGTTGGAAACAATTCAGCGCAAATTTAATAAGAATCCTTGCGGAGGAGAACGAAAATATCGTTTTCATGCTTTGGGGCGAGGATGCAAAATCAATAAAAGCACACATTAATTGTGAAAAACACTGCCCTCTTTACGCATGGCATCCATCAAATCGGAACGAGAATAAAGAAGGCAAATACGCAGATGAAAATAAACTTTCAAATAAAAAACATTTCTCGCAAGCAAATTGCTATCTAAGAGAACATAAGCGTGAAGAAATTGATTGGTGTCCCAAAAAATAGCGGTTTTTAACTAATGCGCTTCGTCCCAATTTTGGGCGGCGCGGGCGTCCACCACTAATGGCACGCTCAGCGCAAGGCGCGGGGCGCAGGCCGCGCTCATCACATCGCAGGCCAGCTTTATCAATTTATCCGCGCCCGCTTTTTCCACTTCAAAAATAAGCTCATCATGCACTTGCAATAGCATACGCGCCCCCAGCCCCGATTTTTCCAAAGCCGGCAGCATATGAATCATGGCCCGCCTGATAATATCAGCCGCCGTGCCTTGAATGGGCGCGTTAATGGCCGCGCGTTCAGCAAAAGCTCGCCGCGCAGGAATTTTGCTATCAATTTCACGCAAATGAATTTTGCGCCCAAATAAAGTCGTCACAAAACCTTGCGCGTGCGCTTCGGCTTTCACCGCTTCCATATAATCTTTAATGCCCGGAAATTTTTCAAAATAGGTTTTGATATAATCGCCCGCCTCATGGCGCGAAATACCTAATTGCGCCGCCAGCCCGAAAGCCGAAATGCCATAAATAATGCCGAAATTTATCGCCTTGGCACGCCGCCGCGTTTCCGCGCTCATGCCCTTAATGGGTTCGCCGAAAATTTCCGCCGCCGTCATGGCGTGAATATCCAGCCCATCGGCAAAAGCCTGTTTCAGCGCGGAAATATCGGCCATATGCGCCAAAATCCGCAGCTCAATTTGGCTGTAATCCGCGCTCACCAGCACATGGCCTTTTTCGGCGACAAAAGCGGTGCGTATCTGGCGGCCATCTTCGGTGCGAATGGGGATATTTTGCAAATTCGGGTCAGACGAGGCCAGCCGCCCTGTGGTGGTTGCCGCCAGCGAATAAGACGTATGCACCCGCCCCGTTTGCGCGTTGATAAAATTGGGCAGCGCGTCCGTATAGGTGGATTTCAGCTTGGCCAGCCCGCGCCAATCCAATACGCGGGCGGACAACACATTGCCTTGCGCGGCGAGATTTTCCAACACATCCGCGCTGGTTCCCCACGCACCGGTTTTGGTTTTTTTGCCGCCGTCTAATTGCATTTTGTCAAATAAAATATCGCCCAGCTGTTTGGGGCTGGCAATGTTAAATTCTTCGCCCGCTTCGGTGAAAATTTCTTTTTCCATCGCCGCCATTTTTTGCGCGAACGCGCCCGACAGGCGCGACAATATGGTGCGGTCAATTTTAATGCCGTGCTTTTCCATATCCACAATCACATCCACCAAAACCCGCTCCGTGCTTTCATAAACGCTTACCATGCCCGCCGACACAAGTTCGGCTTTCAAAATATGCCAAAGCCGCAAAGTAATATCGGCATCTTCGCCCGCATAGGCGGTGGCTTTATCCATCGCCACTTGGTCAAATGTGATTTTCGCCTTGCCCTTACCCAGCAGCTCCTTAATAGAAATCGGCGTATGGTTAAGATATTTTTTTGCCAGCTCATCCATGCCATGCGCTTGTGCGCCCGCGCCAATCGTGTAAGAAAGCAGCATGGTGTCATCAATGGGTGTGACGCGCACGCCGCGCTGGCCGAAAACCTGCAAATCAAATTTGGCATTTTGCAAAACTTTCAACACCGCTTCATCGGCCAGCAAAGGCGCGAGCGCGTCTAAAACTTTTTGCGTGTCTAATTGTTTGGGCGCGGTGGCCTCTTGCGGCTCTAAATCCAGCCCCTCTGTTCGCGCCCCATGCGCCAACGGGATATAGCACGCACGGCCCGGTGCTGTGGCCAGCGAAATGCCCACCAAGCGGCACGCCACCGCATCTAGCCCGTCAGTTTCGGTGTCCAGCCCAATGGCAGGCTGGGCGCGGGCTTCGTCAATCCAAGCCTGTAATTCCTTCATGCTGGTCACGCACGCATAGGCACTGGCATCTATGGGCTGGAAGTTGAAATTGCGCCCCGCAAAATCACCCGCCGCTTCCGCCGCATCATCTCCCCCCGCATCTTCTGGCACAATAGACGGCACACCCGCCCCGCCCGCCGCAAGATTTTTATCGGCGGTAAAATCTTCTGCATTAAATCCATATTTTTGCGCCAGCCTTTTGGTCAGCGTCTTAAATTCCATCGCCTTCACAAAACCCATCAAATCTGTCGGGGCGGGGTCGGCCAAAATCATTTCCGCCACCGCCATTGGCACAGGCGCGTCTTTTTTCAGCGTCACCAGCTCGCGGCTCAGCCGTGCCATATCGGCAAATTCAATGAGATTTTCGCGCCGCTTATTTTGTTTAATTTCGCCAGCGCGTTTAAGCAGCGTATCCAAATCGCCAAATTCGTTAATAAGCAAGGCGGCTGTTTTCACCCCAATGCCCGGCACGCCCGGGATATTATCAATGCTATCGCCGGCCAAAGATTGCACATCAATCACCCGTTCGGGCGCAACGCCAAATTTTTCTGCCACCGCATCCGTGTCAATATATTTGTCTTTCATTGTGTCCAACATATCCACGCGCCCGCCGACCAGTTGCATTAAATCCTTATCTGATGACACAATCGTCACCCGCGCCCCCGCATCCGAGGCCGCCGCCGCATAGGTGGCGATTAAATCATCGGCCTCATAGCCTGCCAGTTCAATGCTTGGCACGCCAAAAGCGCGGGTGGCTTCGCGCACCAGTGGAAATTGCGGCACCAAATCGTCCGGCGGTGCGCCGCGATTGGCTTTATAATCAGGGTAAAGGTCGTTGCGAAAGCTGTGGCCAGACGCATCAAAAATCACCGCCAAATGGGTGGGGCTTTGCGCCGCTTCCATATCGGCCAGTAGCTTGGCCAGCATATTGCAAAACCCCGCCACCGCGCCCACGGGCAGGCCGTCGCTTTTGCGCGTCAGTGGCGGCAAGGCGTGGTAAGCGCGGAAAATATAAGTAGAGCCATCAACCAAATAAAGATGGTCATTTTTGCCCAGCTTGGTTTTGCTCATGCCGCCCTCATTGCCGTCACAGTTTCGCGCCAGTATAACCGATACCACCCGCCGCGTTGGTCTTTTTTCCGCTTTATCCCCATAAGCCCTCCATGCTAAAGCACATATATGAAAAAAACACCGCACCCCCCGCCCCCCGATATGGCCGTCACCGCACGGGGGTTGCAGAAAACCTATGCGGCCAGTGGCGCGACTGCGGCCAAAACGGCTTTGCATGGCATTGATTTAGACATTCCACGCGGTGCGATTTTTGGTCTGTTGGGGCCGAACGGGGCGGGCAAGTCCACCTTTATTAACATTCTCGCAGGCCTTGTGGTCAAAACCGCAGGCGATGTTACCATTTGGGGTTTTGACATCACCGCCAATCCGCGCCAAGCCCGTGCGTCCATTGGCGTTGTGCCGCAAGAGTTAAACCTTGATGCGTATTTCACCCCGCTTGAATCAATGGAATTGCAAGGCGGGCTTTATGGCGTGCCGAAAAGCCAACGCCGTTCTATGGAATTGCTCAAAGCCATGCATTTAGACGACAAGGCGCAATCTTATGCGCGGTCTTTATCGGGCGGTATGCGCCGCCGCTTATTGGTCGCCAAAGCAATGGTGCATCACCCGCCCATTTTAGTTTTGGACGAACCCACCGCGGGTGTGGATATTGAATTGCGTAAACAGCTTTGGGATTATGTGCAAGAATTAAACCGCAAGGGCGTGACCATTGTTTTGACCACGCATTATTTGGAAGAAGCCCAAGCCCTATGCGACCGCATTGCGATTATTGATAAAGGCCGTGTGGTTGCTTTGGACGACACGCAAAACCTGCTATCGCTGATTGACCGCAAAACTTTGCTGGTGCGCCCGGCCAAAGCTGTGGCAAAACTGCCGCCTGTGCTTACGCCCTTTGACGCGCAACTGCGCCCCGATGGGCGGCTCAGCCTCACTTTCAACCCCAATGAAACGCCCGTTCAGCAAATCCTCGCCGCCCTTGCCGCCGCCAATATCACCATTGCCGATTTAGAAACCGAAGGCAATAATTTGGAAAATGTGTTTATGAAACTAACGGGCAGTTCACTTGCCGATTAAATATCCAGCCCCGACTCTTTTGCGTCTTTGGTAAATTGCGCCAGCCCTTTTTCCGTTAGCGGGTGGTTCAGCAATCCCCATAAAACATTGGGCGGCACAGTGGCGACATCCGCCCCGGCCAAAGCGGCGTCTTTCACATGCAAGGGTGTGCGAATAGAAGCGGCGAGGATTTGCGTAGCAAAACCATAATTATCATAAATTTGCCGCAGCTCGTGGATAAGTTCCATGCCATCGGCGTGAATATCGTCCAGCCGTCCGATAAAGGGCGATATATAAGTCGCCCCCGCTTTGGCGGCCAGCAATCCTTGATTGGCCGAAAAGCACAATGTGACATTGGTGCGGATTTTTTTATCCGTTAAAGTGCGGCACGCCCGCAAGCCATCTGCCGTTAGCGGTAATTTCACCACAATGTTTTTGGCCAGCGCGGCCAGTCTTTCGCCTTGCCCGACCATGCCCACCGCGTCCAAAGCCGTGACTTCCGCGCTCACATCGCCTTGGGTCACGGCGCAAATATCGCGTAAAATTTCCTTAAAATCGCGGCCTGATTTTTTCACCAATGATGGGTTGGTCGTCACGCCGTCAATCAGCCCCGCCTCATTCAGCGCGGCAATATCGGCGACTTCGGCTGTATCTACAAAAAATTTCATATCTTGCTCCTTGCTCGCCCTCCATCATACGCTAAAACCGCGCAAAGAAAAAGGCGCGATGCGAAATCCGCACCGCGCCTTAAACGCGCTTCACTTAAAGCAACAAAGTCTAGAAATCAACATTCAAAGTCAGACCCAATTCACGCGGACGGCCCGCATTGAGTTCAACCAGTCCAAAGCCCGGCTCATCAGCCACGCCTGAAGTGATATATTCCTCATCGGTCAAATTCGTGCCGTAAAGAGCCAAAGACCAAGGCGCGTCATTTGATGACAGCGTCACCCGCCCGCTGATGAGAGTCAAATCATCTTGTATCAGCTCTGGCGTGTTGACCGCATCATTGGCCCATTCGCTTCTAAAGCTCGCATCACCGCGATAGGTAATGTCCCACGCGCCCGCCGTGTGCGTATATTGCACCCCAAAGGCGGCGACGGTTTCGGGCGTGTTGACGAATAAATAATCAGAGCTAAGCGGGTTCACAATCGGCGCACCCGTTGAGCCAGCGACCATTGTGTCCAGCTTAGTATATTCGGCATCTATCAAACCCAAAGAGGCTTGCACCAACCAATGTGCGTCGGGCTGGAATGTGGCTTCAATTTCCAAACCAGAAATTTCACCTTCCGCCGCGTTCATGGTTCTTGGAATACCTGCGTCAAACACGACCACCTGCATATCTGTATATTCAGACATAAACACCGCCGCATTGACCCGTCCGCGCCGTTCCCAGAAATCGGCTTTCACGCCCAGTTCAAAGCTGTCCACCGTTTCCGGCTCAAAGCTGGTCGGTGCGGCCAGAGGCACACCATAGCGCGGATTATACCCGCCCGACTTAAAGCCTTGCGAATAAGACGCATAGGTGAGCAAATCTTCACGCGGTGAATAATCCACAATCACACGCGGGGTGATTTCGTCAAACGTGTCCTCCGCAATGGGATTAGCAATTAAAGGTGCGCCGCCGCCAAGCATATCGGTAATATCAATGCTCTTATCATCTTCCGTCCAGCGCACGCCACCAGTTACAGAAAGCTGTGGCGACACGCGGTAGGTGACTTCACCGAAAACCGCACGGCTTTCATTGGCAAATTTCGTGCCTGCATCCTTGTGGTCAATGCGGAACAAATTGAGCAAATTACATGGCAGTTGGCCATTCGGCACCCCTGCGGCAATTAAGGGCGGGAAGGTGCAAAGCTGTCCTTGTGCGCCAAGCTGTGTGAAGGTTTCTTGGGCAAAGGGTACGGTCACGCCGTCACTGCCTTCTTCGTCTAAATAATAAACGCCCAAAATCCAGTCCATCGCGCCATATTCACCGGTCAGTTGAAACTCTTGGCTAAACTGCTCCGAGCCGCCTGTGTTTTGCGTATGCACCAATTCAAGCGGTGAGCCATCAGGGTCACGGCCAAATGCCATATCTTGGTCACGGAAAGCGGTGATAGATTTCAGCGTCATGCTATCAGACACATCATAAGAAATGGTGGTGTTAAAGCCGAGAATATCATATTGCGAACCGGTCGGGCCGGTGCCGTTGGAATGATATAAATTGCCCGTTTCAATCAGCTCTTTATTATAGGCTTGCGTATCGGCAGGCAAAGCGGGAATGGTCAGCGGTGGCAAACCAAGATTAACCGCACCTATCGGTGTTGCTATTGTTGCGGTGGACACATCTGTCGGACCTGCCGCACCAATTAACCGATTATACAAAACCCCTGCAAATACCGTGTCACGCGCACCTGCGGCATATGTGCGGCTACCTGAAACGGTGGTTGAAACGGGGGAATCTTCATCTGCATCGGAATAATCCACCGACGCATCAATGGTCAGCCTATCGGTTGGCGTATAGCGCAAAGAGCCGCGCACTGTGTAGCGGTCTTCGCCGCCCATGCTCGCCCCATCGGCACGGCGTCCATAGCCATCGCTTTTTGTCCGCTTGCCGGAAAGCCGCACGGCTAGATTTTCACTTACGGGGATATTCACCGCCGCCGAGAAATCTTCGCGGTTAAACATGCCAAGGCTCACTTGCACTTCGCCTGAGGCTGCATCGGTTGTTGGTTTAATGGTGGTGACGTTAATTGCCCCGCCAATGGTGTTTTTACCAAACAGCGTGCCTTGCGGGCCGCGCAGCACTTCCACTTGGCCGACATCTTTCAGGTCAAGCAGGCCACCCATGGAACGGGCAATATAAACCCCGTCCAAATAAACGCCCACGCCCGGATCGGAAGTTGGCACAAAGTCGGTTTGCCCCACGCCGCGAATAAAAATAGAGGTTGCGTTAGAGCTGCCGCTAATCGGTGCGGTCGCATCAATGGTCACATTGGGTGCGACTTCATCAATACGGGCGATATTGCCGATATTGCGGGCTTCAAAATCTTCTGCGCTAATGGTGGAAACAGCGATGGGAACATCTTGCTGGCTTTCCATCCGTTTCCGCGCTGTGACGACAATTTCGTCAATTTGCGCCATCACAAGCGGCGCGTCAAATACTGTGAGCGCGGCCACCGCACCCAACAGGGATTTTCTAAACATAGTCATGGTTCTCTCCTGTTAACCCAAAACGCCAGCCTTGCACCAGCGAATTACTTAGAGTTTAGCCCATATCGCTAGAATAAATTGATATTTTCATGCAAAGAATAGATATTTCGTTTCAATTTGGCGCAAAGATGCGTGTATTTGAAACGACATGGCAAATTTGTTGCACATTTCCCACAGACAATATCGCCCATAATGCGCTTTGTGCCGCCCCGATGGCGGGTTATAGTGGGCGTTCACGGCCAAGCGGCAAATAACAAGCAAAGATAAGGGGCATATATAATGAGTACAGGATTTTACACCCATGAGCGCACTTTTTGGCATGCGGTCGGCTTACACGCTTTATTTTTCGCCGTTCAGGGTTGGGTTCAGCCGCCCAATAGCGGCGCGGGCGCGGATACGCCCGATTCCAAACGCCGTTTTTTGAGCTTGGTGGAAGCCTCTGGCCTGATGGATAAGCTCCAGCGCAGCACTGGCACGCAAGTCACCAAAGAAGACCTTTTGCGTGTGCATACCGAAAAATATCTCACTGAATTCAAAAAAGTCAGCGATGCGGGTGGCGGCGAGGTGGGCATTTATGCCCCCTTTAGCGCGGGCGGTTACGACATTGCCTGCATATCGGCGGGGCTGGCTAAGGGTTTGGTCAATGACATCATCTCCCCCGACAGTGCCATAAAAAATGGCTACGCGCTGTGCCGTCCGGCGGGGCATCATTGTGTGCCGCATCAGGCGATGGGTTTTTGCTTGCTCGCCAATATCCCCATTGCCATAGAGGCGGCCAAAGCCGCGCACGGGCTGGGGCGCGTGGCCATTGTGGATTGGGACGTCCATCACGGCAATGGCACGCAGGAAATTTATTATGAGCGCGATGATGTGCTAACCATTTCTTTGCATCAAGACCGTTGTTTCCCGCCCGGCTATAGCGGCGGCGAAGACACAGGCACAGGCAAAGGCGAAGGCTATAACATTAACATTCCCCTGCCTATGGGCGGCGGCAATGAAGCCTATCTTTATGCGTGGGATACAATCATCGCGCCCGCTTTGGAAAAATTCAAACCTGAACTCATTGTCATTGCCTCTGGCCTAGACGCAAATGCCGTGGACCCATTGGCGCGTATGCTTGTCACCACACATGGCTACCGCGACCTGACCAAACGAGCCATGGGTGATGCGGAAAAATTATGCGGCGGCAGACTGGCCATGGTGCATGAGGGCGGCTATTCGGAAGCCTATGTGCCATTTTGCGGCCAAGCCATTGTAGAAGCCCTCGCCGGCCAAGCCCCGATTGTCCCCGATATAGAAGAAGACATTTTCCTCAACCAACAACCCGGCGAAAAAGACACCACCCACCATAAACACCGCATAGACGAAATCGCCAAAGGTGTGCCACTGCTGGGGTGAGGCACTAAGTCCATCACTAAAAATGTGGGCGGCAAGCCGCCCTCTCTTTATCTATGCAACGCTATCCGCGCCCCATAAATTGCATATCACGCCCCCCTCTCGCTTCCACAAACAGGCAAGCGTCTTTAGCACGACAGGCTCATAGAGTCGCTTGCCTGTTTGGGAGAGCGGCAAAAAAAGGGGGAGGGATAAAACACCCCCGCACCCACACCTGCAAGACAGACACACCACCTAATACCCGCCTAACGGGCAGGCGTCTTTAGCTCAACGGATTCAAATTGTCGCCTGCCCGTTAGGCGGGTGGAAAAAAGGACGGGCAGAATAAATACCCCACGCCCAAAAGCACGCCCCCCATAAATTGCGTATCACTTCCCCCCTCGCGTTCCCCCCAAACAGGCAAGCGTCCTTAGCACGACAGGCTCATAGAGCCGCTTGCCTGTTCGGGGGAGCGTCAAAAAATTAGTAATCCTTAAATCCGCTAGCCTAACATCGTGTCGCCAGCCTAGCCGTTATCTTTCTTTTCCTTTGCAAGCAGGGCTTTAACTTTTTTGGTAAGGTCAGCTTTTTCAAAGCGATCCCACGCCGCTTCTATAACATTTTTGCCCCTGAATTTTTCATCCTTGAATCGGCTTGCATATTTAATGACCAGATATTCGGCGGGCATATCGTGTAAATTATTTTTAACAAGCATCTCAAAACCAGAAGACGGCTTTTTGTCTGTCGCCCATTTCATCAAGCAATAATCAACACCTTTATCTTTGAGCATACGCCGTGTGTAACCTGCTCGTTGTCTTTTACCATTGTGTTTTTTCCTCAAGCACTGCTCGTGGGCGGTAAGTATCTCTAAAAATCTCCGACACAAAGGGTCGTCTGGATTGCACTTCATTAAAACGCACTTGCGCCGAAGGGTAGCCTGATAGACTGCCTTATTATCCTGCGCTTTTGCATCTTCCATCCAATCGTCAAGTTTTTTCCAATCAGTTTCTTTGCCGATTTTTTTTATAAACTCTGCTTTGTTTTTTTTATTCATCATAAACCGCCTCCGCATTTTCAACTGTCCAAGCCGCAACCAGCCCTATTATTATAGGTAGTGTTTGCCCAGCTTATTTCAAGGGGTGGGCTTGTTTTTATTTTTCGTCCTCCCTCCTTGCGTGTCGCGCAAACCTTTTTCGCGCCCCAAAAAAAGACGGCGTGGGGTGCAACCGCCCACGCCGACCAAATTTATTATTATTGTTATGCGTTTTGCCGCGCAATAAATCACCCGAAAAACCAAATGCCCGCCCTCTGGGGGCGGGTCTTGGGTTAGCATACGAATCGACTCCCATGCCTTTTCAGTCTGCTAATGCGAATGATTATCACTTACAACAGGCAAAGTCAAGCCCGCAAAACCCTTTTTTCAAAAAAATCGCCCGCCGCCGCGCCCTGCCGCCAAGCCGCGCCCGCGCCATATAGTCTTTAGCCGCCAAACAGGCTATAAGGGCAGCACGCACCCGTAGCTCAGCCGGATAGAGCGCTGCCCTCCGAAGGCAGAGGTCGTGAGTTCGAATCTCGCCGGGTGCGCCACCTTGCCCGCCGCCCTCGCACCGCCACGCTTGCCCCATTTGCAATCATCGGCAAAATCACATAAGGCAAACAAGTCGGGTCTCCTGCTCAATACAACACCCCTTGGGAAACAGGCAGGACATCTGCGAGCAATCGAAGCTGTTGTCAGGCCCGACACTTGGACGCTTTTTGCCGCCTTGCAAAATGAGGTGGCATCATATAATCTCTCATTCGCCAGCAATTTCCTCACACGTTTGGAGACCGACCATAGGTCGGGTCTCTTGCTGAATAGAACACCTTTTGGGGGAATAAGCAGGAACACTCCAAGCGATTGAAGTTGTTGGCCGACCCGGCACTTGGTGCCGGAGGAAACCCTTTGATTCACGCTGATTTTGCGTCATTTGCAAAATCAGGCGCGATAGGATAAGTTTCGGCTATGGCGAGAGTATATTGCATATTACAACTTATAATTGCATCTGCGCTGTTGCAAGGCAGCACGGCACAGCACGCGCCCACCGCCGCCCCGCCCCAAAACGGGCCGACCCATTTGCCCGGCCCGTTCGCCTTTGAAGTGCTATCCGTCACCGATGGCGACACATTCCATGCGCGGATTCCGATTTGGCTCAACCAGCATGTGGTCGTCAAAGTGCGCTTGCGCGATATTGACACGCCCGAACTGAACGGCCAATGCGCCCGCGAAAAACAACGCGCCCGCGCGGCGCGGGCTTTCACCGCCAAATGGCTCAAGCAAGATGGTTTGCAGCTGGTCAATATCAGCTATGGGGTTTATGCAGGCCGCGTGCTTGGCACGGCGCAAGCGGCAAACGGCCAAACGCTTGCCCAAGCTCTGCTCGCCGCCGAGCTGGCCAAACCCTATCGCGGCAAACGCGCAAAATGGTGCGGCTAGGATTTTTGCCGATTATCAATTAAATGCGTCACCACATTGGGGTCGGCCAGCGTTGAGGTATCGCCCAAATCGGCAAAATCATCCGCCGCGATTTTGCGTAAAATCCGCCGCATAATTTTGCCCGAGCGCGTTTTGGGCAAAGCGGGCGCGAATTGAATAAAATCGGGCGTGGCCACCGGGCCAATTTCCTTCCGCACCCACGCCACCAAAGCGGCACGCAAAGCGTCCGTTTCTGCCGTGCCATGGTTCAGCGTGACATAGCAATAAATGCCTTGCCCTTTTATCTCATGCGGGCAGCCGACCACGGCGGCTTCGGCGACATCTTCATGCGCCACCAGCGCGCTTTCCACTTCCGCCGTCCCCAGCCTGTGGCCTGCGACATTCAGCACATCGTCCACCCGCCCCGTTATCCAATAATAACCATCCGCGTCACGCCGTGCGCCATCGCCAGAAAAATAATAGCCATCATATTGGACAAAATAAGTGTCTATGAATCTTTGATGGTCGCCATAAACGCTTCGCATTTGTCCCGGCCAGCTATCGGCAATGCACAAATTCCCTTCCGCCGCCCCGTCTAGCGGCTGGCCGTCTGCGTCCACCAGCACGGGGCGAATACCAAAAAAGGGCCGTGTCGCCGCGCCCGGCTTCAAATCGGTGGCGAAGGGCAAGGGCGAAATTAAAATCCCGCCCGTTTCGGTTTGCCACCATGTGTCCACAATCGGGCAACGCCCATCGCCGACCACACGGTGATACCAAAGCCACGCTTCGGGGTTAATGGGCTCGCCCACCGTGCCAAGCACGCGCAAAGTTTTGCGGCTTGTGTTTTCACGGGCGTATCGCCTGCCGCCATTAACGCCCGCAAAGCGGTAGGCGCGGTGTAAAAAATAGTCACCTTATGCTTGTCGCACACTTGCCAAAACCGCCCATTATCGGGGTAAGTCGGCACGCCTTCAAAAATAAGCGTGGTCGCGCCATTGGCCAAAGGCCCATAAACAATATAAGAATGACCCGTCACCCAGCCGACATCTGCCGTGCACCAATAAATATCGCCTGCCTGATAATCAAAAATATATTTATGCGTCATGGCCGCATAAACCATATAGCCGCCCGTTGTGTGCAGCACGCCTTTTGGTTTGCCCGTTGAACCAGACGTATAAAGAATAAAAAGCGGGTCTTCGGCTTTCATTTCTTCGGGCGGGCAGTGGCTGGCGGCTTTGGCGCGTTCTTCTTGGTAAATCACATCGCGCCCTTTTTTCAGCGCCACCTCCGCGCCAGTGCGGCGCACCATAAACACGCATTTCACCTCTGGGCATTGGGCGAGCGCGGCGTCCACATTGGCTTTCAGCGCAATGGTTTTGCCGCCGCGTATGCCTTCATCGGCGGTGATAATATAATGACTATCGCAATCCAAAATCCGCCCCGCCAGCGCGTCGGGCGAAAAGCCGCCAAACACCACCGAATGCACCGCGCCAATCCGCGCACAGGCGAGCATGGCGTAAACCGCTTCGGGTATCATCGGCATATAAATGGTCACGCGGTCGCCCTTTTGCACGCCCCGCGCCTTTAGCACATTGGCAAAGCGGCACACTTCTTCATGCAGTTGGCGATAAGTAATTTTCGCGCCCTCTTTCGGGTCATCGCCCTCCCAAATAAGCGCGACCTGTTCGGCATGGTCGGCCAAATGGCGGTCAATACAATTCGCGCTGGCATTGAGCGTGCCATCTTCATACCATTTAATCGCAACTTCTTTCGCGCTGTAATGGGTGTCCTTAACTTTGCTGTAAGGTTTTATCCAATCAATGCACTGGCCGTGTTCGCGCCAAAAATTTTCTGGCGCGTTAAGGCTCGCCTCATACATAGATAAATAAGTGTCATTATCTATCAGCGCGTTTTGTTTGGCCGTTTTCGGCACGGGGAAAACCATATCGTCAGACATATCAAACCTTTATTTTTTACCCTTTGGGTCTAGCCCGCATATTTTGCATAAAAATTTCCATTCTTGCGCGGTGACGGGCTGCACCGAAAGGCGCGAATTATTGACCAAAACCATATTGGCCAGTTTCGGCTCGGCCTTAACCTCGGCCAAAGTCGCATGGTGCTTGGCCGTTTGCAAAGCCATAATATCCACCATGCCAAAGCGACCCGTTTCATCCGTATGGTCGGGGTAATGTTCTTTAATAACCCGCACACTGCCCATAATGCGTTTTTCTTTGGTGGAATGATAGAAAAAACCCAAATCGCCAATTTTCATTTGCTTCATATGTTTATTGGCGAGAAAATTCCGCACCCCGTCCCAATGCTCGCCTTTTTTGCCCCGCGCCCATTGCTGTTGCCAGCTCCATGTTGCGGGTTCAGATTTGAAAAGCCAATAGGCCATGCCATTCTCCCACCGATAAGTCTCTCACCTATCTTGGCACTTGCGTTATTTTTCGTCCAGCCCCCCATAGGCATGTTGCCAAGGGTGGATTTCCACTTGGGCAAACAGCCCGACCTTATTATAGGGATCGTCATCAGTCCATTTTTCTGCCGCCTCGCGGCTTTCGCAGTCCAATAAAATATGACTGCCAATCATGCCCATGCCATCTTCGGCCATATAAGGGCCGGCAAAACGCACAATGCCGCTTTCTTGCACATAGTCCAAATGGGCTTGGCGATGGGTTTTGCGAATTTCTAGCGCATTGGGTTTGTCCCAGCAAATCACACTATAAAAAGCCATTGATAAACTCCTGCACCCGAATAAGAGACCGCCAGTGTAGCAGATTTTTTTGCATTGCTTAACCCTCCGAAATCACAGGGCGGGTTAAAAGTTGCATAATCGCCGCATCCACATCTGTATTACCTGCCAAAATATCGGCAACAGCAAAACAAATGGGCATATCTATATTATTTTGCTGAGCCAGCTTACGCAAGGCTGCCGCGCTGCTCGCGCCTTCTGAAACCGTGTTGCGCTGGCGCAAAATATCTTCTGCCGCTTGGCCTTCACCTAAAGCCACACCGAGCGAGAAATTGCGCGAAGTGGGGCTAGAGCAGGTTAAAATTAAATCGCCCAGCCCTGAAAGCCCTGTGAGCGTTTGCGGCTTTGCCCCTAGTGCCGCGCCCAGCCGTGTCATTTCTGCAAAGCCCCGCGCTGTCAGCGCAGCGCGCGCGCTTTGGCCGAAATTTTTGCCCTGCACAATGCCACAGGCAATGGCCAGCACATTTTTCACCGCCCCGCCAATTTCCGCGCCCAATATATCGGTGGACGGGTAAGCACGAAAATGCGGCAGGCTTAAACTTTCCGCCAGCCTTTGTGCGAGGGCTTGGCTGTGCGCCGCCAATGTTACGGCGGTTGGCTTGGCGGCGGCGACATCAATGGCAAAAGACGGGCCGGACAAAACCGCAACGCGCTCTGTGTCCATATAATCGCCTGCCACTTGTGACATAAAACGTAAACCTTCATTTTCTATGCCCTTAGCGCATAGCACCACTGGCACATCCGCGCCCAAATGCGGCGCGAGCCGCGCCAAGACCCCGCCGAGATATTGCGCCGGTGTGACCATCAGCACCATATCGCGGTCACGCATATCTTCCAGCGCGGCGGTGGCACGGATAGTGGGCGGCAAGGCAATATCGGGCAGATAGGGTTTATTTTCATGGGCCTGATTGATAGCTTCGGCCAATTCGGGTTCATGCGCCCAAAGCAGCGTGTCACGCTTGGCTTGAGCCGACAGCACAGCCAATGCCGTTCCCCACGCGCCCGCGCCGATAATGCCAATTTGCCTGATTTCTTGCGCCATTTGCCTATTCCTTACCCTATCGCGTGTCTTGCCCACTTTACGGGCAGAATCCTGAATATCAAATATTTTATTGATTGTTCAGTCATTCTGCCCAATAAATAAAGCATGAATGAGACCGACATCATCACACGCGAGCGCATTATAGAGGCCGCTAAGGGGCGGTTTCGCCATTATGGTTATTTCAAAACCACAATGGCCGAAGTGGCGCATGATTGCGAAATGTCGCCAGGCAATTTATACCGCTATTTTAAGGGCAAAATTGATATTGCCACCGAAATTGCGCGTGAGGAATCCATTGCCCAAATTGAGCGTTTGCGCCCGTTAATAGAATGTCCGTTTCGTTCGGCGCGGCAACGTTTGCAGGAAATTGTTTTTCAGGAATTGCGCGACACATTTCACCAGCTTGAAAATAATAAAAAAGTGGTGGAGCTGGTGCAATATGTGATGCACGAACGCCCGCGTTTTTTGGTGGAAAGCCTGCGCCGTGAACGCCGCGTGCTGGCCATTGTGCTAGAACATGGCCGCCAATCGGGCGAGTTTAATTTACGCGATAGCAATGCCGTAGCCGCCACACTACAAGCGGCAACGATGAAATTTCACTACCCGCAACTTTTCACGCACCAAACGCTGGAAGATTTAGAAGACGAACTCACCCGCCTGTTTGACCTGCTGTTTGTCGGCCTGCTCAATCCCAACTTCGCCCCCGAAGCAGAAGGCGCGGAAGAAGAGGCGCAAGCAAGCACAGTATAAAGCAAAACGCAGGGTGTGTTTGACCACACCTAAAAACTACATAGCTGCCAGCATCGCACTTATTTCCCGTTTCTCTTTCATCCGCATCAGCTTTGCCTATGGCCGCCTCTTTTTTCGCGTGTCCGCCAGAACCCGAAACGCGCCCGCCTAATCACACCGCCCTTAATTTTGCACCCGCGCCCGACCCGCATCTCTAAAACCCATTGCCTCTTTTTCGCGTGTCCACCAGAACCCAAAACGCACACTCTCTCTTAGATGCACCTCCCCCCACACTTCCCAACGGGCAGGCGTCTTTAGCACGGCAGGCTTATAGAGTCGCTTGCCTGTCTTGGAGGTGGAAAAGGAAACAGCGCACCACCCCGCCCCAAAAACACGCCCCCATAAATTGCGTATCATTCCCCCGCGTTTCCCCAAACAGGCAAGCGTCTTTAGCGCGGCAGGCTTATAGTGTCGCTTGCCTGTTTGGGGGTGCGAAAAAATCCTGCACATTGACATTCAGCACAGCGGCCATGCCCCATAAAATACTGGCGGGCAGGTCGGTGCCTTGTTCATATTTTTTCAGCATATAGAGCGACACCTGCATGTCATGCGCCGCATCAAGCTGGGTGGCCAAATCTTCATGCGTCAGCCCCCGCGCCCGCCGATAATTTTTCAGATTTTCGCCGATAATATGTTTGTCCAATTCGGGCATATTGCGCCCCCCAATATGTAATGAATCCGACCGTACCATATACGACATACCCCGTAAAGATTAAAACGGTAACAATACCGACATGGGACGAGATTATGCAGGCAAAATCCAAGCCGCCATTGTGGCGATATTGATTGAAGAGCGCAAACGCCAAGCCATATCGCATGAAAAGCTGGCCGCCAAAGCGCGCATTAGCCGCACAGCGATAAGCTATATGGAAAGCGGGCGCAGTCTGCCATCATTGAGAATATCGCTCAAAATCGCCGCCGCGTTGGGCATGGATTTCCCCACCCTCGCCCGCCGTGCCGAAAAGCGCGTAAAATAATAAAAAGCGGACGGGCATTTGCTACATGACGGGGAATAAGGCCTATAAATTACGCACCGCCATTGGCGCGATTCTCATTGAGAAGCGTAAAAAACACGCCATTTCGCATGAGAAACTGGCCGCTAAGGCTGGTATCAGCCGCACGGCCATTAGCCATTTGGAAAGCGGGCAAAGACAGCCGACCCTTTATATCTCGATTAAGCTCGCCCACGCGCTGGATATGAGTTTTAGTGAATTGGTCAAGCAGGCCGAAAAGCGCGTGAAATAATATCCCCCTCAATCTCACCCCCGCGGCCCGCCTATCGCGCCTGCCCACAGCCTACCGATTCGGGGGCGGCCAGCAGGGGTGGAACTGTGCTATTTTAGTCATATATTTACCATAATATTTTTGCTTTTTTGCGCCGCTCCGCCGATTTTACCGCAAAAATCGCCTGTGGAGTGGGGGAATTGGCTTTGTAATCAACACTTTACAAAAAATCACCCAAAAATGCAAAAATAATGAATAAAAATGAAAATATTCATTGTTTTTCATTGCAAGCCGTGCTATATCATAGCCATGCCAAGGGGAAAGCCCTCCTCCCAAGGCTGAAAATGCAAGTTGAAGTTGAGCGGTTTAATGTTGCCCGTAACCCGAATGACCACATGAAAAGTGAACGAATGAAAGTTGCCCGCACCCGAATGAATGAGAAGACCATGTTTGAGAAAATTTTAATTAGCGTGAAGCAAGTTGTCGCCGTGCCGAATATCTTGGCGGGCCTGTTGGCCCTTTATGGTGTGGCTCTGCTCACCCGCGATGTCACCATGCTATTGGCCTAATCGCGCCGCCAAAATAATGCTCTCTAATCGCCCGCAAGGGTGTGCGATGCCGACGGACCCTCCTCCGTCGGCATTTTTTCTGCGTAAAGTTTAAGCGGTCGGAGTCGGCGGGGCAGGCGGTGTAAGTGCGCCAAGCGGCCAACGCGCCCGTGGTGCGCCGCCATAAAAATCATTTTGCCCCCGCGCCAAACGTTCCGCCCCCGCCCATGCCACCATGGCGGCATTATCGGTGCATAAATCGGGTGCGGCAATATGCAAAGCAAAACCCCGCGCCTGACACAGACGCGCAAAAGATTGGCGGATATATTGATTAGCCGCTACCCCGCCCGCCAACACAAAGCGTAAATTATTTGCCCCCGCCGCCCCTGCCTGTGCAGAAAATTTTGCCATTGCATTTTCACTGCGCTCAATCAAACAATCGGTGACGCTGGTTTGAAACGCGGCGGCGAGGTCGGCAACATCTTTTGCCGACAGCTTTTGCTTTTTTTCCACTTGGCGGCGCAAAGCGGTTTTTAATCCCGAAAAAGAAAAATCACAGCCACCATCGCCGCACAATGGGCGCGGCAAATTAATTTTCGCACCATTGCCTTTTTGCGCGGCGCGTTCAATTTCTGGCCCGCCCGGATAAGCCAGCCCGACCAGCTTGGCGGCTTTGTCAAAGGCCTCGCCCACCGCATCGTCCCGCGTGCTGCCGAAAAGCCGATACTGCCCCAGCCCGTCCACGCTGATAAGCTGGCAATGCCCGCCCGAAACCAGCAATAGCAAATAGGGAAATGGCACTGGCGTTTCCAGCCGTGCGGTGAGCGCGTGCGCTTCTAAATGATTGACGCCGATAAAGGGCAAGCCCGCCGCCATGGCCATGCTTTTGCCCGTAACCAGCCCGACCATCACCCCGCCAATCAGGCCGGGTCCGGCGGTGGCGACAATGGCGTTGAGCGTATCGGGGGTTTGCTTGGCGGCGGTCAGGGCTTGGGCAATCACCGCGTCCAGCACATCAATATGTTGGCGTGCGGCGATTTCTGGCACCACCCCGCCAAAGGGCGCGTGGCTGTCAATTTGGCTGGCAATGATATTGGATAAAATTTCCCCGCTATTTTCCCCGCCTTTTTCGGGCGCGTTAAGCCGCACCACGGCGGCGGCGGTTTCATCGCAACTGGTTTCAATGCCAAGCACGGTCAGGGTCATTTTTGCCTCATTTCATTTGCCGTTTGACGGCGATAAAAAGATGATATGATGAACGGGTTATTTTTGCCATAAGTGAAATGAAAATGTCGCGCAAAATTAAAATTGGCACTCGCAAATCGCCGCTTGCTATGGCGCAGGCGCAATCGGTGGCGGACGCGCTTAAGGCCGCGCACGCCGAAATAGAAGTGGAAATTATCGCGCTGGTCACACGCGGCGACACCGTCACTGACCGCCCCTTGCCTGAAATTGGCGGCAAGGGTTTGTTCACGCAAGAATTGGAAACCGCTTTGCATGAAGGCGAATTGGATTTAGCCGTCCATTCGCTCAAAGACCTGCCCACGCAAATGCCCGATGGGCTGGTGCTGGCCTGCACCCCGCGCCGTGAAAATCCCCAAGACGCGCTTATTGTTGCGGCGGGGGCAGGCGACAGCTTGGCCGCTCTGCCCGAAGCGGCGGTGATTGGCACCTCTAGTCTGCGGCGGGCGGCGCAAATTTTACGCGCCCGCCCCGATATACGCATTGTGGATTTGCGCGGCAATCTCGCCACGCGGCTGGCCAAATTAGCGGCGCGTGCCGATAATATGACCGCCATTGTGCTGGCCATGGCGGGGTTGAATCGCTTGGGGCTGGCCGCACATGTAACCGAAATGTTGCCGCCCGAAATTATGCTGCCCGCCGCCGGACAAGGCGCGCTCGCCGTGCAGTGCCGCGCCGATGATACCGCGCTTAAAGCAGGGTTGCAGGCTTTGCATTGCCCCGTGACCGATTTTTGCATCACGGCGGAACGCAAATTTTTGGCCGCGCTGGGCGGCAACTGCCAAACGCCCATCGCCGCTTTGGCCAGCATGCAAGATGACCGCCTCATGCTCACCGCCCGCCTGATGTCTGAGGACGGCACAGATATTGCCGAAGTGCGGCGCGAAGAAACCGCCCGCCAGCATCACCAAGCCGAAAAAATCGGGGCGCAAGCGGGGGCGGACATGAAAAGCAAAGCGGCGCATTTATTGCCGCCAAGCGAGACAAAAACGAACAGGTGAACTGATGGGCATGGATTTAATCATCACCCGCCCCGCCGAAGACGCGCCCGCTTTGGCCGATGCGTTGAAAAAAAACGGCCACCGCCCGCGCCTGTGTCCAGTCATAGACATTCATTATAATGACGCCGCCGCCCTGCCGCCGCTCACAAAAAATGACGCGCTGGCTTTTACCAGCGTCAATGGTGTGCGTGCTTTGGCGCGGCGTAAAACGAACTGCCACGCTTTGCCCGCCTTTGCGGTGGGCGCGGCGACAGCGCAAGCCTTGCGCCAAGCCGGCTTTACCCAAGTGCATGAAGCGGGCGGCGACAGCACCCGCCTTGCCGCACTTATCGCCACCGCCCCGCCGCAGGGCAGGGTGATACATATTGCTGGCCGCGACCGCGCCGGTGATTTGGCCAGCGCGGTGCAAGCGCGTGGCATTGGCTTTGAACAAATGGTCGCCTATCGCGCTCAAGCGGTGGCGGCTTTGCCGCAAGATATGATTGATGCTTTAGCGGCAGGTGCGCCCGATGGCGTGCTGATTTTTTCCCCGCGCACGGCGGAGATTTTTTTGCGCCTTGTGCAAGAAGCAGGTGTGCTGGCTCAAGCCAAAAAACTGGTCGCCTATTGTTTGTCGCCCAAAGCGGCAGCAATTTTAACCACGGGTGGGCTGGAAAAATGCCACACCGCCGCACAGCCGACGCAAGATAGTTTGCTTAAACTTCTCAAGCAAGGCGACGGAAGCGATAGATAAATGTTGGCACGGCTAAAAATTATTCTGCTATTTGTGCTGTTTATATCGGTTTGCGGGTTGGCTTTATATTTGCAAAACCATCCGGGTCGTCTCACTTTGTTATGGCGCACCCATGAAATTGAAACTTCCTTCACGGTGGTTTTATTTATCACCAGCCTCGCCGCGCTTGTGCTGGCCATTATCGGCCATTTGCTCGCCCGTCTGAAAGCACGGGTGCGGCGCATACAAAACGCCCACCTTGCCCGCAAACAAGCCCGCGCCGAACAGGCCATGCTTGACGGGCTGTTGGCTTTAGGCCGCCATGATGGCAAAGCCGCCGCCCGTGCTGCTTTGGCCGCCCGCAAAGCCGCGCCCGATGCGCCGCAAAGCCTGATGCTGGCGGCGCAGGCGGCTAAGCTAATGAGCGCGGAAGAAGAGGAGGGGTATTATCACACCCTTGCCGCTAAAGATAAAGACACCCAAACCCGCATTGCCGCTTTGCAGGGGCTGTGTCATTTATCTATGGCACGCGGGGCGTTGGACGAGGCCAAACAATATGCCCAGCACGCGCTTAATTTAAGCAAAGACAAAAAACAGGGTTGGCCGCAAGCGGCTTTGTTTCGCATTGCCGCCGCGCAGGGTGATTGGTCTGCGGCGCGGAAAATTTTGCGCCGTTTGGTCAAAAGCGGCGGGGTGGAAAATGCCACGCGCACGCTCGCCGTTCTCATGTTGGCACAAGCCCAAGACCCGCAAACAAAAACGGATGCGGCGATTGAGCTATGCACCCACGCGCTGAAATTATCGCCCGATTTAATTCCCGCTTATCCTTTGCTGGCCGCCTTTATCGCCCCGCCTGCTAAAGCGCGTAAAAAAATGAAGCGGAAAATAACACGCCAAATTGAACATCAATGGCATCGCCGCCCCCATGCGGAATTGGCCGCTGCTTATCTCGCGCTTGACCCCGACCGCACGGCACAAGAAAAACTGGTCGCCATACAAAAACTTATCGCGCCCAATCAGGCCGATACGCAAAGCCGTTTTGCTTTGGCGCAAGCGGCGGTGCAAGCACAGCATTGGCCTTTAGCCCGCCGCGCTTTAGCTGAAATAAAAGAGCCGCACCAAACCCAACGTTATTATGTGCTAATGGCCGCTTTGGCACGCGGCGAAAAGAAAGATGAAGCCGCCGCCCATCAATGGCTTACAGACGCGCTCACCGCCCCGCCCGATGCGGGCTGGCTCAACCCCAACGGCCAGCGCGAGCCGTGGCGGGCGGTGTGTCCGCAAAGCGGGGCTTTTGATGCTTATATTTGGGGCCAGCCTAAAACTTAAAACCTAAAAGCGGCTCATATAATTAACGCCCAAAACATGGCTCAGGCTCATTTGGGTGCCGTGCAAATCTTCATGCAAGGGCAGGGCGGCCTGAACGCTCAGCCCATTTCTAAGCCGATAAGAGGCTTTGGCAATAAGACGCTCGCCGCCATAATTTTCCGGGTCAGCCATTTGTGCCGCGCCGAAAATTTCTGAATCGCGGCCTTCAATTCTGTCTGAAGATTCATAGCTCAGTGCAAGCCGCCCATGCCCGTCAAACATATGACGGCCAAAGCTCACCACTGCTTTAACCTTATCGCCAAACGCATAATTGGCATGGTTTGTGCCGAGGCGCACAGTGCCGCTAAGCTGAAAACCAAAAGTCATATTCTTTTTCGCGCCAAAGCGATTGACAAAACTCACTGCTGGTTGCAAATCAAATGTGCCACTGCCCAGTTGCATCATATAAGGCAGACGGCGGCGCACCAAAGAAACATTGGGCAGTAAAATACGGTCGGCAATATCAATAGAGCCAAGCGGCACGCTCACGCCTAAAGAGGTATGCCATTTTGTGCCGCGCAATTTCTGCCCCGCCCGCAAAACAACATCGCCCACCCCGTCACTTTGCGTGGTGAATTTAGAAATCGGCGTGCCAGTTGTCGTATAAGTGACCGACTGCATCCGTTTAATCACATAAGGAATGGTGGCCGAAAGTTTCACGCCATTATCCATGTGCCGCGCTAGCCCAAACACAAACATATCTGTCGTCATTTCTTGCGGCACAATACCATAGCCTTGCGCCAGCACTTGCGCGTCAGACGCATCATTGCTACCGACCATATTGCCGCTCATTGTGGTGCGTTGCCATCGGGCGGTCATACGCACATTATTATCGGCTTGGTTGTGGGTGCGGTGCGGGCTGTGCTGGCGGGCTTTGGGCTTGGCCTTTGCCGCGCTGGTTTCCCCATCAGCTCCGGCCAATGCGGGGCTAAAGGCGGGGCTGGCCGCCAATATCACCGCCAATATCAAAGCCATGCTTATAGCATTGGCGCGTGCGAAAATTTTTCCTGTTTGCATCATGCTCTCTCCTCTGCTCCCCCATCGGGGCGGCTTAATTTCTATACGCTTTTGACCCTAATTTGTGGTAAAATCAAGTCCAAATCAGGGCTTTTATGTGGCCAAATAGCACAAAGAGAGAAAAATGATTTCACTGCTCACCCTCATCTCGCAACTTATTAGCCTTTATATTTGGGTTATTATTCTCAGTGTGATTTTGTCTTGGCTTATTGCGTTTGACATTATCAATATCCGCAATAAATATGTTTATGCTTTTGCCAATGCGTTGAACCGATTGACCGAGCCGGTGTTCGCGCCCATTCGGCGGGTTTTGCCGCCTTTGGGTGGGCTGGACCTGTCGCCTTTGATTGTGCTTTTTGGCCTGTGGTTTATCCGCAATTTAATGTGGGAAATTTTTACTGGCCGCGTTTATTAAGGAGGGGATTTTATGTCTGCTTCTGCCATTCCTGAAAATAAACGCATTGACGGCAAAAAAATTGCCGCCGATTTACGCGCCCGCATTGCACAAGAAACCGCCGATTTACAAAAAAATCACCAGCTTACGCCCGGGCTGGCAGTGGTTTTGGTTGGCGATGATGCCGCTTCGCAAATTTATGTGCAAAATAAAATCCGTGCCACCAAAGAGGCGGGGATAAATTCTTTTGAACATGTTTTGCCTGCCGACACCACGCAAGACGCATTGCTGGATTGTGTTCGCAAACTTAATGACGATGCCGCCGTGCATGGCATTTTGGTGCAATTTCCCGTGCCGCCGCATATTGACGCGCAAACCATTATGCAGGCGATTGCCCCGCAAAAAGATGTGGACGGGCTGCACCCGCTTAATGTGGGGCGGCTGGCTTCGGGCTTAGCGGCCTTAACCCCATGCACCCCTTTGGGCTGTGTGATGCTGGCCAAAGCCGCGTTGGGCGCGGATTTAAGCGGCAAGCACGCAGCCATTATTGGGCGGTCAAATTTGGTCGGGCGGCCATTGGCACAGCTTTTGCTGCGGGAAAATTGCACGGTGACGCTTATGCATGCGCGTAGTGAAAACCCCGCCGCTTTGTGTCGCCAAGCCGATATTCTTATCGCCGCCGCTGGACGACCCGCATTGGTGACGGGTGATTGGGTGAAAGCGGGCGCGTGTGTGATTGATGTCGGCATTAACCGCATTGACGCGGGCGATGGCAAAACAAAATTAGTGGGCGATGTTGATGTCGCCAGCGTCATTGACACCGCCGCCCATATCACCCCCGTGCCGGGCGGTGTCGGCCCCATGACCATTGCCTGCCTTTTGCAAAACACCCTCACCGCCACCTGCCTACAAGCTGGCCTCAACGCGCCAGAGGTTTAGGGGGGGGCGAGGGCTTAATCCTCTGCCGCCGCGTTATCGTCCTCGCTAACAGTAAGCTCTAAATCATCATCTTCTAATTTGTTATCTTCCAAGAAAGTTTGAAGCTTAGAAATAATACTCTCTACACTCAAATTGGTTTCGGCAAATAGCCCGTCTCCTATTTCTTCAGGCCTTCTAAACTGGTTATCTTCTCTACCTATGAAAGTTCCAAAGCCTTCCCTTTCAAGCAACCGAGAGAAGTAAAGAGAATCAAGTTCATTAATCATTTTAATGACACCTAAATATAATTCTTTCCAACTGCCCACTTTTTTGCGTTCCTCTAGAAAGATAAATTCTATGGGTTTAGTTCCAGTGAAATTAAAATCCTCATCAATATTGCGAGGAATATTGTATTCTTCTGATGGGCTGTAATTTGTTTCTGGCCGTTGCCAGATTTTGAGTGCGCGCTTAGCCAATAATCCCGCGCGTTCTTTGATTTCTTTTTCTGTCCACTCTTCTTGTTCGGATACATATTTATTTAACCACAAACCGCTTTCCTTAAATCCCTTTTCCATATCGCGTTTTTCGGTGAATGGGTTGTTTGAATATTTACTGTTATATCCCGTCATTGTTAGATTGCCGAGTGTATGAAGATATTTTTCATGTATTTCTGCAAAATTTTCTCCAAGAGCCTTTCTCCACTCTGGGCGAAGCGTTTGTGGCATAATGTGCTCCACCGACAGATCTTCTTCATCTTTAATATTAATGCGCTCCTTATTTTCAAAATGTTCAAGCCCTTCAAATAGATGCCTACGGTTCTTATCTTTGAGGTTGTATATATCTCGTTCTATCAGATGTTTCTTAAATTCGTCATCTTGTGGGAAACGAGAGTTTCCAGACTTTTGTGTAAGATGATATTTTAAGACTTCTAGATAATTGTCATCTTCTTTTATGTTTTGACGAATATTTTTTCCTAAAGTCGCAAAAATTTTATTGAGCATATTTGTTGGAACTTCGCAAATGCGGCGGCGAAATGCGAAAGATTCAATGAGTGTCAGAGCCTCAGTCATTTCTTCATCTGTAACGCGTTTCTCTGACTGCCACGCATGAAACAAATCCAGCAAATATGGATAGGAAACACCAATATCCACATCATTGATGCGTGTCATCGCTTCTTTCACGGCAGGTTCTGGTATATCAGAGAACCGTATTTGTCCGTAATATTCAGAAAATTGTCGTAATCTTCCGAGAAAATTTTCCAGTTGAAACCCTGACCCTTGTTGTTCCTCTTGAATAAATTTTCTAAATGCGCGATAAACCCTATCTTTCCTTGGCGGTTTACTGTTGTGGTGTGTTAGATAATCACGTATAAAATCACTAACATTATGCTGAGTGTTTTTTTCAATAGGGTGCCAATAATCCTCGTAGAGATTTTCTTGTTCGGCAGGTTTCTTATTCATTAAGATGAAATTTCTGATTAGGTCGCCCTCTTCAAGTTTCTTGCCAGTTGAATTCAGGCTTTCAAAAACCAGCTGAGGTTTATCTTTTTCTCTATCCAGTTTTATGTCAACAATCATTAATTTCTTAAAAGCGTCAAACAAATCATCTACAGAAATTTTATGATTTGTATCTTTCACAATTTCTATAATGCGGCTTTCAAAAAACTTATAATTATTTGTGATATTAGAGTCATCAATGAACTCATCAGAGCTGTTTTTGAAAAGCTTTTGAAAGGCTTTATCGTCATCTTTAACAGGCTTCAGTCTAATTCTGTCAACATCGCCTGTGTATTTGTCTTTAAGATAGTGGTCATCTATTTTTTTTGACAAATTTTTATCGTCAGCTGTTATCGCATCTTTCTCTAAAAGATTACGCATTGCGAGCAGAAAAATAGAAATGGTTGTGATGCGCTGTTGCCCGTCAATTATGACCTGTTCAGTTCCATGCCCATCACTAGGTATTGAAACAATAGAACCCATAAAATAAGCATCCTGTTCCTCTTTAATGACATTTAAGAGGTCATCAATCAATTGCTCGCAATGCTCGCGTCGCCAGTCGTAATTTCTTTGATAAACAGGAATGACAAAGCGTTTGTCGTGTCCCTCCAGAAAGGCGCTGAAATATTTGTGAGTCGCTTCCATTATTCTTCTCCATTATTGTTCTTCAGAATAGCGATTATTATTCGTTAAAATGATGATTATTATTCACCAAAATGAGCATTATTGCATTATTTATCGTCAAAATGACGATTATTATTCATCAAAATGAGCATTATTATTCGTCAAAATGGCGATAAATAATAATGTTTTCATCACAGCTTTGCGGCTTTAACCCCGCCCCTTTCGCCGCCGGCCTAAAAGGCGCAGGCGCAGGGCGTTGAGTTTAATAAAGCCGCTTGCGTCGGTTTGGTCATAGACGCTGTCTTCCTCAAAAGTCACATGGGTTTCGCTATAAAGCGCGTGGTCGGATTTTCGCGCCACCACATGCGCGCTGCCTTTATAAAGTTTCAGCGTCACGCTGCCCGTGACATATTTTTGGCTGTCATCAATGGCCGCTTGCAGCATTTCGCGTTCGGGCGAAAACCAAAAGCCATTATAAATAAGCTCGGCATAGCGCGGCATCAGCTCATCTTTCAAATGCGCCGCGCCGCGGTCCAGCGTGATGCTTTCCATGCCGCGATGGGCGGCGAGCAAAATCGTCCCGCCCGGCGTTTCATAAACGCCGCGTGATTTCATGCCGACAAAACGATTTTCCACCATGTCTAGCCGCCCAATGCCATGCGCCCCGCCCAATTCGTTGAGCTTGGTCAGCAAAGCGGCGGGCGAAAGTTTTTTGCCGTCAATGGAAACCGCGTCGCCCTTTTCAAAACCAATTTCAATCATGGCTGCTTTGTCGGGCGCGTCTTCGGGCGCGACGGTGCGTTGGTAAACAAATTCGGGGCAGGGCGCGGCGGGGTCTTCCAACACTTTGCCCTCGCTAGAAGTGTGCAGCAAATTCGCATCGGTAGAAAAAGGTGCCTCGCCGCGCTTGTCTTTCGGCACGGCGATTTGATGCTGCTCGGCATAGGCAATCAGCTTTTCGCGTGAATCCAACGCCCATTCGCGCCATGGGGCAATCACGCGAATGTCGGGGTTGCACGCATAATAGCCAAGCTCAAAGCGCAGCTGGTCATTGCCTTTGCCAGTCGCGCCATGGCACACGGCCTGTGCGCCGGTTTTGGCGGCGATTTCAATTTGCCGCTTGGCGATGAGGGGCCGCGCAATGGCGGTGCCGAGCAAATACACGCCTTCATAAAGCGCGTTGGCGCGGAACATGGGGAACACATAATCGCGCACAAATTCTTCGCGCAAATCTTCTATGAAAATTTCTTTAATGCCGCAGCGTTCGGCGTTTTGGCGGGCGGGGGTCAGCTCTTCGCCTTGGCCTAAATCGGCGGTGAAGGTGACGACCTCGCAACCATATTCTTCTTGCAGCCATTTGAGAATAATAGATGTGTCCAGCCCACCCGAATAAGCCAGCACCACTTTTTTGATTTTGTTTTTATCAGCCATGCTGCCCTTATACCCCGATTACGCCCCCGCGCCAACAGGGCTTTCAGCCGCATGGGGTGGGGATAAAGGGTGGGGGGCGAGGCGGTGCAAATCGGCGGGGGTGAGATTGAGGGGGATATTATTTTACGCGCTTTTCGGCCTGTTTGACCAATTCACTAAAGCTCATATCCAGCGCGTGGGCGAGTTTAATGGACACATAAAGGGTCGGCTGTCTTTGGCCGCTTTCCAAATGGCTAATGGCCGTGCGGCTAATGCCTGCTTTGGCCGCCAGTTTTTCGTGCGAGATGGCGTGTTTTTTACGCTTTTCAATCAGAATCGCGCCAATGGCGGTGCGTAATTTATAGGCTTTATTCCCCGTCATGTAGCAAATGTTACATGCTCTGGGCTTGGTAAAATACGTTGCGTATGCTACAGTAGCAAACATAACAGCCAAAAGAGCGTTAAGGTAATGACGAAATCCAGTAGAGAGTGTGGTTTTGTCGGCTGAAGCGGTGGCTTGCGCTCAACAAATAATGAATGGGAGCTATTATGGATTGCGAATATAACTTTTGGGCTGATGCCCTGAATAAATTTCCTCAACTCACCCCGTGGATACAAGCGGTGGTTTTTTCTAATGCCTGCGTTACAGTGGTGGTCGTGACGTATCTTATTAAAGAAATGGTCGCCATTATCGCCAACGCCTTTCGGAGAAAAGATAAAACAAACCCGCCCAAATAAAGCGGCGGCACAAAGGCCTGCGACACACTTCCCCACTCCCTTTACCCCCTCGCTTCCACAAACAGGCAGGCGCCTTTAGCATAGGCACATTCATAATGTCGCCTGCCTGTTGGGGGAGCGCAAATCGGGGGCGAGGCGGGTTGTGGACAGATTATATTTTATCATTTGACCGCCATTATTAAGGATATAGTATTCTGCACAGACGCATTATTAACAAAAATTGGGGACACTTATGGCCGATATTGTATATTTACTCACCAATCCCGCCATGCCCGGACTAGTGAAAATCGGGAAAACATCTAAGCCTGACGTAAAAAAACGCATGGGGCAATTATATTCAACGGGCGTTCCTCTTCCATTTGATTGTGCATTGGCGATGGAAGTAGAAGATGCGGTGGCGGTGGAAAAAGCATTTCATGCCGCCTTTGTACCCAATCGCATAAATTCAAAGCGAGAATTTTTTGAAATTAATGTTGCCCAAGCGGAAGCCCTTTTAGAATTGGTTGGCAGTCGGAATGTAACACCCGAAGTGGCGGCGGAACCAGATTCAGAGGAAGTTGATGAAGCTTCACGCCAAGCTTCGGAAAACTATAAACAGAAAAGGCCGCGCATGAATTTTGAAGAAATGAATATTCCAATAGGCGCACAATTGGAATTTACGCAAGGCGATGCGGTGGTTGAAGTCGCAAGCGACCGCACTGTGCGTTATAATGGCGAAGAAACATCATTAACAGCTATTACAACCGAATTACTTGGTAGGGAACATAATGTGCAACCCTCACCTTATTGGCTCTATCGGGGCAAGCCTTTAATTGACATATATAATGAAACCTACGCCCCTATAGAATAGCCCACACCCCCTACCCCACGGGCCGTCCCAAGCGTTGGGCGGCGAGTTCGGCCAGTTCGGCTTGTTTGCGGGCGGCGGCGGATTGTTTTGTGCTGGCCGATTTAAGCTGCCCGCACGCGGCCATAATATCGCGCCCACGCGGCGCACGCACGGGGCTGGCATAGCCCGCACGGTTCACAATCGCACCAAAACCCGCCATGCGCTTTGCGGTCGCACATTCATAAGGCGCGCCCGGCCACGGATTAAACGGAATGAGATTTATTTTCGCTGGAATCCCCGCCAGCAAGCGCACCAGCTCCCGCGCATCAGCGTCACTATCATTGACGCCTTTGAGCATCACATATTCAAATGTAATCCGCCGCGCATTAGACGCATTAGGATAGGCCCGACACGCCGCCAGCAATTCGGCAATCGGATATTTTTTATTAAGCGGCACAAGTTGGTCGCGCAATTCATCGCGCACCGCGTGCAGAGAAATGGCCAGCATCACGCCCGTTGCCGCGCCCACCTCTGCCATGGCTGGCACCACGCCAGATGTAGAAAGCGTAATGCGCCTTTTGCTCAGCCCCAGCCCGTCGCCATCGGCAATGGTGTTGAGCGCGGCGATAACATTGGCGACATTATAAAGCGGCTCGCCCATGCCCATCAGCACCACATTGGTAATTTTGCGCGCACCATTGGCCGCCGCGTCCCAATCGTCTAAATCGTCACGCACGGCGACAAGCTGCGCGACAATTTCCGCATCGGTTAAATTCCGCACCAGCCGCATCGTGCCAGTATGACAAAAAGTGCAATTCAGCGTGCAACCAATTTGGCTAGACACGCACAGCGTGCCGCGTGTCGCTTCGGGAATATAAACCGTTTCAATTTCATGCCCGTCTTCCAGCCCGAACAGATATTTGCGCGTGCCATCGGCGGAAATTTGTTTGTCATTCACCGCAAGCCGCGCCAGCGTAAAACGCCCCGCCAGCTTTTCGCGCAGCTCCTTAGACAGGCTGGTCATGGCGGAAAAATCCCGCGCCCCATGCACATAAAGCCCCGCCCAAAGCTGGCTCAGCCGCATATTCAGCTGCCCCTCGCCGACCCCCAGTTCGCGCAATTTTTCGGCCAGCGCAGGGCGGGCGCAACCCATTAAACTATTGGCCAGAGGATTGGCAAGATTATTTTCAGCAGAAGTCACAACAAACCCATCACAATTTATTGCGGGCAAAGCGCGTCAAGTTTTTGTTTGGCGGCGGTAAAGCCGAGCAGAGAATAAACATCTGTGGTCAGCGTGCCACGCGCCGACGTGCCTTTGAATGTCAGCCGATTGCCGCGCTTCATTGCGTCCACCAACGCGCTATGCTCGGCAGGGTTTTCCATCCATGCCCACGCGCTAGAAGCCGCGCCCATTTTCGCGCCGGTGAAAAAATTAAAACCATCCGCCCCGACCCGTGCAAAAGGACTGCTTTGGGGTGAAAACGGATAGCCAATCCGCACACTAACTTCATCATAAACCGCTTGGCCGGGGCGATGCGCGACCGAAATAAAAATTTCCCCGCGCCGCACATTGGTTGGTTTTTTTTCCATTGGTTCAGAAACAATATAACATGTTTTCGCCGCGCCCGCGCCCAATGTAAAAACGCGCCATGCTTTGTGTTTTTCAATTTGCTTGGGCTGGTTTGCCGATTGGTTTTGCGCCTGCGCCGTCTGCACAAACAGCGCACATAATATAAAGACACAAAACCCAAATCCGCGCCCAAATCCACGCATAGAATTTTGTGCCGCCGCCTTATTACAAATAATTTTCATCATGCCCCCAACATAAAAGCGCGATTTGTTTTTGCAACCTAATTTGAAACCCGCCGCGTAAATTTCGCGCACCGCCCGTCACGCTTTCGGCTTGCCCGCCCGTCCGGCGGATTTATCCATATAGCGAGCCAAATCAATATCGCGTTGGGTTAGCCCGCCCGCATCATGGGTGGTCAGCACCACGGTGACGCGATTATAGATATTCGTCCATTCGGGGTGATGGTCCAAATGCTCGGCGCGTATGGCGATTTTGGTCATCCAAGCAAAGGCGGCGGAGAAATTGGGGAAAACATAGGTTTTCTCTATGGCCTCGCGTTTGCGAACCTTGCGCCAGCCTTCTAGGCTGGCCATAGCGCGGCGGCGTTGCGCGTCGGCAAGTTTTTCGGGCATTTTGCTCTCCTTTTGGCCTTTTTCTGGCGGTTTTGCGCTGGCTCATAGTTTAAGCGCATTGGCCATTTGTGGCAAATTTCCCACTTTTCCGCCTATTTTAGTGGCTTATGGGCAAAAATTGCAATTAAAGGTCATTTTTGATAAAAATAGGCTTGCAGGGTGTGCCGCTTTATTGTGTATTGCAGGCGGCTGGCAGCGATTTTGCTGTTGGCCTTGTGTTTTATTATCATGAATGTTTTGTGTTTTGCGTTGCCGATTGTCGGTTTTAATTGTCGAGTCAGGGGATTTACGGTTTTTTAAGCTTTGGGGTGTTTCTTACCGCGCACATATTTTACGTTTAGAGATTTTGCGTTTAGAGATTTGCGTTTTGAGAAAACAACCTTTCATGCCTTTTGTTTTTCTACCCTGCATATCCCCTCGCTTTTGCGGTCATGGTTTTTGGCTAGGCTGTTGGCGCAGGGGTGTTTTATTGCTGGATATGGGTGGCCGCATACGGCTGTGTCAAAAAATGGAAATTAAAAACAGTTATATTGCAATGCCCCATATAAATTCCCTATCCCGCGCTGTGCTTTGCGCTTTTATATTTTCACTCGCTATGATTTTCACGGGCATGGGTGGCATGAATAATGCGCGGGCTGAAACGCTGGACTCATTGGTTGAACCTTTTGCCGCCACGCCGAAAAGCCGCCCCGACACAAAACCCAACACAAATGCCCATAATAATGACACCGCAACGGGTAGCCTTATCCATCTCGCCCCAGAGCTGGCGATAAAATTAACGGGCCACCCCAGCCTTGATGAGGCGCGGGCGAAAATTTGTTCCGCCCGCCACCAAATTGGCGTCAATCGCGCCCAGTATTGGCCACAAATTAACTTTGCTTTATCGGGCGGCAATAAGCTAACCAATAAAACCACCCGCGCCGATGAATTTGGCGGCTCAGACAGCCCTGAATATGATGGCGATGGGCTGAATGCCACGCTTTCTATGCGGCAGAAAATTTATGATTGGGGCGGCACGGGCGCACGGGTGCAAATGGCACGGCTGGAACGCCAGCGTGCCTTTTTGGAACGCCTCAAAGTGCTGGACAGCCAAACCGCAGGCCTGCTACGGGCCGCTTTAGAATATGTGTCGCGTGACACCGCCATTGCGTTAATGCAGGCGGAATTGGCGACATTAGAAAAAACCATTCTCAGTGCCGAAGCGCGTTTCAAAGCGGGTGCGGGGCGTTTGTCGGAAATGCGCGAGGCGCAAATTATCCGCATTGAAAACCAATCGGCCATTGATATGGCCGCCCAACGCCGCCGCCAATCCCAGCAGGTTTTGCAAGCTGAATTTGGCATCACGCCCGAACAAGCCCGCCAATTCGTAGATGAGTTTTTGGCCAAACGCGCCCTTAACCCTGAAACCATTCCGCCCGAAGCAACCATAGATGGCCGCATTATTGGCATAGATATTCGCATTGCCGCATTTGAATATAAAAATCTCAACGCCCAAAGGCGACCAAAAATTGACGGCGTGTTAACGGGTCGGGCTTGGGACGTGACCGAAAAAAACCAATGCGGTGACACCATTTTCCCCGGCGATCCTGATTATGCCGATGCTCGTTCGCGGGGCTTTGGGGTGCGCGGACGTTCGCGTTACACAAATTGCCATTCGCATGAAATCACGGGCGCGGTGGAATTAAATATGCCGCTTTTTGATGGCGGCGCGAATAAAGCCCAGCGTGAAGATATTCAAGCCCGCCAGCGTGGCTTGGAAGCCCGCCGCCTTGCTCATGCCCGCACGCATGAATCAGAATCTGCCTTTTTACGCGCCCAGATGCAGGAATATATTAACCGCCTCGCCGATATGCGCGCCCAAACTGATAAAATGCAAGGCCAGCTTGACAGCCTCATGGCGTTGCAAGGTAAATCGCAAAATAATCCCGTGGCGGTGGCGCGGGTGCAAGCGCGGCTTTTGCAAGCACGCTCAGAAGTTGTTGTGTTGAGTTACCAAATTGAAAGTATTCGCCTTGAATTATTGCTCCGCGCCAACGCGCTGGCGGCAACTTTAGGCATTGAGCCACAAAGCACAGGATGTTGATATGAGTTCGCAAGACACGCCCGAACAGCCGCAAGCACAGGCGGCACAGCCTTCTGATACGCCCGAACAAGATGAGCGCAAAAAGGGTAATGAATTTACGGGCCACTGGTTTTGGGGCGCGGTGCTGGCGTGCCGCCGCATTTATGGGCAGGTGATTGCCGCCAGCGTGCTTATCAATCTTTTCGCGCTCGCCTCGTCTCTTTATATTATGACCGTTTATGACCGCGTCATTCCTAACAAAGCCATAGAAAGCCTATGGGCGTTAACCCTCATTATGATTGTGGTGATGGGTTTTGATTTCACCATGAAAGTGGTGCGCTCGCAATTTACGGATTCGGCAGGTGCGCGGGTGGATAGGGTGGTTTCTGAACGCCTATTTGAGCGCGTGGCGCGGCGTGATATTTCCATGTCCAAACAAGCCACGGGTGCGTTGGCCAATACGGTGCGCGAATTTGATGTGCTGAAAGAAGTGATTGGCTCGGCCAGTTTTGCTGTTTTTGCCGACCTGCCTTTTGTGCTGCTCTTTTTGGTGGTGCTATATATGATTGGCGGGCCGGTGGCCGCTGTGCCGGCACTGGTTGTGCCGGCGGTGATTTTATTTGGCGTGCTTTTACAGCCCATTATGCGCCGCCTCACCTTAGCAGGCATGATGCAGGGGCAGGGCAAGCACGCGGTGATGGTTGAAATGATTTCCGCATTGGAAACGCTTAAAACCATTCGCGGTCTGTCGCTTTTGCGTCTGCGCTGGTTGCAATCTGTGGTCAACCAAAGCGCGGCCAATCGCAAAACCCGCTTGACCAGCCAGCTTGTGCAATTTTTCACCCAGCTTGGCCAGCAAATTTCGCAAGTCGGCATTGTGGTTTATGGTGTGTTTCTCATTGCCGATGGCACGCTCACAATGGGTCAGCTTATTGCTTGCGTGATTTTGTCAGGCCGCACCCTCGCGCCCTTAGGGCAGATAACTCAGCTTTTAGGGCGCATGAACCAAGCCATGAATGCTTATAAAAGCCTAGACGAAATTTTGCAGGGCGAAAGCCAAGAAGAAAAACGCGCAGGCCAAGTCAAGCGTGAAAAACTGCATGGCGACATTAACATCAGCCATGTTAATTTCACCTATGAGGGCATGAATGACCCGTCCTTAACAGATGTTAATTTGACCATTCAGGCGGGCGAACGCATTGCCGTGCTTGGGCGGATTGGGTCGGGCAAAACCACCTTGCTCAAAATGCTGGCTGGATTATTAGAGCCAGACACAGGCACGGTGATGATTGATAATGCCGATATTCGCCATTTGCGCCCCAAAGATGTCCGCAATAATATCGGCGTGGTGTTGCAAAATCCTTTGCTGTTTTCTGGCACCATTCGTGAAAACCTGCTGATGGGTTTTCCTGAAGCCGCCGATAGTGACCTGATTGATGCGGTTAAAGCCTCTGGTTCGGAGGGTTTTATTGGCAGTCTGCCGGGCGGTTTTGATTTTCCTTTAACCGAGCGCGGCGCGGAATTGTCGGCGGGTATGCGCCAATCGCTGGCCATTGCCCGTGCGCTGATTTCCAAGCCGTCTATTTTGCTTTTAGATGAGCCGACCGCTTCTATGGACGCTGGCACTGAGCAAATGATTGTCAATAGCTTGAATGCGGCCACGCAGGGTGTTACATGCTTGTTCATCACCCATAGAGGGTCTATGTTGCAGCTCGCCACGCGCATTTTAATTGTTGATGGCGGGCGGGTTGTTGCCGATGGGCCGCGTGATGAGATTTTGAAAAAGCTCCAAGCCCCGCAACAGGGCGAGCAGGGCGGCGGCACACCCCCACCCGCGCCCGCCGAGTAAGTGAGTTTGAGGAATAAAGATGAGTCAACCGCCTGAAAATGAAAAACCTGATGGCCAGCCAAGCGGCCAGCCCGCCCAAAATCAAGGGCAGGGGCAAAACCCCGCGCAATCCCAAGGCCAGCCTCAACCCCAACAGGGGCAACGGCCTCAACCTGCCCAAAATCCTGCCGCCCCCCAACCTGCTGGCACGCCTTCCCCAAATCAGGGGCAAAATCCCCCCCAAAACCCACTTGGCGGGATACAAATGCAAATGGGTGGCGGCGGGAGCGATGAACCCCCACCCCCTTCATGGTTCAGCGTGTGGCGTGAAAAAATCCAAAGCGGGTTTTTGCATTACATCTGGCCGTATCTTGAACCCGTCTGGCAAAAGCTCCAACCCTATTGGCAACGTTTCGGCTTACGCCCCGCGCTTTGGTTTTGGCAAAAGCTGGTCGCGCTTTTTTGGCGGCTGGCGCAAAGCCGTTTGGGTGTTTTCGTGCAAAACAAAGCGCAAAAATACGCCCAGCAATTTCTCGCCACCCCCATTGGCCAGAAATGCGCCGCCTATGTGCAAGAAAAAATAACCCTTTGGCAGGCCCGCATCGCGCATGGCAAAGAGCTTTATAAAAAACTCACCAGCCCGCCGCCTGACCCTATCATGGCCGCCATGATGATGGAAAATGAACCCATTGATATGGACGAAGACATTAAAGTTGGCGGCAGTCGTGTGTTCAAATTTATTTTTGGTTTTGTCGTTGTCTTTATCCTTTGGGCGAGCATTGCTGAGCTAGATGAAAGTGTGCGGGCTGATGGTTTTATTGTCCCGCCCAGCTCGGTGCAATTAGTCCAAAACCGCTTGCCCGGTTCGCTTATTTCTATTGAAGTGAAACTTGGCCAGCATGTGAAAAAAGGCGAGGTGCTGTTCAAGCTGGAAGATGAAGATGTGATTGCCAATTTCAGTGATAATGAAATCACCCGCATTGCCGCACTCGCCATGAAGGCGCGGCTAGAAGCGGAAGTGGACGGGCTGGAAGAAATTGCCTTTCCCGATTGGTTGCCTTTGCTCGCCCCGAAAAAAGTTGAAGATGAGCGCAAAGTTTTCCGCCGCCGTCAAAAAGCCCTGAACACGCGGCTGGTGTCTATTGACCGCCGCATTAAAAACCATGAAGACCGCATTGCCATTCTCAAACCGCTTGTGGAAGAAGGCCATGAGGCGCGGCTGACTTTAGTAGAAGCCGAAGGTCAATATAATCTCGCCGTTGATGAGCGCGAGGCGGTGCTGGCCAATTTCCGTGCCGATGCCTCCGCCCAGCTTGCCGAAGTGAACCGCGAGGCCGACCAAGCGGGTGCGCGCGAAGACGCGCTCATTGCCAAAGTCGCCCATGCTGAAGTTCGCGCCCCGACCAGTGGCACGGTTTCCGCCGTGCATGTCAAAACTGTGGGCGCGGTGGTGCAAGCAGGCACGGTGCTGGCGGAAATTGTCCCCGATGAAAAAAATCTGCTCGTCCGCGCCCGCCTTTTGGCTGAAGATGTCACCGATGTTTATCCCGGCCAAATCGCACAAGTGGGTCTGGCCGCTTATGATGTTTCGCGCTATGGCACGCTTGAGGGGCGCGTTCAACGTGTCGCCCAAAACACCACGCAAGAAGAAGGCATGGCGCCTTATTACGTCACCATGATTGAAATTCCCGAAGCGCGTTTTTCTAAAAGCAATGAAGATATTGTCATTGTTCCGGGCAGTCCGGTCATGGTGGATATTATCGGCCATAAGCGCACGGTGATGAATTATATTCTCACCCCGCTAGAGCGGGCTGCCGGCAAAGCCTTCCGCGAAAAGTAAGATTTTGCCCTTAGAGAAAGCGGGCTTTGCCTTTAGAAAAGAGTAAAGCCTTCCGCGAAAAGTAGGATTTTGCCCTTAGAGAAAGTGGGCTTTGCCTTTAGAAAAGAGTAAAGCCTTCCGCGAAAAGTAAGCGAAAAATAGGCGGATTTTAGCGGCTTTGATAAGGGTGCTTGTTTTTCCCGCCCAAAACATTATATATTAACTATCCTTTTAATGAATTGACGAGGACACAATGTCTGAATTTGACTCCATGCGCGGCACTGCCGCAAAAACAGGCCGCCCAGCGGGGGCGGTGAATGAGGGTTTGCGTATATATATGAGCAAAGTCTATAGCTATATGGCGATGGGCTTGGCCGCCACGGCTTTGGCCGCTTGGTTCGGCGCGGCGTCTGGCATTTATCTGGCCATCGCGCAAACGCCTTTCATTTGGCTGTTAATTCTTGCCCCGCTTGGCATGGCCATATATTTAAGTGTGCGGATTGAGCGCATGAGGCCGTCTTCGGCACGCGCTTTATTTTACGCCTATGCCGCTTTGCTTGGGCTGTCGCTATCTTACATTCTGCTCGTTTATACGGGCGAAAGTGTGACCACGACTTTCCTTGTCACCTCCGCTTCCTTTGGTGCGCTCAGTCTTTATGGCTACACCACTAAGCGCGACCTTTCGGCGATGGGGTCATTCCTCATTATGGGGCTGTTTGGCATTATCATTGCCATGCTGGTGAATCTGTTTTTGCAAAGCGGTGCGTTGCAATTTGCCATTTCGGTTATTGGTGTGCTGATTTTTGCAGGCCTAACTGCTTATGACACGCAAAACATCAAACGCATTTACCATGCGGGCGACAGCCGCGATATGGCCGAGCGCAAAGCCATTTATGGCGCGTTCCGTTTGTATTTGGATTTCATCAATATGTTTTTATTCCTCTTGCAATTTCTTGGCAATCGGGAATAGCCCTCCAAACATAAACCAAAATAAAACCCCAGCCTTTGGTTGGGGTTTTTATTTGCGTGCTTGAATAGCGTTAATGGCGTCAATGCAGTGTCATGCTTTTGCGTGTTAGCACGCTTAGCACTTGGGTTAATTCATGCCCGCGTTTGAGAATATGCCCATGCGTATTAACCAGCGCATACATGCCTTGCTTGCGCCGCAAGGCAGGGCTTTTTTCAATCCGATAAAGCGGGACATCATAAGCGCGTTTGAACACGCTAAACACGGCCATATTTTTCAGCCCATCAATGCCATAATCCAGCCATTCGCCGCGTGCCACATAGCGGCCATAAAGGCGCAACAGCACATTGAGTTCGCCCCTATCCCACATCACATGTTTATCTGTGTGTCGCATAAAACAATGGTGGCCTGTTTTGTCGCCCGAAGCAAATAAATTATGCCGCCCTTACGCCGCCTTTACGCGGCGAGGCGTGCCAACACATATTGCAAAATCCCGCCTTGGCGGAAATAATCCACCTCGTCAGCCGTATCAATGCGGCTCAGCAAAGCAATTTTTTCCTTACGCCCATTTTTGCGTTTTATCGTCATGGTAAATTTCTGGCGTGGCTTGAGCGCACCCGCAGGGGCGGCAATATCTATCACTTCACTGCCGTCCAATTTCAGCTTGGCCCAACTCATGCCCTTAGCAAATTGCAAAGGCGCGACCCCCATGCCGACCAAATTAGACCGATGGATACGTTCAAAACTTTCCGCCACCACCGCCCGCACGCCCAAAAGCCGCGTGCCTTTCGCCGCCCAATCGCGGCTTGAGCCGGTGCCATATTCCTTACCAGCAAAAACCACTAAGGGCGTGTTTTGTTTCGCATAAACCATCGCCGCATCATAAATAGACATGAGCTTGCCTGAGGGTTGGTGTTTCGTCACCCCGCCTTCTGTGCCTTTAGCCATATGGTTGCGAATACGGATATTGGCAAATGTCCCGCGCATCATCACCTCGTGATTGCCGCGCCGTGAGCCGTAAGAATTAAAATCAATCTCTTTGACCTTATGCTTTTTCAAATAATCCCCCGCCGGACTGTCACCTTTAATCGCCCCCGCTGGAGAAATATGGTCGGTGGTGATGCTGTCGCCGAGCAAAGCAAGGATACGCGCCGCGTCCACATCCGCGCTATTATCTTGCGCCGCGCCTGTGCCGTCAAAAAAACTTGGGCGGCGCACATAGGTGGAGCTGTCTTTCCAATCAAAAACCTGCCCCTTGCCCGTTTTAATTTTGCGCCATTGCGTATCGCCCTTAAACACATCCGCATAGCGGCGGCGGAACATGGACGGCGTCACGCATTGACGCACCACATCGGCAATTTCCTTATTGCTTGGCCAAATATCGGCGAGATAAATCGGCTGGCCGTTTTTATCTTCCCCAAGCGGCTCCTTGGCCAAATTCACATTCACCGACCCAGCAATGGCATAGGCCACCACCAGCATGGGCGAGGCGAGATAATTTGCCCGCACATCGGGGCTGACACGGCCTTCAAAATTGCGATTGCCCGACAGCACCGAAGCGGCAGTTAAATCATGCGCCGCTATGGCTTTGGAAATTGGCGCGGGCAGAGGGCCAGAATTGCCAATGCAGGTCGTGCAGCCATAGCCGACCAAATTAAAACCCAATTTATTCAAATCTTTTTGCAATCCCGCTTTTTGCAGATATTCCGTCACCACTTGCGAGCCGGGCGCGAGCGAAGTTTTCACCCATGGTTTGACCTTCAGCCCGCGTGCCACCGCATTACGCGCCACCAGCCCCGCGCCCAACATCACGCTTGGATTAGACGTATTGGTGCAAGAGGTTATCGCCGCAATAACCACATCGCCATGGCCTAAATCATGGTTCGTGCCGCGCACTTTCACCCGTTTGGCCGCATCGGTTTTTGTCACGCCTGCGTCTTTAAGGGCTTGGGCAAAGCCGCTTGGCATATTTTCTAACAGCACGCGGTCTTGCGGGCGTTTCGGGCCGGCCAAGCTCGGCTTTATGCTGGCCAAGTCTAGCGACAAGGTAGAGGTGAACACAGGGTCTGCCACTTTCGCCGTGCGGAACATGCCTTGCGCTTTGGCGTATTTTTCCACCAGCGCGACTTGCGCCTTTTTGCGCCCTGTCGCTTTGAGATAAGCCAGCGTGTCATTATCTACGGGGAAGAAGCCACAAGTCGCGCCATATTCAGGAGCCATATTGGCAATGGTGGCTTGGTCTTCCAGCGATAAATGGTCCAGCCCGCCGCCGTAAAATTCCACAAATTTGCCGACCACGCCTTTTTTCCGTAGCATTTCCACAATGGTTAAAACCAAATCCGTGGCGGTCGCCCCTTCGGGCAGTTTGCCTTTCAGCTTAAAGCCGACCACTTCGGGCAGCAGCATTGAAATCGGCTGGCCGAGCATTGCCGCTTCGGCTTCAATCCCGCCCACACCCCAGCCCAGCACAGCAAGGCCATTGACCATGGTCGTATGGCTATCAGTGCCGACCAGCGTGTCGGGATAAGCCAGCTCAATCATTTTGCCTTTATGTTTTTCTTTGCGCGTCCAAACGGTTTGCGCCAAATGTTCTAAATTCACTTGGTGGCAAATCCCCATACCCGGCGGCACCACGCGGAAATTTTCAAATGCTTGCGCCCCCCAGCGCAAAAATTCATACCGCTCGCCATTGCGGCTATATTCCAGCGCGACATTTTGCTTCATCGCTTGGGCGGTGCCGAAACTATCCACCATCACCGAATGGTCAATGACCAAATCAACGGGTGTTAGCGGATTGATTTTTTCCGCATCACCGCCAATATCCACCATGGCGTTACGCATAGAGGCCAAATCCACCACGGCAGGCACGCCGGTGAAATCCTGCATCAACACCCGCGCAGGCCGATAGGCAATTTCACGGTTTGACTTGCGCTTGGTCAGCCAATTTTTCACCGCCTTAATATCTGCCGCCGTCACGCTTTGACCATCTTCATGGCGTAGCAGATTTTCCAGCAAAATTTTCATGGCATTGGGCAGGCGCGAAATTCCTGCCAGCCCATTTTTTTCTGCCGCTTTGAGGCTGTAATAAATATAAGATTTATTGCCGACTTTGAGCGTTCTACGCGCACGAAAACTATTTGGGTGTTGAGCCATTATATTCTGTGCCTTTATGTCCTCTTTTGCACTTCGCCCATTACTATACAAATTTTGGCGCAAAAAGCGAGAGCGAAAGCGCAAATAAAGCTCGCCCCGCTGGCTTGCTTTGGTTAAATTGCACACATGGCGCAAGGCGAAAAAGATAATAGGCTCATTCAGGCCGATGGGCTGGCCTGTCGGCGGGGCGGGCGGCTGGTTTTTGAGGCGGTGCAATTTAGCCTGCCCGCAGGCGGCGCACTCGCGCTAGAAGGCATTAATGGCTGTGGCAAAACCTCGCTTTTGCGCGTGCTGGCCGCACTTCTGCCCAAAGCGGCGGGGCGGCTACAAACCCCGCCGCCGACACAGATACATTATATAGGCCACGCCCCCGCCCATAAATCACGGCTGAGCGTGCAGGAAAATATCCATTTTTGGCGCGGGCTGTTTGGCACAAGCAAACACGCCGCCCCTAGTGAAACAGTTGACGACACATTGCACGCGGTCGGCCTAACCGCGCAAGCCGCTTTGCCCGCCAGCGTGTTATCAGACGGCCAAGCCCGCCGTTTGGCTTTGGCGCGTTTGCTCATTGCCCCGCGCCCGCTTTGGTTATTGGACGAACCTTTTGCCGCTTTAGACAAAACGGCGCGGCTTTGGCTGGCCGACCTTGCCGCCGCCCATCTCGCACAAGGCGGGGCGATTGTCGCCGCCACGCATGACGCGCTGCCTTTTACCACGCAAAGCCTCAACCTATCCGCACAAGGAACACAATAATGCACGCCCTTGCTGCTCTCTTAAAACGCGATATGCTTTTGGCGTGGCGTGCGCCCCATGCGGCGATGGCATTGGCGTTTTTCTTTTTGGCGATTACGCTTGTCCCTTTCGGCGTGGGCGCGGATTTGATTTTATTGCAAAAGCTCAGCACTGGTTTGGTTTGGGTTGGGTTGGTGTTGTCCCTTTTGCTATCGCTGGAAAATATGTTTCGCGGGGATTTAGAAGATGGCAGTTTTGACCAACTCCTTTTAGCCGCCCCCGCGCTGGAATTGCTGTGCCTCACCAAAGCCTTCGCCCATTGGCTCGCCATTGGCGTGCCGCTTGTGCTGGCCGCGCCTTTAGCGGGGCTGTTGCTCAACATCGCGCCGCAAAATTTACCTGCCTTGTGCCTTGCCTTGCTCGCCACTTCGCCGGCTTTGAGTTTTCTCGGCATGGTTGGCAGTGCGCTGGCCGCAGGGGTGCGGCGTGGCGGCTTGCTCGCCGCTTTGCTGGTCATGCCGCTTTATGTGCCGCTTTTGATTTTTGGCCAAGCCGCCTTTTTAGATATGCAGGAAAACGGGTTTTCTGCCGCCCCATCCGCCCCCCTCGCCATATTGCTGCTTTTCGCTTTAGCCGCGATTTTGCTCGCGCCCTTAGCGGCGGCGGCGGCATTGCGGGTGCGCTTGCAATAAAGTAAAAGGAGTGACCATGTTTGGCTATGCGAATCCGACAAAATTTACCCGCCTTGCCCGCCAATGGCATCGCCCGCTTTGGGTGTTGGCTTTGGCCACGCTGGCGGCGGGGCTTTACTTCGCCTTTACCGCGCCGGAAGATTATCAGCAGGGCGGGGCGGTGCGGATTATGTTTATCCATGTCCCGTCTGCATGGCTCGCGCTTTTCATTTATGTTTTTGTTAGCTTTGCCAGCATTGTCGGATTGGTGTGGGGGCATCGGCTGGGATATTTCGCCGCCCGTGCCGCCGCGCCGATTGGGGCGGCCTTCACTTTAATATGTTTGGTTACGGGCGCGATATGGGGGCAGCCCATTTGGGGTGTTTGGTGGGTGTGGGACGCACGGCTCACTTCGGTGTTGATTTTATTTTTCATTTATCTTGGCTATATGGCCATTTGGGCGGCCATTGACGAACCTTTGCAAGCGGCCAAAACCGCCAGCATTTTGGCGATTATTGGTTTGGTCAATGTGCCGATTGTCAAATTCTCGGTAGATTGGTGGCACACTTTGCACCAGCCCGCCAGCATTTCGCGCTTGGCCGCGCCCGCCATTCACCCCGATATTCTCATACCGCTTTTGGTTTGCGCGGCGGCGTTTGGTTTTTTATTTTGCGCCTTATGGCTCACCCGCATGCAAAGCGAAATGTTGCGCCAACGCCTCCATGCGCGGCGGCTTGGTCTGAAAGAAGAGAGCATGTAATGGGAAAATACGCACTTTATATATATGCCGCTTATGGTTTTGCCGCGCTGATTTTAGCCCTGCTCATTTGGCGCAGTTTTGCCGATTTGCGCCGCCTCAAAAAAGCCGAGAAGCAAACCCATGCCCCATAGGGAAAAATTGCGCCTTTATGTGCCGCTCGCGCTATTTGCCCTTTTGGTCGGGCTTTTCGCGCTGGGCTTGGCGAGCGGCGACCCGTCGCGCCTGCCTTCGGCTTTGCAAAACAAGCCCTTGCCCGCCTTCGCCCTCAAACCTTTAGGCACCCAAAACGGCTTCACCCATACGGATATTTTACAAAACAACCAGCCGAGCTTGCTCAATATATGGGCGAGCTGGTGTGCGCCGTGCCGCCAAGAGCATCCGCTTTTAATGGCTTTGCAAAAAAAGGGCGTGGCCATTTACGGGCTGAATTACAAAGATAATGAAAAAGCCGCTTTGCGTTTTCTCAGCCAGCTTGGCAACCCCTATACCCGCATGGGCGCGGACCGCACCGGTGCGGCGGCGATTGAACTTGGCGTTTATGGTGTGCCAGAAACATTTTTAATAAGTGCCGATGGGATTATTCTCGCCCGTCATGTTGGCGCGGTCACGCCTGACTTCATCAAAACCCTTGCGCCGCATTTTAATTTAACGCAATAATTTATTTTTTCGCGTGCTTTGCCAGCAAGGGAGCTTGGGCGAGCATAAAAATAAAAGTAAGCGGCAAATAGCCAAATGTTTTGACCTGCACCCAAATATCGGTGCTAAAATTAAGGCGGACAAATTCATTTAACCCCGCGCAGAAAATAAAAAAATACCCCCAACGGCGCGTGAGTTTCAGCCAACCTGTTTGCGTAAGCGGCAAGGCTGTGCCGAGCAGTTTTTGCAAATAAGACTCCCCGCGCCAGAGGCCGAAAAATAAAATTGCGGCGAAGAGCATATAAATAATGGTTGGCTTGGCTTTGATAAAAATTTCATTTTGTAAAAACAAAGTCAGCCCGCCAAATATCAAAACGAAAACCGCCGAAATAAGCGTGGCGGGTTTGAGTTTCCCGCCGCGCAAAAATGTGGACATGAGTGCCACGCCCAGCGCGAGCATAAAACCCGCCGTGGCAATAAACAGGCTATCGCTGGCGGGTCGGCCCAACCACGCCGCGCCTTTGGCATTGAGCAGGAAAAACACCAGCAAGGGCGCGAATTCCTCGCAAAAAACAACCGCCTTTTTCACCGTTTTTGCCATTGCACCCACCCTTAGTCCTGCCCTTAATCTTCCTCTAGCCCCACCAGCGCACGGGCATAATCCTCTGCGTTAAAGCGGTGCAAATCATCTGCCGCCTCCCCCGTGCCGATAAAATAAATGGGCAGAGCCAGCTTTTCGGCCACCGCCACCAGCACCCCGCCGCGTGCGGTGCCGTCCAGCTTGGTCATCACCAGCCCATTTATTTTCGCACTCGCCTGAAAAATTTGTGCTTGCGAAATTGCGTTCTGTCCGGTGGTTGCATCTAAAACCAAAAGCGATGCGTGCGGTGCGGTCGCATCAATTTTTTGCATCACGCGAATAATTTTTTCCAGCTCGGCCATCAGATTTTCATTAGACTGCAACCGCCCCGCCGTATCTATCAGCAACACATCTATTGCTTCTGCCCGCGCACGGGTGAGCGCGTCAAAAACCAATCCCGCCGCATCGCCGCCCGTTTTGCCTGTCACCACTGGCACGCCTGCGCGGTCGCCCCAAATGCTGAGCTGCTCCACCGCCGCCGCCCGAAATGTATCGCCTGCCACCAGCATCACCTTTTTGCCCGCACCTAAAAATTTTTGTGCGAGCTTGCCAATGGTTGTGGTTTTACCCGCCCCGTTCACGCCTGCCATTAAAATCACAAAAGGCTTGGCCGCTTCCGTGTCCAAAACTTTGGCGAGGGGCGCGAGCCGTTTGGCAATTTCTTCGGCTAGCACGGATTTTATTTCTGCCGCATCGGTATTGTTTTCCATTTTGTGGTTTTTCAAAACCGCCACAAGTGCCGCCGCCGCTTCCACACCAAGGTCGGCGCGGATAAGCATTTCTTCCAGCGCGTCCAGCGTGGCCGCATCGGGCGACCGCCCGCCCAATAGCCCGCTTAGCCCATCGGATAAGGCTTTGCTGGATTTTGTCAGCCCTGATTTGAGGCGTGCAAACATGGCCTCACGCCCGCCCACCCTGTAGCCTCTGCCCATCATGGCCGCTTATGCGAATGCGTGCCAACTGCCCCGTCTGTGCTTGCGCGTCATCAGGCAAAATAATTTGAGCAAAATGCGCCGTCCGCGCACGGGTCGGGCTTTCAACCAATGCGTCCACCGTTTTGCCAATTTGTGCGTCCAGCCAAGCGTGGCGGATTTTATCGCCCGCTTCCCGCAAAGCGGCGGCGCGTTGTTTAATAACCGTGCCTTTCACTTGCGGCATTTTCGCCGCAGGCGTATCGGGGCGGGGCGAAAAAGGAAACACATGCAGCCAAACCAGCCCACACTCTGCCACCAATCGCAGAGAGTTTTCAAACATCGCATCTGTTTCGGTTGGAAAGCCCGCAATCATATCCGCGCCGAAAACAATATCGGGGCGTTTGCGTTTGATTGCATGGCAAAACGCCACTGCCTGTTCGCGTGTATGCCGCCGCTTCATGCGTTTGAGAATCATATTATCGCCCGCCTGCAAAGATAAATGCAAATGCGGCATAATGCGTTCCTCATGCGCGACCATATCTTGCAAATCCGCATCTAATTCTGCCGCATCAACAGACGACAAACGCAAAGCGGGCAGCTGTGGCACTTGTTCTAAAATCGCCCGCACCAAAACGCCCGCGCCTGCTTCGCCAATATCCGCGCCCCAGCTTGTTAAATCCACGCCCGTTAGCACAATTTCCTTATGGCCGCGTTCCACCAAAGCGGTGCAATCGCGCACCACATCTTTAATGGGCGTTGAGCGTGCATTGCCACGTCCAAAAGGAATAATGCAAAAAGTGCAGCGATGGTCGCAGCCTGTTTGGACTTGCACAAAAGCCCGCGCCCGATTTTGGTCGGGCATATGAGGTGCAGGCGGACGCGGAGGTGAGGGCGCCGCCTGCATAATATCGCCCACTTGCTCACGCGCCCCATTGGGGGCGTAAGAAGCGGGGTTGAATTTTTCTTCATTGCCTAAAACCCGTGTCACCTCTGGCATGGCGGCAAATTGGTCGGGCGTGGTTTGCGCCGCACAGCCGGTCACAAATATCGCCGCCTTTGGGTTTTCGCGTGCGACCCGCCGCACACTTTGCTTGGCTTGGCGGACGGCTTGCGTGGTGACGGCGCAAGAATTGACCACCGCCACGGGCGTGGCCGCATCGGCCTCATTCAGCGCGGCCTCAATATAATCCCCGTCCAGCGCATTAAGCCGACAGCCAAAATTTTCTATGTGGTGTCTATTATTGCTCACAAGCTTATCTCAGTAAATTCAAGCTTCATATCTAGACCGCTGTCTAGGGTAAATCCACCATCTTCAGATTGGTCAACTGTCGCTGGCCCGCCAAGTGATGAAACAATTATGGGGAACGACATGTTTTTTGTTTTATAAGCAGCAATAGCAGTGGCAACAGAGCCCGTGCCGCAAGATTTAGTTACGCCAACCCCGCGCTCCCATGTGACTAAGTCAATCGTCTTTTCGTCTTGAATATACGCAAAATTAACATTGGCACCTTGCGGAAATAATGGCTTGTGATTCTCCAAATCCGCACCATATTTTTCTGCCAATCTATCTAGCTCGTCGGGTCGGTCAAAAAAAATCACGGCATGAGGGTTGCCAACATTCACCAAAAAGGCGGGCGGTAAATCTTTATGTAGTTTAACTTTTGATGTATCGCCAATATCTTTTGCGAACGGAATTTCTTGCCAGCCAAATTTCGGTAGCGGCAGTTTTACACAAGTATGCAGATGGAAAAGCTGTCTATTGCCCCCAATGGTTATTGGGACGGTATTCTCACATAACAACATGCCGCCCAGAGTTCCAATTCTCCTATCGGAATGTTTGTCCTTTTTGTGTAAATAAAGCAAAATCGCACGCGTGCCATTACCGCAGGCCTCAACTTCGCCGCCATCGGCATTAAAAATGCGCAGGAAAATATCGCCGCCCTCGCCCTTGCTTTCATCATTGCCCTTTTTCGGGTCGCAAATAATAAGCACTTGGTCGCACCCTTGACCGAGGCCAATCGTTTCACCTTCAGGCACGGGAATGTATAGTGGGTCAACCCCTTTTTTCTTGGCCTCATTTGCTACGGCCTCACTTACTGTGTCCATTTCTTGACGTGCGGCAATTTTTTTTATTTGCTCACGGCCAAGCCCAGCAATCTCTGCTGCTTTGGGTTGCCCCGTGCGGGCGTCCAGCACGACAAATTCATTGCCATTGACGCTCATTTTAGCGCAAGGATATGTCTGTTTCTCGCTCATAGTCCTTGTATATAAGCGTGAATGGGGCGAAAAGCCACCCCCTAGCCACTCTAACGGCTTGACTTTTCCGTCGCCGCCGCCTAAATTCGCCCCACTTCATAAGAAGCGAAAATTGAATTCGGTTTCAGCCCGCCCGCCATTTGGGCAAGGGGCGAAATCACCACCCAACAACGATATTCGTCCTTGGGTGCAATGCCCTTTGGGGGTGCAATGCCCTTTAGGGCGCAGAAAGAAAAGGCATGTTTGAAAGCCTGACGGAAAATTTAAGCACGGTGTTTGACCGCCTCACGGGGCGCGGTGCCTTGTCGGAAAAAGAAGTGGATGCCGCCTTGCAAGAGGTTCGCAAAGCCTTGCTTGCCGCCGATGTTGCTTTGCCCGCCGCCACCGCGCTTTTAGACAGCATCCGCCCGCAAGCCATTGGCACGCAGGTGCTTAAATCGGTCACGCCCGGCCAGCAGGTGGTGAAAATCACCCATGACGCGCTGGTGGCCATGCTCGGCGAAGCCGCCCCCATTTCCCTCAACGCGCCCGCGCCTTTGGCCATTATGATGGTCGGCTTGCAAGGATCGGGCAAAACCACCAGCACCGCCAAGCTCGCCCGTTTGCTGGCCAGCCGCGAGAAGCGCAAAATTCTGATGGCCTCGCTAGACACCAGCCGTCCGGCGGCGATGGAACAGTTGCGCGTTTTGGGCGCACAAATAAATATAGAAACCCTGCCCATTATGGACGGCCAAAATCCCAAAGACATTGCCACCCGCGCCATGCAGGCGGGCAAATTGGGCGGCTTTGATGTGGTGCTGTTAGACACGGCGGGCCGCACCAATGCCGATGCCGCGCTGATGGCCGAACTTTCGGCCATAGAAAAAGCCGCCGCCCCGCATGAAACCTTGCTGGTCGCCGACAGCCTCACCGGCCAAGAAGCCGTCACCATTGCGGCGCAATTTGCCGCCCATGTCACGCTTAGCGGCATTATGCTCACCCGCACTGAAGGCGATGGGCGCGGCGGTGCCGCCCTTTCCATGCGCCATGTCACGGGCGTGCCGATAAAATTACTTGGCACGGGCGAGGGCGTGGATAAAATTGAAATCTTTGACCCCGTCCGCATTGCCGGGCGCATTTTGGGCAAGGGCGATGTGGTTGGTCTGGTGGAAAAAGCCGCCGACAGCATGGAAGCCGATAAGGCCGAAAAGCTCGCCGCCAAAATGAAAAAGGGCGTGTTCACGCTTGACGATATGGCCGCGCAGCTTTTGCAAATGCGGAAAATGGGCGGCATGGGCGGCATTTTATCTATGTTGCCCAATATGGGCGGCAAAATGAAAAAGCAAGCCGCCGCCCAGCTAGACGCTATGGGCATGGACGACCGTTACCTTCTGCGCCAAGCCGCGATTGTGTCCTCTATGACGCAGGCCGAAAAAGACAATCCCAAGCTCCTCAATGCCAGCCGCAAACGCCGTGTAGCGGCGGGTTCTGGCACGCATGTGCAAGATGTTAACAAGCTGCTGAAAATGCACAGGCAAATGGCCGATATGGTCAAAAAAATGGGCAAGTCGGGCGTCAAAGGCATGATGGCCGCTATGGAAAACATGGGCGGCGGCGGCAATATGCCCAATATGCCTTCTGCCGATTTGCCGCCTGATATGGCGCATTTATTATCACCCAAAAAGAAATGAAACCAAGCTATTTGAAAGGAAAACATAATGGCTCTTAAAATTCGTATGTCCCGTGCAGGCGCAAAAAAGCGTCCCTTTTATCGCATTGTTGTGGCCGACAGCCGTATGCCGCGTGATGGGCGTTACATTGAACGCATTGGCACATTTAACCCGCTTTTGCCTAAAGACGACAAAACCCGTCTCAAGCTAGACTTAGACCGCGCAAAGCATTGGTTAGATAATGGCGCGTTGCCGTCTGACCGCGTGTCGCGCTTTTTAGATGATGCGGGCTTATGGAAACGCCAGCCGCGTAATAATCCGCAAAAAGCCCAGCCCGGCGCGAAAGCGCAAGAGCGTGAAAAAGCCAAACTTGAAGCGGCGGAAGAAGCCAAACGTTTGGCCGAAGAAATGGCCAATAAACCAAAAGAAGAACCGAAAGAGGAAGCTCCTGCTGAAACAGAAGTAAAAGAAGAGGCCGCCCCTGCAGAGGAAACCAAAGCGGAAGAAAAAACTGAAGAAAAAGCTGAAGAAAAAACTGAAGAAGCAAAACCAGAAGAAGCGCAAGAAGAAGCAAAGCCTGAAGAGAAAGCTGAAGAAGCAAAGCCTGAAGAGAAAGCTGAAGAAGCAAAGCCCGAAGAAAAAGCGGAAGAAAAAGCTGACGCACCAGAAGAAAAAACTGAAGCGGCGCAAGCTGAACCAGAAGCAGAGGCGAAACCCGAAGAAAAACCAGCAGAAGACGAAAAGGATAAAGAGGCTTAATTGATTGCCAGCGAAAAAAAATCGGCATGGGTGTGTCTTGGCGCGGTGGCGGGCGCACATGGGGTGCGGGGGCAGATGCGGGTGAAAACCTTCACGCAAAACCCTTTGGACATTGCCGCCTATGGCACGCTGAGCGATGGTGCGGGGCGCGATTTCACCATCACCGAAGCGGTGGCTGATAAAATCGGCGCGAGAGTCACCATGCACGGCATTGATAGCCGCGAGCAAGCCGCCGCGCTTAAAGGCACGCGCCTTTATATTCCCCGCGCCCGTCTGCCCGCCTTAAAAGAGGCGGATGATTTTTACCATGCCGACCTCACCGGATTGGCCGCCGTCAATAAAGCGGGTGAAACCATTGGCACTTGCATTGGGGTGCATAATTTTGGCGCGGGCGATATGTTGGAAATAAAAAAGCAAGACGGCAGTAGTGAATTGCTGAGCTTTACCAAAGAAAATGTGCCGCATATTGACATCGCGGCGGGGCGTTTGGAAATTCATTTCCCCGCCAGCACAGACGCAAAAAAGGAAACGCAAAAATGAGTTGGGACGCCCATATCATCACGCTTTTGCCCCACGCTTTTCCCGGCCTATTGGGTCATGCGCTGGCGGGTCGGGCTTTGGAAAAAAACATTTGGTCGCTAAACACCATTGACTTGCGCGATTTTGGCGAAGGCAAACATAAAAATGTGGACGACACCCCCGCAGGTGGCGGGGCGGGCATGGTGTTGCGCCCCGATATTGCATGCGCCGCCATTGATGCCGCCCAAAAAGCCGCGCCCGATTTGCCCACCCTTGCCCTTAGCCCACGCGGTGCGCCTTTAACCCAAAGCCGTGTGCGCGAGCTGGCCGCAGGCAAAGGCGTGATTTTATTTTGTGCGCGTTTTGAGGGCATTGATGAGCGCGTTTTTACCACCCGCCAAATAGAAGAGGTGAGTCTTGGCGATTATATTTTATCGGGCGGCGAGGGGGCGGCGCAAATTTTGCTTGATGCGGTGGTGCGCCTTCTGCCCCAAGTCATGGGCGATGCCGCTTCGGCCCAAGAGGAAAGTTTTGAAAATGGGCTGTTGGAATATCCCCATTATACCCGCCCGCAGGATTTTGAAGGCCACGCAATCCCGCCTATTTTAACTTCTGGCGACCATCAAAAAGTGGCCGCTTGGCGGCGCGAGCAGGCCGAAAATCTCACCCGCGCCCGTCGCCCCGATTTATGGGCGGCCTATCGGGCGAAAAAGGGCGATAAAAATTAGGATTTTGCCCCTTTTGGCGGGTTTTTTCGCCTTTAGGGGTGACAAATGCGCCTTTTTTGTGCTATTTCCACCCCACTCCAAATGAGAGAAATGCCATGAATGTGATTGACGAAATAAACCGCGAGCATATCGCCGAATTAACGACAGAAAAAAATATCCCCGATTTTCAGGCGGGCGATACGGTCAAGGTGAATGTGAAAGTCAAGGAAGGCACCCGTGAGCGCATACAGGCCTATGAGGGCGTGTGCATTGCGCGGTCGGGGGCGGATTTGAACGCCAATTTCACCGTGCGCAAAATTTCCTATGGCGAAGGCGTGGAGCGTGTGTTTCCCATTTACAGCCCGCTTGTGGACAGCATTGAATTGATACGCCGTGGCCGTGTGCGCCGTGCGAAACTTTATTATTTGCGCGGGCTGACGGGCAAGGCGGCACGCATTACCGAACGCCGTGTTGCCCGCAAAGATAAAACTGCAGAAGAAGCCGCGCCTAAAAAAGCTGCCGCTAAAAAAGCCACTAAAAAAACTGACAAAGCGGAAACCACGGCGGAAACCAAAGAGGCATAGTCTTATGTCTGCTACCACGCTTTACGATAAAATTTGGCACGCCCATTTGGTGGACGCCCAAGATGACGGCAACTGCCTTCTTTATATTGACCGCCATTTAATTCACGAAGTCACCAGCCCGCAGGCTTTTGAGGGTTTGCGTATGACGGGGCGCAAAATCCGCGCACCAGAAAAAACTTTGGCGGTGGCCGACCATAATATCCCCACCACCGACCGCACGGGCGGGGTGGACGCCATTGCCGATGATGCCAGCCGTATTCAAGTCCAAACGCTGGCCGCAAATTGCGCTGAATTTGGCGTGGAATATATTGAAATGTCCGACCAGCGTCAGGGCATTGTTCATATTGTCGGGCCAGAAGAAGGCTTTACCTTACCCGGCCTCACCATTGTTTGCGGCGACAGCCACACTTCTACGCATGGCGCGTTTGGCGCGTTGGCGCATGGCATTGGCACTTCGGAAGTGGAACATGTGTTGGCCACCCAAACTTTGCAACAGCGCAAGGCGCAAAATTTTCGCATAAATGTTGTCGGCAAACCGCCGTCCCATTTCACCGCCAAAGATATTGCGCTGGCCATTATTGGCGAAATTGGCACGGCGGGCGGCACGGGGTGTGTGTTGGAATATGCGGGCGAAGCCATTGACGCGCTCAGCATGGAAGGGCGCATGACTTTGTGCAATATGTCCATTGAAGCGGGTGCGCGTGCGGGGCTTATCGCGCCCGATGAAAAAACTTTCACCTATTTGCAAAACCGCCCCAAAGCCCCCAAAGGCGCGGATTGGGACGCGGCTTTAGCCTATTGGCAAACGCTTAAATCCGATGACGCCGCCCAATTTGACCGCGAAATAACCATTGATGCGGGCAATTTGCCCCCGCTTGTCACTTGGGGAACCAGCCCGCAAGATGTTGTCACCATTGACGGGGCGGTGCCGGACCCGCAAAAAATTGACGACCAAGCACGGCGCAAATCCATGCAGCGTTCTTTAGATTATATGGGGCTGGAAGCTGGCACGCCGATGGAAAAAATTTCCATTGACCGCGTTTTTATTGGCTCTTGCACCAATAGCCGCATTGAAGATTTACGCGCTGCGGCGGCCATTGTTGAAAAGGCCGCCAGCACGGTGGCCGAAAATGTTAATGCGATGGTTGTTCCCGGCTCTGGTCTTATCAAAGCCCAAGCCGAAGCCGAAGGGCTGGACAAGGTTTTTCTCAAAGCCGGATTTGAATGGCGCGAGCCGGGTTGCTCTATGTGTTTGGCGATGAATGATGACCGCCTCGCGCCCGGCGAAAGATGCGCGTCCACTTCCAACCGCAATTTTGAAGGACGGCAAGGGCGCGGCGGACGCACCCATTTGGTTTCCCCCGCAATGGCCGCCGCCGCCGCTATGGCGGGTCATTTTGTTGACATACGCAAACTTTGAGGAGCGCGACTGATGAAAAAATTTACAACATTATCAGGCATAGCCGCGCCGTTAAATATGATAAATGTGGACACGGATATGATTATCCCCAAGCAGTTTTTGAAAACCATTAAGCGTGAGGGTTTGGGCAAAAATCTATTTGACGAAATGCGTTACAAGCCCGATGGCACCGAAATTGACGATTTTGTTTTGAACAAGCCCGCCTATCGCAAGGCCGAAATTCTCATTGCCGGTGATAATTTTGGTTGCGGCTCTAGCCGTGAACACGCCCCTTGGGCGTTGCTGGATTTTGGCATACGTTGCGTTATCGCGCCCAGCTTTGCTGATATTTTTTACAATAATTGTTTCAAAAATGGGATTTTGCCGATTGTGCTGCCCCAAGCTGATATTGACAAACTTATGGACGATGCCGAGCGCGGCGCGAATGCGATTATTTCTGTGGATTTGACCGCCCAAGAAATCACTGGCCCTGATGGCGGCACAATCAGTTTTGAAGTGGAAGCCTTGCGTAAAGAATGTTTGCTCAATGGGCTGGACGACATTGCCCTGACGCTGAAAAAACAAACAAAAATTGATGCTTTTGAAGCCAAGCATAACGCCCATGCGTGGTCGTAAAGCCGTAAAATAACGAGACATTAAAATGGAAAAAATTCTTATTCTGGCGGGCGATGGTATCGGGCCAGAAGTCATGGCGCAGACGCGCCGCATTATGGATTGGTTCGGCACACAGCGCGGCTTTAATTTTTCCGCCGAAGAAGAGCTGGTTGGCGGCGCGGCCTATGACGCGCATGGCGCGGCTATTTCTGACGCGGCGATGGACAAAGCCCAGCAGGCCGATGCGGTTTTTCTCGGCGCGGTTGGTGGGCCGCAATGGGATAATGTCGCCTATGATGTCCGCCCCGAAGCGGGCCTGTTGCGTTTGCGCCGCGAGCTTGGCCTATTTGCCAATTTGCGTCCGGCTATTTGTTTTCCTGCTTTGGCCGATGCCTCTTCGCTCAAGCGCGAGCTGATTGAAGGACTGGACATTATGATTGTCCGCGAACTCACGGGCGGGGTGTATTTTGGTGAACCACGCGGCATTGAAGATTTGGGCAATGGCCAAAGGCGCGGCATTAACACGCAAGTTTATGACACTTATGAAATAGAGCGCATTGCCCGTGTCGCTGGCACGCTGGCGATGAAGCGCGGCAAGCGTTTGGCGTCGGCTGAAAAGCGCAATGTCATGGAAAGCGGGCTGTTATGGCATGAGGAAGTCACCCGTGTGATTGAAAATGAATTTCCCGAAGTCGCGCTTGAACATGTGCTGGCCGATAATTGCGCCATGCAGCTTGTCCGCCAGCCCAAACAATATGATGTGCTGGTGACGGATAATTTATTTGGTGATTTGCTTTCTGATGTCGCCGCCATGCTCACGGGTTCTTTGGGCATGTTGCCTTCGGCCTCTTTGGGCGAGGCCGATAAAAATGGCCGCCCGAAAGCTCGCCCGAAAGCCATGTATGAACCCGTGCATGGCTCTGCGCCCGATATTGCGGGCAAAAACATGGCCAATCCTTTGGCCACCATTATGTCTTTTGCGATGGCTTTGCGCTATAGCTTTGACCGCCCGCAAGATGCTGATTTGCTGGAAAAGGCCGTCACCAAAGTGCTGGATAAAAACCGCACGGCTGATATTATGCAGGACGGCTTGACACAAGTCGGCACAGACGCTATGGGCGATGCGCTGATAGGTGCGCTGGAAGCGGCGACCCAATAGCACGCCAAATATCAAAGGGCTGAAAAATGAGTTATGTCATTGCCATTGCTGGAGCTACGGGCAATGTTGGGCGCGAAATGCTTAACATTTTAGACGACCGCAAATTTCCTGCGGCGCGGGTGGACGCGCTGGCCTCGTCGCGCTCTGTGGGCAAAGAGGTCAGCTTTGGCGATAAAATTTTGAAAGTCGCCGCCCTTGAACATTATGATTGGAAGCAAGCCGACATCGCGCTTTTTGCATGCGGCTCGCAGGCGACAAAAAAATACGCCCCGCTAGCGGCCAAAGCTGGTTGCGTGGTGATTGATAATTCTTCGCTTTACCGCATGGAAAAAGACGTCCCGCTTATTGTGCCAGAAGTCAACGCGCATGCTTTGGGGGATTATAAAAAGCGCAACATTATTGCCAATCCAAATTGCTCTACCGCACAGCTTGTGCTTGCGCTCAAGCCTTTACATGATGCGGCGAAAATTAAGCGCGTGGTGGTCGCCACCTATCAATCTGTTTCGGGTGCGGGCAATGCTGCGATGGATGAATTATTTTCGCAAACGCGCAGTGTTTTTGTGAATGATGAAATGAAGCGGGAAAATTTCACCAAGCAAATTGCGTTTAATGTGATTCCGCATATTGATATTTTCATGGAAAATGGCGACACCAAAGAAGAATGGAAAATGGCCGCCGAGACGCAAAAAATTCTTGACCCGTCCATTGCCTTAACGGCCACTTGTGTGCGCGTGCCGGTTTTTGTTGGGCATGGCGAGGCGGTGAATATTGAATTTGAAAACCCGCTTTCGGAATCTCAGGCGCGGGAAATTTTAAGCACGGCTGAAAATGTGCTGGTCGTGGACAAGCGCGAAGATGGCGGCTATATCACGCCTGTGGAATGTGTGGGCGAATATGCCACTTTCATTTCCCGCCTGCGCCCCGACCCGACCCTTAAAAACGGGCTGAATATGTGGGTTGTTTCCGATAATCTCCGCAAGGGCGCGGCGTTGAACGCTGTGCAAATTGCCGAGGCCTTGATTGGTGAGCATTTGTCAAAGCCTGCCTAACGGGCTATAAAATAGGTATCTTTTAGGCAAAGAGTGGGCATATCGTGGCGGCTAAAGCAAAACCATCTGAAAAATCAGACGCACAATCGCAAGCGGCACGCCGTCCGCTTTCGCCGCATTTGCAAATTTACCGTTGGACGCTGACAATGGCTTTGTCCATTCTCCATCGCGCCACCGGAGCCGCGCTTTATGCGGGAACAATTTTATTGCTGGCATGGCTATGGGCGGCGGCACTAGGCGCAGAGGCTTATGCGCTGGTGCAAACCCATAGCGGTGCGTGGTATGGCCAGTCTATTTTATTCGCCTATAGCTGGGCCTTGTTCCATCACCTCTTTGGCGGCTTGCGCCATTTCATTTGGGATTTTGGGCGTGGCTTTGAATTAAACCATGTAGAAATCCTCGCCCGCCTTTCCGCTCTCATGCCGCTTATTTTAACTCTGCTCACTTGGGGCATTATTTATAAAATCGGGGGCGGCATATAATGGCGCACAAAGATAAAGGCACGGGTCATTTTTTCTGGCAACGCATCACTGCTTTGGCCAATATCCCTTTGGCGATTTTTTTCCTCGCCACCCTCATTGCCCATAGCGGGGCGGACCATGCTAGCGTGGCCGCGTTTCTTTCCCGCCCGCTTATTGCGGTGCTGATGCTTTTGCTTGTGCTAAGCGGCATTTGTCACGCACGGCTTGGCATGCAAACCATTATTGATGATTATGTGCATGGCAAAAAAACAAAATGCTTATCGCTTATATTAAATGACACATTCACCTTTGCCATAGCGGCGGGGTGTGTGGCGGCGATTGTGAAACTGGTTTTAATGTGAGGCAAATAAATGAGCGCGTATGAATTGACCGACCATTATTTTGATGTCGTTGTTGTTGGCGCGGGCGGTGCGGGTTTGCGTGCGGCTTTGGGGGCGGCGCAGAACGGATTAAAAACGGCGTGTATTTCAAAACTTTTCCCCACCCGTTCGCATACGGTTGCCGCACAGGGTGGCATTTCCGCCGCCTTGGGCAATATGGGCGATGATGATTGGCGTTGGCATATGTATGACACGGTTAAAGGCTCGGACTGGTTGGGCGACCAAGATGCGATTGAATATCTGTGCCGCCATGCCCCTGAAGCCGTTTACGAGCTGGAACATTTCGGCGTGCCATTTTCGCGCACCGAAGAAGGCAAAATTTATCAACGCCCCTTTGGCGGCATGACCACGAATTTTGGCGAGGGCATTGCCCAGCGCACTTGCGCCGCCGCCGACCGCACAGGTCATGCGATTTTGCACACGCTTTACGGCCAATCCTTGCGCTATGAAACTGAATTTTTTATTGAGTATTTTGCCCTTGACCTGCTCATGGACGAACAGGGCCAATGCGTTGGCGTCATTGCTTTGTGCATGGCCGATGGCACGCTGCACCGCTTTCGCGCGCATCAAACCATTTTGGCCACGGGCGGTTATGGCCGTGCTTATTTCTCGGCCACTTCGGCGCATAGTTGCACGGGCGATGGCTCGGCCATGGTGTTACGCGCGGGCTTGCCTTTGCAAGATATGGAATTTGTGCAATTCCACCCGACGGGCATTTATGGCGCGGGCTGTTTAATAACGGAAGGCTCACGCGGCGAGGGCGGCATCTTGATAAATTCCGAAGGCGAGCGTTTTATGGAACGCTACGCCCCATCGGCCAAAGATTTGGCTTCGCGTGATGTGGTGTCGCGCTCCATGACCATTGAAATTCGTGAAGGGCGCGGCGTGGGCGCGAATAAAGACCATATTTATTTGCACCTTGACCATTTGGACCCGAAAATTTTGGCCGAACGTCTGCCCGGCATTTCTGAAAGCGCGCGCATTTTTGCTGGCGTTGATGTCACCAAAGAACCCATTCCGGTACTGCCCACCGTTCATTATAATATGGGCGGCATACCGACCAATTATCATGGCGAGGTGTTGCACCCGACCGATAAAGACCAAGACCGCATTGTCCCCGGCCTCATGGCCATTGGCGAGGCCGCCTGCGTTTCGGTGCATGGTGCCAACAGGCTCGGCTCTAATTCGCTGATTGACCTTGTGGTGTTTGGCCGTGCCGCCGCCATACGCGCAGGCGAAACCGTTAAGCCCAACCAGCCCCATGCCGAACTCAATAAAAATCTCGGCCAAGACGCGCTGGACCGACTGGACCATTTCCGCCACGCCAAGGGCAGCACACCCACCGCCGAATTGCGCCTGAATATGCAGCGCACCATGCAGGAAAATTGCGCCGTGTTCCGCACGGGTGCGGTGTTGGACGAAGGCTGCCAGCGCATGGGCGACATTGTCGCCGCCAGCGCGGATATTTCTGTCACCGACCGTTCGCTGATATGGAATTCGGATTTAATTGAAACGCTGGAATTTGACAATCTCGCAATGCAGGCTGTGGCCACCGTAGAGGGCGCGGCGGCGCGGAAGGAAAGTCGCGGCGGCCATGCCCGTGAAGATTTCCCTGAGCGCGATGATAAAAATTGGATGAAGCACACGCTGACCCATGTCGCCGATACGCGGCAAGGCGGCAAGGCGCGCATTTCATATCGTGATGTGCATAATTTTACGCTAAGCGATGATGTCGCTTATATTGAACCCAAAGCACGGGTTTATTAGGCCTTTTTGACAAAAATAATTTTGTTAAGATATTGATATTTAAGCATAAATATAAAAATTACCGATAGTGTAAGAATTCTTACATTGACAGTGTAAGAATTCTTACACTATAACCTTTATATGGCATGGGCATTTTATGGGCGGTCAGCCGAGCTGAAGAAAATCAGCAATATCCTCAATCGGGGGGCGTTTTTCTTTTGTCAAATTTCTGGCCGTCGCCGCATTGGCAAAACCACTCTCTTGAAAGAAGCTCTAGACCAAGCAAAATCTTCTAGGCGTTTTTATGTACAAATACCCGATAGTGATGCGCGAGGTGTTGCGGGCGCGTTTGAAAACGCTCTGAAAATTTGGAGCAATGATTCTGAACTTGCCCATGCTCTATCCGATGATTTTCAGAACATTGCCGCAACGCTCTCTGCTCTTTGGTACGGCGGATATAAAACGGCTCTTGATGAGTTTCAGTATTTTCACCGCAAAGAATTAAATCCCTTTATGTCGCATTTGCAAACGGAAATTGACCATACACAAGAAATGAGCAAAGCCAATCAATATAAACAAGGCGGTTTGTTTGTTCTAGGTTCAGTTCACACGCAAATGCAGGCACTGCTTCATGATAATCAAGCGCCCCTATTTGGCCGCCGCACAGATATAATTGATTTGCAACATTGGGATTTTGAAACTCTGTTTGAAATGTTTCAGGCGCATAATATCACTAACCCATATCAACGTTTATTTTTATGGAGTCTGTTTGAGGGCGTGCCAAAATTTTACCAAGATTGTTACAATCAAGATATTTTTAAGTTGGAATTAAAAGAACCCAATTTGTTTGACGCACATCGTGAATGGCGCGAAGAAACATTGCGCCGATTATTTTTTGAAAGCTCCGCCCCGCTTGCAGGAGAAGCCGAGAGCTGGTTTTTACATGAATTGCGGGGAAAATATGTCACAATTTTACAGATTATCGCACATCATGGTGCTTGCGACAATGCGCGTTTGAAAAACGGATATAGCGATAGAGGGGTTAATCAAAATGTAAAACAATTTGGCGGCTATCTGAAAACGCTAACTGATGGGTATCGCATGGTAGAAAATAATTTACCTTTTGGAACATTACCCCAAAGCCGCAAGACACGTTACGTTATTGCCGATAATTTTCTAGCCGCATGGCTATCTTCCATTCATCAATATGTGGAAGCCGCACGCATGCAGCCCATTGAAAGCCAGCTGACAAAAACCAGTGATAATCTTAAAACCCATGAAGGGCGTATGTTTGAAAAATTATGCCGACAGGTTTTGCAAGAAGCGAGCCGCAAAAAGGTTGGATTCCTGCCAATTACAAATATCGGTGCTTATTGGAATCGCGGCGGGGATTTAGAAATTGATATTATCGCCATTAACGAAGATGAAAAGCGTATTCATTTTGGTGAGTGCAAGCGTAATGCGGAGAGTCATAAATCTAATTTGCGTGAATTTAGGGCGAAATGTGCGCGTTTTTTAGAAACGGCGGAAGGCCGTCCCTATGCTGACTGGCCACAAGAATACGGGCTTTATGCACCAGAATTTACACAAGATATGCGTTCATACCTTGAAAATTTGGGCTATAAATGCGTTGATATGAATGATATGGAAAATTGGTTATACCCACGCGGAACGGGGGAAGAAAATGGTTGAAATTGCTTTGCCGAAAAATTCACGGGTGCAAAAAGGCGTGGCGCATGAAGCCGCCGCCGCCAAACGCCCGCGCAAAATTGAAATTTACCGCTGGAATCCTGACGCGCCTGACAATCCGCGCATGGATAGCTATGTGATTGATGCCGACCAATGCGGGCCGATGGTGCTGGACGCGCTTATCAAAATTAAAAATGAAACCGACCCGACCCTAACCTTTCGCCGTTCTTGCCGTGAGGGGATTTGCGGCTCTTGTGCCATGAACATTGACGGGCAAAATACTTTGGCTTGCACCAAGGGGCTGGACGAAATTAAAAGCACGGTGAAAATTTATCCGCTGCCGCATTTGCCTGTGGTGAAAGATTTGGTGCCGGATTTGTCAAACCTTTACGCGCAATATCAATCCATTGAGCCGTGGCTGAAAACAAATGACGCGCCCGCCCCGCAAGGCGAGTGGCCGCAGACGCGCCAAGACCGCGAAAAGCTGGACGGGCTTTATGAATGTATTTTATGCGCGTGCTGTTCTACTTCTTGTCCGAGCTATTGGTGGAATTCGGATAAATATCTCGGCCCCGCCGTTTTGTTGCAAGCCTATCGCTGGCTGGTGGATAGCCGCGACAAGGACACGGATAAAAGACTGGACGCGCTGGAAGACCCGTTCCGCCTCTATCGTTGCCACACGATTATGAATTGCGCCAAAGCCTGCCCCAAAGGCCTCTCCCCCGCCCGCGCCATAGCCGAAATTAAAAAAATGTTGGTGAGGCGTAAGCGGAAATAAAAAAGGGAAAACACAAAAAACAACGCCGCCCCGCCCTTTAAGGGGGGCAACCCCTCATATCACCGCATAAATATAAAAACGCCGCCCCGTTAGGGGCATCAACGGCAAGGGAAAACAAAAGGTGCGGCACAAAAAACCCCGCCCCAAAACGCCAGAGAAAAAACACACAAAAAAAACGCCGCGCAAAACGCCAGAAAAATAATGTCGCCCCGTTAGGGGCGTCAACGGCAAGGGAAAACAAAAGGTGCGGCGGAAGGGGAAATAAAAAAGGAAAAAGCTATATATATGTTTAGCGTTTTTTCGTGCGCACAGCAAATACGCCAAAAACCATAGCCAAAATACTCATAATTACATTACCTACAAGGCCAAGCGCAATGATGGTGATGATTAAATCCATTATATCATTATGGCTGAGATTCTTTGTACCAAAGAACAAGAAGAGATTGTAGAGAAAGACGAAGCCCCAAAGACCATTCGCTGCAATCCACATTGTCTTAAACCAGAAAGCCCCTATTGAGGCCAGGTCATTGGTTTCATCGGTTTCATCTTTATTTTCATTGTCCATGATTATCTCCCCTTTTAGGATTAACAAATCTTCGCCCCGTGGTCAATAGGCATGAGATAGCGCAGGGGGAAATAAGTCTTAGAAAACGCCGCCCCCCTAGGGGCGTCCACGGCAAGGGAAAACAAAGGGTGCGGTGAGGAGCTATCCCAATAATTCTCTAAATTTAGAATGTAATATCTTTTCCACATCATCATCCTTTAAAGAGGCTTTTGCTTCAAGCATTTCTAAAATATCCTCGTCAGTTAAGACTATAATAAAGCCCTGAGAGCGACTGGCCATATCCCTACATTTTTTTAATAAAAGATCTGGATTATCAATCGCCCTACAAGTTAGAATACCAAACTTCCCACGATTATCATCAAAACGCCCCAATAATTGGTCAAGTTCTGGGTTAGCAATATCATTGGAGTAATTTTTGCATTCTACAATTACAAGATTGGCTTGCGTATTATTTCCATCCCGTCTCTGCGCAAAAAACCCAGAATCAGAAGCATTAGTGTAAACGATGTCGATTCTTTTGCGTCCGTCGTTAATCTTCCATTCCTTATTCGGTTGTATCAAGTTTGGAAAAAACAACGCTGTACATGTCCCCATAATGAATTTGTGATAATCCTCAGCATGTTCAGCACCAGGGGAAATATCTAGTAATCTGCTTTTTAAGGCTTTACAAACTTCGTGTATAGATGGCTGCTCTTCAGAAAATGTTGTGATAAAACTTGGTGATTCTTTAACTATATCCTTATACATGACCAGCAGTTTAGGATTGTCTTCAACCATCTTGGCAATAAAAGATTTTGATTTTGGGAAATGCTTCCGGACATCCTTTTTATATACTTTCTTTTCTTCAATAATCCTTTTTCCCTGCTTCTTTTTAATAGTTTTTGCCAGTGAACTGTTTGCTCTCTCATGCTCCGCAACCAAAAAATCAGTGATTTGTTTGTTATAAAATTCCTGACTATCCAAAGATAATTTACGCCTAACAATATACTTTGACACAAGAATTATCGCTTGTTCCCCAATGTAAGGTAATTCTATAAAGCGCGACTCCCAATCTTTCCTTTCGTTATTCCACATCGGGGGGCCTGAATAAGGCTTAGTTTCAATGCCAAATAATTGACATTGTTCTTGAGTATAATTAACCAATAGTTTTCTAATTACGTTCGTAGTTAAGTCAGACACTTTATCTCTATCTACGCCTTCAATATATAAAGACATCTCAGAAAGATCAGATAATAAACCCGTCTCAAAAGCCTGACTCTTTTTAATCGCATCAATTAGCTGTTTCGCCTGAATATCCCCAATCCCCCGCCCACCAGAACCCGACCTTGAAACACCAAGACAAGTCTCGCGAGGCTCTTTCAAATGTGACATTAAGTGTCGAGCTTTAGAGTCACTACCCTTCCGTAACGCTTCTAAAACTTCTGAAAAAAATGTCCGCAAATAATCAGAGGCAGTGGAAGACCAAACATCATTACGAATCTCTATCGCATAGGGGTCAACATATACAGACGTATCAATATCCGTGCTGATATCTACGAAGTCAATTTCGTGCTGTGTGAGTCCTATAGAAAAATATTCTGAAAATCTCGCCATGTTTGCAATCTAGCCGACAATTTTTTCCAAGTAAATGGCACACCTGAAAGAACACGAACCCCAACCTCGCACCCACACCACCGCGCCACGCCGCCGTGCTTTTTTGGGGGTGCGGGTGATGCACTTATGCGCATTATTTATCCACAGACTGTGTGCTGTGCTGTAAGCGGCGGTGGGGGCGTGTATCCCGTCTCTTATGCACAGCGGGGCGGGTGTTATGCACATTTTTATCCACATTTTCCACAGCCGTCCTGCGCGCCGCCCTCATCATCGCCCGCCGCCCCCCTTATCGCCCCCTGCCGCCGCCTAGCCGCCGCGATTTTCCGCCTTTTTTCGCCTATTTTGCGGATTGCGCCCATATTTCGCCCGTGATATTCGGACAAATGTCCGAATAATGCTTGACGCTTTTGCATTTTGCCCTATAGTGCCGTCAAACGCCTGAAAAGCCGCAAAAATCACCGCAGAAATTGAGGCCGCCGCTATGTCTTCCAAAAAACCGCCCACAAAAAAAGCTGTGAAAAAAGCTGTGAAGAAAACCGCAAGCGGAGCGCGGGGGGTTTCTAAAAAGCGCACCGCTAAAAAATCCGCCGCCGCAACAAAACCTGCGCTGAAAAAATCGCCAACAAAGAAAGATGTAAAGAAAACCACGAGCAGAGCGCACACTGCGAAAAAACCTGCCGCAAAGAAAACCGCAAGTGGGGTGCAGAGCGTTTCAAAAAAACCTACCGCAAAAAAATCGGCGGGTGAGAAATCTGTAGTAAAGAGAGTTGCGAGCAGAGCGCACACTGCGAAAAAAGCTGTGAAGAAAACCGCAAGCGGGGTGCGGGGGGTTTCAAAGAAGCGTGCCGCAAGAAAAGCCCCAGCGAAAAAATCCCCCGCAAAAAAATCGGCGGGGAAAAAACCCACCGCATCGCGCCCCGCCCAAAAACCGCGCACAAAAACCACCGCCCTCACCCATTTGCAAAAATTGGAGGCCGAGAGCATTCACATTATGCGCGAGGTGGTGGCGGAAACCGAAAATCCGGTCATGCTTTATTCCATTGGCAAGGACAGCGCGGTTATGTTGCATCTGGCCCTGCGCGCTTTTTACCCGTCCAAGCTGCCCTTTCCGCTTTTGCATGTGGACACCGGCTGGAAGTTCAAAGAGATGATAAAATTCCGTGACGACACCGCCGCGCATTTGGGGCTGGAGCTTTTGGTGCATCAAAATCCCGAAGGCGTCGCCGCCGGCATCAACCCGTTCACGCATGGTTCGGCCACGCATACCGATGTGATGAAAACCCAAGCGCTCAAGCAAGCGTTGGATAAATATGGTTTTGATGCCGCCTTTGGCGGGGCGCGGCGCGATGAAGAAAAAAGCCGTGCGAAGGAGCGCGTGTTTTCTTTTCGCTCCGCCCAGCATCGGTGGGACCCGAAAAACCAACGCCCCGAACTTTGGAATCTTTACAATACGCGCAAAAATAATGGCGAAACCATTCGCGTTTTCCCGCTGTCTAATTGGACCGAAACCGATATTTGGCAATATATTCAAGCCGAGCAAATTCCGATTGTGCCGCTTTATTTGGCCGCCAAACGCCCTGTGGTCGCCCGCGATGGCGCGTTGATTATGGTGGATGATGACCGCCTGCCCCTGCGTGCGGGCGAAAAGCCGCAAATGAAATCGGTGCGCTTTCGCACATTGGGTTGCTATCCGTTAACGGGCGCGGTGGCAAGCAGTGCCGACACGCTGGAAAAAATTATTGCCGAAATGTTGCTGAGCAAAAGCTCTGAACGCCAAGGCCGTGTCATTGACCACGACCAAGCCGCCAGCATGGAAAAGAAAAAACAAGAGGGATATTTTTAATGGCCCGCCCCGCACACACAAACAAAAAAACCCAATCGCTTTTGCGCTTTATCACTTGCGGCTCGGTTGATGATGGCAAGTCCACCCTTATTGGGCGTTTGCTTTATGAATCCAAAATGATTTTTGAAGACCAGCTCGCCGCGCTCAAAAGCGATTCCAAAAAACTTGGCACGCAGGGCGGCGCGATTGATTTTGCCTTGCTGGTTGATGGGCTGGCCGCCGAGCGCGAGCAGGGCATCACCATTGATGTTGCTTACCGATTTTTTTCCACCGATAAGCGCAAATTTATTGTCGCCGACACGCCCGGCCATGAGCAATATACGCGCAATATGGCCACGGGTGCGTCCACCGCCCAGCTTGCCGTTTTGCTGATTGATGCGCGGCAAGGCGTGCTGACCCAAACCCGCCGCCATGCGTTTATTGTGTCGCAGCTTGGTATTCGCCACATTGTGCTGGCCGTGAACAAAATGGATTTGGTGGATTTTGACGAGGAAATTTTTAACAATATCGTCACCGACTTCAAAAATTTCACCGCCGCTTTAGATAATGGCGCGGATATAAAATGTCACGCCATGCCGCTTTCGGCTTTGCGCGGCGACAATATCACGCAAAAAAGCAAGCGCATGGCGTGGTATAAGGGCGACCCGCTCATGACCCATTTGGAAAAGGTCAATGTGGACGACACCACGCTCGCCCAGCCTTTCCGTATGCCCGTGCAATGGGTCAACCGCCCCGATTTAGATTTTCGCGGCTTTAGCGGGCAAATTGTTTCGGGCCAAATCCGTGCGGGCGACAAGGTGCAAATCCTGCCCGCCGACAAGCACAGCACCATTGACCGCATTGTCACCCAAAGCGGCGACTTGCCCTGCGCCATTGCGGGGCAATCGGTTACGCTCACGCTGAAAGATGAAATTGATATTTCACGCGGCGATGTTTTGGCCGCCCCCGACCAGCCGCCGCAAGTGTCGGACCAATTTGAAGCCAGCCTGTTATGGATGTCGGACGAAGCCATGTTGCCGGGTCGGGCTTACATTATGAAAATTGGCACGCGCATGGTGGCGGCGACGGTGAACGCGCCCAAATATAAAATTAACATTAACACGATGGAAAAGCTCGCCGCCAAAACTTTGGCGCTTAATGAAATTGGGGTTTGCACTTTATCGCTTGACCAAAACATTGCCTTTGACCCTTATAAGGAAAATCGCCATATGGGCGGCTTTATTCTCATTGACCGCATGAGCAATCATACGGTGGGCATGGGGCTGTTGCATTTTGCCTTGCGCCGTGCCGAAAACATTCACTGGCACCAGCTTGATATTGACAAGCACGCCCATGCCGAACAAAAGGGGCAGAACCCGGCCATATTGTGGTTTACGGGGCTGTCGGGGTCGGGCAAATCCACCATTGCCAATGCCTTGCAGAAAAAATTGCATATGCGCGGGCGGCACAGCTTTGTGTTGGACGGCGATAATGTGCGGCATGGATTGAACCGCGATCTTGGCTTTGCCGATAATGACCGCGTGGAAAATATCCGCCGCGTGGCTGAGGTGGCCAAGCTGATGGTTGATGCGGGGCTGATAACTTTGGTCAGTTTCATTTCGCCTTTCCGTGCCGAGCGGCGATTGGCGCGTGGGTTGGTTGAGGCGGGTGAATTTATTGAAGTGTTTGTGGACACGCCGCTTAAAATTGCCGAAAAGCGCGACCCGAAGGGGCTTTACAAAAAGGCGCGTGCCGGTGCGCTGGCCAATTTCACTGGCATTGACAGCCCCTATGAGCCGCCCGAAAATCCTGAAATCACCATTGACACCACCCGCATGGGCGCGGAAGAAGCCGCCGATATGATTATTGCCGAAATGGTGGCACGGGGGATTTTGCATGGCTGAGGCAAAAAGAAAAGGCACAAGAAAAGGCAGAGACTTCCTGCTACAAGCGGGCTTTGCCCTTATCGCCCATGGCGGTTTAGATGCGTTAACCCTGCGCGGCCTCGCCCAAGCCGCCCCTTGTGCGCTTGGCACGGTGAGCTATCATTTTGCCAATCGGCAAGCATTATTGGACGCGCTTTTTGGGGTTTATGTTTTGCCGCATTTGCGCCTGCACATCAAACCCGCTTACAGCATGAATGTGGCCGATGGTTTGCGCGATATTATTAAAACCCATTTGCCTTTTAGCCCAGAGGCGGAAAAAATTTGGCATGTGCGGATGAATTATTTAACTTTTGCCGCCGCCAATCCGAAATATCGCAAAATGTTGCACCATGCCCGCCAAGAAAGTGAAAATTATTTCACCGCCCAATTTACACGGCTGGCCAAATCGGGGCATTTGCACAAAAACATTTTGCCCGCCCAATGCGCGGTGGATTTTTTATTGCTTTTAGAAGGCACGGGCGTGAGCATGTTGCAAGTCAACACCAATGCCCGCAGTGCTTATGCCGAAAGGCTGATGCGCTGGTTGGACGCACAGCTACACCATTAAATCACGGGCATAAATTAGACGCGCTTAAATGCAGAGCCTCAATTTCTGCCAATAATTCCTCTGGCAATTCTACGTGCCGCGAAGTTATCGCCAGCCTAAGCTGCTCCATGCTGGTCGCGCCGATAATATTGCTGGTGACAAAATCGCGGCTGGTGACAAATTGATTGGCCATTTGCGCCGCATCCAGCCCGTATTTTTTCGCCAAAGCCAAATAAGCGTCAATCGCCTCATGCGACCCGGGCGTTTCATAGCGCGTCACCCGATGCGCCAAAGCCTTGCGCGAGTTGGGCGGCACCGCGCCATTTTGATATTTGCCGGTTAAATAGCCCTGCGCCAGCGGCGAATAGGCCAGCAAGCCAACCCCTTCGCGGTGATAAATTTCCGCGCCGTGAATTTCAAAAACCCGATTGAGAAAATTATACGCATTTTGGATAGACACAATGCGCGGCAGGTTTTTCACTTCCGCAAAATGGAGAAATTTCATCACCCCCCATGGCGTTTCATTAGACAGCCCGATATGGCGCACCTTACCGGCTTTGACCAAATCATCTAGCACCTCTAAAATTTCATCTATGGTGTGATTTTCTTCGCCTTTGTGCTTATAGCCCAGCCCGCCAAAAATAACCATTGGGCGGTCGGGCCAATGCAGTTGATACAGGTCAATATAATCTGTTTGTAGCCGTTTGAGACTTTTATTGATAGCTTCTTCAATTTGGCCACGCGATAATTCGGGCAGTGCGCCATCATCACGAAACCAATTCATGCGCGAACGACCCACCACCTTGCTGCCCAAAATAATTTGGTCGCGCTTGCCCGATTGCTTAAACCAGTTGCCAATATAATCTTCCGTGCGCCCTTGCGTATCGGCTTCGGGCGGAATGGGGTAAAGCTCCGCCGTGTCAAAAAAATTCACGCCTTCGCTGACGGCGTAATCCATTTGTTCAAAGGCTTCTTCCTGCGTATTTTGCCGCCCCCATGTCATTGTGCCGAGGCAAATTTCACTGACCTGAATATCGGTGTGGCCTAATGGATTTTTTTTCATATTGCCCTCCGTGAACGGGTCGCCCTCCGTGAACGAGTCGCCCTTCGTGAACGGGCGCGTGGTGCAAGCAATGCAATGGAGCGGGCGATGAGATTCGAACTCACGACCCCAACCTTGGCAAGGTTGTGCTCTACCCCTGAGCTACGCCCGCATCACGGCGGTTATGCCCCAAAGCCCCGCCGATTGCAAGTGTGATTTCAAAATCCCCGAAATTGTGCTATGAATGTTGCCGAACCCGTTTAGAAAGCCGCCCCTATGCAAGAATCCGACACCCTGCCCCCCAATACCGCGCCTGATGCCGCGCCACAAAGCCAAGCGGGCGCGATAAGTGACATTATAGATGTTACGATGGCTTCTTTTATGAAAGAAGTCATTGAAACCTCGCGGCAAAAATTAGTGCTGGTGGATTTTTGGGCGCCATGGTGCGAGCCGTGCAAACAGCTCACCCCGATTTTGGAAAATTGCATTGCCCAAACAAATGGCCAAGTGCGTTTGGCTAAAATGAATATTGAAACCGACCCGCAAATTGCCCAGCAAATGCAGGTGCAATCTATCCCCGCCGTTTTTGCGTTCAAAGATGGTGCGCCCATTGATGGTTTTGTTGGCGTATTGGCGCAGGCCGATATAGAAAAATTTATTGCCACCCATAGCGGCGCGGCGGCCAGCCAAGCGGCCCATGTTGAAAAAACCATTGCCGCTGGCAAGCAAGCCCTTGCCGAAGGCGACACCAAGCGGGCTGTGGATTTTTTCAGCGCGAGCTTAGAGATGGACGACACCAATGCGGCGGCCCTTGCGGGGCTGGCCCAATGCTATCTCGCCAATGGCGACACGCAAACGGCAGAGGAAATTTTGCAAAACGCCCCCGACACGCCCGCCAACCAGCCCGCTCACCCCGACCTGACCGCCGCACGCGCCGCTTTAGAACTCGCCCATAAAACCCCCGCCGCCGATACGGCGCAAATCACGGCGTTGGAATCCGCGCTCGCCAAAAACGAAAATGACCATCAGGCTCGCTTTGACCTTGCTTTGCTTTATCACGGCGCGGGCGACCGCACCAAAGCCATTGCCGCTTTGCTAGACATCATCACCCGCCAGCCAGACTGGCAAGACCAAGCCGCCCGCAAACAATTACTTGAATTATTTGACGCTTATGGCGCGGAAGACACCGCCACCATTGACGGGCGGCGCAAATTATCGTCTCTTTTATTTCGGTAAACCCCATGCAGAAGAAATACAAAACCCCCGCCGATTTTCCGCCCAGCCTGCCGGTTTTCCCTTTATCGGACGCGCTGCTTTTGCCTTATGTGGAATTGCCGCTCAACATTTTTGAGCCGCGCTATTTGGCCATGATGGATGCCGCCCTTTCGGGCGACCGCCTGATTGGCATGGTGCAGCCCGACGCGCACGCGCCTGCTTTGGCCAATGGCCGCAAAGCGTTAAGCAAAACGGGTTGTGCGGGGCGCATTACTTCTTACAGCGAAACCGAAGATGAACGCCTATTGGTTACGCTCACCGGCCTGTGCCGTTTTGAAATTGTCAAAGAATTAAAAACCGCTACGCCGTTTCGGCAAGTCAAAGCCAATTTCGCGCCCTTCAAAAGCGACCTGATTGGCGGGCATGGCAATGATGAAGTTAACCGCAATGGGTTGTTGCAAGTGGTGCGCGATTATTTAGACGCGAACGACCTTAAAGCTGATTGGGATAGCATTAACAAATCCACCAATGAGGAATTGGTCAATTCCTTTAGCGTCATTGGCCCATTTGGCGCACAAGAAAAGCAAGCCTTGCTAGAAGCCGAAACCCTGTCGCACCGCGCTGAAATTCTCATTGCTTTTGCCGAATTGGTTTTAGCCCAAGATGAAAGCAGTGAAACGCGCCTCCAATAAAATGCCCCCAATAAAATGAATGAAAGCAAAAAAACCGCCGCGAAAAAAATTGACCCGAAATTGCTGGCTCTTTTGGTTTGTCCGGTCACGCGCACGCCCTTGCATTATGATGCCCAAACCCAAGAGCTTATATCCAAAAAAGCCAAGCTTGCTTTTGCGGTGCGCGATGGCATTGCCATTATGTTGCCCCGCCAAGCCCGCGCTTTGGACGAAGAAAAAACCTAGCCGTCAAATCCCGCCCCGCATAGCAGGCGCGGGATATTTTTCGCCCCACAAGCCCCGCCATAATTAGCCACATAGCGTGCCAGCTGCCCCACCATTGGCACACGCGAAGCCGCGCCCAGCGCGACTTGCCGCATGGGGCGCACCCCCGCCAGCCGCGTGGCAAAAAGCGCGTTAAGGCTGTGCGTGGCCGCAGCCATTAAAAACCCATCGGCCTTTTGGCGGCGCGCATAGGGCGCAAGTGCCGCCGCGCTGCCCGCCACCAGCCCCAATCTTTTTGCATCAAAAAAACAATCGGCCAAACACGCTGCATCGCGCAAAGTGAGATTATAACCTTGCCCCGCAAGCGGGTGAATAATATGCGCCGCCTCGCCGAGCAAAGCAAAATGGTTTTGCGTATAGCGGTGCGCCAACAAGGCCGTTAACGGATAAAACTGCCGCGCCGTCACCGCCGTCACATCGCCCAACAAACCATCAAGCCGTCCTGCAAGCTCCGCCATAAAACCTGTATCCTCTAAAGACAACAAAGCCGCCGCATAAGTATTTTTTTCTGGCCAGACCAACGCACTTTTCTTTTGACCCGCTAAAGGCAAGACCGCCAATGGGCCACCTGTTTTGAAAATTTGATGCGCCACCCCACCATGCGCTGTGCTATGGTCAAACACGCACGCCATTGCGGTTTGTTGATAATCATGCGTGGTTATTTTTATCCCCGCCATGTCACGCAAAGCCGAGCCGCGTCCATCGCCCGCAATCAGTAAATCGCATGACAATGTTTCGCCATTTTCAAGCGTCACCCCCGCGCCTTTTGTGTTGCGTGCCATGCCCGCCACACGCGCATTGGTTTTTATATTTATCGCCTTATGATTTTGCGCCGCACGGATAAGCCCGCCGCACAAATCATCATTCATAATAATATGCGCTAACGCCTCTTTTTTTTCTGCCGCAACAGAAAAACAAAGCGGCTCGGCCAGCAGGCTGTCGGCAGGGTGGCCATCTGATACGCGCATTTCGCTCACCGCCGACACGCCCGCCAAATCGCCGCCGCAAATCCGTTTCAGCATCACCAGCGAGGCAGGGCTTAGCGCGGTTGCCCGCCCATCACCGCCCTCGCGCCCATCGCCAGCACCGGCAAGGCTATCACGCTTATCTAGCAAAGCCACCTCTGCCCCTGCGGCGGCCAGTGCCAAAGCCCCTGCCAGCCCGCTTAGCCCGCCGCCCGTCACGGCCACATCATAATGCTCTGCATATTGCGCCATGCGCCCGCCTTTCAAATCGCCCACTCATTATATATATGTCATTATATAATGTCCGCCATTTGGGCAAGGGCGCAAATTGCCTTATACTGCCGCCTTTATGGGACGAAAAATGGGACAAAAATGACCGAAAACCTTGCCGCGCCTTTTACGCAAATCCCCGCTTCGCCCTTCACCCGTTTGCGGCATTTGCTCGCCGACCTGCCCGCGCCCGCCGCGCCGATAAATTTAGCGGTGGGCGATCCGTGCCATGCCGCGCCTGATTTTGTGTTGGACATTCTCGCCGACAGCCGTGCCGATTATGGCGACTATCCGCCCATTCGCGGCCTGCCCGAATGGCGCACCGCTTGCGCCAACTGGCTCACCCGCCGTTTTGACTTGCCCGAAAATATGTTCCCCCACGCCGCGCAAATCCTGCCCGTTAATGGCACGCGGGAAGCCCTGTTCCTCATCGCCCAGCTCGCGCCGCGCAGCAAAGGTAAAACCCATATCGCCATGCCCAATCCGTTTTATCAAGTCTATGCCGCCAGCGCGTTGGCGGCGGGGGCGACCCCGCTTTATATGAACGCCACAAAGCAAACCAACTTCCTGCCCGACCCGTCCGCGCTCACCCCCGACCAACTTCACAGTCTCCGCGCCATGTTTATTTGCACGCCGGCCATGCCGCAAGGCGCGGTCGCCGATAAAAATTATTTGCACGGACTTTTAGACTTGGCGCGAAAATATAAATTCTGGCTTATCACTGATGAATGTTATGCCGATATTTACGACCGCCCGCTAGAAAAAGCCCCGCCCGTTTCCGCCCTCAACGCCGCCGCCGAGCGACCCGAAGGGGCGGAAAATCTCATTGCCTTTCATTCTCTGTCCAAACGCTCTGGCCTGCCCGGCTTGCGTTCTGGTTTTTGCGTGGGCGGGGAAAAGCTTATGGCTAGTTTTTTCCGTTTGCGTATGATTGTCGCCCCGCAAACCCCCATACCCGCGCAAAAAGCCGCCGCCGCCGCATGGGGCGATGACGCCCACGCCCAAGCGGGCCGCGCCCTTTACCAAGAAAAAATGGATATGGCCGAAGAAGTGCTAAGCGGCCATTTTGAATTTTACCGCCCTGCAGGTGGTTTCTTTTTATGGCTCAATGTTGGCGATGGCGAAAAGGCGGCCTACGCGCTGTGGCAAAAAGGCGGCATACGCACATTGCCCGGCGGCTATTTGGCGCATGACACGCAGGGCGGCAATCCCGCGCAAGCCTATATGCGCGTGGCTTTGGTTGATGAGGTGGAAAAAACCCGCACCGCTTTAACCCAAATGCGTGATATAATTTTGCAAGAAGGATACGCATCATGACACAATCGGGCCTGAGCCGTTTTGCCGACCGCCTCCGCCGCGCCCTTATGGGCTTTGCCGCCGCACGCGGGCGCGAGCTTTTTGGCCTCGCCCTTATGGCCGCCGCTTTGGCTGGCACATGGGCGATGCTTGGCCACGCCCCCGCCGACCCCAGCCTGAATCACAGCACGCCTGCCGCCGCGCAAAACCCGCTTGGTTTTTATGGCGCGACCGCCGCCGACATCTTTGTGCAATATATTGGGCTGGGTGCGTTTTTGGCCATGCCGCCGCTTTTCGCGCTTGGCTGGCGGCGTTTACGGAAACGCAAAATCACCCGTCCGTTTTTACGCCTTGCCGCCGCCCTTGCCGCCATTGCGCTGGCCAGCGCGGCATGTGCGCTTTATCCTTTCGCGCCCCATGACGACATAACCGCTTTGCCCAATTTCCAAAGCGGGGGCTTGTTGGGCATCGCGCTGGTGCAAGGGTCGGGTTTTATTTATCTCATTCCGCAACTGACCATGCACACACATGGCACGCAAATTATATTATCGGCGGCGGCGGGGCTGGCCAGTGTGGGCTTGAGCCTTTTTGCCGCTGGTGCTGTGCGCCAAAGCGGCCAGCTTTTTTATCGGCTCGCTATGTGGCTGTGGCACGCCCTCACGCGCCGCAAAAAACCAAAAGACAAGCCCGCACGCAAATCTATTTTTGCGGGTGGCCTGTTGGGCATGGCGCAAAATATCCGCGCCGCTATATATAATGTGTTACCGCGCCCGCAAAATATCTTGGCCCGTTTCCGCCCCGCTCCCCAAACAATCCAAACGCCTGCCCCCGAATCCGCCCCCAAATCCGCAAGCGAATCCCCCACGCCCGCCGAAAAGCCCAAACCCGCCGCCGCCAAACAACCTGCCAAAGTTGAAATGCCCAAGAAAAAACCACGCATGGGCAAACGCGCGGCGCGTGAAGACCAACATAATTTGCCGCTTGATGCGAAGAAAAAAGGCACATTTGAATTGCCGCCTTTGCGTTTACTGGCCGAAGCCCGTCAGCGCAATTTGAAAAAAGTCAGCGAAGATGCGCTAGAAGCCAATGCGCGTTTGCTAGAAAATGTGTTGCAAGATTTCGGCATTGACGGCAAGGTTTTGCGGGTGCGGCCCGGACCGGTCGTCACCCTTTACGAACTTGAACCCGCCGCGGGGATACGCATTAACCGCATTGTTGGTTTGGCCGAAGATATTGCCCGTTCCATGAGCGCGGAACGATGCCGCATCGCGCCCTTGCCCGGGCAAAATGTGGTGGGCATTGAACTGCCCAATACCGACCGCGAAACTGTTTATTTGCGCGAGCTGCTCGCCAGTGACACATTTGAAAAAAATAGCGGCCATTTGCCGATGGTGTTAGGCAAAGATATTGGCGGTGCGCCCGTGCTGAGCGACCTTGCTAAAATGCCGCATTTGCTGGTCGCTGGCACAACGGGTTCGGGCAAATCTGTGGGCATTAACACCATGATTTTATCCATTCTTTATCGCATGACGCCCGACCAGTGCCGCCTAATTTTAGTGGACCCGAAAATGCTAGAGCTTTCGGTTTATGAAGGCATACCGCATTTGCTCGCCCCTGTGGTCACCGAGCCGAAACAGGCGGTGGTCGCGCTTAAATGGGCGGTAGCGGAAATGGAAAGCCGCTATAGCAAAATGTCTAAAGTCGGGGTGCGGAACATTGAAAGCTACAACACCCGCATGGAAGAAGCCCGCGCTAAGGGCGAAACATTCAAACGCCAAGTCCAAACCGGCCTTGATGCCGAAACGGGCGAGGCGATTTATGAAGAAGATGAAATGCCGCCTGAAACCCTGCCCTTTATTGTGATTATCATTGATGAAATGGCCGACCTTATGTTGGTTGCGGGCAAGGAAATTGAAGGGGCGATACAACGCCTCGCCCAAATGGCACGCGCCGCAGGGGTGCATCTCATCACCGCCACGCAACGCCCTTCTGTTGATGTGATTACGGGTACGATTAAAGCGAACTTCCCCAGCCGTATTTCTTTTCAGGTGACAACCAAAATTGACAGCCGCACCGTTTTGGGCGAAGGCGGCGGCGAGCAATTATTAGGCATGGGCGATATGCTATTCATGGCGGGCGGCGGGCGGTTGCAACGCATACATGGGCCGTTCGTTTCCGACAAGGAAGTAGAAGCGGTGGTGCGCTTTTTGAAACAGCAAGGCACGCCCGATTATGTGGAAGCCGTCACCGATGAGCCAGAAGAAGCCAGCGCAGACGGCATGGGCGGCGATAGCGGCGACAGCCTTTACGATAAAGCGGTCGCCATTGTCACCCGCGACAATCGCGCCTCTACCAGCTATGTGCAACGCCGCCTTTCTATCGGCTATAATCGCGCCGCCACTTTAATTGAAAAAATGGAAGAGCAAGGCGTGATAAGCCCGCCCAATCATGCGGGCAAGCGCGAAGTTTTGGTTGGGAAACATTGATGCGGCATTTTTTTTCACGCGCTGTTTTTTGCACGCTTTTTTTCACCCTGTTGAGCGCACCCTTATTTGCGCCCGTCTCAACGCCCGCCGCCGCCCAAGCCGCCGCCGATGATGCCGCGCTTTTGCACGGCATTTCGCGCTATTTCACCTCTATCCCCGCTTTCACGGCGCGGTTTTCGCAAATTAACCCAAGCGGTGATTTGGTGCGCGGCGTGATGCATTATCAACGCCCAGGGCAAATTGCTTTCATCTATGACCCGCCCAATCAGTTGCGCGTGGTGGTGGACGCCACCCATATTCATGTGCAGGAAAACGCTCGCGCCACGCCCGACAGCTATGCCATTGACGCCACGCCTTTGCCATTATTTTTCGCCCCCGATTTGGATTTGCATCGCTCTGGCATGGTTGCCAATATCACCCGCACCCCCAGCACGACAGAAATTTTATTGCAAGACCCGCGCGGCAATATCCCCGGCCAGCTTTATATGAGTTTTAACGCCGCCCCGCTTGCCTTGCGCGGCTGGCGGGTCATTGACGCGCAGGGGCGGATTATCACTTTGCTTTTGCATAATGTGCAAATTCTTGATGCCATTGCGCCGCATCATTTCGCGCTAAACAGGCCGTGATATGTCCACAGCAGACGCGCCGCCGCCAGAAAATTTAGAAACGCTAGAAGGGGAAGTGCGGATTTTAACCCTCATACGGCAATTCACCGACCGTGCTTTGCAGGTGAATTGGTTTAGCCAGCTTGGCGAGCCGCTTAGCGAAGCGACACAAAATGATGCCCGCCATTTTATGCACGCGCTTGGTTTTCCCGACGCGCAAATTGCTTTGCTCGCCTCTTGGGAAGATGCCGCCAATGCGTGCGAGACCACCAACATAAATGCCGAGGCGTGGGAGGCCGAAGAGCAGCTCCGCGCCGCCGCCCTTACGCAAACTTTGCAAGCGGTCAGCCAAGAAGGTTTGGGCGTTTTGCTCACCCATTTATCGGGCGCGCTGGTGGAAACGGTGGAAGACGCGCTCACGGAAGCCTTTTATTATGCCGATATGGAGGCGGAAAATGCCGATATATGCGCCAAGCTCGCTTTGGGTTGCGCCCAGCAGGCCTGTCACGGCGCGGCTTTGGCCATAGCGGCGGCGGCTGTCACAGAAGAAGAAACCACCACCCAAAACCACCCGCTTATTTTGCGCTTTCAGCTTTTTGAGCAAGGCCGTTGGCCGGTGTCGCTGGTCGGGCAGAGTTTTAATTTATTTTAAGGCAAACCAATGCGGATTATCAGTTGGAACATTAACTCCGTGCGCCTTCGCATTGGGCTGGCCGAAAATTTATTGCGCCAGCACAAGCCCGATATTTTATGCTTGCAAGAAACAAAATGCCCGAATGATTCTTTTCCTGAAAAAAATTTCACCGCGCTTGGTTATAAGCACATTATCAAAAACGGCATTAAGGGTTATCACGGCGTCGCCACCATTAGCCGTGTGCCGATTGCGTCCAGCAAAATCATTGATTTTTGCGGGCGCAAAGATGGCCGCCATATTGAAGCCCTTGTCACCTATCGCCGCCAGCCGCTAAGCGTGCATAATTTTTATGTCCCCGCAGGCGGTGATGAACCTGACCGCCGCGTGAATGAAAAATTTGGCCATAAGTTAGACTTCCTCACCGAAATGGAAACCCTGTTCAAAAAAGCCCGTCAGAAAAAACCGCACGGCGCGTTTTGTTGGGCGACCTTAACATCGCACCCTTTGAACATGATGTTTGGTCGTCCAAGCAATTAAAAAATGTGGTTAGCCACACCGCGATTGAGCGCGAAAAATTAAAAGCAGTGCAAGCCGCCCATCAATGGGACGACATTGCCCGCCGCTTTGTGCCGCAAAGTGAAAAACTTTATTCATGGTGGAGCTATCGCGCCCGCGACTGGGCGGCGTCTGACCGTGGCCGCCGCTTGGACCATATTTGGGTCACGCCCGCTTTGACCCCGCGCGTCAAAGCCTATCAAATTTTGCGCGATGCACGCGGCTGGGCGCGGCCTTCCGACCATGTGCCAGTCATTATGGATTTGAAAAAACGTTAGCCCGCCAAGCTAGCTATTCAACCGATAGCCGCCCGCATCGGTTACTAAAATTTCCGCATTAGACGGGTCGGCCTCAATTTTTTGCCGCAGCCGATAAATATGTGTTTCCAGCGTATGCGTGGTCACGCCCGAATTATAGCCCCAAACTTCTTCCAGCAATTTATCACGCGACACGGTTTCGCGCCCTGCGCGTAAAAGATATTTCAAAATGTTGGTTTCCTTTTCGGTCAGGCGGATTTTGCTATCATCGGGCGTAACCAATAATTTCACCGCCGGACGAAACTGATAATGCGCCACCATAAAATTAGCCGCCTCGCTTTGCTCATGCTGGCGCAACTGCGCCCGCATCCGTGCCAGCAAAACCCCAAAGCGAAACGGCTTAGTGACATAATCATTCGCCCCCGATTCCAATCCTAAAATTGTATCGGCATCGGAATCCGCCCCCGTTAACATAATGATAGGGGCTTGCACACCGGCTTTGCGAATAAGCCGACAGGTTTCGCGCCCATCTTGGTCGGGCAGGCCGACATCCAGCAAAATAATATCGGGGCGTTGTTCTTGCGCCGCCGCCAGCCCATCGGCGGCATTGGTGGCGGTGGCCACATCAAATTCTTCGTGAAAAGCCAGTTGCTCGGTCAAAGCATCAACCAGTGCCGAGTCATCTTCAACCATCAAAATTTTACGCTTTTGCATCATTTGAAATCCTTACGCTTACGCCTTGCCTCGCCTGATTATGGCCATAGGCCTCCCTGAAAGCAAAGGGAAAGCAAAGGGCAAATCCAATTTTTGCGCGTATCTCGTAAAAATGTGACTATTGTGCTATGCTGTCTATGCGGCGGATATTGGGGAAATTCATGCACATTATTGTCACGGCGGATAAAAATGACCCCACTTGCGGCACGCTGGCGGGCTTTGGGGCGCAACATAAATGCCGCTTGGGGCGCGGCGGCGTCAGCGCGGCCAAGCAAGAAGGTGATGGCACGACCCCGCTTGGCACATTTTTATTGCGCGCATTATGGCACCGCCCCGATATTTATCCCGCCCCGCAAACCGGCTTGGCGTGCCGCCCGATAACCCCGCAAAGCGGTTGGTCGGATGACCCAAAGGACAAAAACTATAACCGTCCCGTTACCTTGCCGCATAATTTTTCCCATGAAACCTTATGGCGCGAGGGTGGCGCGTATGATTTGCTTATCCCGCTAAGCTACAATGATGACCCGCCCATTGCGGGCAAGGGCAGTGCGATATTTTTTCACCTCACCGCCAAGCCCGATGCGCCTACGCAAGGCTGTGTCGCCATTGCCGCCAATGCGATGGTGTCGCTCTTGCCGCATTTAACCCCGCGCACAATTTTGCATATTCGCACAGCTTAATTAAGTGTTTAACCCCGCGCCCCGAAAATCGCCGTGCCGAGCCGCACATGAGTCGCGCCATAGCCCAATGCAATTTCATAATCGCCACTCATACCCATGCTTAACCCGCTAAGCCCCAAATCACGGGCGCGTTTTTCCAGCAAAGCAAAATGTGGCGCAGGCACATCACGCGCAGGCGGCAGGCACATCAGCCCGTCAATGCTCAGCCCATATTCTTTCTGGCAAGCCAAAACAAAAGCGTCCAGCCCGTCCAAACCAATGCCCGCTTTTTGCGCTTCGCCGCCCGTATTGACTTGCACAAAAAGCATAGGCGACCGCCCTTGTTTTTGTATTTCCTCAGCCAGCACCCGCGCCAGCTTGGGGCGGTCAAGGCTGTGAATGGCGTCAAACAGCCCGACCGCTTGGGCGGCCTTATTGCTTTGCAACGCCCCGACCAAATGCAATTTGGCATCGGGGTAATTGCGCCGCAAGGCGGGCCATTTTTGCGTCGCCTCTTGCACTTTATTTTCGCCAAACAGCCTATGGCCAGCCTCAAGCGCGGCGCGTATCACCGCTTGCGGAAAGGTTTTGCTCACCGCAATCACTTGCGCCGCATCACCCGCACGCCCCGCCGCCGCCAGCGCATTGGCCAGCCGCGCTTGTGTGTCTGCCAAATTGGCCGCGATAATATCGCTTTGCGGCATTATTTTCTCCCGATGATTTTCGTGCAAATGAGCCGCACATATATTAAGATTTTCGCATGAGTGCCGCAACCATGCCACCGCGATTTTATTTGCTCACCGACACCAAGCGTCTGCCTGATTGGCGCAAGGTTTTGCCGCTTTTGCCACAAGGGGCGGGGGTGATTTTGCGCGATTATGACGCGCCCGACCGCGCCGCTTTGGCCAGCGAAATGGCCAGACTGTGCCGCCGCCTTCATTTGCATTTCCTCATTGGCGGCGATGCCGCTTTAGCCCGCAAGCACAAAGCGGGTCTGCACATGCCCGAAAATATGGCCACGCCCTTTTTGGCCGCGCAATGCCCGCACGGGCAAACTTTATCTATGGCCGCTCATAGCCCCGCCGCTTTGCGTAAGGCTCATGCCCTCAATGTAGATGCGGTTTTGCTGTCGCCCGTCTTTGCCACGCCCAGCCACCCTCATGCAAAACCCGCAAACCTTTTAGGCGTGGTGCGGCTGGCCGCCTTGTCGCGCCAAACCCGCTTGCCCCTTATCGCGTTGGGCGGCATGACCGCCCGCCGCTTTGCCCGCCTATCGGGGGCGCGATTGCACGGCTTTGCCGCTATTGGCTTTTGGGCGGGGCTGGCGCAATAATATGTCACAATAATTTTGTCAGAAAGGGCGGATATGTTATGCTCGCCCGATAATCATGATTATTCGGGACGCTTTTATGCCACGTAAATTTCCTTCCGCCAAAACGCTCACGGCCAGCCTATGCGCCGCTTTACTGCTCGCTGCTTGCGGGGGCAAAAATGATGCCGCCCAAACCCGCACCATCAGCTATGCCACCCTTGACGATAAGGGCAAATCTTTTGACACCACCAGAAAAACTGGCGCGGCTATTGGCGTGAACGCTTATTTATGGCGGGCGTCATTGGACGCGCTTTCCTTTTTGCCGCTCACTTCCGCCGACCCGTTTGGCGGCACCATTATCACCGATTGGTATGCCTCACCTGACACACCCAATGAGCGCATTAAAGTGACCATTTACATTTTAGACCAGCGTTTGCGTGCCGATGGTTTGCGCGTTTCCACCTTTCGGCAAAAACGGCAAGGCAATGCTTGGATTGATGCGAGCGTGTCGCCCGAAACGGCGCGGCGTTTGGAAAATGCCATTTTAACCCGTGCGCGTGAAATGCGTATCGCTGGAAGCCATGCGGAAGAATAATTTTTACCCCGCCAAATGAATTGGGTTTTATATGTCCCGCTATAAGCCGCAAGAAATAGAGCCGCTTTGGCAAAAAAAATGGCACAAGGCGCAGTGCTTTGCGCCTGCCGCCAGCGATGACCCGCGCCCCAAATACTATGTGTTGGAAATGTTTCCCTATCCGTCTGGCCGTATCCATATGGGTCATGTCCGCAATTACACAATGGGCGATGTCATTGCGCGTTTTCGCAAAGCGCGCGGTTTTAATGTGTTGCACCCTATGGGTTGGGACGCTTTTGGTATGCCTGCAGAAAATGCGGCGATGGAAAAAAATATCCACCCGCGTGAGTGGACCTATCGCAACATTGACGCGATGCGCGGGCAGTTACAAAGCATGGGGCTGGCCATTGATTGGAGCCGTGAATTTGCCACTTGCGACCCGTCTTATTACAAGCATGAACAAGCCATGTTCCTTGATTTTCTCGCCGCCGGATTGGTGGACCGCCGCCAAAGCATTGTGAATTGGGATCCGGTGGAGCAAACCGTTTTGGCCAATGAGCAAGTCGTTGATGGGCGTGGCTGGCGGTCGGGCGCGTTGGTAGAACAGAAAAATCTCACCCAATGGTTTTTGAAAATTTCTGATTTTGCCCAAGAGCTTTTGGACGATTTGGACACGCTTACGCGCTGGCCGGAAAAAGTGCAAACCATGCAGAAAAATTGGATTGGCCGTTCAGAGGGTTTGCAAATTCAATTCCAACTTAATGACGCCCCGCCCGATTTTCCGCATTTGGATATTTACACCACCCGCCCTGACACATTATTTGGCGCGAGCTTTTGTGCCATATCGCCCGACCACCCTTTGGCCATTAAACTCGCCCAAAGCGATGCCGACCTCGCCGCTTTCCGTGCCGACTGTGCGCGGGGCGGCACCAGCCAAGCCGATATAGAAGCGGGCGAAAAAACGGGTTACAAAATCGCCGCCACCGCCGCCCACCCGTTTGACTCCGCCCGCACTCTGCCGATTTATGTCGCCAATTTTGTATTAATGGATTACGGCACGGGTGCGATATTTGCTTGCCCCGCCCATGACCGCCGCGATTTAGAATTTGCCCGCAAATACAAACTCCCCGTTCTGCCCGTTGTGTTGCCGACGGGCGAGAACCCCGACACATTCCAAATAAAAAACGAAGCCTATATGGGCGATGGCATTTTATTTAATTCTGATTTCATGGACGGCCTCACCCCGCAAGAAGCATTTGCCGCCGCCGCCAAGCGTTTAGAAAAAGCAGGCCGCGCCCAGCGCAAAATAAATTTCCGTCTGCGCGATTGGGGCGTGTCGCGCCAACGCTATTGGGGCTGCCCCATTCCCATTATTCATTGCGACCAATGCGGGGCGGTGCCGGTGCGCCGTGAAGATTTGCCCGTCACCTTGCCCGACGAGGTGCGCTTTGACCAGCCCGGCAACCCGTTGGCGCATAATAAAGAATGGCAAAAAGCCGATTGCCCCTCTTGCGGCCAGCCTGCGCGGCGCGAAACCGACACTTTTGACACTTTCATTGACAGCTCGTGGTATTTCGCCCGCTTTGCCGCCCAGCCCGAAGACTGCCCCACCGACAAACCCGCCGCCGCCTATTGGCTGCCGGTGGATCAATATATTGGCGGGGTGGAACACGCGATTTTGCATTTGCTTTATGCCCGCTTTTTCGCCCGCGCTATGAAACTGACGGGGCATTTGCAAAGCAAAGAGCCATTCGCTGGCCTGTTCACGCAAGGCATGGTCAATCACGAAACTTACCAAACACCGGACGGAAAATTTATCGCCCCTGATGAAATTGACATGCAAAACGGCCAGCCCATTCTCAAAGCCGCCCCCGACACGCCGATAAAAATTGGCGCGGTGGAAAAAATGTCTAAATCCAAAAAGAACACCATTGACCCGACCGATATTATTGCCAGCTATGGCGCGGATACGGCGCGTTGGTTTATGTTATCCGACAGCCCGCCCGACCGCGATGTGCAATGGACGGAAACCGGCGCGGAAGCGGCGTTCAAATTTCTCCAAAAGCTGTGGCGCATTATTAACGAAAACACCGCCACCAGCGAAAAGAAAACGCCCACGCCCTCTGATGAAAAAAGTGCCGCGCTTTACAAGGCCACCCATCAAACCCTTGCCGCCGTCACTGATGATTTAGAACGCCTTGCCTTTAATCGCGCTGTCGCACGGCTTTATGAATTAACCAATACCATTACCGCGCAAAAAAACACCGCCGCGCAAAAAGACGGCGTGTTGCACCAAGCCCTCAGCCATCTTGTGCAAATGGCCGCGCCGATGATACCGCATCTGGCCGAAAGCTGTTGGCAGGCACTTGGCCATGACGGCTTGCTCGCCAATGCCGCGTGGCCGCAAGCCGATGAAAGCGTTTTGCACGATGATGAAATCACTTTGCCCATTCAGGTGCAAGGCAAAAGGCGGGCGCAAATCACAATCGCCAAAAATGCCAGCGAGGAGCAAATCAAAGCCCTTGCACTGGCCGACCCAAAGGTTAAAAATGCAACCCATGGCAAAGAAATTAAAAAAATCATTATTGTCCCCGGGCGGATTATTAATATCGTCCTTTAAGGCCACCGTCCTATGCGCCACCATAAGCCTAAGCCTTTCTGGCTGTGGGTTTGAGCCGCTTTACGCCGAAAAATCCCGCACCGCCAATCTCGCTACCAGCCTCTCTGGCCAGCTTAGCCATATCCGCATCGCGCCCAGTGATGACCGCACCACCCAGCTTTTACGCAATGAGCTGGTGAAAAAATTCAACCCTTCCGCCGCCGCGCTTTGGCATTTAACGCTGACCACTTCCACCACCATTTCCGATTTGGCCATTGAGGCCGACAGCCGCGTCACCCGCGCCAATTATTTGGTGGACGCGCATTTTGAATTAACCAATATCAAAACCCAAAAAACGCTGGCCAAGGGGCGTAGTTTTGCGTCTGCCTCTTATAATAAAGTCGCGTCTGAATTTGCCAATGAAACGGCGGCGCAAAATGCCCGTTTGCGCGGGGTGAAAATCATTGCTGATGATATTTTGCTTAAAATCGCCATTGCCTTGAAAACCAAACAAAAGACAAAAGCCCATGCTCCGCAAAGCCCATGAAGTTGACTCCTTTTTGCAAAAGCCTGACCCGTCTATTCGGCTTATTTTGTTTTACGGCCATGACATAGGCGCGATGCGCGAACATGCGCGCAATCTTTCCCAACGCATACGCGGCAAAGAGGCCGACCCGATGTTGCAAGTGGACATAGACGAAGCCACGCTCGCCGCCACGCCGCAAAAACTTTATGATGAAGCCGCCGCTATCCCGATGTTTGGCGGCACAAAGGTGATTGAACTCACCCTGAATGGGGACGCGCAATGCAAAACCATTGCTGCCTATCTTGACGATGCCATAGATGAAACGCTGGTGATTATTCGCGCTGGCAATCTCAAACCCGCCTCTAAATTACGCAAGCTCATTGAAAAAGCCGACAACGCCATGGCACTGCCTTGCTATGCTGATGACTCGCGCACCATTCAACGTTTGGCGCGGGAATATCTTGCTCGTGAAGGTTTTCGCATTGAAGCGGCCGCCATGACGCATTTAGCCCACCAGCTTGGCAGTGACCGCGGCGTGACCATGCGCGAGCTAGAGCGTTTGGTTTTATATAAAGGGCCCAAAGGCACCCCCGCCCATAAAGAAGATGAAACCATTATGATAACGCTGGACGATGTGGAACGCGCTATGGGCGATAGCGCGGCGATGATGCCCGACACTTTGGTGGATGCGGTTTGCGGCGGCCAAACCGAAGAGGCCGATAAAGCCCTTTCGCGCCTCATGGCGGGCGGCAAAAACAGCCAATATATGTTGCTGTGCTTGCGGCGGCATTTTCAGGCTTTGCATTTGTGTTTAAGCCATATTCAAAATGGCGCGAGCCAAGACGAAGCCTTACGCGCCGCCTTTCGCCCGCCTTTGCATTTCAAACGCAAGCCCCAAGTCAACCAACAACTTAGCATTTGGCATTTGGGCAAAATTGAAACCGCCTTGCACATTCTCCATGAAGCCGAAGCCGATTGCCGCCGCACTGGCACACCCATTGACGCGGTCGCCGCGCATACGATTTTGCGCCTCACCCGTGCGGGGCAAAGATTAGCAAGTTAAAGCCCTCTTAAAGTTCTGGCGCGTTCAGCACCAAACGGCGGACAATATCATCTAACTGCTCAAGTGATTTATAAGAAATGGTCAATGCCCCACCTTCGCCGCGATGCGTGATATTGGTTTTAAGGCCAAGCTGTTCTTCCAAAGTTCTTTCCAAAGCCCGCGTATTGGCATCTTTGGCCGAATAGCTGCGCCCAGAGCCGCCCGAAAATGTGTCATCATCATCATTATCTTTTTTAGCCAGCATTTTTTCTACGGCGCGGACGGTTAAACCCTCATCAACAATTTTTTGCGCCAGCGCGTCTGCATTATCATGCGCCAACACCGCACGCGCATGACCCAACACCATGCTCCCATCGGTGAGAAAGCCGCGAATAAGTTCGCTCGCACTATTAAGCCGCAATATATTGGCAATATGACTGCGGCTTTTGCCCAGCACTTTAGACAAAGTCGCTTGCGTGTAACCAAATTCATCCATCAGGCGGCGAAAGGCTTGTGCTTCTTCAATCGGATTCAAATCCATGCGTTGCACATTTTCAATAATGCCAATTTCCAAAGCCTCAGCATCAGAAAGCGGGCGCACAATCACTGGCAGTTCATGCAGGCCCGCTATTTGCGCCGCCCGCCATCGGCGTTCGCCCGCGACAATTTCATACGAACCATTTTCGCCGCCTGCGGGGCGCACCAAAAGCGGTTGCAACACGCCCTTTTCCTTGAGCGAGCTGGCCAATTCCTGCAACGCCTCTTCGGGAAATTCTTGGCGCGGTTGCCCCGCGCCCGGCTTGAGCTGGTCGGTGCCAAGCCATTGAAAGCCCTTTAACGTGGCGGCGTTTTTTGTATCGGGTATAATTTGCACCCCGCTCGTCCTACTTGCTTGGCCAGTTTCATTATCGCCGCCCGTTTGCTCGCCCGTTTCATTAGGCGCGTCAAGCGCGGCATCGCCAATCAGTGCCGATAGGCCGCGCCCTAATCCTCTGCGTTTCTTTTTCATCTCTGCCTCTCTTCCATTTGGTTTTCGTCACGTTCACGCTTAATCAACTCCGATGCCAGCCGCATATAGGCTTGCGAACCAGCGCATTTATTATCGTAAAGCAAAGCAGGCTGGCCAAATGAGGGGGCTTCTGACACGCGCACATTGCGCGGGATAAGTGTGTGATAAACCTTATCACCAAAATGCGAACGCACATCTTCTTCCACTTGCGCCGATAAATTATTGCGCGGGTCATACATGGTCAGCACAATGCCCTGAATATCTAAATTCGGATTCAGTGTATCACGCACCTGTTCCACTGTGCCTAATAATTGCGTTAAACCTTCCAGTGCAAAAAATTCTGCTTGCAATGGCACAAGAAGAGATTGCGCCGCCGTCATCGCATTAAGCGTCAGCAAATTCAAACTTGGCGGGCAATCAATCAACACATAATCATACGGGCAGTCGCCCCATGCCGCGAGCGCGTCTTTAAGCCGATGCAAACGGCGCGGGTTTTCAGATAATTCCATTTCCGCGCCGAGCAAATCCATGCTTGACGAAAGCAAGTCCAAATTCGGCACCTCTGTCGGCGCGACCGCTTCGTCCAACGCCACCCCGTCCACCAAAACATGAAAAGATGTATGCGTGCGGTCTTGCGCACCAACGCCCAGCCCCGTGCCGGCATTGCCTTGCGGATCCAAATCAATCAGCAAAACCCGCCCGCCAATCGCCGCTAAAGCTGTCGCAAGATTTATCGCCGTGGTGGTTTTGCCCACGCCACCTTTTTGATTAGCCAGCGCAATAATACGTGACACCCCCGCCGCCCGCACCGCCGCCGACCGACCTGCCGACTGCGCGACTAACTGCGCCGCCGCTTCACCGCGCCCCGCTTGCGCCTGAACATCTGACTCACGCATGACATTTTCTTTTTTCATATCCGCTTCCATCTAACCCACAAACTGCCCAACATAAAAATAAATGCTCTCATCTTCGCGTATCAATGCCTAACCCCATTCATAGCATTTGCGTTTTCATATCCGCTTCCATCTTCCAAACCGCGCCGCCTTTGTTTCCTGCGCCACCACTACCTTCTGCTCCGCCATCGCTTTCTGCCCTGTCATTGCCGCCCTTGCTTGCTACTCCACTACTTTTTTCTGCGCCACCTTTGTTTCTGCGCCACCTTTGCCGCACCACCTTCCCCCGCCGCCGCTTCGCGCCCCGCCGATGCCTCACGACCCGCCGCACCAGACTCACGCACAACATTCTCTCTCTTCACCTTCATTCGTGGTTTCCTCATTTGCTGCCCCACGCTTTTCATACACTCCCACTATTTTTCATTCGCGGTTTCTTCATATCTGTTTCCATCTAACCTGCCAACCAAAGCCAAACAACAACTTTGCCATACCCCGCATACCCCGCACGCCATTCGCACAACCAAATCTCCTAAAACGCCCGCTTTTGCGGTTATTTGAGCGATTTTGCCCGATTTTACCGCTGCTTAGCGGGGTTTCGGCACGGCTTTGCTAAAACTTCGCAATGACTTTGCCGTGATTTTGACCGGCCCGTCAAGCCCCATGCGGCTGCGGACGGCCACAAATAAGAATACGGGCATCTTTATTGGTGTCACTTGGGACAATATCCACAGCAAAATCGCCCCATTTTTGCGCTTTTTCCAGCTCCGCCGCCCATGTTTTTCCTTTCAAAAACAACCCCTTAGTATGCGGAGCGAAATAAGGCTGCGCCAATGCCAGCAAATCCGGTAAAGGTGCTAAGGCACGAGCGCTAATCACATCAATATTGGCAAAACAACTCGGATTTTGCGCCTGCATAGCCTCAATACGCCCCTCATGCACCACAGCCGCCACACCTGTTTCACGGATAACAGTCTGCAAAAAAGCGCATTTGCGCCCATCTGATTCAATGAGATGTACTTCAGGCACAGCTTCGGTGAGATTTGCGGATTTTGAGGTTTTTTCAGCCTGCAAAATGGCAACGACCACCCCAGGGAAGCCCCCGCCCGCGCCCATATCCACCCATTTGTGCCAATGCGGCGGGGCATGGCACAAAAGCTGAGCAGAATCGGCTATGTGCCGCCGCCAAAATGCCTCTCCCGTGTCGTCTAGCGTAGATACGCCGACCAGATTCACCACCTTTTGCCATTTTCTCAACAGTTTTTCGTAAATCTCCAGCCGCAAAAATGTTCCACGTGGAACATCATAGCTCTGCATAAAGCCTTTAGCTGCATCGGAAATCATATTTTATACCTTTTGGCGATCTATTTCGCCACAAACTGCTTTCCACCGCGTTTTCCGCCTTGTTTTTTGGCTTGATGCAGTAAAAGCGTCAATGCAGCGGGGGTCATACCGTCTAGCCGCGCCGCTTGCCCCAATGTGGCGGGCTGTGCCGCCGCTAATTTCTGTCGCGCTTCGGTGGAAATGCCTGTCAGGGCCATATAGTCCAAATCTGGCGGTAGGCGCAAATTTTCATCGCGCCGAAAGGCGGCAATATCGGCCTTTTGGCGATCAAGATAACCCGCATATTGCGCATCTGTAGCAATTTGGGTGCGAATATCCGCCCGCCAGCCCTGCATTTGCGGCCATAGGGCGGCTAATTGCCCCCATTCAATATCGCGGTGAGCGAGCAAATCCAACAGGGAGCGGCGTAAACCGTCATCATTAACAGGTAGCCCTTTGGCACGCGCTTCATTCGGGGTCATGGTTGTGTTGGTGACAAAATCATAGGCCGCCGCTAAATGTGCGGATTTCTCGGCAAAAGCCACTTGCCGTTTGGTGCCAACACAGCCCAGCTGCACGCCGCGCTTGGTTAGCCGTCGGTCAGCATTATCGGCTCGCAAAGTCAGCCGATATTCCGCCCGTGCGGTGAACATGCGATAGGGTTCGGACACGCCCTTAGTGACCAAATCATCAATCATCACGCCGATATAAGCATCGGCACGGTCTAGCGTGAAACCCTTTCTGGAAGGGGCGTTTGGCCGTTCGCCTGCGCGTGTGCCAGCGCATAAGGCGGCATTTAGCCCAGCCATCAGCCCTTGTCCGGCGGCCTCTTCATAGCCCGTTGTGCCGTTAATTTGCCCAGCCAAAAACAACCCGCTTAGCTTTTTGGTTTCCAGCGTGGCGGTCAGCTCACGCGGGTCAATATAATCATATTCAATGGCATAGCCCGCCCGCCGAATGACAGCCTTTTCTAACCCAGGGATGGTGCGGATAAAAGCGGCCTGCACGGCTTCGGGCAAGGCGGTGGAAATGCCATTGGGATAAACCGTGTCATCGTCCAGCCCCTCTGGCTCAAGGAAAATCTGGTGCCGTTCGCGCTCCGCAAAGCGCGTCACTTTATCTTCAATAGAGGGGCAGTAGCGCGGCCCAGTGCTGTGGATTTGGCCGGAAAAAACGGGCGATTTTAATAGGTTTTCCCGAATAATTTCATGGGTTTGGCTGGTCGTGCCAGTGATATGGCACAGGGTTTGCGGCGTGGTGATGGCGTCCGTCAAAAAGGAAAACGGCACGGGCGGCTTATCGCCGTCTTGCGCTGTGCAGGCGGCATAATCAATGCTGCCACCGTCCAAACGCGGCGGCGTACCCGTTTTCAGCCGCCCCATGTTAAAGCCGAGCGCGTAAAGGCGTTGCGCCAGCTTCTGCGCGGGCGGCGCACCGAACCGCCCAGCCGACACGCGCTTGTCGCCCAAATGAATCAGGCCGTTTAAGAATGTGCCAGTGGTTAAAACCACAGCCGCCGCCGTGTAAAGCCGCCCCTGCACATCCATAACGCCCTGTATTATATCGTTTTTCACTGATAAATCAGACACATCCGCCTCTATGCACGTCAAATTCGGCGTGTTAAAAATCGCCTCCTGCATGGCGGCGCGATAAAGGGCGCGGTCGGCCTGAGCGCGTGGCCCATGCACAGCAGGGCCTTTGCGGCGGTTCAGCAGGCGAAACTGAATCCCGCCCCTGTCGGCGACGCGCCCCATCAGCCCGTCCAGCGCGTCTATCTCGCGCACCAAATGCCCCTTGCCCACGCCGCCAATGGCCGGATTGCACGACATTTCGCCAATGGTGGCCAATTTATGCGTCAGCAAAAGCGTGTCCGCGCCCATGCGCGCGGCGGCGGCGGCGGCCTCGCACCCGGCATGGCCGCCCCCGATGATAATGACATCAAATTTCGTTTTGCTGCTCATAACTGCATTGACTCCGCGCTTTCGTTTTAATGGCTCGGCGCGGATTGGGCAAGCAGTTTGGGGGGTGTGAAATGGGGAGCGGTGATTGGTGTGCGGGCGGGGCGTGAGTGAGGGGAAGTGTAAGGGTATGCAGGACGCGGCGTTTGGGGAAGCCGCGAAGAAGGGGGCGCGAGGAAAGAGGGTGCGAGAAAAAGAGGGCGAGCAAGTCGGGTGGTGTGCGGGGTCGCAAGGACACGCGAAGAAAGAGTGGGTGGAAAATAAAGAGGGTGTGCCGATTTGGGGAAGGCGCGAGGAAGAGAGAGAAAAAGAGAGGGGGGAGCTATGGGGTGGTGGTGTGTGTTTGCGGAAGCCGCAAGGAAAGAAGCAAATAAAAAGAGGTTTAGGCTGTGCGGATGGTGAGAGGGTCGCAAAGAAAAACGGGATTTTATTTGGGGCAAAACGGGGCGGGGAAGTGTGAGAGTGTGCGGGGCGCGATTTAAGGTATGCGGCGGCACGCGAGGATAGGAGCAAATAAAAAGTTTTAAGGGTGGGGGCGTTTGGGGGACACGCAAAAGAGAGTCGGCGGCGGGTGGGGGGTCAGCAGTTAGGAAAGAGCGACACGCAAATGCGGGGTTGGCCGCCTTTACTTTTTGGGGGGTATGCCGGGCGGCCTTGCTTTCGGTTATTGTTTGCCTGTAAGTTAAAAGATGCGCGGTTCATATCGCAAGAAAAGGTGAGGGCATAATGAAAAACACTATTAAATTTTTATCGGTCGCGTTTTTGTGTTTTCTGGCGATATTAGTATGGGAAAGAAGAGGCTGGCTTAATCAACAGGCGGCGCATTATGCGCCTTTTCTTGATGGTTTGGATAAGTTGATTGGCATAGCAATAAGTGTTGCACTATTTTGGCTTGCCTATCAGGCAAATAAAATTGCAAAGAGTAATCTTGAGCTTGCCGAACAAGAAAAAGAAAGTCGTAAATATCGTATAAACGCCGATGAGCGCAAAATTTTCTATTCATGTTATGAAAAACTTTCAAAAGCAAGGGAGCTTGTTTTGAAAAATGGTGCGGTTGATGGCGCAACACTGGAGCTGTATTTTAAGGCGCGGAACGAGGCCAGGTTGCAATTACCCGATAAGTTAGCCACTTACGCACAAAAACTTTTTGACATTGCCAGAAAAGCGTGGGCTATTAACGATACACATCTTTATCCCAAAAAGGGCAAAAGCCTGCCTGAGGGGGACGAGAGAAACGAAAAAGTTGAGGAGCATGATAATTATATCGGTCAGTTGCTTGATGCTCGGCCAGATAAAATTTTTGCCCGACATATGAAGATAAAAACATAGTGCGGGGCAGGTACGGTGTTGGCTACCTTAAATCTTTTGTGGGGTGGACTTGTTAAGGAGTCGGCGGCAGGTGGGGTGTCGGCGGTGGGAAAAGGGACGACACGCAAATGCAGTGCTGGCCGCTTTTACTTTTTGGTTGTGTGGTTTGTGGAAGCGGCGAGCGCGAAGGGCTGAGAAATTATTTAATTTCTTCCGCCGTGTCATATAATTCGGGCAGCCGATTATTCCGGAAACGAAATTTAGTGCCGTGATTGTGACCCGTTCTAGCATCAAAATCCACCAAGATATCCCCCTGCGCGATGGCCTCAATAAAGCGTTTTTGCGAAAAGCCTTTAAGCATCATTATTTTGCTGTATTGGAAATGTTCTTCCTCTTTAATTTTTTTAGTCTGCGCTTCTACAAAAAAGCAATTATGCAGTTTCGTTCCAGCTTTGTGATAGAGGTCGTCAAAGCCCCAATATGGTTGAGGGTTTAGCTCGTCTAATCCAGCTTCGCTTTTAACATCTTTTAACCAAGCCGCGTGCCTGTCAGAAACAGCTTCACCGCTAAATGAAATTAACACTTTGCGTTCTTTTTTATCAATTTGCACCTCAAAGCCCCGGTCGCTTCTGCCCAAACAAGAAATGGTTTGCCTAAAACTCATTTCTGTTTTGGGGTATTTTTTGCCCGCCCCCTTATGTGGCCAACCATATTTGGGTAGCAAAATTGCCGTAACAAATTTAAGGGCTGTCGGGGAGGGTTCCATGTGAAAAAGTGTCGTTAAGGATTTTGTGCCGAACCTTTGACATTTTAATTCCCACTCCGCCGCATTGGGTATGGGCAGATTATTTTCCTCAATGCCCAGCAAGTCTTCTAAAGTGTTACCTATCCCGCCCGCATTGCCGGGTCTGTTATTTTTAATCCAGCCCCTTTGCTTGATTTCTTTCAGTTTTTCAATGAGGGATTCTTTGGTGTAAATTGTCGCTTCGGACATAATGCCCCCTAATGGCTTACCTCTTTTAATAGCGGTAAATCGGTTTCTTGTGTTTTTGTGTCTTGAGGGAAAGTCCCTTTGCGCCTGATGCGCTCTTGTGCCATTTCTACATATTCAGGCGATAGCTCAATGCCTATATATTTACGCCCATTTTTTATGGCCGATATGGCCGTCGTCCCCGAACCCATAAAGGGGTCAAGTATGATATTGGCGTTTGTTGATGATATAATCTGGTCAATAAGGGCTACGGGAAATGGGGCGGGGTGAGGGTTTTTCATTTCTTGCGGAATTTCCCAAATGTCGCCATGCGCGTTTGCTTTTGGGGCAAGCTTAAAATCTTTCTTGGCAATCAAATATATAACCTCAAATGTCGGTAAAAAATATCCCGGGTTAAAATTTATGCCGCCCGCCCTGCGCCAGATGATAATTTGCCGCACGGGAAAGCCGTCAATGATTTCTTTTCTGTCTTGCAAAAGACCTGCTTGAACGCGCCATTTATGATTATAAAATATCGCGCCATCATCTTTGAGCAAGCGCACCATTTCGGCTAAACAATTTCTCTGCCATTGAATATATTCGTCATAAGGCATGCAATCATCATAGGTTGAGTAACCATCTATCAGAGCCGCATTTGCCCATTTGCCGCCGCGCCCATCTTTCAGCCCGTTGCCCGTGGAATTTTTGATATTATAGGGGGGCGATGTAACAACTAAATCTAAGCACGCATCGGGCATATCTTTCATCACTGAGAGAGAGTCGCCGCATATTATTTTATTTAGGTATTTTTCCATATTATCGCCCGTCCGCTATGCCAATATATAGGCTGTTCTAAATTAATCAATCTATGGCACAGCGAGGCGGGCAGCTTTTCCACATATTTTCTTTATTTCCCGATACAAAAATCCTTAAAGACGATGTCTAGGAGGGATTCGATATCCACGGCGCCGGTGATGGTGCCGAGGGCGCGGTTGGTTTGGCGCAGGTCTTCGGCCACCAGTTCGGGTTGGTCGGCTTTGAGGGCGCGGGTCAGCGCGGCGGCGGCGGCGGTGAGGGCGTCTTTATGGCGTTGGCGGGTAAAGGCGGGGTGTTCGGCCAGTCCGAAACGGGTTTGGGTATCTTTTTCCAGCGCGGCGTAAAGCGCGTCTAAGCCGTCTCCCGTTTTAACCGACACGCAGAAATGTTTTTCTTTTTTTGTTTGGGTTTTGTCGGCGCGTAAATCGCTTTTATTGAGAATGTGGTAATCACCTTTTTGCGCGGGAATGGTTTCGGGCGTGTCTTTTATATCGGGGGCGGTGACAAAAAGGCGTATGTCGGCTTCGGCGGCGCGTTGTTTGGCACGGCGTATGCCTTCGCGCTCAATGTCGTTTTGCGCCCCCGCTTGGGTGACACGCAAGCCCGCCGTGTCGGCAAGGGTGACTGGCACGCCGCCCAGCGTTAACGGCACAGCGACAATATCGCGGGTGGTGCCAGCTTGCGGCGACACAATCGCGGCCTCGCGGCCCGCCAAATAATTCAGCAGGCTGGACTTGCCAACATTGGGCGCACCGATAATGGCCAGCTCTATACCATCGCGCAGGCGCACACCACGCGGCTCAGCCAAATGGGCGGCCAGTTCACTGTGCAGTTTGTGCATGTCCTTGAGCGCGGCTTGGCCAATGCCGCCGGGCAAATCCTCATCGGCAAATTCTATGTCCGCTTCTAAATGCGCCAGCGCGTTGGCCAGCCTTGTGCGCCAGCTTTCGTAAAGTGCGCCCAACGCGCCGTGCATTTGGCGCACCGCTTGGGCGTGCTGGGCGGGGGTTTCGGCGGCAATTAAATCGGCCACGCCCTCAGCGCGGGTCAAATCCATGCGGCCATGCAACACCGCACGGCGGGAAAACGCACCCGCCTCAGCCGCGTCCAAGCCGTTGAGTTGCGCCAAAGCGGCCAGCACCAAAGCGGCATTGGCCGCGCCGCCATGAATGTGCAACTCGGCCATATCCTCGCCCGTGAAAGAATGGGGCGCGGGGAAAAATAAAACCAACGCATCATCTATGGGCGCGTGGCTGGCGGGGTCGTAAAGCGTGCGCAGACTGGCGCGGCGCGGGGCGGGGGCGGGTTTTTGCGTGAGCGTTTTGAGCGCGGCGGCGCATTGGTCGCCCGATAGGCGTATGATTGTAATCGCGCCGCTTCCGGCTGGCGTGGAAAGCGCGTAAATGGTCGGTTCGGTGCTTGTCATTATGCCGCCCCGTTTGCGGTCAGGTATTCATGGAGTCAAAAAACTCATTATTGCTTTTGGTCTGTTTGAGCTTGTCCAGCAAAAATTCAATGGCGTCCACCGTTCCCATCGGATTCAAAATGCGGCGCAAGACGTAAATTTTCGCCAGCGTTTCGCGGTCCACCAAAATTTCTTCCTTGCGCGTGCCAGATTTCATAATGTCAATGGACGGGAAAACGCGCTTATCGGCAATTTTGCGGTCCAGCACAATTTCCGAATTGCCTGTGCCTTTGAATTCCTCAAAAATCACCTCATCCATACGGCTGCCTGTGTCAATCAAAGCGGTGGACACAATGGTCAGCGAGCCGCCTTCTTCAATGTTGCGCGCCGCGCCAAAAAACCGCTTGGGGCGTTGCAACGCATTGGCGTCCACACCGCCCGTCAACACCTTGCCCGATGATGGCACAACCGTGTTATAGGCACGCCCAAGTCGGGTGATGCTGTCTAGCAAAATGACCACATCGCGGCCATGTTCCACCAAGCGTTTGGATTTTTCAATCACCATTTCAGCCACTTGCACATGGCGGGCGGCGGGTTCATCAAAAGTGGAAGACACCACTTCGCCATTGACGGAACGCTGCATGTCGGTGACTTCCTCAGGGCGTTCATCAATGAGCAGGACAATGAGATAACATTCCGGATGGTTGGTCGCAATGCTTTGGGCGATATTTTGCAACAGAACCGTTTTACCCGTGCGCGGCGGGGCGACAATAAGAGCGCGTTGGCCTTTGCCAAGCGGGGCGACAATATCAATCACGCGGGAAGATTTATCTTTTTCAGTTGGCACATCCACTTCCATGTTCAGCCGTTCTTGCGGATAAAGCGGGGTGAGATTGTCAAAATTAACTTTATAGCGCGTCTTGTCGGGGTCTTCAAAATTAATGCTGTTTAATTTTATCAACGCGAAATAACGCTCGCCATCTTTCGGGCTGCGTATGTCGCCTTCCACCGTGTCACCTGTGCGAAGGGAAAAGCGGCGAATTTGCGATGGGCTAACATATATGTCATCTGGCCCGGGCAAATAATTCGCATCGGGCGAGCGCAAAAAACCAAAACCATCAGGTAAAACTTCCACCACACCTTCGCCGACAATATCTGTGCCATTTTCGGCCAGCTGTTTGAGAATGGCAAACATGAGGTCTTGCTTACGCATGGTAGAAGCGTTTTCAATATCGTGCTTGTCGGCCAAAGCAATCAGCTCGGTCGGGGTTTTTTGTTTCAGCTCTTGGAGTTTAATTTGCTGCATGAAAAACTCATTCATTGGGGTGGGGTTTGGAAGTGGGGGCTAGCGCATACGCGATGAAAAATGGAATGAAAATATGAAACGGAAATACGAAACGGGAAAGGTTAGGGCGGGGAAGGGAGGCGGCGGCAGAGGGGTGCGCGCCGCCTCAAAACGCCAAAAGGAAAGGCGTCCCGAAAGGACATGGGGACACAATGCCCTGAAAAACGGTTTTTGGCAAGGGGGTAATTAGGGAAAATGGTCTCAAAACGGCCTGACCACCACCATAATGATGATGATAATGGTTAAAATGGGTGGGATTTCGTTGATAAGGCGGAAAAATCGGCCTGATTGAGGTGGTTTGCCAGATAGGAATTGCCGCCGCCAACGGGCGAGGCAAATGTGATAGGCGAGCAGAATGAGCAGGCAGGCGATTTTTACCCACAGCCAAAGACCCGCTTGTGCCAAAAGTGGCGGGGTGAACAGCAAGGCCAGCCCCAAAACCCATGCGGCGACCATAGCGGGGTTAATGATGCGGCGCAAAAGTTTGACTTCCATCATTTCAAATTGCGGCGCGAGGGCAGGTTGGTTGTTTTCGTATGCTTCGGCGTGATAGGCATAAAGGCGCGGCAGATAATATAGCCCCGCCATCCAAAACATAACGGCGATAATGTGTAAGGCTTTAAGCCATAAATAGGCTTGAATGAGAAAATCGGTCATTGCTTTGTTCCTCTTATGCGAGCGACAAGTTGGGCGACATGGTCGGGCGAGGTTTGCGGCTGTATGCCATGCCCAAGATTAAAAATATGGCGGCGGTTTTTAGTCGCACTCAGTATAGCATCAATGGCAGCATTGAGTTGGTCGCCACCCGCGATTAAATCTTGCGGATGCAAATTGCCTTGCAGGATAATTTCTTGCGGTAGATTTTCACACGCCCAATTTATATCTATGTTTTCATCAAGGCTGAGTCCGTCCGGGCGCACCGCTTTGGCGAAGTGAAGAATGTCTTGGCCAATGCCACGCGGAAAGGCAATGATGGGAATGTTTTGATGCTGCTGGCGTATGTTTTGAATGATGCGTGCATTGGGTTCAAAACAATAGCGGGCGCGTTCATCACCCGATAGGCTGCCCGCCCAGCTGTCAAAAATTTGCACTACCTCTGCACCCGCTTCAATTTGACGGGTGAGGTAGGTGCTGGTGGATTCAATCAGAATCTCTATGAGCGCGTCAAAAGCGGGGCGGTTGTTTTTATAAAAAGCATGGGCCGGAGCTTGGTCGGGGGTGCCGCGCCCTGCAATCATGTAAGAGGCCACCGTCCAAGGCGCACCGGCAAAACCTATTAAAGCGGTGGGGGTGGGTAAGGCTTGGGTGAGATTTTCTAGGGTTTGATAAATGGGCGCGAGGGTGGTGTGGATTTTGTCAGGGGTGAGCGCGGCGGGGTCTTTAAGCGGGTCAAGGCGTGGCCCTTCGCCGTCCACAAACCATAATTTCTGCCCCAAAGCGTGCGGGATAAGAAGGATGTCGGCGAAAAGAATAGCGGCATCAAAATCATAGCGGGCAATCGGCTGTAAGGTGACTTGGGCGGCGAGGTCGGGGTCATAGCATAGCTCTAAAAAGCTGCCTGCCTTTTGGCGGGTCTGGCGATATTCAGGCAAATAGCGACCCGCTTGGCGCATAAGCCAAATAGGTGGAATGGGGGGTATGGCTTTGGCCGTGTTGAAAGAGGCTAGAAATTTCTTTTCCTGCACGCGCTGAGTTCCTGCCGATAAAATGCTTTCTTCCTTATAACATCTTCTTATATATAAATATATATAGGTAGTAGTGGTTGTAGTGTGGCCGTTTTTCTGTGGACACAATAATATGCACATGGATATGCACATAAGGTGGTGCGCCATGCAAGCGGGGGCTTGTTTGATTTATGCCCAAAATCTTCACAGCGATGCCATTGTTAACATAAATAAGGGTTCGGTTTCGCTTGGGAATAATGGTAAGAATGGGGATAAGCGCGACACCCTGCGCGGCGGGGAAAAATCCCCATTATTGCGCGGGGTCGCGGGGCATTTATTAAGTGGCGTAAAAGCGGCGGTATGAGTTTAGAATAGGGTGGACAAAAATACGGGGGCGGGCGAAAAAGGGCAGTTCTCCCTGTTGTTCACAGGATTCACAGGAGCAAGGGGCAAAATGGCAGAGGCCGCGCCGAAAGAATTTCACCTTTATTTGGTCTCCGATAGCACGGGCGAAACAATCGGCTCGGTGGCCAAAGCGGTGTGCGCCTATTTTGTAGATGTTAGCCCGATAGAACATCCTTATGGGCTGGTGCGCTCGGACAAACAGCTAGAGCGCGTGCTGGGCGCGATTGAAAAAAATCCGGGTCCCGTGCTGTTTTCTATGGTGAGCGAAGAGCTGACCGAAAAGCTGGAGCGGTTTTGCAAAAATCTCGGCTTGCCCTGCCTGAATGTGCTTGAGCCTTTTGTTGATTTAATCGCCGAGCATTTAGATGTGGAAGTGCGCGGCAAGCCCGGACGGCAACATAAACTCACGCGGGAATATTTTGACCGCATTGAGGCGTTGAATTATACGGTCGCGCATGATGATGGGCAAAGCCAAGGCGATTTGAACGATGCCGATGTGGTGCTTGTTGGGGTGAGCCGCAGTTCTAAAACGCCGACTTGTATTTATTTGGCCAATCGCGGCGTTAAGGCGGCCAATGTGCCTTATGTGCTGGGCATTGCGCTGCCGTCTGAATTGCTGGAATTGACGCGCCCGCTTATTGTCGGGCTGGCGACCAATCCAGAACGGCTGGTGCAAATTCGCAAAAACAGATTGCTGTCTTTGAATGAAGAAAAGGAAGTGAATTATGTTAACCCCGAACAGGTTAAAGAAGAGGTGAGCGAGGCGCGGCGGCTTTTCGCGCAGAAAAATTGGCCAGTGATAGATGTCACAAGGCGATCCATTGAGGAAACGGCCACGACAATTTTGAATCTTTTGCATGCGCGTAATGAGGATGCGGAAAAATGAGCTGGCAAAATGACACGATGCCTTTGACGCTGGCCTCGCAAAGCCCCGCACGGGCGCAGATTTTAGCCCATGCGGGCTTGCGCTTTGAGGTGGTGGTGTCGGGGGTGGATGAGGCGGCGTTGAAAAACGCGGCGGGCAGTGCGGCGGATATGGGTGCGTTGGAAAAACTCGCCGCCGCGCTGGCGCAGGCTAAGGCCGAAAAAGTATCGCTGATGCCGACAGAGGGTTTGGTGATTGGTGCCGACCAGCTGCTTTATTGCGATGGCCGATTGTTGGACAAGCCCAAAGATGCGGAAGAGGCGCGGCGGCATTTGCAATTTTTACGCGGCAAGACGCATATATTACTAAGCGCGTGCGCGTTGGTGCGCGATGGGGCGTGTTTGTGGTCGCATGTGGCGCGGGCCGATTTAACCATGCGCGATTTTTCTGACGCTTTTTTGGACGCTTATTTGCAAAAAGGCGGGGCAGGGCTTTTGGCATCGGTGGGGTGCTACCGATTGGAAGCGGAAGGGGCGCATTTATTTGAACAAATTGACGGCGACCATTTTGCAATTTTGGGTCTGCCTCTGCCGCAGCTTTTAGACGCTTTGCGGCGCGAAGGCGGGGTGCTGGCATGAGCGCGGCAATAAAAAAAGCGGGCGTGGTTGGCTGGCCGATTGACCATTCTTTGTCGCCCATTATTCATCGGCATTGGTTGGCGGCCTATGGCATTGCGGGGGCTTACGAAAAGCACGCCATTGCGCCAGATAATTTTGCCGATGGCCTGCGCGGCTTGGCGGCGCAAGGGCTGGTGGGGGTGAATGTCACCATGCCGCATAAGCAGGCGGCTTTCGCGCTGGCCGATGAGGCCGATGCAAGCGCGGCGCGTTTGGGCGCGGCTAATGTTTTGCATTTTGCAGGCGGGCGCATTATGGCGGGCAATACGGATGGGTTTGGCTTTATGGAAAATCTTCGCCATGCGGCGGCGGGGTTGGTGCTGCCCGTGCCAGTGTTCATTTTAGGCGCGGGCGGGGCGGCGCGAGCGATTGTTGCGGCTTTGGCCGATGCGGGGGTGCGGGAATTTTATATCGCCAATCGCAGCGCGGATAAAATTAAAACCCTTGCTGATATGGTCGCCAATATGGTGAGTGATGGCGCGGTGCATGAGGTGGCATGGGAAAAACGCGAAAGCGTTTTGGGCAAAATCGGTTTGCTGGTTAACACAACCAGTCTGGGCATGCACGGCCAGCCGCCGCTAGAATTGGACGGGGCGGGGCTGTCGGGCGATGCGGTGGTTGCTGATATTGTTTATACGCCCGCGCAAACGCGGCTATTGCAAATGGCGCAGGCCAAAGGGTGTGTGGGCGTGGCTGGTTTGGGTATGTTGCTTTACCAAGCCGTGCCGGCTTTTGAGGCGTGGTTCGGGCGGCGGCCTGAAGTGACGGACGCATTGCGGGCGGCGGTGCAAAAACATTTAGAAGGGGCGGGCTGATGTTGCTGATTGCGCTGACAGGCTCTATCGGCATGGGCAAATCCACCGCGCTGGATATGTTTCGCCAAGAAGGGCTGGCGGTTTATGATGCCGATGCGGGGGTGCATGAGCTTTACCAAAAGGGCGAAGCGGGGGCGCAAGCGGTCGCAAAGCTGTTCCCCGATGCGATGCGTGACGGGGCGGTGGACAGGCAGGCTTTAGGCGATATTGTGTTGCGCGATAAAGCGGCGATGGCACAGCTTGAGGCGGTCATTCATCCTTTGGCGGTGCAAAAGCGTGAGGCGTTTTTGCTGGCACAAGCCGAAGCGGGCGCGTTTGCGGTGGTGCTGGATATTCCTTTGCTGTTTGAGGCGGGCAATGCGAAGCATTTTGATGCGGTGGTGTGCGTGTCGGCTCCCGCAGAGGTGCAACGCCAGCGCGTTTTGGCACGGCAAGGCATGACGGAAGAAAAATTCGCCGCCATTGTCGCACGGCAAATGCCCGATGCGGAAAAATGCGAAAAGGCGGACTTTGTTGTGGATAGTTCCGTGCCAAAGCCGCAAATGGTGCAACAAATTAAAGAAATCATCGCGCAAATCAGGCATAAAGAAGACAGCGAAAAGGAAACATGATGCGCGAAATTGTTTTAGATACAGAAACAACCGGCCTTGACCCCGACCAAGGCGACCGCATTGTGGAAATTGGCTGTGTGGAATTGTTTAACCACGCCCAAACGGGCAAAACCTATCAATGCTATTACAATCCCGAACGCCCCATGTCGCCAGAGGCGGCGCAAATTACCGGACTGACAGATGATTTTTTGCGCGACAAGCCGCTTTTTGCCGACAAAGTGGAGGCGTTTTTAGAATTTATCGGTGACGCCAATCTGGTCATGCATAATGCCGCTTTTGATATGAAATTTATCAATCATGAGTTGAGCTTGTTGGGGCGCACGCCGTTAGACGAGGCGCGGGTGGTGGACACGCTGGACATGGCGCAGAAAAAATATGCGGGCGCGGGCAATAGTTTGGACGCGCTATGTCGGCGGTTTGAAATTGACCTAACCGAGCGCGAAAAACACGGCGCACTTTTAGATAGCGAGCTATTGGCGGATGTTTATTTAGAGCTTATTGGTGGCCGCCAGCCCGGCCTTATTTTTCAGGCCGATGGGCTTTTTGGCGGCGCGGACACTCCGCGTGCGCCAAGACAGGCACGGCCTACGCCTTTGCCGCCGCGCTTGACGGCGCAAGAGCATCAAGCGCATATTGCGTTTTTGAATAAACTGCCCCACCCGCCCAAATGGTTGGGTGATGAGGCGGGTGATAAAGCAAAGCCAAGCGGGTAATTATTTTTTCTTCTTCGCTTTGGTTTTGGGTTTCGCTTCTGCTTTTTCTGGTGGCGGCTGTTTTTCTGACAAAGTCACCTCGGCCTGCAATTCAGGCACGATATTTTCTTGCTCTTGGGTTTGCTCTTGTTCTTGGGCGGTGGCTTGTTGGGCTTGATTTTTTTGATAAATGGCGGCGAAATTTATCGGGTCCAGCAAAATGGGTGCAAAGCCCCCATCGCGGGTAATATCGGCAAGGATACGGCGGGCAAAAGGAAAAATCTGGCGCGGGGCTTCAATTAAAAGCACGGGACGGATTTCATTTTCAGGGATATTTTTCACCCGAAAAACCCCCGCATAAACCAGTTCAAAAATGAAAGAGACAAAATCGCCCGTCTTTGTTTCCACTTTGAAATTCAAGGTCACTTCATAATCGCTGTCAAATAATTGGCGGGCGCCAACATTGACATTAATATCTACGCTCGGCCCGTCTTCGGTTTGCGGCGCGACATTAGGCGCACGCGGATTTTCAAATGACATATCTTTAATATATTGCGACAAAATGCTAAGCGTGGGTGCGCCGTCATTTGCCTGATTTTCGGGTGTTTGATTTTCGGGGGCGGGCTGTTGGTCGGCCATGTCTTGCCTTTCGTCAAAATGCTGTTTTCGGTTAGCACATATAAGCGCGAGGGGCAAGTTTGTGCCAGATGGGGGCGCGGGGGGCGGTTGACATAATCTACGCAATGAATCATAATTGCAAGCGTGGCGGTGCGCTGGCGGGGGCTGTCCTTAGGGTGGCAGACGCAAATGGCTGAAAAAACTTCTAAAATGAGGCAGATATGAGATACGCCATTTGGAATAATAAGGGTGGCGTTGGAAAGACCTTTCTTTCATTTGCATTGGCAACAGAATGGGCGGCCAAAAATCCTGATGCGCGGGTTCTTGTGGTGGATATGTGTCCGCAAGCAAATGTGAGTGAGATTTTGCTTGGCGGCAATGGCACGGGTCACGAGAATCTTATGAATGTGATTAACAATGAAAAAACCATTGGCGGGTATTTTCGTGAACGCATTGAGTCTCCGCACAGACCAACAGACACTGAAAAAGATTATGCCCTGCTTGTAAATCGGGGCGATGGCGCTAATATACCGAGCAATCTATATCTTGTTGCGGGCGACCCCGCTCTGGAATTGCAGGTTCAAACCATCAACAACATTGCGGTTCAAGAATTGCCCCCCGATTCTTGGAAAAATGTTCATTCTTGGGTAAAAGATTTAATTGATGGGATTATAAAAACATTTGAGGGGCGGGAAACGCTTTGCATTATAGATTGTAATCCCAGCTTTGCCTCTTATACAGAGCAAGCCTTATTGGCGGCGGAAAGATTGATTGTTCCATGTAGTCCCGATGGTTCTTCGGCCAGAGCCATAAATAATTTAGCAAGATTGGTTTACGGAGTTAACACGCCCGAAATGTATCAATCGGTCGGCTTTCACCATAGAGCAAAACAATTTAACATGGACATACCTAAACTTCATATGGTGTTGCTCAACCGCTCAACCACATATGACAAAAAACCATCTAAGGCCTTTCAGGCAATGGCCAATCAAATAGAATCCAATGTTGAAAATTTTATGGAAAAGCTGCCCGCCACTGCCTATGTTGATTCAAAAAGCGCGGTAAGCCATATGCCCGATGCACATACAGCGGCTGTCGTGGCGACTTCATTAGGCCAACCATTTTTCCAGCTAAGCGCAAAACCTTACGAGCTGAGGAATGGTGAAGAGGTGCAACTCAATAACGAGCAGCTCAATCCCTATAAAGAAAAACTTGCGGGGATTGTTTCCTCTCTATAACCGCCGTTATTTTTCGTCTAGCTCATTTTTGCCCAATTCAGGGGGCGGGTCGGTGGTGGTGAAATCGGCGTCAATGATGTCGCCCTCTTCTTCGGGCGGCGTTTGGGCGGTTTGGGCAAAGCCCGATATATGGCTGAATATATCCATGGGTATGAGGCGGTTGAGGAAAAATGTGGCCAGCAAGCGGCGGGCGGGCGGCAGGAGCAGGCACAGCCCCAACGCATCGGTGAAAAAGCCGGGTATGAGCAGGAAAATTCCCGCCAGAACCAGAAATAGGCCACGCCCCATTGTGCCTAGAGCGTCTTGAGGGGTGCTTTGCGCCATATCTATTGGGGCGCGGGCAAGGCTGGCCGTGCTTTGGCGGCTTATGAGGCTGAGGCCGAAAAAACCAGTGGCCAAAATAAGCAGGAAAACCGCCGCCCCGCCCAGCCATGCGCCGATTTCAATAAAAAGCCAGATTTCCACCGCTGGAATAAGAATAAAAAGCAAAAGCGCGAAAAAGGACATTTTTAATCTTTTCAGTTAAAACTGCATATTGGGCGGTCGGCCAGTCCAATGCGTGATAGCGTAAAACAAAAGCACTGGCCAAATCCGCCCGCTTGACTTAACTTAACCGCTATAGGCGGCAGATACAATAATGCGATGGAGGCCATCATCAACACCCTCAATTTGATTTTACTCATTGCGGTTATTCTCATTTTCTGGCGTTTGCGCGGGGTTTTGGGTTTGCACGCCGATTCCGATGCGGCGGGGCGCGATATGTTTGGCGGCAAAACCGCTAAAGCGGCCTCCAAAGATAAGAGTAAAGATAAAGACAAAACAAAGAAAGCGGCCAAGCCGCCCTTGCGCGTGGTGAGCGATGGCGAAAATGCCCGTGCCAGCGATGGGCTAAGCGCGATTGCCCAAATGGATAGGGGCTTTGACACGGCGGCGTTTTTGGACGGGGCGGCGGCGGCCTATGAGGTGATTGTGCCAGCCTTTGCCGCCCATGACCGCGACACGCTACGCCCACTCATTAGCCGCGAAGTGATGGCGGGCTTTGACGAAGTGATGCAGGCGCGGGAAAAACGCGAACAGGTTTTACAAAGCAGTTTGCTTAAACTCGCCCCGCCCACCATTTATGACGCGGTTTTAGACGGCACAAAGGCGCGAGTGACGGTGCAATTTGAAAGTGAAATTATGTCTGTGCTGCGCGACAAGCAAGGCGCGGTGGCTGACGGCAGTCCGCAACGGGCGGCACAGCACCGCGATTTATGGACATTTGAACGCGATGTGAAAAGCCGCTCACCAAGCTGGGTGCTGGTGGCTACAGCCAGCCTTTAAGTGTGCAAGGGGGCGGGGTGACAGAGGATAAATTATGGCAAAGCGTCAAACCTTTAGCGCGAGATAAACGCGCATATGGCACGGCCATAGATGGGGCGGCGATAAAAAGTGATGCGCCAGATAAAGCAACAAAACCAAAAGTAAAAAAGCCTATCGCGCCGCAAGCGCAAGCACCGCCAAAAATAATCGCCAAGCAAGGCTTGCCGCGCCATGAATTGCGCCGTTTAGCTAAGCAAAATTTTGCCAGTGCGGCGCGATTGGATTTGCACGGGCTAAGCCGTGCCGAAGCTGAGCAGAAACTGCACGCATTTCTGACCGCCGCACAAGAGCGCGGCCAGCCATATGTGCTGGTGATTACGGGCAAGGGCGCAAGCGGGCAAGGGGTTTTGCGCCGCAATTTGCCCGATTGGTTGAAGCGGGCTGATTATGCGGGCGTGGTGCTTGGCTTTGATGCGGCACGGCCTAATCATGGCGGGGCGGGGGCGTTTTATGTGCGGCTGAAAAAGCGAGGCGGGTAAATCTCATCTGGCATAAGCGGCGGCAAGCTGATAAAAGAAAGCATGGATTTAATGAGTGGGCAAAATAATGGCAGATAGAGTTGCAACAATTTCACGCCGCACCAAAGAAACAGGCGTTAGCGTGACGCTTAATTTAGACGGGGCGGGCAATTATGATGTCGCAACGGGCATTGGTTTTCTTGACCATATGCTTGAACAGCTGTCGCGCCATTCGCTGATTGATTTGGAAGTCAAAGCGCAAGGCGATTTGCATATTGATTTTCATCACACCACAGAAGATACGGGCATTGTGATTGGCGAGGCGGTGCGCGAGGCTCTGGGCGATTTCAAAGGGCTGAACCGTTTCGGCGCGGCAACCGTGCCAATGGATGAAACTTGTTCGCGGGTGGCGTTAGATGTGTCGCAACGGCCCTATTTAATTTGGAAAGTGAATTTTTCCAAACCCAAGCTCGGCGATATGGATACGGAATTATTTAAGGAATGGTTTCAGGCTTTCGCGCAAGCGGCGGGGATTACTTTGCATGTTGAAAATTTTTACGGCGAAAATAATCACCATATTATTGAGTCTTGCTTTAAGGCATTGGCGCGTGCTTTACGCCAAGCCATTGAAATTGACCCGCGTAAATCTGATGCGGTGCCGTCCACAAAGGGCGTGCTGGGTCGCTAAATATGCGCGGGCGCAAAATTGCTTTAATTGATTACGGCTCTGGCAATTTACGCTCGGCGCAAAAAGCATTGGCATATGTTGCTCAGGATTTAGACGGCGATTGCGAGGTGACGCTGACCGACAAGGCTGAAGAAGTCGCCGCCGCCGATGCGGTGGTGTTGCCGGGCGTGGGCGCGTTTGGCGCGTGCGCGGCGGGCTTGCGCGGGATAGACGGCATGGTCGCGGCTTTGGAAGAGGCGGTGTTGGAAAAGGCACGCCCCTTTTTGGGCATTTGCGTGGGCATGCAACTTATGGCCAGCACGGGCGAAGAGGGCGAAAAGCATGACGGGCTGGGCTGGCTCGGCGGGGCGGTGACGGCATTGCGGCCTGAAAAGCAGCCCGAAAAGCAGCCCGAAAAGCAGAGGCTGAAAATTCCGCATATGGGTTGGAATGAATTGCGCGATTGCGCCGCCCACCCTGTGCTGGACGGGCTGGAGGGTCAAGCGGTTTATTTTGTCCATAGTTTTGTGTTGCGCCCCGAAGCGGCGGCGCACCAACTTGCGGCGTGCGATTATGGTGGTGCGTTTGCCGCCGTGGTCGGGCGCGATAATATGGTCGGCACACAATTTCACCCCGAAAAAAGCCAGCAAGTCGGGCTGCGGTTGATAAAAAATTTTCTGGAGTGGCGGGCATGATTTTATTTCCAGCCATTGATTTGAAAAATGGCGCGTGCGTGCGGCTGGAGCAAGGCGATATGGCACGGGCGACTTTATTTAATAAAGACCCCGCCGCACAGGCGGAACAATTTGCCGCGCAGGGCTTTTCGCATTTGCATTTGGTGGATTTAGACGGCGCGTTTGCGGGCGCGTCTGTGAACGGCCAAGCGGTGGCAGATATTTTAGCGGCCAGCAAAGTTTTTGTGCAATTAGGCGGCGGCATACGCACAATGGAAAATGTAGAAACATGGTTGGCCAAAGGCGTGGGGCGGGTGATTTTAGGCACAGCGGCTTTGCACGACCCTGATTTTGTTAAAGAAGCGGCGCGGGCGTTTCCCAACCAAATTGCGGTGGGCATTGATGCACGCGGCGGACGGGTGGCGGTGGCGGGCTGGGCGGAAGAAAGCACCATGCAAGCCAGCGAGCTGGCACAGCGTTTTGAAGATGCGGGCGTGGCCGCGTTGATTTACACCGATATTGACCGCGATGGCATGTTGGGCGGGGTGAATGTGGCCGCAACGCAAGCCTTGGCGCAAGCGACAAAAATGCCCGTGATTGCATCGGGCGGGCTGGCCGATTTGGACGATGTGCGGGCAGTGCAGAAGCTAGAAAGTGACGGCGTGGTTGGCGCGATTGCGGGGCGCGCACTTTATGATGGACGGCTGGACGCGGCGGCGGCTTTGGCTTTGGACGGGGTGGCGTGATGTTAAAAACGCGGATTATACCCTGCCTAGATGTGGCCGATGGCCGCGTGGTGAAGGGTGTGAAATTTGTGGATTTGGTAGATGCGGGCTGTCCGGTTGAAGCGGCGCGTGCCTATGATGCGGCGGGTGCGGATGAGCTTTGCTTTTTAGACATTGCCGCCAGCCACGACAAGCGGGCGATTTTGCTAGATGTGGTGCGCGAAGTGGCAGAGCAATGTTTCATGCCGCTCACGGTGGGCGGCGGGGTGCGCTCGGTGGAAGATGTGCGGGTGCTGTTGCGCTCAGGCGCGGATAAGGTTTCGTTTAACACCCATGCGGTGCGCGAACCCAATCTGGTGCGCGAAGCGGCAAAAGAATTTGGGTCGCAATGTATTGTGGTCGCCATTGATGCTAAGCAGGTCGGTGAAGGCAAATGGGAAATTTTCACCCATGGCGGGCGCGAGCCAACGGGCATGGATGCGGTCGGCTTTGCCAAAGATATGGCAGCGCGGGGCGCGGGGGAAATTCTGCTCACCTCTATGGATAGAGATGGCACACGCGAAGGTTTTGATTTGAAACTCACACGGGCGGTGGCCGATGCGGTGCCAATCCCCGTCATTGCATCGGGCGGGGTCGGCGAAGCGGCGCATTTAATTGACGGGGTCAAACAGGGACACGCAAGCGCGGTGCTGGCGGCGTCTATTTTCCATTTTGGCGATTGTCAAATTGGCGAGGCTAAACGCATTATGCAGGCGGCGGGGATAGATGTGCGGCTGTAGCTTTGCTATAGTCGCAAGTGGTGAGGGCAAGCAGATGACAAAGACAAAACCCGATGGGCGCGTATTGGACGATTTATTCGCCGTGATTGAAGCGCGGAAAAAATCGGGCGGCGCGGATTCCTATACGGCGCAACTTTTGGCGGGCGGGGCGGCGCAAACGGGCCGCAAGCTCGGCGAAGAAGCGATTGAAACCATGCTGGCCGCTTTGGACAAGGAAGCGGGCGATAGCGGCGACAAGCTGGCGGGCGAGGCGGCCGATGTGCTGTATCATTTGCTGGTGCTATTGGCGGGCGCGGATGTGTCGCTGGCACAAGTTTATGATGCGCTCGCCAAACGGCAAGGCATTTCGGGTTTGGCAGAAAAGGCTGGCCGAAAGAAATAGCACCGATGAATTCATTTGCCAAAAATGATAATCCGCTTTCGCCCTATCGGCGTTTTTCTGCTGACGAATGGGGGGCGTTGCGTGACGACACGCCTTTGCCTTTAAGCGATGAAGAAATTATTGCTTTGCGCGGGCGCGGCGAAACCATTTCGCGGGCGGAGGTGGAGCAAATTTATTTGCCGCTTGCGCGTTTGCTTAGCCTTTATGTGGAGGCAACGCAGGGGCTGTTTGCGGCCACGGGTCATTTTTTAGGCGGCAATGGCCAAGAAAAAAAAGTTCCCTTTATTATTGGCGTGGGCGGCTCGGTGGCGGTGGGCAAAAGCACATTGTCGCGGATTTTATGTGCGTTGCTGTCGCGGCGCGATAATCACCCCAAAGTGCAACTTGTCACCACAGATGGTTTTTTGCTGACAAATAAAATTTTAGAAGAACGCGGGCTGATGGAGCGCAAGGGTTGGCCAGAAAGTTTTGATCTGACCGCGCTGAAAAAATTTTTAACCGCCGTAAAATCGGGCAAGGCCAATTTGCACGTGCCGCTTTATTCGCATATTAAATATGATGTGACCAATGAAACGGCGGTGATTGACCGCCCTGATATTTTAATTGTTGAAGGGCTGAATGTGTTGCAACCCGCACGGATGCAAAAGGAAGGGCGTGAAATTCCTTTCGTGTCTGATTTTTTTGACTTTTCTATTTATTTGGACGCGGCCACAGCGCATATTCGGGAGTGGTATATTGCGCGTTTTTTGGGCTTGCGCCAGACGGCCTTCGCCGCGCCTGACGCTTATTTTGCCCGCTATAAGGATTTAGATGATGAAACGGCGCGTGACATCGCGCATGATATTTGGACACGGATTAACCAAAGCAATTTGGAAAATAACATTTTACCAACACGCGGGCGGGCGGATTTAATTTTACGCAAAAGCAAAACCCATCGCATTGATGAAGTGCTGTTGCGGAAAATTTAGTTTGCAAAACTTAATTTTCAAAACTTAATTTTCAAAACCAGCGCGGCGCAAAGTTTCGGCCATATTGGCAATGGGGCGCGGGCCAATATGGCCAATCACTTCCGCCGCCGCCAGCGCACCATAATGGCCGCTTTGGGCGTAAGAATGGCCGCGTGCCAAGCCCGCCAATAATCCCGCCGCGAATTGATCGCCCGCACCCGTGAGGTCGGCAATGTGCGGCACGGACACAGCAGGAATTTGCGTCACGCCATCGGGTGCGATTATCACCGCGCCTTTTTCGCTGCGGGTGATAATAATTAAAATCTTATGCGCTTGCGCCATTTCTTGGGCGGCCTTGCGGCATTGGTCAAAAGTTTTTGTGGCAAATAAAATATGCGCCTCGGCCTCATTGCCAATGAGTAAATCCATGCCCGTTTTTATAAGCTGATGATAGCGGGCATGGTGGCGGGTGGCGCAAAGCGGGTCGGAAAGCGAAAAGGCAATTTTGCCGCCCGCCTGTTTGACCAGCGCACAAGCGGCGGTGAAAGTTTTTTCCGTATGCGGGCTGTCCAACACATAGCCTTCGGAGAAAAAATACGCGCTGGCGGCGAGCATATCGGCATCTAAATCTTGCGGGGTGAGTGCGCTGGCCGCACCAATCATCGTGTGCATGGTGCGCTCGGCATCAGGCGTGATAAGCACCAAACACCGCCCCGTGGGCGTGCCGTCCGTGAGGGGGGCGGTGGGGAATTTTATATTTTGCGCCTTAAAAGCGGCGGCGAAAAACGCGCCATAATCATCATTGGCGACTTTGCCAATGAAAGCCGTGTTCAGGCCAAGCGCGGCCAGCCCCGCAATGGTGTTGGCACTCGCGCCGCCGCAGGCTTTGTTGTTAAAATTAATTTTTGCGGCCAGCGCGGCGGCTTGGTCGGGGGTGATGAGCGTCATCGCGCCTTTGGTGCTGCCAAGCGCGGCAAGCTCGGCTTCACTGATGGGGGCGAAAGCATCAACCAAAGCCGCGCCCATGCCCGTGACATGGAATCTTTTTTCGGAAAATTTCTTTTCGCTCATTTTGTCAGCCCCTCTTTGGCTTTGAAACGGCATAAATCATGCACCGCGCAATTTAGGCAATCGGGCTTGCGGGCTTTGCAAATGTAACGCCCATGCAGGATAAGCCAATGATGGGCGTTAACGCGGTAAGGCTCTGGCACATTGCGGTCAAGTTGCTGTTCTACTTCTAAAACATTTTTGCCGCGTGCCAGCCCCGTGCGATTGCCAAGACGGAAAATATGCGTGTCCACCGCGAAAGTCGGCTGGCCGAAACCAATGTTAAGGACAACATTGGCGGTTTTGCGCCCCACGCCCGGCAGCGTTATGAGCGCGTCACGGTCGGGTGGCACAGTGCTGTTAAATTTTTCAATAAGCATTTGCGACAGCAGAAAAACATTTTTCGCCTTATTGCGATAAAGGCCAATGGTTTTTATGTGGTCACGGATTTTGCGTTCGCCCAGCGCGACCATTTTTTCTGGCGTGTCGGCTTTTTGAAAAAGTTTTTTCGTGGCTTTGTTTACGCCCTTATCGGTGGCTTGCGCCGACAGCACCACGGCGACCAGCAAGGTGTAAAGATTGGTATGGTCAAGCTCGCCCACAGGGTTGGGATTGGCCTTAGCCAAGCGGGCGAAAAAGCGGGCAATTTGTGCGGGCTTCATTTGCGGGCTGGGCTTTGCAGGCGCGGCTTTGCGGGCGGGCTTTGTTTGCGTCTTGGTTTGCGTCTTGGTTTTTGTCATAGCCCATCATAAAACTTACACGCCTTTGCCGCAATGCTTGCATGAAAAGCGGGGAGGCATTAGGGTGGGGGTATGGGACAACTATCGGTTAAAACTTACGACAAGGCGCAAATTAAGGGGCGGTGTTTTTACCATTTGCTTTATCAAAGCCCTATGGGCGCGTGCGTGGTTTTTTTGGACGGGGCATTGAATGAGGTGGCGGAAATATCGCTGGCGGCTTTGGGTTTTGTCGGCGCGAAAAATGCCCGCGCCGTGCGTGACGATTTAGCGGCGCGATTTAACGGCGCAGAAATAAAACCCTGCCCGCCCGATTTACAAAAAAACGCGGAAAAAATTTTAAGCCATGCGTTTAAGGGCGGACGCATTGGCGTGAGCCTGTTCGGCACAGAGTTTCAACACAAAGTTTGGCGTAGCTTACTTAAAGTGGGTGCGGGCAGAACCGATACATATAAAGGTGTGGGCAGAAAAATTGGCCGCCATGCACGCCCTGTGGGACAAGCGATTGGGCGCAATCAAGTGGCGTGGTTTGTGCCATGCCACCGCATTTTAAGCAGTGCGGGAAAATTGCACGACTATCGCTGGGGCGTTGATGTTAAAGAGGCTTTGCTCAAAGCCGAAAACGCGCTTTAGTCTTTCGCTAAAATTTCTTTGCTTGTGACCGCGCCTTTATCGTTAAGCTGATAAATAATTGGCTCGCCCGTGCTAATTTCAACATCTAAAATACTTTGCGCGTCTAGCCCGTCTAATTCCATGACCAAAGCACGGAGCGAATTGCCATGCGCGGCGACCAATATATTTTTGCCTTGTGCGAGTTGCGGGCGGATATGGTCGGTGAAAAAGGGCAACACGCGCTGTGCGGTGTCTTTCAGGCTTTCGCCTTCAGGCGGCGGGTCGTCATAAGATCGCCGCCAAATGCGGACTTGCTCTGCGCCCCATTTTTCCTGCGCCTCGTCTTTATTAAGGCCGGAAAGTGCGCCATAATCGCGCTCATTCAAAGCGGCATCGGCTATGGTTTCCAGCCCCGTCTGGCCTTGCGCGGCGAGCAGAAGTTGGCAGGTTTTTTGCGCCCGCTTGAGGGCGGAAGTGAAGGCGCGGTCAAATTCTATGCCTTTGGTTTTAAGTATTTCACCCGCATGGCGGGCTTCGGCCTCGCCCTTTTCGGTCAGCTCCGGGTCGCGCCAACCGGTAAAAAGATTTTCGGCATTCCATGTGCTTTGCCCGTGCCGAATGAGAACAAGCTGCGCCATTAGGCCAGCCCCAAAACATCGGCCATAGAATATAGCCCCGCTTTTTGCGTTTGCGCCCAAAGTGCGGCATTGATTGCGCCATGTGCGAAAATATCTCGGTTTTCGGCAATATGGCTTAGCACCAGCCGTTCCGCCGCGCCCGCAAAAGTGACGTCATGTTCGCCCACCGCCGCGCCTGCGCGTTGCGAGGCAAAACCAATCGCGCCTTTTTCGCGGGCGCCATTGCGGTCATGTTGCGGGGCGTTTAATTTTGTATCACGCCCCTGTGCGGCGGCTTCACCCAAAAGCAAAGCCGTGCCAGACGGCGCGTCAATTTTGTCGCGGTGATGCAGGTCAAAAATTTCAATATCCCAATCATCGGATAGGCTTTCGGCGGCGCATTTCACCAAAGCGGCGAGCAGGTTCACGCCCAAACTCATATTGCCTGATTTCACAATTTGCGCGTGACGGGCGGCGGCGGCAATGGCGGCTTCTTGTTTTTTGTCAAAACCCGTCGTGCCAATAATATGGACAAGACGACCCTGCGCGGCGAGGGCGGCCAATGATGTGCTGGCATCGGGGGCGGTGAAATCCAAAATCCCATCGGCATCTTTCAGCATGGTCGGCGCGTCATCGCTGGCGGTTAGGCCAATTTCTTCGCCGCCAAATAATGTGCCTAAATCTTGGCCAAGCAGGGAACTGCCCGCCGCCTCTAGCCCACCCGCCAGCGTGCAAGCAGGGTGGTCATGCACCATGCGTAAAAGCGTGCGCCCCATACGGCCACCGCAACCATTTATAATCAGTTTCATAAACCCTCTATAGCAGGCTAAGCGGCGGCGGGCTAGTCATCCAATCGCGCCTTATAGGCCGCGCTTTCGGGGAAAGTGTCTTTTTTCAGGCTGTCTTCAAATTGGGCGAGCAGCTCTTTTTGCTTTTTGGTGAGCGCGTGCGGGGTTTCCACTGCCAGCTTGACATATAAATCGCCTACGCGATTGGTGCGTAGAACGGGCATACCCTTGCCGCGCAAACGAAATTGCTGGCCCGATTGCGCGCCTTCGGGAATGGCAACTTTCACCCGCTTGCCGTCTAAAAGCGGGACTTCAATCGTGCCACCTTTGGCGGCCAGCGTCATGGCAATGGGGACGGTGCAAAATAAATCCGCACCCTCGCGCTGGTGCAGGTCGTGCGGCTTAATGGAAATAAAAACATAAAGGTCGCCCTTGTCGCCGCCGCGTGCGCCCGCATCGCCCTCACCCGTGAGGCGGATACGCATATTATTTTCCACACCTTGCGGGATGTCAAAAGAAAGTTTGCGCTTTTTCTTTTGCGTGCCATTGCCGCGACAATCAGGGCAAGGGTCTTTAATGGTTTGCCCCGCGCCGCCGCAAGCCCGACAAGTTTGCTCTACGGTGAAAAAGCCTTGCTGCATACGCACATTGCCATGCCCCTGACATGTGCCGCAAGTTTCAATGCCCGTTCCCGCTTTCGCGCCCGAACCTTTGCACACGCCGCAATGCACCGCGCTGGTGACATTTATTTCTTTGGATAGGCCTGCAAAACTTTCTTCTAAACTAATGGTGAGGTCATAGCGCAAATCATTGCCGCGCTGTGGTCCGCGCCTTTGGCGGCGGCCACCTCTGGCACGGCCTGAACTTTGTCCGAAAAATTCTTCAAAAATATCGCCCATAGACGCGCCAAAGCCTTCAAAGCCCGCACCGCCACCGCCACGCCCGCCGCCTGTGCCATTTTGAAAAGCGGCATGGCCAAAGCGGTCATAAGCGGCACGGCTTTGGTCGTCTTTGAGACATTCATAGGCCTCGCTGGCTTCTTTGAAATTTTTCTCCGCCACCTTATCGTCAGGATTCAGGTCGGGGTGGTATTTCTTCGCCAGCTTGCGATAGGCCGATTTTAGCTCAGCCGCGCTGGCTGAACGCGGCACACCAAGCACTTCGTAAAAATCGCGCTTTTCCACACCGACTCCTTTATGGGCAAAAATGGGCGACAAGCAGGCCTAACAAACAGACCTAAGACGCCTTCTGCTCGTCATCGTCACTTTTGACTTCTTCGTAATCGGCATCTACAACGCTTTGCTCATCATCATCTGCCGCCGCATCTGCCGCCGCATCATTTGCCGCGCCTTCTTCCTGTTGGGCTTTGTAAACCGCTTCACCGATTTTCATCGCCGCTTGTTGCAGGCTTTGCGATTTTTCTTCTATGGCCGAAATATCCTCGCCTTCCAAAGCGGCTTGCAAATCAGAAATGGCCAGCTCGGCAGCATCTTTATCGGCCTTGTCAATTTTATCGTCATTTTCAGCAATGGTTTTTTCGGTTGCGTGAATTAACGCCTCAGCATTATTGCGGGCCTCGGCTTCTTCGCGGCGTTTTTTATCAGCATCGGCATTGGTTTCGGCATCTTTAACCATTTTTTCAATGTCGTCATCAGACAGCCCACCTGAGGCTTCAATGCGGATATTTTGCTCCTTGCCCGTGGCTTTATCCGTGGCCGAAACATTAACAATGCCATTGGCATCAATATCAAAGGCCACTTCAATTTGCGGCACACCCCGCGGGGCGGCGGGTATGCCTTCTAAATTAAATTGCCCCAAGGCTTTATTGTCACGGGCCATTTCACGCTCGCCCTGAAACACAGAAATGGTCACGGCGGCTTGATTATCTTCGGCGGTAGAAAACACTTGCGATTTTTTGGTCGGGATTGTGGTGTTGCGGTCAATGAGACGGGTGAACACGCCGCCCAAAGTTTCAATGCCCAGCGAAAGCGGGGTGACGTCTAGGAGCAGCACATCTTTAACATCGCCTTGCAACACGCCTGCTTGAATGGCCGCGCCCATGGCGACGACTTCATCAGGGTTCACACTCATATTGGGTTCTTTGCCGAAAACAGATTGGACAAAGTCACGGATTTTCGGCATACGGGTTTGCCCGCCGACCAAAACGACTTCGTCAATCGCATCGGGGTTAATGCCCGCATCTTTGAGCGCGGCCTCGCAAGGCTTGCGGGTGCGCTGGATAAGCTCTTCCACCAGCCCTTCCAAAGTGGCACGGGTCAGCTTGGTGTTAATATGTTTCGGCCCTGATGCGTCTGCCGTGATAAAGGGCAAGTTAATTTCAGTTTGGGTGGAAGAGGACAGCTCAATTTTGGCTTTCTCGGCGGCCTCTTTAAGGCGTTGGAGTGCCATTTTATCATCGCGCAAATCCACGCCTTGTTCTTTTTTGAACTCATCGGCGAGATGGTTGACCAGCACCGCGTCAAAATCTTCACCGCCAAGAAATGTATCGCCATTAGTGGCTTTGACTTCAAACACCCCATCGCCAATTTCAAGAATGGAGACATCAAATGTGCCGCCGCCTAAATCATAAACGACAATGGTTTGGCCATCTTTTTTATCTAGCCCATAGGCGAGCGAGGCGGCAGTGGGTTCGTTAATAATCCGCAAAACTTCCAGCCCCGCAATTTTACCCGCATCTTTGGTGGCTTGGCGTTGCGAGTCGTTAAAATAGGCCGGCACGGTGATAACGGCTTGCGTTACTTTTTCACCCAAATAGGCTTCCGCCGTTTCTTTCATTTTTTGCAAAATAATCGCCGAAATTTGCGCGGGCGAATACTGCTCACCGCGTGCGGCAACCCACGCATCGCCATTATCGGATTTGACAATTTCATACGGGACAACTTCTTTGTCTTTTTGCGTGGCTGGGTCGTTATAGGGACGGCCAATAAGACGCTTCACCGCAAAAAGCGTGTCAGTTGGATTGGTCACAGCTTGGCGTTTGGCGGGCTGGCCAACCAAACGTTCGCCATCTTCGCCAAAGCCAACCATTGACGGGGTGGTGCGCGAGCCTTCGGCGTTTTCAATCACACGCGGGGTCGCCCCGTCCATAACCGAAACGCAGGAATTCGTTGTGCCAAGGTCAATGCCAATTACTTTACTCATTGTTTTCTCTTTCCTCAAATTGCCTCAAATGGCCACCCGTCTCATTATATAGGTGGCGTTTCATGTGGTTTATATAAGTATCCGCCCGCCCGCCTGCAAGGTGGCACGCATGAAAAAGGGTGAAAAAGGGCAAAATCGCAATATATGGGGGTTTTCTGCCTTTTTTCCTCTTTATATGGGGTGTTAATTTTTCGCCACCCCCACTTTGGCGGCACGGAGCAAGCGGTCGCCTATCATAAAGCCAATTTCCACCACTTGAATAATGGTGCCGCTTGGCTCGCCCGTATCGGGGGCTTCAAACATGGCCTCGTGGAAATTGGCATCAAATTTCTCGCCGATTGGGTTGAGCGGCTTGACCCCATTGCGCTGGAGGGCGGCGATAAGGTCACGCTCGGTGGCGGCCACACCTTCTAAAAGGGCGCGGATATTATCGGGCAAAGCTGTGCGGGCGGTGTCGTCAATTTCTTCAATGGCTTTCAGGGCGCGGGTGAGATTATCGCCCACCGCCACCATATCGCGGGCAAAGCTGGCCACGCCATATTTAAGTGCGTCCGTGCGGTCTTTTTCCGCCCGCTTGCGGGTGTTTTGCAACTCTGCCGCATAGCGCAAAATTTCATCTTCCTTGCTGGCCAAAGTTTCATTGAGTTTAGCCACCAAATCTTGCAAAACCACCACTTGCTCTTCAGGGGTTTTGGCCGTTTCCATATCAGGCGCACCCATATCAGGGGCGGCGACATCTTTGAGAATATCGGCGACTTTATCTTCTGTATCGCCCGCAATATCGCCCGCATCAGGGGCGGCGGTTTCGGGCGTATTTTTCGGCTCATTATTCATAATGGCTACATAAGGCTTTGCGGCGATAATATCAAGACCTTGCCCCGCAAGGCGCAAAGCGATAGTAAGGGTTTAGGAAAACGGAAATGTTAATGACCCTTAAACGCCCATCAGGGCGCACTGCCGACGCGCTGCGCCCCGTGACCATAGATGTCAATGTCGCCCCCCATGCTGAAGGGGCGTGTTTGATAAAATGCGGCGGCACGCATGTTTTATGCACCGCCAGCGTGGAAGAGCGCGTGCCGCCTTGGTTGCGCGGCGGCGGCACAGGCTGGGTGACGGCAGAATATGGCATGTTGCCCCGCGCAACGGGCGAAAGGGTGCGGCGCGAGGCGGCGGCAGGCAAGCAAACGGGGCGCACACAGGAAATCCAACGGCTTATCGGGCGGTCTTTGCGGGCGGTGGTGGATTTGCGCCAGCTCGGCGAAAGGCAAATTACCCTTGATTGTGATGTGCTACAGGCCGATGGCGGCACGCGCACGGCGGCGGTGACGGGCGCGTGGGTGGCGTTGCATCAAGCGGTGGCGTGGATGCAGATGCAAGGCATGGTTAAAGGCGCGGTGCTGAGCGACCATGTGGCGGCGATTTCTTGCGGGATTTTTCACGGCCATGCGGTGGTGGATTTGGATTATGCCGAAGACAGCACCGCCGACACAGATGCCAATTTTATTATGACCGGCGCGGGCGGCTTGGTGGAAATTCAAGCCACGGCAGAGGGCAAGGTTTTTTCTGAAAATGAATTTGCCGCTTTGCTGGCACTGGCCAAAAATGGCATTGGCGAGCTGGTCGGGTTGCAAAAGCACGCCATTATGGAGGCGGCAGACGGGTGACGCATGGGGCGGCGATTGGCGGCAGGCAAGCTGGTGGTGGCCAGCCATAATCAAGGCAAAATTGATGAAATCACCGCCTTGCTCGCACCTTTTGGCATGGCAGTGGTGAGCGCGGCGGCCTTAGGGCTGGACGAGCCAGAAGAAACCGGCGATAGCTTTGCCGCTAATGCCAAGCTCAAAGCCCACGCCGCCGCACAAGCGGCAGGGCTGCCCGCTTTGGCCGATGATAGCGGCTTGGTGGTGGACGCGCTGGACGGTGCGCCGGGGATTTATTCGGCACGCTGGGCGGAGCGACCCGAAGGCGGGCGCGATTTTGCTTATGCGATGGAGCGGGTGGAAAAGGAATTGGCGGAAAAATCAGAAGCGAGTCGGGCGGCGCATTTTATTTGTGTTTTAGCCTTAGCATGGCCCAATCGCGAAGCGGTGCTGTTTGAAGGGCGGGTGGACGGGCATTTGGTTTGGCCGCCGCGTGGGGCAAATGGTTTTGGCTATGATGCCATGTTCTGCCCTGAAGGTTACGGCGAAACTTTCGGCGAAATGGCGGCGGCGCGAAAACATGCCATGTCGCATCGGGCGCGGGCGTTTGAAAAATTAGTGCGCGATTGTTTTGATGGCTGACACCCCAACGCTGCCGCCCCTGTTGGCTTATATTCACTGGCCGTTTTGCGCGGCGATTTGCCCCTATTGTGATTTTAATGTCTATGCCGACAAAGGCGGCAAAAATTCGGGCGCGGTTACGCTGACGGATTGGCAAGCGGCTTATGATGCGAATATCGCCCATCAGGCAGGGCTAACGGAGCGGCGCGAAATTGAAAGCGTTTTTTTCGGCGGCGGCACGCCCGCGCTTATGCCGCCAAAATTATTGGGCGCGATTTTGGAAAGCCTTAATAAGCATTTTGGTTTGGCACAGGCGGTGGAGGTGAGCCTTGAGGCCAATCCCGATGGCTTTACGCGGGCGGCGGCACAGGATTTTAAGGCGGCGGGGGTGACACGGCTTTCTTTGGGGGTGCAGGCTTTAGATGATGCGGCGTTGAAATTTTTAGGCCGCACCCATAGCGCGGCGGAAGCGGTGGCGGCATTTGCAATGGCGCAAAAAACCTTTGACAAAACCTCATTTGATTTAATTTATGCCCGCCCCGAACAAAGCGCGGCGGGCTGGCGGGCGGAATTGACGCAGGCTTTGGCGTTACAGCCGCACCATGTGTCGGCCTATCAGTTGACGCTGGAAAAAGGCACGGCGTTTTATCGGCGTTTTGAAAAGGGCGCGTTGGTGCCGCCTGATGAGGAAACGCAAATTGCGCTTTTTGATGTGACCCGCAATTTATGCACGGCGGCGGGGTTGCGCCAATATGAAATTTCCAATTTTGCCAAAGCGGGTTATGCGTGCCAGCACAATATCAAAAGCTGGCACGGGGCAGATTATCTCGGCATTGGTGCGGGGGCGCATGGGCGACTTATGGTGAAAATGGCGGCGAAAATGGCGGCAGGCGAAACACGCTTTGCATTGGTCAATGAAAAAAATCCGCAAGACTGGTTGGCGGCAACACAAACAAAAAGCGGCGGGCTGGCCGTGTGTGAAGAAATGTCGGCGCAAGCGCGGCGCGATGAAGCGGTGCTGTTTGGTTTGCGGTTGGCCGATGGGGTGCCGCTTAAAAATTTAGAAACGCATGGGGCGGCTTTGCCAAAAGAAAAAATTGCGTTTTTGCAAAAACACGGGCTGTTGCAAAATAAAAAAGATATTTTAGCGGCCACGCCTAAGGGACAATATGTGCTGGACGCGCTGGCGGGGGATTTATTGGGTTAAATCTAAATCTGAATTTGCGTCCGCTTCTATTTCTATTTCGGTTTCTGTTTCGGTTTCTATTGCTGGCGGGCGTGGTTTTTTCGCTTTGGTCTTTTTCGCTTTCGGCAGTGAAAGTTTCACCCCGCGCCTATCATTGCCACGGTCAATGGCAACAAAATTTTTCGGCGCGGGGCTAATGAGCCGATTGCGTTTGGGGCGGACTTCTAGCACGGCCAGTCCGCGTTCATTAAGGCCGTCTTTGGTGAGGCGAAAAATGCCGTCAATGCCTTGAAAGCCATTGGCGGTCGTGAGATTTTTCCGCGCAAAAGGGTCGGTGCGGTGATTGGCCGACAAGGCGGCGACCAAACTCATCGCATCATAGGCGAGCGAGGCCAGCCGCACGGGCGCGTGGCCGTAAATGGTCTGGTAGCGTTTGGCAAAATTTTGCCAGCCGCCGGGCTGCGGGGCGGCATACCAACCGCCGACCAGAGGCGGCTCACGGCCTAATATCGGGTCGTCCCAAAGGCCAGTGCCAAGAAATTTCACCTGCCTTGGGTCCACATCAAAATAGGGCAGAAGCGGGGCGAGGGAGCGCAATTTTATCCCGCCTTCGGGTATCAAAACCGCGTCATAAGGCAGTGCGCCAAAAGTTTCCACCCGCCCCAAAGCCTCATATTCGGCTTTGAGTTCGGGGTCTAGCGTGCCGAGCATTTCCCAAATTTCTTCTGGCGGGGTGTCTTCAGTAATGGCGGGGGTGATGGTCGGGGTTTCGTCTGGCGGCACATTAGGGAGCGTGGGCAAAGTGGGCAGGGTGGATAAAATCAAGGCAGCCTCATCGGTGAGGCGTTGGCGTTCTTCCGCCCATGCTTGCTTGCGGGTTTCGTGCTGGGCAATTTTTTGCGCGGGTTCAAACATAGCATGGGCTTGGTCTTGATACGTTTCCACCTGCACCAATTCACCGCCAAGCTGTTTGATAATGGGGCCGAGCGCGGTTTCAATGCGGCGGCCATAATCGGTTTGCGGAATAAGCGCGGCAATGCGGGTGAAACCTTGCGCGTGGGCTTCGTTTAATATGCGGGTGAGATTTTGCTCTGGCAAAAAACCAATAAGCCAAACGCCGCGCCCCGCAATGGCGCGATTATTAGAAAAGGCAAGGGTCGGCACATTGGCACGGCGCATAATCGGGCGCACCGCTTCCACCGAATTGGCAAAAAGCGGACCAATGACAAGCTGTGCGCCATGCTGAATGACTTTGCGGGCGGCTTTGGCCGCGCCTTCGGGCGTGGCTTTGGTGTCTTCAACAATCAGGGTGATTTCAGGACGGCCAATATCAAACATGGCAAGCTGGGCGGCGTTGAGCAAATCATAAGCAATGGTTCTTATTTTTTCATTTTCCGCGCCCTCTACGCCAAGCGGCAGGAGCAGGCCAATGCGGATGCGGCCATCATCACGCGCCAAAGCCTGTGCGGGTGGGGCATCGGGGCTGGCCACCCAAGCGGCGGTTTTGTCATAAGCGGTCGGCACATTGCGGCTGCGCGGGAGGGCGCGGAGGAAAGCATGGGTGCTTTCGGCAATGCGTGAGGGCAAAATCGGCGGCGGGGTTTGCACGGCAGGGTTAAGGGGCTGATAATTTTGCGTTTTTTCGCCTGTGGGGGCAGGCGTGGCTGAAGGGACACCATGCGGCGGGGTGCAAGCGGCCAGCACCAGCATGAGGGAAATCAATAATGCCCGTTTTTGTATCATGGCTTTATATTGGCAGGAAAATGTGTCGGGAAAAAGACCCATTTGCGCCACTTGCCCCACTTGTCATTTGCGCCAAATTGTTTTTTGCTGGGGCATGGCCACGCAAACACCCTCTGACACCCCCGCCGCTTTGGCTTTGCGCCGCGAAAATTTAGCGGCGGGGCTTTATATTGTCGCCACGCCCATTGGCCATGCGCGTGATATTACGCTACGGGCATTGGACGTGCTGGCGGCGGCGGATAAAATTTTTTGCGAAGACACAAGGGTGAGCAAAAAATTATTTGCTTTATATGGTTTGGACGCGGGCGGGCTGGCGGCCTATCACGACCATAATGGCGCACAGCTTCGGCCTAAAATTTTACACGCGATAAAAAATGGGGCGGCGGTGGCGTTGATTTCAGATGCTGGCACACCGCTTATTTCTGACCCGGGCTATCGGCTGGTGCAGGCGTGCCATGGGGAAGGGCTGAAAGTTTTTGCTGTGCCGGGCGCGAGCGCACCGATTGCGGCGTTAAGCATTGCTGGCGTGCCAAGTGATAAATTTATGTTTGTCGGCTTTTGCGGGGCAAAGCAAAGCCAAAGGCAAAAACTGTTGGAAACTGTGCGCCCCATTGTGGCTACGCTGATTTTATTTGAAAGCGCGAAACGGTTGAAAGATTTGCTGGCCGATATTGACGCGGTTTTGGGAGCGCGGGAAATTATTATTGCCCGTGAGCTGACAAAAAAATTTGAAGAGCTACGCCGTGGCACAGTGCGGGAAGTTTTGGGTTTTTACGAAAAACAAGGCACGCCGAAAGGGGAAGTGACGGTGCTGGTCGCCCCGCCTGAGGCGGCAGAGGCTTGGGATAAGGCCATGGTGCAGGCGGGGCTGGAAGCGGCTTTGGCGCAAATGGGGGTGCGTGATGCGGCGGCGCAGGTGGCCAAAGAATCGGGCTGGGCGCGGCGTGATGTGTATCAGTTGGGCTTGGGGCTGAAAAATAAATGAGCCGAGATAAAAGACACCGCACGGGCTGGCTGGCGGAAACAAAAGCGGTTTGGTTTTTGCGCCTAAAGGGCTGGCGGATTTTGCATCGGCGGTATCGCTCGCCCTATGGGGAAGTGGATGTGATTGCCAAGCGCGGGCGGCGGGTTATTTTTGTGGAAATTAAAGCTCGCGCCACAGCAGAGCAAGCTCTTAACGCGCTGACCGAGCATCAATGGCGGCGCATTGAGGCAAGCGCGGAGCATTTTATGGGACATGAAAAACGATTGACCCATTGTGCGTGGCAGTTTGATGCGATTTGTATTACACCCAAAACATGGCCGAAACATTTCCCCGCCATTTGGCACCCGTAAAGGAGCGCGATGAAAGATAAAGTGAAAAATAAAAAAGCAATCGGGTTTGTTTTTCTTAGCGTGTGGTTTTTATCGGCCTGCACTGTGCCGAGCATGATTGTCGGCAGTGTGTCCACCGCAGGGGTGGCAGCGATACGCCTGTCGGGTTTTGAAAAAACCCTCAATGACGCGCAAATAAAATTAGATATTGTCACCGAAATGTTGAGCCGTGACGACACATTATTTTTGAACGTGTCCATTGACTCTATGGCTGGACGGGTGCTGGTGACTGGCACCGTGCCAAATGAGGCGGCACAAAAAATGCTGAGCGAAGTCGCAGGCGCACATGAAAAGGTGCGCGGGGTGTTTAATGAGGTGGTGATTAGTGACAAGCGCAGTGCCGCCCAAGCGGTGCGCGATGGCTGGCTTTCCACGCGGCTGAAAACCAAATTGCTGTTAGACGGCGAGATTTCGGCAGTGAATTTCATCATTCATGTGCATCGCAATGTGGTATATATTTTGGGCATTGCCCTGACACAGCAAGAAGGCCAGCGCGTGATAGACCATGCGCGGACGCTGGACGGGGTGGCGGATATTAAAATGATATTTGAAACCATGTCCGAAATGGAATTGGCGTTTCAAGCCGCACAGGAATTGAAAAAAACAGACGCGCAATAGGGTGTATATATAATGACAAAACCGCTTAAAGTCGCTGTGCAAATGGACGCGCTGGAGGGCATTGATGTGGCCGCCGATACCAGCTTCGCGCTGGGCTTGGAAGCGCAAAAGCGCGGGCATGAATTATTTTTCTATCTGCCCGAAAGCCTGACGCTGGACGGGCAGGAGCTGACGGCGGCTTTAACCGCTTTGACTTTGCGCGATGAGGCGGGTGACCCTTTTACCTATGGGGCGACACAGCAAACCAATTTGCGCGAATTAGATGTGGTGCTGATACGCCAAGACCCGCCCTTTGATATGGCGTATATTACCAATACGTATTTGTTGGAAAAATTGCACCCTGATGTTTTGGTGGTGAATAATCCAACCGCTATTCGCAACGCGCCGGAAAAATTGCTGCCATTTTTATTTGATGGGTTGGTCGCACCAACCATGATAAGCCGCGATAAAAACGCGCTGAAAAATTTCCGCACCACGCATAAGGATATTATTATCAAACCGCTTTACGGCAATGGCGGGGCGGGGGTGTTTCATGTGTCGCCTGAAAATGAAAATTTCGCCGCCCTGCTGGATATGTTTTTTACCGCCAGCAAAGAGCCGATTATCGCACAAAAATATCTGCCTGAAATTAAACAGGGCGACAAGCGCATTATTTTAATTGAAGGCAAAGCGGTGGGCGCGCTCAATCGTGTGCCGTCTAAGGGCGATGCGCGGGCGAATGTCCATGCGGGCGGCACAGCACGGGCGGCGGAACTGACGGCGCAAGACAAAGCCATTGCCGACAGGATTGGCGGCTATTTGCATGAGGCCGGCATTGTGCTGGCGGGGATAGATGTGATTGGCGACAGGCTCACGGAAATCAATGTGACTTCGCCAACATGTTTGCGTGAAATAAAAGCCTTTGGCGGGGCGGATATTGCCGCGCTGTTTTGGGACGCGGTGGAAAAAAGGCGCGGGTGAATTTTACGCCGCGTTTTTTGCATTGGCGGCTTTGTGTTCCACGCGCTCATAGTTTTCTTGCAACTCCAAAGAGTCAATGGCGATAAGCCGCTTGGCTGAATTATTGGGAATCCGCATTTCGGCATGGGCGAGGCCGTCAATGGTGCGAATGGCCGTGACCGCCCAATGCGATGAAAACTGCCCCTTAGCGGCATTTTTATTCAGCCCTAAGGCTTTGAGAATCCGCCCTTCGGCACGGATTTGCTCGGCAAATATATCGCCAATATGCACTTTAATACGCTTACGCTTAAACATAAAAACCCCACGCAATTACAAAACACGCCTATCCATAAACCATGCTCAGGCCACAGAGCAAGCCGCTTGGCGGGCGACAAAGCGGATATTCGCGCATTGTGTCATCTGTGCCATGTAATATATTGCAGGGCGGGGGATTTTTGCTTAACCTAAAGCCAGCAGGAGCGCGAAGAAAAAGAAAATGGTAGCACGTATCAAAACACTTTCCTTTCAGGGCATTAACGCCGTTAAGGTGGATGTGCAAGTGCATGTCGCGCCGGGTAAAATGGTTTTCAATATGGTCGGCCTGCCCGACAAGGCCGTCGCCGAAAGCCGCGAAAGAGTGCGCTCGGCTTTAGCGGCGATGGGTTTGGGACTGCCTGCGGAAAGAATAACGGTGAACCTCGCGCCCGCCGATTTGCCCAAAGAAGGCAGCCATTATGATTTGCCCATTGCTTTGGGATTGATGGTGGCGATGGGCGCGTTGCCTGCCGAGGAATTGGAAAATTTTGTCGCCATGGGTGAGCTGTCGCTAGATGGCGGCATTTCGGCAGTGCCGGGCGTGCTGCCCGCCGCCATGGCCGCGCTTGGAATGGGGCGCGGGTTTGATATGCCCTGCCGCTTGCGGGGCGGAAGCGGCATGGTCGGGGCTGGGCGAGCCAGAGCAGAAAGGCATTTTGGCGGCCAGCAATTTGCTGGAAATTGTGAACCATTTTAAGGGTGAGCGTTTGCTTGCGCCGCCCGAAAAAGGGCGCGAAAGCGTGGCCGATAATATCCCCGATTTAAGCGATATTCGCGGCCAGTTACAGGCACGGCTCGCGTTGGAAGTGGCCGCCGCAGGTGGGCATAATTTACTGATGACCGGCCCGCCGGGTGCGGGTAAGTCCATGTTGGCGGCACGTCTGCCGAGCATTTTACCGCCGCTTACGGCGAAAGAACGTTTAGAAATTACCATGATTGAAAGCCTTGCGGGTCGGGCTTTGCAATCGGATGGACGGGTGAGTGGGGTGCATATGGCAACACGGCGTCCGTTTCGCACGCCGCATCATTCAGCGTCTATGGCGGCTTTGGTCGGCGGGGGCAAACAGGCACGACCCGGTGAAATTTCATTGGCGCATAATGGGGTTTTGTTTTTAGATGAGCTGCCCGAATTTTCGCGCCAAACATTAGATGCGTTGCGCCAACCCATAGAAACAGGCACGGTTTCAGTGGCCCGCGCCGCCGCGCATATTTCTTACCCGTCTCGGTTTCAATTAGTGGCGGCAATGAATCCGTGTCGTTGTGGCCATGCGGCAGATCCCGAATTGGCGTGCCATCGTTTGCCGCTTTGTATGCAGGATTATTTGTCCAAACTTTCTGGCCCGTTGCTTGACCGCTTTGATATTCGCATTGATGTGCCGCCCGTGGCATTGCGCGAAATGATAGAAGCCAAAGCGGGCGAAAGCAGTGCCGATGTCGCCAAGCGCGTGGTCGCGGCACGCCATATTCAATTAGAACGCAATGGAGGCGTGCTAAACGCGCATTTGGACGGGGAAGATTTATTGCGCCTGACCAAACCCGATGCGGCGGGGCGGTGATGTTAGACCAAGCGGCCAATCAAGCGGGGCTAACGGCGCGTGGCTTTAATCGTATTTTACGGGTCGGGCGCACATTGGCCGATTTAGCCGGTGCGGCACAGCCGAGCCAAGCGCATATTGCCTCGGCTTTGGTGTGGCGCGGGCTGGCGCAAAATGACAAAGCCCCGAAAGCGGCAAAAGCGGCGCAAGCTCCACCTGCGTCCATACATTAAAAATCATAAGCGGCAATGGCGGCCATATTGAGCAGTTCAGATGAGGTCGCCCCAATGCGGGCAATTTGCACAGATTTTGACAGCCCGCACAGCATCGGCCCGATAAGAGTCGCCCCGCCCAATTCGTTAAGCATTTTGGTGGAAATGCTGGCGGCGTGAATGGCGGGCATAACCAACACATTGGCATTGTCTTTTAAGGCCATGAAAGGATAAAGCTCGCGGGCATTTTTGTTAAGCGCGACATCAGCGGCCATATCGCCGTCAAATTCAAAATCCACCTTGCGGGCGTTGAGAATTTTCACCGCATCGCGCACATGTTTGGAGCGGTCGCCTTCTGGATGGCCAAAATTAGAATAGGCGAGCAAAGCGACACGCGGCTCATAACCCAAACTCCGCGCTGTGCTGGCGGCCATTTCAGCAATATCGGCCAGCTCTTCACCGCTGGGCATATCATGCACATTGGTGTCGGCCACTAAAACTGTGCGCCCACGCACAACCAACATAGACAGGCCAATCAGGCGTTTGCCTTTTTGCGGGTCAATGACAGTGGAAATTTGTTCAAGGGCGACAGAATAATTGCGCGTCACACCAGTAATCATGCCTTCAGCATCGCCCATTTGCAACATACACGCGCCGAAAATGTTGCGGTCATTGGAAACCATGCGCTCTACATCACGGTATAAAAATCCCTTGCGCTGTAAACGCGCATAAAGAAAATCAGTATATTCTTTTACGCGGCTGGATTTGCTCGTATTGGCAATTTCAATATCAGTGCGGTCTTCTAAGCCCACCTCTTTCATATTTTTTTGCACAATTTCATCACGGCCAATTAACACCGCATCGCCCAGCCCGCTATCTTTATACGCGACCGCCGCACGGATAACGGCTTCTTGCTCGCCTTCGGCAAAAATCATCCGCTTGGGCGTTTTTTTCACCTTGTTCATAATCACCTGCAAAGTGCTGGCGGTCGGGTCAAGCCGCGCCGAAAGCTGGTGCTTATAAGCGTCCATATCGCTAATGGGCTGACCCGCCACGCCCGTATCCATCGCCGCTTGGGCAATGGCGGGGGGAATGTCGCGTATCAGGCGCGGGTCAAAGGGGACGGGGATAATGTAATTTGGCCCAAAAGACGGGCGGTCGCCGCCATAGGCAATGGCGACTTCATCTGGCACATCTTCCCGCGCCAAAGCGGCCAAAGCATGGGCGGCGGCAATTTTCATTTCTTCGTTAATGGTGGTCGCCCGCACATCTAACGCGCCGCGAAAAATATATGGGAAACCCAAAACATTATTGACCTGATTGGGATAATCCGACCGCCCCGTGGCGACAATCGCATCATCACGAATTTGCGCGACTTCTTCAGGCGTGATTTCCGGGTCGGGATTGGCCATCGCAAAAATTATCGGGTTCTTAGCCATAGATTTAACCATTTGCGGGGTGAGCGCACCTTTAACCGACAGGCCAAGAAAAACATCCGCGCCCTTCATCGCATCGCCGAGTGTGCGTAAATCTGTTTTGGCGGCATGGGCGGCTTTCCATTGGTTCATACCATCGGTGCGGTCTTTGTGAATGACGCCCTTTGTGTCGCACAAAATCGCATTATCGGGTTTCACGCCCATGGCTTTAAGCAATTCCATACAGGCAATGCCCGCCGCGCCCGCGCCATTCATCACAATTTTTGTTTTTTTCAAATCACGGCCTGTCAGATGCAAGGCATTGATAAGCCCCGCGGTGCAAATTATCGCTGTGCCGTGCTGGTCGTCATGGAAAATGGGAATATCCATCAGCTCGCGTAATTGCTGTTCAATGATAAAACATTCTGGTGCTTTAATATCTTCTAGGTTAATGCCGCCAAAGGACGGCCCTAAATGTTTCACCGCATTGACAAATTCATCGGCATTTTCTGTGTCCACTTCCAAATCAATGGAATCCACATCGGCAAAACGTTTGAACAAAATCGCCTTGCCTTCCATAACTGGCTTAGAGGCCAATGCGCCCAAATTGCCCAGCCCTAAAATCGCCGTGCCATTGGAAATCACCGCAACCATATTGCCGCGTGAGGTGTAGTCGTAAGAACTATCAGCATCTTTGGCAATGGCACGCACAGGGGCGGCCACGCCGGGCGAATAGGCCAGCGATAAATCGCGCTGGGTGGCCATCGGCTTGGTGGGGTTAATTTCAAGTTTGCCGGGCTGGCCGCGTGTGTGAAAACGCAAAGCCTCGCGGTCGGATATGGTTTTATCTGTATTATCGTCCATTTTTCGTCCAATCGTTTCTGGCCTAGTTTTAGGGGGTCAGGGGTGGAAAAACAAGCCCCCCATAAGGGGGCAGAATGTAGGCTTGGCGATAGGGCTTTGTTGGAGTAGGCTTGAGGCGGTCATTTAACACTTAAATTGCACAAACCCAATGACGGAAATATCACCCCCACCAGAGGCACAAAGCACAAAAGAGGCAAAAGCCCCTACGCCCATGATGGCGCAATTTTTGGCGATTAAAGAATCTTACGCCGATTATTTGCTGTTTTACCGCATGGGCGATTTTTACGAATTATTTTTTGATGACGCGCTCGCGGCGGCGGCGGCTTTGGATATTACGCTCACCCATCGCGGCCAGCATTTAGGCCAGCCCGTGCCAATGTGCGGCGTGCCATTTCATGCGGCGGAAACTTATTTGCAACGCCTCATTCGCAAAGGTTTTAAGGTGGCGATTTGCGAACAAATGGAAGCTCCAGAGGCGGCGAAAAAGCGTGGGTCTAAAGCGGTGGTGCGGCGCGAAGTGGTGCGCTTGGTCACACCCGGCACGCTGACCGAAGACGCCTTGCTGGAAGCGCGGTCGCATAATTATCTCGCCGCTTTGGTGCATACAGGCGAAAGCGGAACGGAGGCTTTAGCCTTGGCGTGGTTGGATATGTCTACAGGCGATGTGCAAGTGATGGGCGGTGCGCCGCAAAAATTACAAGCGCAATTAGCAGGGCTTGCGCCGCGTGAGCTTTTGCTGGCAGAAAAATGCCCCGATAATTTGGCGCGGGATTTTGAAGCGGCGGCGCAAACCAGCGCACCCCATATTGCGATAAGCCCAATGGCGGCGAGCCAATGCGGGGTGGAGCAAGGGCGCAAGGCTTTATGCGCGGCTTACGCGGTGGACACGCTAGACGGCTTTGGCACATGGACACGGGCGCAAATGGCGGCTGCGGGTGCGCTGATGACCTATTTGGAGCTGACGCAAATTGGCAAAATGCCAAAGCTGAAAACACCCAAGCTGTCGGGCGATGGCCAAGCCATGCGGCTAGATGCGGCCACGCGCCGCAATTTGGAGCTGACCCAAACCCTTGCGGGCGAACGGGCGGGCAGCCTGCTGGACATAATAGATTTTACCGTAAGCGGGGCGGGCGCAAGGCTGTTGGCGACACGGCTGACCACGCCTTTAACCGATGCAGAGGCCATTAAAGCCCGCCATGATGGGGTGGGGTTTTTTGTCGCCCATGCTGACCCGTGCGAAACATTGCGAAAGACCTTGCGCGGGGTGCCAGATATGGCACGCGGCTTGGCGCGGCTTTCTTTAGGGCGCGGTGGGCCGCGTGATATGCAGGCGGTCGCGCAAGGGCTGGCGCAAGGCTTTGCGATTGAAAAAACTTTAGCGGCGCATGAAAAAGATATGCCGTGCGAAATTAAAACCGCTTTGGGCGCGATAAGTAAAAATATAGACGCGCTGGATAAATTGGTGACGCATTTACAAGCGGCGTTAGCTGATGAACTACCCGTGCTGGCGCGTGATGGCGGTTTTGTCGCGGGCGGCTATGATGTCGCTTTGGACGAAACCCGCCGCTTGCGTGATGAAAGCCGCCGCGTCATTGCGGGTTTGCAAAATAAATATGCGGCCAAGACCGGGATTAAATCGCTGAAGGTTAAATATAATGCAGTGCTGGGCTATCATATTGATGTGCCAGTCGCGCATGGTGATAAGTTAATGACGCCGCCGCATGGGGAGGTGTTTATCCATCGCCAAACGCTGGCCAGTTCGGTGCGCTTTTCTACCCATGAGCTGGCCGAATTGGCGGGGGAAATGTCCCGTGCGGGCGAAAAAGCGGTCGGGCTAGAACAGGAAATTTACGCCCGTTTGCTAAGCGAAATAGAATCGGCGGCGGGGCTAATTACCGAGGCGGGTGACGCGCTGGCGGTTTTAGATGTCGCCGCCGCCAATGCCGAATTGGCACGCGAGCGCGACTGGGTGCGGCCTAAAATTTTTACTGATAAGCGACATTATATTGAAGCGGGGCGGCATCCAGTGGTGGAGGCGGCTTTGGCCAAACGCCAAGAGGGCGCGTTTATTGCCAATGATTGCAGCTTGTCGGGCGATGACGCGCCAACAGAACAAGCGGGCGACACGCAACTGCCGCCGTGCCGTTTAATGTTGCTGACCGGTCCGAATATGGCGGGTAAATCCACCTATTTGCGCCAAAACGCGCTCATGGTGATTTTAGCGCAAATGGGCTGTTTTGTGCCAGCCAAGCGGGCGGAAATTGGGCTGGTGGACCAGCTGTTTAGCCGTGTCGGGGCGGCGGATGATTTAGCCCAAGGGCGGTCCACTTTTATGGTGGAAATGGTGGAAACGGCGGCGATTTTGAATCAAGCGAGTGATAAAAGTCTGGTTATCTTAGACGAAATTGGGCGCGGCACAGCGACTTTTGACGGGCTGTCTATTGCTTGGGCAACGGTGGAGCATTTGCATGAAGTTAATCGCTGTCGGGCGTTATTTGCCACGCATTATCATGAACTCACCGCGCTGGGCGCAAGGCTGGACGGTTTGGGCAATGCCACGATGAAAGTGCGCGAGCATAAGGGCGAAATTGTTTTTCTGCATGAAATTGGCACAGGCGCGGCGGATAGGTCTTATGGGATTCATGTGGCTGAATTGGCGGGTCTGCCCGATGCGGTGATTGGGCGGGCGCGGGCAGTGTTGGCCGAATTAGAAGACAGCCAGCGCAGTGGGGCAGGCGGGGCCGATGCCATTGCTGAGGCCTTGCCGCTTTTTTCTACGCCAAGCCAAGCCGAAGCTACGCCAGATGCGGTGCGCGATATGCTCGGCGAGGTGAACCCTGATACGCTTAGCCCGCGTGAGGCGTTAGACATATTATATAGGCTATGTCGCCTTTATGCGGCGGAAGGCAAATAGGCTTTTGCGCCCGATTGTGCTATGAAAGGGCATGAGCCAAAAAACGCAAAAGAAACCCAAAACCATACGCCGCAAGCGGCTCAAAACCCGCTTGCTAGATGCCGACAGGCTGGCGCGGGGGCTGGAAAAAAGCCGCCGCGCCTTGCCGCCTGAAGCGCAAAAAGATGATGCGGCTTTGCGGCAAATGGCGTTGGAATATATTAAGCCTGCCTATATGGACGCAATCGGCAAGGCCAAAGCTGGATTAGACAAAGGCGACTATAAGGGGGCGCGTTGTGCAAGGCTTATCAGTGATGTGATGGATGATGTGATTGGCACTTTGGGCGATTTTATTTTGCATCATGTGGTATCGGCCCGCCAAGCCGAAGCGGTGGAAAAAATGGCATTGCTGGCCGTGGGCGGTTATGGGCGGAGCAAACTCGCGCCGGGTTCGGATATTGATTTGCTTTTTGTGCTGCCCGATACGCAAAGCAAAACGGCACAAAAGGCAGGCGAGGTTTTTATCGGCCATATGCTTTATGTTTTATGGGATATGGGGCTGAAAGTCGGCCATGCAGTGCGCCCTTTGGACGAAGCCATGCAGGTGGCGCGTGATGATATGTTGGCACGCACCGCTATGTTGGAAATGCGTTACCTTTGGGGGGCGGAAAATTTGGTGGATATTTTGCGCGAGCGTTATATTGACAAAATTATTCCGCGCACAAGACGCGCTTTTGTGGAAGCCAAACTTGACGAGCGTGATGTGCGCCATAAACGCGCTGGCGAAAGCCGCTATTTGGTTGAACCCAATGTGAAAGAAGGCAAAGGTGGTTTGCGCGACCTCAATACTTTATTTTGGATTGCGAAATACTGCTATAGCGTCAAAAGCATTGACGAGCTGGTGGCGCAAGGCCTGCTGACCCGCGAAGAATTAAATTTGTTTAAGCGATGCGATGATTTTTTATGGACGGTGCGATGCCATTTACATTTTATCACCGGACGGCCTGAGGAAAGGCTGAGCTTTGATGTGCAAACGGCTTTGGCCGATGCAATGAAAATCAAGCCCATAGCGGGCTTGAATAAGGTTGAGCGTTTCATGCGGCAATATTTTTTGGTCGCCAAACATGTCGGCGACCTGACGCGGATTTTCTGCTCTATGCTGGAAAACCAACACACAAAGCCAGCAGGGTTTCGCCTGCCCGCTTTGTTTCGCCGCCAAAAGCAGGTGCATGGTTTTACCATTGACGGCCAGAGGTTAAAAATGGTGCGCCGTGATGTGTTCAAAAAAAATCCGGTGAATCTTATTCGTATGTTTAAGCTGGCCAATGATTATAAATTGCGTATTCACCCCGATACGTTGCGCGAAGTGACGCGCTCGCTGGGGTTGATAGATAATAAATTGCGGCAAAATAAAGAGGCCAATCAGTTTTTTTTAGATATTCTGACCTCGCGCAATCACCCTGAACGGATTTTGCGGCGCATGAATGAAGCGGGCGTGTTGGGAAAATTCCTGCCCGATTTTGGGCGCATTGTCGCCATGATGCAATTTAATATGTATCACCATTATACCGCAGATGAACATTTGCTCCGCGCCATTGGGATTTTGGCCTCGCTTGAGCGCGGTGAGCTGGAAGATGACCACCCGCTCGCGCATGAGTTAATGTCTAAAAAAATTAACCGCAAAGTTATTTATCTGGCCATGCTGTTGCATGATATTGCCAAAGGGCGCGAGGAAGACCATTCTATTGCGGGTGCGCGGATTGCACGGCGCATTGGTCCGCGCTTGGGGCTGACGCAAGCGGAAACAGATTTAACCGCTTGGCTGGTGCTGGAACATTTGGTGATGAGCGACACAGCGCAAAGGCGCGATTTGTCTGACCCGAAAACCATTGAAGATTTTGTTGCCAAAGTGCAGAACCTTGAACGGTTACAGCATTTACTGGTGCTGACGGTGGTGGATATTCGTGCGGTCGGCCCGGGCGTGTGGAATGGCTGGAAGGGGCGGTTATTGCGTGATTTATATTTTGAAAGCGAGGCGTGGCTGATGGGGTCGGCCTCGCATAGCAACAGGCCGATGCGGATTGCGGCGGCGCAAAATGGGTTTATTGAGGCGCATAAAAAACGCCACGCCGATTGGTCGGACGCTAAGCGGAAAAAATATATGCAACGCCATTATGATGCTTATTGGCTTTCTACCGATATTGAAATGCAACTCCATCATGCCGATTTACTCAGTGGTATGAAAGGCGAGGCGATGGTGATGGATACGCAAAGCGATGCGTTTCAAGATGTCACCACGCTGACTTTTATCGCCAAAGACCATGCGGGGCTATTTGCGCGGCTGTGCGGGGCGTGCGCGGTGGCGGGATTGGATATTGTGGATGCGCGGATTTTAACCACGCGGGACGGCATGGCTTTAGATGTGCTGCGCGTGCAAGAGCCGATGGCGCATCATTCGCCCGATGGCGGGCGGATTGAAAGGCTGATGCAAATTGTCCGCCGTGTGATGGCGGAAGAATTTTTGCCGTCTGATAAAATTGTGCCACTGCGCCAAGCGAAAAGAATGACAGCGTTCAAAACCCCGCCTTCGGTTTTTATAGATAATGAATTATCGCAACACTCAACCGTGATTGAAGTCAGTGGGCTGGACAGGCCGGGACTGCTTTACGCGCTCACCCATAGTTTTTTTAATTTTAATGTGAGTATTATTTCTGCCCGCGTGGCAACATTTGGCGAGCGTGCGGTAGATGTGTTTTATGTGCAAAATTTAGAGGGCGGGAAAATTACCAATAAAATGCGGTTGAATAATATCAGTAAAAAATTGCACGCCGCTTTAAGCGACCCCATCGGCACAATTAAATCTAACAAAAAAATTTTTAAGGCGGCGTGAACATGGCGCGGTTTTCGCTTTTAGGCGCGGCTGGCACAAATGGCGGGGCAACATTGCTCAGCCGCGTGACTGGCTTTATCCGCGATGTGTTTATCGCCGCCGCATTGGGAGCTGGCCCTTTGGCGGATATTTTCGTGGTCGCCTTTCGCCTGCCCAATTTATTTCGCCGCCTTTTTGCCGAAGGGGCTTTTGCCGCCGCCTTTGTACCCGTTTTCGCCAAACGGCTAGAAGGCGATGGGCTGACGGCGGCACGCGCCATGGCCGCAGATGTGCTGGCATGGTTGGTGTTTGTGCTGCTCGGCTTTACCGCTTTGGCCGAAATTTTTATGCCCGCTTTGGTTTACGCGCTGGCGGCAGGGTTTGAAAGCGATGTGGAAAAATTTGCGAGCGCGGTCGGCTATGCGCGTATCACTTTTCCTTATTTAATAGCAACCTCACTTATGGCGTTATTCGCCGCTATGTTGAATGCCACAGGCCGCTTTGCGGTGGCGGCGTTTGCGCCGATATTGCTGAATGTTATTTTGGTCGGCGCGTTATGGCTGGCCTATATGATGGACGGGCTGGCTTTGGATTTTTTAATTTGGGGCGTGGCCGTAGCCGGATTTGTGCAACTCGGCGTGGTGTGGTGGGCGGCCTTGCGGGCGGGTTTGGGTTTGCGGTTGAAAATGCCGCGCCTGACAAAAGATGTTAAACGGGTTTTCATGCTGGCCATACCGGGCAGTTTGGCGGCGGGCGTGGGGCAAATAAATTTGCTGGTCGGCACAAATATCGCATCTGCCCAAGCGGGCGCGGCGGCGTGGCTTTATTATGCTGACCGTCTTTATCAATTACCGCTTGGCGTGATTGGCGTGTCTTTATCGGTCGCGCTCCTGCCTGATATAGCACGGCGTTTGCGCGCGGGCGATGTGGACGGCGCATTGAACAGCCAAAACCGCTCCATGGAATTGGCTTTGTTTTTAACGCTGCCCGCCAGTGTGGGCTTGTATCTTTTGGCCGATCCGATTTTATCGGTTTTATTTGAGCGCGGCGCGTTCACCCCCGCCGATACAAGGGCGGCGGCTTTGGCATTGCAAGGTTTTACGCTTGGCTTGCCGGCCTTTGTGTTGGTGAAAATTGTCCAGCCCAGCTTTTTCGCCCGCGAAGATACAGGCGCGCCTTTTATTTATGCCGCCCTTGGCGTGGCGACCAATATCACGCTGAGCCTTATCTATTTTCCCACCTATGGGCATGTCGCCATTGCGGTGGCGACCAGCATTGCTGGCTGGCTGACTTTGGTGTTGATGTTTGTCCATGCCGCTTTGGTGCATTGGCAGGCTGACCGCAGGCTGATGGTGAATGTGATTTCCATGGCTTTGTCTAGCGCGGTGATGGGGCTGGTGCTGGCGTTCCAGCCTTTTGAAATGCCGCTAGACCAAACAGGCCGTGCGCTTTGGCTGGTGTGCCAGATTTTAATTGGCGTGGCGGCTTTTGGCGTGACCACAACAATGTGTGCGAGCCTTTGGGGCGGGCTGAACCCTTATCGGGTTTTGCAAAATCTAAGGCAAAATTTCCGCACCCATGCAAAAAAGGGCAAAGATAAAGATGCGACTTGAAATCACACCCCAAGCAGGCGATAAAATAAAGGAAAGGATTGGGCATAAAAAATGACCTCACCGCTTCCAAATAATCGGGTTTTTTCTGGCGTGCAACCCACGGGCAATTTGCATTTGGGCAATTATCTCGGCGCGATACGCAATTTTGTGCGCTTGCAAGATGCGTATGAATGTCTTTATTGCGTGGTGGATTTGCACGCCATTACGGTGTGGCAAGAGCCGCAAGAATTAAAGAAAAACATTTACGAAGTCACCGCCGCCTTTTTGGCCGCAGGTGTGGATGCGGATAAACATATTGTGTTTAACCAATCACGGGTGTCGGCTCATGCAGAATTGGCATGGGTCTTAAATTGCGTGGCGCGGATTGGCTGGCTTAATCGGATGACGCAATTTAAGGAAAAGGCGGGGAAGAATCGTGAAAATGCCAGCGTCGGGCTTTATGTTTATCCCAATTTAATGGCGGCTGATATTTTGGCGTATCGGGCGACCCATGTGCCAGTGGGCGATGACCAAAAACAGCATTTGGAATTGGTGCGCGATATTGCTCAAAAATTTAACCATGATTTTATGGGCGGGGAAGAATTTTTCCCTCTGCCCGAACCGCTTATTATGCCACGCGGGGCGCGAGTGATGTCGCTGCGTGATGGCACGCGCAAAATGTCAAAATCAGAAGCCTCTGATATGGCCCGCATCACCATGACCGATGACGCCGATGCGATTGCCCAAAAAATCCGCAAAGCCAAAACCGATGCCGACCCTCTGCCCGAAACCCAAAAGGGGCTGGAGGGGCGGCCTGAAGCGGCCAATTTGGTTGCGATTTACGCCGCTTTGGCCGAGCAAAGCGTGGAAGCGGTTTTGACGGAATATGCGGGGAAAAATTTCTCTGACTTTAAGCCGCAACTGGCTGATTTGGCGATTGAAAAACTCGCGCCTATCGGGGCGCAAATGCAGCGTCTGGCCGCCGATAAAGGCTTTTTAGACAAGGTGCTGGAAAAGGGCGCAGAACGGGCGGACGCGCTGGCCACGCCGATTTTACGGCAGGTGAAAGAAAAAATCGGCCTGCTTTAAGCGGGCAAAAACACCATTGCCGCGCTGGCTTGCGCGTGGCAGGATAGCCGCATGTATGATGACGCACATTTGCCGCGCAAATTTCTAGTGGTGATTGATGGCACGCCAGAATCGCGGGCGGCTTTGCGCTGGGCAGAGCGTCGGGCGCATAGCGCGTCGGGCGGGCTGGTGCTGGCGGCGATTTTAGAGCCGGGCGGGTTTGAGCATTGGCTCGGCGTGGAAAGCCTGATGAAACAAGAAGCCCGCGAAGAAGCGCAAGGGATTTTGGTTAAGCTGGCTGAGGAAGTTAAAAAAATCGCAGGCCGCGAACCAGAAACGCATATTTTAGAGGGCGATAAAATTACCGAAATTGTGAAACTCATTGATAGCGACACAACCATTTCAACATTAGTGCTGGCCGCTGGCACAGATCCGGAAGGACCCGGCCCGCTTGTTTCGGCTTTGGCCACAGGCAAGGCGGGGTTTCATATTCCCGTGACCATTGTGCCGGGCGAGCTAAGCGATGAGCAAATTGACGCCCTCACTTAAAAGGAAAGCCCATGTTTATCCAAACCGAAGAAACGCCCAACCCTGCAACGCTGAAATTTATGCCCGCCCGCGAAGTGATGGGCAAGGCACCGCCTGCCGATTTTCCTAATCAAGAGGCGGCGGCGGCCTCGCCCCTCGCGCAGGCTTTGTTTAAGATTGACCATGTGGAAGGGGTGTTTTTGGGCAGCGATTTTATTTCCGTAACGAAAGGGGCGGCGGAATGGCAGCACCTTAAGCCGCAACTCTTAACCGCGATTATGGATTTCTTTGTGTCTGGCTTGCCCGTTATGCAAGCGGGCGCAAGCACAGGCGCAGATGAGGCGGGGGCAGAAGCCGAAGCCGATGGGGCGGATGCGGAAATTATCGCCACCATAAAACAGCTTTTAGATACGCGGGTGCGCCCCGCCGTGGCACAAGATGGCGGCGATATTGTGTTTCACAGCTATAAGGACGGGGTGGTGAGCCTTTATATGCGCGGGGCGTGTGCGGGCTGTCCCAGCGCGACCGTGACATTGCAACAAGGCATTGAAAATCTGCTTAAACATTTTATTCCCACCATTACCCAAGTGCGGGCGGTGGAATAGGGCAAGGCTTTGGGGCGGGCGCAGGACATTATTTTAGCGTGCGATACGTCACAGCAAGCCTGCTCCGCCGCTTTGCGCTTGAGCGATGGCACAGTGCTAGACGATTACCGCGAAATTGGGCGGGGACACGCCGAAATTTTACCCGATATGCTTAACGCTTTGCTGACCCAAGGCGGGGTGACGGCGGCGGCGGTGAACCGCTTTGGCGTGACGCTGGGCCCGGGCACTTTTGCGGGGGTGCGGGTCGGGCTGGCGGCGATGCGAGCGATGGCACTGGTGGCACGCTATGATAATGATAGCGCGGGCGTTTATGGTGTCGGCGCATTAGCAGTTTTAGCGGCGGAAGTTTTAGCGTCGGGGGCGCAAAATGTGCCTGTCGGCGTGGTGGTAGATGCACGGCGTGGGCAGTTTTACTGCCAAAGTTTCGCGCCCAATGGCAAAGCAGAAAATGAACCCGCCGCCTTAACGGGGGAAGATTTTATCGCCGCCCATGCAAAACGCGATATGATTATTTTAGGCACAGGCGGGGCGGTGTTGCAAAAAGAATTTTCTGTGCCAAAGGCGTGGCAGATTTTTGACACGCCGCTTTACCCGCATGCAAAAAACATTGTGCCGCTTGTGGCGGCCATGCCTAAGCGTGACGCTAATGCGCCGCCACCTGCGCCGCTTTATGTGCGCCCACCCGATGCGGTGCTGCCGAATTAAATGTGTGCGGTAACGGCTTTTGCAGATGCGGCGGCTATGGCCAAGCTCCATGCTTTGTGTATGCCCCAATCTATGGCAGGGGCGTGGACGGCGGAAAGTTTTGCCAATATGGTGGCGCAAAATAATGTGCATGGGTTGGCGATTAAAGGGGCGGAACAGCACGGCTTTATTTTATGGCGCGGGCTAGGCGCAGAAGCCGAAATACTGACCCTTGCGGTTCACCCCGAAAAGCGTCGGCAAGGCTGGGGGCGGGCTTTGGTGCAAGCGGTGTGCCAAGCCGCCGCCCATGCGGGGGCCGAGGCGGTGCATTTGGAAGTGCCGCATAATAATGAGGCGGCGAGCGGGCTTTATGCGGGGTGCGGCTTTGCGCCTGTGGGGCGGCGCGGCGGCTATTATGGCACGGCGGACGCTATATTAATGTGCAAAAAACTGGTCACAAACCATCAGACGGGGTAAAAGGGCATATTATGAATAATAAGCAAGCCGATAAACCCGATACGCTGGAACAGCTTTGCGAACAGGCGGGCATGCGGATGACCAGCCAAAGGCGCATTATTGCGCGGGTGATTAGCGAAGCCACCGACCACCCCGATGTGGAGGCTTTGCATCGGCGTGCTGTGCGCCAAGATGCAGGCATTTCTATTGCCACTGTTTATCGCACGGTGCGGCTTTTTGAAGAGGCCGGCATTTTAACCCGCCATGATTTCGGCGATGGGCGGTCGCGCTATGAGCCAATTTCAGACGACCATCACGACCATTTAATTGATTTGCAATCGGGCAAGGTGGTGGAATTTACCAATGAAAAAATTGAAGAACTCCAACGCGAAGTCGCCCGTAAGCTCGGCTATAAGCTGGTGGACCATCGGCTAGAACTTTACGGCGTGCCATTGGGTAAGAAAAAATAGCTTGGGGAAGATTTATGTTTCCGCCGATTATAAAACTTTGCGTGCGCTTGCCGATTCTCATTATTTTTGTTGTCGTGTGCCTGCCCGTGCAAATTATTTTGCACATGACGGGCTGGCGGATAAAATCTATTTTGCCCGTGCTAACCTTTCGGCTGGTTTTATTTTTAGCCAGCATTAAAAGGCGTGTGCATGGGCCAAAACCAGAGCGCGGCACGTTGATTTTATCTAACCATGTGAGCTGGCTGGATATTGTGCTGATTGGCGCAACCGTGCCAGTGAATTTTGTTTCTAAAGATGATATTGCGCGTTGGCCGCTTTTTGGTTTGCTGGCGCGGGTGGCGGGGACGATTTTTATTAGCCGTAAAAAAGTCGGCGAAACCATGAAACAAAAAAACGCGATGCAGAAAAAACTCGCCGCCGGAGAACGGGTGGTTTTATTTGCCGAAGGCTCAACCGGCAATGGCACGATTGTGTTGCCTTTTAAGTCTTCGCTTTTGGCGGCGGCTGAAACCCCAGAGGATAAAAAGCCGATAAAAATCCAGCCCATGACGCTGGTATTTTCCAAATTGCGCGGCCTGCCCATGAGCAGACGGATGCGGATAGAATATGCGTGGGTCGGGCATTTGAGCCTTGTGCCGCATATGCTAAAAGTGCTGGCGGGCCCGCCGATAAGGGTGGATTTAATTTTCCACCCGCCAACCGATTTGGCCAGCCATAAGGGGCGCAAAGAATTGGCCAAAGCCGCGCACGCACAAGTGCAAAGCGGGCTGGCCGCTTTTACGGTTGGCACGCATGAGGCGTTTTCTCATATAGGGAGCAGTGAATGACAAAATCCGTTTTCATAAAAACCTATGGTTGTCAGATGAATGTTTATGACAGCACGCGCATGGGTGAGGCCTTGAGCCATGCGGGCTATGGCATGGCCCCAAGCGCGGAGCAAGCCGATATGGTTATTTTGAATACGTGCCATATCCGTGAAAAGGCGGCGGAGAAAATTTATTCCGAATTGGGGCGGCTGAAAAAATTGAAAAATAAAAAGGGCGATATGGTGATTGGCGTGGCTGGATGTGTCGCCCAAGCCGAAGGGCGCGAAATTATCCGCCGTGCGCCTGTGGTGGATTTGGTTTTCGGCCCGCAAACTTTTCAAGCTCTGCCCGATATGTTAAGCGAGCTGGCAGAAAATCGCCGCGCAGGTAATGGCGCGGGGGTGATACGCACAGATTTTCCAGCGGAAGAAAAATTCGCCGCGCTGAAACAAGCCCGACGCAAACCGCTCACCCGTGCGCCTTCGGCTTTTGTCACCATACAAGAAGGGTGCGATAAGTTTTGCACTTTTTGCGTTGTGCCTTACACAAGAGGGGCGGAAGTGTCGCGTGCTATGGCGGAAATTGAAGCCGAAGCGCGGGCTTTGGTGGCGCAAGGCGTGTGCGAAATTACGCTTTTGGGGCAGAATGTTAATGCGTGGCATGATAAAGCGAGCGGCTTATTTTTAGGCGGGCTGTTGCGGCGGTTGGCCAGCATTGAGGGGCTGGAACGGCTGCGTTACACAACGTCGCATCCGCGTGATATGGATGATGATTTAATTGCCGCGCATGGGGAATTGGACAAGCTCATGCCTTATTTGCATCTGCCCGTGCAGGCGGGGTCAGATAAAATTCTCGCGGCGATGAATCGCAACCATACAGCAGAGGCTTATGTGAAATTGATTGAACGCATACGCACAGCGCGGCCTGATTTGGCATTGTCGTCTGATTTTATTGTCGGCTTTCCGGGCGAAACGGAAGCGGATTTTGCCGCCACCATGACCCTAGTGCGCGAAGTGGGCTATGCCCAAGCCTATAGTTTCAAATACTCGCCGCGCCCCGGCACCCCTGCGGGCGAGGCCGACAACCAAGTGCCAGAGGAAATTAAATCCGAACGGCTGGCCAAATTGCAAGCTGTGTTAAATGAACAGCAATGGGATTTTAATCGCAGTTTGGAAGGCCAAACCCTGCCCGTGCTGTTTGAAAAGGCGGGCAAAAAACACGGGCAAATGGTCGGGCGCAGTCCCTATTTGCAAAATGTCCATATTGCTCATGGGGCGGATGGGATTATCGGGCAAATCCTGCCAGTTGAAATGACCCGCGCCCATGCCAATAGTTTAAGCGGGCGGCTGGTGGCAAATCTGGCTGAGTCGGCGTGATAAAAATCTGCTTGCATCTGGGCGTTATTGGCCTCATAGTGAATTTATATGAAGACGCATGAAACAGCCCCGATTTTCGCGTTATGTTTTGAGCATGAGGCGTATCCCGTGCGAGGTGTCGGTTGAGCAGCCCCCCCGCCATTCCCACCAGCCAAATGCGAAGCCAAGCCGTGCTAGAAGCGCAAGCCGATGCCGCGCCCGAAAGATTAGTGCTGGATTTTGACGATAATCGTTTGCTCCCCACTTTGTTCGGCGCACAAAACGCGCATCTTGCCCGCATTGAAGAACGGCTCAGCATTGGCGCGAACCAGCGCGGCAATCGTTTGTTTTTAACCGGCGCACCCGCCGCGCTCGCCCATGCGCGGGAAGTGCTGCGTGTTTTATACAAAAGATTAAAGGACGGTCACGAAATTACCCGTGGTGATATAGATGGAGCTTTACGCATGACCCTTGCCCCGATTGATGTGAAACAGGCCGACAAAGCGGCGGCGGAAAATGAAATTCGCACACAAAGACGTGCGATAACGCCGCGCTCGCCCACCCAAGCCGCTTATATTGACGCATTGCAGACGCAAGAGCTTGTGGTTGGCACGGGTCCTGCGGGGACAGGCAAAACATATTTGGCCGTGGCGGTCGCCGCTTCGCTTTTAAGCGCGGGGCAAATTGATAGGATTATTCTGTCGCGGCCAGCCGTAGAGGCGGGCGAAAGTCTCGGCTTTTTGCCGGGCGATATGCGCGACAAGGTGGATCCCTATCTCACACCGCTTTATGACGCACTTTATGATATGCTACCCGGCCCGCAAGTGATGCGCTGTATGGAAGCAGGCGAAATTGAAATCGCGCCGCTTGCTTTTATGCGCGGGCGGACGCTGGCTAATAGTTTTGTGATTTTAGATGAAGCGCAAAATGCCACGCCCATGCAAATGAAAATGTTTCTCACCCGTATGGGCGAAAATAGCCGCATGGTTGTTACGGGCGACCCGACGCAAATTGATTTGCCCTTTGGGGCGAAATCGGGCTTGCGAGACGCGCTGGAAATTCTGCCCACGCTAAAGGGCGTGAGCGTGGTGAATTTTACCGAAAAAGATGTGGTCCGCCATGATATGGTGACGCGAATTGTGAAAGCCTATCGCCGCCGCGATGGGGCGTTAAGTGATGCTAAGAAAAATACGAGCAATGATGTGCAGGACAAAAATGCGCCATAGCTGTTTTGTGGTCGCGCCGCTTAAGGTGGAAATTTTGCGCCTGCCCGTATGGGACAAACCGCCCTTGGGCTTGGCCAATTCTGGCTCTTGGGCGGCGGGTTCGGTATTGGCGCGTGCCATGCAATGTGCTTTTGTTCAAGCTGGTAGCACGGGGGCATATGAGGTGAGCTTGGTGCTGAGCGATGATGCCCATATTACAAAACTCAACCATAAATGGCGCGGCAAAAATCAGGCCACCAATGTGCTGGCTTTTCCTATCGGTGATATGGGCGTTGATATGCCGCCGAATGCTGACCAGCTACCTTTGCTGGGCGATGTGGTGGTCGCGCATGAAACATTATTGACTGAGGCCGAAGCGCAAAACAAAAATCCCTTTGACCATTTACTGCATCTTTGCGTGCATGGGATGTTGCATTTGCTCGGCTATGACCATATGAAAGATGACGAGGCGGCAGAAATGGTCGCGCTGGAAAAAAATGTGCTGGGCGCGTTTAAGATTGATTATGATATGCAAGGGGACGTGTGATGTTGCGCGATTTAATAGCCCATTTTTTTGCGCCTGAAAAATTAGAAAAATTAAACGGGCTGTTTGAACGTGCCAAACAAAAATTCGGCGCACAAGATACCAGCCTGCGCGACAGCCTCACCGATGCGCTGGAAGATGATGCGGCGCGTGATGCGTCTTTGCGCGGCGAGGAGCTGCACATGTTGCGTAATTTGCTCGGCTTCAAAGATGTGCGGGTGGAAAATGTGATGGTGCCACGCGCTGATATTGTCGCTATTGATGTCGCGCTGCCTTTGGAAGAAGTCACGGCGCGTTTTATCGGCTGCGCCCATTCGCGCCTGCCGCTTTACCGCGAAACGCTAGACGACCCTATTGGTATGATTCACATTAAGGATTTATTCGCGCTCACGGCGCAAAATAAAGCGTTTGAGTCTTTGGAATCGCTACGCCGCGATGTGCTTTACGCCCCGCCTTCCATGCCCGCGCTGGATTTGCTTTTACGTATGCAGACCACGCATAATCACATGGCCATTGTGGTTGATGAATATGGCGGCACTGATGGGTTGGTGACGATTGAGGATTTGGTGGAGGAAATTGTCGGCGACATTGAGGACGAGCATGATGAAGATGACCGCCCGCGCCTTTTGCCGCGTGCCACCGGCGTGCTGGAAGCCGATGCGCGCCTGCCCGTGGCCGAGCTGGAAAATTATTTGGGCGTGACGCTTTTGGCAGCAGATGAAGATTTTGAAACCGTAGGTGGGCTGGTTTTCGCTTTGGCAGGGCAAGTGCCGCAACGCGGACAAGTGCTAACCCATGTAAGCGGGTTGGAATTTGAAGTGCGCGATGTTGATGCAAGGCGGATTAAAACATTGCGGATTCGCGTTGTGCCAAGTTTTGAAAAAAAGAAAAACAAAACCGCGCCCAAAACCAAAGCGCATGGCGCGGTGGATATTGATTAAGCTGTGCAGAACGCGGCGGAAAAAATCACGCAATTAAAAGGCGGGCGCAAGGCGGCGTTAAGTTTTGCCTGCGGGGCGGGGCTGGTTTTTGCTTTGCCGCCTTTAGGTTTTTGGCCGCTTATTTTTATACTTTATCCTGTGCTTTATTGGCGGCTGGCGGGTGCGGAAAATTGGCGTGGTGCGTTTGCAACCGGCTGGCTGTTTGGTTTTGGCCAATTTTTATTCGGGCTTTATTGGTTGGGTGCGGCCTTTTTGGTGGAAGCGGAAAGATATTTATGGCTCATGCCGCTTGCGGTCGCGCTGTTACCAGCGGGGCTGGCTTTATTTTATGCCGCCGCTTTCGCGCTTTGGTTTTGGGTGCGGGAAAAATTAAATCTCTTTACGGCGTGCGGACAGGTTTATTTATTTATTTTTGTGCTAAGCCTCGCCGATTATGCACGCGGGCATGTGTTGACGGGTTTGCCGTGGAATTTATCGGGCATGGCTCTTTTGTCGTGGCTACCTTTGGCGCAAAGCGCGAGCCTATGGGGGATTTACGGACTAAGCGTGCTGGCTGTTTGGTTTGGCTGTTTGGTTTTATTTGGGCGCAAATATATTGGGCATAGTCTTGCGGTGCTGGCGGTGTTTGTGGGGCTGGCTGTGTTTGGGGTGATGCGTTTATCTATGCCGACAAAATTTCATGACTCGGTGGCATTGCGGATTGTGCAACCTGCCATTGAACAAAAACATAAATGGCACCCCGCCCATCGGCAAAAAATTATCGCAAGCTATTTTGCCCTGACGACACAAGCTGCCGCCCGCCCGCCCGATTTCGTGGTTTGGCCAGAAACGGCTTTGCCGCTTGCGCTGGCAGAAGAAGCGGCTTTGCGCGGGCGCATTGGCGAAAGCCTGCCGCAAAATACAGTGCTGGTCACAGGTTCGGTGCGGCGCAAATATGAAACAGGCAAAGTGCAAACATTTAACAGCCTGCTGGTGCTAAAGCACGGCGCAGTGGTCGGGGCGTATGATAAAACCCATCTTGTGCCATTCGGTGAATATCTGCCCTTGCAAAATTTTTTAGAAAGCATGGGGCTGGAACAGCTCACCCAATTGCGCGGCGGGTTTTCGGCGGGGGCGGAAAGAAAAAATCTTACCGTACAGGGTTTCACTTTTGCCCCGCTTATTTGTTATGAAATTATTTTTCCTGCCCGTCTGAACGCGCCGCGCCCTGATATGTTATTGAATGTCACCAATGATGCGTGGTTTGGCCACACCATTGGTCCGCACCAACATTTCGCACAAAGCCGCATGAGGAGCATTGAAACCGGATTGCCGCTTATCCGTGCGGCCAATACGGGCATTTCGGCCTTGATTGATGGCAAGGGGCGGGTGCTGGCCGCCTTGCCGCTTGGCCAAAGCGGCGTGCTGGACACAGCTTTGCCCGCCGCCGAACCAGCGACAATTTACGCCCGCTATGGCGATGCAGGGTTTTGCGCTTTACTTATTTTTTGCGGATTTTTAACACTTTTTTGCGGGCGCAAACGGCCAAGCGGGTGAATTTCCCTGCTGTCCAAAGGGTAAATTTTTGCTACAATAGTCTGGCCAAATAAAATGTTTGGCAAAATAAATAACACATAAGGAAAGGGACGCGCACCATGTCGTTGAAAAGTGTCACATTGGTTGACAGGCATATTGGCCGATGTATCCGATTGCAACGCATCAATTTAGGCATGAGCCAAGAGGCTTTGGGCGACCATCTTGGGCTGACGTTTCAACAAATTCAAAAATATGAAAGAGGCATTAACCGCGTTTCGGCCAAGCGGCTTTATGATTTGGCACGGATTTTGCAAGTGGAAATTAGCTTTTTCTATGAAGGCATACCCGAAGAAAAGGAAGCCGAACAAATAACCGGCATGGAAGAAGGCATGCCCGCAGAAGAATATCTGGATTTCGTTTCAAGCCATGAAGGGGTGCAGTTGAACAAAAGTTTCACCCGTATCCGCGACAAAGAAATACGCCAGCGTATTATAGATATGGCTCGCGCCATTGAATTATCCCAGCCCAAAAGAAGGCGGCGTAAATCATAACCGCGCCTTGAATTTCACGCCCCGCCCTGCTAAAACAGAAAAACCATGGGCGCACATAATCATATTTTCACCAGCGAGTCGGTTTCCGAAGGCCACCCCGATAAGGTGTGCGATTTAATTTCCGACAGCATTGTTGATGCGTTTATCGCCCGCGCTCCCGAAGCCCGCCTTGCGGTGGAAGTGCTAACCACCACCAATAATATCGTGCTGGCGGGCGAAGTGCGCCCCGATGATTTATTTTCGCCAGACGAAATAGAACAAATGACGCGCCAAGTGGTCAAAGAAATTGGCTATGAGCAAGACGGGTTTCACTGGCAAACGGCGAAAGTGGAAAATAAAATTCACGCCCAATCGGCGCATATCGCTCAAGGGGTAGATGCGAGCGATAAAAAAGATGAAGGGGCGGGCGACCAAGGCGCGATGTTCGGCTATGCCTGCCGCGAAACAGACGCGCTCATGCCCGCGCCGATTTTTTACGCCCATAAAATTTTATTTGACCTCGCCCAAGCGCGCAAAAGCGGCGCAGTGGACGGGTTGCAACCGGATGCGAAAAGCCAAGTGTCGTTGCATTATGAAAATGGCCAGCCTGTGGGCGCGGCCTCTATTGTGGTGTCCACCCAGCATGATGCGGGGCTGAGCCAAGCCGAGATGCGCGAAAAGGTGCGCCCCTTTGTGACCCAAGCCCTGCCCGATGGCTGGATGTGTGCGGAGGAAAATTTTTACGTCAACCCAACTGGTCAATTTGTCATTGGCGGGCCAGATGGTGATGCGGGGCTGACGGGGCGCAAAATTATCGTGGATACTTATGGCGGCGCGGCACCGCATGGCGGCGGGGCGTTTTCGGGCAAAGACCCCACCAAAGTGGATAGGTCGGCGGCTTATGCGGCGCGTTATTTGGCCAAAAATATCGTCGCCGCCGAGCTGGCCAGCCAATGCACCATGCAACTGGCCTATGCCATTGGCGTGTCCAAACCGCTGGCGGTGGTGGTCAACACGCATGGCACGGGGCAAGTGGGCGAAGCGCGATTGGAAGCGGCTGTGCAAAAAGTGATGGACCTCACGCCTTATGGTATCCGCACCCATTTGGGGCTGAACAAGCCGATTTACAAACGCACCGCCGCTTATGGGCATTTTGGCCGTGCGCCCGAAAAAGATGGCGGCTTTTCTTGGGAGCGCACCGATTTAATTGAGGGGCTGAAGCAGGCCGTGTGATGGGCGGGCGCGATAAAGCGGAACGCGAAGCGGCGGGCGTGCCAGCGCGTATGCTTTACGGCAGGCGGCGCGGGCATAAATTAAAAGCGCGGCAGCTCGCGCTGATGGCCGACCGCTTACCGGCTTTGCGTATCATGCCCCATTGCGGTGCGCCTTTGGCGGCGTTTGATGGTCTCACCCCGCGCCCCGAAAAATTGGAATTGGAAATTGGCTTTGGCGGCGGCGAGCATTTGCTGGCGCGTGCCCAAGCCGCGCCGCATATTGGTTTTATCGGGTGCGAGGCGTTTGTGAACGGGGTCGGCAAATTGCTGGCCGCAATGGCGCAAGCGCGGGTGGAAAATATCCGTATTCATGACGGCGATGCCCGCGATTTGCTGGACGCGCTGCCCGATGCGTGCCTTGATAGAGTGTGGCTGCTTTATCCCGACCCGTGGCCCAAAGCGCGGCACGCCAAGCGGCGTTTTATGCGCGGCGAAAATCTAGACAGCCTGTTTCGGGTGCTGAAAACCGGCGGCGGGCTGACGCTGGCCAGCGATAGCGCGGCCTATATTGACGGGAGCCTGAGCGCGGTAAAACGCCATGGCGGCTTTAACTGGACGGCGGCACGTGCCGATGATTGGCGTGCGCCTCCTGTGGGCTGGCCCAGCACGCGCTATGAAGCCAAAGCCCTCGCGGCAGGGCGGGTGCCGAGCTATCTACACTTTGTGCGGCGTGCGGCGGTAGCGGCAGGGCGGCTTTAGGGGGGGGCGGATTTTTTCGTTGACATTATGTATAGCCCCAATAGGGGTTTGTGGGGCTTTTAAGCAAATTTTAAGGTTTTCGTGTGTAACTCGCTATCACATTGACTTTGGGGCGGATTGTCCGCTTTCTCCTCGCCTATCGCCCTGCATGATATTATGCACAAATCAGCAAATTGGGCGGTTGCTTGCCCCCTATATCATGTTGTGCTAGCGTGTCCGACTCAGGCTGTTTTTCTGGCCTGAATTGGTTTGTAACAATTTGTGATGAGAATTTGGACTCGCAAGTGATTCTTTTTTAAGGCGATTTTGCTCTGTTAGGCAGGCGGTGCAGTTGGCATCTAGAATTCAGGTAAAATCGTACTTAATATATATAGTAAATGGAAGGAGACAGTTATGCACAGCGCAATTAAGGTAGCAAAGCACTTTGTTGATAAGGCAAATGAGGCTGGCCAAAAGGATATGACGCTCCTAAAGCTCATCAAAATTGTTTATGTTGCACATGGCTGGATGCTTGGTATTTATGGCAAGCCTCTTGTTTCCGAAGATGTTGAGGCCTGGAAGTATGGTCCAGTTATTCCTGAGCTTTACAACGAAACCAATCAGTTTGGCCGCAATCACATTACGGACTTGTCGGATGATTTCAAGTGTAACTTAACGCAAGAAGAACAATCTATTGTTGATCAAACATGGGATATTTATTCCCAATATACAGCTAGCCAGCTTGTTGCTTTGACCCATAAAAAGGGTACCCCTTGGTACGCAGTTACGGAGGGCGGTAGCCATTTTGGCCGAGGGCTTATTATTCCAAACGATAAAATTTCTGATTATTATAAAAGCTTTGTATCGTGACTGACGAAACTTCTAAAGCTGATAAAATGAAAAAAGCCGCTATGGCAGAATCTGCTGCTGGCGAGCAGTTTAATCCAGACGAAGCGCGTCATAAAGTTTCGACTACTCGGTTGAAAATAGCACAATGGGTTCTGATTGGCTTAGGTGTTTTGATTGCGGGCGCGATGGTTCTGCTCTATTTTTTGCCGATTGAAGGCAAGCGCGAAATTCTTGCTTCTGTCATATCATCTCTTTTCAGTGCGCTAACATTGACCATTGGCTTTGTTGCTGGTTCAAGTATAGACAACAATCGCTAATGTCACTGGCTGACATTATATATAGCTCCCGTAGCAAAGGCGTTCTTTTTTTGTTCGCCTTGCCTTAAGGGCATAATTTTCCTACTTTCATATTGTAAAAACGCTCAATGGCAACCCCTGGTCGGGTTGCCTACCCGATAGAACACCCTTTTGGGGAAAAGGTGGGGAATTCTCATTCCATTGAGCGTTTTACACAGCCCGGCACTCGCCGGTCTGAAACGATAGATTTGGAGGAGATAAACAATGAAATATCTATCAATTTTTGCTCTGGCAATGCTTATGGCAATTCCAGTTGCACACGCTGGTGAAATTACCCCCCAGCATTCTGTAAGTCCAACAGTTGCCGAAGCTGGTCTTATCCATAAGGCTAGGTGGATAAACGGTTATACACGCCGTGATGGTACTTATGTGCGAGGACATATGAGGTCAAAACCCAACAACACCAAGTGGGATAATTACGGGTGCATAAATGGAGGGAGATGCTAGTAAACCCTTACAGAATACCATTCTCTGAGAAGCGGTCTTTATGGCCGCTTCTTTTTGGAGCAAATAGCACAAATCCGCCCATTTTACCCCTTGCGTTTTGGGTGGGAATGGGTATAGTGGCGGCAATTATTGGCACTTTTGATTAAGTGGGATGGCGGGGACGCCCCCGCTTTTTTTATTGCTCTTTGTGAGGGTCGTGCCTTTTGTGATGGAGTGCGTGGTGCAGGCAGAAGTGAAGACAGATATGGATATGAACGCAAGCGGTGGCGACAGCTTTGCCGATTGCGCGCATTTGGTCGCGCCCGGGGCGGCGCGGGGTTTATTGGGCGTGGTCGCGCCCGTGGTGGCGGATTTGGGTTTTGAGCTTTTGCGTATTCGCATAAGCGGCGATGAAAAAGGCAAAGTGCTACAAATTATGGCCATGGATGAAAGCGGTATGCTGAGCCTTGACGCATGTGAAAAAATCAGCCGCACGCTATCGGTGGTTTTAGATGTGGAAGACCCGATTAAAGGCGAATATCGGTTGGAAATTTCTTCGCCGGGCATGGCACGGCCTTTATGTCGGGGCAAGGATTTCGCCATGTGGGTCGGCCATGAAGCCAAGCTGGAATTAGTCCACCCCGCAGACGGGCGCAAACGCTTTCGCGGCATTGTGCGCGGCTTTGAAAATGGCGCGGCCCTGCTAGAGGTCACTCTAGATGGGCGTGACACGCCGCAAGTTTTAGGGTTTCCCCTCAGCGATATTGCCGAAAGCCGCCTTGTGATAGATGAAACACGGGTGGCGGCGGCGTTGAAGTCGGCGCAAAATATATAAGGGATAGGAGCAGAATATGGCAACCGGCATTAGTGCCAATAAGTTAGAGCTTTTGCAAATTGCAGAAGCCGTGGCACGCGAAAAAAGCATTGATATAAAAATTGTGCTAGATGCGATGGCAGAAGCCATACAAAAGGCGGCCAAAGCGCGTTACGGGATGGAAAATGATATTCGGGCGGACATTAACCCCGAAACGGGCGACACAAATTTGCGCCGTGTGATGACCGTGGTGGAAGAGGTGGAAAATGACAGCATAGAATTAACCCTCGCCGCCGCCCAGAAAATCAACCCCGATGCGGCTGTGGGCGATGAAATTTCCGACCCCTTGCCGCCCGTAGAATTTGGCCGTATCGCCACGCAAACCGCCAAGCAGGTGATTGTGCAAAAAGTCCGCGATGCCGAACGCGAAAACCAATATGAAGAATATAAAGACCGCGTGGGCGAAATTATTTCTGGTATCGTCAAACGGGTGGAATATGGCAATGTGGTGGTGGATTTAGGACGCGGCGAAGCCATGCTGCGCCGTGACGCGCTGATACCCCGCGAAGTGTTCCGCCCCAATGACCGTATTCGCGCTTATATTCAAGATGTGCGGCGCGAGCAACGCGGCCCGCAAATTATTTTATCACGCACCGCACCTGCCTTTATGGCCAAACTTTTCGCCCAAGAAGTGCCAGAAGTTTATGACGGGGTGATTGAAATTCGCGCAGTGGCGCGTGACCCCGGAAGCCGTGCAAAAATTGCAGTTATCTCAAATGATAGCAGTATTGACCCAGTCGGCGCGTGTGTGGGTATGCGCGGCAGTCGGGTGCAGACAGTGGTCAATGAATTGCAAGGCGAAAAGGTAGATATTATTCCATGGACCGAAGATGCGGCGGGTTTTATTGTCAACGCGCTCGCTCCGGCGGAAGTGGCCAAAGTGGTGCTGGACGAAGACACACAGCGCATTGAAGTATGCGTGCCAGATGACCAGCTGAGCTTGGCGATTGGGCGGCGCGGGCAGAATGTGCGGCTGGCCTCGCAACTCACCGGCTGGGATATTGATATTATGACCGAAGCGGAAGAATCCGAACGCCGCCAAGCCGAATTCGCCGAACGCACAAAGGCTTTCATGGAAGGGCTGGATGTGGACGAAATGATTGCACAGCTTTTGGCGTCTGAGGGCTTTACCAATATAGAAGAAGTGGCCTATGTGCCGCTTGAGGAAATTACCCATATTGAAGGCTTTGATGACGAAACGGCAGATGAACTGCAACGCCGTGCGCTGGATTTTATTGACGCACAAAACAAGGCCTTTGATGATGAGCGCAAAACATTGGGCGTGCAAGATGATTTGCTGAGCGTGGACGGGTTAACGCCCGCTATGCTGGTGGCTTTGGGCAAAAGCGATATTTTCGCGCTGGAAGATTTTGCCGGCTGTGTGCCAGATGATTTGCTCGGCTGGACGGAAACCATTGACCGCAAGCGCGTGCGCCAAGCGGGAATTTTTGACGGCTTTGATTTAACCCAACCCGAAGCCGAAGCGATGATTATGAACGCCCGCGTGGCGGTGGGCTGGTTGACGCAAGAGGAATTGGACGCACAAATTGCGGCGCAAGAAGCGGACGCGGCGGAAGCAGAAATGGCGGCGGGCGAAACGGCAGAAGTGACGGGTGAAGTGGCAGGCGAAGTGGAAACGCAAAATGCTGACGCGCCCGATGCAACTGAAACGGCTGAAGCCGAAACGGCACAGGAGGGGGCGTAAGCCCTTCACGATGGTGGCCGAAAATGTTAAACATGAAACGCATAATTTCAGCAAGTGCTTCAGGGGAGGCAAATGCCGATATTGGTGATGGTGCGCCCACCGCTCCGCGCTGTTTGGTGACAGGCCAAGACATTACACAAAATAATAGATTGCGCTTCGCGCTTGCGCCCGACGGAACACTTGTTCCCGATTTGGCAGAAAAATTACCCGCGCCTGTATTTTTTCTCTGCGGTGAAAAAAGATATTTGCACCAAGCGATAGAAACAAATGTGTTTGCCAAAGCGGCGGGGCGGGCGGTGCATATCGCGCCGCAATTTGCCGAGCAGTTAGACGCATTATTAAGCACCCGCGCTTTAGAGCAGTTGGGGCTGGCTCGCCGCCAAGGCGCGTTGGTGGCAGGATTTACCAAAGTGGACAAGGCTTTGCGGAACGGCGCGGCCAAGCTGGTTATCATCGCCAATGATGCGGCGGCAGATGGGCGGCAAAAAATCACACAATTAGCGGCGGCGCAAAATGTGGCGGTGCTGGCTGAATGGCCGTCTGCCGTGCTGAGCAAGGCATTGGGTCGTGAAAACGCGGTGCATTTAGCCGTCACAGAGGCGGCTTGCGCGGCGGCTGTGGCGCAAAAGGTTAAGCGGCTGACCCTTTACCGATATGGGGCATAGGTCTATACAGGAAAGGCAAGGCAGAAATAAAATGAGTGATAGCGATAACAGCAAGCCCGAAACTGGCACAGAAACGGGCAAGCGTGAGAAAAAAGCAGGCAAAACATTAAGCCTCAAGCGCACGGTGGAATCTGGCCAAGTGCGCCAAAGTTTTTCGCATGGGCGATTCAAATCAGTGGTGGTGGAAAAACGCCGCAAGCGCGTGGTCGGTCCGTCCGCGCCAACAGATATAGAAGGCGAAAGAGAAGAAACACAAGAGACACAAACCAAAAATCTCGGCGGCTTGAGCAAAAGCGAACAAGAAGCCCGCCTCGCCGCCGTGGCCGAAGCCAAATTGCGCGAAGCGGAAAAATTGCGCCAAGCCGAAATGGATACGCACAATCAAGATGACACCCCCGCCAAAGCGGTGCAGGCGGCGCAAGCTGAATTGGCGGAAACGGCGGAAGCCAAGCCTAAGCCGCTCCGCAAAGCGAGCAAGACAAAAAAAGCCCCCGCGCTTGATTTGAGCGCATTGGCGGGCGATGAAGTAGATGTGCCAGCCCCGCCTATGCCACCCGCACCTGCGTCCACACCCTCACGGCGGGGGGCAGAAAAATTGGATAAAAAAGAATTGCCGCCGCAAAAACCAGCACCGAGCAAACGCGGCGAACAGCCTAGACGGCGGTCGGGCAAGCTGACCATCAATGACGCGCTTAAAGATGAAGAACGGGTGCGGTCTATGGCGTCTATTCGCCGCCGCCGTGAGCGCGAAAAACGCCAAGCCATTTCAACCGAGCCGCGTGAAAAAGTTTCGCGCACCATTATTCTGCCCGAAACCATTACCATTCAAGAATTTGCCAATCGCATGGCCGAACGCGCCGTAGATGTTATTAAGCTGCTTATGCAACAAGGCGTGATGGCGAAAATCAATGACACGATTGACGCCGATACGGCTGAGCTGATTGCGGAAGAATTGGGCCATAAGGTCAACCGCGTCACCGAAGCCGATGTGGAAGATATTATTGACACGAAAGACGACACCGAAGCCAGCAAACAGCCCCGCCCGCCTGTGGTGGCGGTGATGGGCCATGTGGACCATGGTAAAACCTCGCTGTTAGATGCGCTCCGCAAAACCGATGTGGTGCGCGGCGAAGCGGGCGGGATTACCCAACATATTGGCGCGTATCAGGTGACAACGCCAAGCACGCAAAAGGTAACTTTCATTGACACGCCCGGCCATGCCGCCTTTACCGCCATGCGGGCGCGGGGCGCGAAAGTGACCGATATTGTGATTTTGGTCGTGGCCGCCGATGATGGCGTGATGCCGCAAACCATAGAAGCGATAAACCACGCCAAAGCGGCCCATGTGCCAATGGTGGTGGCGGTGAATAAAATGGACAAACCTGAAGCCGACCCAACACGGGTGAAAAATGATTTGCTGCAACATGAAATTATCGCCGAAGATATGGGCGGCGATACGCAATTTGTGGAAATTTCCGCGCTGAAAGGCGAGGGCTTGAGCGATTTGCTAGACGCGATTTTACTGCAAGCCGATTTGCTAGAACTGAAAGCCAATCCCGATAGAAGCGCGGAAGGCATTGTGATTGAAGCCAAGCTGGAAAAAGGACGCGGTGCGGTGGCGACAATTTTATTGCAACGCGGCACATTGCGGGTCGGCGATATTTTTGTGGTCGGCGAAGAATCTGGACGGGTGCGGGCCTTGCTCAATGATAAGGGCGAGAATTTAGAAAGCGCAGGCCCCTCTGCGCCTGTGGAAGTTTTAGGCGCGGGCGGCGCACCATCGGCGGGCGATATGTTTAATGTGGTGGAAAACGAAGCCAAAGCCCGTGAAATTGCCGATTACCGTCAACGCATGACCCGCAGCAATCGCACCGCATCGGGGGCGCGGTCATCACTTGACCAAATGCTCAAGCAATTAAAAGAAACAGACGCACAAGAAATGGCCATTGTGGTTAAAGCCGATGTGCAAGGCTCTGCCGAAGCCATTGCCCAAGCCATTGAAAAGCTCGGCAATGATGAGGTTCGCACCCGTGTGGTTCATGCGGCGGTGGGCGGCGTGACCGAAAGCGATATAACTTTAGCCGCCGCCTCCAAAGCGCCTGTGCTGGGTTTTAATGTGCGTGCCAATAGCCAAGCCCGCACATTGGCGGAAATGGAAGGCATTGAAATTCGCTATTATAATGTCATTTATGATTTGGTTGATGATGTGAAAGCCGCCATGGCGGGCTTGCTCACACCGGATTTGCGCGAAACCACTTTGGGCAATGCTGAGATTTTAGAAGTGTTTAACATTTCCAAAGCTGGCACAAAGGGCAGCAAGGTGGCAGGCTGTCGGATAAGCGACGGGCTGGTGCGGCGCGGCGCAAAAGTGCGGCTGGTGCGCGACAGCATGGTGGTGCATGAAGGCGAATTGGCCTCATTGCGCCGTTTTAAGGACGAGGTCAAGGAAGCCAATGCGGGACAGGAATGTGGCATGGCGTTTGAAGATTATGATGATTTGAAAATCGGCGATGTGATTGAATGTTATGAAGTGGAAGAAATCGCCCGCACATTAGATTAGCTTGCATTGGTGAAGATAATGGCACGCATGAGCAAAGCACCGAGTCAAAGACAGTTGCGGGTCGGCGAATTATTGCGCCGCCGCTTGTGTGAAATTTTTGTCCGCGATGGGCTTTATGGCGCGAATATAGATACGCGGCTGATAACGGTGACGCAAGTAACCGCCACGCCTGATTTGCGCCGTGCGGTGGCGTATATTATGCCGCTTGGCGGAAAAAGCGCGGCGGATTTTGTCGCCACGCTTAATGCCGCCGCCCCGCAATTACAAACGCAAATGAGCAAAGGGCTGCGGCTTAAATATGTGCCGCAACTGGTTTTCAAAATAGATGATAGTTTTGACAATGCCGATAAAATGACACGGCTTTTGCAAAGCGATGATGTAGCGCGTGATTTGAAAAAAGAATCCAATGATGGCACAGCCTAGCCCGCAAAAACAAAAAAGGGCGGTTTCGGGTTGGCTTAATTTTGACAAGGCCGATAATATCAGCTCCGCCCAAGCGGTCGGCAAATTGCGCCGCATTTTCGCCGCGCAAAAAATCGGCCATGCTGGCACGCTTGACCCGCTGGCCAGCGGGGTGCTGCCCATTGCTTTGGGCGAGGCGACTAAAACTGTGTCTTATATTATGGCGGCGGATAAGGATTATGAATTCACCCTGCAATGGGGGGTGGCGACCGATACGGATGATGCGGCGGGGGAAGTGATTGAACGCTGTGACCGCCGCCCGACAGAGGCGGACATAAAGGCCGTTTTGGGTCGCTTTACGGGGCTGATTGACCAAGCTCCGCCCGCCTTTTCGGCTTTGAAAATTGACGGCGAGCGTGCCTATGCCCGTGCCAGACGGGGGGAAAAGGTGGCATTTAAGCCGCGTAAAGTGCAGATTTTCGCGCTCAATTATCAGGCCAGCCCTGACCAGAACCATGCCCGCTTCACCATCACATGCGGCAAAGGCACTTATATTCGTGCTTTGGCGCGGGATTTGGGCGCGGCTTTGGGGTCTTGCGCCCATATCACCGCCTTGCGGCGGACGCGGGTGGGAAGTTTTTTGCAAAAAGATGCAATAACGCTGGCAAAATGTATGGATTTAGGCCATATTGCCGCCGACATGAACACACCGATGCGGCAAATGGAAGATTTTGCCGCCCTTGATGGGGTGCTTTTGCCTTTGCAGGCTGTGCTGGACGACATCCCGGCTTTGTCTGTAACGCAAGAAGAAGCTCAACATATAAGGCAGGGGCGTTCGGTTGCAGTGAAGCGTGAAAAAATACAGGCGGAAACATTGCAAAAAAAAGACGGCGATATTATCGCTTTGCTTGATAACCAAGCCGTCGCAATGGGTCGTTTGCATGACGGGCAATTTTGCCCAGCGCGTGTGTTTAATTTTTAGTTTAACAAGGAGAACAAGATGTCGATTACACCCGAACGCAAGCAATCGCTTGTTAAGGAATATGCAACCAAAACCGGCGATACTGGTTCGCCCGAAGTGCAAATCGCCATTTTGTCAGAGCGCATTGCGAATTTGACAGAGCATTTCAAAACCCATGGCAAGGATAATCATTCGCGCCGTGGCCTGCTGAAAATGGTAAGCCTAAGGCGGCGGTTGCTAGATTATGTCAAGGCGCGTGACGCAGAGCGTTATAAATCCCTGATAGACCGTCTCGGTATTCGCCGTTGATGGATTTTGAATCCGCCTGCGGGCGGACTCACTTTGCTTGCAAAAAGGATGAGCCTTTTTGGAAAAATGACACGATTTGAATGATGAATGGAAACAATATGTTTAAGGTAACGCGGGAAGAAATTGAATGGGGCGGACAGCCGCTTATTATTGAAACGGGCAAAATCGCCCGACAAGCAGATGGCGCGGTGATGGTCACTTATGGTGATACATCTGTGCTGGCGACAGTGGTCGCCGACCGACAACCCAAAGCGGGGATTGATTTTTTCCCCCTCACAGTGAATTATCAAGAAAAAGCCTATGCGGCGGGCAAAATCCCGGGCGGCTATTTCAAACGCGAGGGACGCCCTAGCGAAAAAGAAACGCTCGTGTCGCGGCTGATTGACCGCCCGATACGCCCGCTTTTTGCCAAAGGCTTCAAAAATGAAACGCAAGTCATTGCCACAGTGGTGAGCCATGATTTGGAAAATGACAGCGATATTGTCGCCATGATTGCGGTATCGGCCGCGCTGACCATTTCGGGTATTCCGTTTCTCGGCCCGATAGGGGCGGCACGGGTCGGCTATGTAGAGGGCGATTATGTGCTGAACCCAAGCATAGAAGAAACCGCCGAAAGCGCGTTAGACTTGGTGGTCGCTGGCACAGGCGACGCCGTGCTGATGGTGGAAAGCCAAGCCAATGAACTTTCCGAAGAAGTGATGCTGGGCGCGGTGATGTATGGCCATAAGGAATTTCAAAAAGTCATTGAGATGATTGTCGCATTGGCCGAAAAATGCGCCAAAGAACCCCGCGAAGTGCCAGAGGCCGATAATAGCGCGGTGAAAAAACAAATTAGCGAGCTGGTGGGCAGCGATTTAGAAGCCGCTTATAAAGAGGCCGACAAGGTGACGCGCCAAAGCCTGCTGGCCGAAGCCCGCGACAAGGCGTTGGAAAAATTACTCGCCGATGATGCCAGCGATGATGACCGCATTGCTTGCGGCGCGGCAGTCAAAGCGGTGGAAAGCGATATTGTGCGCGGCGCGATATTGGCCAGCAAAAAGCGCATTGATGGGCGCGGGCTGGCCGATGTGCGGGCGATTGACAGCCAAGTGGGCGTGTTGCCACGCGCACATGGCTCGGCTTTGTTCACACGCGGCGAAACCCAAGCCATGGTGGTGGCCACGCTTGGCACGGGCGATGATGAGCAATTTGTGGACGCGCTGGAAAATACCTATAAGGAAAATTTCTTGCTCCATTATAATTTCCCCCCCTATTCGGTGGGCGAAACGGGGCGGGTTGGTTTTACCGGACGGCGCGAAATTGGCCATGGTAAGCTGGCTTGGCGGGCAATTAAGCCCATGCTGCCGGTGCGGGAAGAGTTTCCCTATACGCTGCGGCTGGTGTCGGAAATTACCGAATCCAATGGCTCGTCTTCTATGGCGACCGTGTGCGGGGCGTCTTTGGCGATGATGGATGCGGGCGTGCCAGTGAAAAAACCCGTGGCCGGCATTGCCATGGGGCTTATCAAAGAAGACAAAGATTTCGCCGTGCTGTCGGATATTTTGGGCGATGAAGACCATCTCGGCGATATGGATTTCAAAGTCGCTGGCACGGCGGACGGGATTACTTCACTGCAAATGGATATAAAAATCACCGGCATTACGGAAGAAATTATGCAGGTGGCGTTGGGCCAAGCCAAAGAAGGCCGCGCTTATATTTTGAGCGAGATGAATAAAGCGCTTGGCACAGCGCGCAGCGAAATGGGCGAACACGCGCCGAAAATTGAAACGCTGACCATAGCGCAAGATAAAATCCGCGAAGTTATCGGCACGGGCGGCAAAGTTATTCGTGAAATTGTGGAAACAACGGGCGCGAAAATTGATATTGGCGATGATGGCGTGATTAAGGTGGCGTCTAATGATGCCGAAACCATTCGCGCCGCGATTGATTGGATAAATTCCATCGTCGCCGAGCCAGAAGTGGGCGTGATTTATGACGGCACGGTGGTGAAGGTGATGGATTTCGGCGCGTTTGTGAATTTCTTCGGCCAACGCGACGGGCTGGTGCATATTTCGCAACTGAAAAATGAACGCGTGGCCAGCACTTCGGACGTGGTTTCCGAAGGCGATGTGGTGAAAGTGAAGCTGATGGGCTTTGACGATCGCGGCAAAGTGCGCCTGTCTATGAAAGTGGTGGACCAAAAAACGGGCGAAGATTTGGAAGCAAAGTCTGAAGCGAGTTAGGGGTGCTATCGGCCTCTATGGGTGGCGGTGCTTATAATTTTGAATAGCTCTTCTTTGTTTTGCAGAGCCTCAATAATTTTGGGGAACATATAGGCGTCTGAGCGATTGGTTTTTTCCTGAATGCTGAGCAGCGTTATGAGAAGAATTAAAAATTTAATACTATATTCGCCTTTCGCCTCAAGTTTTTTTAAGCGTTCAATTTCCGCATCAAGACTTTTTAGAATTTGCTCCATAGATAATTTATTGCGCTCATTATCATCTGCGAGCGGCTGTGCTGTGTCCCATAATTTTTTTAACAGGTTGAGAAGTTGTTGACTGGCGGTGGAATCGTCGCCAGATTTTAACAACACATCAACAACCCAGTGAATATGTTTGGGCGTTCTTACCAGCGACCATTTACCGTTTTTCAATTTTTCGCGGTAACAAATTTTAATATCATAATCCGAAAACGTGCCTGAATAAAATGCAAGGATATAAGTTCCGTTAATTTCTATTTGACTTATCGGCTCTTGACCGTCTTTTTGCATATGGGGCAGGGTGGGCATTGATTTATATTTATTTATTCAGCCGCGACAAAGTGCATGGGGTTTTCTTGCATGGTCTGTGCCAGCGCGTCTTTAAGGCGCGGCGTGGCCAGTTTCTTTAGAAAGTCGCGGTCGGAATCAATGCCGATAAATTGCCGCCCATTGTGCAAAGCGGCCACGCCCGTGGTGGCACTGCCACAAAACGGGTCTAGCACAATATCACCGCGCTGGCTGGCGGCGCGAATAATGCGGTCAAGCAAAGCAAGCGGCTTTTGAGTTGGGTGCTTGCCGTGCTTTTTTTCCTCACGCTTGGGCGTGCTAATCGCCCAAACGCTCCGCATTTGCGTATTGGGATTTTTCAGCCGATCGGTTTCGTGCCAATCGCCATTTTTCATTTCTTCATAATTAAAAATATGTTTGGCCTTTTTGTCTTTGCGCGCCCAAAGCAATGTTTCATGGCTGGCCGTGAACATGCGGCAGGAAAGATTAGGCGCAGCATTGGGTTTGAACCAGCTAATATCATTAACAAAATGCCAGCCCTGTTTTTGCAACGCAAAGCCGCACGCATAAATAGAATGATAAGTGCCAGACACCCAAAGCGAGCCATTGGGTTTTAACACGCGCCGACAAGCGGCAAGCCATTGGTCATGAAATTCAAAATCGGCCGCCACGCCCGCGCTTTTATCCCATTTGCCTTTATTGACGCTCACCCGCTTGCCCGCATGGCAGGAAAAACCATCATTGGACAAATTATAAGGCGGGTCGGCGAAAATCAGGTCAATGGATTGGTCGGGCAGATGCGCCATAAGCGCGATGCTGTCGCCGTGATAAAGCCGCACGCCCTTGTCGCGCCAAAAAGCAAGCGGGGCGGTGGTGCTTTCAGCAAAGCCAGTTAAATCCGTCATCTCGTCCCCTTTGGAATATCCCGCCAATTCTGTTTAGCCTGATTTGCACCGCCTAAATAGCCCCCAGCCATCAAATGGCGATTAAATTTGCCGCACATTATATATGTCCACATATATGTCCACCCCAGCCAGCGTGTTCCCTTTTCGTTCTTTTAGCAGGGATTTGCGGCGGCGGCAAGGCTTTGTTTGGGCATGGCGGTTGGGGGGTGGGGGGAGCGCGGGGCGCGGGGTGCGGGAAAAAGGGGTGGGCGCGGGGCGCGGAGAGGGGCGCGGCGGGTTGGCGGTGGTGCGGGAAACCGCGAAAAGTGGCGGCGCGTGGCGGAGTCGCAAAGAGAGGCGGGGTGGGCCGTGCTGTTTATTATTTATTGGCGGCGATATTGGCCAGCATCTCTGCGACATTTATTTGTTGCGCCGCGCCGCGCTTTGAATATCCCGTTTCTTGCGGGGCGTAAATCGCGCCCGCGGCGGTGAGCGTCACCGCATCTTTGACATCTTGCGTCACCGTTGCCGCCGTCATGGCCTTAAAAGTATTAAGCGCGTTGGCGCGGTGTTTATTGATAATCGCATTATGAAGTTCGGCTTTATAGATGCCAATTAAAATCGCATCAAAGAAAATCAGCAAAGCTAAAATAGAAAAGCGCGGCACATAGTGATTCCAGTTAAAGCCGCCCGCGCTATCTATGGGCGGGGCATCAAAAAAATGAAAATATGCCGCCGTCCCAATCAGGGCGGCACTCACTACACCAACCGCGCCCAGCCAAAACAAAGCATTACGATGATGGCGTTTTGTTTCATTTTGAAAATGCACAGCTTCTTTTGTAGCACTTGATTTACTAACAGCATCGGTAGCATCGGATAGTATTTGGTCAATTTGTTTTGACTTGTTCTGCGCCCTTTTTATCGCGCCTTCTATCCGACTTTGCGAATCTTTTAGTGTGTTCTCTATATGGGTCTGTGAATTATTCAGCCTAGATTCCACCTGTTTTATGAGAGCTTCGGCATTTGTGACTGTGGTTTTACCAGATTGATTTGAGGTGATATAGGCTGAATATTGACTCAGTTCTTTTATAATAATCTGTTTTTGCGCGTGCAACGCTGTGTTACATATCTCAGCAATTTCACCAGCACCTGCAATGGTAAGATTTGATTCAAGAGCGCGGTCTATGTGCTTGCCAACAAAATCTAGGGAATTAGGAACATGTTCAAACCAATCTGGATGACGTTCAAGCACTTCCATATAGCTGATGAGAAAAGCCTGTAACTCTTTAAGATTATCTGTCGCCGCTTTGAAAGTTTGTCCATATTGTTCTTTTTTTAAGAAGTCATCTGGATCTATACTGACAATCCACTGAACTTTCTTTTGGAGATTGCCCCCACTAGGATATTCTTTCATTTCAGCCATTTCTTCGTCTCCTTTTTAATGGCGTGTCGATTCTGGCGTATTCTTTCAGTAAAAACTGGGCGGAGTCAATGCCATCAATTTTTTAGCGATTCCGCCGCAAAACGGCGGGGCAAAGAACCGCGAATGAGGGGGTGGAAAAAAAGGGGGGGGGGAGTCGCAAAGAGAGAGGGGTGCGTTTATAAAAACGGCGTGGCGAAGAACCGCGAAGAGAGGGGGGTCGCAAAGAATGGGGGCGGTGGGCTGGCGGATACGCGGGGCGCGTGGGAAGAGAGGAGGCGGGAGCTACCCCCCCCCTCACAGTTTTTTCATCACCAGTGTGGCGTTGGTGCCGCCGAAGCCGAAGGAGTTGGACATGACGCAGTTGAGTTTGGCGTCTGTGGTTTTTTGTATAATGGGCATGTCGGAAAATTCGGGGTCCAGTTCTTCAATATGCGCTGAGGGGCAGATGAAGTTATTGTCTAGCATGAGCAAAGCGTAAATGGCTTCTTGCACGCCCGCCGCCCCGAGCGAATGGCCCGTGAGCGATTTGGTGGCGGAAAGGGGCGGGGTGTCTTTGCCAAAAACTTCGCGCAAGGCTTCCACTTCTTTTATGTCACCAACAGGCGTGGCGGTGGCGTGCGGGTTAAGATAATCCACCGCGCAATCTAAATCTTTCATCGCCATTTGCATACAGCGCACCGCGCCTTCGCCAGAGGGTTGCACCATATCATGGCCGTCAGAAGTCGCGCCATAGCCGACAATTTCGGCATAAATTTTCGCACCACGCTTTTGGGCGCGGCTGAGTTCTTCCAAAACCAAAACGCCCGCACCGCCCGCAATCACAAAACCATCACGGTTTTTATCATAAGCACGGCTGGCCGATTCCGGCGTGTCATTATAACGAGACGCCATCGCGCCCATGGCGTCAAACAGAACCGAAAGTGTCCAGCTTAATTCCTCGCCGCCGCCCGCGAAAACAATGTCTTGCTTGCCCCATTGAATCATTTCCGCCCCATTGCCAATGCAGTGGGCGGAAGTCGCACAGGCCGAAGAAATGGAATAGTTCACGCCGCGTATGCCAAAGGAAGTGGCCAAAGTGGCCGAATTGGTGCTGGCCATTGTTTTTGGCACGGCAAAAGGCCCAACCCGTTTGGGGCTGGATTGGCGCGTAATATCAGCCGCTTCCACCAAAGCTTTGGTGCTTGCGCCGCCCGACCCCATAATAATGCCCGTCATGGGATTGATGATGTCGTTTTCCTCTAAGCCCGCATCAGCAATCGCTTGCTCCATGGCGACATAATTCCACGCCGCGCCTTCGCCCATAAAACGGCGGATGCGTTTATCCACCGCTTGCTCCACGTCTAAAGTGGGGCGGCCATATACTTGCGAACGAAACCCTTTTTCCGCATAATCGGGCGCAAAGCGAATACCGCTTTTGCCCGCCTTTAAGGCGGCGGTGACTTCTTGGGCATCATTGCCAATGCTGGAAATAATGCCTAAACCTGTAATCGCAACACGGCGCATCGCATTTCCTAATCTTGTGCTTTTAATTGCTCAGGCAAAAACAGCCCAACACGTAAATCTTCAGCATGGTAAATATCCTTGCCGTCCACATTGACCACCCCATCGCCAATGCCCATAACCAGCTTGCGGGCAATGACGCGCTTAATATCTAAAACATAAGTGACCAGCTTAGCATCGGGTTCAATTTGGCCGGTGAATTTCACCTTGCCGCCCAAAGCCCGTCCCTTGCCCGGATGGCCGAGCCAGACTTGGAAAAAACCCAAAAGCTGCCACATGGCGTCCAGCCCCAAACAGCCGGGCATGACCGGGTCGCCCTGAAAATGGCATTGGAAAAACCACAGCTCTGGTTTTGCGTCCATTTCAGCAATGACTTGGCCCGCATTATACCGCCCGCCTTTTTCAGTGATGCTGGTGATGCGGTCAAACATCAACATAGGCGGGGCGGGCAGCTGGGCATTGCTTTCGCCAAACATTTCACCACGCGCACAGGCTAAAAGGTCTTCATAAGAATAGCTGCTTTGGCGGGACATTATTATTCTCCTCATTCTTTCCTGAGTCAGAGCCTTGCTAACATAAATAGGGGGCTTTTGGCAGGGTTTTTTGCGTTTACTTTGCGGCGGTTTTTGTTTAGAATGGTTGTAATTTACAGCTAGGGCAGGTTGAGCCGATGGCAAAACAGGATACACAGCAGGATAAAGGGCAGAATATGGGGCAAGATTTAGCCGCGCTTTTGCGCCATGCGGGTTTGCGGGCAACACGGCCACGTATGGAGCTGGCCAAATTGCTTTTTACTGGCCAAGACCGCCATTTAACCGCAGAAAGCCTGCACCATGAGGCACAAAAGACGGGTCATAAAATGTCGCTGGCGACAATTTATAATAGCCTGCATCAGTTTACCGAAGCGGGGCTGTTGCGCCGTGTGCCAGTGGATGCGACCCGTAGCTATTTTGACACCAATACCCGCCCGCACCACCATTTTTATATTGGCGCGGAAAATCGGCTCATTGATATTCCCGAAAATAGTGTCGGGGTGGCGCATTTGCCGCCCGTGCCAGACGGGCTGAATATGGACGGGGTGGATGTGATTATCCGTCTTTCTCGTGATGGGGCGCGTAAAAACGGCTGATTCACAGACGGTTTTAGCTGATTTCGGGTGATTTCCGCATTTCCCCAAATATCCACAATTAGAATGATTCTAAACTATTGACACAAAGCCCGCTTTGGGCTAAATTGGAGGGCAATAGCGTAAAGAGTAACAGCGTAAGAGTAACAGCGTAAAAGAGTCAGCAAGCAAAGGAGAGCATTATGACACTTGCATCATCAAAGACGTTGGAAAATTTGAAAGAAGCTTTTTCTGGCGAAAGCCAAGCCAATCGGCGTTATTTATATTTCGCGCAAAAGGCCGATATTGAAGGACACAATGATGTGGCCGCCGTGTTCCGCAGCACCGCAGAAGGCGAAACCGGCCACGCCCATGGGCATTTGGAATTTATGGAAGAGGTCGGCGACCCAGCGACGGGCGAGCCGATTGGCTCAACACCGGAAAATCTCAAAGCCGCGATTGTGGGCGAGACGCATGAATATACCGATATGTATCCGTCTATGGCCCGCACCGCCCGCGATGAAGGCTTTGACGAAATTGCCGATTGGTTTGAAACTTTGGCCAAAGCGGAAAAATCCCATGCGGGGCGTTTCCAAAAAGCATTGGACACAATGGCATAAAACAGGTGGCGTTAAGGGGGTGCGGCAATGCAAAACGGCAAACAAGAAGGCAGTTTGGGCGCACCCATACGCCACCCGCTGGATTGGCAAAGCGCGGAATTTTACGACCGTGACGCGCTAGACGCAGAAGCGCGGCGACAAATGGATATATGCCATGGCTGTCGCCGATGCTTTAATTTATGCGACAGCTTTCCGCGCCTGTTTGACCTGATTGACGAGTCGGAAACGGGCGAGCTGGACAGCGTGGACAGCAAGGATTTCGCGCCCGTGGTGGAAGCCTGCACCATGTGCGATATGTGCTTTATGACCAAATGCCCCTATGTGCCGCCGCATGAATTTAATTTGGACTTCCCGCATTTAATGCTGCGCTATCGGGCGGTGGAGCTGAAGGAAAAAGGCAAGCCGTCTTTTATTCATAATCAGTTGGCACAAACCGACCGCAATGGCAAAATGGCCGCCCCTGTCGCGCCCTTGGCAAATTGGGGGTCGGCACGGAAAAATAAGCTGACACGCCCCGCCATGCAGGTGGCTTTGGGCATTGATAAAAATGCCGAACTGCCAAAATTTGTCGGCAAAACTTTTATGCACCGCGCCAAGTCGGCGGAAAAAAACGGGGGGCTTGCGCCTAATCCAAAAGGCAAAGCCAAAAACCGCCAAGCGGTTTTATTTGCCACTTGCGTGGTCAATTATAATACGCCCAATGTCGGCGAAGCGGCGGCCAAACTTTTGGCACATTTGGGCGTGGCGGTGAGCGTTAATTATCCGGGCTGTTGCGGTATGCCGTTTTTAGAGCAAGGCCATATTGAAAAAACCGCCGCGCAAGCCAAAAAAATCGCCGCCAATTTCCGTCCGCTTATTGACGCGGGCAAAGATATTATTACGCTGACGGCCTCTTGCGGTTTAATGTTCAAATTTGAATGGCCGCTTATTCTGCCCGATGATGAAAATGTCAAAGCCCTAGCGGCGGCGACTTATGATATTAGCGAATATATTGTGGATATTGCCGATAAGGAAGGGCTGGTGGACGGGCTGACTGCGCCCGAAGGCGGGGTGAGCGTGCATTTGGCCTGCCATGCGCGGGCGCAAAATATGGGTCCGAAAGCGGCGGAATTGCTGCGGCTGATTCCAGAGGCGGACATCAATGTGATTGAACGCTGCTCTGGGCATGGCGGCACATTTGGCGTGTTGAAAAAAACGCATGAAGTGGCGATGAAAATCGGCAAGCCGGCGGCGCGGAAAGTCGCGCAAGCCAAAAGCCAGACGGTTGTGTCGGAATGTCCGCTGGCGGCCAAACATTTGGTGCAAGGGGTGGAAGCATTGGGCGAAAAAGACGCGCCCGTGCCAGCCGCCGCGCACCCTGTTGAAATTTTTGCCCGTGCTTATGGGTTGTAAGAAGAAAGGAAAAACCATGCCTGCCGAAGAAAGAAAAATTACCAAAGCCGATATTTTGCCATTGGCAGAATATAGCGCGATACGCAAAGAGGTGCGGCAAAAATTGCTGGCGGTGAAAAAACCGCGCCGCATTGATGTCGGCCCGTTTGCGAGTTTTTATTTTGAAAATTTTGAAACCATGTGCGCGCAAGTCCAAGAAATGCTTTACATTGAAAAAGGCGGCGATGAACAACTGGCCGATGAGCTAGAGGCTTATAATCCGCTTATCCCGCAAGGGGCGGAGCTGACGGCGACTTTAATGTTTGAAATTGAAAATGAAACGCGGCGCAAAGATATTTTACGCACGCTCACCAATGTGGAACTGACCGCTTATGTGGAAGTGGCGGGGGAGAAATTTTACGCCCGCCCTGAGCAGGAAGTAGAGCGCACGGCGGCGGATGGCAAAACCTCATCAGTGCATTTTTTACATTTTGAGCTGTCAGAGGCGGCGATTGCAAGATTCAAAAGCCATGAAGGCGATATTGTGCTGGGCATTGAGCATGAAAATTACCGCCATATGGTTGCGCTGACACCAGATAGCCGTGCTTCGCTTGCGGGCGATTTTGCGTGAAAATTATTTTTGATATTCAAACGGATAAACGCCCCAAATAAATTGCCGCCGCACCCAACCGCGATGGGCGGCGGCTTTAATTTTACACCAAGCGGGCGTGCAGTTTTCTAGCTTTGCGACCACGCCGCTTTCTAGCACAGCGACCATGCGCCCATCGGCTTTGGGAGCGTGGCGCAAAGGCACAGCAAAAGCGGCGGGGCGAATGACCACACCACGCTGGCCGCGCAAAAGACTGGCGTGAATCCAGCCTTCATCGCCGTGATAGTCACGGATTTTGCGCCATTTTTTATGCTCTTGAATAATTTCCACCGGCCAGCCGCGCCGTTTGAATTGCCATAGGATTTCATATTCTTCGCCGGGCCCGACACGCACATTGGCCTTATGGGCTTTAAGACTGACAAAGCGCGGCACAGGCAGGCCGCTTGCGCCAATTTCCCTCTGCGCTAAAGCGGGTGTCAAAGCGGGGGCGAGGACGGGCGAAAGCATGAGCAGGCTGAGCAAAATAGGCAGGGTGATTTTATTCATAAAATATAGATACGCAAAATCGGGCGAGCGTCAAGCGGCTTTGCATTGGCGGGTTTATTTGCTAAAACAAATGCAATGATAAAGGAGATTGGCGTGCCAGAAAAAATGCCCGCAAAAATTATCGTCACGCGCACCTTGCCCGCCGCCGTAGAAGAACGGATGCAGGCATTATTTGATGTGACGCTCAACAAAGATGACCACGCTTTTTCAACCGAAGAATTAACCAAAGCTGTGCAAACCGCCGATGTGCTGGTGTCCACCATTAGCGATAGGATTGACGCCGCATTGATAGAAGCGGCAGGGGCGCGGCTAAAACTTATCGCCAATTTCGGCACGGGGGTGGATAATATAGATGTCAATGCCGCCCATGCGCGTGGGATTGTGGTGACAAACACGCCCGATGTGCTGACGCAAGACACCGCCGATTTGGCTTTTGCTTTGCTGTTGGCATTGCCGCGCCGCTTGGTGGAAGGCGATAGGTTGATGCGCCAAGCTGGCCGCTTTGATGGCTGGTCGCCAAATTGGATGCTGGGGCGGCGGCTGGCGGGCAAAAAGCTCGGCATTATCGGCATGGGGCGGATTGGCCAAGCCATTGCACGCCGCGCCAATGTGTTTGGGCTAGAAGTGCATTATCATAATCGGGCCGCCCTGCATGAGGCGGTGGAAAAAGAATTAGCCGCGACCTATTGGGCGGGGCTGGACGCTATGCTGGCGCAAATGGATTTTATATCGGTGAATTGCCCCTACACGCCGCAAACAAAACATTTAATCAATGCCGAAAAATTGGCGTTGATGAAACCAGAGGCTTATCTTGTCAACACTTCGCGTGGGCAGGTGGTTGATGAAGCGGCACTGGCGGCGGCTTTGGCGGCGGGCAGACTCGGCGGGGCGGGGCTTGATGTGTTTGAAAAAGAACCCCAAGCCCACCCCGATTTGCTGGCATTGGATAATGTTATTTTGTCGCCGCATTTGGGGTCGTCCACGCTTGAAACGCGCATTGCGATGGGCGAAAAAGTGCTGGTCAATATCCGCGCCTTTATAGATGACCACACCCCGCCTGATAAAGTGTTGCCCAATCCTTCTGCTTAAATTTTGCGCTTAAATTTTATGATGGCTTAAATCTGTGAGCGTGGGCGTGTCGCCATTAAGCGGATTGGCCGCGTCCCATGCCAGACGCACCACACGGGCGGTAGCGGTCAGGCCATTATAAATGAGCAAACGCCCCGCAAGGCTGTCGCCCGCGCCAGTGATTTCTTTAATAATTTCCACCGCTTGCAAGCCGCCCATGACGCCGACAAGCGCACCGATAATGCCCGTCTCTTCGCAAGTTTCTGCTTCGGGTGGCGGGCTTGGCACAAGACTGCGATAGCAGGGCAGCTTGCCGCCATCGGGGGCGGGCGCATAGGCTTTGAAAGTGGCGAGCTGGCCGTCAAACCGCCCCACAGCGGCGGAGACAAGCGGGGTTTTGGCAAAATAACACGCATCATTGACCAAAAAACGGGTGGGAAAATTATCGCACCCATCAGCGACAATATCATATTGGGAAATGAGCGCGGCGGCATTATCGGCGGTGAGCTTTTCGGCATAGGGGATAATTGTGCAATCGGGATTTTGGGCTTGCAATTTTTTTTGCGCCACCAAAACTTTTTTCTGGCCAATATCTTGAGCGGTGTAAAGAATTTGGCGTTGCAAATTAGGCAAGGTGACGGTGTCATTATCTATGAGGCCGATTGTGCCAATGCCTGCGGCGGCCAGATAAGATAAAGCGGCACAGCCCAAACCGCCCGCGCCAATCACCAGCACTTTAGCGGCGCGGAGTTTTTTCTGCCCCGCCCCGCCAATTTCTTTAAGTAAAATATGCCGCCCGTAACGCTCCGACAGGTCAGGTGCTTGCGGCATGGGTTTTATAGGCCTTCAAATAGCGCGGTGGAAAGATAACGCTCGGCAAAGCTGGGAATGATAACCACAACGCATTTGCCTTTCATTTCAGGGCGTGCGCCAATTTCCAACGCCGCCGCAATGGCCGCGCCTGAAGAAATGCCGCCGGGTATGCCTTCTAGCTTGGCGGTGCGCCGTGCCATTTCAAAAGCGGTTTCATTGCTAATGGTGATAATTTCATCAATGAGGCTTTCGTCCAAATTGCCGGGCTTAAAACCCGCACCAATGCCTTGAATTTTATGCGGCCCGGCCTTGCCGCCTGACAAAACGGGGCTGTCTTCGGGTTCAACCGCAATCATTTTGACGCTGTCTTTGCGCTGTTTTAACACACTGCCCACGCCTGTGAATGTGCCAGCCGTGCCAATGCCCGAAATAATAACATCAACCGCGCCGTCTGTGTCGTCCCAAATTTCTTCTGCTGTCGTCTCGCGGTGAATTTGCGGATTGGCCGGATTGTCAAATTGCTGCGGCATGACGGCATTATCTTGGGTACTCATCAGTTCTTCGGAGCGTTCTATCGCGCCCTTCATACCTTTTTCGGCAGGGGTGAGTTCCAGCTCCGCGCCTAAAAGCGATAGCATTTTGCGGCGTTCTAGTGACATGCTTTCAGGCATACATAAAATCAGCCGATAGCCTTTCGCCGCACAAGCAAAGGCCAGCGCAATGCCGGTATTGCCCGAAGTGGGTTCAATAATGACGGATTTGTCATTGAGTATGCCTTGCTTTTCCAACGCCTCAATCATGGCCACACCAATGCGGTCCTTAACGCTGGCCATAGGGTTAAAAAATTCCAGCTTTAATAAAATATCCGCACCCGTTTTGGCTTCCGCCGTGATGCGGTTCAGCCGCACAAGCGGCGTGTTGCCAATGGTCTGGGTGATGTCGTCAAAAATCCGCCCGCGTGTGGCAGCTTTATTTTTCTGGCTCATTTTTTTCTCCCTTTTTTCCCTTACTTAAATGGTGAAATCCATTTCTTTACTCATTTGTGTGCTTGCAGATTTCCCCGCAGTATGGACATTCTCGCAAAGCTCCGCAATAGAAGTTTTGTCCAAACGGGCTAAAATTTCCGCCTTTAATTCTGTGCATAACTTATCGGCATAGCCCGCGCCATTTTTGCTTAAGCTCTTTGATTCAGGGGGGATTTTCTGCTCGCGCTCAAGGGCGGCGATGATGCGGATAATGTCGCCCGCCATAATGCGCCGCCTTTCGCGTGCCAGCCTGTAGCCGCCCTTTGGCCCGCGCACCCCGCGCAAAATATGGCCGCGCACAAGGGCCTGCATGAGTTGTTCCAAATAACGTTGCGGCACATTTTGCCGCTTGGCAATGTCACGGGCTTGGGCAGGGTTAGGCCGTGCGTGTAGGGCGACATCAATCACGGTTTCAAGGCCAAGCAGTTGTTTGCGCGATAAAGAAAGCATGGGGAGATTTTCACGTTTTCACACCGGTAGAGCCAAAGCCGCCTGTGCGGGCGGTGGCGGGTAGGGTGTCGGTTTCGGTTAAGACGGCTTGGGTAATTGGCGCGATAATCATTTGCGCGATGCGCTCGCCGCGCTGAATGGTAAAAGGTTCAGTGCCGTGATTTATTAAAATCACTTGCACTTCATTGCGGTAATCGCTGTCTATGGTGCCGGGGCTGTTGAGAACAGTGATGCCATGCTTTACGGCCAGCCCCGAACGCGGACGGATTTGCGCTTCAAAGCCTGCGGGCAATGCCATTTCCAAACCCGTCGGGATAAGCCCGCGCTGGCCAACCGCAAGGGTAATGGGCGCGTCTTGCGGCACGGCGGCGGGAATATCCATGCCCGCCGATTCTTCGGTCGCATAAAAGGGCATGGGTAAATCCGCCGCATGGGGTAGGCGTTTAACGGGAATTTTTATTTTATCCATAATTTAAGCTCCGTTCATGTGGGCGGCGATTTTTTCGGCCAGCCTATCGGCCACTTTTTCTTTGGCCATTTTTTCCCAGCTTTCAGTTTTATCTGCGTCCAAAATATGCACAGTGTTTTCCGCCCCGCCAATCACGCCACTGGCAGGCGAGACATCATTGGCGATAATCCAATCGCAATTTTTGCGTTTGCGTTTCTCTTCCGCATGGGTCAGCACATTATCGGTTTCCGCCGCAAAGCCGACAAGCAAGCGCGGGCGTTTTTTATGGGCGGCTAAATGGGTGAGAATATCGGGGTTTTCCACCAATTCCAAAACGGGCGGGGCTTGGTTTGGCTGTTTTTTCAGCTTGCTATTGGCGGGTTTTTTCGCCCGCCAATCGCCCACGGCGGCGGCCATCACAGCAATATCACGCGGCAAAGCGGTTTCGCATGCGGCCAACATTTCTTCGGCTGTTTGCACTTGTTGCACATTAAGATGCGGCGGCGGGGTGAGGGCGCATGGCCCAGAAACGAGCAAAGTATCCGCCCCGCGTGCGGCAAGGGCGGCGGCAATGGCATAGCCTTGTCGCCCTGATGAACGATTGGCAATATGGCGCACCGGGTCAATGGGTTCATGGGTTGGCCCAGCCGTGACCAATGCGGTGCGCCCAGCAAGGGAAATGGTTTGGCTGTCTATTTGTGTTTCATCAAGCAAAGCCAAAGCGGCATGGATAATGTCTTCCGCCTCGCTCATGCGCCCCATGCCCGTTTCGCCGCAAGCCATATCGCCGCTATCAGGCCCGACAATGGCCATGCCGCGTGCGCGTAAGGCGGCGAGATTTTTTTGCGTGGCGGGGTCTTGCCACATTTGCCCATTCATAGCTGGCGCAAGTAAAATGGGGCGGTCGGTGGCGAGCAAAGTCGCGCCAGCTAAATCATGCGCCCGCCCGCTGGCCATTTTCGCCATTAGGTCAGCGGTGGTTGGGGCGACAATAATTAAATCAGCCTCACGGGCGAGGCGAATATGCCCCATTTCGGTTTCGTCCATCAGGTCAAACAGGCTTTCATAAACCTTGTCGCCCGAAATCGCCGCCAATGTTAACGGGGTGACAAATTGCGCCCCGCTATTGGTGAGAATACAGCGCACATTTGCGCCCGCCTGTGTGAGACGGCGGACAAGCTCAGGGGTTTTATAAGCGGCAATGCCGCCGCCAATAATCAGCAAAATATGCTTGCCATAAAGACTGTTTTCCTGCTGTGCCATGCGGCACTCCTTTCTTACGGCTCGGCTTTGGGTTTTAGCAAATTCTACGCAAAAAATCCGTATTTTTTTGTGACGAAGGATGAGGGGGCGTAAAAGCGGCAAAAGCGGCGGCTAAAGCGGCTTTACCAGCAAAAGCCATAGCACCGCTGTGCTGAGTGTGAGGCTGGCCAGCACCAAGAGCCATAAAAAGCGGCGCGGCTTTTGGGCGGGCATCATATCGGGGTGCAGCTTTAGCCCGTCAGGGGTGAGAATGGTTTCCAATGCTTGTTGGGTGCGCTCAATTTGGGCGAGCGCGTCGGGCAAATTAGCCAAATGCTTGGCGGCGTTTTTTAACCCGCCTAAAGCATCACGCATCATGGTCTCTGGCCCCATTTCGGTTTTAAGCCATTTACTGACAACGGGTTCGGCGACCGTCCAAATGTTCAGATTGGGGTCAAGGGAACGGGCCACGCCTTCCGTGACAACCATGGTTTTTTGCAAGAGCAAAAGTTGCGGCTGGGTTTGCATATTAAATTGCGCGGTGACTTCAAATAATTGCGTCAGCAAACGCGCCATAGAAATATCGCTGGCCGCTTGCCCGCTTATCGGCTCACCAATGGCGCGAAGGGCTTGGGCAAAAGCGTGCTTGCTTTGATTATCTTGCACATAGCCCGCTTCAAAATGAATGTCGGCAAGCCTTTGATAATCGCGGGTGATAAAGCCGTAAAGAATTTCCGCAAGAAAACGGCGGCTGGCACGGTCAAGCCGCCCCATAATGCCAAGGTCAATGGCAACCAAATCGCCATTGGCGGCAACGAGCAAATTGCCTTGATGCATATCGGCATGAAAAAAACCATCGCGCAAAGTGTGGGTTAAAAAGGCTTGCAAAAGCCGTGCCGCCAAATCGGGCAAATCATGCCCCGCTTTTTTGAGTGCGGCAATGTCAGAAATTTTAATGCCGTCCACCCAACCCATGGTCAGCACGCGGCGGCCTGTGCCGTGCCATATAACGGGCGGGACGCTAAATTGCGGGTCGGCTTTGGTGTTCTCGGCCATTTCCGAAAGGGCGGCGGCCTCAAGGCGCAAATCCATTTCCAGCTTCACACTATCGGCAAGGGTTTGAATGGCGGCAACGGGTTTGATGCGGCGGCTGGCGGGAATAAATTTTTCCACCCGCCGTGCCAGCCAGAAAAACATTTTCAATTCCGCACCAAGCTGTTGGGCAATGCGCGGGCGCAGGATTTTCACGGCGACATCTGTGCCGTCTTTTAGTTTGGCGCGGTGGACTTGGGCAATAGAGGCGGCGGCAATGGGCGGGCTAAATTCAGTGAACAAGTCTTCGCGGGGCTGGCCTAGCTCTTCGGCCAAAATGCGGGCGACATGGTGGTCGCTAAAGGGCGCGAGGCGGTCTTGCAAATAATGTAAATCTTCCGCAGGGGCAAAGCCGATAATATCGGGGCGGGTGGCGAGCGACTGGCCGAGCTTAATATAGCTTGGCCCTAATTTTTGCAGGCGTTTGGAAAGGGCTTGGCCGCGCTTATGGGCATCGCCGTCAAAACGCGGTGCGCCGAAAATCAAGGCACGGCGCAAAGCTCGCAAAGGCCACGCCGCCTTGTGGTGAAAATCGGCGGGGAGGAAATTTTCCTGTGCGCCCAATAGGCGGAGGAAAGATAAAAGCCGTAAAAATCTAAACATTTTTCGCACCCATTTTTAAGCCACTTTTAGACCGCTGTGCAAAGCCGCCACGCCGCCCGTGAGCATTTCAAAACGCACACGGGCAAAGCCCGCCTCTTCTATCATGGTTGCAAATTTTTCGGGCGGGGGAAAACGGCGTATGCTTTCCACCAGATATTGATAAGGCGCGGCCTCGCCCGCAAACCATTGGCCAAGTTTGGGAATGATATTAAATGACCACGCATGATACGCCCACGCCAAAGCGGGCTGTTCCACATGGCTAAATTCCAAACATAAAAACCGCCCATTGGGTTTGAGAATACGGTGCGCTTGCGCGAGGGCTTTATCTATATGGGTGACATTACGAATGCCAAAGGCCATAGTGACGGCATCGGCGCAATTATCGGGCAGGGGCAGGGCTTCGGCATCGCCAAGCACAAAGCTGATATTATCGGCCTGCTGCTTTGCCGCCCGCGCCCGGCCAACGCGCAGCATTTCTTCGTTAATATCAATAATATCGGCGACAAAACCCGCCCCCGCATTTTGGGCGGCACGCAAAGCAATATCGCCCGTCCCGCCCGCAATATCTATAAGCCGAAACGGGCGGTCATGGGTGGGCGGACGCAAAGCGGCGACCATATGGGCTTTCCATAGGCGGTGCAGGCCGAAAGACATGAGGTCGTTCATGGCATCATATTTATCGGCCACTGCATCAAACACGCCGCGCACCCGTGCTTGTTTTTCACCCGCAGGAATATCTTTATAGCCAAAGGGGCTTGTTTTATGTTGGTCTGTCATAGGGTTGCACCATAGCTTAAAGCACGCCGTGACGCTAGAGAGGGGGCGAAAATGCCAGAACTGCCCGAAGTTGAAACCATATGCCGTGGGCTGACGCCGCATTTGGTCGGCCAATCGGTGCGCCGCCTTGTGCTGTATCGGGCGGATTTGCGCTTTGCTTTCCCGCCCCATATGGCGGCGCAAATTGAAGGGGCGCGAATTGAGCGCGTCAGGCGGCGGGCGAAATTTATTTGCACCTATTTGGATAATGGGCAGGTGTGGCTGACCCATTTGGGCATGACGGGGCGTTATACAATTTGGCCAAAGGGGGCGGCGGCGGAAGCGGTGCGCCATACGCATTTGGAGGCGGTGCTAAGCAATGGGGCGCGGCTGGCCTATAGCGATCCGCGCCGCTTTGGCTATATGGATTTGGTGCCAACGGACGCGCTGGCGGGGTGCAAGCATTTGAGGCATTTGGGGGTGGAACCGCTGGGGCGCGATTTTAACGGCGCGGTTTTACAGGCGGGCTTTGCGGGTAAAACCACGCCGATTAAAAATGCGTTGCTGAATCAAAGCATTGTCGCGGGGCTAGGCAATATATATGTATGCGAGGCTTTGTTCCGTGCGGGCATATCGCCCAAACGGGCGGCAGGCCGCGTGGGGGCAGAAAAATGCACCGCACTGGCGGGGCATATCCGCGCCGTGCTGAAAGAGGCCATTAAAGCAGGCGGGGCGAGCTTGCGCGATTTCGCTGGGGCGGAAGGCCATGCGGGCTATTTCCAACACCAATTTGATGTTTATGACCGCCACGGGGCGGGCTGTGCCAAGCGCGGATGCAAGGGACGGGTGAAACGTATTGTGCAAAGCGGGCGGGCGAGCTTTTTTTGCCCATCATGCCAAAAATAGGGTAAAGTGAAATGAGATATTGGGGACGAAAAATATGACGCAAAAAATTTTCACGCTGGGGCTGGTGGTTTTATTGGCCGCTTGCGGACAGGAGCAAGCCACGCCAACCGCGCAGGGTGAGCCAGCCATGCCAGACGCGCAAATTGAGCAGATAGGGCAGGTCGGGCAGGTCGGGCAGAGACTTGACCTGCAACAAGGCTTTTTATCTGCCGCACCAGATATTCCGCTTGCCCCGCAACTGGTTGAAAAAATTGAGCAGGCGTTGATATTTGATAAGGCCGAAGGGCGCATTATTACAATGGAAGCGGTGTTTATCGCCCCCAATGGCCATGCAGAAGGGGCGGCGGTTTTGGATTTTTACCGCAATGTGCTGCCCAATTTGGGCTGGCAAAGCCCCAGCGATGGCTGGCAACGCCCCGATAGGCTGGATTTCGCCCGTGGCCATGAAAGCCTGAGCGTGCAAATTGAGGTCGGGCGGGTGGTGTTTATTTTACGTCCCCTATAGGCCGCCGCCAGTCTTGCGCCCTTCGCTCTTGACGGGGGCGGGCGGACGGCCTATAACCGCCGCAAATTAAGTTGTTTTGAAGGACATTATGGCCAATACAAAGTCAGCCAAGAAAATGGTGCGTAAAATCGCCCGCCGCACGCAAGTGAATAAAGCACGGCGCACCAATATGCGAACCCATATTCGCCGCGTAGAAGCCGCCCTTGCAGGGGGCGATAAAACAAACGCAGTAGAGGCTCTGCGCTTGGCGCAACCGAAAATTGTGCGCGCCGCCCAAAAAGGCATTTTACACCACCGCGCCGCCGCGCGTAAAATCTCGCGGCTGAGCAAACGGGTCAATAATTTGTAAAGCGGCATTTTTAAGTTTTAACTAATATATCATATTGTTACCCGTGAACGAGACGGCATAACGCTATGAATCCACAACCGTTTTCCTACAAAGGGAAGCGGTTTTTTATTTGACCGATTATTAGTCAAGTAAAAAATGCAAAAAAAAATGTAAAAAAAATCCAACTTCTGGCTTAAAGCCCATTGCACTTGTGGCTATTGCTCGCTAAAGTTCTATAATTGAATGCGTAAAAAAAACTTCTGAATCGAATCACCAAGAGGACAGCAGAGGGAAATACGCGAAAAGGTCAATGAGCGTTTAGCGAGCGTTTAGCGCATGTGTTGTTGGTTTCGTTTTGTAAGCATCATGCGGTTACATAATGTGTGCTGTTAAAATGTGCTGTGAAATGTATTGTGAAAATGTGTTGCGTAAATCTGTTGCGTAAAAAGTAAAAAGTAAAAGCGTAAAACTTTTTGACATTGAGGGGCGGGTCTCAACCCATCGCAAGCAAGCCATGATAAATTTGAATAAAATAAAACGCGCCAAAACAGCCCCGCAGGATTCCACCTATCAAATCGCCACGCTTGACGGGCAGACAGACGGCTATACAGGCGATGTCGCCCCCAAAGAGTGCTGGGCCGCGCTGGAAGCTGTGCCTGAATCGGCTTTGATAGATGTTCGCACACAGGCCGAATGGGCTTTTGTCGGTCTGCCCAATTTGCACAGCCTCGGCAAGGATACGCATCGCATAGAATGGCAATGCTTCCCGTCCATGGCTTTGAATGAAAATTTTACAACAGAATTGCAAACCAGCGTGCCAAATAAAACGGCACCGGTTTTTTTCATTTGCCGTTCGGGACAACGTTCGGCTTCTGCCGCCCAAGCGGCACAAAAAATCGGCTACGCCCATTCTTATAATGTGGCGGGCGGGTTTGAAGGTGATGCCGATGCTGATGGGCATCGTGGCCAGCTCAATGGCTGGAAAAAGGAAAATTGCGCTTGGTATCAAGCGTAGTCATGTCCCTTGAGGGGCGCAAATAAATATGGGCTGGTCGGCGCACCCCCGCGCTGCCAATCCGTGAGTGTAATACCAGATAGAAATCTAGATAGAAATCTAGGTAGAGATAATGAGGAGGGATATGGTGACGCAGGAGCAGCAAAATCAAAAGGGCGCACAGGCCAATCAGAAAGCAGATAAAAAGGCTGAACATGACGCTGAACATGACACAGTCGCGCCTGAAAATGCTGCACCCGCCCAAGCCTTTACGGGTGAGCCAGAAAAACCCATAGATAAGGAATGGCGGCATGTGCGCTCGCGCTTGCGGGCGGAATTGGGCGAGGCCACATTTGATAGCTGGTTTAAGTCGCTTGATGTTGTCGCTTGCGATAATGGCAAGGTGACGCTGGAAGTGCCAACCCGTTTTGTCGGCAGCTGGATTGAATCGCATTATGTGTCGCGCATTTTAGACCATTGGAAAATAGAAAACCCCGCCATTCGGCAAATTGTGATTGAGGTGTGCCGCACCCCCAAAGCCACCAAAACCACCGCGCCGCGTTCCGTATCGGGGCGGCGCACCACCATGCCCCGCTATGCCGCCAGTGCTGAAACCAAAGCCCGTGAAGATATGGGCGCACCGCTAGACGCGCATTATACTTTTGACAATTTCGTTATTGGCAAATCCAATGAGCTGGCCTATTCCGCCGCCCGTCGGATGACCGATGCGGTGGCGTCAGGCGAGGAAGTCTTTAACCCGCTTTTCCTCTATGGCGGGGTGGGCTTGGGCAAAACCCATTTAATGCACGCCATTGCTTGGGAAATCCGCCGTTCCGCCCCCGAAAGACGGGTGCTGTATTTATCGGCAGAAAAATTCATGCATCAATTTATCCACGCCTTGCGCCATAAAGATACCATGGCCTTCAAACAGCAATTCCGTGAAGTGGATGTGCTGATGGTTGATGATATTCAATTTATTGCAGGCAAGGAATCCACGCAGGAAGAATTTTTCCACACATTTAATACGCTCATAGATAAAAAGCATCAGGTGATTGTCTCGGCTGACCGTTCGCCCGCCGATTTAGACGGCATTGAAGAGCGCATTAGCTCGCGGCTCGGCGGCGGGCTGGTGGCGGATATTCACCCGACCGATTATGAATTGCGGCTGGGCATTTTACAATCCAAAGCCACACGGCTCGCTCTGGCGAATAAAAATATCACCATACCCGCCGAAGTGCTGGAATTTCTCGCCCAACGCATCGCGTCTAATATCCGCGTGCTGGAAGGGGCATTGCATAAAATTGTTGCCTTTGCGTCTTTTTCCAACAGCCCCATCACGCTGGAAATGGCCAAAGATGTGCTGCGCGATTTACTGCGCTCATCGGAACGGCGCGTAACCATAGATGAAATTCAACGCAAAGTGGCGGAGTATTATAGTGTGCGTATGGGCGATATGTTGTCGCCACGCCGTTCACGGGCGGTTGCGCGTCCGCGCCAAATTGCGATGTATATTTCTAAACATTTAACCACGCGCTCTTTGCCCGAAATTGGGCGGCAATTTGGCGGTCGTGACCATACGACTGTTATCCATGCCGTCAGACGGGTGGAAGAATTGCGCCAAGCCGATGCCTCACTTGATGAGGATGTAGATTTGCTGGTCCGTAGCCTTGAGGCTTAACGGATAGAGCATCACGAAAGCCCCCCTTCCCCTTTCCCCTTCCCTCCTAAGGGGTTTGGGGGGCGAACCGCGTCAAATACCCCACCAAATGGGGGCGAAATTTGAAAAAAACCGCCCCGAAACGCACCAAAAATATGCCATTTTACCCATAATGGTGCTATATTGGCGGGCATAGATTCGGTTGCGTTGGCGATTTTGCGTTTTGTTGGGTTTATCGGTTTGCCCCGCGCCTGCAAAGCGTGCGGCCAGAAGAAAGTAGAAAAAATGAAAGCAATCATTGAACGCACCGCGCTTCTCAAAGCGTTGCACCATGTCCAAAGCGTCGTTGAACGGCGTAACACAATTCCCATTTTATCCAATGTCCTGCTGGCGGGTGAAAATGGCACATTAGCCCTGACCGCTACAGATTTGGAAATTGAAATCCGCGAAAAAGTAGAGGCTGAAATTGCCCAAAGCGGCAGCATCACCGCACCAGCGCATATGATGTATGATATTATCCGCAAACTGCCCGAAGGCGCGCAGGTGGAATTATCGCTAGACGAAACCGGCCAGCGTTTGCAAATTATATCGGGTAAATCCTCTTTTGCTTTGCAAGGTCTGCCGCAAGATGATTTCCCCGCGCTGACCAGCGATGAAATGCCCCATGCTTTTGCTTTGCCTGCTGAAAGTTTGAAGAAGCTGATTGAAAAAACCCGCTTTGCCATTTCGGTGGAAGAAACGCGCTATTATCTCAATGGCATTTATTTTCACGCGCTGGAAGAAGACGGCAAGGGGCTGTTGCGGGCGGTGGCCACAGATGGGCATAGGCTGGCACGGGTGCAAACGGCTTGTCCAGTGGGGGCAGAAAATATGCCTTCTATTATTGTGCCACGCAAAACCGTAAACGAAGTGCAAAAGCTATTGGAAGAATCCGATGATGAAGTTTCTATTCAGGTGTCGGAAACAAAAATCAATTTTGCTTTCGCCAATATCGTGCTGACCTCTAAATTGATTGACGGCAAATTCCCCGATTATAATCGCGTCATTCCCGATAAAAATGACAAAATGCTGACCGTGGATAGCAAAGCCTTTGGCGAAAGCGTGGATAGGGTGTCGGCTGTGTCTAGCGAAAAAACCCGTGCGGTGAAGCTGAGTCTTGATAAAGATAAGCTCACTTTTTCTGTGTCCAACCCCGATAGCGGCAATGCCAGCGATGAGCTAAGCGTCGGCTATGGCGCAGAGGCAATGGAAATCGGCTTTAATGCCCGTTATATTTTGGACATTACCAGCGAGCTTGATGGCACCAATGCCACTTTTGAGCTGGCCGATTCTGGCTCGCCCACCATTATCCGCGATGCGGATGATGCGGACGCGCTTTATGTTCTCATGCCTATGCGCGTGTAGCCTATGGGCGCGACTCCTGCCCGAAAAGCGGCACAAAAAGCCAAAGCCCCGCGCCCTGATGCGAAAAATTTAGCGGCGCATTTTGCTCCAGCTTTAACGGGTTTGCTATTAAGTGATTTTCGCTCTTATGATTCTACCAAGCTCGCATGCGGCACAGGTTCGGTGGTGCTGACGGGCGATAATGGCGCGGGCAAAACCAATATATTAGAAGCGATTTCCCTGCTTGGCCCCGGGCGCGGCTTGCGCTCGGCCAATTTGCGCGATATGGCTCGCCATGAGGCGGCAGGCGGTTGGGCTGTGGCGGCGGATATGCACACGATTGATGGGGCGGTGAAAATCGGCATGGGCATAGAGACCAGCACGGTAAGCGACAGCCCCACGCGGCGGTTGAAAATTGACGGGGCGGCGGCGAAAGGTTTTGATAGGCTGGCGCAATGGTTGCCGCAATTATGGCTGACGCCCGCAATGGATAGATTATTTATGGACGGGGCGAGCGGGCGGCGGAAATTTTTTGACCGCTTCACGCAAGGATTGGTGGCTGACCATGCGACCCAGCTTGGGGTTTATGAAAAAGCCATGCGCGAGCGCAATAAATTATTACAAGATGAAACGCACAGCACGCACAGCACATGGCTGGACGGGTTAGAGGCACGCATGGCCATGTCGGGGGTGGCGATTGCGGCGGGGCGGTTGACGGCGTTAGATAAATTAGCCGCCATGTTGCCGCACGCGCCCAAAACATTTCCGCGTGCCGAAATTGCTTTAGAAGGCACATTAGAGGCGGCCTTGCGCGACCAAAACGCGCTGGCGGTGGAAGATAATTTCCGCGCCAAGCTGGCCAGTGCGCGGGGTTTGGACGCGGCGGCGGGGCGAACCTTAGCAGGGGTGCATCGGAGTGATTTTGTCACGCGGCACGCGGATAAAAATATGCCAGCAGAAAAATGTTCAACCGGCGAACAAAAAGCTCTGCTGGTCGGTCTGGTTCTCGCCCAAGCCCGCCTTTTGACTGAGCGGACAAATGTCGTCCCGCTTTTATTGCTGGACGAAGTGGCCGCGCATTTAGACGCACAAAGACGCGCCGCTTTATTTGACGCGCTCACAGATTTGGGCGGGCAAGCATGGGTGACAGGCACAGATAGCCGCATATTCACCGATTTTACCAAAAATGTGACCCATATACGGCTTTGCGATGGGCGTTTGCACCATATTGATTTGCCCTAAAGCGGTAGAAGCGATAAAATAAAACATGACCAAAACCGCAAAAAAACCAAAAGCAAAAACAGAAGCGAAAAAATCTGTTGCGAAAACGCAAGCCGATTATGATGCCTCTTCTATTAAAGTGCTGAAAGGGCTGGAAGCCGTTCGCAAACGCCCGGGCATGTATATTGGCGACACCGATGATGGCACGGGGCTGCATCACATGGTTTATGAGGTGGTGGATAATGCCATTGATGAGGCTTTGGCTGGCCATTGCGACACGGTATTGGTGCGCTTAAATGCTGATGGCTCGGTGACGGTGAGCGATAATGGGCGCGGCATACCGACCGAAATTCACCCCGAAGAAGGCGTGTCGGCGGCGCAAGTGATTATGACGCAACTCCATGCGGGCGGGAAATTTGATTCCAATAGTTATAAAGTGTCGGGCGGTTTGCACGGCGTCGGCGTGTCAGTGGTCAACGCATTATCTGATTGGCTAGATGTGACCATTCACCGCGAAGGCAAATTGCACACAATGCGTTTTGAAAATGGTGAGGCGCAAGCCGATTTAGCCGTAAGCGGCGACACAGAACAAACCGGCACGCAAATTACATTCCACCCGTCTGATAAAATTTTCACCATGACCGAATTTAATTATGCAACTTTGGAGCATCGCTTGCGCGAGCTGGCATTTCTCAATAGCGGGGTGAAAATTGAGCTGAGCGACCATCGCGGCGCGGAAATTAAACAAACCGAACTGGTTTATGAAGGCGGGCTGGAGGCGTTTGTCAATTATCTGGACCGCAGTAAAAATAATTTGCTGGACAAGCCGATTTTTATGACCGCCACGCGCAAGGAGCTGGTGGTGGATGTCGCGCTATGGTGGAATGATAGCTATCATGAAACGGTTTTGTGCTTTACCAATAATATCCCACAACGCGATGGCGGCACGCATTTGGCTGGTTTTCGCGCCGCGCTCACCCGCACGGTCAATGGCTATGCCAATGCCAGCGGCATAGCGAAAAAGGAAAAAGTGACACTAAGCGGCGATGATTGCCGCGAAGGGCTAACGGCGGTGTTATCGGTTAAAGTGCCAGACCCGAAATTTTCCAGCCAAACAAAAGATAAGCTGGTGTCGTCCGAAGTTCGCCCCGTAGTGGAAGGCGTGGTCAATGATTTGCTCGGCAATTGGTTTGAAGAACACCCCAATGAAGCCAAAAACATTATCGCCAAAGTGACCGAAGCGGCCATGGCCCGCGAAGCCGCCCGCAAGGCGCGGGAATTAACACGGCGCAAGGGCGCGTTAGATGTGTCCAGCCTGCCGGGCAAGCTGGCCGATTGCCAAGAGCGCGATGCGGCATTGGCGGAATTGTTTATTGTAGAGGGCGACAGCGCGGGCGGGTCGGCCAAGCAGGGGCGCAACCGAAAAAATCAAGCCGTGCTGCCCTTGCGCGGCAAAATTTTGAATGTGGAACGCGCACGTTTTGACAAAATGCTGTCATCGGCAGAAATCGGCACGCTTATCACCGCGCTGGGGACGGGCATTGGCAAGGATGATTTTAATATTGAAAAATTGCGCTATCATAAAATTATTATTATGACCGATGCCGATGTGGACGGCGCACATATTCGCACGTTGCTTTTGACTTTCTTTTATCGGCAAATGCCCGAAATTATTGAACGCGGGCATTTATATATTGCCCAACCGCCGCTTTATAAGGTGAAGCGACAAAGCGCGGAAACTTATTTGAAAGATGAAACCGCGCTGGAAGATTATTTGGTAGATGCGGGGCTGCAAGAGGCGGTGCTGACCTTGCATAATGGCGAGCAACGCTCAGGCGAAGATTTGCGCGGGCTGGTGACGCAGGCGCGAAAAATCCGCACTTTGCTTGACGCTTTGCCGCGCCGCTATCCGCATTTTGTGATTGAGCAAACCGCCATTGCTGGCGCGTTGACGCCGGATATTATGTCTAAAAGCGATTTGGCGGCGCAGTCCGCGCCCTATATTGCCCAAAGGCTGGACTTGCTGTTTGACGATATTGAGCGCGGCTGGCAGGGCGCACCTTCCGGCGATGGGGGCTTGCATCTGAGCCGTGAATTGCGCGGGGTGCGCGAGCATATTGAAATTGACGGGCCATTGATTGCCTCTGCCGATGCGCGGCAGCTTGATGGCATGGCCAAAGAATTGCAAGAGGCTTATTTGAAACCCGCACAGCTTACGCATAAGGAAAAAGTGGTGACGGTTTTCTCGCCGACCATGTTGCTGAATGCGATTTTGGATATTGGGCGGCAGGGTTTTAGCTTGCAACGCTATAAGGGGCTGGGCGAAATGAACCCCGACCAGCTTTGGCAAACCACTTTAGACAATAATGCGCGGTCGCTTTTGCAGGTGAAAATTCAAAATCTGTCGGAGTGCAATGGGTTGTTTGAACAGCTCATGGGCGATGTGGTAGAACCGCGCCGCCAATTTATCCAAGACAATGCGCTGTCTGTCGCTAATTTAGATATTTAATTTTGCGCCGTGATATGTTGGGCGAGCGAAGCGGCCATGCTTTCGGGCGTGTCGCGGTGCGTATAGGCGGCCAGAAACTGCCCGCCCGCGCCAAGCAAATACACAATAGAGGCATGGTCCACCGTATAACCCGCCGCGCTGGTTTCGTCTTGCACATGGGCAAAATAAATTTTGAAATTTTTTGCCGCTTGCGCGATTTGCTTTTGACTGCCCGTCAGCCCAATGAGGCGCGGGTGGAAAAGGTCAGTATATTGGCGCAAAATTTTCGGCGTGTCACGGGCGGGGTCAAGCGAAATAAAAAGCGGGGTGATATTATGCGCCTGTGTGCCGAGCGTGTTTTCAATTTTGTCTAAAGCCGCGCCCATGACTTGTAATTGCATGGGGCAAATATCGGGGCAGAAGCTAAAGCCGAAATATACAAGCTGAAAAGGGGCGGTGAAATCGGCCTGCGTGACGGGCTGGCCATTTTCGTCCATAAGGGAAAATTGCGCGGAAATCTGCGGCTTTGCGGGCGGGGTAAGGCTGTGCTTTTGGACATTTTTTTGCATAAGCGCGGTGAGCAAAATAACGAGCATGGTGAGGGTCGCCAAAATCGCCGCACTTAAAATGATATTTTTGCGGTTCATAAAATCTTTCATTTGGGTTTTATATCATAAAAAGATAGGATTGCTCAAAGCATATTGGCGCAATTTATTTCAGGAGATTTGTATGGCGTATAAATTTATTTTTTGGGTTGGGCTGTTGGTGCTGTTGCCTTTTGCCGCCCACGCCCAGCCAAGCGAAAATGATATGGTGGATGGCGCACGCACAGGTTCGCTGGGGCTGATGGAGCGCGGCTTTATTAACGGGCTAAGCGTAAATATGCGCGACCGCATTGGCAATCCGGTGCTTATTGTTGCGGCGATGGGCGGCCAGCTTGATGCGGTGCGCTATTTAATTGCACGCGGCGTGCGGGTGGATGATAGGGGCATAGATGAACGCACCGCTTTGACGGTGGCGACCGAACGCGGCGATGTTAAAATTATGACGGCTCTGCTGGAAGCGGGCGCGGATATTGACCGCAGTGGCATACGCAAACAAGTGCCGATTATTATCGCGGCACGCGAAGGACATATAGAAGCGGTGCGCTTGCTGATTGAAAAAGGCGCGTATTTGGAAGACACAGATTTAACCGGACGCACCGCTTTGGATTGGGCGCGGGAAGGGCGCAATCCGAAACTGGTGCAGTTGCTAGAAAGCGCGGGGCCGTAATGGCGCAAGCGGAGGCGCGAGAAGCGGCGAAAAAAGCGGCGGAATCGGATTCGCTTTTTGCATCTTTTGCACCAGAAAGCGGTTTTCATTTAATCCGCGATAGCGGCGTTTTACTGCGCGTGCAAATTTTATTGCGCTGGCTCGCCATTATTGGCCAAAGCGTGGCGGTGGTGGTGGTCACGGCCATATTGGGTTTCGGCCTGCCCTTGTGGGAAATAAGCGGGCTAATTGGCCTGTCGGTCGCGCTGAATATATGGCTGGGCGTGCGCCACCCCGTGCATCACCGCCTGTCGGTGCGGGCGGCGGGCGGTTTTTTCGCTTATGATTTATTGCAACTTGTCGGCTTGCTTTATTTTACTGGCGGGCTGAGCAATCCGTTTTGTGTGCTTATCCTCGCGCCTGTCACCATTTCGGCGACTGTGTTAACGGCGGGGGCGACTTTGTTTTTGGTCGGGCTGGCAACATGCTGTGTGATTGCGCTGAGCTTTTTTCACCAGCCCTTGCCTTGGCATGATATGCCGCCTGTGCTGCCCGCGCTTTATATTTTTGCGATTGCGGCGGCTCTTTTATTGGGCATGGGATTTATTGCCAGCTATGTGTGGCGCATTTCCCGCGAAGGCAGACGTATGACGGCGGCAACCGCCGCGCTACAACAAGTGCTGGCACGCGAGCATCATCTTTCGGCTTTAGATGGTTTTGCCGCCGCCGCCGCGCATCAACTTGGCACCCCTTTAGGCACAATCGGTTTAATTGCCGCCGAATTGCAAGCGTCTGATTTGGCCAAAGCGCATGGGGAAGATTTAGCCGCTTTGCGCCATGAGGCGCAACGCTGTGGTGAAATTCTCGCCGCGCTTACGGCGGACGGGCATCATAGCGATAAGGTTTTGTCGCAAATGAAATTATCCGCACTGATTGATGATGTTATCCATGAGGCGGGCGACCCGAATATGCCGATTATACGCGATATGAATTTGGGCGGGGCGGGCGAGCCGCTTATGCGCCGCCAGCCAGAAATAATTTACGGGCTGGGCAATTTGCTGGAAAATGCGGCGCAATTTGCCCGCACACAAATTATTCTGCGTGTGGCATTGGACGCGAGCCATATGACGATACAAATTGAAGATGATGGGGCGGGTTTTGCGCCCGATATATTGGCGCGGCTCGGCGAGCCATGGTTGACGTCAAGGGGGCTGACTTCAAAGGGGCAGGGCGGGCAAGCGGCGGGTCTTCAACAAGGCATGGGGCTGGGCTTTTTCATCGCCAAAACCATGCTGGAGCGCACAGGTGCGAGCGTGCAGGCCAGCAATAAGCCGCCGCCCGAAACGGGTGCGGTGGTTTTGGTGCGCTGGCCGCGTGCGGCGGTGGAAATGCCATCTGCTCCTGCCCCTTGAAATCAACAGCAAAAACATTAAGTAAAGGGCAGAGGTAAAGCGATGCACACAAACACCCTGCCCGATATTCTGCCCGATGGCCATAAAATGCTCATTGTTGATGATGATGAGGCGTGGCTGAACCGCCTTGCGCGTAGCATGACACAGCGCGGCTATGAGGTGTCGCCCGCTAAAAGCGTGGCGGCGGGGATTGCGCTGGCGGCGCGAATGCGCCCCGATTATGCCATTGTGGATATGCGGCTCGCTGATGGCAATGGCATGGATGTGGTGGAAGCGGTGCAGGCGGCCAATCCGCAAGGGCGCGTGGTGATGCTGACGGGTTATGGCAATATCGCTACCGCCGTGGAGGCGGTGAAAAAAGGCGCGATTGATTATCTCGCCAAGCCTGCCAATGCGGATGAAATTGAAGCGGCGCTGAAAGCTGACCCAAATGCGAAACCGCCGCCGCCCGAAAATCCTATGTCGGCTGACCGTGTGCGCTGGGAGCATATCCAGCGCGTTTATGAATTATGCAATCGCAATGTGTCAGAAACGGCAAGGCGGCTCAATATGCATAGGCGGACTTTGCAACGGATTTTGGCGAAGCGTGCGCCGCGATAGGAGTCTAATTTATCGCAGGTTCTTTGAAGGCGGGTAAAGCATTAAGGCCGAGCTTGCCCAAAAGCGCGTCATCTTTTTCACGGGCGGGATTGTCTTCGGTGAGCAATTCATCGCCGACAAAAATAGAATTCGCGCCCGCGAAAAAACAAAGCGCTTGCATTTCATCACTCATTTCTTCGCGCCCCGCCGAAAGGCGCACAGAAGAACGCGGCATAAGGATACGCGCCACCGCAATGCAACGGACAAAATCAATGGCATCGGGCGGCGGGGTGTTTTCCAATTTCGTACCCGCCACAGCGATAAGCTGATTGATTGGCACGCTGTCGGGGTGAGACGGCAAATTGGCCAAAGTCCGCAACATTTCGGCGCGGTCTTCAATGGTTTCGCCCATGCCAATAATGCCGCCGCAACACACTTTCATGCCGCTTTGGCGCACATGTTCCAGCGTGTCTAGGCGGTCTTGAAAATTGCGCGTGGTGATAATTTGGTCGTAAAATTCTTCCGAAGTGTCAATGTTATGATTGTAATAATCCAAACCCGCTTGCGCCAGCGTGTCGGCCTGTTCGGCGGTGAGCATGCCGAGCGTGGCGCAGGTTTCCAGCCCCATTTCTTTCACGCCTTGTATCATTTCTTTGAGCGTGTCCATGTCGCGGGCTTTGGGCGACCGCCATGCCGCGCCCATGCAATAGCGGGTCGCGCCATTTTGTTTGGCCTTGGCCGCTTCGGCCAAAACGGATTGGGCGTCCATCAATTTGGTGGCTTTCAGGCCGCTATTGGCACTGGCCGATTGACTGCAATAGCCGCAATCTTCCGCACAGCCGCCCGTCTTCACCGAAATGAGCTGGCACATTTGCACTTGGTTGGGGTCAAAAAATTGCCGATGAATGGTTTGCGCCTGAAATAAAATATCATTGAAAGGCAAAGCAAAAAGGGCGCGGACTTCCTCGCGCCGCCAATCATGGCGTATGAGCTTTTTATCTTTTGCGTCCATGTGATTCATTTTAGTTTTCCTATTGCTGGCCTATTGCTGCCCCGTCATTGTTGCCCCGTCATTGTTGATTGGGCATGGTGCTGAAAAGCGAAACTTCTATCCAGCCATCATGGGCTTGGCGAAAATGCTTATTGCGCTTATGGCGCATTTTTTCCATTTTGGTCATATTATGGGTTTCAATATGCGGCAAGCCGACCAATGTTTCAAGCTGCTTGGCGGTATAAACCGACATGTTTTCATAGCCCGTCAGCCCTAAAATCTCGCTAAAACAATGGCGCGAAATTTGCCGTGCGCGGTCTGAGAGCGTGGCGGGCAGTGTGTGATATTCCACAATCGCCGATTGCGGGGTGAAGGTTTCTATCAGCGCGGTCAAATGGCGGGCATCAATATAATAGCTAATGCCTTCCAAAATAATCAGGCTGTTTTGCTCACCGTCCCATCCGACGGCTTGCATTTTTTCGTGGCAATCTTGCGTGTCGGTGACATCGGCTTCAATGTGGTGACAATTTGGGTGGTCTATCAGCGCACGCTTTTGCGGCATATTATCTTGGTCTAATTCATAAATATGTGCGCCCGGGTAAAGGGTGGCAATTTCCAAACCCATCGCGTCCATGCCAGCGGCGGGCAGAATAATTTGTTCGGGCAGATTTTCATGCACAAGCAAATGCTCAATGAAACGCAAAATCGCATATTTGCGATTTTGTATCACCTCGTCATAGTCCGGGAAAAAATCGGTAATGGATTTATATAAATCCTCACCTGCCGATAAATCCAACTCGGCGAGATAGCGGCGGGCCGCATTGGTTTGATAAACCTTATCCTTAGTCATAAGCAAGACCAGCGCGGATGTGTGTGCCAGAGTCATTTTGTCGCCCCTATTGTTCGGCTCATTCTACCACCCCGCCTGAAAGGGTCAATATGGGGCGCGATGGGGGTGGGCTGTGTGGCCCACCCCCTTTATTGAGCGCGGGTTAAAAATGCTGGCTTAGGCGGAAGGTGATATTCCGCCCCGCTTCGGGCAGCAGGTCTTTTAAGGCACTGCTGTGATGGCGGATTTCTTCGTCCAACATATTTTCCACTGCCAAAGTGAGGCGCAACCCTTCGCGCACAGGCGGATAATAATGCGCGGTCAGGTCGGCTTGGACATAATCAGGCGTGGGCAGCTGGTCGTCTGGCACACGGTTTTGCGCGGAAGTGGCGATAATGTCCAACTGAAGGTCAAACATATCATGCACCAGCCCTGCTGACAGCACCCATTTTTCGGCGGGTATGTCGCGCAAGGGCGTGCCATTTTTCTGCTCGCCCGTCATACGCGCATAGGCAATATCGCCCGTCCATTTTGTATTGGCGAGAAAAGGCGCGTCTTGGGTGATGTTATAGCTGACTTCCACGCCGCTAATTTCCGCCGCGCTTTGGCGGTAAGCAAAAACATGTTCGCCATCTTCCATCTCGCTCGTCTCGGTGAGGAAAATAAAACGGTCATAATCATTATTGAAAAGCGTTGCGACCATTTCACCCGCGCCTAGCCCTGTGCGAAAATAAATTTCACCCGCCACAGAATTTTCCGATTTCAAATAAGGCGCACCACGTTCATAACGCTGCACCGCCGTATGCACCCCTTCGGAAAATAATTCTGTCGGCGCAGGAGGCCGCGCATTAAAGGATAGCGAGCCGCCTATGAAATGCTTGTCGGCCACGCTCACACCCAAACCTGCGGCAACATTAAGCGTGTCAAAATCGCGGCGGTGCAGGGCGGTTTTGTAATCGGTGTGGTCGGCGCGTGCGGCCAGCTCTAACTGCCAATTATCATTGGCACCAAAAGTGCTGTTTTCAATGAGATAAAGGCTGAACTGATTTTGCGTGACATCAGGCAAAAAGGCTTCCGCCCCCGTCATGCTTAGCTCCGTGGCCAGCGCGGTCGCCCCCCATAAAGCATCGCTATTGGGGCGCAAAGTAACCGGCATTTCAAAATTAAGCTGGCTTTGCTCGCGGGCAAAAACCGCACCCACCCCATCGCCTTCATATTCTGTATGCTCATAATCATGATAGGCCAGCTTAACCGCCAACGGGTCGGCGGCTCCTGTGTCGCGCTCAAAAATGAAAACGGCAAAATGCTTTTCCATATCTAGGCGGACATCTTCTTCCTCTTCATGGGGCATTTGCCCACCCATTTGCATTGCATGAGGGTCGTGTGCGTCATGGTGTTCATGGCCGACAATGCCATATTCTTGCCGATTCTGGCCGAGCAGAATTTTATAACGCTGATTATCCGCTTGGCGCATCAAACCAAAATGCACCATATCGGCTTTGGCAAAACTATTTTCCGCGTCTTGCTCAACATCTTCTGCGGTTTCGCCTTCTTCGGCGAGCAAAGCCGCGCTTTCGGCATGAGTCGGAATACGGATATTACCCGCATCTTGGGCGAAGGCCGACAGAGTGGCGAGGTAATGACCCGCCTGTTTGTGCGTGCTAAAGCCGCCCTGTGTGGTATCGGCTACCGTGTCACCGCCCAGCGTGACCCTATGGGTGGGGGTGGTGTCGGTGTCCAAAGCACGGCTAAAGCTGTTAATAATGCCCGTCGCCGCATAAGGACCATAGCGCAAACTGGCCGGCCCTTTGAGTATCTCAATGCGCGACTGGCCAAACACCGCGCCGCTATTGGCGTGGTCATTGGCGGTTTGCGACATATCGCCGGTTTGCAAGCCGTCTTCCAACACGCCAATGCGATAGCCCGACTGGCCGCGTATGACAGGCCGCCCAACGGCAGGCCCGTGACTGGCCACATCTATGCCCGCCAGATGGCGCAGACCCGTGCCAAGCGGCTCGCCCGTGAGGTCGGCCAAAACATCGGCGTCAAGCATGTGGGTGGTGGAAATAATGTCACGCGCCGATTGTTGAAACGGCACGCTCAGCACAGTGATTTTTTCAAGCTGGATTTTTTCCGCTTGGTTTTGGTTTTGCGCGGCAAGGGGGGTGGCGGCCATCATCATGGCGGCGACCATATAGAATGCGCGCCCGCGCAGGCGCGTAGGATTTAGAGTATTCATTTTAATCTCTCGGTTTGAAATGTTTGAAAATTAAGTGGGTTTCAAACCAGCGCAGGCGGGGCGCGAGAGAAAAATAAAACCGTCCGCGCAATGGACGGCGTGGGCTGTGCATGTTGCAAGGCGGGTTGCGGATTTTTAACAGGGGTAAATTGCGGGGCGAATTCATAAGCCAACTGCCCCGCTTGGGCGGTGAGCAGGCAATGGGCTTCGGCTTCTATGGGCGCGGGGGTGTTGGAGCCGTCATGATGATGGGCATCGCTGTGCTGGGCGGCGTGGTGGGGGTCGGTGATAAGATGCTGAACATCATGGCTCACACCCGCCAGCAGCACAAAAAGTGCCAGTAAAATAAATTTCCGTCCCATAAACATAAAAGCCAGCCTAGCCAAAACCGCCTGACAAGGCAAGGCTTAACGGCACAGCGCAATGGGGCGCGGGGCGCGGGGGGCTGTAGGCGGGCTTATGGCACGGCGGCTTAAAAATCGCAGGCAATGCCGTCTTTTTCCCAATCGCCATAGCGGGTGGGTTCGGGGCCAGCGCGGCCCCCTTTTTCTGTGGCACGGGCGCGGGTGGGTTTTTTGGCCTCTTTTTCTTTGGCGATGCGGCGTTGGGCGGCTTCGTCTAAGGCGCGGGCGCGGGCGGCGGCTTTTTTGGCGGCTTGTGTGTCGGCGTGTTTCATATCGCCAATATGGCCGCTTGCGCCGCAAATGCCAAGATGGTTTAACGCTTGCATGGTAAAAAATTCGTCAAAATCGCCGCATGGGGGCAAGGGGCAACCAAAACGGGCGGGGGAGTCGCCGCGTTCGGATACGCCGCAAACGCGGCGGGCGGCGGGGGAGGCGTTGGCGGCTATTGAGCGCGGCAAAAGGCTAGACCAAGCCATGCGGCGTTTAGATGGGTTAAGCCGCCCCGACCGTGCTTTGGCGCGGGCGATGGTGATGCTGGCTCTGCGCCACCATGGCACGATTGCCGCTTTGCTTGCGGCGCATATTAAACGCCCCATGCCCAAACAGGCGCATTTGGCGCGGGCTTTGTTGCATTTGGGCGTGGTGCAACTTTATTTTATGGACACGCCCGACCATGCCGCCGTGAGCGAAACGGTGCAAACGTGTGGGCGCGGCGCGGCGGCGTATCGCGGGCTTATCAATGCGGTGTTGCGGAAATTGGCGCGGGTGGAAAAAGCCGACCGCCGCCTGCCCGATAACCCCGCCGCCAATATGCCGCCTTATTTAATGCGCCAATGGGTGGCAACTTACGGCGCGGATATGGCGGCGCAAATTGCGCGGCAACATGGGCAAGTGCCGCCGCTTGATTTATGTTTCAAAACGCCCGCGCTGGCGCAAGATTTTTGTGCGGCGCATGAAAATCTATCGCCCACGCTTATGGGGCGGAATCATGTGCGCCTGTTTGACGCCCCGCCCGTGACCGCTTTGCCCGATTTTGAAAAGGGCGATTGGTGGGTGCAAGATATAGCCGCCTCTTATGCGGCGCAAATGCTTGACGCGGTTTTGCCATCTGGCCGTGCGTGCCATATTTTAGATATGTGCGCCGCCCCGGGTGGCAAAACGATGCAACTCGCGGCAGCCGGCCATTGCGTGACGGCATTAGATGTGTCGGCAAAACGGCTGGATATTTTGCGCGAAAATTTACAGCGCACCAATTTAACGGCGCAAGTGGTGATGGGTGACGCGCTGCGCTGGCAAAAGCCCGCCGCCACCCCGCCCTTTGATGCGGTTTTGCTAGACGCGCCTTGCGGGGCGACCGGCACGATACGCCGCCACCCCGATTTGCTTTTGCATCAAGCGCAAGAACGGACACAAGATAGGGCGAAGCTGACCGCATTGCAGGGGCAGCTTTTGACCCGTGCGGGCGATTTGTTGAAAGCGGGCGGGGTGCTGGCCTATGCGGTTTGCTCGCTTGACCCCGCCGAAGGGGCAGGGCAGATAGAGGCGTTTTGCCGCGCCCAGCCTGATTTTGCCTTGCAGGCGGTGCCGTCTGAGGCGGGTGTGCCGCCAGAACTGACGCAAAAATTGGGCGCAAGCGGGCGCACCATTCTGCAAACCACGCCCGCCCATTGGAGCGATAAAGGCGGTATGGATGGATTTTTTTGCGCTATTATGATAAAACAGCCCCCGATTGATAAACCCATTGATGAACCAAAAGCCAAATAGGAAATGCCATGCAGATGAACCCTATGATGCCGCCGCCCTCTGGGCCGACACCTGCTGAAAGAAAGCGGCTGACCAAATTGCTGCAAGCCGAAAAGCTCAAACAAGCGGCGCGGTTTGCCGAGAAATTGCTGAAAAATTATCCCAATAATGAAATGCTGACGCAAAGCCTCGGCATGATTTATGAGTTGGATAATCGCCCTGAAAAGGCCGCGTCCTTGCTTGGCAAAATGGTGGATAAAAATCCGAATGATCCGACCATATTGGAACGGCTCGCCGTGTCGCAAATGAAAGCCGAAGAGCATCAAGAGGCCATTAAAACATGGCAGAATCTGTTGAAAATCGCGCCCAATAATGTGCCAGCCTTATGCGGCTTGGGGTCGTCATTTAATATGTTGGAAATTTACCAAAAGGCGGCGATTGAATTTCAAAAAGCCCATGAGCTTGAACCCGACAATGATGAAATTACCGAATGTTTGGCCAATAGCTATTTGGAAAGTTTTCAATATGAAAAAGCGGCGCAGTATTTCCGTCATCTGATTGACCGCACGGGTGATAGTAAATTCAAATTATCGCTGGCCGATTGCTTGTCGCATTTGAACCGCCCGAAAGAGGCGTTGGCTTTGTGCGATGAATTGATTGGTGAAAATGCCGATACGGCGGCGGTGCATTTACGCAAAGGCCATATTTTAGGCACGCTCGGACGCGGTGATGAGGCATTGGAAAATTTCAAGACCGCCCGCAATCTTGACCCTGATAATCCCTCACCGCTTATCGCACAAATTCATCAAATTAAAGTCACGCCAGAAAATGCCGATGATTATATTCCCACGCTGAAAGAAATGTTGCCCAATAAGGATTTGGACGACCAAAGATTAGCCCTTATCAATTACGCGCTCGGCAAGGCGGCGCATGATTTGAAAGACCGTAGCGAGGCGTTTTCACGCTGGGAAAAGGGCAATGATTTATATTTGAAATATCGCGCCTATGATGAGGAAAAATCTCTGGAGCGTTTTAGAATTCTCAAACATATTTTCGCGCCCATTGATTTTGACAATCTCAACCCCAATGAGGCTTTTGTGAAACCCACACCGCAAGACAAAACTATGATTTTTATTGTCGGTATGCCGCGCTCTGGCACGTCTTTGGTGGAGCAAATTATTTCCAGCCATTCGCAAGTTTATGGCGCGGGTGAGCTGAATATCATGAAGCAAACCACCGAAGAATTGATGTTCTATTTCACCGACCAGCCAGAAGTGAAACTGATTGATGTCGCCTTCGGCTCTATTGGGCGTGATTATATGGACGCGATTGTGCGGATGAATATCAAAGAACCTTATGTCACCGATAAAATGCCGCATAATTTCCAACAGCTCGGCTTTATCCGTGCGGCGTTCCCCAATGCGAAAATCATTCACATTAACCGCGACCCGATGGCGGTGTGCTGGTCAAATTGGCAACGCTATTTCCCCGCCGCTGGTATGAGCTTTGGGAATAATTTGACGACCATTGGCACTTATTATGGTTATTACGCTAATTTGATGGATTTCTGGCGGTCAAAATTCGGCAAGTCTATTTATGATTTGGATTATGAAAAGCTGACGCAAAATCAAGAAGAAGAAACCCGCGCCTTGCTGGATTTTTGCGGGCTTGATTTTGAACCCGCTTGTTTGGAATTCCACAAAACTGAACGCGCTGTGCGGACGGCAAGCCAACAACAAGTGCGGCAGAAAATGTACACGGGCAGCACGAAAAGCTGGCAGGCCTATGATGAATATCTCACACCCTTAAAAGCCGCACTTGAAAAATCCCCGCCGCAATAAACCCCGCCCTAATAGGCACGAAGCCGCAAGGCAGAAAGAAAAGGCATGACCCGTTCCATTAAAATTTCGCCTTCTATTTTGTCGGCTGATTTCGCCCAGCTTGGCGCGGAAGTGGCGGCGATTTGCCAAGCCGGCTGCGATTATGTCCATGTTGATGTGATGGACGGGCATTTTGTTCCCAATATCACCATTGGCCCCAATGTGGTCGCCGCCATAAAGCCGCATGCGACAAAACCGCTTGATGTGCATTTAATGATTGCGCCCGTTGAGCCTTATATTGAGGCTTTTGCCAAAGCGGGCGCGGATATTATCACTTTTCACCCCGAAGCTGGCCCGCATCCGCACCGCACCATTCAAGCCATTAAGGCGGCAGGTTGCAAGGCGGGCATATCGCTCAATCCGGCCACGCCGATTGCGGCGATTGAAGATTTGCTCGCCGATATTGATTTGGCTTTGGTCATGTCAGTTAATCCGGGCTTTGGCGGGCAGAAATTTATCACCGAACAATTAGATAAAATCCGCCGCTTGCGTAAAATGATTGATGCGGGCGGCCATGCGATTGAACTTGAAGTAGATGGTGGGATTACCCAAGATAATGCGGCGGCGGTGATTGAAGCGGGCGCGGATGTGCTGGTGGCTGGCACGGCGAGCTTTAAGGGCGGGGCAAAACAATATGCTGAAAATATCGCCGCGCTACGGGGTCGGTAAGGGTGCGAGCCTGAAAGCGAAAGCCCATGTATGCCCGCTATTCTTCTTTACATTATTTATGTGCCGATGGTTGGCGGGTTTTACGCAAAACTTTTTTACTGCATTTTGCGCCGCGCACAGTTTTGCACGCCCCACCCCCGCCGCCTGATGCGGCTCTAAAATTAACCGCGCAATTTCCAACGCATTTATTGGCCGGTTCTGCCGAGCGTGGGCGGGCATGGCTGGCGGGTAATGTGAATTTGCCGGGCGCGGTTTTAACACGGGAAATTAAAAACCCGCTTTCCACCCGCCCGCCGAATAAAGCATGGGCGGCGTCTTTGCACAGCTTTAGCTGGCTGGCGCATTTGCTCGCGCTTAATAGTAAGGACGGCGATGAAGCGGCCAAAGCGGCGATATTGGCGGCGATTGAAAATATGTCGGTGCGCCACCGCATTGCGTGGCAGGGCGATGTTGCCGCTATTCGCTTTGTGCATTTTTGCGCCGCCGCGCCCCATGTCTTGCCGCTTTTGACGAAGGCCGAAAAGCAAAAATTTATCCATGCTTTGCACCAACACGCGCATTTTTTACAAAAGCTCGCGCATTTGGAATCCGATGGCATGGCACGGCTGACCGCGATTTGCGGCTTTGCCTATTCGGCCTTTGCGCTAAGTGGCGGCATTGGGCAGCTGCATGTGGCCATGCATCGGCTCAACCGCGAATTGGGGCGGCAAGTGTTGGAAGATGGGGTGCATATTTCGCGCAGCCCCGATGCGCTATTGCCCGTCTTGCCGATATTGATTGCGATAGGTGATGAAATGCGGCGGCGCGAATTGCCCATGCCCAATGGCTTTGCCGCGATTTTGAAAAATGCCACGCGCAGTCTGGCGTTTTTTCTGCATGGCGATAAAGGCTTCGCGCTGTTTCACGGTAGCACCCAAAGCGATATGGCACGGGCGGTGACAGGCGATTATGTTAAAAAACTCATGGGCGCGGCGGGGGTGAAACGCGCCGGACGCAATCGGTTTTTATCTTCGGCGCGGTATCATCGCCTCAGCGCGGGGCGGAGTTTGCTGTTTTTTGATGCGGGTCTGCCCGCTTTGCATCCATCTTCGCCGTTGGGGCATTTTTCGCCGCTTGCGTTGGAATTTAGCCGTGGGACAAAACGGGTTTTGGTGAATTGCGGCCCGAATTTGGTGCATGGGCCAGATTGGCGGCAAGCCTCACGCGGGGCGGCGGCTCATTCTATGTTGTCTGTATCGGGGGCGGAGCTTTCTGCGCTAAGCCGCAATAAAGGACAAGTCACGGCGCGGCGTTTGGAAGATAATAATGGGCAATGGTTAGAGGCCAGCCATGCTTTGTTCAAACCGATTTGCGGCATGGTCGCGCATCGGCGCATTTATCTCAGCACAGATGGGGAAGATTTGCGCGTGGAAGAATTGCTCCTGCCCGCTACGAATAATAATGGGGCGCGGGCGGTGGATTATGCTTTGCGCCTGCATTTGCACCCCGATATGCGCGCTTCTATGGCGGCGGATGGGAAAACCATTTTGCTGATGACCCCAAGCGGCGAGGGCTGGCAGTTTCGGGCGGGCAAAATGAACCATGCGCGGCTGGCACTGGCCGATAGTGTTTATATGGGCCGTGATGGGACGCCGCGCAAAGCCCGCCAGATTGTCATTGACGGGCGGGCGGAAAAAAGCGGGCTGAGCCTAAATTGGGCCCTCAAATTGAGCAAGAGAAATTGAGCAAGAAAACTTGAACTTGCGCGGCACCCGTGCTACCCGCCTAATAGAGAGGGAATTTATGCCTGACAAAAACCCACCCATAAGACGCGCTTTGCTTTCCGTTTCTAACAAGGACGGCATTGTTGATTTTGCCCGCGCCTTGCACGATAAAAATGTCGCGCTGGTTTCCACGGGCGGCACAAAGCAGGTGCTGGAAGAAGCGGGGCTGCCAGTGCAAGATGTCGCCGAGCTGACGGGCTTTGCAGAAATAATGGACGGGCGGGTGAAAACACTGCACCCGCTTGTGCATGGCGGGCTACTCGCCAAGCGCGGTAAGGCCGAACATGAAGCGGCCATGCAGGCGCATGATATTTTGCCGATAGATATGTTGGTGGTCAATCTTTACCCATTTGAAAAAACGCTGGCGGCAGGCGGTGATTATGCGGCCTGTGTGGAAAATATAGATATTGGTGGGCCAGCTATGGTGCGGGCGGCGGCGAAAAATCACGAAAGCATTACCGTGCTGGTGGATGCGGGCGATTATGCCGATGTGCTGGCCGAAATGGACGCGCATAAGGGTGCGACCAGCTTTGCCTTGCGGCAAAAATTAGCGCAAAAGGCTTTTGCGCGGGTGGCAGTTTATGATGCGGCGATTTCTAATTGGCTGGCAGGGGAAATGGGCGATGATGCCGCGCCTGCGTTTCGGGCTGTGGGCGGCACGCTACAAGAAAATTTGCGCTATGGCGAAAATCCGCATCAACAAGCGGGGTTTTATGTCACCGATAAAAGCCAGCCCAGCGTAGCCAGTGCCGAGCAGTTGCAAGGCAAGGCTTTGTCTTACAACAACATTAACGACACTGATGCGGCGTTCGCATTGGTGTGCGCCTTTGACCCCGCCGAGGCGGTGTGCGCCATTATCAAACACGCCAATCCATGCGGCGTGGCTTTGGGCGCGAATGTGGCTGACGCTTTCACCCGCGCTTTGGCGTGTGATGCGGTCAGTGCCTATGGCGGCATTATCGCCGTGAACCAAATGCTAGACGCGGCGATGGTCAAAGCGATGGGCAAATTATTTGTGGAAGTCATTATCGCCCCCGATGTGAGCGAAGAGGCCCGCGCCATGCTGGCCGAAAAAAAGAATTTGCGCGTGTTGCGAACGGGCGGGCTGGCCGACCCGCTTGCGCCCGCGCTTGATGTGCGCTCGGTGGGCGGCGGGCTTTTGGTGCAAAATAAAGATATAGGGCGGATTGAAACGGGCGATGTGCAGATTGTGTCACAGCGCAAGCCAAGCGAACAAGAAATGCGCGATATGGTCTTTGCTTTTCGCGTGGCCAAATATGTGAAATCCAATGCGATTATTTATGCTAAAGACGGCGCGACCGTGGGTATTGGTGCGGGGCAAATGAGCCGCGTGGATAGTGCGCGTATTGCAGTGCGTAAGGCCGAAGATGCGGCACAAGCGGCAGGCGAAAAAGTGTCGCCGATTAAGGGTTCGGTGGTGGCTTCGGATGCGTTTTTCCCCTTTGCCGATGGGCTGCTCGCCGCCGCCCAAGCGGGCGCGACCGCTATTATCCAGCCGGGCGGCTCAAAGCGTGACGCAGAAATCATCGCCGCCGCAGACGCGGCAGGCCTCGCCATGGTCTTTACAGGCATGCGCCACTTTCGGCATTAGCAGGCGGGTGTCGCATGACCTTAACGCCCCGAACGCCTTTGGAAAAATATGACGCGCTGATTGCGGAAGGGGCATTGGCGGGTGATGCGGCGCAGCGTGAAGTGGCTTTGCGGCTGACGGCTTTGCATGATGCTTTGAAAAAGCAGTGCGGCGGCTGGCGGCGTTTGTGTTTTTGGCGGCGGCGGGGGGCGGTGCCGCGTGGGCTTTATATTTATGGCGATGTCGGGCGCGGGAAATCTATGCTGATGGATTTGTTTTTCGCCACCGCGCCCGTGGCGGCAAAAAGGCGGGTGCATTTTCACGCCTTTATGCAGGAAACCCATGAACGCATTTTCGCCTATCGGCAAAAAAAGAAACGCGGCGCGAAAAATCACGACCCGATTGCGCCCATTGCCAAACAAATTGCGGCACGGGCAAAATTGCTGTGCTTTGATGAATTTCAAGTCAAAGATATTGCCGATGCGTCTCTTTTGGGGCGGCTGTTCACGGCCTTGTTTGCCCAAGGCGTGGTGGTGGTGGCAACTTCCAACCACGCGCCCGATGGGCTTTACAAGGGCGGGCTGAACCGTGCGCGGTTTTTGCCTTTCATTGATTTGCTGTGCGACAAATTAGATGTGTTGCTGTTGGACAGCCCGAAAGATTATCGCTTAGACAGATTAAAAAATCGCCCCGTTTGGGCCACCCCTTTGGGCGCGGCGGCGCGGGCGTTTATGGACGAGGCCTTTGCCGCGCTGACCGACAAAGCGGCGGGGCAGAAAGCGCAGTTGAAAATAAAGGGGCGGGTTTTGCCTGTGCCGTGCCAAGCGCAAGGCGTGGCACGATTTTCTTTTGCCGAAATTTGCGGTGCGGATTTGGGCGCGGGCGATTATTTATTGCTGGCGCAAACATATCATACGCTGATGATTGACGATATTCCCACGCTGGGCGCGGAAAAGCGCAATGAGGCGTTGCGCTTTGTGCATTTGGTGGACGCGCTGTATGAGCATAAGGTTAAATTGCTGGCTTCGGCGGCCAGCACGGCGGACGGGCTGTGCGCGGAAAATCTGGCGGGGGTGGATTTTGCCCGCACCGCCTCACGGCTCACCGAAATGCAGGGGCAAGATTATATGGCTTTGTCTCATATAGGGCCGCATATAAAGGCGTGAGCCTTCTTGCATGGGCGATGGTTTTGCGTTAGGTGAAAGAATAGATTTTCTACAAAATTAAAGGAAAGAAAATGGCACGGAAAAAAATCGCACTTATCGGCGGCGGACAAATTGGCGGCACGCTGGCGCATTTGGCCGCACTCAAAGAACTCGGCGATGTGGTTATTTTTGATATTGTGGACGGCATACCGCAAGGCAAGGCTTTGGATTTATCCCAAAGCGCACCGGTGAGCCATTTTGATGCAAGCCTGAAGGGGACGAAATCCTATGCCGGTATTAAGGGCGCGGATGTGGTGATTGTGACGGCGGGCGTGCCGCGCAAGCCGGGCATGAGCCGCGATGATTTGCTCGGCATCAATTTGAAAGTGATGCGGCAAGTCGGCGCGGGCATAAAAAAATACGCGCCCAATGCTTTTGTTATTTGCATCACCAATCCGCTAGACGCGATGGTATGGGCGTTGCAAAAAGCCTGCGGGGTGCGGAAAAATAAAGTGGTCGGCATGGCCGGCGTTTTGGACTCGGCGCGGTTTCGCCATTTTCTGGCCGAAGAATTTAATGTGTCGGCCAAAGATGTGACCGCCTTTGTGCTGGGCGGGCATGGCGACACTATGGTGCCAAGCGTGCGCTATTCCACCGTGGCCGGAATCCCCTTGCCCGATTTGGTGAAAATGGGTTGGACCACGCAAAAGAAATTAGACGCGATTGTTCAACGCACCCGTGATGGCGGCGCAGAAATTGTCGGCCTGTTGAAAACGGGCTCGGCTTTTTACGCCCCCGCGGCGGCGGCGATTGAAATGGCCGAAAGCTATTTGAAAGACCAAAAGCGCGTTCTGCCGTGCGCGGCGCATTTGAACGGCGAATATGGGCAGAAAGGCGTTTATGTCGGCGTGCCTGTGGTGCTGGGCGCAAAAGGCGTGGAGCGCGTGGTGGAAATTAAGCTAGACGCAAGCGAAAAGGCGGGCTTTAAGAAATCCGTGCAAGCGGTGAAAGCCCTGCTGACGGCGTGCAAAAAAATAGACCCGAAACTGAAATAGGGGCAGGGCGCAGGCGCGGGCGCACGCAAAGTGGGAGCGCGATAGGTGGGCGAAATTTTTGAAAAATTTTTAGGATGGATGCCCGCGCTGTCTCGGTGGGTGATGGCACGACTCAAACCCTATGCGGGGGATTACAACCGATTTAATCAAATTATTGAATTGTTTCCCGCTGAACTGGTTGACGAGATTCGAAACATTCATTCATCAGGTTTTAATAAATCTATTTGGGACGACCTGTTGGACTCTGACAAAGGATTGGATTTGCTTCAATATGAAGAATTTATAAATAGTGAATTGAAAAGCAAAGAAGAAGAGTTCCGAGACGCTTTATATGATTTAATAAATATTATAGAAAAGAACACGCCGTCCCATTTCTTAAATATGAAGCATATCTCAACATACAATCTTGGTCTTGGTGTTAGTTTAGATATTATAAATCACAAAAACGCCGAAGAAATTGAAGAGGCAGTAGGAGATTTTGAAAATGCTTACGGCGAATTCCGAAAATTAGGCAATAGGAAATTTGCCGAAAGGATGCCGTAAGAAAATAAGGTATGCGTGACACGCAAAGAGGGGGTGCGTGTTGGCGGGGGATGTTTGGCTGACACGCGAAGAGAGAAGTGTGTAAAAAAAGGGTGGTCGTGTTTGGCGGACACGCGAGGAGAGAAGTGTGTAAAAAAGAGGTGGGTAGTGTTTGGCTGACACGCGAGGAGAGAGGTGTGTAAAAAGGGGCGTGTAAAAAAGGGCGGGCGGTGCGGATAGATGCGCCGCTTTTTTTGTGCGTTACCGCCGCGCTTCCCTTTCTTCCCCGCCTCTCTTTCTTGCGTGTCCTCGCCACGCTTCCCTTTCTTCCCTGCCTCTCTTTATTTGCGTGTCCCCGCCCCGCTTCTCTTTCTATCCCGCCCCCTTTATTTGCGTGTCCCCGCCGTGCTTTTGCCGTTTATCGCCCCCGATTTGGCACCACTGCCGCCTAAAATATGGGGTTGAAACGTTTGGTTTTCTGCCGAAAAGGCTATAAGTAATACTTATTATGGCTGTGAGGGGGGTTTTGGTTAAAAAATGCTCTTTTTGCCACGCATGGGGCGGGGTTTTGCTTGTCGGCGGCGGCGGCTTTGCCTAGTGTCGCGGGGAATCGCGCCGCCGCGCTGATTCGCCCCACGCGCCAAATAGGCAGGAGTTAAAGAGTGAATATCCACGAATATCAGGCCAAGCAGATTTTAAGCGGCTTTGGCGTGAATGTCCCCAAAGGCGGGGTGGCGTTTTCTGCCGATGAAGCGGTCGCCGAAGCGGAAAAATTAGGCGGTCCTGTTTGGGTGGTCAAAGCACAAATCCATGCAGGCGGGCGCGGCAAAGGCGGCGGCGTGAAAGTGGTTAAGTCGCTAGACGCAGTCCGCAAAGAGGCCGAGCGCATGTTGGGCATGAATTTGGTCACGCACCAAACGGGCGCGGAAGGCAAAACAGTCGGGCGCGTTTATATAGAAGATGGCTGCGATATTGCCCGCGAACTTTATCTTTCCATTTTGGTGGACCGTGCGACATCGCGTGTGTCTTTTATTGCGTCCACCGAAGGCGGCATGGATATTGAAGAGGTCGCCGCCAAAACACCAGAAAAAATTATCACATTGGCCATTGATCCGGCCACGGGGATTTGCGCCCATCACGGGCGGCATATTTCTTACGCGCTGGGGCTGGAAGGCGAGCAGGTAAAACAAGGCGTGGCTTTAATGGAAAAACTTTACCGCGCCTTTGTTGAAAAAGATATGAGCCTGCTGGAAATTAACCCGCTTGTTGTCACGGGCGCGGGGGAACTGGTGTGCCTAGACGCGAAAGTGAATTTTGACGATAACGCGCTTTACCGCCAGCCCGATGTGGTGGAGTTGCGCGATTTGTCGGAAGAAGACCCCGCCGAAATTGAAGCCTCGCAATTTGACTTAAGCTATGTGAAGCTGGACGGGGCGATTGGCTGTATGGTCAATGGCGCGGGGCTGGCCATGGCAACGATGGATATTATTAAACTTTACGGCGCAGAGCCGGCCAATTTTTTAGATGTTGGCGGCGGGGCGAGTAAAGAGAAAGTCACCGAAGCATTCAAAATTATTTTATCGGACGATAATGTGAAAGGGATTTTGGTGAATATCTTTGGCGGCATTATGCGCTGCGATATTATCGCCGAAGGGGTGATTGCGGCGGCCGCACAGCTGAGCCTGAAAGTCCCACTGGTGGTGCGTTTGGAAGGCACAAATGTCGCACTGGGCAAGGAGATAATGGAAAAATCCGGGCTGGATATTATCGCCGCCGATAGCTTAGACGATGCGGCGGAAAAAATTGTCGCCGCCGTGAAGGAGGCCGCATAATGGCCGTGCTGGTGGATAAAAATACCAAAGTGATTTGCCAAGGCTTTACCGGCAGTCAAGGCACATTTCATTCCGAGCAAGCCATTGCTTATGGCACAAAAATGGTCGGCGGGGTGACGCCCGCCCGTGGTGGGCAGACGCATTTGGATTTGCCCGTTTTTAATACGGTCGCCGAAGCCCGCGCCGCAACGGGTGCGAATGCGACCGCGATTTATGTGCCGCCCGCTTTTGCGGCGGATGCAATTTTAGAAGCCATTGCGGCTGACATTGAATTGGCCGTGTGCATTACCGAAGGGATTCCCGTTGCCGATATGGTGAAAGTGAAGCGGGCTTTGCAAGGCGCGAAGACGCGATTGATTGGCCCGAATTGTCCGGGTGTGATAACCCCCGATGCGTGCAAAATTGGCATTATGCCCGGCCATATTCACACTGCGGGGCGGGTGGGGATTGTGTCGCGCTCTGGCACGCTGACTTATGAAGCGGTCGCACAAACCAGCGCGGTCGGCTTGGGCCAGTCTAGCTGTATCGGCATTGGTGGCGACCCTGTGAACGGCACAAATTTTGTGGACTGCTTAGAACTATTTTTGGCCGATGAGCAAACCGAAGCGATTGTGATGATTGGCGAAATTGGCGGCACCGCCGAAGAAGAAGCGGCCGATTTTTTACGCCAAAGCGCGGTGAAAAAACCCATAGTCGGTTTTATCGCAGGCGTGACCGCCCCGCCCGGGCGCACAATGGGTCATGCAGGCGCGATTGTATCGGGCGGACAAGGCGGGGCGGAAGATAAAATGGACGCCATGCGGGCGGCGGGCATTGTGGTTTCGCCCTCACCCGCCGCGCTTGGCACAACGCTTTTGGAAGTGCTGAAAGGCTAAAGGCAATGAGTGAGCAAAGCAAGCAGGCAGAAAATTTGGTTATCGGCCCGACCCGTTATGACACGGCGTTTTTGGACGGGGCGAACGCGCTTTATATTGAACAGCAATATGAGCGTTGGCGGGCGGCACCCGATTCAGTGGATGCGGCATGGCGCGATTATTTTAACGGGCTGAATGATACGGCCAATCCGCATCGGGCAAGCTGGGCGCGGACGGGTTTTGATGATGTGACCCGCGATGAATATACTTCTGCTTTTGACGGGAATTGGGAACTGCCCATTGATGCGATTGAAACGGTTAATGGCGCGGAAATGGCAGTGAAAATCGCCAAGCACCATGAGGCGACACAAGAGGCAACAAAAGATAAGGGGGAAAATGAACCCCTATCGGCGGACGCCTTGCAAGGGGCGGTGTTGGATTCTGTCCGTGCCGTGATGATGATACGCGCTTACCGCGTGCGCGGCCATCGCGCCGCCAATCTTGACCCGTTGGGGCTGGAAGAGCCGAGCTATCACCCTGAGCTTGACCCCACTTCTTATGGTTTTACGTCCGAAGATATGAACCGCCCGATTTTCATTGATTATATGTTGGGGCTGGAAACGGCGACCATCAATCAAATGTTAGATATTTTGCGCCGCACCTATTGCGGGCAGTTTGCGGTGGAGTTTATGCATATTTCTTCGCCCGAAGAAAAAGCGTGGCTGCAAGCACGTATGGAAGGGCCAGATAAAGATATTCATTTTACCAATGAAGGCAAGCGGGCGATTTTCCAAAAGCTGGTGGAAACGGAAGGCTTAGAAAAATTTATTGACATTAAATATACAGGCACAAAACGCTTTGGTCTTGATGGCGGCGAGGCGATGGTGCCTGCGCTGGAGCAAATGATAAAACGCGGCGGCAGTCTCGGCGTGAATGAAATTGTTATCGGTATGCCCCATCGCGGGCGGCTCAATGTGCTGACCAATGTGATGGGCAAACCTTTCCGTGCGCTGTTCCATGAATTTCGCGGCGGCACGGCCAATCCGGAAGATGTGGAAGGCTCAGGCGATGTGAAATATCATCTCGGCACTTCGTCTGACCGCGAATTTGACGGCAATAATGTGCATTTATCGCTCACGCCCAACCCGTCCCATTTGGAAGCGGTGGATCCGGTGGTGCTGGGTAAATCCCGCGCCAAGCAAGATATTCTCAATGATGGCAAAGCTCTGGCCGACCGCGGGGCGGTGATACCGCTTTTATTGCACGGTGATGCGGCTTTTGCGGGGCAGGGCATTGTGGCTGAATGTTTGGGTCTGTCGGGTCTGCGCGGGCATAAATCGGGCGGCTCAATTCATTTTATTATCAATAATCAAATTGGCTTTACCACCGCGCCGCGCTTTTCGCGCTCTTCGCCTTACCCGTCTGATGTCGCTAAAATGGTGGAAGCCCCGATTTTCCATGTGAATGGCGACGACCCCGAAGCGGTGGTGCATGCGGCCAAAGTTGCGACCGAGTTTCGGCAGAAGTTTCTCAAGCCCGTCGTGGTGGATATGTTTTGCTATCGCCGCTTTGGCCATAATGAAGGCGACGAGCCAGCTTTCACCCAGCCGCTTATGTATGCGAAAATCAAACAGCATGAATCAGTGGTGCAAATTTACGCCCGCCGTTTGATTGAAGAGGGCGTGCTGACGCAAGAAGAAGCCGATGCGGCCATTGGCGATTATCGGTTGAAATTAGATGAGGAGTTTGAAGCGGCGAATAATTACCAGCCCGATAAAGCCGATTGGCTGGACGGGCGGTGGTCGGGTCTGCGGCGCAAAAATGAAGGCGAGCTGGTGCGCGGCGAAACCGGCGTGGATAAAAATATATTGTTAGACATTGGCACAAAGCTCACCCAAGTGCCAGAGGGTTTTAATTTACACCGCGCATTGGTGCGGCAAAATAAAGCCAAGCAAAAAATGTTTGAAAGCGGGGCGGGTTTTGATTGGGCCACAGTTGAGGCTTTGGCGTTCGGCACGCTTTTGCGCGAAGGCCACCCTGTGCGTTTGTCGGGCCAAGATAGCGAACGCGGCACATTTTCACAACGCCATGCGGTGTGGACCGACCAGAAAAATGAAAAGCAATTTAAGCCGCTTAACCAGCTGGGCGAAAACCAAGCGCGGTTTGAAGTTATCAATTCCATGCTTTCGGAAGCGGCGGTTTTGGGTTTTGAATATGGCTATTCGCTGGCCGAACCCAATGCGCTGGTGCTATGGGAGGCGCAATTTGGCGATTTTGCCAATGGGGCGCAGGTGATTATTGACCAATTTATTTCTTCCGGCGAAGCCAAATGGCTGCGTATGTCGGGGCTGGTCATGTTGCTGCCGCATGGCTATGAAGGCCAAGGTCCAGAGCATAGCTCGGCACGGCTGGAGCGTTATTTGCAACTTTGTGCGGAAGATAATATGCAGGTCGCTAATGTTTCTACGCCAGCAAATTATTTTCATATTTTGCGCCGCCAACTGCATCGCAATTTCCGCAAGCCGCTTATTTTAATGACGCCAAAATCGCTATTGCGGCATAAAAAATGCATATCGGCTTTGGCCGATATGGCGGTGGGGTCAACTTTCCACCGCGTTTTATGGGACAATGAAGATGAGCGTTTGGGCGGGCATTTGGTCGGGCCGAAAAAAATCCGCCGCGTGGTGCTATGTGCGGGCAAGGTTTATTATGATTTGCTAGAAGCACGCGAGGCGGCGGGGATTAAAGATGTTTATATTTTACGGCTGGAGCAGTTTTTCCCCTTCCCCGAAAGCGCGTTGAAAGCGGTGCTGGAAAAATTCGCCCATGCGGAAATGATTTGGTGCCAAGAAGAGCCGCATAATATGGGGGCGTGGGGTTTCATCGCGCCCTTTATTGAAAATGTGTTGGGGCAAATTGATGCCAAGCATAAAAAATTATCTTATATCGGGCGCAAGGCTTCCGCTTCTACGGCGGCGGGGATTATGAAACGCCATTTGGCCGAGCGCGATAGATTTTTAGCTGACGCTTTGAAATAAAGCAGAAAGTGAGACGGTGATGCGGACAGAAATTCAAGTGCCAGTATTAGGCGAATCCATTAGCGAAGCCACCATCGCGCAATGGTATAAAAAAGCGGGCGATGCGGTGCGGGCGGACGAGCCTTTATGCGAATTGGAAACCGATAAGGTGACGATTGAAGTACCCGCCCCTGCAAGCGGCGTGCTGGTGGAAATTATCGCTGGCGATGGCGAGACGGTGACGATTGGCGCGGTGCTGGGTGCGATTGATGCGGCGGGCGCGACTCCGAAAGCGGCGCAAAGCAAGGCTGAACCTGCGCCACAGCCAGAGCCACAGCCACAGCCAGCCGCGCCTGCGCCCGAAGCCCCGCAAGAAATAAGTGATAATGCCGATGTGCTGCCGCCTTCGGTGCGGAAGCTGATTGATGAACATGGGCTTGACCCGTCACGCATTGCTGGCACGGGCAAGGGCGGGCGGTTGACCAAAGCCGATGTGTTAAATGTTATTGCGGGCGGGGGTGATGTTGCTGATGCACCTGCGCCCGCACCACAATCTGCACCCGCGCCTTCTGCGTCTTCTTCTGTGCCGACAAAAACAAAAAGCGATTCCAAAAACCGTGAAGAGCGTGTGCGGATGACGCGCTTGCGTAAAACCATTGCGAAGCGGCTCAAGGATTCACAAAACACCGCCGCCATGCTGACCACATTTAATGAAGTGGATATGAGTGTGCTGATGGCGGCACGGAGCGAACATAAAGAAGCGTTTGAAAAACGCCATGGCGTGAAACTCGGCTTTATGGGTTTTTTCGTGCGTGCGTGTATGACGGCTTTGCATGAAATCCCATCGGTCAATGCGGAAATTGACGGCGATGAATTGGTGTATAAAAATTATGTCAATATGGGCATTGCGGTCGGCACCGATAAGGGGCTGGTTGTGCCAGTGCTGCGCGATGTGCAGAATTTAAGCCTCGCCGAAATTGAAATGGCCATTGCCGATTATGCCACCCGTGCGCGGGACGGCAATTTGGCCATTGAAGATTTGCAAGGCGGCACATTTACCATTTCTAATGGCGGGGTTTATGGCTCGCTTATGTCCACGCCGATTTTGAACAGCCCGCAATCGGGCATTTTGGGCATGCATAAAATTCAAGACCGCCCCATTGCGGTTGACGGCGAAGTGGTGATACGCCCGATGATGTATCTGGCTTTATCTTATGACCACCGCATTGTGGACGGGCGCGAAGCGGTAACATTTCTTTTGCGGGTGAAAGAGGGGCTGGAAAACCCTGAGCTTTTACTGCTGAATATGTGATTTTTGAAGGAGGAAAAAATGGCGGATAATTTTGATTTGATTGTGATAGGCGCGGGCCCGGGCGGCTATGTGTGTGCGATACGCGCCGCCCAGCTGGGCATGACAGTGGCGTGCATTGACAAGCGCGGCACGCCGGGCGGGACATGTTTGAATGTCGGCTGTATTCCATCTAAGGCTTTGCTGCATGCGTCTGAAATTTTTATGGACGCCGCCCATGCCGATAAAATGGGCATTAAGCTGGGCAAGCCGAAAATAGAAATGAGCGATTTAATGGCTTATAAAAAGGCGGGCATTGATGGCAATGTGAAAGGCATTGAATATCTTTTTAATAAAAACAAAATTGAAGATGTGCGCGGGGCGGCAGAAATTGTCGCGGCGGGCAAGGTAAAGGTTGATTTGCTTAAAGGCGGGGTGCGCGAGCTAACGGCAAAGCATATTGTTATTGCTACGGGTTCTGATGTCGCGCCTTTGGCGGGGATTGAGATAGATGAAGAACGCATTGTGTCTTCTACGGGTGCGCTGGATTTTGACGCTGTGCCGAAAAGCCTTGTTGTTGTTGGCGCAGGCATTATCGGGCTGGAGCTTGGCTCGGTTTGGGCAAGATTGGGGGCGGAAGTCACAGTGGTGGAATTTTTAGACCGCATCACGCCGGGCGTAGATAAAGAGGTCGCTAAGCAATTACAAAGCGTGTTGGAAAAACAAGGGCTGAAATTTCTGCTCGGCAAAAAAGTGACGCAAATTGAAACGCTTAAAGCCAGCGTTAAAGTTTCTGTTGAGGCCGCGCAAGGCGAAGGCGGGGCGGAAGTGCTGTCGGGCGAAAAAGTGCTGGTGGCGATTGGGCGGCGGCCTTATACGGACGGGCTGGGGCTGGAAAATGTCGGCGTAAGGCTTGATGCGCGGGGGCGCATTGAAACCAATGGCGGCTTTGCCACGGCGGCAGAGGGGATTTATGCCATTGGCGATGTTATCGCCGGGCCGATGTTGGCGCATAAGGCCGAAGATGAAGGCGTGGCCGTGGCCGAAATTTTAGCAGGGCAGAAGGGTCATGTTAATTATGAGGTCATTCCGGGCGTGGTTTATACCGCCCCCGAAGTGGCATGGGTCGGCAAGACGGAAGAGGCATTAAAAGAGGCGGGCATTGATTATGCGGCGGGCAAATTTCCCTTTATGGCCAATGGCCGTGCCAAAGTGAACGGCACAATAGAGGGCTTTGTCAAAGTGCTGGCCGATGCCAAAACCGATCGCGTGCTGGGCGTGCATATTATCGGCGCCGATGCGGGCAATATGATAGCCGAAGCCGCCCTGGCGATGGAGTTTGGCGCGAGCGCGGAAGATATTGCGCGGACGTGCCACGCCCACCCGACTTTAACCGAAGCGATAAAAGAAGCGGCCATGGATGTGGCGGGCCGTGCTGTGCATATGTAGCTTAGGGCTGCATGAAGCGGTGCAAATGCACAATGAAATAACGCATATGGGCGTTGTCGGCGGTTTTTTGTGCGACCGCTTTCCACGCATCATGGGCGGTTTGGTAATCGGGGAAAATGCCGACCATATCCAGCGCGTCTAAATCGCGGAAGGTCAGCCCGTCTAGCGTTTCCAATTCGCCACCAAAAACTAAATGCAAAAGTTGCTCATCTTTTGACATAATTTTCCTTTATGCTTTTTGCGCTTTGCGCGGATGGGCTTTGTCATAAACGCGCATGAGTTCGGTTTCATTCACTTGGGTGTAAATTTGCGTAGATGACAGGCTGCTATGGCCAAGCAATTCTTGAATGGTGCGGAGGTCGCCGCCGCCTGCCAGCAAATGGCTGGCAAAGCTGTGACGCAAAGCGTGCGGCGTGACGCTTTCGGGCAGGTCAAGCTGGTTGCGGATTTGGGCGACTTTCATTTGCACCAAACGCGGCGACAACGGCTTGCCCCGCGCACTGAAAAAAAGCGGGTCGGCTTCTGCGGGCGTTTCGGGATAGGGGCAAAGCTGTTGATAGGTTTGAATGGCCGAAATAATAACGGGCAGAAGGGGGACATCGCGCTGTTTGCCACCCTTGCCGGTAATGCGTAAGGCTTCTTGATTGGCGTGCGGGGCTTGTTGTTGCGTTAGCGATAGGGCTTCGGAAATGCGCAAGCCGCATCCGTAAATTAGGGTGAGCAAGGCGACATCACGCGCCCCTTCCCATTCGGACTTGGCCGATTTATGGGCAATGTCCAACATGGCCAGCGCGTCTTCAGGCGTTAGGGGGCGCGGCAAGGAACGGGCAATTTTAGGCGGCTTAATGGCGGCAAAGGCGGGGGAAATCTCGTGGCCTTGTGCGGATAAATAATTAGCAAAAGAACGAATGCCCGAAATGTTTCGCGCCAAAGCACGATTTTCTATGCCCGCATTGCGCCGTGCCGCCATAAAGGCACGCAGGTCGGTGAGTTCAAGGCTGGTCATATCGGCGGGACTGGCGGGGCGTCCCCAATAATCACCAAGAAAGGTGAAAAACTGCTTTATGTCGCGGCGGTAATTGGACAAGGTGTGGGCGCTCAGCCGCCTTTGCGACTGCAACATATCCAGCCAATTATGCGTTAGATTTTCCAGCGCGGCATCAGCACTCATATTTTGCCCTTTCATTTTCGTATCATAGCCTATCTGTGCGGGCTTGGCAAAAGCCGCTTATTGCCCGATAGTGGGCAAATGCAAAGCAATAATAATATGAATGAAAATACAGGCGAGGCCGTGAGCGTGCTTATTCCGCGTGCGATTTATAGCGGCACGGCGGGCAGCACAGGGTGTTATGATTATCGTGTGCCAGACGGCATGGGGCTGGGGCGCGGCGATATTGTGCAAGTGCCATTGGGGCAGAAAAAAATTGAAGCCGTCGTGTGGGACACCCCGCAAGCGGTGGGGGCGGTTTTGGCACGGCTTAAAATCGCGCCCGAAAAATTAAAAACCGTTTTGCATAAATATGATGTGCCGCCGCTTGCGCCCGATATGTGTGATTTTATTGATTGGGTGGCGGATTATAGCATGGCACCGAAAGGCAATGTGGTGCGGCAAGTTTTGCGGGTGCGCGATGCGTTTGAACCCGAAAAGCCGCAAATGGCATGGCGCGATGGCGGGGCGCGGCCAAAACGCATGACGGCGGCGCGGGAAAAAATTTATGCCGCGCTGGCGGGCGGGACGGTTTTGTCGGCGGTGGCATTGGCACAAAAAGCAGGCGTGTCGGCAGGGGTGGTCAAATCTTTGGCCGATGCGGGCGGGTTGGAACAGGTCGCCCTGCCAGCAAAAGCAGATTTTGCCACACCACAAATGGGGCAAATGGGGCAAAGCGGGGTGGATTTTTCAGACGCGCAAGAAGACGCGGCGGAAATTTTACGCCAAGCGGTGGCCAGCAAAAAATTTACGCCTTGTCTTTTGGACGGGGTGACGGGGTCGGGCAAAACGGAAGTTTATTTTGAAGCCATTGCTGAGGCGTTAAAGCAGGGGCGGGAAAGTTTGGTGCTATTGCCAGAAATTTCCCTGACCAGTCAATTTTTAGACCGCTTTAAGCACCGCTTTGGCTGTGCGCCCGCGCTGTGGCATTCGGGTCTGTCGCCCGCCAAAAGGCGGCGGGTGTGGCGCGGCGTGGCGGAAGGCAAAGTGTCGGTGCTGGTCGGCGCACGCTCGGCTTTGTTTTTGCCATACCGCAATTTGGGCGTGGTGGTGGTTGATGAAGAACATGATGCCGGCTTTAAGCAAGAAGAAGGCGTGATTTATAATGCCCGCGATATGGCGGTGTTGCGGGCAAGGCTGGCGGGGGCGGCGGTGGTGTTGGCCTCGGCCACGCCATCGCTGGAAAGCTATCTTAATGCCAAGCAAGGCCGCTATCAGGCCACGCATTTGCCGCATCGGTTTGGGGCGGCGCAAATGCCCGATTTGGCATTGGTGGATATGCGAAACAACCCGCCGCCTAAAGGCTGTTGGCTCGCCCCGCCTTTGGTGGAGGGCTTGCGGGCGGCGTTAGATGCGGGCGGGCAGGGATTGTTGTATTTGAATCGGCGCGGCTATGCGCCGCTGACTTTATGTCGGGCGTGCGGGCATCGCTATGCTTGCCCCGATTGCGATAGCTGGCTGGTGGAGCATCGCTTTCGCCGCGAATTGATTTGTCATCAATGCGGCTTGCAACGACCCATGCCTAAAGCGTGCGACGGGTGCGGCGAGGAAGATTGCCTTGTGCCATGCGGCGGCGGGGTGGAGCGCATTAGCGAGGAAGTCGCCGCGCTTTTCCCCGATAAATCTGTGACCGCTTTGTCGTCTGACTTAACGGGCAATATGACGCGCATGGCTGAAGTGTTGCGGCGCATTACGGACGGGCAGACGGATATTATTGTCGGCACGCAAATTATTGCGAAAGGGCATCATTTTCCCAAATTGGCTTTTGTCGGCGTGGTGGATGCTGATTTGGGATTGGGCAATGGCGATTTGCGGGCGGCGGAGCGCACTTATCAGATTTTGTCGCAAGTGGCCGGACGGGCGGGGCGCGAGGCTTTGGCGGGGCGGGCGTTTTTGCAAAGCTATATGCCCGACCACCCCGTTTTGCAGGCCTTGCTGGTGGGCGACCGTGATGCGTTTTTTGAACGCGAAACCCAAATGCGCCAGCAAGCGGCCATGCCGCCCTTTAGCCGCTTGGCTGGGATTATTATTTCCAGCGCGGATGTGGGGCGGGTGCGCCCCTATTTGCGCGGGCTGGCCGCCAGCGTGCCGCAAATGGACGGCGTGCGGGTGCTGGGTCCCGCGCCTGCGCCGATTGCGCGGATTCGCGGGCAATATCGCTTCCGCTTTCTGGTGCGGGCGGAAAAAGATAAGTCAATTCAAGGCTTTATATCAAGCTGGCTGGGGCAGGTGAAACCGCCGCCAAAGGTTAAATGCGCCATTGATATTGACCCCTATAGTTTTTTGTAAGGCGCGTTCTCTCTGGTCTTTCTGGCCTTGCAAGCGGGGCGTGGCTGTGCTAATTCCCCCCGCAATGGTTTTTGAAACCTGAAATTTCATTTCCCGTGATTTAATGCGGAAAACCAATGGGTAGGGCAGTTCATTGTCGGCACAAGAATCAACACAAAAGAGCAATCAGGCCAGCGACCAAACAAGCGTGATTGATGCCCTCGCCGCCCGCTATGCAGGGGCGTTGTTTGAATTGGCAGGCGAGGCGGATAAAACCGCCCAAGCCCGCATTGGCCAAGATATGGCCACGCTGGGGGTGATGTTGGAGCAAAGCCAAGATTTTGCCAACACCATAGCCAGCCCCGTTATGGATGCGGCCACACAAGCGGACGCTTTGCAAGCGGTGTTGGAAAAAGCCAAAATTGGCGACACGGTGACAAAATTTATCGCTTTGGTGACGCGCAATCGGCGCGTTTATGCTTTGGGCGCGATGGTTAAAGCCTATGCCGCTTTAAGCGCGAAAGCCGACGGGCAGATGCGGGCAGAAATTGTCGCGGCAGAAAAACTCAGCCCCGCACAGGAAAAAAATTTACACGCCCAGCTTAAAAAAACATTCGGGCAGGATGTCCAAATGCACCAGAAAATTGACCCGCGCATTTTGGGCGGGCTAATTGTGAAAATGGGGAGCCAGATGATTGACGGCTCTCTGCGAACGAAACTTAACACGCTTGAACAAGCTATGAATGAGGTCGGTTGATGGATATTAAAGCATCGGAAATTACTTCCATTCTCAAAAAACAAATTAAAGATTTTGACACCTTGTCTGAAGTGGCCGAAATCGGGCAGGTGCTGTCAGTGGGCGATGGCATTGCGCGGATTTACGGGCTGGATAATGTCCAAGCGGGCGAAATGGTGGAATTTACTGGCGGCGTGCGCGGCATGGCGTTGAATTTGGAAGAAGATAATGTCGGTGCGGTGATTTTCGGCTCCGACCGCGAAATTCGGGAAGGCGATATTGTCAAACGCACAGGCGATATTGTGTCCGTGCCAGTGGGCAAAGCCTTGCTGGGGCGCGTGGTGGATCCGCTGGGCAATCCGCTTGATGGCAAAGGCCCAATCAAGGCCGACAAGCAAATGAAAGTGGATGTGAAAGCTCCGGGCATTATCCCGCGTAAATCCGTGCATGAGCCAATGCAAACGGGGCTGAAAGCGGTGGACGCGCTGATACCGATTGGGCGCGGCCAGCGTGAGTTGATTATTGGCGACCGCCAAACGGGCAAAACCGCCATTGCTATTGATGCGATTTTGAACCAAAAGGCGATAAATGAAGGCAATGATGAGAGCGCGAAACTCTATTGTGTTTATGTTGCTATTGGGCAGAAGCGATCCACTGTGGCGCAAATTGTCCGCACGCTGGAAGAAAATGACGCGCTGAAATATTCTATTGTGGTAGCGGCGACGGCATCTGAGGCCGCGCCTTTGCAATATCTCGCGCCCTTTACGGGTTGCACCATGGCGGAATATTTCCGCGATAATGGTCTGCATGCCATGATAACTTATGATGATTTGTCCAAACAAGCAGTGGCCTATCGGCAAATGTCATTATTGTTGCGCCGCCCGCCGGGTCGTGAAGCCTATCCGGGCGATGTGTTTTTCCTTCATTCGCGCTTGCTGGAACGCGCCGCCAAACTCAATGATGAATTTGGCGCGGGGTCAATGACCGCTTTGCCTATTATTGAAACCCAAGCCAATGATGTGTCGGCCTATATTCCCACCAATGTTATCTCCATTACCGATGGACAGATTTTCCTTGAAACGGATTTGTTTTATCAAGGCATACGCCCCGCGGTGAATGTTGGGCTGTCTGTGTCGCGGGTCGGCTCGGCGGCGCAAGTTAAGGCGATGAAACAAGTGGCGGGTAAAATTAAAGGCGAGCTAGCCCAATATCGGGAAATGGCTGCTTTCGCGCAATTTGGCTCTGACCTTGATGCGGCCACGCAACGCTTGCTGGCACGCGGCGAAAGGCTAACCGAATTGTTAAAGCAGGAGCAGTTTTCGCCGCTACAAGTGGAAGAACAAGTGGCGGTTATTTATGCGGGCGTGAATGGCTATTTAGATGATTTGCCCACCGCCAAAACCCGTGCCTATGAGCAGGGGCTGTTGGAAGTGATGCGCGGCAAGGAAAAGGACTTGCTGGCAACGATAAGAGACGAAAAGGCTTTGTCGGAGGCGACCGAAGCCAAGCTGAAACAAGTGGTTGAAACTTACACGGCCAATTTTGCTTAAAACCAAAGCGGGAAATTTATGTCTTCTTTGAAAGAACTTCGTAACCGAATTGCCAGCGTTCAGGCCACGCAAAAAATCACCCGTGCCATGCAAATGGTGGCGGCCTCAAAATTGCGCCGCGCCCAAGAAGCGGCAGAAGCGGCGCGCCCCTATGCGACCCGCTTGGGGCGCGTGCTGAGCAATTTGGCCGCAAGCGTTGATGGCTCGCCTTCTGCACCGCCTTTGCTGGTCGGCACGGGGGCGGATAAAACCCATTTGCTGGTGGTGGTGACGTCTGAGCGCGGCCTATGCGGCGGGTTTAATAATACGATTGCACGGCTGGCACGCCGCCATGCTTTGGAACTCAAAGCGGCGGGCAAGCAGGTGAAAATCCTGTGCGTCGGGCGCAAGGGCGCGGATGTGCTACGCCGCGAATTTGAAACCGATATGCTGGAAGTGGTGAGCTTTCAGGGCATGAAAGCACCGGGCTTTGCCCAAGCGCAAGACATTGCCGCGCAAATTATCACGCTATTTGAACAAGGCGGGTTTGATATTTGCACTTTATTTTATGCTGAGTTTGTGAATGTTATCACGCAAAAACCTGTGGCACAGCAAATTGTGCCAGTGGCTCTTGGTGATGATGAAACAGAGACGGCGGATTTGCAAGGTGCGGTTTATGATTATGAGCCAGAGGAAAATGAAATTCTCACCGCGCTTTTGCCGCGCAATATAGCGGTGCAAATTTTGCGGAGTCTTTTGGAAAATGCGGCGGGCGAGCAAGGCGCACGGATGAGCGCGATGGATAATGCCACGCGCAATGCGGGCGAGATGATTGACAAGCTGTCTATTACTTATAATCGCTCGCGCCAAGCGCAAATTACCAAAGAGCTGATTGAAATTATTTCTGGCGCGGAAGCCCTTTAACAAATGAAAGAGGAAAAAATGACGCAAGCAATGACAGGCAAAATCACCCAAGTGATTGGCGCGGTGGTGGATGTGCAATTTGAAAATGAATTGCCCGAAATTCTCAACGCGCTGGAAACAGATAATGGCGGCACACGGCTGGTGCTGGAAGTGGCACAGCATTTGGGCGAGCGCACGGTTCGCACCATTGCGATGGATTCAACCGAAGGGCTGGTGCGTGGCCAAGCTGTCACCGATACGGGCGATGCGATTCAAGTGCCAGTCGGCGAAGCGACTTTGGGACGGATTATGAATGTTATCGGCGAACCCGTTGATGAGGCGGGCGGCATTGACGCAAAACAAAAACGCGCCATTCACCAAGACGCGCCGGAATTTATTGAACAATCCACCGAATCCGAAATGCTGGTGACGGGCATTAAGGTGGTGGATTTGCTCGCCCCTTATGCGAAAGGCGGTAAAATCGGGCTGTTTGGCGGCGCGGGCGTGGGCAAAACCGTGCTTATTATGGAGCTTATTAATAATGTCGCCAAAGCCCATGGCGGCTATTCGGTTTTCGCAGGCGTGGGCGAGCGCACCCGCGAAGGCAATGACCTTTATTGGGAAATGATTGAATCAGGCGTGAATGAAGAAAAAGGCGGGGAAAAATCTAAATGCTCGCTGGTTTATGGGCAGATGAATGAACCGCCGGGCGCACGCGCACGGGTCGCGCTAACGGGCTTGACCGTGGCCGAACATTTCCGCGATGAAGGCCAAGATGTTTTATTTTTCGTAGATAATATCTTCCGCTTTACGCAAGCGGGGTCGGAAGTGTCGGCCTTGCTGGGGCGGATTCCTTCTGCGGTGGGCTATCAGCCGACATTGGCCACCGATATGGGCGCGATGCAGGAGCGCATTACGACGACAACAAAAGGCTCTATCACTTCTGTGCAGGCGATTTATGTGCCAGCCGATGATTTGACTGACCCCGCGCCCGCGACCAGCTTCGCGCATTTGGACGCAACCACTGTGCTGTCGCGTTCTATTGCGGAAAAAGGTATTTATCCGGCGGTGGACCCGTTGGATTCCACCTCGCGCATTATGGAGCCGCGCATTGTCGGCGAGGAGCATTATGAAGTGGCGCGACAAGTGCAAGAAGTGTTGCAACGCTATAAGGGGCTGCAAGATATTATTGCGATTTTGGGCATGGACGAGCTGTCGGAAGAAGACAAGCTGGTGGTGTCACGGGCGCGGAAAATTGAACGCTTTTTGTCGCAACCTTTCCATGTCGCCGAAGTGTTTACCGGTGCGCCGGGCGTGCTGGTGGATTTGGCCGACACCATTAAAGGCTTTAAGGGGCTGTGCGCGGGCGATTATGACGCATTGCCCGAAGCGGCGTTTTATATGGTCGGCACGATTGAAGAGGCCGTGGCCAAAGCTGAAAAGCTGGCGGCGGAAGCGGCATAGGGCGCGGCATGGCGGACACATTACAATTTGACCTCGTCGCCCCGCAAAAATTATTACGCTCAGGGCAAGTGGCACGGGTGGATGTGCCGGGCGCGGAAGGCAATTTCGGCGTGCTGGCCAAGCACAGCCCGTGCATGGCTTTGCTGCGGGCAGGCATTGTGACGGTGGCAGAAAATAATGGGGCGCAGACCCGCTATTTTATTCGCGGCGGCATTGGCGATGTCACGCCAGAGGGTTTGACTTTGCTGGTGGAAAACGCGCTGGCATTAGACGGTGCAAGTGCGGCGGATATTGACGCCGAAATTGCCGTAGCGCGAGCGGGGGAAGATGCGGCGTCAATATCTGCTGTGGACGCGCTCAAAACCTTGCGGGCGGAAATGTAAGCTGTGTTAATTGAGTGACAAGCTCAATTTTGATTTTAGATATTCCATACTCCGCGCCCCCTTGACAGAATTGCAATGGCCGCAAAGCAGTTGCAAATTTTCAATATGGTCGGTGCCGCCCTTTGTGCGGGCGATAATATGGTCAACATCAAAATTTTGAATTTTGAAATGCTCGGCACAGCCATTGCATTTGCCTTCTTGTTCGCCATAAAGCGTTTTCTTATGCGATTGGTAGGGCGGCAATTTGCCCATATCACTGCGCTTTGGAATATCGGTGCGGTGTATGATTTCAAAAATTTTATTTTGCGAGGAAAGCAAATCGGTGAGTTCATTTTCCGCCCGCGCCCGCACCAGCTCGGCGGCTTTCGCGCTTATGTCAATGCCAACCCATTGCCGCCCCAAACGCTCGGCGGCCACGCAGGTGGTCGCACAACCGCAAAACGGGTCCAACACCATATCGCCCGCATTGCTTGAGGCTTTGATGATGCGCTCCAATAGCGCAAGCGGCTTTTGCGTGGGATAGCCCGTGCGCTCGGTGGCTCTCGCGTTTAATGATGGCAAGGTTATTACATCGTCGGGAGTTTTGCCTTTGGGCATATCTTTGCCCGCCTGTCCGCCAGATGTGTAACGCCATTCCGTCATTCCGCTTTCAAATGGTACAAGAACATCTTTTAGATTAAAGGTGTAATCCTTAGTCATTGCATACCAGAAAACAGTGTCATGCGCCCGCGCAAGTCGCCGCTTTCCTCGTGATGCGTTTTTATAATACCAAATTATCTCGTTAATGAATTGTCCACGCCCAAAAATTGCATCCATTAACATTTTTAGACTATGCGACATGGTCGGGTCGCAGTGCAGGTAGATAGAGCCTGTGGGTTTTAAGATGCGGTGCATTTCTAAAAGGCGGGTGGCCATATAGGCGAGATAGGATTTATCGCTATCGCTCATCGCCGCCAATAGCACGCGGTAAAGGGCGGGGTGCTTGGCTTCAATTAGGTTAATCCATTCGGTGTCAACATCTGACAGCGTCCATGTATCTTTGAACGCCGCACCTGCCGCTTTTGAACCAATCGGGGCGGCGTAATTGGCTTTGGAATTAAAAGGCGGGTCTAAATAAATGAGGTCAATAGACGCGCTGTTTAGCCCGCGCATAATGGGTAAATTGTCACCCGTCCAAATTGTTTGATTTGTAAAGTTACCAGAGGTTAAGGAATTCTGGGGGGGGGGGGGGGGGGGGTATTGCTTGTCATTTTTATTTTCTCACTTTCATTTAATGCGAAAAGACAACGGTTTTGTGGCCGTTCAACAAAACACGGCGTTCGCAATGCAAAGCCACCGCATGGGCGAGGACTTGTTGTTCCACTTCACGACCCACGCTCACCATTTTTTCAACCGACATATCATGGCGCACGGCGGCGGTGTTTTGCGAAATAATCGGGCCTTCGTCCAGCGCGCTGGTGACATAATGGGCGGTCGCGCCAATCATTTTCACGCCGCGCTCAAAGGCTTGGCTATAGGGGGCGGCGCCCTTAAAGCCGGGCAGAAAGCTGTGATGAATGTTAATAATCTGCCCCGCATATTGCTCGCAAAAAACCGCGCTTAGCACCTGCATATAACGCGCCAACACAATGAGTTCCGCGCCCGTTTCTTTTATTAAAGCATGCAATTTTTGCTCGCTTTCTTTTTTGCTGGTTTTATCTTTGGCGGCAATCGGGTGGTGGTGAAAAGCCAGCCCCTCGCGCTCTACCACATGGCGGGCGGTGTCGTGGTTAGACACAACCGCCTGAATGTCAATGTTTAACGCGCCAATGCGGGTGCGGTAAAGCAAGTCAACAAGGCAATGGTCAAATTTAGAAACAAGGATAAGCGTTTTCGGCTTGGCGGCGGCATCATAAATATGCCAATCCATCGCAAATTTTTCCCCAATCGGCGCGAAGGCTTTTTCTATATCCGCCAAAGCGGGCGGGGTGGCCAGCGGGGAAAAAGCCAGCCGCATAAAAAAGCAATTTGTTTCGGGCGCACCGAACTGGTCGCTTTCATTTATGTTCATATTTTGCGCCAGCAAAAATTCACTAACCGCCGCAACAATGCCCGCCTTGTCGGGGCATGAAAGAATGAGAATGAATTGGGGCATGGCTTTATCCTGCATTTATCCTGATTTATATTCGGCATATTCAAAGCTGGCGTCAATTTTATTCAGCAAATGTTCCAGCGCGGTGATGGTTTGGGTTTCTGTTTCGGTTGCGGTTTGGGTTAACGCCCTTAAAGGCGTATCATATTGCGGGTCATAAAAAAAGGCGAGGCTGTGGCGCATCTGCCCGCTTAAATTCCGCACGCGGTGGCGGGTGGAAATGTAACGCCCCGCGCTCCAAACTTCCATCATATCGCCGATATTGACCAGCAATGTGTCGGCCACAGGCGGGGCGGGCTGCCACGCGCCGCTTTGGCTTTGGACTTCTAGGCCACGCTGGTCGGCCTGAGCGAGCAGGGTCAGGCAGCCGAAATCGGTATGGGCGGCGGCACTTTTCGGGCTGTCGGGCGTGGCCAGCGGGGGATAGCGTATCGGGCTAAGGGTGGCCATCGGGCAGGCCAAATAAGGGTCAAAATGGGTCTCGCTCAGCCCCAAGCCGAGCGCGAGCGCACGCATGAGGCGGTGGGCGCATTGGGCAAAAGCGGTGTAAGTTTCTTGCATGGCCTGCTTAAAGGCGGGGCTTTGTGGCTCCCCATCAGGCCATTGATTTGCGCCGTGCAAGGGAATTTTCTGGCGCACAAAAGGGTGGCTGGCGGGCAGGTCATGGCCGATTTTCAGCCCTTCCTTGTGGTCGCCTTCGGGCTGGTTGTGCGCGTCTAGGACTTCTTCGCCGTGAAAATACCAGCCGCGATGGCACGGGCTATGGGTGATGTGGATTTTTTGTTTTTCAGCGCGGGGCAGGTCAAAAAATGCTTTGGCCTGAGCAAAGCATGTTTCAATGAGCGCGGCGGGAATTCCGTGATTTTTCAAATAAAAAAATCCATGCGTGCCAATGGCCGTATCTATGGCTCGCGCCGTAGCGCGTTTGGCAGAGGCATCGCCGCTAAAGGGGGCGAAATCCACAATGGGTAAATTTGTCGGCGCGGTGTTCATGAAGGCGAGTTAAGCACAAAAGGCGCGAAGGCGGAAACAATTTGCTCATAAAGAGCGCGTTTGAACGGCACAACAATTTGCGGACATTCTTCCAAAGGCCGCCACGCCCAATCTTCAAATTCACGCTTTTTATGCGCGTCTAATTTAATTTCCGCCTCATCGCCCGTGAAACGGAGCAGAAACCATTTTTGCCGCTGGCCTTTATATTTGCCCTTGAGTGCCACGCCAATGGCTTCGGGTGGCAAGTCATAGGTGAGCCAATCGGGCAGTTCATGAATGAGTTCAGTGCTGGTGATGCCCGTTTCTTCGGCCAGCTCGCGGCGGGCGGCTTGGGCGGGGGTTTCGCCCGCATCAATGCCGCCTTGCGGAAATTGCCAGCGCGGCGTGTCGGGCGGGAGCTTGTCGGCAACACGCAAGCCCGTCCACACCAGCCCGTGCGGGTTGACAACCACCATGCCGACGCAAGGGCGATAGCTTCGCGCCTCTGCCATGTTAATTTTTGCGGCGCGTTAAAGCGGCCAGCCCATTTTTTGTTTTCTGCATATCCAGCATAAGCGTAATCGCTTCTTGCAGCTGTGCATCTTTTTCTGGCTCACGCGGCACATAGGCAAAAGAAGGCGCGTCTTCTTCTTTTTCTTCCGCGTCTTTTTTCTGTGCGTCATTTTTAAGATGGCCGCGCAAATCGGCTTCACTGCGGCTGGTGCGGCGTTTGATGTCATCGGGCAGAATTTGCTCAATGATAATATCGGGCGTGATGCCGAGCGCTTGAATGGCACGCCCCGACGGGGTGTAATAACGCGCCGTGGTCAGTCGCAACGCCCCATCATTGGGCAAGGGGACAATGGATTGCACCGAGCCTTTGCCGAAACTTTGCGTGCCAGCAATAAGGGCGCGGTGATGGTCTTGCAACGCACCCGCAACAATTTCAGACGCCGAGGCCGAGCCGCCATTGACCAGCACTAAAATCGGCGCACCCTTTGTCAGGTCGCCCGTGCGGGCATGAAAGCGGGCATTGTTTTTCGGATTGCGCCCACGTGTGGATACAATTTCGCCTTGCGTGAGAAAACTATCCGACACGCTAATGGCTTCTGATAACAGCCCGCCCGGATTGTTGCGGAGGTCAAGAATATAGCCGACAAATTTTTTGCGATTGACGATAGTAGAAAGCTCTTCTATCGCCTTGCGGAGGTTTTTGGTGGTGTTTTGGTTAAAAGTGGTCAGGCGAATATAACCAATTTGCTTTTCATCGCCTTCGGTGCGCCAACGCACCGCTTCAATTTTTATAATGGCGCGGGTTATCACAATATCAAAACTCTCATCTGTGCCTTCGCGCAAAATGCTAATGGTAATGTCGGTGCCAATTTCGCCGCGCATAATGTCCACCGCTTCGGCCAAAGTCAGCCCCAAAACATCTTCGCCATTAAGTTTAACAATTAAATCATTGGGCAGAACACCCGCCCGTTCGGCAGGGGTGTCGGCAATGGGGGCGACCACTTTGACCAGCCCGCCTTCCATCGTCACTTCTATGCCCAGCCCGCCAAATTCGCCCGTGGTTTGCACCTGCATATCTTCAAAATGCTCCGGCGGCAGGTAAGAAGAATGGGGGTCAAGCGAGGTGAGCATGCCGGTCAGGGCAGCTTCAATCAGCTCTTTATTTTCGGGCGCGTCCACATATTCTTTGCGGACACGTTCTAAAACATCGCCAAATAAAGCAAGCTGCTCATAAAGCGGAATTTGCTTTTCTTCTTTTTGGGCGTGTGCGGGAGTGGCAAAGCTCAGCCATAGGCTGGCGCAAAATATATATATGGGACGCATTTTATATCCTCTATCCTCTAGCGTTTTTTGAACCATCGGGCGGCGTTCACAGGTTGCCCCTTATACCTTATTTCTACATAGAGCGTTAGCCCATCTTGGGCAAGGGGCGGATTTGCGCGGTTTTGTGGCACACTCGCCATGCGGCCTATGGGTTCGCCCGCTAAAACCTGTTGGCCAACATCTACATTAAGCGTGTCCAGCCCCGCTAAGAGCAAATGATAATGACGCCCGACCGACATAATTAAAATCGTGCCATAGTCGCGGAAAGGGGCGGCATATTGAATGGTCGCATCAAAAGGCGCGGTGACAATGGCCTGGGCGCGGGTGGTGATATAAGCCCCTTCGCGCCCCCATTCGCTATTGCGCTTGGCGGTCTGGGCGGGGGACAGGAATTGCCCCGATACGGGTATGGGCAAACGGCCCTTGGCATTGCGAAATTTCAGCCCGTCATCTTTGGGCGGGCGGCGCGATTCTAATTTTTTCACCAAATCGCGCAGGCTTTTTGCTTGGCGGGCAAGGCGGTTTATTTCACGCTTTTCTTCGGCAATGGAAATGCGGGCGGCGGCCTCGCTTTGCTTTTTCTGCGTTAATAATTCGGCCAAGCGGATTTTATCTTGCATGGCTTGGGCGTTTTCATTTTTAAGCTGGGCCTGACGGGTTTGCATTTGCTGGCGAATGGCAGAAAGCTCATCAAGCTGGGCTTTAATGCGCTCAGCCGCTTTTTGTAAAACCGGCACAATGCCCGCCATGGCCAAGCCGCCGCGCAGACCCGCCAGCGCGTCATCAGGGCGCACCGCCAAAGCGGGCGGGGCTTGCTTTTCAAATTTTTGCAACGCGGCAAGGGCGGCGGCCAAACGGTCGCGGTCTTTTTGTAAGCGGGTGAGCATATCGGCCTCGCCAATAGATAGTTTTTTCAAATCGCGCTCAATTTCATTTTGCCGCGCCTCGCTGGATTTTATCCGTGCGGCGAGGTGAATGATTTTCTTTTGCAATTCTTTTTGCTGGTCGGCGAGGCGGGCGGCTTTTTTTTCCAACGCATAGCGGGCTTTGCTGCGCTGTTTAATTTCCTCTTCAACTTGTTTGAGGCGGTTTTTTTCTTTTTCTTCTTTTGCCGCGCTATGGGCAGGGGCAATGGCCAGCCATGTGGCCAGAAAAAACAGAGGTAGAAATTTAAGTGCGTGAATCATTAGGCGCGATGATAAGGGTGATGGGTTAAAATGGAAACCGCCCGCCAAAGCTGTTCGCACAGCATAACCCGCGCTAGGCCATGCGGCCATGTCATCGGGCTGAGCGAAATAATCCTATCGGCTTGGAGCAGCAAGGTGGGGTCTAGCCCGTCCGCCCCGCCAAGCATAAAGGCGAGATGGGCGCAGCCCGCTTGCTGCTGGGCTTTGAGCATATCGGCAAAAGCGCGGCTGGACAGCATTTGCCCGCTTTCATCAAGGGCGATAAGAAACGCATCGGCAGCAATGGCGGCGCGCAGCAAGTCGGCTTCAGCTTTTTTCCGCGCCGCGCCAGACAGGTTTTTGCGCTCTTTGAGTTCGTGGAGGGTGGCTTGTTTAATGCTGGCGGCTTTGTGGCCGTCTATGCGTTTGAGATAGGTGTCGCATAAAGCGGCTTCGGGCGTGTTGCGGAATTGACCAATGGCGTAAATGCTTAGGCGCATTTTAGCCCGCATCATTGGCAGGGCGCACAGAAGAAGGCGCGGGGGTGCCAATATGTTCAATCGGTTCGTCCGCGCCCACCTTATCGGCCTGCCACATTTTTTCTATATTATAAAAAGCACGCACTTCGGGGCGGAAAATATGCACAATCACATTTCCCGCATCCACCAAAACCCAATCGCAATTTGGCAAGCCTTCCACCTGCACAGATTTCTGGCCGACATTTTTGAGCTTGCGTAAAAGATGGTCGGCGAGCGCACCAATATGGCGTTGCGACCGACCAGAGGCAATGACCATATAATCGGCAAAGGCCGCCTTGCCGCGTAAATCTATGGCGGTCATATTTTCGGCCTTGTCATCGTCAAGACATTGCAAAACCAGCGCGGCGAGGCGGTCGTCTATATTATGGGCGGAATTATTAGCGGGATTGCTCATGCGGGTTTAGTTTAATCCGTTCGCACGCCAAAGCGCAAGGGGGCAATTATTTTTCATTTTCATTTTCATTTTCATTACGCAGGGCGGTGGAAGAGGCGGGGCTGGTCATGCCGTCCACCAGCACCCAAGCGGGCGGTTTATGCGTGGCCAAATGGGCGGCTTTTTCTATGGGCAAACGCGCCGCCGCATAGCGGCTAGCGGCCATGCCAAGCCCGGCCTTGACGGTTTCATTCGGGCGCGGATAAATGGCCAAAGGCAAAGCGGCCATAATTTTTTCCCAATCATGCCATTGGTGAAAATTTTTCAAATTATCCGCCCCCATAAGCCAAACAAAACGCACATGCGGGTAAAGTTTTTGCAAGGCTTTTATCGTGTCCGCCGTGTGCTGGGTTTTGAGCGTTTCTTCTTCGGCAGAAATATAAGTTTTATGGTTGCCCGCCAGCTTGCGGCACGCGGCGAGGCGGTCGCTGAGCGGCATGGCGGCGGCAGGTTTAAGCGGATTTTGCGGCGCGACCAACCACCAGATAAGGTCTAACTGCAAAAGGGTTTGTAAGCGGCGGCACACCAAAACATGACCCTCATGCGGCGGGTCAAAACTGCCGCCAAAAAGGCCAATTTTCATGCCCGCATGAAAAGGAGGTTGCGCCACTTTCTATTTGGGGCGCGTCTGCCCCGCCCCGCGCAACTGATATTTGAAAGTGGTGAGCTGTTCCAGCCCCACCGGCCCGCGTGCGTGAAAACGCCCCGTGGCAATGCCAATTTCCGCGCCCATGCCAAATTCACCGCCATCGGCAAATTGCGTGGAGCTATTGTGCATGACAATGGCACTGTCCACGCGGGTCAGAAACGCTTCCGCCGCTTGGGCATCATCGGTGATAATGGCATCGGTGTGACCAGAGCCGTGCTGGGCGATATGGGCAATGGCTTCGTCCAACCCGTCCACCAGCTTAATGGAAATAATATCGTCTAGATATTCCGTGTCCCAATCGGCATCACGGGCGGCAATGACGCGCGCGTCCACCGCTTGCACATCTTTATCGCCGCGCACTTCGCAACCCGCTTCTAAAAAAGCGGTGACAAGCGGGCCAAGATGGGTGTCGGCACAGGCACGGTCTATGAGCAAGGTTTCGGTCGCCCCGCAAATACCCGCACGGCGCATTTTTGCATTAAGGGCAACTTCCTTAGCCATGTCCAAATTGGCTTTGGTGTGAATATAAGTGTGGCAAATGCCGTCTAAGTGTGAAAAGACAGGCACACGGGCATCGTTCTGCACACGCTCTACCAAACTTTTGCCGCCACGCGGCACAATCACATCAACCGCACCATTAAGGCCAGACAACATCATGCCCACCGCTTCACGGTCGGGGGTGGGGACAAGCTGCACACAATCGGCAGGCAGGCCAACGCTTTCTAAAGCGGTAGAAAAACAATCGGCCATGACACGGGCAGAGTTTTGAATTTCAGACGAGCCGCGCAAAATCACGCCATTGCCTGACTTTAGACACAAGGCGGCGGCATCGGCGGTGACATTGGGGCGGCTTTCGTAAATAACGCCAATCAAACCCAAAGGCACACGCACACGGGTGATGTCCAAACCATTGGGGCGTTCCCATTGGTCAATAATATCGCCGACCGGATCGGGCAAAGCAACCACATCTTCCAATGCTTTGGCAATGGCTTCTAATCGGTCGGCATTCAGCGCGATGCGGTCCAAACGCGCAGCAGGCAGTTCGCGCTGTTTGGCAATATCCATATCGGCCTGATTGGCCGCTAAAATTTCATCAGCCCGTGCGCGTAAAGTAGCGGCGGCGGCCAGCAAGGCTTTGTCTTTGGTCTGGGTGTCGGCCACCCGTAAGGCTTGCGCGGCCTTGGCGGCGCGTTGGCCCATATCATTCATTATTTGGCTTAAATTTTGCGTCATTTTCTCTCTTTCTCGGTCTATATTCTGTTACTTGCTTTGGCTGGTCAAGACCAGATTGTCGCGGTGAATCAATTCGCGCCGCGCATGGTCGCCATTTTCAGCTTGAATGTCGCCCGTGCGCTGGCCTTTGAATTGGGCGGCGTGCTGGCTGTCATGCTCTATCAAACCCCGCGCCACTTCCTGCCCATTAGGCGCGAGAATGGCGACACAATCGCCGCGCTCAAAACGCCCTTCTATTTTGGTGACACCAATGGGCAAAAGGCTTTTGCCATTTTCCAATGCCGTCACCGCGCCCGCATCTATATGCACACGCGCATCATTTTTTAAGCTCCCCGCAATCCAATTTTTGCGTGCCGTGTGCGGGCTGGCATGGGAAACAAAAAGACTGCACGCGGTTTGGCCATTTTGCAAATCGGTGAGTAAATGCGTGCCATGCTCACTATGTCCGCTGGCCAGCACCATAAACGCGCCCGCATTGGTGGCGAGGCGGGCGGCTTCTAATTTGGTTATCATGCCGCCACGACTATATTGACGGGTGGACTCGCCCGCCATTGCGGCAATGTCGTCATTAATGTCTTCTATCACCGCAATATGCGCGTCCGTCTGGCCGACTTTTTCAGGGGCGGTATAAAGGCCGTCCACATCGGAAAATAAAACCAAACCATCAGCCGAAATCATACCCGCCACCCGTGCGGCGAGGCGGTCATTATCGCCATAACGAATTTCCTGCGTGGCCACTGTGTCGTTTTCGTTAATAATCGGAATGACGCCCTGTGCGAGCAATGTGTTAAGTGTGGCACGGGCATTGAGATAACGTCGGCGTTTTTCTGTGTCTTCATAGGTGAGCAAAATTTGCGCGACTTTCAACCCATGCGTGTCAAATAGGGTTTGCCATGCTTGGGCGAGCGCAATCTGCCCGCAAGCGGCCGCCGCTTGGCTTTGCTCTAGGGTCAGGTCGCCATCGGGCAGGGCTAACGCGCCGCGCCCTAAGGCAATCGCGCCAGAGGAAACCAGCACAATGTCCTTGCCCGCCTGACGGGCGGCGGCAATATCATCGGTTAAAGCGGCGAGCCAGTCTTTATTCAGCGCACCGCTTTGGCCTTGCATCAGCAAAGCCGAGCCGACTTTTATCACCAGCCGTTTGGCATTTTGTAAGGCTTGCGCCGCATGGGGATATTTTTTATCTGCTTCTGTCATCTTCGCACCTCAAGGCCGCCAATGGGTCGCATGGCGGGGCGCGGTTTGAACATGCGCCCGCTTTTGGTCAATTTCCGTTAATAAACGCGCACATAAAGCGTCCACACCCATATGTGCCGCCCCTGAAATTATCATAATATCGCGCCCACTGGCTTGGCGCAATGCTTCGGCCTTTTCGGCAAGGGTTTGCTCGTCAAGCAAATCACATTTATTCAGCGCAATCATTTCATCACGCCCCGCAAGGGCTTGGTCATAAGCGGCCAGCTCGGTGCGAATGGTTTGATAGGCGTCTGCGACATTATCTTGGGTCGCATCAACCAAATGCAATAAAAGCGCACAACGCTCCACATGGCCAAGAAAGCGATGCCCCAAGCCCGCCCCTTGTGACGCGCCCGCAATGAGGCCGGGAATATCCGCCATCACAAACTCCCGCCCCTTTGTGCCAACCACGCCTAAATTCGGGTGCAAAGTGGTGAAAGGATAATCGGCAATTTTCGGCTTGGCGGCAGAAACTTTCGCCAAAAGGGTGGACTTGCCCGCATTGGGCAGGCCAACCAGCCCGACATCAGCAATGAGTTTGAGGCGCAACCACAGCCATGCTTCGCGCCCTTTGTGGCCATCATTGGCACGGCGCGGGGCTTGATTGGTGGCGGTCTTAAAACGCGCATTGCCAAAACCACCAGAGCCGCCTTCGGCCAGCAAAATGTTTTGCCCAATTTCGGTGAGGTCGGCGATAAGGGTTTGCCTGTCTTCAGCAAAAATCTGCGTGCCAAGCGGGACTTTCAGCACAACATCTTGGCCATGCTTGCCCGTGCGGTTTTTGCCCATGCCATGCACGCCCGTCCCCGCTTTGAAATGCTGTTGGTAGCGATAATCTATGAGCGTGTTCAGCCCGTCCACACATTCAGCCCGCACCGCCCCGCCATTGCCGCCATCGCCGCCATCAGGCCCGCCGCGCTCTACATGGGCTTCACGGCGGAAACTCACACAGCCCGCCCCGCCATTGCCGGAGCGAATATATATTTTTGCTTCGTCAAGAAATTTCATCTGTTCAACATCGCTTCCATAAACCAAATAAAAAGGGAAGATGCAGCCATCTCCCCTTAATTCAATATACGAAGATGGTTGGCGACAACCTATTTCGCCGCTTTGGGCAAATCTTCCGCAGCTGTGACAGAAACAGTTGTGCGGTCGCCGCGTGTTTTGCCAAATTGCACCACGCCTTCTTTAACCGCAAAAATCGTATGGTCTTTGCCCATGCCGACATTATCGCCCGGATGCCATTTTGTGCCGCGCTGGCGGATAATGATATTGCCCGCCGTAACATGCTCGCCGCCAAATTTCTTCACGCCAAGCCGCCGTCCGGCACTATCGCGCCCATTTCTAGAAGAACCGCCTGCCTTTTTATGTGCCATGGTTTAATCCTTTTTCTGCGCCGATTTTTTCGCCGCAGGTTTTTTCGCGGCGGGTTTGGCTTCTGCTTTGGGCTTCGCCTCTGTTTTAGGTTTCGCCTCTGCTTTAGGGGCGGTTTTAGCAATATCGGTGATTTTCACCTTCATCAGCTCTTGGCGATGCCCCAACTGGCGGCGGTAATTTTTGCGCCGCTTAAATTTAATTACATCAATTTTAGGGGCGCGGATGAGGTCAACCACTTCGCCCGTGACGCTCGCGCCCTTGACCAAAGGCGTGCCAAGCGTAGGCTTTTTGCCGTTCTCGCCAATCAGCAAAACCTCGTCAAGCGTGACTTTTTGACCCGTCGCCCCGCCAAGGCGTTCCAGCTCAATGACATCATCTTTGGCAACCCGATATTGTTTGCCACCGCTTCGGACAACCGCATAAATGGATGCAGACATGGGCTTTCCCCGCTAAAACGCGCCAAAAGGCGCGGAAAATTCGCAATTTACGCAGGCCAGAGCCACCACCTTGCCCCGCGTGAGGCGCACTATACACCGCAAAAAGGGCAAGTCAAGCAGGTAAAAAGGGGGATTTTGGCGGCGTGGCGGCGCGTGGGGGCTTGTTGAATGGGGGCAGATGGTGTATTTCCGCCGCATTGGGGTTTATGCGATTCAATGGAGAGATGGTCATGTTGAAGCCTTTTGTCAAAACCGTGCGGGCCGCACCAGCCGTGCTGGTTCTTACAATGGGGCTGTGCGCCGCACAAGCTCAGTCTGCCAGCAATACCAGCGGGGAGAGAGTGATTGATGAAATCATCATCACCGCCGCCAAGCGCGAGCAATCTTTGCAAGATGTGTCTATGTCGGTGGCGGTAACATCGGGGCAAACCATTGAACGCACCCATATTATGGATTTGAATGATTTGCAATTTGTCGTGCCATCTTTGCGCGTGACACAAAGCCAAGCAACGGCGGCCACGACTTTTATTATTCGCGGCTTTGGCAATGGTGCGAATAATCCGGGCATTGAACCTTCTGTCGGGGTTTATATTGACGGCGTGTATCGGTCGCGCTCGGTGGCGGCACTAGCCGATTTGCCGATTGTGGAACGGGTGGAAGTGTTGCGCGGCCCGCAATCTACGCTGTTTGGTAAAAACGCCTCCGCAGGGGTGATAAGCATCACCACCCGTTTGCCGGAAAATAATTTCGGCGGCAAGTTGGAGGCCGATATAGGCAATTATGGCACGCAGATTTTCCGTGCGACACTGACGGGGCCGCTTAGTGCGGCGACAAGTTTTCGCCTGACGGCAAATAAAAATGAAAGCGATGGCTATTATAAAAATATCACCAATGGGGCGCGACTCAATGGGCGCGACCGTTGGGCGGTGCGCGGCCAGCTTTTAACGCATTTGTCGGACACGGCGCGTTTGCGCGTGATTGCCGATTATAATGAAATTGAAGAAATTTGCTGTGGTGTGTCTATGTTGCGTAGTGGGCCAGCGACTTTGGTGGCCAATGGGCTGGCGCAAGCACGCGGGCTGGCGGTGCTGGCGGGCGATGTGTCGCCTTATGCACGGCGCACCGCTTTGGGGCAGAACCCGACCAATGCGCTGGAAGGCAAAGGGCTGTCGGCGGATTTGGATATGGGTTTGGACGGCATGGCGTTTCGCTCCATCACGGCTTACCGTGAGCAAAGTTCTAACGCCGCCACAGATAGCGATTTTAACGCGGCGGATTTAATTGCGCGCAACAGCATTGATGATGATTTTGAAACATTCACGCAAGAGTTTCGGCTGACCTCTACCGATGACGGCGCGGTGCAATGGATGGCGGGGGTGTATTATTTTGACGAAAGCGTGCGCCATTTCCGTGACCTTTTATATGGGCGCGATGTGGGCGTTTATGTTGACACTTTGGTGCAAGGCGCGACCGGCTGTGCGACAGGGGCGGCGACATGCACGAATTTAGACGGGCTGGCTCTCTTGCTGGCGGGCGGTAATCCTGCCGGGGCGGCGGCTTTGCGCGGCAGCTGGTATCAACCCGGCCAAGGGCTGGTGGGCGAAACATTTACAATGGATAATGAGGCCTTGTCGCTTTTTGGCCAAGTGGATTGGCAGTTGGGCGCGGATTGGCTGGCCACATTGGGGCTGAATTATACGGAAGATAAAAAAACCGTCACCACAAATGTGGATATTGACGACCCGTTTGCGGGTCTGCCTTTGGCGGCGAATCCACTGACCGCGCCATTAGCGGCGTTGCAATTTTTCCCGCCCTTTGTGGATTACCCCAATGCAAATGAAAGCGGCGTGTTTGAATCGGACGATTTAACCCATGCGGCGCAACTAACTTATGCTTTGGACGCGGACACGAATTTTTATGTGTCGCATAGCACGGGCTTTAAGGCCGCTTCGGTGAATTTATCGGTTGATGCGCGGGTTTTGCGCTCTGCCGCACCAGAAGAGGCGACCAATATAGAAATTGGGGTGAAAAGGCTTTTTTCAAATGGTTTTGTGAACGCCGCTTTGTTTGAGCAGGAAATTGACGGCTTTCAAAGCAATTTATTTACCGGCACGGGCTTCGCGCTTATCAATGCGGGACGCCAAGTCCATCGCGGCGTGGAAGTGGACGCGCTGTGGCAAGCGAGCGAAAATTTAACGCTGACATTTTCTGGCACATATTTAGAGCCGGAATTTGAAACCCATAATGCGGTGGCCAGCTTGGTCGGCGCACCCGTGGCGGGCGTGCATGAGGTGAGCGCGCATGTGGCGGGCAATTATGCTTTCCGTTTGGGCGCGTTGGACGCTTATGCGCGGGCGGATTTTCTGCATGAAAGCGATGTGCAAGTGATTGACAATGTGCCATCTGCGATTGCGGCGCGGGAAGTCAATGTGCTGAATGCGTCTTTTGGGGTGAGCCATGATGCGGGCGCGGAAGTGATGCTATGGGGGCGCAATTTGACGGGCGATGATTATTTGATAACCGCCTTTCCGACCACTGTGGCGACGGGCAGCTATTCGGGCTATGTCGCCGCCCCGCGCACTTATGGGGTGACATTGCGCTATCATTTTTAGGCTTGTCGCAAGGCGGGCGATGGCTTATAAGGGCGGCAGATTTTGAAATTGGGAGCTGAAAATGGCCGTTCCAAAGCGAAAAACCACCCCCTCGCGCCGTGGCAAACGCCGCGCCGCAGACGCGCTGAAAAAGCCGACCTATGTGGAAAATCCCGATAGCGGCGAGCTGCACCGCCCGCACCATATTGACCTAAAAAGCGGCATGTATCGTGGCCGCCAAGTGCTTGAGCCGAAGGATTAGGGTCGGGGCTGAGGCGCCCCGCTTTTGCTGTGTTTGCTGTCGCCGTGCTGAAAAGCGCGGCGATTTTTGTAGCGGGGCGCGGGGATATTGAATCCCTTGATTAGCACCCGAATCATCTGTGTTATTAATATATGAGTGAGTACAAATTGAGAGCCACGGATATAAAACTTCTTGACGATGTGTTTGAGATGCACGGTGGCGGTGTGCTTGATTTCACCAATGATTCATTCGCAAGATTCTTTGAAGATGAAATCAATGTTAATATTTATGAAGATAAATACGGCATTGAGGGGGGTAGCAAAGCAAAGCGGTTACGCTATTTCCTGCGTATCAAGCCGCCAGAAACTGCTGGAAAGGTGATAGAGGCTTTATGGGATTATCGCCAAACAATCCGCCGCCGAAATAATGTTAAAGAGCCACTTTCTTACGACGCCGATGAAGAAATTTCTGCGCTCATTGCAAAGCTGACAGGCAAAAACCTCAAGAGTTCAACGTCAACCACCGCCACAGCACCTGCAAGTGCGGCACTGGACACCGCCTTGCGTGATGACTTTTCCAAGAGACTTCAGGAGTTGGCTAATTTGGATGACCCGCAAAAGAGGGGTTATGCCTTTGAAAAATTTCTAAAAGATATTTTTGATGCTTATGAACTTAATAGCAAGGATTCGTTCCGCCTTGAAGGTGAGCAGATTGACGGGAGCTTTAGTCTTGGTGGCGAGACCTATCTGCTGGAAGCCAAATGGACATCTGCCAAGACTGGTGCCTCTGACCTTCGTTCATTTAATGGAAAGGTGGAGGATAAGGCGAAATGGAGTCGCGGCCTGTTTGTGAGCTATAGCGGATTCTCGTCTGATGGTCTAACCGCTTTCGGGAAAAAGAAAAGTATTGTTTGCATGGACGGCCTAGATCTCCACACAATGATTGAGCGGAGCATTTCGTTTTCAGAGGTTATCAATAAGAAAGTGCGCCGTGCGGCGGAAACAGGGAAGCCATTTGTGTCAGTGCGCGAGCTTTTTCCTGCATAGCACTTACCCCTAACCCCTTACCAACCCCCCAATTTTTTTCATATCGGGGGCGGGGGGTTTGGGGTGGCCGTTAAGCTGGGTGATGGGCACAGCTCCAATTAGGCTATTGGTGATAAATATATGCGCGGCGGTTTTAAGCGCGTCGGGGGTAATGGGCGCGGTGTCGGCGGCCAGCCCGATTGTTTCGGCACGGGTGAGAATGGCGTGGCGGATAATGCCCGCCAACGCGCCGTCACTTTCGGGCGGGGTGAGCAGTTCTTTGCCGTTTTGAATAAAGATATTCCCCGCCGCCGCACAGGCAAGGCGGCCATGTTCATTGAGCATCAGCCCCTCATCGGCATGAGCGCGGACGGCATGGGCGCGGGCAAGGATGTTGTCAAGCTGGCTAATGGTTTTCATGCGGCTGGTCGCATTAGCGGCGGGGCGGATGATGGGCGTGGTGACGGCGTTTAATGTTTGCGGCACAGGCGCGGCGGGCTGGGCGGTGAGCAACCAGCTTGCGGGCTGGTCGGGATTTATGTGCAGACCGCGCCCGCCTGTGCGGCTTACGGTGAGGCGCAAGGCCATGCGGGGGTGTTCGCCCGCCACCAAAACGGCGCAAGCATCGGTTATCGTGTCTAAATCATAGCTGAGGGGCATGTGCAACTGGCGCAAGCTGGCACAGAGGCGGGCGAAATGTTCGGGCAGAAAATGCACCCGCGCATTTTCGGCCAGCATGGTTTCAAACACACCATCGCCAAGCAATAGCCCGCGATTATCGGCAGCGATTGCGGCGGGGTTGTCTGTGAATTTTCCGTTTAGCCAAATCATGCGGGGATTTTTTTGTTTTGTGCGGCGGTGTGCGGCACATTTGCGAGGGTGAAGAAATTGGACAAAAGCTGATGGCCGTGATGGGTCAAAATACTTTCAGGGTGAAACTGCATGCCATAAATTTTTGCCGCATCATCACCGACCGCCATATTGAGGCCGCATGATAAATGCGCGATGGGGTGCAGGCCGTTTGGCATTTTGTCAATGGCCAACGCATGATAGCGGGCGGCGGGAAACGGATTGGGCAGGCGGTTAAACAAAGCGTGGCCGTGATGGTGAATGTCGGCGGCGATGCCATGCGCGGGGGCGCAAGGGGTAATGGCCGCACCATAAGCCGCGCCAATGGCCTGATGGCCAAGACAAATGCCCAGCACGGGCAAGCGGGCGGGGCGGCAAGCACGGATAAGGGCGATGCACGCGCCAGCGCGGTCGGGGGTGGAGGGGCCGGGCGAGATAAGCACCGCTTGCGGCGGGTCGGCTAAAACTTGGCGCGGGTCAATTTGGTCATTGCGAACCAGCCGATGCGCCAGCCCCAATTCACACACATAACGGGCGAGCGTATGCACAAAGCTGTCATAATTATCAATAATTAAAATCATATGGCGCGGCTTTCTGCTTCTGCTTCTTCTATGGGAGCGGCGCAACCCAAAGCGGCGAATATGCCGCGTGCTTTGGCCAGCGTTTCTAGATATTCAGCCTGCGGCTGGCTATGGGCGGTGATGCCGCCGCCAACTTGAAATTGCACTTGGTTGTTTTGAACAATCGCGGTGCGGATGAGAATGTTGGTGTCCATTGTGCCGTCAAAGCCAATATAACCCAACGCGCCGCAATATGCGCCGCGCTTGTGCGGCTCTAGCGCGTCAATAATTTCCATAGCACGAATTTTCGGCGCACCGCTAATGGAGCCACCGGGAAAAGCCGCACGCAGGGCATCAAGTGGGGTGCGGTTTTGGCCAAGCGTGCCGTGCAAGGTGGACACAAGATGATGCACGGTTGCAAAACTTTCCAACGCGCATAATTTCGCCGCGCTGATGGAATGGGGCTGACAGCTGCGCGACAAATCACTGCGGAGCAAATCCACAATCATGATATTTTCCGCCCGTTCTTTGGCACTGGACAAAAGCGCGGCGCGGGCGGCTTTGTCTTGGGTCGGGTCGGGGTGGCGCGGGGCCGTGCCTTTTATCGGGCGGGTTTCAATGCGGTTTTGGCTGCATGATAAAAAACGCTCTGGCGAGGCCGATAGCAAAGCCATGTCGCCATAACGGGCAAAGGCACTCATCGGTGCAGGCGCGGTGCGGCGTAAGCGTTGGTAAAAGGCAAAATCACTATCGGCGGCGTTCAGCGTGGCGGTGAAACGTTGCGACAAATTGGCCTGAAAAATTTCACCCGCATGAATGGCGTCAATAATTTTCTGCACATTTTTTTGATAAGCGGCGGGGCTTATATCGCTTTTTACTTTTTGCGCTAAGGGCGGGGTCGGCGTATCGGGGCGGGCGAGGCTGGGCGGCAAATGTTTTATTTTTTCTTCTATCGCATCGGCACGCGCAAGGGCGTGGGCGGTGCGGGCGGCGATTTGTTTTTTCGGAAAGCCGCTTGAAAATAAAAAGCACTTTTTCTGCTGATGGTCAAAAGCAAGGATAAGGTCGTAAAGCCCAATGGCAAGGTCGGGGGTTTTATTTGTGCAAACACGGGCGGGCAGATTTTCTAACGCACGGCCTAAATCATAAGCAAAAAACCCCGCCGCCCCGCCGCGAAAGGGCGGCAAGTGGTTTGGTAGCCCGTGCCAGTTTTCGCTGTAAGCGGCGAGTTTGTTTTTCACGCGCTCAAACGGGTCGGCTTGTTCTTCTGCTTTTGTTGGTGCATGAATAATGGTCTTTGCAAAAGGCCGCACACCGATATAGGCATAACGGCCCATCTCATGCGTGGTGTCGGAAGCGTCAAGCCAAAGGGCAAAATCCTCATGGGCAAAAATGGAAAAAATAATTTCCGCCTCGCGCCAATCTATTTCCCGCGCCACAGCCCCGCTGGCACAAATCCATTGCTGGGCCGCCATATTAGGCGGCATCCTTGCGGCGGCGGATTTCGGCAAACACATCCACCCGCGCCGCGTCCATCATGTTGAGCTTTTTGCGAATGGCCGCTTCGCCTGCGCGTAAAAATGGATTGGTGGCCAGTTCTTCGGCGACACTGGTCGGCACGGTCGGCTTGCCCGCTTGGCGGAGCGCGTCAATTTCTTTAATGCGTTTTTGCAAGGCGGGGTTGTCGCCATCAATGGTGACGGCAAAAGCGGCATTGCTTTGGGTATATTCATGGGCGCAATAAAGTTTGGTTGCGGGCGGCAAGGCGGCGAGTTTTTTCAATGACGCCCACATTTGCGCGGGCGTGCCTTCAAACAAACGGCCACAGCCTAGCGCAAAAATACAATCGCCCACAAAAGCTACGCCTAAGTCGCGCAAATAATAAGCAATATGGCCATGTGTGTGACCGCCAACATTCAGCACTTGGATAAAATGGTCACCAAATTGCACCATGTCGCTTTGGTCCACCGCCTCGTCAAGGGCAGGAATTTTTTCCGCTTCGCAAGCTGGCCCGATAATATGGCACCCAGTTTTTTCTTTCAAAAACACATTGCCGCCCGCATGGTCGTAATGATGATGGGTGTTAAATATATGGCTGAGCTGCCAGTTGCGCGTCTTTAGCTCGGCAAGAATCTGTTCGCCATCGGGCGTGTCAATGCTGGCGGTCAAGCCGCTGGCATGGTCGTGCAGTAAAAAGCCGTAATTATCGTCCAAGCAAGGAAATTGGGCGATTTCAAGCTGTTGTTTTGCCTTTTGCGCCTTTTGTGTCATGAGGGTCGGCTCCTATCTTTGCCCCTATAGTAAAGCGGATTGGTGAATTTGCAATTCTTCTGCTAACATTTTCCTATGCCGCTTGATGTGCTTGATTTGAAGAGATTTTACGCCACGCCGATTGGCCAATGCGCCTATACGCGGCTGGGCAGGGTTTTCGCCGCTATTTGGCCGCCCGAAGCGGTGAGCGCGGATATGCGGGTGGTTGCGCTGGGCTATGGGGTGGATTATTTGGCGCGGCTGTGGCCCCATGCCGATTGCGCCGCTTTTATGCCCGCCGCTATGGGGGTGACGCATTGGCCTGAAGCGGCGGCGGGAGAGATGAGCGGCAATCGTAGCTGTTTGGTTTCCGATGGGTTGCCTTTGGCTGATAATTCTATGGATAGGCTATTGCTTATCCACGCGCTGGAATTTGCCGCCGCGCCTGCGGTATTGATGGCGGAAGTGTGGCGGGTGCTGTCGCCGGGTGGGCAGGTGCTGGTGTGCGTGCCAAATAAACGCGGCGCATGGGTGCGGCGGAGCTTTGCGCCATGGCGGGCGGGGAAAAGTTTTCGCCCCGCGCAAATAGACGGGCTGTTACGCCAAGCGGGTTTTGATATTACGGCACGGTGCGGTGCGCTTTATGCGACACCTGCACGGCTGGCGTTTTTGCAAAAATTAAACCCCGATAAAATGATTGAACATTTAGGGCGGCGGTCCATGCCTAATTTTGGCGGCGTGGTCGTACGGGCGGGGGAAAAACGGGTCGGGGCGCAAGTGAAAGAAGCACGGCAAAAAAATTTCAAACCCACGCCGCGTCCTGTGCCTGCTTTAGGCGCAACGCCTTTTAAGGGCGCGACAAAACAAATACGGCCTGTTCGGCAGTTAAATTATGCCATGCCCCCGGGCGGCGGTTGAGATGGGTCGGCTGACCATCGCGCAATAAAATACAGCGTTCTATATTCAGCCCGACCAAATCGCACAAGGTGCAAAAGTCTAGCAAGGTGCAAAGATGGATATTGGGCGTGTCATACCATTTTGCATCTAGGGTTTTGGTGACGGGCATACGGCCATGCCGCAGCAAATCATAACGCACGCGCCAATAGCCGAAATTAGGCAGAGACACAATCAGCTTTTTGCCAATGCGCGAAAGCTGCTTTAACACTTCACGCGGATTTTGCGTGGCCTGCAAAGTTTGACTTAAAATCGCATAGTCAAAACCATTATCGGGGTAATGAGCCAAATCCGTATCGGCATTGCCTTGCACCACAGACAGGCCGCGTGCCACGCAGACATTAACGCCGTGCCGCGACAGTTCCAGCCCGCGCCCGTCCACTTGGCGGTCGGTTTTGAGCAGGGCGAGCAAATCGCCTTCGCCACAGCCAATATCTAGCACCCGACTTTCGCGGCGCACCAGCTTGGTAATCAACACCAAATCCATGCGGTCCGAAGCGATATTGCCGGGCGCGGAAGGCGGGTTGCGGCTTTGTTTTGTGTGTTCGGTCATGGCTTTAATCCAAAATCTTGCGCGGCGGCATTGAGGAAACCTTGCAGCGTGTCAAACATTTCTGGCTCATCAAGCAAAAACGCATCATGGCCTTTATCGCTGTCTATTTCAACAAAGCTCACATTCGCGCCCGCACCATTAAGTGCGCGAACCAGCATACGGCTATCATCGGGCGGGAAAAGCCAATCGGAAGTGAAAGACACCACGCAAAAGCGGGTTTGAATATCACGGAAGGCATTGGCTAGCACGCCGTCATTATCCGCCGCGATGTCAAAATAATCCATCGCACGGGTGATGTAGAGATAGCTATTGGCATCAAAACGCTCCACAAAAGTAAAACCCTGATGGCGCAAATAGCTTTCAATTTGAAAATCGGCTTCAAAACCATAGCTGAGGCTGTCGCGGTTTTGTAAATTGCGCCCAAATTTTCGCGTCAGCGCGGCTTCCGACAAATAGGTGATATGGGCGGCCATGCGCGCCACCGCCAAACCTTTTTGTGGGGTTTGGTCGCTGTCATAATATTTGCCGCTTTGCCAATGCGGGTCGGCCATAATGGCTTGGCGACCGACTTCATGGAAAGCGATATTTTGCGCCGAATGACGCGGGCAAGCGGCAATGGGAATAGCCGTCCGCACCCGTTCGGGATAATCGGCGGTCCATTGTATCACCTGCATGCCGCCCATAGAGCCGCCAATGACACAAAAAAGATGGGCAATACCAAGCGCGTCAAGCAAGCGGGCTTGAGCGCGGACCATATCGCCAATGGTAATGACGGGGAAATCTAGCCCATAGGGTTTGCCCGTGGCTGGATTTTCGCTGGCCGGTCCGGTGCTGCCAGCACAGCCGCCGACCACATTACTGCAAATAATGAAATAATCGTCCGGGTCAATGGGTTTGCCCTTGCCGATAAGTGATGACCACCAGCCCGCTTTGCCCGTTAGCGGATTGGTGCCAGCCGCATATTGGTCGCCCGTCAAAGCATGGCAAATTAAAATCGCATTGGAACGGGCATTATTCAACCGCCCCCAGCTTTGATAGGAAATGGTGAAAGGTTTCAGCTCCGCCCCGCTATCCAAAGGCAAGGGGTCGTCAAAGACATGGACTTTGGCGTTGCCCTGCGGGCTGTCGGGCGGCGGGTTTTCGGCGTTTTTCGTCATATTCTACTACCGACTGGTTCATACAAAAGGCGGCGCGGGCAATCTTTGGTTTGAATTTTGCCCCGCCAAATATCATACTAGCACGGAATAGATTTTATATAAGGCTGAAGATGCGTGAGAAGACATTAAACCCCGCCCCCGATTTAGCCGAAATCCGTCGGCAAATTGATACAACCGATGAGGCTTTGCTGGAACTTTTGGCCAAGCGGGCAGGGCTGGTGGCGCAAGTGGCGCAAGCCAAAGCGGCTGAAGGGGCTGAAGGGATTTTGCGCCCTGCGCGTGAGGCGGCGCAAATGCGCCAATTTATCGCTTGGCATAAGCAATCCCAATCGCCCATGCCCCTAAGCGGGCTATTGGCAATTTGGCGCGAAATTATTTCTGCGTCTATTTCACAGCAAGCCCCTTTGGGGGTGCATATTGGCGGCGGGTCGGCGGCATTGGCCGCGCTGGGACGCGCCCAATTTGGCGGGGCGGCGGCTTACCATATATATGACAATGCGCAAAAAGCGTGCGCGGCGGTGGGCGGCGATGGGCAAAGTGTCGCCGTGTTGCCTTTAGCGGGTGAAGGGGCGGACGATTGGTGGCGCGACCTGCCCGATGGGGTGAAAATTTTCGCCGCCCTGCCGCTCGTGCCGTTTTGTGGGGCGGGGGCGATTGAGGCTTTATGCGTCGGCCATGTGGTGCTGGAGCCAAGCGGCGATGATATAATGCTTATCACTGGCGCGGTGGACGGGCTGCCCGATGGCGCACAGATTTTAGCGCGAAAGGACGGGCAATGTTTGGCCGCGCTAGATGGCGGGGCGATGGGCGAGGCGATGCCAAAAGAGGGATTAGAAAAGATGACAAGCTCGGCTATTTTTGATAGTTACAGCCTGATTGGGCTTTGCGCCCGCATCAGCATATAGGAATTTTCATGTCTGCCCCGCAACCCAAATCCGGCATTATGACCCTGCCGCCCTATATGGGTGGGCAGTCGGCTTTGGCAGGTGTGGCCAATCCAGTGAAGCTGTCGGCTAATGAAACGCCTTTGGGGCCAAGCCCGAAAGCGGTCGCCGCCTATCGGGCGGTGGCGGACGCGCTGGCGGCCTATCCCGATGGCAATGCGGCAGAATTGCGGGCGGCTTTGGCGGCCAAGCACGGGCTAGCGGAAAACCAAATTATTTGCGGGGCGGGGTCGGACGAGCTGTTACAGCTTTTGGCTTTTGCCTATGCGGGGGCGGGCGATGAGGTGCTGGCCACCGAACATGGCTTTTTGGTTTTCCAACTGGCGGCGAGCGCGGCGGGGGCAACGCCTGTGCCAGTGGCGGAAGTGGGGCTGACGGCTCATGTGGATAATATCCTCGCCGCCGTGACGGGGCGGACGAAAATTATTTTTCTGGCCAATCCAAATAATCCGACCGGCACAATGCTCGGCGCGGCAGAAATTGCGCGTCTGCATAAGGGTCTGCGCGATGATATTTTGCTGGTGCTGGACGGGGCTTATGCTGAATATGTGACCGCGCCTGATTATGATGCGGGCTTTAAGCTGGCGGGGGCGTGCGACAATGTTTTTGTGACGCGCACATTTTCAAAAATTTACGGGCTGGCGGGTTTGCGGCTCGGCTGGGGCTATGGGGCAGAAGCGATTGTGCAAGTGCTGAACCGTTTGCGCGGCCCGTTTAATGTTTCTACGCCTGCGGCGGCGGCGGGGCTGGCCGCGCTTTCCGATGAAGCGCATTTGGAAAAAGCAATGGCGCATAATGAAAAATGGCGCGGCTGGTTGGCGGGCGAAATTGCCCAAGCGGGTTTTGCGGTGACGCCAAGCCAAGCCAATTTTGTTTTGGTTTCTTTTGCCGATGCGGGCGGGGCGGAACAGGCCGATAAGGCTTTGCAGGACGATGGCATTATTGCGCGGCGGCTGGATTCTTACGGCTTGCCCCATGCGTTGCGAATTACTATTGGTTTGGAAGACGCGATGCGGCGTGTCGCAAAAATTTTCCACACGCTTGGAGATGGAAAATGAGCAAACCACATATTGCATTATTGGGCTTGGGTCTGCTGGGCGCGTCACTTGGCCACGCGCTTAAACGCGGCAAGCTGGCCGAAAAAATAACGGGCTTTGATGTGTCCGCCGATGTCGGCAAGCGGGCGGGTGAAATTGGGTTCATAGATGCGTTGGCCGATAGCGCGAGTGCGGCGGTGGACGGCGCGGATATTGTTTTTTTGAATGTGCCGATTAGCGCGATGGCGCAAGTGGCAAGCGATTGCGCGGGCGGGTTAAAGACGGGCGCGATTGTCACCGATATTGGCTCGGTCAAACAAGCGGTGATAGAAGCGGTGCAAGCGGTTCTGCCCGAAGGGGTGCATTTTGTCGCTGGCCACCCCATTGCGGGGACAGAAAATTCTGGCCCTGAGGCGGGCTTTGCCGAACTTTTTGACGGACGCTGGTGCATTTTAACGCCCAATGAAACCACCGATATTGCGGCTTTGGCGGCGGTCAAGACGCTGTGGGAAAAAATGGGCTGCCATGTGGATACGATGGACGCAACCCATCATGATTTGGTGCTGGCCATTACCAGCCATGTGCCGCATTTAATTGCGTATAATATTGTCGGCACGGCGGCGGATTTGGAGCAGGTGACGCAAAGCGAAGTGATTAAATATAGCGCGGGCGGTTTCCGTGACTTCACCCGCATTGCCGCATCTGACCCATTGATGTGGCGCGATGTGTTTTTGAATAATTCCGAAGCGGTGCTGGAAATGCTGGGGCGGTTTAGCGAAGACCTGACCGCTTTGCAAAAGGCGATAAGGTGGAAAGATGGTGACGCTTTGTTGAAACTCTTTGCCCATACGCGCAATATCAGGCAGGAAATTATTGAGGCGGGGCAGGAAACGCCCGATGCGGATTTTGGACGGGGTAAAACGAAAAGCAAAACGAAAAGTAAAACTGGGCGCGGTTAAATTTATACATCATGCCCGCCGCCTAAATTAAACAGCGCGAATAAATAGCGCGTATATTCGCCAAGCAAAAGGCTGAATGTGCCGGGATAGTGCCACCATTTTTCCAGTTTCACCCCTTGCGGGTTAATCGGGTGGGCAATCAGGCGGATATTGGGCATCACACGGCGCATTTCAATTAAAGTGCGCGGAATGTGATGGGTGCTGGTGACAATAATGAGCGAGCGATAGCCTTGTATCCGCGCCCAAAGGCGGGCTTCCACCGCATTGCCAACCGTATTGCCCGCGCGGTAATCTAAATCCACACAGCATTTTATTTTATCACCCATAGCGGGTGCGAAATTCAAAATCGTTTCCATGCTGACATTTTCATTCACCCCGCTAATGAGCAAACGCCGCCCGCGCTTTTCGCCCATCAGGCGCAAGCCTTCCTCAATGCGGATACGCGAAGAGCCGGTTAGCACCACAATGCCATCGGCCTGCGGGGTGGGGTTATTGCTAATGGCCTGAGCGCGGCGGCCTTCGGCAAAAAGCACAAAACTCACAGCATAAAGCACAAATAAAGCCGCCAGCAACCATGCCAGTCCGCGCTTCCATGCTTTGGGTTTGGGGTGGAGCAAATGAAAATCCGTGTCACGCGGCATGGCTAGAGGCTTTCTTTAAGCGTGCGTAAAACATAATGGCGGGTGATGAACCCGCAAAAAAATACGCTGATAAATGGCACGGCGACATGAGGGCGAAAATTAAATGCGGCGGATGGCGGCAAGGGCGACATATCGCCGACAATATAAAAAACGCCAAGCGCGAGTAAAAAACCAATGCCGCATGACAGACATGATTGGCGCAAAAGATGCGAGCCAAATTGCCGCGCAATGAAATTATCGCTCGCGCCGATAAGATGAAGAACATCTAAAATTTCGCGGTTGGCAATCAGCGCGGCACGGGTGGCGAAGCTCAACACTGTGCCAGAGGCGGCCAGAACGAGGAGCAAAATAAGCCCCGCCAGCAGGCGCAAGAGATTTGCCCCGCGCTCTAAAGTGTTGCGCCATCTTCCATGCGTGTCCAAGGCCGCGCCGGGTGCGACGGCTTTTAATTCTATGGCCAAAGCCTTTTGGTTGAGGGTTTTGGTTTCGTCCAATTCAATTTCAATCATCACGGGCAAGGGCAGGTCGTCAGTGACATTGCCTTTGCCGAGCCATGGTTCAAGCAAAGCAATTAAATCTTGGTGCGGGGTTTGGCGCACCGATTTAATCCCCGAAGTGCGGTTGAGAATTTTCATAACGGGTTTGATTTGCTCGCTTGCGCTTTGGGTGCTGTGTTCAACAATTTGCACAGTGGCGGCATGGCTGGCCTGTTTGAGCCATTGGGCGGCCATATTATCCACGAGCAAAGCCGCGCCCAATGCGAGGCAGGCGAGAAAACACATAGTCGTCATCACCACGCCCAAAGCCGCCCCGCCAATCGCGCCATAGGGTAAAATGCTGGTGCGTCTTTTGCGAGGGATTATCATGGTGCTTCTTTCTGGTCGGCGGGCAAAATCTGCAAACGGCCTTGCGTGAGATGCAGGCGCGGATAGGCAAAGCCTTGCCATAAATGCTGGTCATGGGTGGCGACAATCACAGTTGTGCCTTGTCGGTTGAGTTCCACCAGCAAGCGCATGAGCCGCCGCCCCATATCGGGGTCAACATTGCCCGTGGGTTCATCGGCGACAATAATTTCAGGGCGGTTGACCACAGCGCGGGCTATGGCGGCGCGTTGTTGCTCGCCGCCCGATAAAACAGATGGCAGGCTTTGGGCTTTATCGCCTAATCCGACCCAATCTAAGAGTTCTAAAATGTTGCGCTGATAATGCTGCTCGCGCTCGCCCATAGCGCGAAGCGGCAAAGCCACATTTTCATAAATGCTCATATGGTCTAGGAGGCGGAATTCTTGAAACACCACACCAATTTTGCGGCGGATGTAAGGTAAATCTTGGCGCGGCAAAGCGTCCGTGTTTTTGTCAAATAAATACACCGCGCCGCGATTGGGTTTAAGTGCGAGAAAAACCAGCCGTAAGAGCGAGGTCTTACCCGCGCCCGATGGGCCAGTGAGAAAATGAAACGAGCCACGCGGCAAGTTGAAATTGATATTATGAAGCGCGTCCGTGCTATCGGCATCATAATTCAGGCTGACATTTTCAAAGCGCACCACCATGCCATTTCTGCCCCTTAATTTTGTTTAAGCCAATCGGGCAGGGATTGGGCGGCGGCTAGCGCGTCATAGCTTGGGCGCGGGCGGGTGATGGCAAAGCGGTCGGCTTGCACCATAATTTCGGGCGCGGGCAGGCGGCTATTGTAATGTGAGCCAAGCACCGCGCCATAGGCACCCGTGCTGAATATGGCCAAGAGGTCGCCCGCTTGCGGGGTGGGCAGGGTGCGGTCAAGGCCAAGAAAATCGCCCGTTTCGCAAACTGGCCCGACAATATCCCACAGCATATCTTTGCCTTTAAGCGGGCGGGTCGGGGCGATGTGGTGATAGGCATTATAAAGGGTCGGGCGCATGAGTTCGGTCATGGCCGCGTCCACAATAATAAAATTTTTCGCCGTGCCGCTTTTGGTGCGAATGACGGAGGTCACCAAAATGCCCGCATGGGCGGCAATGAAGCGGCCCGGTTCAATGAATAAAGCGCACCCGCTTTGGCCAAAAGTTTTTTCAATCAGCGCGGCATAGGCTTGCGGGTCAGGCGTAGGGCTTTGCGGGTCATAAGCAATGCCCAAACCGCCGCCTAAATCTAAGCGGTCAATTTTGTGGCCGTCTTGGCGTAGCGTGTTGAGCAGTTGCGCGGTTTTTGCAAAAGCCTGCTCAAAAGGTTTGAGTTGGGTAATTTGACTGCCAATATGAATGGCAATGCCGCGTATGGTGATGTTGGCCAATGCGGCGGCATGGGCGAAAGCGGCTGGGGCATCGTCAAAGGCAATGCCAAATTTACTTTCTGCTTTACCCGTAGAAATTTTTTCATGCGCCCCTGCGGCAATATCGGGGTTGATGCGTAAGGCGATATTGGCGGTGGTGTTTTGTTCGGTGGCAATGGTGGACAGCAAGTTTAGCTCGTCCATGCTTTCTATATTAAATTGACCAATGCCTGCTTGCAGGGCGGCACGCATTTCATCGCCCGTTTTGCCAACGCCCGAAAAAATAATTTTCTCCGCCGCAATGCCCGCCGCTAAAGCGCGGTGCAATTCGCCTTGCGACACAATATCCGCACCCGCCCCAAGTCGGGCGAGGGTGGACACAAGGGCGAGATTGTCATTGGCTTTCAGCGCGTAGCAAATGGTGGTGTCGGTTTTGGCAAAGGCTTTGGCGAGCTGGTTGTAATTATCGGTCAGCGCGGTGCTGCTATAGCAATGAAAGGGCGTGCCAATTTGCGCGGCCAGCGTGTCTATATTGACTTGCTCGGCAAAAAGCTGGCCGTCTTGATAGGTGAAATTATCCATGCGCGTTTATCCCTATGGGCGCGAGGCGGGCTTCGGGGAAATATAAATCCCCGCGCCGCCCGCAAGCGGATAGGGGCAAAAGGCTGGCCAAAAGGCAAAGCATGAGCAGGGCGGAAAATAGCTTTTGCATTTAGCCCTCCGCTTTTTTCGGTGCTTTTTGCAATTTTTTAAGCCATGCTTGCGCGGCGGCTTTCACATGAGCAGGCGCGGTGCCGCCCAAGCTGGTGCGGCTGGCAACAGAATTTTCCACGCTCAACACAGTGTAAATGTCTTTGGTGATGGCACTTTCCACGCTTTGCATTTTTTCAAGCGGCAATTCATGCAAGGCACAATTTTCTTTTTCGGCCAAAGCGACGAGCTGACCTGTGGCCTGATGGGCTTGGCGGAAGGGCAAGCCGCCCTCACGCACCAACCAATCGGCCATATCGGTGGCCGTGGCAAAACCCGCACCGGCGGCGGCGGCCATTTTTTCCGTGTCGGGCTGTAAATGGGTAAGCATGCCCGTCATGGCGGCGAGGCAGAGGGCGAGATTGTCAAAAGCATCAAACGCGCCTTCTTTATCTTCCTGCATATCTTTGGAATAAGCCAGCGGCAGACCTTTCATCACAATCATCAGGCCAAGCCCCGCGCCAATAATCCGCCCCGTTTTGGCGCGAACGAGTTCCGCCGCATCAGGATTGCGCTTTTGCGGCATAATGCTAGAGCCAGTGGAAAAATTATCGGGCAATGTGATAAAGCTAAAGGGCGCGGAGGCAAAAATCACAATTTCCTCAGCCAGCCGTGACAGATGGGTGGCGCAAATCGCCCCGCATGTTAAGGTTTCCATAACAAAATCGCGGTCGGACACGCTGTCAATGGAATTGGCCGTGGGTTGGTCAAAGCCAAGTGCTTTGGCGGTTTGCTGGCGGTCAATGGGAAAACCCGTACCCGCCAATGCCGCCGCCCCAAGCGGGGATTGGTTCAGCCGCTTACGCGCATCTTCAAAACGGCTTATGTCGCGGGCGAGCATTTCCACATAGGCCAGCAAATGATGCCCCCATGTCACGGGCTGGGCGGTTTGTAAATGGGTAAAGCCGGGCATGAGCGTGGCGTGATGTTTATCGGCTTGGGTGGCCAGAACTTTTTGCAATGCTGTAATTTGGGTGATAAAGCCGTCAATGGTGTCGCGCACATAAAGTTTGAAATCGGTCGCCACTTGGTCATTGCGCGAACGGGCCGTGTGCAACCGTCCGGCGGGGTCGCCAATAAGCTCCCCAAGCCGTGCTTCAATGTTCATGTGAATATCTTCCAACGCATCGCTAAAGGTGAAAGTGTCGGCAGCAATTTCTTTTTTCACCTCATCAAGCCCGCCCAAAATGGCTTTGGCATCGGCGGCGGTGATAATGTTTGTATCGGCCAGCATTTGACAATGCGCCTTTGGACGCGGCAATGTCGTGCATGGCCAGCCTTTTGTCAAAACCAATGGAGGCGTTGATTTCTTCCATAATCGTCGTCAGGGTCGCCTTGATAACGTCCGCCCCATATTTTATGTGCCATAATGTAACCCTACTTACCCTTATGTGACCGCCCTATAATGACCCAATCATCACTGAAAATCATCATTAAACTTGCGGGCCGCGCCCTTTTGCTGGCGGCGGGGGCGGCGTTTCTCTGGGCGGTGTTCTACCTGACGCAGACCCCTTATGGCAAGGATTCTGGCGCGGATTCGGGGAGGGATTTAGGCGGCAAAAGCGGGGTGGAAAAGCTGATTATCCACCCCGCGCCCAAGCCCGTAGCGGATTTTGTGCTGCCCCAAGCAGGTGGCGATAAGCGGCTGGCGGCACTGGACGCTTTGGACGGACGGGTGCTGGTGGTGAATTATTGGGCGACATGGTGTGCGCCGTGCCGCAAAGAAATGCCAACATTGGCCGCTTTGCAAGCCCGCTATGATAAAACGCAGCTGCAAGTGGTGGCGGTAAGCCTTGACCGTGGCGGCGCGGATAAGCCCCGCGCTTTTTTGCAAGAAGTCGGGGCGGACGGGTTGACGCATTGGCATGACAGCAAAAGTGTTTCGGCACGGGCTTTGGGCGTTTATGCTTTGCCAACCACGCTGATTATTGACGCACAAGGGCGCGAAGTGGCACGGCTTTTGGGCGAGGCCGATTGGGATAGCGTCGCCATGCGGGCAGTGGTGGCAAAATTTTTGCCGCAATAAATTGGCGCGTAAATTACAGGCCGAGCTTTTTCAATTCAGTTTCTAATTCTGGCAAAATGGTGAAAAGGTCGCCGACCAAACCATAATCGGCAATTTGAAAAATCGGGGCTTCGGCATCTTTGTTAATGGCAACAATGGTTTTGGCTTCTTGTATGCCCGCTAAATGTTGAATCGCCCCCGAAATGCCGACCGCAATATATAATTCCGGCGCGACAATTTTTCCCGTCTGGCCAATTTGGCAATCATTGGAAATAAAACCCGCATCAACGGCGGCACGGGACGCGCCAATGGCCGCATTAAGCGGGTCGGCAATTTTTTCCAATAGGGTGAAATTTTCCGCCGAACCTAAAGCCCGTCCGCCCGCAATAATCACCCGTGCGGAAGTGAGTTCGGGGCGGTCAAAATTGGACAGCGCATCGCTTATATGTTCGGCCTGTTTGCACGGCGCAGGCGCGGGCAAGGTTTCAATTTCGGCTTTTTGGTCGCCGTTTTCTTTTTGCGGCGCGGCAGGAAAGGCGGTGGCGCGAATGGTGATAACTTTTTGCGCTTGGGCAGATTGCACCGTTTGCACCGCATTGCCCGCATAAATGGGGCGTTCAAAATTATTTTTGTCCAACACGGCGGTGATGTCAGAAATTTGCGCGACGTCTAGCAAGGCGGCAATGCGCGGGGCGATGTTTTTGCCATGCGTGGTGGCGGCGGCCATAATGGCGGTGTAATTTTCGGCCAATGGCACGACCAAATCGGCGACAGATTCGGCCAATGTGGCGGGTGCCGCATCATCGCAATGCAAGACTTTGCTAATGGGCGCGAGCGTGGCGGCGTGGTCGGCGGCGGCTTGGGCGTGCGCGCCCGCAATCAGCAAATGCACGGGCGCGCCAAGCTGGGCGGCGGCACTGGCGGCTTTCAGCGTGGCATCGGCCAAAGCGTCATTATGATATTCGCCAATCAGCAGGGTGGTCATTTCAGCACCCCCGCTTCATTTTTTAATTTGTTTACCAGCTCGGCGGCATTGGCGAGCGTCACCCCGCCCGTGCGCGTGGGCGGCGGGGCGGTTTTGATAATTTGGAGCTGCGGGGTGATGTCCACGCCTAAGGCTTCGGGGGTGGTTTCTTCTAAAGGCTTTTTCTTGGCTTTCATTATGTTGGGCAAAGAGGCATAGCGCGGCTCATTCAGGCGCAAATCGGCGGTGATAATGGCGGGCAGGGTCAGCAAAAGGGTTTGCAAGCCGCCATCAATTTCACGAATGACTTGGAGCGTGTCGCCCTGCGGGGTGAGTTTTGAGGCGAATGTGCCTTGCGGCCAGCCAAGCAAAGCGGCGAGCATTTGGCCCGTTTGATTATGGTCGCCATCAATGGCTTGCTTGCCAAGCAAAATTAAATCGGGCTTTTCATTTTCAGCCACAGCTTTGAGGGCTTTGGCCACGCCAAGCGGCTCGGCTTCTATATCGGTTTGCACTAAAACAGCGCGGTCCGCCCCCATCGCCATAGCGGTGCGAAGGGTTTCGGCGCAAGCGGCAGAGCCAAGCGAAACGGCAATAATTTCTTCCGCCACGCCCGCTTCTTTTAAGCGCACGGCTTCTTCTAACGCAATTTCGCAAAACGGGTTCATGGACATTTTGACATGCGCCAAATCCACCCCGCTTTGGTCGGGCTTAACGCGGACTTTAATGTTGTAATCCACCACACGTTTGACAGCGACAAGAATTTTCATTTTAACGCCCTTCCTTTTGGTTCAGCCCCGCCACCCATAACATATCGGCTTTGGCCAAATGATTGGCATGGCGGGCGGCCACAAAAAGCAAATCACTGGCGCGATTGGCATATTTTAACGCTTCCGCACTGGGCGCATCGCCTGTTTGGGTCATGGCCACCATATCGCGCTCAGCACGGCGCATAATGGTGCGGGCTAAATGCAGACTGGCGGCCACAGCCGTGCCAGCAGGCAATATAAAGGAATCAAGCGGGGCAAGGGCGGCATTGAGTTGGTCAATTTCTTTTTCTAAACGGGCGGTTTGCTCAGGGCGGATACGCAAGGCTTTTGTTTCTTTATCATTGGGCGGCGTGGCCAAATCCGCGCCAAGGTCAAAGAGGTCATTTTGCAGACGGGCTAAAATTTCATCAAGGGTCGGGTCGTCTTTTATATGGGCGCGGGCGAGACCAATGGCGGCATTGGCTTCGTCAACCGCACCATAGGCGATAATGCGCAGGTCAGATTTTTGCCGCCGCGTGCCATCGGCCAAAGCGGTGCTGCCATCATCGCCGCTACGGGTGTAAATTTTATTGAGCTTAATCATTGCACAAAATAAAAACTGGCAAATAAAACCACAATAACAGCAAATTGCAAACCCACGCGCCAGCGCATGAGCTTTTGCGACAGGCCAGGATTTTTGCCGCGCATCATATTCACCAAGCCCGCCAGTAAAACCAGCGACACAGCAATTAAAGCAATGGGGATAAAATAATTAAGATAAGCCATGGGGCTTTCATAAAGCAAGGGGCGGGGTTTTTCAAAGATTTATTTTGCGATTTCGGGCATTGGCGGAAGCACGGCCAGCACATTTTGCGGCGTTGCGCCCATTTGCCGCCAATGGGCAAAGCCCGCATCGCCCGCTTGTTTGGACAAACGCCGCCCCGCCTCATTGCGTATCAAAGCATGGTGGAAATAAGCCGGTTCGGGCAGTTCTAACAGCACTTGCAAAATGCGGTGAATATGGGTGGCAGCAAATAAATCCATGCCGCGCACCACGAGGTTTATATTTTGGGCGGCATCATCAACCACCACGCTTAAATGATAGCTGGTCGGAATATCTTTGCGGGCAATGATAACATCGCCATAAAGGGTTGGGTCAATTTTTATTTTCGCGCCCGTGCTTAGCTCGGTAAAAGTGAGCGCGGCTTTATTTTTTTCTTCCGCCAAAGCATGCGCCTTTTGCATATTGAGCCGCCATGCGTGGTCGCGCTCTTCCCACATCAGGCGGTTATGGGTGTCGGCGGGCGTGTCGCGGTAAAGGCCGGGATAAATGGGCGCACCATCAGGATCTATCGGCCAGTGCCGCATGCCGCCGCTTGTGGTTTCAATATGATTGCGAATATCTTGGCGCGTCGCCCAACACGGATAGACCACGCCCATATCGCGCAATTTTTGCAAAGCGTTTTTGTAAATATCAAAACGGGTGGACTGCATTAAAACTTCCGTGTCCCATTCAATGCCGAGCCATTGCAAATCTTCATAAATGGCCGTGATAAATTCCTCCCGCCGTCTGCCCAAATCAATATCTTCAATGCGTAAGAAAAACTGCCCCTCGCGTGCGCCTTTTTTGCCGCCTGATAAATGCTGGCCAACCAAAGCCGAATAGGCATGGCCAAGATGCAAACGCCCATTGGGGCTAGGCGCGAAGCGGGTGGTGAAGGGTGGGGTGGCAAAAGGCATGGGCGGGACGATAACATGAAAACCATTGACGGCGTATAATTTTTGGGCTTTACATGACGCATAGGAGATGGAGATGTCGTCGCACAGAACCGAACATATCGCGCACCATGCGGCCAAGTTTTTTGGCCGCGAGGCGGGCCGTTTCCGCAATCCCGAATCCTGCCCCGCTTTGGTGCTAAACGCCGATTACCGCCCGTTAAGCTATTACCCGCTTTCGCTTTGGGGCTGGCAAGACACACTCAAGGCCGTTTTTTTGGAGCGCGTTAATGTGGTTTCCGAATATGAAACCGATGTGCGCTCGCCAAGCATAAGGTTGAAACTGCCCAGCGTGGTGTCGCTGAAAAATTATGTGAAACCGCCAAAATATCCGGCCTTTACGCGCTTTAATTTATTTTTGCGCGATGGGTTTTCGTGCCAGTATTGCGGCGCGAATGATGAGCTAACTTTTGACCATGTCAAGCCGCGCCGTGTGGGCGGGCGCACCGCATGGGAAAATGTGGTGGCGGCCTGTTCGCCGTGCAATTTGAAAAAAGGCGGGCGGCTGTGCCGCGAAGCGGGCATGTTTCCGAGAAAAAAACCGCATCGGCCCGATATGTTTGAACTGCATGAAACAGGCCGCCGCTTTCCGCCTAATTATTTGCATGAAAGCTGGCAAGATTATCTTTATTGGGATAGCGAATTGCAACCGTAAGGGCGGGTGCGAGCGTCAGATTTTTTCAGAAATTTTTATGGCCGCACGGCACGCTGTTTTAATTGCGCCTGAAAGTAATGTGTAAGCGGGTGCGTCTTCGGCACCATGCGCGAGGGCGGTGTGGCGGTGTTCGGCTTCATCGGCGCGAAACTTCGCAATGGTTTTGCAAAGTTCTGGCTCAACATTATGGGCGGCGAGTTCTTCTAATTGCGCGGCGTAATGGTCGTCAATGACTTCTTCTACAGCCGCCGTGCAAGCCATCGCCGCCTTTTCGCCCATCAATGCCGTGACCGCACCGAGCGAAAACCCCGCCGCCGCCCATAGCGGCGCAAAAGCAGTGGGGCGGATTTTGCGCTGTAATAAAAGCGCGTCAAATGTGTCTAAATGCTCTTGCTCTTGGGCGGCCATGTGGCGAATGAGGTCGGCGGTGGCGCGTTTGCTCGGCACTTTGTCAAACACCGCCGCTTGGCCTTCATAAATTTTCACCGCGCCATGCTCGCCCGCATGGTCCACACGTATCATTTGCGCTAAGCGTTTTTGCATTTTACTTTTCTCCAAAATGGATAGCTGGCCAGCCCCGCCAGCCCCAAACTCGCCAGCGCATTATAACCCGCCAGCGACAAGCCGAAAAGCCGCCATGGTGCTTGGTCGCAAGGCGGGGCGGCAGGGTTTTGCAACGCCGCTTGCAAGGCGGTGACGGATGCGGTGTTGTCTGCGCCTATTGCGCCCGCACAAGATGCAGGCCCGACCCAAAATTGCCATTCAATGCCGGCATGGTAAATGCCCAAGCCCGCGCTGATGAGATACAGCACGGCCAGCGTAGCCAGCCCGATATAGGCGGCGCAGCTTTTGTCGCGCCAAGCCATATATATAATGACAGGCGTAAGCGCGAGGGCGGCGTAATAAGGCAGGCGTTGGTCAAGGCAAAGCGGGCAGGGCGCAAGCCCGCCAATATGCTCAAAGGCCAAAGCGGCCAGCAGCACGCCCGCCGTGCCAGCGAGCAAAAGCGTGGCGAGATTTTGCGGGCGGGCGAGAATTTTGCGCGGGTCGGTGGTGACAACCAACACCACGCCGTAAAAACGCACAGCCCGCCCCGCCAAACAAGCGGCGAGAAATATCATCGGGTGCAAACCAACCACGCCACTGGCAATGGTCGCAATTTTGAACGGAATAAAACTGACCGCGCTGATAACGACCACCCAAAAACCCCAATCATCATAAAAGAGTTGGAATTTTTCAAACCCCGCCGCCGCCTGATAAGCGTTAATGATGGGCTGGCCGAGCAGGTCAAACAACGCATAGCCAATCATGTAACCCAGCACCGCGCCCAGCACCGAAGCCAGCGTGCAAATAAAAGCCAGCCGCCAACGGCGCGTGCGGTCGGCCAGTGCCATAGGCGCGAGCATCACATCGGGCGGCACGAGGAAAAACGAGCTTTCGCAAAAAGACACCAGCGCGAGGGCGGGCGTGGCATAGCGATGCGTGGCCAGTGCGCGGGTGCGGTTTTTAAGAGCGTGCCAAAGTGGTCGGTTTTTCATAAGCCCCAAAATGGGCTAAAGCGGCGGCAAATGCAAAGGGTTTGTGTGCGGGGCGGGGTGGCGGCGAAGAGGGGACGAATTTTCTTGTCGCCCCGCTTGCGCCGCTTTATATTGCGCGGGCTATTTCCAATGCCCTCGTGGCGGAATTGGTAGACGCGACGGATTCAAAATCCGTTGCCTTCACGGGCGTGCCAGTTCGAGTCTGGCCGAGGGCACCATTGGGAGAGAGAGGCGATGCTCAAAGTTTATGGTTTGAAAAATTGCGATACGTGTCGCAAGGCGCGTAAGTGGTTGGCGGCGCAGAAAATCGCGCATGAATTTTTAGATGTCCGCGCCGATGGGTTTTCTAAGGCGGATGTCAAACGCTGGCTGGCGGCACATGGGGCAGATGTGGTGCTGAATAAGCGCGGCACAAGCTGGCGGGCTTTGCCGCAAGCCGATAAAGAAAATTTAACCGCCGCCAAAGCCGCCACGCTGGCCATGCAGAACCCGACACTGGTCAAGCGACCCGTTTTTGTCGCGGGTAAAAATTTCGTGGCCATTGGTTTTTCCGCCGATGTGCAGGCCGCGCTTAAACGGCTTTAGCTTCAATCACAAAAATCAATAAATCATTTTGCGTTTCTTGGGCAATGAGGCGGTGGCCAGATTGCTGGCAAAAATGCGGCAGGTCAATGGCCGTCATCGGGTCGGTGGCGTGAATTTCCAGCCGCGCTTTGGCGGGCAGAGTGGCGAGCATACGCTGTGCGCGCAAAACGGGCAAAGGGCAAGCCAAACCCTTTGCGTCACAAAAATGGGCGGCGCGGGGCGGCGGGCTATTCATTTTGGGCGGCAGTGAATTGCGCCAAATAGGCGAGCAGGTCGGCGCGGTCGGTGGGTTTTTTCAGGCCAACAAAAACCATGCGCGTGCCTTTCACCAGCCCGCGTGGTTTGGTGAGGTATGTGTCCAACAATTCGGGCGTCCAAATCGGCTGGTCGGCGGCAAAGGCCAGCATGGCTTTGGAATATTTGTAATTCGGCACGGTGGCGATTTTGCCGCCAATAATGTTGTTCAAAGGCGGGCCGACCAGCGACCGCGCCTTGTCGCCAATCATGTGGCAGGCACGGCATTTTTTGAACAATATCGCGCCCCGCGCCGCATCGCCCATTTCGTCCGCATGGCTGGGTGCGGCCAACAGGCTGGCCAGCATGGATAGGGTCAAAACCGCAAAATAAAAACGCAAGCCCATCACATCTCCTTATGGCTTCTTACATAAGCCAAACCCCGCGCCTTGCCAAGCATAAGCCGCGCCAGAAATGGGTGCAGTGCATTGATAATACAAATCAATGCGATTGGTGGTGGCGAAAAGGGGGAGTAGCAAAAAACGGGCGGCGTTTTAGGGTGCGCTTTTAAGGCTGGGAGTCTGCCGAATAAAATAGCGGTGCGCCGCAAATAAGGCAGACACGAACTCTGTCCGTGTAACTAAGCTCCCGGCCACCTGCTTGCTTTACTTTAAGTCTTATCTTTCCTATTATCGCAGATGGCGCAGTGTGTTGCTGCGCTGGGGTTTAGTTACCTCTGACGATTAGCGGATTGTTCCTATCCGTAAGTGTGGAACTCCCATGCCAAATGGCTGGGAGTCCACCGAATACAATAGCGGCTCCGCCGTAAATAAGGTGGACACGACTAATCGCGTGTTGTTAGCTCCCAGTCACCAGCCTGCTTCATAGCACTGGTGGCTCTCGCTAAATAAATAATGGGAGCTTATTATGAGTTGCGAATATCATTTTGGGGCTGATGCTCTGCACAAATTTTCTCAAATTACCCCGTGGATACAGGCGGTTGTTTTTTCTAGTGCCTGCATTACGGTGGTCATTGTCACTTATCTTATTAAAGAAATGGTCGCTATTATCGCCAACGCCTTTCGGGGAAAAGACAAAACAAAACCGCCCGCGCCAGAGACGCGCAAATAAAAAGCAGGGCGGCGGTGGTGGCAGAAATTGGTGACCCCGAGAGGATTTGAACCTCCGACCCTCAGATTAGGAATCTGATGCTCTATCCAGCTGAGCTACGGGGTCTGTATTGGTTTGTTTTGTTCATCTGTCTCCGCGCCCGCGCCCGCCTCTGCGCCTGCCTCTGCGGCATTGGCCTCTGCCTCTGCTTCTGCGTTGGCGGCCGCTTCGGCCTCGGCTTCTTCCTTTTCCTTGCCGGTGGCTTTGGCGAGGACGGATTCCAGTTCAATAATGGCGGTGGCTTCATCGGTTTTATTCACGGCGGCGACTTCACGCGACATGCGGTCAAGGGCTTGCTCATAAAGCTGGCGTTCGGAATAGGATTGCTCCGGCTGGGTTTCATGGCGATAAAGGTCGCGCACCACTTCGGCAATGGCGACCAAATCCCCCGAATTAATTTTCGCCATATAATCTTGAGCGCGGCGACTCCACATGGTGCGCTTAACCCGTGCGCGTCCGCGCAAGGTTCGCATCGCACCATTCATCATCGCCCTGTCGGCAAGCTTACGCATATTGGCTTCGGCGGCGCGTTCAACCGGCACGCGCAACACCATTTTTTCTTTCTCAAATTTAATGACAAAAAATTCAAGCTGTATATCGTCAATGTCTTGGGCGGCGATTTCAATAATTTGCCCCACCCCATGCGCCGGATAGGCCACAAATTCATTGACGCGAAAACCTTTGGCAGATCGGCGTTCCGGCAGGGTTTTTTTTGCTGGTTTTTTCGCGGGCTTGCGGGCGGGTTTTTTAGCGGGCTTTTTAGCCGCCGTTTTTTTAACCGCTTTTTTAGGGGCGGCTTTACGGACGGGCTTTTTTTTAGGCGCGGTTTTACGGGCGGGCTTTTTCTTCGCGGCTGTTTTGCGGACGGGTTTCTTTTTCGCCGCAACTTTGCGGGCGGGCTTTTTCTTTGCGGCGGTTTTGCGGATAGGCTTTTTCTTCGCCGCCGCCTTTTTCGGTGCGGGCTTGCGCGTGGGTTTTTTGGCGGCAGGCTTACGGGCGGGTTTCTTCGCCGCTTTTTTCGCGGCGGGCTTGCGGGCGGGCTTTTTAACAGGTTTTTTGCGGGCAGGCATGGGCAACTCCAAACAAGCGTTAATTTTTAAGATATTTTAAGGTCGCATTTCGGGGGCTATTGCTAAAAATGGCCGATTATCAGCCCTTTGCACCGATTATACCATAAAATTGAGGTAAAATCTAGCTTAGTCGCCCGTGCCAGCTTTTTCGGAAAATTCCGCCTCAAATTTCCCCGCCTTGCCCAGCCAATCATCGGCATCATCGGGCGGGGTTTTCTTATTGGTGATATTTGGCCAAAGCTCGGCATATTTGGTGTTCACCTCTAGCCATTTGTCTAGCCCGTCTTCAGTGTCGGCCTTAATGGCTTCGGCAGGACATTCCGGCTCGCACACGCCGCAATCAATGCACTCATCAGGGTGGATAACCAGCATATTTTCGCCTTCGTAAAAGCAGTCCACCGGACACACTTCCACGCAATCGGTATATTTGCACCGAACACACGCATCTGTGACAATATAGGTCATGCAATCCGCCCCCTTTCTGTTGGCATGTGTATAATCTCTGTTTTGGGCGGAATCAAGCGTGGTTTGCAAGGCCGCGCATACGGAAAGGGAACAAAAGAACAAAAACCGAACAGAGCGTGTCCGAATCACTACTCTAGTGGTATTTCCGTTTTCGTTCACGCCTAAATATGGGGGGTTGCGGGGTTTGGGGCGGGATTGAGCGCGGTCTGCTCACTTTTAGTTGAAAATTCGTGTTTTGCCAAAACGGGTGCGGGCGGGCAGAATATCAGCGTGGGAAGCTCAACGCTTTTCAACGGGTCGTCCGGCGCACTCTCCTCCCTCCCCTCACGCGCTGGATGACCCTTTTTTTCTAAGACTTGACGCGAGGGGCTTTGGTGCATATAACAGCCCCAATTTTCCAAAAGGGGGCTTTCATGTCTCGCATATGCGAATTAACCGGCAAAAAAGTGATGAGCGGCAATAATGTGTCGCACGCCATGAACAAAACCCGTCGGCGTTTCCTGCCCAATTTGCAACAGGTTAGCCTGCCAAGCGAAAAGCTGGGGCGTAAGCTGAAATTCCGCGCCTGCGCGGCGGCTCTGCGGACGGTGGAACATGCAGGCGGGATTGACGCTTATTTGCTGAAAGCCAAAGACGCGCATTTATCGCCCCATGCGAAACGCTGCAAAAAACAAATTGCAGCAGTTTAATATCTTTTAATTTATACCCGTGCGCCTGTGCGTTGAGGGCGTTGGGGGCGGAGCAAAGAGCCGCGTGGCATGGTGCGCCCATTGGCGGCGTGTTCATCAAATAATTCGGCGAGCTTATCGGTTATCGCTCCGCCAAGTTGCTCGGCATCAATAAGCGTGACGGCACGGCGATAATAGCGCGTCACATCATGGCCAATGCCAATGGCGATAAGCTCAATGGGCGTGCGATTTTCAATTTCATCTATCACTTGGCGCAAATGTTTTTCTAAATAATTGCCGTGATTAACGCTTAAGGTGCTGTCATCTACGGGCGCGCCGTCAGAAATCACCATTAAAATGCGCCGCTGTTCAGGCCGCCCCATCAGGCGTTGGCATGCCCAAATTAAGGCTTCGCCGTCAATGTTTTCTTTCAGCAGACCTTCGCGCATCATCAGGCCAAGATTGCGGCGGGCTTGCCGCCATGGCGCATCGGCGCGTTTGTAAATAATGTGGCGCAAATCATTGAGCCGTCCGGGGTGGGGCGGTTTATTATTATGCACCCAATTTTCGCGCGCCTTGCCGCCTTTCCATGCGCGGGTGGTAAAGCCCAAAACTTCGGTTTTCACCCCGCAGCGTTCCAAAGTGCGGGTGAGAATATCGGCACTCATCGCCGCCACAGTAATCGGGCGACCGCGCATAGAGCCGGAATTATCAATGAGCAAGGTGACAATGGTGTCGCGGAAATCCGTGTCGCGCTCCATTTTGAAAGAAAGCGGGCGGGTCGGGTCAACCACAACACGCGACAGACGGGCGGCATCTAAATAGCCTTCTTCTAAATCAAAATCCCATGCGCGGTTTTGCTGAGCTTGCAATTTGCGTTGCAAGCGATTGGCCAAACGGGTGACAATGCCGTGCAAATGTTGCAACTGGTGGTCCAGATAAGCCCGCAAGCGGGTCAGCTCCTCTTCGGCGCATAAATCTTCCGCCGCGATAATTTCATCAAAGCGCGAAGTGTAAATTTTATAATCAAGCCAATTCGGCCTGTCGCTGAGATGCGGCGGGGGCGGGGTGCCATGGCTGGGCGTGTCGCCCGCTTCGCCAATATCGGCGGCGGTGAGCGAAATGCCGTCTTCGCCCGCCGCATCAGAGGCGGTTTCATCGGAAGGGGTGGGGGTGGCTTCATCGGGCGTGCCTGAAACGCCGTCATCGTCATTATTTTGCGCGGCCTCGTCATAGGCATCGCTTGGGTCATTATTTTCGTCCGCCGCCCCACCCGCGCTGGCTTCAAAACCACCCGTGGCCAGAGCGGCAATAATTTTTTTGCTCAGCCGTGCAAAAGCGTCTTGGTCATTTATCAGCGTGGCGAGCTTGTTAAAATTTTCACCCGCCGCTTTTTCTACGCGCTGTGTCCAAATTTGCATTAAAGGCTGGGCGGCTTTGGGCGGCGGCAGGGCGCATATTTTTTCGCGCACCATAAAGCCCAACACTTCGCTTAGCGCGTGGGTGTGGTCGTCGGGGATTTGTTTGATACGTTCTGTGTGCATGGCGGCGAGATTGGCAGCCAGCCCCGCCATTTGCTGTGCGCCAAGCGATTCATAACGGGCGCGTTCTAGCGCGTCAAAAAGCATCGCACTTTTTTCGTCTTTAGGTTGGTGGCGAGCGTTAATGGTGCTGTTGTGATGGGCGATGTGAAGGGCAAGGCTGTCGGCTTGGCCGCGCACCACATGGCGGGCTTTTTCGGATAGGTCTTGCTGGGGCAGGGGCAGGCGGATGCGATTGCCATTCATAGAAGCGCGGTCTGCGCCAAAGCTGATTTCCAATTCATTATTTTGCGCCAGCGAACGTATGGTTTGGCTCAGGGCGCGTTTGAATTTATTCAATACAGTATCGGCGCGGTCTGCCATGTCATTATTTTGCCCCCGATGGGGTGGATTTATTTGCAGGCGCGGCTTTGGGCGTAAGCGGCATTTGCGCGGCGGCGAGATTGGGCAGCTCATGGCCAAAGCAACGCTGATAAAATTCCGCGACAGTGGGGCGTTCCAGCTCATCGCATTTATTCAGGAAACTCATTTGAAACCCAAGCCCCAAATCATTGTCAAAAATCCGTGCATTTTGCGCCCATGTGAGAACCGTGCGCGGACTCATCACGGTGGAAATATCGCCATTGATAAAGGCATTGCGGGTGAGGGCGGCGACACGCACCATCGCGTCCACTTGTTTTTTGCCCGCCGCATTGTTGTAGCTTTTTTCTTTGGCCAAAATAATTTGCATTTCTTGGTCATGGGGCAAATAGTTGAGCGTGGTGACAATGTTCCACCTATCCATTTGCCCCTGATTGATTTGCTGGGTGCCGTGATACAGCCCCGACATATCGCCCAAGCCAATCGTGTTGGTGGTGCAAAAAAGCCGAAATTGCGGATGCGGCTCAATGATTTTATTTTGGTCTAGCAAGGTGAGTTTTCCCGCCACTTCCAAAACGCGCTGAATAACAAACATAACATCGGGGCGGCCCGCATCATATTCATCAAAAACAAGGGCGACCGGATTTTGCAACGCCCATGGCAAAATGCCTTCCTGAAATTGCGTGATTTGCTTGCCATTATGTAAAACAATGGCCTCCTTGCCGATAAGGTCAATGCGGCTAACATGACTGTCTAAATTAATACGCACGCACGGCCAGTTCAGGCGGGCGGCGACTTGCTCAATATGGGTGGATTTGCCCGTGCCGTGATAGCCCTGCACCATCACGCGGCGATTATGGGCAAAACCCGCCAGCAAAGCGCGGGTGGTTTGGGTGTCAAACACATAATCTTCATCGCGCTCTGGCACATATTCGCATGGCTTAGAAAAGGCAGGGATTTTTTCTTTACTGTCAAAGCCGAAAACTTTTTTCACAGAAATTTCCGTGTCTGGTTTTTCGGGCATGGCTGACATATTGTCTTTTTTATTCGTCATATCGTCCTCATTAGGGGTTTAGCAAAAACCCGACGCGGTTAAAAAATTATAAGCCTGAATGACTTTATTGAGTTGTTCCTCCAATGAACGGTCGCCGCCATTGGCATCGGGGTGGTAACGTTTGATAAGTGATTTGTAGCGTTGTTTAACATCTGTGGGCGGGGTGGTTTCTTCTAATCCCAAAACGCCCAATGCGCGTTTCTGCCCTGAGGTGACGCGCTGGCCTGATGGGTGGCCATCGGAAGGTTTTAAGCCTTCTTGGTTCATGAGTTCATGCGGGTCTTGGAATTGCCAATCGGCGCGTGCGCCGGGTTTGTTGCGCTGGGTTCCCATATTCCATGTCGGGCGGTGGCCAGTATGTGCGCTACGCTGATAGGCGGCAATATCTTTTTGGTTCATGCCTTCAAAGAAATTATAGCTTTTATTATAAATGCGGACATGCTCCAGACAAAAATGCCGCTTTTCGTCTGAGTCTGACCCAATGGGGGCGGGATAGCTGCCCGCTTCATTGCAGTCCGGCCAGTCACAGCCTTGCTGTGCCTTTACCACTTGGCGTTGCGGCTTGGAAATGCGAATCGAGTCGAAATATTTTGAGTTTAATTTCATCTTTTAGCATCAAATCATATATGATGACTCTTTATGACGGTTACAGCGCAAATAATCAAGAAATTGAATGAAACTTTTGCGCCTACCCATCTGGCTGTGACCGATGAGTCGCATCTGCATGAGGGTCACGCGGGGGCTAAGCCTGAGGGCGAGACGCATTTTCGCATTTTGGTGGTTTCAGAGAAATTCACCGACCAGCCGCTTATCGCCCGCCAGCGCATGGTTCATGCCTGTTTGCAGGGCGAATTGGCGGGGCATATTCATGCTTTATCTATGCAAACCAAAACACCTGCCGAATATGAGGCCGCGCAGGCGGCAGAGCAGGGCGCGGATTAGGGGGCGCGGATTAGGGGCTAATCAATCATAGAACGGCGCGGGCGCGTGGTCAGCGGGCGCAGTTCAATGCGCTTAATTTGATTGCGCTTACACCGCAAAATCCGAAAGCGAATATCGTGAAATACAAAAATCTGCCCCGGACGCGGAATGGTGCGCGCTTCGTGAATGACCAGCCCCGCAATGGTGGTGGCTTCATCATCGGGCAAAGTTAAACCCGTTTCACGGTTTAGGTCACGAATGGTTTTATCGCCCTCCACTTCAAAACTACCATCGGCGGCGGGAATCATATCGGGTTCGGCCTCGTCATGCTCATCATCTATTTGGCCAACAATTTCTTCTAAAATATCTTCCAAAGTGATAAGCCCCATCAATGCGCCATATTCATCTACGACTAAAGCGAAATGGGCCTTGCGGGCTTTGAACGCCGAAAGCTGTTCGCCCAACTCCGTGCTTTCTGGCACAAACCACGCCTCAAGACATAAGGCGTCTATGTTTAATTGGTTCGGGTCGGTGTTTTTCGCCAAAGCGCGAAGTAAATCCTTGGCGTGCAAAATGCCGATAATGTTTTCTGGCTCATCACGCCAAAGCGGAATGCGCGTATAGGGGCTTGCTAAAACTTGCTGGACAATTTCAGCAGGCGGGGTGTCGGCCTCAATGATTTGCATATTTTTGCGGTGAATCATCACCTCGCCAACGGTAAGCTGGCGCAGGTCTAAAATGCCGCCCAACATATCGCGGTCGCCCGTGGTCACGGCTTGCTGGCTGTGATGTAAGTCAATCGCGCCGCGAATTTCCTCATGGGCAGGTAGGAGATGGCCGATATTATCGCTGTCAAAACCCGCACGCTGCATAATATATTTGGCAATGTGGTGCAAAGCCAAAGTGAAAGGCGACAGCAACCAAACCAGCACGCGCAAAATCCCCGATACGCGCAAAGCCGATTGGTCGGGCGTGGAAATGGCATAGGTTTTGGGCAGCACTTCAGCAAAAATCACCACAAGGGCAGTCATAAAAAGCGTGGCATAAACCACGCCGCTTTCGCCAAATAAATCTAAAAAAAGCGTGGTCGCCAAAACTGAAGCGAGGATATTGACGAGATTATTGCCAAGCAAAATCGCGCTTATCAGGCGTTCTTTTTGTAGCAGTAATTGCGTGACCCATTTGGCGCGAATGTCGCCTTCTTCGGTGAGCCTGTGCATACGCGCACGCGAGGCGGCGGTTAAAGCCGTTTCCGAGCCAGAAAAAAAACCCGATACAACCACGAGGGCGATAATAACAAAAGCAAGGAGGAGCATATTCATTTATTTGTCCAATAAAATGCGTATGTCTTTAGCGGCGATATTATCGGCAATAAAGGCCTCGCCCATTGCGCGGGCGAGGATAAAGGTCATTGCCCCGTCCGTGACTTTTTTATCTTGCGCCATCGCGGCGAGCAAGGCGTCTGTGTCAAAAGGCGCGCCTTTAATTTGGTCGGGCGCGGTGGGCAGGCCAGCTTGGGCAAGATGAGCTTTAAGGCGCACAGCTTCTTCAGGGGCGCAATGGCCAAGCTGGGCGGAAAATTCAAAAGCCATCACCAGCCCCAAACCCACCGCTTCGCCATGCAAAAGCGTGTCGCTATAGCCCGTCACCGCTTCATAGGCATGGGCGAAAGTATGGCCGAGATTGAGCAATGCCCGCACCCCGCTTTCGCGCTCATCACGGGTAACAATGTCGGCCTTTGCGGCACAGCTTTTGGCAATGGCGGTGATGCGGGTTTGGCTGTCGCCCTGCATGAGGGGGGTGAGGTTTTCGTCCAGCCATGTGAAAAAAGCGGCATCGCCCAAAGCGGCATATTTCACCATTTCGGCATAGCCAGCTTTAAGCTGGCGGTCGGGCAGAGTTTGCAACGTGTCAATATCAGCCAGCACCATGCGCGGCTGGTGAAACGCGCCAATGAGATTTTTGCCCTGCGGGACGTTAATAGCGGTTTTGCCGCCAACGGAGCTGTCCACTTGGGCAAGCAAAGAGGTGGGGATTTGGATAAAATCCACCCCGCGCCGCAAAATCGCGGCGGCAAAACCTGTGAGGTCGCCGACCACGCCGCCACCAAGCGCGATAATCATATCGCGGCGTTCAATTTTTTCATTGAGCAACCAGCCGCATAAATCATCAAGCTGGGCAAGATTTTTCACACTTTCCCCGCAAGGTAAAATTTTATGGCTATGGTTTATCTCTGCCGCCGTCAGGCTTTTTTGCAAAGCGGGCAAATGATGGGGCGCGACTTGTTCATCGGTGATAATGGCCACGCGGGGGCGGATAAGCAACGGGCTTATCAGTTCGCCCGCCCGTGCGAGCAAAGCCGCGCCGATATGAATATCGTAAGATTTATCGGCGGCGGAATCTTTGAGATTTACCCTAATGGTTTGCGCGGTCACTGTGCCACTCCTGTTTCAACCACAATAGCGTGTTTGCGTAATTGTGCAATAATCGCCCGAATGGTGGCGGATGGGGTTTGGGCGGTGCTGTGAATGGTCAGCTCCGCTTTGGCATAAATCGGCGCACGGGCGGCGAGCAGTTTGGCCAAAATATCTTCTGTATCGCCTTGTGCGGTGTCGTCTAAAAGCGGGCGTTTTTGCGGGCGTTTTTGCACCCGTTTAACCAATTCCGACAAGGCGACATCTAGCCAAATGGAAAACGCATTTTGCGTAATGGTCTGGCGCGTGGCGTCATCTATCCACGCGCCGCCGCCCAAAGACAACACAAGCGGGTGGTCGGCTTTTTCTTGCAAAATCCGCGTAATCACCCGCCTTTCGCCTTCACGAAAATGCGCCTCGCCATGCTGGGCGAAAATATCGCCAATGCTCATACCGGCGGCGGCTTCAATTTCGGTGTCGGCATCTTTGAAAGTCGCGCCAAGCGCATTGGCCAAGCGGCGGCCAATGGCCGTTTTGCCCGCCCCCATCATGCCCGTGAGGGCGATATTGCGGGTGAGTTTCAGGCTTGGGTTTTGTGCTGTGTCGGTCATTTTCTCTCTTCCTATCTATCTGCCTATGGGCGTTACGGCAAGCGGCGATTTGAGTCTCATTGACAAAATCGCGCTTATATTTATAGTGTGCGCCAGACGGTCAAGGGAAGCTGGTCAAAATCCAGCACTGTACCCGCAACTGTAGGCGCAGAGTTTCAGTCCACAAAGCCACTGATTATAATTGAGATTATCATTGGGAAGGCGGGCGGAAATAATGACGCGCAAGTCAGGAGACCTGCTGTCGCGTCGTTCGTTTCGGTCGGGAAGAACCAATGAAACGGGAAGTCTCTTCTTTGTAACGACATTATATATTGTTTGTTTACAAAGGAGGGCGATATGCCACTTAAACATTTTATTTTTTGTGCCGTCTTTTTAGCGGCAAGTGTCGCTTATGGCGATGGGCGCGATACAGCACCGGGTGAAATTATTATTTACGGCACGCGGCTACCAGTGAGCCTCGGGCAAGCGGGCGCGTCTGTGAGCGTGGTGACGCAAGAAGATATAAAGCTGAAAGGCTATGATTTTGTTTCTGACGCGCTGAGCGATGTTAATGGGGTGAGTGTGAATCGCAATGGCAGCTTTGGCGGGCTGGCCAATGTGCGCGTGCGTGGCACAGGCAGTAACGCGCATACGCTGGTGCTGATTGATGGCGTGGCGGTCAATGATCCCACCCAAGATGGCAGTTTTGATTTTGCCACGCTGGATACGGCGCATATTGAGCGCATTGAAATTCTCAAAGGCGGCCAAGCCGCTTTATGGGGGTCGGAGGCTTTGTCGGGCGTGGTGAGCATCACCACCAGCCGTCCCAAAGAGCGCGAGCTTATGGCGGCTTTTGAGGCGGGGTCTTTTCAAACCACGCGCACAAGTGCGAGCCTTAGCGGGGCGGGCGGCAAAACAAGCTGGCGGCTCGGCGTGAACCATTATGAAAGTGACGGCATTTCCAAAGCCGCGCAATCGGCGGGCAATCAGGAAAAAGACAGTTTCCGCAATAGCAGTTTAAGCGCACGGGCGGAAATGGCTGTGAGCGATAATTTGCGCGTGGCGGGCAGTGTGTTTTTTGCCGATGCGAAAAGCGAATTTGACGGGTTTGACTTTTTCACCTTCGCCCCCACAGATGGCGATGCGGTGACAGATAAAGAACAGCTTGTTGCTTCTGTTACGGCTGATTATGCGGCCAGCGAAAAAGTGCAACATAAAATGCAAATCGGGCTGGCAGAAGTAAAAACGGATAATTATGGCCGTGATGCTTTTGCGTCTCATTTTGATGGCAAAAGAGTGCATGTGCGTTATCAAAATATCGTGCAATTTGACCAAGCCCGTGCCAGCACAGGGGTGGAATATGAAGAAAGCATTGCCGCACAGACGGGCGCGGATGATAAATATGATATTGTCGGCGCGTTTGCTTTATATGAAATGCCTGTGACACAGCGCGTGACGCTAACAGCAGGGGCGCGGCATGACACGCATAGTATTTTCGGCGACGCGCTAACCGGACGGGCGGGGCTGGCTTATGCTGTGTCAGACGCGCTGCAATTTTCGGCAAGCGCGGCGCAGGGGCGTAAAACCCCGTCATGGTTTCAACTTAATAATACGCCGAGCTTGCAACCAGAAAAAGGGGTGAGCTTTGATGCGGGCTTTGATTGGCAAAGCGGGCGCGATTGGCATTTGGGTTTGACTTTCTTCCGCCAAGACACAAAAAATCTGGTGACTTATACTTGCGTTATTTTTCGCCCCACAGGGTGTTATGATAACATTGATAGCACGAAAGCCCACGGGGTGGAGCTAAGCAGTGAATGGGCGTTGGGCGCGGATTTTGCTTTGGCGGTGGGCTATACTTATACCGATGCTGAAACTGGACGCGGCGCACGCTTAGGGCGTATCCCCGAAGATGAGGCTCATGTCACGCTTTCTTATGATGGCGGGCAGGCATTTTCGGGCAATGTGGTGGTGCGCTATAATGGCGATGAGCTAGACACAAATGGCGGCGCGGCGGTGAATGAAAGCTGGTGGCGCGTGGACGCGAATGGGGCGTATCGTCTGGGCGCGGGGCGGGAAATTTATTTCCGTGCCGAAAATCTGCTGGACGAGGATTACCAACAAGTGCTGGGCTATGGCACAGCTGGGGCTTCGGCCTATTTGGGCATCAGGCTGAAACGCTAGGGTTTTAGGGAAAAACCGCCTGCCTTGCTTGTGCCTTATTTGCCGCCCATGTTAGACTCACTTAAAATAGGCCAAAATAATTTGGGAGATTATAATGTCTATGGGTTTTCGCATGATTATTGTCAGCGTGGTTTTGCTTATCGCGCTTAGCGGGATTGTGGTTTATCTGGCACAAGCCGTTCAGCCAGAAGTGGAAACCACAGTTGAAATTATCCCTAATGATAAGCTCAAATAAAATTCGCGCTTTGCTTTGGGCGGGGTTTGGGGCGGCATTGCTTTGCACCCCCGTGGCGGCGGCAACCGATAGCGCGACCCGCCCACCGCTTAACATTATTCCAAAGCATTTTGTCAAAGTCACACCCTTTGCACGGCGCGGCGGCGAAGCGGAAAAACCATCGGCGCGTTTGCCCGAACTTGTGCCGGGCGGGGCGGCTTTGCGAAGGCCCGTGCGTTCAGTCGCCGCCTTGCCGGGCGGGCGCGGGCCAGTGCAAATTGGCGCGTTGGGTCATTTGGAAGAAACCGATATTGGCATAGGCACGGGCTTCGGGGTGGATTTATGGCGCGGCAGTCGGATGTCCACCATTGGGCGGCTCTTGCCGCTTTTGCCAAGCGATTTTGAATTGCCCATGGCACGGCAAATTGCGGTGACGCTTTTAACGTCACCCGCTGCCCCGCCGCCGGGCTTAACCGAAGGCGACAGCTTTTTTGCTTTGCGCTTGGCACGGCTTTTGGCTTTGGGCGAAATAGAAGCGGTGGTGCAACTGGCCGATATGACCGGCGCGGGCGGGCGCGATGCGGGCGTGGCCAAAGTTTTAGCCGAAACACGGCTGGCCATAGGTGATGTGCCGGCGGCATGCAGCACTTTGGGCGCGTTGGGGCGGCTGGAAACCACGCCGCAACAAGCCGGCTTTGCTATCATATTACGCGCCTATTGCTATGTTAAAGCGGGCGATATGGCCGCCGCCAGCCTGACATTGGATTTGGCCCGCGAAGCAGAGGTGCAAGACGCGCTGGCACTGGACGCGCTTTTCGCGCTGACAACGCATAGCGCGTTGGTGCGGGATAAGCCTGCGGCGCATCTTTCCGTGATGCAGGCGGTGCTGTTGGGCGAAGCGGGCGCGGGGCTTTTTGCCGAAGAGGTGGCGCGGGTGCCGATGGTGCTGTTGGCGCAAGCGGCTAAAAACCCTTATCATAGCCAAGCGGTGCAACTTTTGCTGGCCGAACGCGCTGTAGCGGCGGGGCGGCTCGCGCCAGATTATTTACACGCGCTGGCGCAAATGGTGGAGCTTTGGGACACGCCTGAAACAAATGAAACAAGTGTAGGGGTGACAAAATCCACCGCGCCTTTAGATGTTATTTTACGCGCCCGCCAAATTCGGGTTTTGGACGCACCCGTTACCGAGCAAGGCCAAATTCTCGCGCTTACGGATATTTTTTCCGCCGCTTTGCAGGACAATTATGGGCGGGCGTGGCCGTTGGCGGTGACGTTGACCGCGCCCTTATTAACCCGCCTTTCGCCATCGGTGGAAAGCGTGGGCTTTGCGCCCTATGCGGTGCCTGCCTTGGTGCGCTTGGGCGAAATGGAACGCGCACAAGCATGGGTGGATATGATGTTGGTGACGCAAAATAATTTGCCCTCCGCCGCTAGCCGTAATTTGCAAGGGCTGATAAGGCTGATGCAACGGGTTAACACGGCGCACACTAATGCCGATGCGGCCAATGATAAACGCCGCACCGCTTTGGCGGTGGAAGATGAACAGGCGGTGGAAGGGGTTACGCCTATGGAAGCGATTTTAATGGGCGCGGTGTTGGAAACGGGGCGGCAAGTGGAGCAAGATTATATTCGTTGTGAAATGACTCTGCTCCCGCTTTTCGGCTATGCTTTGCCAGATTTTCTGGCGCGGAAAAAACTGACCGATATTAAAGATAAAGGGCTGGCACGCCATATTGATAATATGGATGCCAGCCTTGCGCGGGGGCAGAAAGGCGACGCGCTGCTGCATGCTTTGCTGGCGATAGGGCGACAAGAAGCGCGGCAAGAAGGGCAGACTCTTTATGATATGGCCGCAATGGGGCGGGTCTTGGATATGTTGCAACATATTGGGCTGGGCGCACAGGCGCAGGCTTTGGCCAAGCAAATTTTAGTGCGCCAAGCGGCGCATTTGGCGCAAAATTAAAAACGTGCGGGGCATTAAGGGACGCGATGGAGCATTTACAAGAAGCCTTTTTAGAAACGCTGGTCGCCGAGCAAGGCGCGAGCGTGAATACGGTGGCCGCCTATAAAAGCGATTTAAGCCGCTATGGCGCGTGGCTGGCCAAGCAAAAGCTGGATTTTCTCACCGCGCAAAAAACCGATTTGGCCGATTTTATGACCGCGCTTTATGCCGAAGGCTTGGCGGCGCGTTCTACGGCGCGGCTGTTTTCGGCAGTGAAAAAATTTCACGGGTTTCTCATTTCAGAAAATTTACGCGCCGATGACCCGTCTGAAGATTTGCAACGCCCGAAAGTCAGCCGCCCCTTGCCGAAATATCTTTCAGAAGAAGATGTCACCAAACTTTTGCAAACCGCTTATGATATGGACGACAAAACCCCCGCCGCCCAAAAAACAAAATTGCGTATGGTGTGCTTGCTGGAAGTTTTATATGCCACTGGTTTGCGCGTTTCAGAATTGGTTAGCCTGCGGCGGCAAAATGTGAACCCGCATCGCCAAAGTCTTATTGTTAAGGGCAAGGGCGGGCGCGACCGCATGGTGCCATTTAATGAAGCGGCGCAACAGGCACTGATGAATTGGATACGGGTGCGGGACGCAGATGAAAATGATGCGGCTTCGGCATTTTTATTTCCATCACGCGGGCGGGCGGGCTATATGACGCGCCAGCGTTTTGCTCAGCACTTAGATGCGCTGGCGCAAGCGGCGGGTTTGACGTGTAAAATAACGCCGCATATTGTCCGCCACGCTTTTGCCACGCATTTGCTGGCGCATGGCGCGGATTTACGCAGCGTTCAGCAAATGCTCGGCCATGCCGATATTTCCACCACGCAAGTCTATACCCATATTTTGCAATCTCAGCAGACCGCCCTTGTTTCCCGCGCCCACCCGCTTGCCAAACCGCCAAAAGAACCCATAGAATAATTTCCCCGACCCGCAAAACTCATATATAAAGCTAGAATGAATAGAGGATGAGCATGGCCTATCTTGATTTTGAAAAACCCATTGCCGAGCTTGAAGGTAAAATTCAAGAGCTGCGGGCGATGTCGCAAAGCGACACGGATAAGGGTGTCAATGTTTTGGAAGAAGTCGCAAGGCTGGAAGAAAAAGTGGCCGAAAGGCTGGAGCGGATTTATGCCAAGCTGGACCCATGGCAGAAAACGCAAGTCGCTCGCCATCCGTCTCGCCCGCATTTTAGCGATTATGTGGACGCGCTGGTGGAGGATTTTATTCCACTGGCGGGCGATAGAGCTTTTTCTGAAGACCACGCCATTATTGCTGGGCTGGGGCGGTGGCAAGGCAGGCGCGTCGCCATTATGGGACATGAAAAAGGCAATAGCACGCAAAGCCGTGTGAAACATAATTTTGGCATGGCGCGACCAGAAGGCTATCGCAAAGCCATTCGGGTGATGACGCTGGCCGACCGATTTGATTTGCCGCTTGTGACGCTGGTGGATACATCGGGTGCGTATCCGGGCATTGGCGCGGAAGAGCGCGGCCAAGCCGAAGCCATTGCACGCTGCACAGATAAATGTTTGCAATTAGGCGTGCCATTTGTTTCGGTGGTGGTCGGCGAAGGCGGCTCAGGCGGGGCGTTGGCATTGGCCACGGCGAACCGCATTTTAATGTTGGAACACGCCATTTATGCGGTCGCATCGCCAGAAGCGTGTGCGTCTATTTTATGGCGGTCACGTGACAAGGCCGAAGACGCCGCTTCGGCACTGAAAGTCACCTCAGCGCATTTGAAAGAATTGGGCGTGATTGACCGTATTCTGCCCGAACCTGTGGGCGGCGCACACCGCGAGCGCGAGAAAATGATTCAAATGGTCGGCGATGCGGTGAGCAAAGAGCTGGCCGAATTAAGCGCACTCAGCGCCGATGAGCTGCGCCAAAAGCGGCGGCAAAAATTCCTCGCAATGGGGCGCGAAGGGCTGGCTTAGGCGTGCGGGCGGCGCGGCGCGGGGGCGGCGCGGGTTATTTCGGGCGGCTGGTGGTGCTGGTTAGCCCGTCAATATGTTCATATAAATCTGGTTTGATAGACGCCCACATCGGGTCAAGCACAAATTCTATGCCCTCCATGCGTGCCAGCTTGGCGGCGGGGGTAAAATCGCTATCGCCCGAAACAAGCACAATTTTGCTCACCAGTTTTTTATAAGCAAGCGAAGCAATATCAATCCCAATTTTCATGTCCACGGCTTTCTGCTGGGCGTGAAAAACAAGGTCGTCTTCTACTAAATCTCTGTTTAGATTTCCAGCAATAAACTTTTTCTCTATTTTGGGCTGT